>CAZDUX010000049.1:0-1555 GCA_964508715.1 uncultured Anaerolineaceae bacterium | reverse complement strand
TCAGAGGGTTGCCGGAAATTCGCTCCCGAACGGGATCAGGCCGCCGTCGGGGGTGAGCAGGCAGTAGACGCGCGAAAGCTTTCGCGTGCCCAGCAGCCGGCTGATGTTGTGGGCGAGGACCTTGAGCAGGACCTCGGCCAGGATGGTGGGCTCGTGCCGGGAGCTGGCCCGGCGATAGCCCATGGTGGATTCGAGGTTCGAGAAGACCGGCTCGATGGTGGCGATGCGCCGGTTGTAGCGCTCGCGGCCACCCGGGGCGCTCATCCGCTCTCGCATCGCGCCGCGCACCCGATCCAGCTCCTCGTCGATGGCGAGGGAGCGGGTCTGCCCCTTCGTGCACTGCGGGCGAAGCTCGCAGGCAGCACATCCGACGCCGACCCACTTGCTCCGGCCATCCGGCTCGCGATAGGGCCCGTTCATCCGTCGACCCGCCGGACACGACACCGAACCGTCTTCCGCAATCGTGAAGCGATCCCGGCCGAAGAACTCCGTGCGTGCGTCACACGGCTCGGTGCCCGCGATGAGGATGTCGGCGTGGTCACGCACGTGCTCGGCAAACACCAGATCAGCGCGGGCGCAATAGCCCGCGTCGGCGCTGATCTGAAGCTGCGCATCGGATGACACACCGCTGCGTGCGAGGACTCTTCGGGTCTCCACGACCAGTGGCTCGAGCAACCCGTAATCGTGCGTGTCGGCCGTCACCAGCACGGAGACAATGAACCGGGCCTGCACGCCCGCCGCCATCGCCGAGATCCGATGCCCGGGCGCCCCCGCTCCGTCGGGAAACTTGAGAAGCACCGCCGCCGGGTTCGTCGTCACGATGCTCGTCCGGTCCCGCGCCTCGCACGCCGCCACTGCCGCTCGATGCTTCTCCACCTTCTCCCGATGCGTCTCCCGCTCGATCTCCGAAAGGGCTTCGATGTCCACCGCCGCCAGCTCGGCCAAGCGCTTCTTCGACCGCAGGAGGGTCCGCACCGCCTTCGTCGAGGCGTGGGCGCGCAGCCGCATGCTGTCGGCGGCCAGATCGTCCAGCGGCAACAGGCCCTGCGCCTGCGCCATCGCCACCGTCTGCTCCAGACATGCCGCGAACAACGCCCCGTGCTGCTGTCGGAACTCGTTCAGCTTCGAGCGCGAGATCGCGTGCCCCCCGGACAGCAGCCGCAGCGCCGCATCCGTCTCCAACGCCTTCGCCAGCTTGGTCCCGTGGTGGAGTCCGACCAGGCTCCCGTATACCCAGATCGCCAGCAGTCGGCGCGGCTCGAAGCCGTGACGGCCCAACGAGGAGTACCGCTCCTCGATCGACGACAGGTCGAGCTGCTGCACGGCCCGCCAGACCCCGCGTGCCAGATGCCGGTCCGGCACCTGCCATGCCGGGCAGCCTCGGATCGCGTCCAGCTGCCCCGCCGTGTCCGGCTTGAACCGCGGCTTCGGATCCCGGCGCGTCCGCCGACGGATCACCCGCTCGACACCAGGCGACGTCAGTATCGGCCCCATCATGCGAGCACGACACCATGCGCAGCGGCGTCGGTCAAGCTATTTCTGGCAACCCTGTCAG
>CAZDUX010000048.1:0-1661 GCA_964508715.1 uncultured Anaerolineaceae bacterium | reverse complement strand
CGGTGCGCCAATCATGGACGGTGACCAGCCAGGCCGCGAGCGGCGCCATGGTCATTGGCGCCAAGCCCATGCCGGCGGAGACGAGCGAAACAGCAAGCCCGCGCTGCGTGTCGAACCAACCGGTCACGCAGGCCATCATCGGCGCGAAAACCGCGGCCGTCGACGCGCCGACCAGAACGCCGAACAGGAGCTGGAACTCGAGCAGCGAGCCCGCCCGACTCGCAAGCGCCAGACTGGCCACCAGCACGACCGAGCCCGTGAGCACCACTGGACGCGGCCCGAACCTGTCCGAGAGATTGCCCCACGCCATGCTGGCCGCCGCCATCGCGACGAAGCCGAACGTCATCGCCGTGGAAATGCCGGTAACCGACCATCCCGTGTCCTGTGACATCGGCCGCAGGAAGACGGGCAGCGAGAACATCGCGCCGATCGCGACACAACCCAGCAGACCGCCCGCTGCGACAATCACCCAGCGATAGGAATGGCTCATGGCATTCTCCAGCTTTTCCATGCATCGCATCGTTGTCGGCGCAATCTGTCAGTGAATTGCGCGATCAGGCTGGAACGTAGGTGAGTCTGACCGCGTGCTCGCCGATACGATCATGAGCAACAAGGCGGAGCGGCGGCCGGGGACCGGCAAAGAACGGCTTGCCGCGGCCGAGCACGACGGGGCGGAGGTACAGCCGATACTCGTCGATAAGAGCAAGCTCAGTCAGGCTTCGCGCCAGGACTGGGCCGCCAACGTCGATCTCGCCGTCGAGCTCGGCCTTCAGCCCGCGTATCACCGTCTCCGCGTCATCATGGACGAGTGTGGCGTTCGGCCCTACTGATTCCAACGAACGGGACACGATCCACTTGCGCTGAGCGCGCCACGCCGCAGCGAAGTCGCGTTCCGCAGCGTTCCACTCGGGATGATCCTCATCCCAATAGCGCATGACCTCATAGAGGCCGCGACCGTACACACTGCCCGTCAGACCGCGGACTTGCTCGATGAAATGACGGAAAAGCTCGGGATCAGGCGCAAATGCCTCGTGATCATGGTCGACGTAACCATCCAGAGACTGGTTCATTGCAAAGACGAGCTTCGCCACTATCCAAGCCCTCATTCGCGATTGTTCCGGACGGCGTCGTCCGACGCGGGGCGGAAGCGGGTTATCCGACCCGCGCTCCGCTTTGTCGGTGATCCGTGATCAAGAGGTCCGCTTCGTGCCAGCACCGACTCAACTTTAGGCCGGCTTCCAGCCGGCTGAAGGTATGGTGTTGACCATCCAGGGGACGCCGAACTTGTCGACGAGCGAGCCAAAGCCGGGCGACCAGAAGGTCTCGCCGAACGGCATGACCGCCTTTCCTCCTTCGGATAGTTGGTCGAACCAGCGCTGCCCCTCATTCTTGTCTGTGGTATGCAGGGTGACGTCGAACCCGTTCTTGGGCTTGTCGACGTTGCGCGCCCAGGCGACGTCCATGTCTGCGCCCATCAGGGCCTGGTCGCCGACCTCGAGCCAGCAGTGCATCAACCACGTCTTGTACTTCTCGTCGGTGATCGGCATGTCGGGAGGACCGTCGCCATAGGGCATGGCGGCGGTGATCTTTCCGCCCAGGACCTTGGCGTAGAACTCAAAGGCCTCGCGGCACTGACCCTGGAAGCTGAGGCTTGTCACGAT
>CAZDUX010000047.1:0-2318 GCA_964508715.1 uncultured Anaerolineaceae bacterium | reverse complement strand
CGCCTCTTCACACAGACCAGTCAGCAATCACCGACCGCCGGCCAGATTCTCCCGAACCCATCTGGCGCCACGGCAGGGGCTCCCGCGGCCACGCCCCCCGTCGACGCCGGCTCCGCCCAGAACATGCAGGACCGCAAGACAGCGTTTTTGAACGCCTCAACTGACAAGCGCACGATCAGCCCGGACCGGCTGGAATACGATGTCGCGATGGGCGAACTGTTCGACTTCCTCGACGAACTCGATCATCAGCTCGGCGACGGCCGTCCCTTTCTGCTCGGCGATCGCCCGACGCTAGCCGACGTCCTTGCCTATCCGCCTCTCGCGCGGTTCGACGCCGTTTACAATCCGCTTTTCCGGGCGAGCCGCTGCCGGCTGATGGACTACAGGCACTTGCCGGAACTGGTCAGGCGAATCCACAATCTGCCGGGCATCGCCGAGACGACGCGCTACGACCACATCCTGACCCACTATTACGATGGCGATTGGGCGGTGGCGCCGCGCCGCGGCATTGTTCCCGAACTCCCTGCAACGAATTGCCTGGGCGCCTGAGGGCGTCCCACATGCAGGGGCGATTGATGATGACGACCCCCAATTCTGCTGCGCCACCACTTGCCAAACACCGGCTCTATTACTCGCCAGGAACCTGTGCATTGGCGCCGCATATCGTTCTCGAAGAGATCGGCGCGCCTTATGAGCTGCAACTGGTTTCGGCGTCGGGACCGCGCGACGGCGAGATGACCTCGAAATCGGAGTGGAAGGCGATCAACCCGAAAGCTCGCATGCCGGCCTTGCTGGGCGTTCCCGGCCGCATCGGCGGTGCCGACAACCTCCTTACCGAGGTGCCCGCCAGCTTGATGTATCTGGCGCGGACGAATCCAGCCGCCAAGCTACTTCCCTCCGACCCTGCCGCCGAAGCCAGGTGCATCGAATGGATGAACTGGCTGTCCAGCAGCCTACACACGATGGCCTTCGCCCAGATGTGGCGACCGCACCGATTCACGGCCGACGAGGGCGGGTTTGCGGCAGTAAGGAATCGCGGACGCGAAAACGTCGCCGAATCCTTTGCCTATATCGAAAAGCTCCTCGCCGACGGCCGGACTGGGGGATTCCGCAAGCATACACGATCGTCGATGCCTACCTCCTCGTCTTCTACTATTGGGGCCGCTGCCGCATCGGGCTGGACATGGAGATCCTCTGCCCGGCCTGGACCCGATTGACTGAGCTCGTCGCCGACAGGCCTGCGGTGCGTCGCGCCCTGAAGACCCAAGCGATCCGAATTTTTGAGGATGAGTGAAATCTGCACCGTCGCTGCGGCGTGATCACGTCGGGCGGGCTCACGACAAGGAGACACTTCATGCTGGACGACGTGCGAATGACCGCTCCATTTTATGATGCGTCGGTTCCAGTGTTCCGGCGGCAGCTCGGCGTGCTCGCTGAGCTGCTGCGAAAAGGAAAGGCCCATGCTCGCCAACAAGGGGCCGATCCCGACGCGATCCTCAAGGCGCGGCTCGCGCCCGACATGCTCACGCTGATGGGGCAGGTGCAACGCGCCAGCGATCACGCCAAAGGCACCGCTGCCCGGCTCGCCGGATTCGAGCCTCCCCCTTATGCCGATGACGAACGCGGACTGTCCGACGCACAGGCGCGCATCGCCAAGACGCTCGACTATATCGACACTCTGCCTGTGGCGAAGTTCGAAGCGGCGCCGGAGCGCACCATCACCGTCCCCTTTCATCCCAAGCCAATGACGGGCACGCACTACCTCTACGCCTTCGGCCTGCCCAGCTTCTTCTTCCACGTTGCAACCGCGTACGCGATCCTGCGCCATCACGGCGTTCCGCTCGGCAAGGTCGATTTCCTCGGCCCGATCTAACGCCCCGCACAGACATGATTCTCGCGCTCGTCCCGTAGGTGTGGCGAGATAAATCGCTGTTAGGTCGTCGTGGGCCTCACTGCCAGGACCGTCAAGCGAGGCTCTTCGATCAAACCACTAGATGCTGGAGATGCTTGTAGCCTGCTGCGCGCGCCATCTCCGGCAAGCGCCACACCTGGCCGCTCACGCCCCAGGTCCCGTCCGCAACGTTCGCGACAATGATATTGGTCATCACCGGCCTAGAGTCGCCCGCGGGCTTCGCCCCCGTGACCGCCTCATGCGTCAGCTTCACCAGTTCGGCGCGACCTGACTCATCGATCACGCCCGCCGGCGGATGGAAGAAGACGATCACTGGAATGAACCGACCCAAAGGATCTCCGCCGCCGACATACAGGTGGTTCGGCTCGAGCTCCTCGATCACGACCCACGTGGTTAGCGCATGCTG
>CAZDUX010000046.1:0-2823 GCA_964508715.1 uncultured Anaerolineaceae bacterium | reverse complement strand
GCTCGGCGAACAACCCCTCCGCGTGCCGTCGCCCGCAGTCGGGGCACTCGTGCTGGCCCGCGCGCCGCTCGACCCGCACCACCTTGATCCGCCCCCGCCGCGGATGCGGCTCGATCGCGACCGCTACCACTTCGAACCCTTGCAACCCGAGATACGCCGCGACAAGATCGCCCGGCTCCTGGTTCATCCCGCTGACTCCTCCTTCCCGCGAAGAAAGAAGAGCCATGGATGAACCGGAGCGCCTACGCCGTCAACTCAGACCCGGCACTCCACGGAAAGGTGAGAGGAGCCTCATTTGAGACGCACAAGTCTCCATTATCTGGATCACTGAAGAAGCAGGAGAAGTCGCCACTCGTGTCGGCCGCCGCGACGCCGACGGCGAACTGAGCCTGGCCCGACCGAATCGACCAGCTCAGCGGTGCCAGCCTGTTGAGAACGACAGCGCTGCCGAGGGCTTGGTCGTAGCCCCCGACAAGCAACTCCCGGGTCGGAAGCGCTTCTCGACCCCCGATGACAGGGGCGAGCGAGTTTGTCCAGGTAGCGCGGCGTATGGTCCACGCGACATTGGTCCCTTCAGGGGCCGCGAGTGCGTGTGGACCTTGCACGAGTCCCGTGCACATGGTGAGTAGTGCGGCGACAATCTGAATACGCTTCATCGCTTGCTCTCCTCTCCGTCCCCCAAAGGGGTGGTCAGCGCCAGTCGCGTGGTCTCCGGAATGGCAGGCCACAACTCCGGACACAATCTCAGAGCCCTGTTCATGAGGGCCCGTTGGGTCGGATCGTGGGCCAGAACGTGAAGGACCTGCAGGCCACGGCGGTGCGCGACTGTGTCCTGGAGTATGGACGAGGCTCCGGTAAGCGCCAGCCACTCCACCGTGCCAGCCGTGCCGCTGCGAATGGACTGTGTGCTCACTCCCGCTATCTCCGCGTAGGCGCCCGCTCTTGCCCCGGCGAACAGATACTCGGCTCGCCGTCGAGGCGTGGACTGGAGTTCAAAGGCTGTCCGGGCGGCTTCGAATGCATCGCTCGATTGGTCGCTCCGCGCATAGGAGGATGCGAGGAACGACCACACGTCGGCCCGTCGTGGTGCGCTCTGTCCAACGCTATCCGAGGCGAATGCGAGAAGGCGCGCATGCCCTGCGGTGGGAGTCGCCCACATCGCCATGGGTGCGAGCGTCGCCGTGGCGAGTGACAGCGTCGCACCTATAGCGAGACGCCGTGCCCACGGCGCCTCCCACTCCCGCACTAGGTACTGCGCGAGCAGGAAGCCGCACACCGCACCGAGCGGGGCGAACACGCTGAAATCGCGGAAGAGACCCTGTTGCGGGTGAGCGAGCAGCAGGGCCGTGAACCAAGGCAGAATGGCTAGAAGGCTCGCACAGTACACCACCCGGCTTGTGGACCGTCCTGCGGTCGCGAGCAGCGCGAGCAGGAGGGGGGCCGCTGGAACAACCAGTAGCACCGTGTTCGCCACATCAAGCAGCTGGCGAGGTGCTATCGCCGAACGGATGATCTGGAGCGTCCACCCAGTTGGAGCGACGTGGTGGACCACATCGAACGACGTGAATACCTGCCAGTATTTCGGAACACCGGACAGCGCGACGAGTGCCAAGCCCAGAGCAGCGACCCGGCGGCCGGTCGGAGGCTTGTGGGGTTCACGCGCTCCCCAGCCAATAACATTCCTCGCTATTAACAGCAGAAGCAATGGCAGCATCATGAGTATGCTCCGGTGCATGAATAGGCCCAGGACGAACACGCCTTCAGCAGCAGGCCACCTGAGAGGCGACTCAAGATCTCGGAGCACGAGCCCAACAAAGCACACGCTGATCAACGCCATCCAAGCGTCGGCTCGACCGGTCCCGACACACGCGAACAACATGCCGCTGAGTGCTGTGGTGAGGGCTGCAAGGACGAACCGTCGGCCCTTGGCGCCGGCCGGACGCACCAATGCTGAGGCAACGACGCCGGTCGCCAAGAGAGCAGCCGCGCCGAGCAAGCGATTGACTTCTAGAAGCGACCTGTCCATTGCGTGCGCAAGCGACCGTGCGAGCACCTGATTCAGCATGGTGTCCAGCGGCATGTTCTGCGGAAAACGTTCGCTGAGCGTGCCGGCCGAGACGGCGCCGAGGCGTTGAAGCATGTCGCCAGTGAAGCTAGTGCGATCCGGCAGCCACCAGGCGATCAGGGCGGGCAGTGTCGCTCCAGCGATGGTGAGAACCAAGCGCGGCCACCGCCTGCCCGCGTTTTGTGCGATCTCATACAGCGCAGTACAGGCTCTGGGAATGACTGACACTGCGCTCAGGAGGATGGTCGCGAGCGTGAACGCCGGTGGTACAAATCGAAGGCTATCGAGTCCCCAGAAGGCGCCGGTGGAGGTAAGACCGAGCAGGATGCGAACGGCCTGCACGAATGAGTGGTAGCGCCACAAATATCGTCCCAACACTTGCCTAACAGGCTGCTGAAAAGGGACCGAAACGCATGACCTTGACCACCTCGACGACGATCGGCCGTGGGCGGACAGCCCCGGCTGGGTGGGCCCCGCGAGGAGGGCACTCGTTTCGATTCTGCTGCGATGGCTTCATCGTTCCGGCCTCACGTTGCGACGGGTTGGGGCCGCCATCACTCGCACCCGCAGTCGGCGGGCCCGTGCGATCGGCGGGTGCTTCCGTCGGCGCGGGTTCAGCCGTGTCCGGGTTCCCCTTCGCCACGTGCTCGCGGTATTGCTTCGGCGACTGCGCCACCGTGATCGGCTCGATGCTCTTGAAGCTGCGGTTCGCCCGCACCAGCGTGCCGTCCTGGCTGACGTGGTGGCCGGTCACCAAC
>CAZDUX010000045.1:0-4965 GCA_964508715.1 uncultured Anaerolineaceae bacterium | reverse complement strand
TCGGGGAGCCACTTCCCCTGTTTTCCGAACTTTCGCCCTCAAACCGCTCCGCGAGGCACACGCCGGGGAGTTGGTGGATGGCGATTTCCACGCGGAACCACTTCGAGCGGACCTTCGTGGCAATGCCGCCGGCCCCCCTCGCGCTGGAGTTCTCACGGGCGGGGTCGAAGGGGTGAACTTTGACTTCCTTCAGCAGGAGTTGGAACAGCTCCTTCTGATCTTGGACCGGCAGTAGATTCACGAGGCGCTCGAAATCGACCAGGCTCTTCCCGATGAGCTCGACGTCGAGCACCCGGGCCTGGCGGCGATCGATGGCCACCTGCAGCTTCTCGACCACTGTCCCGAGGCGTTCTTTCTCCGCCGTCAACTGCTTGAACTCCGCCCTCATATCGGCCGGAACCTCGTCGTTCGCCTTGACGAATTCGATGATGCGACGGATGTCGGTGGTTAACCGCGCAAGCTCCTCATGGTTTCTACGCTGCTGGGTCCGCAGCTCGTCGACTGACGCAACGGCCTCGCGATTCGCGACATCCGCACACGCCTGCAAGATAGCCCTGTCCCGCCCGAGGTCGGAAAGGAGGTTTTTGACGAGCGACTCGAACTCGCGCGCTGGAACGCTACGGACGGGACACGTGGAGGCGCTTCCGTCCTGGGTCACCGAGGTGCACGAGTAGTACAGGTAGGGGTTGCCCGCCTTGTCCTTCTTGCCGGCGGGATATGGAGTCATGGTCGTGCCGCAGACACCACACTTGATTAGTCCCTTCAGCAGGTGGACGTGATCATCTTTGTAGAAACCTCGATCCTCTTCCCTGATGCGCCCGGACACGCGGTTCGCAGCCTCCCACGATTCAACGTCGACGAGCGGCTGGTGGTTTCCCGGATGCACTTCGCCGTCGAAGCGGATGAAGCCTTTGTAGAGCGGGTTGCGAATGACCGCGGCGATCGTGTCCTCGTCGAACCGGTTTCCCCCAATCGCCTTGCTCGAGCCATCGCGCGTCACAACCACACGCCGCTTCGTTCGGTACCCTCGGCTGTTCGCTTCACGCGCGACCGTGCTCGGCGAATGCGTTTCGAGGAAACGATCGAAGACGAACCGGATGATGGGCGCCTCCTCGTCGTTGGGCCGAAGCTCTTGCGAGTCCGGTGAGTAGTCGAAGCCCAACGGGACCGGGCCGCCATTCCAGAGGCCCTTGGCTGCCCGCCCGGCCATCTTGCTCAGCGTTCGCTCCCGGGTGAGTTCGCGTTCGTACTGCGCGAAGCTCAAGAGGATATTGAGCATGAGCATTCCGGCGGAGTCTGATGTGTCGAAATGCTGCGTCGCCGAAGCAAAGGTCACGTTGCTGGCCTTGAGCACTTCCCAGAAGTCGTAGAAGTCCTTCAGCGACCTGGAGATCCGATCAATCTTGTAGGTGACGATCGCGTCGATCCTGCCTTCGCTCAGGTCTTGGATGAGTTCCTGGATGCCCGGCCGATTGAGGTCTTTCCCGGAGTAGCCTCCGTCCTCGTAGACCTGCACCACGTGCCAGCCCTTCTCGCGGTGGATTTCAATGTACGCGGCGCACACCTCCTGCTGCCGGTCGAGAGAGCTGTACTCACTCCTGGCCTGCTCGTCGGTGGACACCCGTGTGTAGATTGCGCAGCGCATGGTTCCTCCTGCCGCTCGGCCCGAGGGCCAACCGGACGCCCAGATTCATCACAGCCACCGGTGATGGCAACCCTTTGGGACTAATTTTCACGGAACCTCGCGGCTGTTCTTTCCGTTGGCCGCCGGTGTCGTGGCCCCTTCTTGGCGGTGCCAACGGAAGGCGTCTCCGTGGCCTGCCCCTCACCGGTGCGCTCGCATTGCTGTACATCTAGCGCGACCGCACGCATCAGTAGCTCGGCGATGCGCTCCAACCGTTCCTGGGGAGTGAGGTGACCCAGCATCACGGATCACCCGGCCACGATCCGCGGACGTCGGACCCGAACTGTCGCCAGATCGGGGCGTATGGCCCGTACTGATCGACGAGCGACGCGACTGTCGTCCGGACCACGCCCCGCTCCGCCTCAGGCCGCATGACTGCGGACACCGCTCGCCAAACCACAATCTCACGGTGTGGGGTGGGCGTGACGACAAGCAGGGCGTCGGCGGACGCCGCGGACGCTGAGCGGTAATAGGCGGCGTATCGAGTGAGCTTCTCAAGCAGGACATTGATGCGTTCCGTCCCGCGATCCCATTCCAGGAAGAAGGAGTGCGGTCTGCCCTCCCGCACGACTTCGCCGGCGCCGTCTGGGCGCAGTGCTCGTCGTACGCCACCGGACTCGAATCGAACGACCGCCTCGATTGGGTTCTGCCACACCGCCAAGGCCGGAGACCCCGGATCAGAGCTGTTGCGAAGGCATTCAACCATGAAGCTGTTCGCGCCGACCGTGTGCTCGAACTGGCGGATCAACGTCTGAAGACGGCCGCCTGCCGCGGCAGGCAGCGACGCAACGAACGGGGTGTGGTTCGCGAAGCGGCGGAACGGGACTCCGGCCCGCGCGGCGAGGAGCCTAAGCCCGAACTCCCCGAGCACGAAGTGCCTCTGGCCGATGGGACCGACGACCGCGTCGACGAGCCCGTGCTGAACTGCTCGGTCCAACTGCCGCCTGAGCAATGGTGGCGGGACAGCGAGGACGCGTCCCAAGTCGGACTCCGTGAGTAGCGGCAGGCGGCCAGCGGTCTCCAGCAGCCCGAGTTGTTCGGGCGATGCGAAGAGCGAGAGCGCAGCGACGCGTTCGCGCTGTGCGCGCCGGGCACGCGGCGGCACTTCGCCGAGAACCTGCCGAGCCCACTCATGCAGGCGGACCGAGCGGGGAAGCGTCTCTGGGGCGCCGGCGAAGATGGAAGTGATTGGTTGGCACGTGCTCGGTTGCGCGATCCATCGCAGCCCCGTACGCAGACGGCCGCATGGATTCGTTCCCGGTGGCGCGACGTGCACTTCGAGAGGCAGCACACCTCGACGCTCAGCCGCGCCGGCCACAGCCTGCTTCCACTCCTCAGCCGTTCGATCGTCAGCGGCCAGGACGATGAACGGGGCATCCGGGGCGGACAGACGGCCACCATCGCGATGCGCGTACCAGCCCGCGAGCGTCGCCCCTCGATGCACGCCCGGGGCGGTCGGGTGATCGATCGCGACAGAGAGTGGCGCGATGAGTTCGCCCTGCTGGAGCACTACGAGCCCGTGCACTCCTGGCGGCCACCAGGCTTCGCGGCGGCGGACGGGAAGAGACAACGCCTCCGACAGTTCGAGCTCCGGGTCGCGACGGCAAACGGACCCGAGTTCCGCAACGAGGTGATTGAAGGCGACGGTCGCCTCGATGCCGGCGAGGCGGTGCAGGATTTCGTTGTGCGCCACCGGGAGCGGCGGGACGTCCGTGCCAGCGAAACGTTCGCCGACCCACTTTCGAGCCTCGCCGGTGAGGACGTAGAGGCGTCCAGCGTCGGCATCTGGAACGGGCGAATCCACCCAATCGAGCCAACCCTGCCGCTCCAACGCGCGCAGGCGGGTGTTCACCGTAGGCTCCGGGTCGCCGAGGAGAAGTGTGAGTTGCGACGCCGAAACGAGTGGCAGGCGGAGGACCCAGGCGAGGGTCTCAGAGCTGCGTGCGTCAAATTCTGTCGCCATCGCGCTAGCTCCTCCTGTCGCGGTGTTCGTTGCGCTTCGGCCGGGCAGGAATCGCACCGTCCTCTCCCATCGTGCTCACGGGGACCGGCGGCGGCAGCCAGCCCTCGAACTCGCGCTGTCCAACCTTGATTCCGCGATTGGTGAGGACGCGGTCCACCTCCCGGGCGACCTCCGAGCGCGAGCGGCCGAACCGCTGGGCGGAGCGGTGCGCCAGCGCCGCCACACGGGAGCTGTCCAGCGGCGCTGGCGGGTCGATGTGGAGCGAGAACGCCGAGTTGCGGTGGCCGTTCGAAGACCAGCGGGCGTAGCACTCGTAGTCGTCCTGCGAGACGAGATCCGCCACCTCGAGGTCGCCGCCCAGCTCCGGCGTGAGGTAGCGGGCATCTTCGGCGCTCACCTGGAACACGGTGAGGCTGTCGATATTCGCGAAGACCGTTGGCCGTAGCGCCGTGTCGATGGCGTCGAGCTTGGCCAGCGACTGTGTGACGAGCACGAAGCTCGCGCCGTACTTGCCAAGCTCGCTCATCATCCGCGGGTAGTCGGCGCCGCCGAGCGTGCTCGATTCATCCACGAGCGCGACCAGCCGGCTGCGTTCGCTGTCCGGTAGCTCGATCTGCTCTTCGACGATGAGCGAGAGCAGATTGAGGATGGTCGCGCCGATGAGGGCCGCGCCGCCCTCGCCAAGCAGTCCAACGGCCGAGTTCACGATCAGCACGCCACCATCCCGGAGAAGCGCGCGCGGGTTGAAGGTGGACTGCGCCTGGCCGAGCGTCAGTCGGGCCGCCTCCGTGACCTGGAACCGGCCGACCTTGGTCGTGACCGGGTTGGCGATCTGCTGCTGGAAGGCACGGCCGACCTGATCGTAGTTGTCGTGCCACCACGCCCAGAGCGTCTGGTCCGGCACCTGCGACATCACGCGTTGCCGGAACTCGGCACTCGTCAGGAGAGGCACGACGTCGAGCAGCGTGTACTGCTCCCCGCGCCGGCGGACCTGGTTCGCCTGGTGGAGAGACAGCAATGCCGCGCGCAGCGCGCCTTCCATGCGCGGCCCCCAGTTGTCTGGCCAGAGCCGGTGCAGCATTGCGACGATGTTCTCGGCCGTCCGATCGCGGTTGGGGAACAAGGCAACATCGAGCAGGTTGAGCCCGACGGGCCGCTCCCGGTCCGTGAGGTTCAGGTAGGCCGTGCGATCCTCGATGCCCGACGGCACGACGCTCAGCACGCTCTCGGCCAGGTCCTGGTGCGGGTCGATGACCACCAACAGCAGCCGTTCCCGCCCCGCGTCGAGCTCCTGCATCAGGTGCGAGGCGAGGTGCTG
>CAZDUX010000044.1:0-5242 GCA_964508715.1 uncultured Anaerolineaceae bacterium | reverse complement strand
TGCTCTCGATCCCCTGCCCGTAGCCTGAACTCAGTTGCTCGTCCCATCTCATAATTGTACTAGATCTTATGGTTACGAGACACTAGGTGCTCCTCCAGCCGCCGGAGGCGGCCGTTGATGGCCCGGACGTGGTAGCGAAAGATCGCCATCGTGATGAAGAAGTCGAGCCATAGCAGGAGTGCACCCAGGCTGATGCACGCAAACCGCACGATCGACTGGTCAACGAAAATACCGACGAGTAGCAGCACGACACCGATACCCGAGACGACGGACGGCAAGACGATCTGCATCAGCCGGCCATCTCCCGCCTCAGTTGGTCGAGTCCCATTGGCCCGAGGCCCAGGGCCGCCATGTGGAACTCTTTCAGGCTGAAGCTATCGCCCATTCGGTGTCGCGCCGCCTCGCGTGCCTGCAGCCAGTACCGCTCACCCACCTTGTAGCTGATCGCCTGCCCGGGCCAGCCGAGGTAGCGTACGAGTTCGCTTCGCATGAACTCTTCCGAGCGCCCCCGGTTGAGCGCGAACTCCAACCCGAGGCTGTGATTCCACCTTTCGCCCGGGTGGAACGGCTGACCCGCCGGGATCGTCAGTTCCAGGTGCATCCCGATGTCGATGATGACACGTACCGCGCGTAACACCTGGGCCGCCAGCAATCCGAGCTGGTAGTCGGGGTTCTCGAAATAGCCGAGTTCGCCCATAAGCCGCTCTGCGTAGAGCGCCCAACCTTCGCTATAGCCAGAAATGCTCGTCCAACTGCGCTGGTAGCGTGACAGGCTCTCGCCCTGGCACTTCCGCAGCCCGATCTCGAAGTGGTGGCCGGGGACGCCTTCGTGGTAGGCCGTCGTCACCTCCGTCCACTTCGGGAAACGAGTGGCTGACCCGGTGGGCCACCACGTTCGGCCCGGCCGTGTGAAATCCTCTGAGGGGCCGGTGTAGTGTGCGGCCATCGCGCCACCCGGGGGCGGAATCAGTACCTCAACGCGCCGAATCTGCCTGGGGATATCGAAATGCGTCCCGGCCAGCGCCTCCATCGCTTCGTCGTGAATACCCTGGAGCCACTCGCGGTACGCGTCGACGCCCTCGATCACACGTGCCGGGTCACTTGTCAGCAGGGCAATCGCATCTGGCACACTGCCGCCGGGCAGGATCGCCGCTGCCGTCGTATCCATCGCCCGTTCGATCTCGTGCAGCTCGTCCCACGCCCACGAGTAGGTCTCTTCGAGGTCCAGGGTAGCGCCGGTGAAGTAGCGTGCTGCGAGCAGGTATCGCTCCCGCCCCACAGCATCTTTCTCAGTTGCTCCGGCGACCAGCGGAGACAGCTCATCCGCTGCCCGCGCGTAAGACCGTGCGGCCGCTGAGGCCGCAATGCGAAGGTCGCTGAGCAGGCTCTCATTCCGAAATGGCGACGACTCGAACTCCCGCACAATTCGCTCGAATGCAGACTGGCCAGTGGTGCGCCCGGACCATGTCTCCGCCTGCCTGATGCACTCCACTACCTGCAGGCGGGCGGGCGGCGTCCTGCGCTCGAACCCTGTGCCAACTGTGCGCAGGTAGCCCTCCACCATGGCAGGGACGGCGGCCAGCCTCGCTGCCAGCGCCTGCCACTCATCCAGGCTGGTTCGGGGTTGGACGTCGAATACCTCTCGCGGTGCCTGGAAGGGACTCGCGATGATGCGCAGGTCCCGGAAATGCTCGCCCGCGTTGAACCGCTCGAGCCTGATCCCGATCCGCTCTCGCATCAGGTCACGCGCAATCCGGTCGCGCTCATCCTGCGGTGTAAGCACATTCAGTTCGGCCAGCATGCGGCGATCCAATTCTGCGATCGCCTCAAAGCCTGCGGGAGAGTAATCGGTTGGCCGGGCCTCGTGGCCTGCAATGCCGCTCCGCGTGGCCGCAATTGGGTCGAGTGCAGCCATCTCCTCGACGTAACGCTCCGCAAGGTCGTAAATCGGCGTCACCCGCCCCTCCTTACCGCAGACGGCGTACATGCGAATTATCACCCGCATGAACGCTCGCCTGCCAGCGTTACCGATGAGAAGTTCCCGCAACGAGTCTGCAAGTTGGAAAGCTGCTTTGCTGCGGCCGCATGCCTCCGTGCCCGGTAGCCTCGAACTGGAGGAACAACAATATGCCCAGCCGAATGGCAATGCTCACCGCCCCCGCCAGTGCCCTCGATGCTGCCCGGCGCGGTGAGATCATCGCCGATCTCAATGCCAGCCTCGTACGCCTCATCGACCTCCACGTCTCGGCAAAGCAGGCCCATTGGAATGTCCATGGCCCCAACTTCGCCGGCCTTCACGCTCTCTTCGATACCATTGCTGGAGAATGCCGCGAGTACGCCGACCTTGTCGCCGAACGTGTACTCGCCCTTCGCGGTACAGCTCACGGCACGATTGCCGATGTAGCCGCGGCGAAGGAGCCGGGTGTGTTCCCGACGGATGAGCAGGCGTGGGAGAAACTCACCAGCCTGATGCACGAACGATTGATGAAGACCTCGGAGCGGTTGCGCCACTCTGCCGCCACGCTGGATGACGAACTCGCCACCCAGGACATCTACATCGAGATCATCCGTGGGCTCGACAAGTGGGCGTGGATGCTCGAGAGCTTCCTCTCGGACGGGAGCAACCTGCAGGTCGGGCACTCGTCGCGCTGATCAGCGCCAGCCGAGCCCCGGCACCGTCTCCTGAAACTCGGCAGTGATGGCGGCATTCCCGGCGATGACCCCTTCGCTGAAGATCGTCGCTTCGCCGCCATCGCGGTCGAGACAGACCCCGCCAGCTTCACGGACGAGCAGGAGCCCCGGCGCGCTGTCCCACGGCTGCAAGTTCGAGTGGAGGTAGATGTCCCACTTCGCGGCTGCCACGTAGGCGAAGCCGAGCGCAGCCGATCCGGATGTGCGTAGCGCCTGCATCGCGGGCCAGAGGTGCAGAGCCATCTCGAGCTGCCGGCGCCCGCGTTCGGCGATGTATCCCAGGTCGATCGCCACGACCGAGTCAGCCAGCCTTACCGCCTCAGAGACGTGGATCGGCTCGCCGTTCAGGAATGCCCCTTCGCCACGTACCGCCGTGAATTCCCAGTCCAGGAGCGGATGAACAGTCAGAGCGGCTACTGGTTGGTTCGCATGGCAGAGGGCGATGTTCGATCCGACGTGCGGGATCCCCTGCGCGAAATTCTTCGTGCCGTCGATCGGGTCGACCACCCACATCCAGCCGTTGGAGCGCGTCCCGGCGGCCGTCTCTTCGCTCAGAATGGCGTGGCCGGGAAACTCGCTGCGGAGAATGGCCGTCACGGCCCGCTCGACAGCCAGGTCCGTCTCGGTGAGCACGTTGCCGCGCCCCTTCACCTGTGAGACACCAACCCGCCCAAAGCCCTCGCGGATGATCCGGGATGCCTCGGCGCCACACGCCCGGGCGACTTCCATCGCTGACTTATCCGTTGCGGAGCGCGGCTGGGTGGTCACCGTTGGCGCTTTCGCAGTTCGCGGGCGCTCAACGCCTGGGCATCGCCCCAACGGTCCAGCCCCACGAGATTCTCCAGTGGAATCCGGTATTGGGGTGCCAGTTCCTTCTCCTGGAGGTCGGGCGGAAGTGCCTCAATCGGTCCCGGATAGCCCACCGCCACTATCACCAGCACCCGCACGTTTTCCGGTACGCCAAGCGCCAACCGCGCGGCCGCCTCGTCGAACGATGCCATGGGGTGACAGGTCAGGCCCATCGATGTCGCCTGGACGAGCAGGCTGCCAACGGCGATGCCGCAATTGAAGGCAATGAGTTCCCGCTCGATAGGCGTGTCCGCGCCCTCGAAGTTCGCGACGAGTGCGAACAGGAGCGGTGCTGCTGGCGCCCAGCTCCGGTTCCCTTCCGATAGTGCGGCAACGAGCTTCTCTCGCACCCCGGGTGATTCCGCAACCAATACCCGGGCGGGCTGGGTGTTCCCATGGCTCGGCGCCACATTGATGGCCCTCCACAGCACTTCCTTGATTTCAGGCGGTACCGGGTCCGTGGTGAATGACCGCCGGGCACGCCTCCCGGCGAGCGCTTCAATGAGTTCAACCATGACTGATCCCCTCCGGGCCCCGTCGCGACGCACGTGGCAACGGCCCTGGAACGACGATATACCCGTCACACCCATTTCCGAAAATGTGGATGCCTGCGGGGCCTCCCCGGTAGCAATGCAGACCAATGAGGGCACAGGTCAGCCCATCGAGCGTGTCCTCGAACCGTTTGAGGGCGGCGCCCTTCAGTGTCGAAGGATCGGTCTGCAGATGCCGGCGGATGTCTGTTGTATGAACCAACTCGGGGGTATGTGCCGCCAGGTAGCCTGCCAGGTGCTCCGTATACTGGCGTAGCACAGCCTGCCTCTGCTTCACCGGGCCCTTCTTGTACGGGAGCCGGTGCTCGAGCCCGAAGAAAACCACGTGGGCAGGATGTGGATACACCTCGATGGCGATCCGCTCGGCTGTTCCCAGGTTGTTCGGGTCGAGGTCGAAACCGTCAGCAGCGAGGCGGCGCCCGGTTTCCGGCCCGGCCAGCCCGTTCATCCCCGCAAGAAAGGCTTCGCTGGCAACGTAGGCGCCCGCCTTGAAGCGGCCGAAGACCGAATTGAGCTCGCGTTCGGCCGTGCGCTTCGCACCGGTGATCAGCGGCGCGTCGACAGCCACAACCACCGGAGTGGGAGCCGACCGTACAAGTTCCGATATGGCCTCGCTCGAAAGGCAGAGTGCTGCCAACCGCTCGCAGCGTACGCCATCGCCGTCAACGGAGAGCACGCAGAGCCCGGATTCACGCTGCTCCGACCACGCAAGATCAATACCGATAATCGTGGCCATGTGCCGACTCTACGAGATTGGGCCTTACATCCGCTCGGGTGCGTCCATCCCCATGAGTCCGAGTACTCGGGCCAGCGAAATTTTCGCTGCGAGCACGAGCCGCAGCCGTGCACGGCTCATCGCCTCATCGCCGGTGATTACCTTCAACGAAGAGTCATTCTGCTGCTTGAAGGCATCGTTGAACGTATGGAATGCGGTTGCGAGCGACATCGCGTAGTGCGGCAGAAGCTGTGGCTCGAACGTGACCGCTACGGTCTCGATGACGTCGACAAGCCGCATCATCTCGCGGACGAGGCCGAGCTCGTGCGGCTGAGTCAGGAGCGATACGTCTCCGCCGTCTGGAGTCAACCCCTGCTCTCGTGCCCGGTCGAGGATGCTGGCCAATCGCGCATGAGCGTACTGCACGTAATACACC
>CAZDUX010000043.1:0-6757 GCA_964508715.1 uncultured Anaerolineaceae bacterium | reverse complement strand
CTAAGATCAAAATGAACAAGAAGAAGATCTGTCGGCACCGCTCGGGGACAATACAGGATGATTTGCCACTCGTGTAGCGATATGTTGGCCGCACACCACCCGGGGATTTCGGCATGCACCGTTCAGGGATCGCGGGCGACTGGTGCAGCGCGGGCGGCAGTCGCGTTGTGCGCGATCAGAAACGGCTGCGCACGAGGAGGACCGGCCGGGTGGACCGGGTCAGGACAGACATCGCAATGCTGCCAGCGAAGAGGCGGCGGCGGGCACTGGCGCCATGGGTAGACATGGCGATAGCGTCGACGCTGCGCGCTTCGGCTTCGGCGAGGATGTTTGCCGGGACATCGAGTGTGGGCGAGGCTTCGCGGAGGACGGTAGCAATGTCGAGATCCGGGGGGAGATGAGCGCGCGCGGCCTCGAGCTTTGCGCGGCAGGCTTCCTCCTGGGAGTCACGATGGCCGGGGGCTGGTTCGCAGACTTGAAGGAGTGTGATTTCGGCAGTGGATGGCGGGAAGAGCGGACCGACCGCTGCGAGGACGGCGTGTGACGCGGGTGAGCCGTCGGTCGTAGCGAGGAGGCGGTAAGGTCCCGGGTCACCGAGTGGAGGGTGGGCCTGCTCTCCAACGACAAGAACCGGAACTTCGGCAGTCTGAACGACACCCAGGGCAGTGCTGCCGAGAAGGGCGTGGCGGAGCATACCAGCACCGCGGCTGGACATGACGAGGAGATCCGCTCGCGTATCGAACACGAGTTCAAGGACTGCATCGGTCATGCTCTCGCGGGCACGCTTGCGTCCAACGGCGACTTCACCGCCGACGTGCACGTCCGCGAGGTGGGCAGCGAGTTCACCAAGCCAGCGGGTACGGACATTGGTGGCGGCAATATCGATACGGGTAGCGATTTCGCGGTGGAGGTCGATCAGGGGATCGAGGATCCGCCCAAGGGTAAGCTCGCTGCCGGTGGCCCGAGCGAGGCGAGCTGCGTGGGGCACAGCGAGGAGTGAACGTTCGGAGCCATCGGTGGTGACGAGGATGCGCATGGTGTGAGGATACGCACGACGCGGGGATCCCGCATCGTCGGAAAGGGCGAATGGGCGAATAGGCGAATGGGCGAGAGGGCGAGAGGGCGAGAGGGCGAGAGGGCGAAAGGGCGAGAGGGCGAAAGGGCGAATGGGCGAGGGGGCGAGAGGGCGAGAGGGCGAATGGGCGATGAATTCGGAGTGTGAACGGGCCTGCTTCGAAAAAAAGCAGGCCCGTTCGGCTGACTGGCCCGAGCGAGGTTAGCTGACGAGGGTGCCGAGGATACGCTCGACATCCTGGGGGGACCCCATTGGCATCGAGATGCTCGGGAGGTCGACACCGAGTTGGCGGCGCTCTTCGAGGCCGGCGGCAACTGTTTCGAGGTCGCCGTAGATGGCGGTTTCGTTGAGCATACGGTCGCCCATGGCGGCCATGAGTTCGGGGTTGGTCTGGAAGGGCATGGGCTTGTGCTCTTCGCCTGCCTTGCGCATGGCGGCAACTTCGGGGCCGAAACCGTTGCGGGTAAGCATCTCGTGATAGAAGTCGCCCATGTTCGTGACGTACCAGGAGATGGGCCCAGCGGCCTGGACTTTCGCCTTCTCGATATCGGGATTGATGACGACTGTGACGGAGGCGACGCATTCGACGGCATCGGCGGGGCGGCCTGCCTTCTGGGCGGCTTCGGAGATCAGCTTGTTGCCGTCGTCGAACTTCGATTTCGGCCAGTAGATGGGCATCCAACCGTCGGCGACGCCGGCGAGGCTCTGCATACTCCTTGGGGAGATGGAGGCGACGTAGATGGGGATGTGCTTGCGAACGGGTTCGAAAAGGAGCTTGAATCCGCGCTGAAGCTTGAAGATCTCGCCGTCGTAGAAGACCTTCTCGCCACTGATGATCATATTGATGATCTCGACGTATTCCTTCGTGCGCTGGATTGGCTTGGAGAACTTCTCGCCGTGCCAATGCTCGATGACGCGAGCGCCGGAGGTGCCAAGTCCAAGTACGACGCGGCCACCGGAGAGTTCGTCGAGTGTGGCGGCAGTCATGGCGAGGACAGCGGGGGAGCGGCCAAAGACCGGGGCGATGCCAGTGCCGAGATTGATCTTCTTCGTATTGAGCGCGATCTGGGTGAGGAGCGAGAACTGGTCGCGGCCCCAGGTTTCGGCGGTGAAGACGGTCTCGACGCCAACTTCCTCGGCGATCTGAATGCGCTTGATGATCTCTTTGGTGGCCTCGGGGCCCTGGGCAAAGCCGACGGAGACTGCGAGACGCTTGGGCATGACTGCCCTCCTTCTTTCGTTACAGATAAGGTGTTCGGTTGTTTGAAAGGACTCGGAGGCAATCTAGCAAACGGCGCTGCGAGATGCGAATTACGCGAGGCGGCGGCCACCGTTATTGAGGAAGCAAAGGACCCGCTCTCAATTCCAGGCAAGCATTGGCAGGTTGGAAAGCGGCGGAGGAGAGCAGCGCTCAAGCTCGAGGGGCGTAGTCTCCGGAGGGATGCCATGGGCACGAAAGGCATGGGATCGGGCATCCTGGACGAAGGTGGGCCCCGGTGGGCCGGTGGTTTGGGTGCCGACGCGCCTCGGCACCGGCCTTCACGGGATGTGGTGGCAACGACAGCAGGAAGAATCCACCGATAACGAGTGACGGAAACCATATCTGGGGCGGTGCAGCCATGGGCCGTTCAGCCGCCGGGCAGATGTCGACAAGCGGTGGGCGTCGGCTATACGACGATAGATCATGCGCCGCCTCGCCGATCTCCGCCACAGATCGTGTTCGCTGTGTCGGCGATCACGGTTATCACGTTGTAGTTGCCGTGGGCGCGGGACCCTGTGAATGTTGCGCCGGGCGACATGAGAACAAGCTTCCGGGGGAAAGCGTCCAGTCGTCGGGCAGATGACGCAATGGTTGCCGGTGACGTTCGAGATCGTGCCCTGGCCGATATTATGTAGGATCGTATTCGCGGCGTTCCAGGGGATCGCGATCAGCCTGGTGGTGCTGGGAGCGAATCTGCTGGGGGATGCGTTGCGCGACATTCTCGATCCGCAGTTGCGGAACTGACCGTTAGCTCCGGCCGGGGAGTGCCCGCGGATTAATGCGCGACCCCCGGCTGGCTCGGAGACGCCAGCCAACGAGGATGATGGCCGTCGAGAGCATGACGAGGAGGAAGGCGGCCGGGAACTCCCACCAGGCGAAGGCGCGACCGTTTGCCGCCCAGAGGGCCCCCACCGTGAAGACATAGCCGGCTGCCGCGCCGACGGCCCCGGTGAAACGAGCACCGGGATGATCGAGGTCGGGAAAACCGGCGATGATAATGGCGATCGCGGGGAACCCGGTGGCCGTGATGTAGATGAAGGCAACGGCGATGGCGAAGAGCCAACCCTGGCCGGTCGCACCGCCCACGATATGGAGCGCGAAGCTCGCGGCGAAGAGTGCGAAGGCGATGCCGAGTCCCCGAACGGTTTGCATGGAAGCAGGGTAGCGGGAAATTGGCGGAGGGTCGCCCGTGTTTACCTGCCAAGAGACCGGACGAGGGAAACAGCGACGATAGCCGCCGTCTCGGCACGGAGGATGTTGGGGCCGAACGAGGTGGCCACAGCGCCGTGGGCAGTCGCCGCAGCGAGTTCGTCGCGACTGAAGCCGCCCTCGGGTCCGACAACGACAGCCACGGCGCCCTGAAGGGGCATGCGTTCCGCCACTTCGGACCACGGTCTGCCGTGCTGCTCACCGATGAAGGTGGGGATCCGCGGACGATTGAGCAGGCTCGAGAACTCGGTGGGAGCCTCGATGACGGGGACGCGCAGGCGGCCAGATTGCTCGGCGGCTTCGATGGCGATGCGCTCCCAGCGGTCCTGGCGCTGGCCGGATGCCGATTCGCCACGGGCGAGATACCCGGTACGCATCGGGCGGATGATGTCGACACCGGCCTCGGTGCATTTCTCGATGGCCAAGTCGAAGAGTTGGGGTCGGATGAGGGCAAGCCACGCTTCGAGGATGATGGGAAGGGCAGGTTCCTGGCGGGTAAGTTCCTCAATTTCGGCAAGGGTGGCTGCCTTCGACACCGAAACGAGGCGGGCGCGCCATTCCCGGCCATCACCCGGGAAGACGAGAAAGCTTTCGCCCTCACGAAGGCGCATGACTGAGGTGAGGCGGCGAGCCTGGGCCGCATCGAGGGTGATCGGGCCCGGGCCGAGGCGTTCGGGGATATAGAGGCGAGGGACGTGAGCCATCGGCGAAAGTGTATGCGAAAGGCAGGATCGAGGGACCGGGTGGTCTGCGCAACACGGCATCGCCGACACTGGCGACAGCGCACCAATCGGTGGGAAGGGGAGCGCCAGGCCTTCCAGCCAGGGTCTGGACTCGCGGAATACACTCAGTGGACTACCACTGCGAGTTCGTCGGAGTCTCTGCCGGTGGTGATGGTCCGAGGTTTCATGCTCGCCTCGGCGTCGCTGTCCTTGATGAGGAGGGCCATGATGATACCGAGCACGGTAAGCACGGCGGCAACGACGAAGGCATCGCGGTAGGCGAGCACCGTGCCATCCTGAACGGCCTGCGGGAGATTGCGGAGGTGGGCAGCGGGGACACCGCCGTGGGCCGTGATGCGATTGCTGAGCACGGTGGCGGAGATAGCGACTCCGAGGCTCTGGCCGACCATACGGCTGACGCTGAAGAGGGAGCTTGCACGGCCGGTGTCGATTGGTGAGATGGTGGCGAAGGTGGCGGCCTGCATGGGGACGAGCATCATACCGAAGCCCCAACCGCGGAGGAGCATGATGCCGCGGATGTACCAGAGGTTGGTATCCAGATCGATGAATGCGAGGGTGAGGGTGCTGAATGTGGCCAGTACGAGTCCGGTGGCGATGAGCCGGCGTGGACCAATGAAGCGATACAGGCGGCTCACCGGCTGAGCCATCATCATGACACCGATAGCCATGGGGAAGGTGGTGAGGCCAGATTCAAATGGGGAGAGGCCCCGTTCGCGCTGGAGGAGGAACGGCAGGAGGAAGAGCGCACCGGAGAAACCGATCATCGAGATGAATTGGGTGCTGGTGCACTGGCGGAAGAGGCGGTTTCGGAAGAGGCGGACGTCGATCATCGGCTGGGTGATACGTAGCTCGGCGGCTGCGAAGGCAGCGAGGAGGGCAGCGCCCGCGACGAGGAAGCCAATCACGCGGGTGTCATCGAAACCGCGGGAGCCTGCTTCGGCGAGGGCATACTGGAGGGAAGCCATACCGGCGGCTGCGAGGGCGAAGCCGTACATGTCAAAGTGGCCGGGGCTCGGCTGCTTGTCCTCCTGGAGGAATCGCCAGCTGACGAAGAGGCCGATGATGCCGACGGGGACGTTGACGAGGAAGATCCACTCCCAGCTCACGTATTCGACGAGGAAGCCACCGAGGATCGGTCCACTCGCAGGAGCGACCGTGGTGGGGATGACCATGACGCCGGATGCTTTCGAGCGCTCACTGGGAGGGAAGGCACGGAAGACCATGGCGGTGCCAACCGGGGTAAGCATGCCACCACCAACACCCTGGAAGATGCGAAAGGCGATAAGTGACTCGATGTTCCAGGCCATGGCACAGAGGAACGACGAAAGGGTGAAGACGGAAAGGGCGAACATAAACGTGCGCTTGGTACCGAAGCGATCACCAGCCCAGCCGGAGACGGGGATGAAGACGGCGAGGCTCAGGAGATAGCCCGTGATGACCCATTCGATCGTGGTGGTGGATGCATTGAAGTCCTGGGCGAGCGTTGGAGCGGCGACGTTGACGATCGTGCCGTCGAGAAGGTCCATGAAGAGACCGAAGACGGAGACGAGGGCAACGATGTACTTGTATTCGAATTTCACAGGGTGTCCTCTCCCGCAGAGGTGTGGCGGGGCGATGGTTCGAGGCCGCGAGCCAGAATATCGGCGAATGCGCGGGCTGAATGACGGATTTCATCGCGTGGTTGGGCGAAGACGACCTGGGCCCAGAAGCCCATGGCAAAGCCGAGGCCGGAGAGCGCATGGGCGACACTGTGGATGTTCACGTCGGGGCGGATGCGGCCAGCAAGCTGGAGGCCGGACAGATGTGATTCGATGGAAACGATGCGCACACCGTTGTACTGGCGGGCGATAACGTCGCCAACTTCGGCGTCGATGCTGGCCTGTGAGACGTTGACGCGCATGATCTCGCGGTTTTCCCACATTGCATCGATCTGGGAGATGAGGAGGTCGGCAATCTGCGCGGCAACGCTGCCTTCGAAAGACGAAGGCCGGGAGATGGTGGCAGCAATTTCGGGAGCCCGGGCTTCGAGGAGGGCTAGAAGGAGCCCGCGCTTGCCGCCGAAATAGCGGTGAATGAGGCCTTCGGAGCAGCGGGCAATCTCGGCGACTTCGCGTGTGGTAGCGGCATCGAAGCCATGTTCGGCGAAGACACGGGTTGCGGCATCGAGGAGGGCGCGTTGACGGCCTTCCTTGTCATGGCGGCCGCGTTCAGGAGGGTGGTCGAGCGGGGGCAAGTCGCTGTCAGCGGGAGATGGCATGGGATCGACCTTACAGGAATAAAAAGTGCGCGCGCAAGCACAAGTATGTCATCCGGCCAGCCGCTGCCTCGGGAGGGCCGGGCGTGGCGACACTCCACACGTTGCGATGCCCCCGCCCGTCGGGGTGGGGGCATCAGCATCGATGGTCGTGCGTGGGTTAGGGATTCGCTGATTAATCCGCCCCTCGGTACCTGCCAGAGCAGAGCGGGCGG
>CAZDUX010000042.1:0-8394 GCA_964508715.1 uncultured Anaerolineaceae bacterium | reverse complement strand
CCCCGTCTCTGCCGTCCTGGGCGTCTATGAACGCCAATGATCAGCGAATCCCTAGAGGTGGTCGGCCGTCCGCCCGGGGACGCACGACCCGTGTTCGAGGCTATCCTCGAGACCGGGGTCCGGTTGTCTGGCGCCACCCTCGGCGAGATCGATCTTCTCGATTCCGATGGCGAGGCCTTCACGGTTGTTGCACCAGCCACAGGCCCTCGCCTTGGCCAGTCGTTTCATATCCAGGAAGGGACTCTCAGTTTCCCCGTGCGGGCGGGCCAGGTCGTCAATGTGTTCTTCGAGGACTTCGATGCGTTTGCCCGCGACTGGCCGGCCAGCGCCGCCGATGACCGCAATCTCCCGGGTACCGGCTGGCTCCCGCCCGACCCGGTGATGAACCTGGCACATCTATCCCTTCCGCGCCTTGTCCAGGGGCGCGTCGTGGGCCGGCTCATGCTGATCAAGAGGGACGCAGCGGGGTCGTTTCCGCAACCCGTCGTCGAGCTCATGCAGACCTTCGCTGCCCAGGCGGTCATCGCCATCGAGAACGCCCGCCTCTTCCGCGAGCAGCAGGAGGCGGTTGAGCGCCTGACGGCCACGAGCGAGGTGCTCGAAATCGTCAGCAAGTCGCCGACTGACATCACGCCTGTGGCGCAGGCCATCGCCGATCGCGCGCTACACCTCTTCCGGGCGGCAAGGGTTGGTGTCTACCTGGCGGTTGGAGACGTCCTCGACCGACGTGGATCCGCAGGCGAGCGCGGTTTGAACCAGCGCAGCCCCATCAGCCGTGGTACGACGGCGGGCCGCGCATTGCTCGAAGCAAGAGCGGTCCGCTTCTCTGGCCTCCTGCGAGACTATTGGGAGGAGTACCCCGGGGCCTTGGAACGCGGACAGCAGGAATTGCAGGAGGCGCAACGCGACCCTGTCCGAGAAGCGGAGTTCTTCGTTGAACTTGGCCGGGAACATCGAAGTCTCATCGCTGTACCGATGCTCAGCGGTGACGGCGCGCCGGGAGTCATCCTCGTCGGCCGTGGCGAGGAACCGTTCACCGACGCAGAGGTCGCTCTCCTCGATACGTTCGCCGCGCAGGCGGTCATCGCCATTGAGAACGCGCGGCTGTTCCGCGAGCAACAAGAGGCGGTCGAGCAGCTCACCGCCACGAGCGAGGTCCTGGAAATCGTCAGCAAGTCGCCTACTGACCTGCAGCCTGTCTTCGATGCGGTGGTCGAGAAGGGAGCCCGGATCTGTCACGGCGATATGGCAATCCTCGGCCCTGTTGAGGGGGCGATGTTCAGGCCCGTCGCGTCGTTCAACCTGCAGGCGTGGCGCGAGCGAGCCGGGCAACCCGCTCCCACGCGTCCCGTGCCATGGGCGTTGTCGGAGCGCCGCATGGCCTCGCTCGCTATCCGCGAACAGCGGACGGTCCTGTTCTCGGGGACCATTGACGAGGCGAAGCGCCTCTACCCTGACGGCGTCGCTGCGATGGAGCGTGTCTTGCCCGGACAGTCAGCCCAGGCGACCGTGCCGCTTATTCGAAACGGCGAGGCCATCGGAGTACTCCAGATCCACCGGGAGGCGGACACCCCATTCCGGCCCGCAGAGGTCGCTCTCCTCGAAACGTTCGCCGCGCAGGCGGTCATCGCCATCGAGAACGCCCGCCTCTTCCGCGAGCAACAGGAGGCGGTCGAGCAGCTCACCGCCACGGCCGAGGTGCTGGAGGTCATCGCTTCCTCGCCAACCGACCTCCAGCCGGTGCTCGACACCCTGGTCGAAAAGGCGGCCACTGTATGTCGGGGCAACCGAGCGAATCTCAATCTTCTCGAAGGCGATCTCTTGCGCCAGGTGGCCACCCACAATTTCCCGGACGGAGCGCGCCTCGGTACCACCTACCCGCTGGCTGAACGGCGATCCGGAGCTCGCGCCGTTCGCGAACGGCGCACAGTCGAAGTCTATGGCCGGGTGGAAGACATCGCCGAAGAGTATCTGGATGGTATGCGCGCCATGACAGAAGCCGGCCACGAGTTCGCCTCAGCCGTTTCTGTTCCGCTCATTCGCCGAGGTGAGGCGATTGGCATGGTCCAGGTACATCGCAACGATGAGTCGCGCTTCACCGCCGAGGAGATCGGCCTCCTCGAAACGTTCGCCGCCCAGGCCGTCATCGCCATCGAGAACGCCCGCCTCTTCCGCGAGCAACAAGAGGCGGTTGAGCGCCTGACCGCCACGAGCGAGGTGCTCGAAATCGTCAGCAAGTCGCCGACTGACATCACGCCGGTTGGACATGCCATCGCCGAGATGGTGATCGAGCTTTGTGGTGGCATGATCGCCGCGGTGTTCGTCCTCGACGGCGATGTGCTCCGGGCAGTGGGTTTGGTCGGAGGGAACACACCAGCCGAAGTGTTGCTGTCTCGAGACAACCCGAGCGGGCGGGCCATGCTCGACGGCGAGACCGTACGCTTCTCCGGGACCGCGAGCGAGCTCAAAAGGGAGTTCCCAGCAATCCGGGACGCCGACGCCTGGAAACGGGTCGACCCGGAACAGCCCGTCCAGCTCATCGTCGTTCGACTGCTTCGCGATGGTGTGGCTATAGGCGTCGTAAGCACCTGGCGGGTCGGTGAGCGTCCGTTCAGCGCCGGCGAGGTGACCCTCCTCGAAACGTTCGCCGCCCAGGCCGTCATCGCCATCGAGAACGCCCGCCTCTTCCGCGAGCAACAGGAGGCCGTCGAGCAGTTCACCGCCACCGCCGAGGTATTGGAGGTCATCGCCTCCTCGCCAACCGACCTCCAGCCGGTCCTCGATACCGTCGTTGAGAAAGCCGCACTCGCTTGCCACGGTGACCGAGCGAATCTCAGCCTCGTTGAAGGCAATCTCGTGCGCGCAGCGGCCGGCTTCAACCTCGAGGACGCATCACGGCTCGGCACTACGTATCCGATGACAGAGCGGCGTCAGCTGACTCAGTCCATTCGCGAGCGCCGCACCCTCGCAGCCTATGGCACCGTGGAGGAACTCGCCCGCGAGTACCCCGACGGTGCCCGTGTCATGCGTGATTCTGGCCGATCGTTCGTCTCTGCTATCACCGTTCCGCTGCTGCGTGGCGAAGAAGCGATCGGCGCGATCCAGGTACATCGGACTGATCAGAGCCAGTTCACACCAAACGAAACCACCCTCCTCGAAACGTTCGCCGCTCAGGCCGTCATGGCCATCGAGAACGCCCGCCTCTTCCGCGAACTCGAGGCGACCAACGGCCAGCTCGAGTAAGCCTCGAAACACAAGTCCGATTTTATGGCGAACATGAGCCACGAGCTTCGTACACCGCTCAACGCCATTATCGGCTACTCCGAGATGCTCATCGAAGAGGCCCAGGACGTGGGCCAGGAGGCCAGCGTCCCCGACCTCGAGAAGATCCTCGCCTCGGCGAAACACCTCCTCACGCTCATCAACGATATCCTCGACCTCTCGAAGATAGAGGCCGGCCGCATGACTCTCTACCTCGAGGAGTTCGACGTCGCCACCCTCATCCGCGACTGTGAGCCGATCGTCCGGCCGCTCATCGACAAGAACCAGAACCGGCTGGTGATCGACTGCCCGGCCGGTGCCGGCCGTATGCGTTCCGACCAGACCAAGCTCCGCCAGGCGCTCTTCAACCTCCTCTCGAACGCCGCAAAATTCACGGAGAAGGGCGAAGTCACGCTGCGCGTGGCGAGGGAGGAGGGAGGAGTAAAGAGGGACTCCATCGTCTTCTCCGTTGCGGACACCGGTATCGGTATGACGCAGGAGCAGATCGGCCGCCTCTTCGAAGCGTTCACCCAGGCCGATGCCTCAACCACGAGGAAGTACGGCGGCACGGGCCTGGGGCTCGCTATCAGCCGCCACTTCTGCCGAATGATGGGGGGCGACATCACCGTCGAGAGCACACCCGGCGAAGGCTCGACCTTCACCATCACGCTCCCTGCCGAGACCGAGTCTGAGGACACCACATTGGCGCCAGTGCCACCCAGCGCTACTCCGTCATCGGGTGCTCCCTCCACGACAGGACCGCTGGTGCTCGTGATCGACGATGACCTGACAGCACGTGACCTCCTCTCGCGCACCCTCGCGAAGGAAGGTTACCAAGTCGTCACCGCCGCAAGCGGCGAGGAGGGGCTGCCCCGGGCGAAAGAACCGCCGCATCCCGACGCCATCACCCTCGACGTCCTCATGCCGGGGATGGACGGCTGGCAGGTGCTCGCTGCCCTAAAAGCCGACCCTGCACTGGAGACGATCCCGGTGATCGTCCTGACGATGCTCGACGACACCAACCTGGGCTTCACCCTCGGCGCTGCCGGCTTCATGACCAAGCCGGTCGACCGTGACCGGCTGACCCAACTCCTCGCTGACAGCGTGAAGCCACGTTCCGGCTCCCTGCTCGTCGTCGACGACGATGCAGATACACGCGCGATGCTGCGACGTTCGCTCGAACGCGACGGCTGGGCCGTCTGCGAGGCTGCGAACGGCCGCGATGCGCTCGAGCACGTCGCCACCGACCCTCCCGGGCTCATCCTGCTGGACCTCGTCATGCCCGAAATGGACGGTTTCGGCGTCGTCGAGGAGTTGCAGTCGAACGACGCCTGGCACCAGATCCCGGTCATCGTCCTCACCGGGTGTGAGCTATCGGAGGACGACCATGCTGCGCTCAATGGCGGCGTCGAGCGCATCCTCCAGAAGGGCTCCCTCACACGCGATGAGCTCCTGGGCGAAGTCCGCCGGTTCGTGGCCCGCGCCACGAAGACGGGAGGTGCGAGGTGACCGGGGAACGAACCCCTACGTACGAGGAGCTGCAGGCCCACATTTCTGAGCTGGAGCTCCGCGACCGCGCCGACGGTGTCATGCTCCGGAGGATCAACGAAGACAGCAGCCCCCTCAATCGCACGCTTCGTAGTCTCCTCTTTGAGATGAGTCGCGATCTTCGTGTCCCCGGTGAAAAGGTCTTCTTTGGGTTCCATGAACTCGAAGACGGGCAGCTCTTGAATCGGACCTTCGAGTTTGGATATGGCGCCCCCGAAGAACTGACGGACGGCGACGACCCGGCCTCGACCGAACTTCGACTCATTGTCACCGAGAATCGGGCCGTTCGGGACGCAGTTCCCCAGTCGAGGCCGATGGATGATCGAAGTCCGCAGGGCAGAGCGGCCCGTGAGCGGCGTACTGTCTACGTCGCTGACTTCGAGATCGAGGCCGCCGAGTATCCCGACGCAGCCGACCGGCTGGAGCGCATGCGCGAACTGCGGCGAGAAGTCCCGCGCTCGACCGTCTGTGCCCCGATGCTGCTCGCTGGTGAGTTGTTGGGTGTCATCCTCTCGGGCCGCCAGTCAGGTTATACAGCCGACGAGATCGCGATCGTCGAACGCACGGCCGAGCAGATGGCCCTGGCCATCGGCAACGCCCGCATGGCCGAGCAACTGGAGCAGCGCAACCGCGAGCTTGCCGAGGCGCTCGAACGCCAGAAGGCCACGAGCGATGTGCTGGAGGTGGTGGGTCGCTCGCTGGGCGACGCTCAGCCGGTGTTCGAGGCCATCCTCGCCGCTGCCCTGCGCCTGGCAGTGGCCGACGTCGGAAACATCAGGCTTCTCGACGCGGATGGGTTGTCCGCCACCGTGGTGGCATTGCAGACGAATCCCGAGCGGGTCGCGCCGCCGGATCCTCCACCCGATCGAGCCCAATGGCTCGGTAAGTCATTCCCGGTGGCGGGCCGGCAGATCGAGCCCGTGCTTCGCGGCGAAACCGTCAACGTGGTTGTCCCCGACATCGAGGCGTTCGAGCGCCTTTGGCCCTACGAGGGAGTTGGCATCCGACGGATTGTCGGCGCCCACGCTGAGCGCTGGCCCAGGGCCGAACTCATGGTCCCGTTGCTCCTCGACGATCGAGCCGTCGGTGCCATCACTGTTGCGAGGACCGGCGCATCCGGCCCGTTCCCAGAGCCTGTCGTCGAGCTCATGCAGACCTTCGCCGCCCAGGCCGTTATCGCCATCGAGAACGCGCGCCTCTTCCGCGAGCAGCAGGAGGCGGTTGAGCGCCTGACGGCCACGAGCGAGGTGCTGGAGATCGTCAGCAAGTCGCCGACTGACCTTTCCCCGGTGGGCGATGCTATCGCTGAACGCGTCATGAACCTGTGCAACGCGACGTTTGCCGCGGTACACGTCCTTGCTGGTGATGAACTCCTCAAGGTCGGCCAGCACGGGGGCAACGCCCTGGGCCGTGTTCCCGTCATACGGAGTGTTCCTGTCGGCCGGGCGATTGCCGACGGTACGACGGTGTACTTCTCTGGAACGGAGAAAGGGTTCCAGGATGGGTTTCCCGGGGTGCTGGAACTCGCATCACGGCCCGTCACCGACCGGGATCCTGATTCACCCGTGCAGGTGGTCGTTGTACGCCTGCTGAGCGGAGGCGAAGCAATTGGGACCATCATCGCGCGGCGAGATGATGGTATTCCCTTTGCTCCCGGCGAGGTGGCTCTCCTCGAAACCTTCGCCGCCCAGGCCGTTATCGCCATCGAGAACGCCCGGCTGTTCCGCGAGCAGCAGGAGGCGAACACGAGCCTCGCGGAAGCCCTCGACCAGCAATCCGGAATGGCCGAGGTCCTGCGCATAATCAGCGCGAATCCCACCGACATCGACGCGGTGTTCCGGTCGCTCGCGGAAATCGTGCCGCGGTTGGTGAGCGCCGAGGGTGGCACAGTGGCGTGCTGGGTAGGCGGCGAGTACCTGGAATGGGTTCGCGGCATGAGCGAATCGGTTGCTGCGCCCATCACCCAGCCCGATGTGGCCACCACGATCTCAGACGCCATCCGCGAAGGGCGCCCCCAGGAGATCTGCGGCCGTACCGATGGCCCTGAGCTGGCGGGCCGCTACCCGGAAGGCATGCGCGTCATGCGGGGCTGGGGCTTCGATGAAGTATCCATCTACGCCGCGCCCCTCATGCGGCATGGAGAGGCTATTGGGGCGATCCGGGCAACCCGTCACAGGGCAGTCCCATTCACCGAGCAACAGAAGACCCTTATCGACAGCTTCGCGGCCCAGGCGGTCATCGCCATCGAAAACGCCCGGCTGTTCCGCGAGCAGCAGGAGGCCGTCGCCAACCTCACGGAGGCGCTGAACCAACAGACGGCCCTGGCCGAGGTGCTCGAGGTCATCGCAAGCTCACCGTCGAAGCTCCAGCCGGTACTGAACGCCATCGCCGAGCGTGCGAAGAAGCTCTGCGACTCCGAAACGGGGAATGTCGTTCTGGTATCGGGCGATAGCTTCCGTTTGGTGGCTTCGACGCTCTTCCCTGGCTGGGACGGGATCGGCGATCCGCTTCTCGAACGCCCTCTTGACCGTGCCGAGCCTGTCGGACGTTCCATCCTGGATGGGGTGCCCGTCGTTTTCTGCGGCACCGAGGACGAGTACGCAGCGGTCTGGCCGGTTGCTGCGGCGATGGATGCCGCCCTGTTTAGAGAGGGGCGGCCCGGCCTAACGGCGTCGCCGGGGCGCGCGCTCGTGATCATCCCGCTATTGCGGGATGGCCGGGCCATTGGGGCTGTCTTCGTCCGCAGGCGCCGTGCGGAGCCATTCACCGCCCGTCAGCACGCCCTCCTCGAAACGTTCGCCGCCCAGGCCGTTATCGCCATCGAGAACGCGCGCCTGTTCAACGAACTTCAGGAGAGCAACGCTGACCTTCGCGAAGCACTCGAACGCGAAGAGGCGACCGGCGAGATCCTCCGCCAGATCAGCCGTGCTCCGGAGGATGTCGATACAACGCTCAATGCCATTGCCGGTGCAGCACAGCGCCTTTGCGGCGCCCAGGCGGCCAGCGTCTGGCATATCGAGGGCGCGGATTTGGTGTCGAGAGGCGCAAGCACGGACCCGGACAGCCCGATCCGTCGACGCGAGTTGGGAAGCCGCACCAACCTCGACGAACTCATCAGCAGTGGTGCACCTGGCGGGGTCGTGATTGCGACGCGTACCCTCGTACGAGTCGATGATATTGCTGAAGCGACAGCGTCGTACGGCGGCGTGTCCGCGGGCCTGCATCAGCATTCTGCGATGCTTGCCCCAATCATCGTCGAAGACAGTGTCGTCGGTGAGATCGCAGTTCTCCGGGATGAGATTCGGCCGTTCGACGACAGTGAAGCGTCCATGCTCGGAGTTTTCGCCAGCCAGGCGGCAATCGCCATACAGAACGCACTCCTCCTCGGTAACCTGCGTGAACGCAACCGCGAGGTCAGTGAGGCGCTGGACCAGCAGACCGCCATGGCCGAAGTGCTCCAGACCATCAGTGGTTCGGCGTTCGACGCGGACGCGGTTCTGCAAACGTTGACGGAACGCGCCGCGAAACTGCTAGTGTAGTGTCTCCAACGTTACTTTAGCTCGGCCAGTCTTTGTGATGATGCTC
>CAZDUX010000041.1:0-10629 GCA_964508715.1 uncultured Anaerolineaceae bacterium | reverse complement strand
ATTCGCCCATTCGCCCCCTCGCCCATTCGCCCCCTCGCCCATTCGCCCATTCGCCCTTTCGCCCATTCGCCCATTCGCCCATTCGCCCTTTCGCCCCCTCGCCCTTTCGCATTTGCCGCTCATCTCTGGCCGTCGTACGCTTGCCTTTGACAATCAAAGAGCCGTAGACCGCAGGTCCCTGTGCAATCTGCCCCGTTCGCGGGGTGGAGGGAGAATGCCGGAAGGCGCCTGCCGAGGCGACGACGAAGCGAGCCGCTGGCCATGTGCCGGTTGAGCCGCGGATTGCGTCCCTGCCTCGGTGGCAGGGATTTTTCGTTTCACGGGCTCCTTCCGACCGGTGTGCCGCTCGAGAGTGGCCACCCCAGCCCCCAACTGGAGGGATGCCGATGCCGACTCCACGAAAGGTCGCCATGCTGGAAGAGATCCAGGAGCGTTTCGAACGCGCCTCGATCGCCATCGGCGCCGACTATCGTGGCCTGACTGTTGCCCAGCTCACCGAGCTCCGCCGCGCGTTACGCCCGGCCGGCGCCGAAGTGAAGGTCGTCAAGAACACCATCGCCGCGCGAGCTGCCGAACAGGCCGGCCGCGCGAACATCGCCGAGATCCTTTCGGGACCAACGGCGATCGCGATTGGCACGGGCGACCCGATCGCGCCAGTGAAGGCGTTGACCGAACACCTGCGCGCAAAGCGCCTCCAGATCGTCATCCATGGCGGCTGGCTGGAAGGCAAGGTGCTCAACCGCGCCGAGGTGGAAAGCCTCGCGACGCTGCCTTCGAAGGAACAGATGATCGCTGACGTCATCGGCAAGCTGCAGAGCCCGCTCTACAACTTCGCCGGCCTGATGCAGTCGACCATCCGCAACTTCGCGGGTCTCGTGGACGCGCGGGCGAAGCAGCTCGAAGAGCAGGGTGCGGCCTAGGCCGACACCACCACTGAATACGTTATCCAGGAAGAGGAAGAACAATGGCCACGAAGATTGAAGAAGCGATCGAGATCATCAAGGGGATGACGCTCCTCGAACTCCGCGATCTGAACAAGGCGATTGAAGAGGAGTTCGGCATCACCGCCGCCGCCCCGATGATGATGGCTGCCGGCCCCGCCGCTGGTGGCGCTGCCGCCCCGGCCGAGGCCGAGGAAGAGAAGACCGAGTTCAACGTCACTCTCAAGAGCTTTGGCGACAACAAGATCAACGTCATCAAGGCGATCCGCGAGGTCGTCTCGGGTCTCGGTCTCAAGGAAGCCAAGGACCTCGTCGAGGCTGCCCCCGCCAAGGTGAAGGAGGGCATCTCGAAGGAAGAGGCCGAGAGCATCAAGGCGAAGCTGACCGAGGCCGGCGCCGAAGTCACCATCGACTAACTCCATCCCGGCAGCGAGAGGGAACCTCAAAGGGGGTGCGTCCAAGCGGGCGCACCCCCTTTTCCTTGCTTTCGATTGGCGTTTGCCCCGTCCAGTAGCTTCGCAGCGGTAGCGAACAGTCCGTTGCGCAGTCTCGTGCTGGACCGGCTGACGGGCGGAGAGCTGGCCTTTTGCCGGGAGTTCACAGCCGGCTTGCCGAACCGTGTGGAAGAGGACCGTGTAGCGCAACAGGATGATGGCATGAATGCCCTGGAGGCGCTCGCGGTCGCCGTCCTCACCGCTTCTGGTGTTGGCCCACCAGCAGTTCCGGCTGCGCCCGGCCACCATGCCGCTTTCGCACTCGAAGAAGCCGGGCCGCTCGTCATCGTGTTCGCGTTCGTGCTGCCGCTCCTCGCAGCGCTCGAACTCGTTCGCCGCCGACACTGATCACGAACGTAGAAAGCGAACCGGGAACTCCCCCACGCAGGCGACCGGGGGCCTGCCGTAACAACGAGATGCGTATTGGCGAAGTCGGGATGAGGGGGAATGGTCGGGGTGACAGGATTTGAACCTGTGGCCTCTACGTCCCGAACGTAGCGCTCTGCCAGGCTGAGCTACACCCCGCGCCGGTGGACCATCGTAACAGGGGCCCGGGCTAGTGTCGCGCCGGCTGCCGCGATGTTACCTGGCCTTCGATTGGAGGAGCGTCTTCCAATCGGCCGGGTTCGCCGGGTAGCCGTTGGCCAGGTACTGCCCGTTGATAACGAAGCCGGGCGTCCCGCGGATCCCGAGGTTCGTCGATGCCTCGAGGTCTTTCTGGATGACGGCGATAGCGTCCTGGGGGTTTGCGAGGCAATCGCTGAACTTCGCCATGTCGAGGCCGGTTTCCGTCGCGTACTGCGCGAGAGCAGTGTCGTTGAAGGCGCTTTCCATCGCCGCCGCATACTGGTCCTGGGGCTTCGCATCGGCATTCGCCTGGGCGATGAAGAGCTTCTTCTGGTAGTCCCAGAACTTGCCCTGGGTGGCCGCGCATTCGGCCGCGACCATGATGCCGACGGACGACTGGCGGAGGGGCAGGTAGTGGAATTCGATGCGGGCGAGGCCCGTCTTCACGCTGTTCTCGATGATCCCGGGCTCACTCGTGGCGGTGAACTCGAGGCAGTGCGAGCAGGTGAAATCCTCGTACATTTCGACCACCACCTTCGCATCCTTCTTGCCGATGCTCTTGCCATCGACGAGGTCGGCCGGGTACCGGGTGCTCTCGATTTCGCTCGCGAGGGCCGCATAGAAGTCCGCTGCCGATGGAGGAGTCTGTGCAGCGGTTGCGGTGGCTGAAGCGACGACCCGGGGCGTGCCCGCGGCGTCTCCCTTCGCCGACGCCTTGTCGTCGCCGCCGCAGGCGGCAACCAGCAGGGAGAGGAGGGCGATCGAGGCGAGCGCGAAGGCCCGGCGGCTAGTCAGTTTCAGCGAGAAAGTCATTGAGCAGCCCCATGAAGACGTCGAACTGGTCGTGGTGGACCCAGTGGCCGGCGTTTTCGACGCGAGCCTGGCGGTAGGAGTGGAAGGCGCTGAGGTCGAGATCCTTGAGACGGGCGCCCCAGCTCTCTGCACCCCAGATGATGAGGATGGGGCAGCGGATCTGATTCCAGAGGTCGCGGGCATCTTCCATGTTGAACTCATAGGGTGAGCCCGCGTGGGTGTAGTTATCGAATTTCCACGTGTAGCCGCCGTCGTCTCCCGTGCGAACTCCCGTTTCGGTGAGCCGCCGGGCGAGTTCGGGAGAGAGGTGACGGTTGGCGCCGATCATGCGCTCGGTTGCGGCCTCGAGCGTGGGATAGGTGTGGAGCTGGCGCCCCTCGAGCCTGCGCATGCTCTCCACCCATTCGCGCATGCGGACGTGTGCCGGCTTGCGGGGACCGGACGACCAGCCGAGCCCACCCAGCCCCTCAATGGTGACGATGCGCTTCACCTTCTCGGGGAACGTACCGGCGTACTGGAGCGTCACCCCGCCGCCAAGGGAGTGGGCAACCATTGTGTATGGCTCACGGCCGATCGCCTCGCCCAGGGCGTGGAGGTCGAGGGCGTAGTCGATGATGGAGTAATTGCCACCAATCGCCCAGGCGCTGTCGCCATGGCCGCGGAGATCGGGGACGTAGACGCAGAAGCGGTCGACGAGTGCCCGGGCGACGCGGTCCCATGAGCGTGCGTGATCGCGAGTGCCGTGGATGAGGATGAGCGGCGGGTTCTTCTCATCGCCCCAGACGAGGTAGTGCATCTTCAGGCGCTGGGATTCGTAGTAGCGGGATTGAGGCTCCATAGCAGAACAGGGTACAAGAGAGAGGGGTTTGCGACTCTCCGCGTCCTCGTGCGCTTCGCGAAGGGACGGGCACGCATCACATTTCGTGCGCGGCAGCAGGAAGCAGGCACGTGCGTAGCGAGCGTAGTGCCTCAAAAGTAGCGGTTACCGGAGGACGAGAGGGTGCATCATAAGTCTGTTACCCGGCTTCATCGGTGAGCTTGGCCTCCTGAGAAGATAGGCGCCAGAGTTTGCGGAGCAGCCCGTCGATGTCGCGGGAGCTAATGACGGTTTTGCAGCACGCGCGGCGTCGCGCACCGGGAGCGGGACATGCCCGAGGCGGCGCAGCTCACCCGCAGCCTCCACGATGTCGCCCTCTACATCGAGCCCGACACAGAGTCCCTGGCTGGCGTCGTGCCAGGAAGCACTCGCGACTCCTGCGAGGCGGCGCAACCGCCGCGCGATCTCTTCCTCGCCGCCGCAGCCCGCTTCGAACCCGAAAACCCGGATGTACCACTCGCGCTTGATGTCCATTTCACCCTCCAGAAGGCGACGGCCGGGGAGGAGGACCCGGACTTCGTTCGCTGTCCAACCGCCGACCGGCGGCGTTAGGTCTTCAGGTTGTCGCGGATGCGGCGGAAGTCTTCGTCGCTGAGCTCACCTGCCACATATCGGCGGCGGGCGATGTCGAGCGGATCCTGGCCACGTCCGGGTCGGCTGGTGCACTGCCTCCACCGCCGTCGAAGGCGCGGCCAAACAGCCAGACGATCATCCCGACGACGAGGACCCAGAAGACACTCCAGAGCGTCTCGAGCGCACCACTGCTCACGTAGATCTTCGGCCGCCAGAAACCGGCTGTGACGAAAAACACGCTCGGCATCGGCAAGACGCGGAATGGGTTGCCGGCCGAAGTTGCTCCAGCAGATGTCATCCGCTTGCAGCGAAAACGCCGGTTCGATGATGTCCGGCGGCGCGGCGGGGGCGACGATGCCCGGGCACGACGCGCATCACGACCCAACCGCGGTGTCGAACTGAACGGCCAAGGAAGGAGACGGGCATGATGTGGGGAGCATCGGAAATGCACGAGCGTGCGCATCAGCGACGGCACGATGTGGCCTGGCGGTTCGCCCTCGCCATCCTCGACACAGCGTTCCAGCCCCTCTCATGGACACGCCAGGCGATCGACGGGCTCCGGCTTGAATGCGAAATTGCCGCCGATCGCAAAGCCCTCGCCGCGGGCGCCGGACGCGAGCATCTCTTCGACGCGCTCGTGGCCGCGAGCGGAAACGCGCTGCCCGCGGGGGCCGTCGGCGTGACCTCGGGGCCACCATGGAGCGGCTGGCACTGCTCGCCGAACCCGCCCAACGGCCGCTGGCCGCACCGACCGGACCGCTCCTTGGCGTGATCGCCGCGCTCGGGGTAGCGCCGCTCGTCGCCCACACCCTGTTCTGGGTCGGGCTCGTCTGCCTGTAGCTCCTGCCCAACGACAGTTCGGACGTGCAACCGTGTCGATGCTTTTGGCTCACCACCGTACAGCAACAGCACATGTGGGGCGACGGCTCCCGCGGCTGGGGCGGCTGGCTCGCTATGACGCTCATGGTGGCGCTCTTCTGGGGTCACCGTGCTCATCCTGGGCGTGTGGGCCTTCCGCAGCACCCGTCATCATCGTCGGCCGCGCCCACAAACACTGCACCCTCAGCTCTCGATATCGCTCGCGGCCGACATTCTCCTCGTGGATAACCCGGACGAGGTCATCGAGAAGCTGATCCGAGAGTAGTGGGCGGAGCTCGGCGTGAGGCCCATGGCGACAGTGAGGAGATCAGTGGTTCCCTGTTGCTTGAGGAGGCTGGTGGGATAGAGGAGCTCGGCGTCGAAGGCGTGAGCGAGGCGCCAGGCGCGGCGGGTTGGCAGCCTCCGCAGGCGGACGTGCCGTCCATGAGGGTGGGGACCTTCTCGCCGGCCTCCCAAGGGCTTGCTGGCCAAGGAGGGCAAGCATCGAGGCGCCCACAAGCGCGGCAGCGAGGCAGACGATGAGGGCGCAAGGTTCTCCCGCTCCTGGACCGTGAACGTGTGCACGGCGTCCACGAAGAAGACGGCGACCGCAGAGGTAACCCCGATGACGTAGCCCGAGGTCGCCGACGCGACGAGGGTAACGTGCAGGTAAGCGAGGGCGAACGCCAGGAGCCGCTCGGAGGGCTGGAGCCGCGGGAGGGCGGCCGTGAGCCGCGCAAACATGACCACGATGGCGGCAAGAGCCCCAACGAGCGACGCAGGACGAGCGCGGGGAGGCGGGACCGCATGCAGTGGAGAGCCCTCGGTGGTGTGCATGCTACTGCACCGGTTGGGTCCTCGAGGAGATGTGTCGGGCGTCGGGTGCGTTAAATGGCTAAGAGCCCTACGATACGTTCACGGCGACGGCGAACCCTTCCTCCGTTAGTGCCCGTATGACTGGATGGAATGAAGTGGCACGCCGAACCCGAGTCCGCTCGAGGTCGCCAGAACTTTCGATTGCCAATGGCCGCCAGAAGGCGGCCATTTCGTTTGTCAGGCCTGTATGCCCCGCTTGCGCCGAGGCAGCCTCCCTTGCCGCCGTTGGTTTCGGTGAAGGCGCGGCAGGTGGTGTGCTTTCAACGCCCTCGAGCGCCCGGATGTGGCGGCTAATGGGTACGGCACTTCCGTCAGGTTCACGACGTCAACGAACGCGACGGTGTCGTACGAGGCTCCCGTCCTCCCGCGCGAGCGAATGCTCCATTTCGGCGGCTCCGCACCCCATCGACCCCTTCGCTCCGCGTAGACAGTCGAGGCACCTCCGCTCACCCCCGCAGCCCCACCAGGCTGTAAGCCGGCAGCGGACGGCTGAGGTTCTTGAACGGGATGTCGCCAACGAACTCGGCGTCAACCCGTCCGTCGACCATCGTCAGGACGCGCTGTCCGATGAGGATCTGGCCACCTTCGGCCGCACCACAGAGACGGGCCGCGACGTTGGTCACGGTCCCGATGGCCCCGTAGTCGTAACGACCCTCGAAGCCGATGCGGCCGCAGGTTGCGTAGCCAATAGATATGCCGATCCCCAGTTCGAGTTGGTGGCCGCGCCGCCGCCACCCTTCGGCGAGCGAAGCAGCACTGTCCCTCATCTCGATCGCAAGTTGCACGGCCCGCCAGGCAGGCTCGTCGCAGGGGATGGGGTCGTTGAAGAACACCATCATGCCGTCGCCCGTGAAACGCTCGAGTGTCCCTTCGTGCTTGAAGATGAGCGGGCCCACGGCGGCGTGGAGTTCGCGGATGACAGCCATCAGGTCCTCGGGCTCCGCGGTCTCGGCAAAGGCGGTGAACCCGCGGAGGTCGCAGAAGAGGACGGTAATCTCGCGCCGGTGGCTTTCGAGCAGCGTCCCGCCTTCATTGATAATGGCCTCGGCAAGCTGAGGTGCGAGGAATCGGCGCAGAAGCTGCAAGCGCTCGACTTCGCGCACCTTCTCGAGCACGCGGTGCTCGAGTTCCTGGCTCCAGGCGCGTAATTCTTCAGCCTGGCGGCTGACCGTGGCGAGCAGTTCCTTTTCAGAGTCATGGAGCCGCTTCTTCTCGAGGCAGGCGGTGATCCTCGCCTGGAGGAGGACCGGATCGAACGGCTTCGGGAGGTAATCCTCGGCACCAGCTTCGATACAGCGGACGACGCTCTCCATCTGGTCGAGTGCCGAGATCATGATGACGGGGATGTCGCGAAGGGTTGGCTCGCCGCGGCGCCTTTCGAGCAGCGTATAGCCGTCCATCTCGGACATCATCACGTCGACCAGCGCAAGGTCGATTGGCGCCGAGTGCATCAGGTCAATCGCCTCGCGTCCGTTCGTCGCCTCGCGGGTTGCGTAGCCGAGACGCGCGAGCCTGCGGGCGAGCACCTCCCGGTTCGCTTCATCGTCGTCGACCACGAGGACGAGTCCGAGCCGACCCGCGACGGTGGTGCCGACTCCCGCGTCATCGGCCGCCGGCGCGCCCGCTTCATCGACGTCGCCGGCACTTCGGAGGCTATCGACCATCTCCCTGAGGCGCTCCGTCGCCTTCGCCAGCCGCTCGATGTCGGATGCCGCCGACGCGGTTGCTTCGGTGAGCAGCAGTTCGATGCAGTCTTCGAGGTCGCCAACGAGGAGGCGGAGTGCCTGAACGCTGCGCCTGGAAGTGGAGGTATCGTCGTTGAGAACGCCGGCCGTGGCAGTATTGACCTGCTGAGCAAGGGAGCGAACCTCGACGAGATGCGTACGGATGCTGGCGGGCAGGTCGTCCTCATCGAGCAGCAGATCGGCATACCCGATGAGGTGATTCACCGGCGTCCGCAGTTCGTGGCGGAGGTGGCGTGCCTGATCGGCTGTCATGGCGCGCCGAGCCTCATTCGAACGGGGCGAGTGGTGCGCTGGCTACGAATCCGTGTCATTGCCCGAGCTGCCTCATCACATCCGCTACGTCATACGAGACCCACGAGCGCCGAATGCGATCCCCTTCGAACTCGAAGAACGAAAGGCCGTCAAATTCCAGGGCACGCCCGGTGGGCGCGAGCTCCCGCCACGTCCCGAGGTGGGTGCCAGTCACGGTCCAGCGAACCGCTGCGAATGGAAGTTCGATCACGACGGCATGCCAGGTGCGCTGGTAGTCCGGAAACGCTTCGTAGAGGGAGCGGTCCCGTTCACGTTGCTCGGCTCCGCTGAATGCTTGCCCGTTTGGGAAGCACTCGAAGTCCGCCGCATAGGCTTCGTCCCACACACGAAAGACACCTTCGGTACCGATGTTGGCGATGTCATTCTCGGCGCGGTTCAGCCGCATCAGGGCCGAGCGGATCGCGTCAGCACTTCCCAGCTGACCGGACGGCGAAGGCCCGGCCGTTACGGCGGCTGCGGGCTGGGAAGCGAGGGGCGCGGCAAACGCCCAGAACCGGTACATCCGGCCGCCATCGAACTCGCCGAACGAGATGCCAGTGAGGGCGGTGGTCTTCGTGTTGTCTGCTGAAGTGCCGGAGCCCCCATGCGGTATCCCGGTCATGGTCCAGCGAAATGCCGCGAACGGGGGCTCCACTGCAAGCGCGGCCATGGTCCGGTGAAAGTCGGAGAAGGACGAATAGAAGGCCCGGTCGCTCGCTTGCATCTCGACCGCGGGGCGCAGCGGCTGGCCATTGACGGAGCCTTCGCAATCGGGTGCGTTGATCTCATACCAGGCCTGCAATACGGCTTCGACGCCGATGCCGGCAATATCATTCTCGGCACGATTCGCTCGCGTGAGGGCCGATCGGATGTCCTGTGCGGTTTGCGGATCGTCAGACATGAAGGCCTCCCAAGGTTGTTTTCTGGCGCTCATGGTGAGACGCCGCCGGGCCGTATCCCCAGCACCGCGATCTTCTCGAGCAGGCGCGGGAGTTCGATCGGCTTGACGTCGTAGTCGTTGCAACCGGCTTCGATGGCGCGTTCGCGATCGCCATCCATGGCATGGGCCGTGAGGGCGATCACCGGGATCGTTGCAGTCGAGGGGTTTGCACGGATACGGCGGGTCGCCTCCCAGCCGTCGATGAGTGGGAGACTCATATCCATGAGGATGAGGTCGGGAAGGGTCTCGGCGGCCCTTGCGACGCCGTCCTCGCCGTCCACGGCCAGCACCACCTCGTAGCCCTTGCGCTCCAGCCTCCGCGAGAGCATGTCGCGGTTCATCTCGTTGTCTTCGACCAGCAGGATCCTTGGCATTTGGGCCTCCCGGAGTTCAGGGGCGGTGCTCGGGTCGGTGTTTGAGGCTGTTGGCGCGCACTCTACGCCCCCTCGCCTACTGAAAGCTCGTGCACGTGCAACGGCAGGCGAATCGTGAAGGTCGAGCCCACGCCGGCGTTGCTTTCGACCGTGATGTCGCCGCCCATCATTCGGCAGAAGTGGCGGCTGATGGCCAGGCCGAGGCCCGTGCCGCCGTACTTCTTCGTGGTTGAGGCATCGGCCTGGGTGAACGCTTCGAAGAGGCGGCCGATCTGCTCGCGCGTCATACCGATACCCGTATCTGTCACCGTGAATATTACGGAATCCGGCGGTGCGTTCGAGACGCTGAGCGTGATCGTGCCGTGATCGGTGAACTTCGCTGCGTTCGAGATGAGGTTGAAGAGTGCCTGCCGGACCTTGGTGACGTCGGCGTGCATGGTGCCGATTCCGTCCGGGCAGTCCACGGCGAGGGTGTTCGCGTTCTTTTCGACGAGGGGCGCGACGATCGATTGGACTTCGCCGATGAGCTTCGCTACCTCGAAGTCCTCGAGGTAGAGGGTCATGCGGCCGGCCTCGATCTTCGAGAGGTCGAGAATCTCGTTGATAAGGCTGAGGAGATGCCTGGCGGCGACGTTGATGCGGTCCAGGTCAGGCAGGTAGTCCTCGTCGCCGAGGTCGGTGCACTCCTCCTGGAGCAGCTCCGCGTAGCCGATGATGGCGTTGAGTGGCGTCCGCAGTTCGTGCGACATGTTGGCGAGGAACTCGCTCTTGTGGCGGCTCGCGACCTCCAGTTGCTCGGTCTTCTCCCGGAGTTCGCGGAAGAGGCGGGCGTTTTCGATCGCGATGACTGCCTGGTCGGCGAACGTCTGGAGCAGGGAGATCTCCTTGTCGGTGAAACGCCGCTCGCCAACGAAGCCGACGTTCATGACTCCGATGCAATCGGACGACCTGAGCAGTGGCACGTAGACCTGGGACGAAGGTGCAGTCAGGAATCGCGCGGCCCACTCCCTGTCGGCATCCGTGGCTTCCGCTAACCTCGGGTCACTCGGATAAAACGTCGTCGCGACGCATCGCCGTTCGCGAATAGCAACAACACCAACCTGCGAAGAATCGAGCGAGAAGACGGTCCCCACCATGAAGGCGTTGCCGGCGTCACCGGGAGGCCACGCTGCCCGGACCTCGACCTCATCACCCCTGACCAGGCTGATGCTGGAACCATAGCACCCTAGTGTAGTGTCTCTTAAGTAGAGTTATCTGTAGACTCTCTCCATGGAGAGAGT
>CAZDUX010000040.1:0-11549 GCA_964508715.1 uncultured Anaerolineaceae bacterium | reverse complement strand
CAGTTCTACCCGCTCATCTTCCTTTACGCTGACACACACTCTCTCCATGGAGAGAATCTACAGATAACTCTACTTAAGAGACACTACACTAAGGCCGGGGATCTCAGCGTACAAAGAGGCCCGCACCGTGTGGTGCGGGCCTCTTTCTCTTGTAACGGAGAGGGATGCCTTACTCGACTCCCAGCGGGAGGCGTTCGGCTGGCGGCTGCTCGAGTTCTTCCTTCTTGATTCGTTCCATGGTTTCGAGGCCGGCCATGCTGAACCCGAGATCACCGAGTTCGCAGAGAAAACTGCAATAGGTGAGCCGAAGCGCGCTCGTTGACTTCGCGGGAATGTAGGAGAGATTGCAGCGCTTGCACCGTGGAAGGCTGACGATTTCACCGTCGTGCAGCAAGACGGTCGCCGCCGAATTGTCCCTATCTTCGGTCATCGTGCCCATGCCTCTGCCTCCAATTTCCAAGTATGCGCCATCTCCACGTTACGCGCGCTACATGGTGTCGATTCATACTCCTCTCAGATGAGTTTCGTGCGATCGGCCTCACCCGTCTTTACCCCTGGCGCGACATCGCCGGCCAACGCAGACTGATGAGCCCTGGTGATTGTCGTGGCGTCAAGGGGGTCGCGGGGCCACCCTGCTGGTGAATCAGTGGCCACTGGTGGGCAGAGCGGAATCACGTTCCACGCGGACAGGTGTCGCTATCCTCAGCCCAGCGCGCAGTCCAGTCATCGATTGCGGTGACGATCTGCTCGAGTTCGTGGCCCTTTTCGGTGAGGTGATACTCGATGCGCACTGGCACCTCGGGAAAGACCGTCCGGGAGACGATACCGGTAGCCTCGAGTTCGCGGAGCCGTTCGCTGAGGAGGCGGTCGGAGAGGCCAGGGACGCACGCGAGGATATCGCCGAAGCGGACGGAGCCGGCAAGGAGTGCACGAATGATAGCTCCCGTCCAGCGGCGGCCGATCAGTTCGACGGTCTCCTGGAACTTGGGGCAGTAGGCGGTGAGATCGGCGGGGTGTCCGGCCGTGTTCATGCCAGCAGCATAACAGGTTATGGCTACGATTCGTAGGCTCCTTGACAAGAGTACGTTACGACTGTAACGTTACTTACGCCACGTAGCCGAGCTACGGACTATGTGTTGAAAGGAAGTACACCCATGACCTGGAATCTCGATGCCGCCCACAGCTCCGTGGAGTTCATGGTCAAGCACATGATGATCGCGAGCACCAAGGGCCGTTTCGCGGAGTTCACCGTTGATGCGGAGATCGACGAGGCGAACCTGGCGAATTCGAAGGCGACCGTAACCATCAACGCCCAGAGCGTCGACACTCGCGATGAGAAGCGCGATGCACACCTCCGCTCGGGAGATTTCTTTGACGCCGAGAACGCGAAGAACCTCGTATTCGAGACCACGAAGATTGAGCCGAAAGGGAGCGACTACAAGATCTATGGCAACCTGACGGTCCGCGGCGTCACGAAGCCGATCGTGCTCGATGCAGAGGCGAGTGGCCCGATCAAGGACCCATGGGGCAACACACGCGTGGGTGTCTCGGCGACAGGCAAGGTGAACCGCAAGGAGTTCGGCCTGAACTGGAATACGGTCCTCGAAGCGGGCGGCTTCCTGGTCGGCGACGACGTGAAGATGAATGTCGACATCGAGCTCGTGAAGGCGCAATAGTCCCCGGCAGGATGAAAATGCCAGGCGGCCAGGCAATGCCTGGCCGCTTCTCGTCCTGGTGAAGTGCATTGCATCACCACTGCGAATGCATGGACACTCACGACGTGCACGAGCAATCGCAAGCGGCATGGGATGAGGCGTTCATCCGGTACCTTCGCCAAAGGCTCGGGACCGATACACTCGGGTTCGCAACGCCTCCAACGCGATTGATGGGTGGATTCGACACGACGATCTGGGCGTTCGAACTTGGCGGGGCACCCGAGCGGGAATGGCGGCAACCGCTCGTGGCGCGGGTCTTTCGGCCAGGGCAGGCAAAACGTCCACGGTTCGAGGGAGTCGTCCACTCGGCGATCAGCGCACAGGGGTTTCCGTGTCCGCCCTCGATGCTGGTAGAGGAATCTGATCGTCCCCTGGGCGGGCCGTTCATGATCATGCCCCGGGCACGAGGAAGGCCATTACTCGATTTTCTGCCGAGCGCGACAGGCTGGTACCGTATCCCGCGGTTGTTGGCACAGACGCAGTTGGCGCTGCACGCGCTCGACACAGATGAGATTCTCCGGCAATTGGCGGCCGGAGATGTACCCTCCCCGCCACCCGGCGCCGGGAAGTGGCTGACTGCGGCAGCGGTGGACGTCGAGCGCGATGAATTGCGCCGCTATGAGCCAGCACTGCGATGGGTAGAAGCGCATCTGCCGCCGACAACCACGCCGATGGTGTGCCACGGCGACTTCCACCCCCGCAACCTGCTCGCAGAGAAGTGGCAGGTGACGGGGGTCATCGATTGGGGCGGCGTTCTCATCGGCGACCCTGAGCTCGATGTCGCCTTCAGCCGGATCATCATGACCATGGGACCGATTGACGGCGGAGCGCTGGGCGGCGTGCTGAACAGGGCCCGCAGTATCCTCGTACGGTTGTACGAACATGAATACAGGAAGCACCGTCCGCTCGACCAGGAGAAGCTGCGCTACTACGAGGCACTTCGCTGTTTCCTGGCGATGGTTCATGCTGCCCGCGCTCGATTCGCGGCCGGAACGGGGCAGGCACCGGGTTACGCGTGGGCGAATCCCCGGCAGGTCGCATTGATGACACGCCATTTCCGGGAGATCACTGGGGTTGAACTCGCTGCACCCTGAGGCGAGCGGCAGCGGCCGGCTGGTATCCTCGAGGGGATGACCCTGGTGACCCCGGATAGCCGGCAGTGAACTCGAGCGGACCCGCGAGACGCGTCGCGACCCTTATGTTGCGCCCGGTGCAGGCGTTTGTCGCCACGGAGTCGGCGAGCGGTATTGTGCTGCTGGCAGCGACGATGCTTGCGATCGGGTGGGCGAATTCGCCATGGGATGGTGCGTATCACGATCTCTGGGGGGCGCACATCGGGATCGACACCCGGTGGATGAACCTTCGTGCCGAGCTGGTCGATGCCGTGAACGATGGCCTGATGGCCCTCTTCTTCTTCCTGGTTGGTCTCGAAATCAAGAGAGAGCTGCTCGAGGGCGAACTCGCCTCGCGGCAGAAGGCGGCACTACCTGTGGCCGCCGCCCTGGGTGGCATGGTCGTCCCGGCGCTCATCTACACGGCCTGGAACGCAGGCGGCCCCGGGGGACACGGCTGGGGTATTCCCATGGCGACGGATATCGCCTTTGCCCTGGGCGCCCTGGCGTTGCTCGGGAGCCGCGTGCCGTTCTCGTTGAAGGTCTTCCTCCTGGCGCTTGCCATCGTGGACGACCTCGGTGCGATTGCGGTGATCGCGGTGTTCTACTCGGACAGCATCTCGATTGTGGCTCTCGGCTGGGCCGCCGTAATCGTAGTGCTGATCATCGGGGGCCAGCGAACGGGAGTACGGCGCGTGGCTGTCTACGTCGCGCTGGGAATGCTGTTGTGGCTTGCGGTATGGAAGAGCGGTATTCACGCCACGATAGCCGGAGTGATCCTTGCTGCGCTTGCACCGCTCCACTTCCCGCCAAACGAGCCGGAAGGCGAGCCACCGCTGGAGCGTGTCGAACGGCTGCTCCATCCCTGGGTGAGCTTTCTCATCGTCCCTGTCTTTGCAATCGCCAACGCCGGCATCCCACTATCGGGGGATGCCTTACGTACTGCCGGGGGCTCGGCGGTCACTGCCGGGGTCGCATTCGGACTCATCGCCGGAAAGCCAACCGGGATCATCCTGTTTACGTGGCTGGCCACACGGCTGCGACTCGGCACCATCCCCGAGGGCCTCGGTTTCACCCACATCGCCGGCGCCGGGCTCCTCGCGGGGATCGGTTTCACGGTGTCGCTGTTCGTGACCGGTCTCGCTTTCGATAGCATCGCACTGCAGGAAGAGGCGAAGATCGGCATCCTTGCAGCGTCGTTGTTTTCCGGGCTGGCAGGTTTCGTCTACCTTCAGCTGCTTTCGGCGCGAGCGAGGAACAGGCAGGGTCCAGGGTAGCGGTCGAGGGCCATCGTGCGCGCTGCGTGTTGCCAGCCACCGTGGGGTTCCGCTGGTTCCACGATGCGGGGGATAGGAACCCTCGCACGATTGTTACCAATTCGAGAGATGTATCGTTGGCCACGTTCGGTACCGCTACGCGACGCGAGCTACCGTTAAAGAAACATTTACCAACGAGGCGAACCTGTGACCTCCCGATATGTTGTCCTGGGCGGCGGAATGACCGGCGACGCGGCGGTGAAAGCCATCCGCAAAGGGGATCCCGACGGATCGATACTCCTGATTAGTGAAGAGGAGGTGGCCCCATACAAGCGTCCGCTGCTTTCCAAGGGCCTGTGGAAAGGTGATGACGAGAAGAAACTCGACCTCAAGACAGGCGCAACTGCCGCTGAAGTACGGCTTGGGAAACGTGCCACCGCAGTCGACCTCCAGAAGAAGGAGGTCCATCTCGACGACGGCGAGGTTGCCGGATACGAGCGGCTCCTCTTCGCAACGGGCGCCCATGCTCGCGAGTTGCCAGGAGCCCCGAGCGGCGGCCCGGTCCTGGCCTACCGGCATGTGTCGGACTATCGGAGCGCGCGCGAACGGTCGGGCCCCGGGCGAACAGCCATCATCGTCGGTGGCGGGTTCATCGGCGCGGAGATGGCAGCGGCACTGACGCTCGCCGGGAGCACCGTACATGTCGTGTTCCCGGAGGATCACCTGGGCGCCGGGAGGCTCCCGCAGGAGATCGCCGAACTCGTTGGCAAGAAGTACCGGGAGCAGGGTGTGGCCATCCATGCCGGCCGGAAGCTTGTTTCCACGACGGTGCGCGGGGACACCGTGGAAGCCGACCTTGACGACGGAACACACCTGGTGGCAGACCTGATGGTTGTTGGAATCGGCGCGGTGCCAAACGACGAGCTTGCACGGGCGGCGGGGCTGAAGGTCGATAACGGCATCTGGGTTGATGAGCATCTTCGTGCGTCCCTGGCGAATGGTGCTCCCGCCGTCTCAGGTACGCTGGGCGTTTATGCAGCGGGCGATGTTGCGAACTTCGCCTTCCCGGGCATGGGCCGGCGGCTACGCATTGAGCACGAAGACAACGCGTATTACATGGGGGCGGCGGCTGGCCGCGAGATGGTTGCCTCGGTAAAGGGCGAGCCGGGGGAGCCGTTCACCCACCTGCCATTCTTCTACTCGGACCTGTTCGACGATGGGTATGAGGCGATCGGCCTGTTCGGTCCGCAGTTTGAGCTGGTATCAGACTGGTCGGAACCGGGTAAGGCGGGGGTGTTCTATTTCCTCGAAGACGGCCTCGTCCGTGGCGTACTGCTCTGGAACACGTGGGACCAGGTGGGCGCCGCCCGTGAGCTGATTCTCGCCGGCGAGAAGATGACTGCAGAAAAGCTCAGGGGGCGGTTGCCCGCTTGACTGGTGATCCAGTCAGTTGAAACGGCCACTTCCCGGTGTGCGTTGGCCCCACCCGGCACTACCAGGTGGGGAGTTCGCGTTCGGCACGGCGAAGGCAAGCCCTGAGATCGCCATGGTGGGGAAGAACGCGGGCGACCTCGGTCCAGAAGGCTGGCGAATGGTCACGGCGGATGAGGTGCGCCAGTTCGTGGACGACGACGTAGTCGGCAAGGTCGGGACTGAGCATGGAGAGGCGCAGGTTGAAGCGGATTGAGCCGTCCGCGGCGCAGCTCCCCCAGCGAGTCTTCTGGGCGCGAACCAGGACACGCGAGGGCTGGCGGCCAACAGCAGGGGCCCAGCGCGGAACCGCCCGGGTAACAAAACGCTCGGTCTCGAGGCGGTAGAGGTGTTCGAGCAGTGCGTGGACCACCCCGAGGCGTGGTTCGCCCGGCATGCCGAGGAGAACCACATCATTGACGAGTTCGGCCGAGTATCGCGCTGCGTCTCGCACGACGACGGCGGTAGGAGATCCAAAAACCGGGACATGCGAAGGTATCGCACGTTCGCCGGTTTGCGGAGGAGGCTGTTGGAGGCGGCTCTCGATCCAGGACGCCTTGCGAGCCACGAGCGAGCGAATCTCGGCCATTGGAACGCCGGCCGGGGCGAGTACTCGAACCCCCTGGCCGGGGTCGACGGAGATGGATAGCGTGCGTGTCCGGCGGGTGCTCCGGATGATGGGGATGACCAGCTGACGATCGCCGAGCACGAGGGCAACGGTTTCGGATGGCATCAGGTAAATCATGCGACTCATGGCGGCTACAGGCAGCGACATGGGGCCGTGTGATCCGCGTTACAATCCGCCGACTTGTTTCCGGGGGCACAACGATGACCGTCACGATCCGAGAAATCCAGGCGAATGGGATGACCTTTCGAGCGAGGGAGGCAGGGCAGGCGGGCAGCGAGCCCGTGCTGCTCCTCCATGGGTTCCCCGAAACCTCGCACATGTGGATCCCGCTGCTCGAGCGGCTGGCGGAGGACGGTTACCATGCCGTGGCGCCCGACCAGCGCGGCTACAGCCCGGGAGCACGGCCCGAAGGCAAGGAGAGCTACACCTACGCCTCGCTGGCTTCGGACGTGAGCGCCATCGCCGATGCCCTCGGCTGGCAGCGATTCCATCTCGTGGGGCATGATTGGGGTGCTGGAGCCGGGTGGGCCGCGGTGGCGATGTTCCCGGAGCGAATCGTGAGTTGGAGCGCACTTTCGGTACCGCATGTCGGCGCATTCGGGGCCGCGATTCGCGCCGATCCGGACCAGCAACAGCGGAGCCAGTACATCACCTTCTTCCAGGAACCGGGTGTTGCGGAGGCCGCCCTTTCGGCGAACGATTTCGCGGGTCTGCGGAACGTCTGGAGTGCCAGCTCGGACGAAGAGAAGGCCGAGTATCTCTCGGTCTTTCGCGCACCGGGTGCACTGACGGCGGCACTCAACTGGTACCGGGGTTCGCGGGGGATCGACCCGGACGACCCACAGGTCCAGTTCGGGCCAGTCTCAACACCGACGTTGCTCATCTGGGGGAACCAGGACACGGCCATCGGCAGGACGGGAGTTGAGAACGCGCGAGCGCTGATGACCGGGCCATACACATTCGTGGAGCTCGATAACGGCCACTGGCTGATCCAGGAAGCGCCGGGGCGTGTCATCACGGAGATACTTGGGCATCTGCGGGCGAACCCGATAGTCTGATTCGAAACCCTGCGGCCAGCCGCCACCCAAGGAGCGAGCCAATGACAGACGATCCTCTCTTCCTCATCGACTTCCCGTCACTGACACCGGAGCAAACGAGAGACGCGACCGAGCATGCGATGCGAGAGTGCGATGCCGCGATCGCGGCGATCGTGGCGATCCCGGCAGGCGAGCGAACGTTCGCCAATACCATGCTCGCCCTGGAAGAGGCGGGCGAACTGGTTGCGCGCGTGTCCGGCATGTACGGGTTCATGGCATACGTCTCGGACAACGAGGGACTGCGGGCCGCAGGAAGAGAGTGCGAGGAGACGCTGGAGAAGTACGGGATCGCGCTCTCGTTTCGGGAGGACCTGTACAACGCGGTCAGGGAGTTCGCAGCGACCGAGGAGGCGAAAGGGCTCACCGGCGAAGACAAACGGCTCCTGGAGTTCGAACTGCGGGACTACCGGCGCAACGGGTTCGAACTCCCGCCAGATGAACGAGCCAGGGTGCGCGCCCTGTTCGACCGGCTCGTGGAGCTGGATGTCCAGTTCCGCAAAGCCATCGACGACTGGGATGACGGGATCATGGTTCGCCGCGAGGAACTCGCGGGATTGCCAGACGCCTACGTCGATAGCCTGAAGAAGACGGAGGATGGTGCTGAAACCCGTTTCCGAGTGTCGCTCGCGTACCCCGAATTGCACCCGTTCATGGCGAACGCGAAGTCAGGGGAACTCCGCCGCCAGCTCTTCGAAAAGGACCAGCGCAAGGGTGGCGAGGAGAATGTGCGGAGGCTGGAGGAAGCGATTCGCCTGCGTGACGAGGTGGCGCGGCTACTCGGATACGACTCGTGGGCGGCGTACCGGACCGAGACGCGGATGGCGAAGACACGGGAGAACGTCGCCAGCTTTCTCGCCGACCTTCGTGAAAAGGTGAGCGTGAAAGCGGCGCGCGACATGGAAGGACTGCGCGCGGCAGCGAGCGCGGAGGGCGAGGCGGACATCGACATCTGGGACTGGCGGTACTACCACAACGAGCTGTTGAAGACGAAGTACGCGGTAAACGAGTTCGAGATCGCCGAGTATTTCCCGCTGGACGCCTGCATCGAGGGGTTGTTCGACGTGACGCAGACGATGCTCGGGCTTCGCTTCGCGCCGGCGCCGGATGCACCACGCTGGAACCCGGATGTGCAGGCGTTCGATGTCTTCGATGCGGACGGAACCGAGCCTTTCGCCCGTTTCTACATGGACCTCTTCCCGCGCCCAAACACGTATGGTCACGCGGCGGCGTTCACGCTCCGGCGTGGCCGGCAGCTTGCGGATGGCAGCTACCAGAAGCCGGTAAGCGCGATCGTCGCGAACTTCACGAAGCCGACCGCGACTCAGCCATCGCTGCTGCGGCATACGGAGGTCGTGACCTTCTTTCACGAGTTCGGGCACATTCTCCATCAGACGCTGACGAAGGCCCGGCGGGCGCGCTTTAGCGGGACGGCAACCGAACGGGACTTCGTGGAAGCACCATCCCAGATGCTGGAGCACTGGGTCTGGGAGCCGTCAGTGCTCTCGGGGTTTGCGCGGCATCACGAGAACGGGGAGCCGTTGCCCGAGCACCTGGTGAATGCGATGGTGGCGGCAAAGAACCTGGATTCGGGGGTGATGACACTCCGGCAGATCTTCTTTGCAACGCTCGACTTCGCTTACCACTCGCCCGGCTTCGATGGCGACACGACCCGAAAGGTACGCGAGCTACACGAGATCACCGGCTTCCCATACATGCCGGGCACGCACTTCCAATCCGGGTTCGGGCACCTTTTCGGCTACGATGCCGGGTACTACGGGTATCTCTGGTCGCACGTCTTCGGGGACGACATGTATACGTTCTTCGAGGAGCACGGACCGCTCGACCCGGCGACGGGAGCGCACTACCGCAAGACGGTGCTCGAGCGGGGTGGCTCGGTGGATGGCGACGAACTGGTGCGCAACTTCCTCGGCCGCGAACCGAACAACCAGGCGTTCCTGCGCGGTCTCGGGCTCGAAGTGTAGCTACGCGGCCTTCTGGCCCCAGATGAGTATGCGCTTGAAGGCGTAGAAATAGGGGTGCGTGTTACGCAGCCGTGGAAGGAGCTCGGCACGATAGCGGGCGAGATATTCCTCCCACAGGTCCACGGGCAGGCGTTTCTGGTAGTCGGTGAGCAGCGTGCCCCTCACCCACTCGATCACCCCTTCGCGCGAGGCGAGGTGGTGCCCATAGACCTGCAGGCGAACTGACTGAGTGGTAAAACCCAGGCGGTCGAGCAGTTCGGCATACCACTCAGGCGGCTGAACCGGCCATTCGCGCGCGTAGCCATCCAGGGCGGAGAGGAACGGCTCCCCGGCTGCAATGCGGTGCGCTGTGACATGCGAGGGGTGGTCGTTGTTAGCCGGCACCTGGATGGCCAGCTGGCCGCCGGGCGCGATGAACCCGGCGAGGCGTTCAAAGAGCAGCTCATGACCGTTTACCCACTGGAGCGCGGCGTTCGAGAACAGCACATCGAGCGGCGCTGTCGGTGCCCACGTTTCGATGCTGGCCTGTTCGAAACGCAGACCGTTGCCGGCGAAGGGCGAGGCCCTGGCGAGCATCGTGTCGGAGCTGTCGATGCCGGTGGTCTCGGCGGCCCGGGTGGCCTCGTGGAGATCGCGTGTGAGCTCACCGGTACCGCATCCGAGGTCGGCGACGCGGCCGCCAGGGCACGGTGTAACGAGAGCAAGGAGGTCGTAGAACGGCTGGCTTCGCTCGTCGCGGAACTTCTCGTACTGGGTGGGATTCCAAACGCTTCGAGGGATCCGGGTCATGGCAGGGCCTCCATCGCGGTGCGACTGAAGCCCTTTCCTTGCAGGATCAATCCGCCGCGACTCCCATCAGGGCCGGTGGGCTCGGCGGTGATGCCGACATTCTACGACGAGATGCACGGCAATGCGTGAGCTGGTTGGTCTGCTATCGGGGCAGGCCAAGGCCTCGCTGGGCGATGATATTGCGCTGGATTTCGCTCGTGCCACCACCAATGGGCCCTGAGGCGGCGAGCAGGTAGCTGGTCAGCACACGCCCGTGGAGTTGCGCCCATTTCGACCCGGGCCCGAGCTGGCCGTATGGGCCCATCAGATTCACACCGACGTTCCCGACCTTGATACCGAGGAGTGCCATCCAGACCTTCCCGATAGAGGCCTGGTAATTGGGTACCTCCCCCTTCGCCTGGAGCCAGGCGGTGCGATAGGCAACGAGACGGCCAACCTCGACATCGATCACGAGGTCGGCGAGCTTGGTTCGGACTTCGGGCTTGTCCCAGGGTCGTCCACCAGGATGCGTCTCCTTCGCCCAGCGGACCAGGTCGTGGATGGTGCGACGGGCGCCGCTGATTGCGGCGATGTTGGAACGTTCGAAGTCGAGCGTGGTGGCAGCCACGTACCAGCCACGGTTCTCGCCCCCGAAGAGGTTGGCGGCAGGGATACGTACGTCCTCGAAAAACACTTCGTTGAAGTCGCGGCGATAGGCGATGTTCGGGATGCCCCGGACGGTGATGCCGGGGGTTTTCATATCGACGATGAAGGCGGAGATGCCCTTGTGCTTGGGGACATCGGGGTCCGTGCGTGCGAGGAGGAGCATCTTGTCGGCAACATGGCCGTTTGATGTCCAGATCTTCTGACCGTTGATCAGGTACTCGTCGCCATCGCGGACCGCCCGAGTCTGCATACTCGCGAGATCCGACCCGGAGCCCGGTTCGCTGAAGCCCTGGCAGTACCAGTCCTCACCGGCGGCCATGGCGGGGAGCCAGCGCAGCTTCTGCTCGTCGCTGGCATTGACCATGACCGTGGGGCCGGTGATGCCGATAGTGAAGAGGCGGCCGCTTGCGGGGGCGCGCTGGTAGGCCATCTCCTCGTTCAGGATCATCTGCCAGAGGGAATCCTTGCCCATGCCGCCGTACTTCTCGGGCCATGCGGGTGCAAACCAGTGCTTTGCACCGAGCTTCCGCGTGAGCTGCCGCGCGAAACCAACCTGCTCCTCATTGTCGAAGAAGTCGTCGCTGCCTTCGAACCCTTCCGGGAGTTCGGCTTTGAGGAAGGCGCGAAGCTCCGAGCGCCACTGTTCGGTTTCGGGCGAGAAGGTGAAATCGACCATCGAGCGGCTCCGGCGAGTGGATCTTGTCGCGAGTGCGGCCCGGCTAGTGTAGGCACGGGAGGCCTGCAACACACTCACCGGGCCGCTCTTCATCGTTGCGATATCTACAAGACCAGTCCTTTCCGCTAAGGATTCGCTGATCATTGGCGTTCATAGACGGCGAGGACGGCAGAGACGGG
>CAZDUX010000039.1:0-11811 GCA_964508715.1 uncultured Anaerolineaceae bacterium | reverse complement strand
CGACGATTCAGAACTGGTCGAACAACGTGTTCAACCTGGTGACGAAGCGTGCCGTGGCCTACGAAAACGCAGTGATGGAGTGGGTCGACGGCAACCTTGGTTCGAAGCTGACGACGAAGTTCCCGAGTGTCTACCTGATGGAGCCGGGCGCCCACGGCGAGATCCTTTCGCTGGCGTTTGCAGGCGAAGGGCAGCACCAGGATGCGGGCGGGAAGGTGGTCCACGCGGCATCGAACACGACATCGACGATCATCTCGAAGTCGCTCTCGAAAGATGGCGGGCGTGCGACCTATCGTGGCCTACTGAAGGTGCACGAGGGCTGCGAGAACGTGAAGTCGACAGTGCGCTGCGATGCGTTGCTGCTGGATGAGGCGTCTCGCTCGGACACCTACCCGACGATGGAGATCGACGCACCCAACGTGCACGTGCAGCACGAGGCGTACGTCTCGAAGCTCAGCGAAGACCAGCTCTTCTACCTCACGAGCCGGGGGCTGAGCGAGGAAGCGGCGGCAAAGATGATCGTCAACGGCTTCGTCGAGCCGATCGTGAAGGAACTTCCGATGGAGTACGCCGTGGAGCTCAACCGGCTGGTCGAGCTGCAGATGGAAGGTGCCGTCGGCTAGGCAGGAATATCACCGTGGCGAGGGAATCCTCGCCACTGGCTTTGCCCCCTGCCTTGCAGGGTGGATGGAAAACGAAAGGGAATGCAGATGACTTCTGCGCTGGAGCAGACAGGGATCGCGGGTGTTAGTGCCGCGCTCGGCAGGGAGATCGGTGATGCACCGTGGATGAGCACCCTGCGTGCGGATGCAGGTGCCGCGATGGAGCGGATGTCGTGGCCGGACTCGCATGAGCAGCGGCCGTGGAAGTACCTAGATGTCTCGCACCTGTCGCTCGCCGGGTATACACCGGGCATGGCCGCGCCGGAACGGCCCGCGGCGGCGGCGCTCCGGGAACGTTTCGGGATCGGTGAGACGTCGGGCCTGCTGGTTCAGCTCAACAGCGAGACCGTGCTCGCCGAGACATCGGCAGACGGCCTGACGCTGGCGGATTTCAGCGACGGTGCGCCGGCCATCGAGCAGCACCTCGGGAAAAACGTGTTGCCAGCAACGAGCAAGTTCACCGCGACGCATTACGCGCTCCTCCGCGGGGGCGTGCTCGTCGAGGTGGCCGCAGACGCGGAGATCCCGGAGCCGGTACGCATCGTCCGGAGCTATGAGACGGGGAAGCAGCTGGCGGCGCCGCACACGCTCATCGTCACGGGTGCAAACAGCCGGGTAACGATCATCGAGGATTTCCGGTCATCGGATGAGGACATCATGGTGTTCCCGGCCGTCGAGGTGGCGCCCGGCCCGGGTTCGGAGGTGCGCTACACGACGCTGCACCGCTGGGGCACGAAGACCCGTGTCTTCGTGGAGCAACGGGTGGTCACCGAGCGTGATTCGGCTTTCATCGGATTGAGCGTGGCGACGGGTGGGCAGGTGGTGAAGGCGAACCAGACGTCATCGATGGTAGGGCGCGGGTCCTCGAGCGAGCTGTACGGGCTGTGCATCGGGAACGACCACCAGCACGTTGACTTCTCCACGTACCAGGACCATATCGGTCCCGACACGCGGAGCGACCTGCTTTACAAGGCAGCGCTGAAGGACTCGGCACGCTCGGTGTATTACGGCGTGACCAGGGTGGGCCTCGAAGCGAAGAACGCGGACGCGAACCAGGAGAACCGGAACCTGCTGCTGAGCGAAAATGCGGTTGCGGACAGCGACCCGGTGCTCGAGATCCTGACGAGCAACGTCATCCGCTGCAGCCACGGTGCGACGGCGGGCCCGGTGGACGAGGAGCAGCTCTACTACCTCGAATCACGGGGTATTGCACGGCCAGCGGCCGAGGCGCTACTCGTATCGGGGTACCTGGCGCAGGTAATCGACCGGGTCCCGGACGAACGCGTTCGCGAGGAATTGACCGAGGTGCTCGAAGCGAAAATGGGAGCACGTTGACATGACGTGGGTCACAGTGGCGAAGGTGGGCGACGTAGCACCATCGAGTGCACAGGTGGTTGAGATAGACGGCTTGCGACTGGCGCTTTGCAACACGGGCGATGGGTACTACACCATCGATGACGTGTGCACGCACGATGGCGGCCCGCTCGACCAGGGCGAACTGGAAGGCATTCAGATCGAGTGCCCTCGCCATGGCGCGCGGTTCGACGTGACGACGGGCCGGGCCGTCCGCCTGCCAGCGGTCCGGCCGGTGAAGACGTATGCCACCCGCGTTGCGGGCGACACCATTGAGGTGGAGATCCCTTGACCTCCGGGGAGGCGACCGTGCTGGACACGATGCGAATTCGCGAGGATTTCCCAATCCTCCAGCAGGAGGTGAACGGCCGCCCCCTGGTGTATTTCGACAATGCCGCCACAACGCAGAAGCCGCGGCAGATGGTGGACGCGCTCGTCCGCTACTACGAGACAACCAACGCCAACATCCACCGTGGAATCCACACACTCGCGGTGCAGGCGACAGACCAGTACGAAGGCGTGCGGGTGCAGGTGGCGGCGCACATCGGAGCGAACCGGCCGCAGGACGTGGTGTTCACGCGCAATACGACCGAGGGCATCAACCTCGTGGCACGGGCGTGGGGCGATGCGAACATCCGCGAGGGCGATGAGATCGTCCTGACCGTGATGGAGCACCACTCGAATATCGTGCCGTGGCAACTGCTGGCGCGGCGCACCGGTGCGGTGTTGAAGTACATCGGTATCTCGGACGACGGGTTCCTGGACCTCGATGAGGCACGGCGGCTCATTGGGCCGAAAACGAAGATCGTCAGCGTGGTCCACATGTCGAACGTCCTGGGGACGATCAACCCGGTGACGGAGATCGCCGAGATGGCGCATGCCCACGGGGCGCTGATGCTCGTGGATGGGGCGCAGAGCGTGCCACACCTGCCGATCGATGTGGATGCGCTGGGGGCCGACTTCTTCGCGTTCTCGGCGCACAAGATGCTGGGCCCGACGGGCGTTGGCGTTCTCTGGGCACGTGCGGGACTGCTCGAATCGATGGATCCGTTCATGGGCGGGGGTGAGATGATCGCACTCGTCCGGCCGGATGAATCGACGTGGGCGGACGTTCCACACAAGTTCGAGGCGGGCACGCCGAACATCGCCGACGTGGTTGCGTTTGGTGCGGCGATCACCTACCTGCGCAACCTGGGGATGGAGAACGTTCGAGAACACGAGAAGGCGATTACGGCAGCGGCAATCGACCGGCTGCACTCGGTTGAGGGGGTCCGGATCCACGGCCCGCTGGATGTCGAGCGGCGAGGCGGAGCAGTGAGCTTCTCACTCGAGGGGATTCACCCGCACGATGTGAGCACGATTGTGGACCAGCACGGAGTGGCGATTCGGGCGGGGCACCATTGCGCGCAGCTACTCATGCGGCGGCTGGGCGTGCCTGCAACGAACCGTGCGAGCTTTTACATCTACAATTACGCGGGCGAAATCGACGCACTCGTCGATGCGCTCAATCATGCGAACCGAGTATTTGGCCGTGCCGATTCCAGAGCCGCAGTTTGACGACCTCTACCGTGAACTAATCCTCGACCACTCCCGGCGGCCGAGGAATCATGGTGTGCTGGCCCATCCGACCCAGCACGTCGAGGGGATGAACCCCGTGTGTGGAGACGAGATCCGTCTCGACATGGATATTCACGGCGACACGATTGACGACATTGCCTTCGATGGGCAGGGCTGCTCGATCAGCCAATCGAGTGCGTCGATGCTCACCGAGTCGGTGAAAGGGCGAAGCATCGCCGAGGCACGGCGCTTGATGGCGTTGTTCCGGGCGATGATGCTCGAGGGCGCTCCACCGGCACGTGAGCTTGGTGACCTGGAAGCGCTCGAAGGCGTGGCGAAGCTCCCGGCGCGCGTGAAGTGCGCACTGCTTTCCTGGAACGTGCTCCAGGAAGGGCTGGACAAAGCAAGCACGGCGGCATAGGAGGACCTGCACCAATGACTGAAGCAACCGCAACGGTTCCATCGTCCGACGTACTCTGGGCGAAGTTGACCGAGGTAATGGACCCGGAGCTCCAGATGAGCATCGTCGAGCTCGGGCTCGTCTATGACATCCAGCTCGACGAGGGAACAGTGCTCGTGACGATGACCCTCACGAGCCCGGGCTGCCCGATGGGGCCTGTCATTCGCGGGGACGCCTACGCGAAGCTGCGCGAACTCCCGGGCGTGAATGATGTGGACGTCCAGATCGTCTGGAACCCGCCGTGGGACCCGCGGACGATGGCCAGCGACGACGTCAAGATGCAGCTGGGGATCTGGTAGATCGCGCCATCCGGCGCTGCGGTAATCGCTCCAACACCTGGCAGAGTCCCGGTGACATGGGCCGAGGTGATTGCCGGCTATCCACCGTGGCTCGATCGGCCGGGTGTCTCAGATGAACGGGGCCACGAGGCGCACGATTGTACCGAGCATCATGGCCCAGCCGGGGGGTTCATCATTGCAGGCGTGCTCATCAACGAGGCGGGCACCGAGGCCCTGGGGCGGTTGCAAGCCGTAGACCTGGCCGATCTCGCCGATATCGAACCATGTACCGGTGCATGAAGCACAGGTATCGAGGGTAACGCCCGCGTGTACCGACCGCTCCATGGGCTTCCCGCATGAGGGACAGTCGAGGGGTGGCAACAGCTTGCCGCAGCGGGAGCAGACGAGGCCGGGCGTGAGGTGGCCGCCGCAGGCGCGGCAGCGTGGCCTGACAGGGGCGGCGATGAACGAGGCGTCGTCGTCGGCAGGATCACGGATACCGTGGCTGAGGGCATCGCCCCGTGCCCAGAAGCCGTGGCAATCCGGGCAGCGGAGGAGCGGTTCCGTGCTGGGGACCTCCGCGCGATAGACGATCTCGAGAGGGGGCCGCGCTTCACAGAAGGGGCACCGCTCGCTACGGGTAGATGACACGGTCGGCTGTGCAGGAGGCGTACCGAGCGGCTCATCGGGCGGCGTCTCCCATGGCTCCCCCGCAGCAACGCGCGCCCGTGCGCGTTCGATCCACTGGTCGTCGGTGAGCCTCACAGGGTGATTATCGGCGGGGGCCTGGAGCGCTGGAGCTTTCGGGGGTGAGCATCGAGCTGATACCGGGGGTAGACTGGGGTTACATGTCCTGCGAAGACGAAACTGCCGAGATCCTGCGCCGGGCCGGGCACAAGATGACGCCGCAACGGCTGATGATCGTCCGGGTGCTACGGCATTCAGAGGGGCACCTGACGGCGGCACAGATCGCGGAGCGTGTGCGCGAGGTGTACCCGTTCGTCGACGTGAGCACCGTGTACCGGACGCTGGACGTCCTCAAGCGGTTGCGGCTTGCGACAGCCACGGACATGGGGAGTGGCGACGCTGTGTTCGAATGGGCGCCGGCCGAGCCCCATCATCACCTGGTCTGCACGAAGTGCGGCCATGTGGCCCAGTTGGGCCACGAGTACTTCGAGGACCTCGCGATGCGCCTGACCGAGGACTTTGGGTTCAGCCCCGACATGCACCACTTCGCTATCTTCGGTCTGTGCCGGGAGTGCCAGCAGGCGGAGGCCGCCGATGGCGACACGCCGTGAACTGATCGACCGGCTGGCGGCGATAACGGGTGCGGAGAACGTGCTCTGGCGGAACGAGGACCTTCTCGTCTACGAGTACGACGGGACGATCGAGCGGCAGGCACCCTACGCGGTGGTGTTCCCGAAGGATGCCGCCGCGACGGCTGCGGTGGTGCGAGCCTGCACGGACCTCGACGTGGCGATCACGCCGCGCGGGGCCGGGACAGGACTCAGCGGGGGGGCTATCCCGGCCCAGCGCGGGGTAGTCATCGCAACAGGACGGATGCGGCGGATCCTGGAGATCGACCCGGTGAACCGGATTGCGGTGGTGGAACCGGGGGTGCCCAACCTCGCGCTTTCAGAAGCGGCAGCACCCTTCGGACTGTTCTACGCGCCGGACCCAAGTTCGCAGCGAGCGTGCACGATTGGCGGGAATGTGGCCGAAAACGCAGGCGGGCCGCACTGTCTTGCGCTCGGGGTGACGCAGAACCATGTGCTGGGGATGGAGGTTGTGACGGCAGGCGGCGAGGTGACGTGGCTCGGCGGGCAGCTGCCGGATTCTTTCGGGTACGACCTCCGCGGCACATTCATCGGATCGGAAGGGACGCTCGGAATCGCGACGAAGATTGTCGTGAAGTTACTGCCCGTGCCGGCATCAGTCGTGACGCTGCTGGGAATTTTCGACACGGTGGAGCAGGCGAGCGAGACGGTTTCGTCGATCATCTCGGCGGGGATGGTGCCGGCGGCAATGGAGATGATGGACCGGCTTACGCTGGAAGCCGCCGAGGCAGGGCTGCAGTGCGGCTATCCTCCCGACGCGGGGGCCGTGCTGCTGGTGGAGATCGATGGCCTGCCGGACCTGGCGGATTCGCAGGCGGCGCGGGCCAGGGCGGAGTGCTTCGAGCATGGCGCGCGCGAGGTGCGGGTGGCGCAGGACGCCCACGAGCGTGAACTGCTCTGGAAGGGCCGAAAGGGAGCGATCGGCGCGCTCGGCAGAATCGCACCGAACTACTACATTCTCGACGGCGTGGTGCCGCGTTCGAAGCTCGTGCAGGTGATGGAGCAGGTTTCGGCGATCGCGGAGCGGTACGCGCTCCCGTGCGCGAACGTGTTCCACGCCGGTGATGGCAATCTGCATCCGCTCATCCTGTTCGATGAGCGTGTGCCGGGGACGACCGAGCGCGTACTTGCAGCGGGGGCGGAGATCATGCGGGCCTGTGTCGACGCGGGCGGATCGTTGAGCGGCGAGCACGGGATCGGCTTCGAGAAGCGCGGCTTCATGCCATGGCTGTACAGCGAAACGGACATCGCGCACATGGAGCGTCTCCGGGAGGTGTTTGGGAATACGCGGGGACGGTTCAACCCGTGCAAGCTCCTCCCCACCGGTAGGGGGTGTGGCGAGATGGCTCACCAGCAGGCGGCAGTGCGGGCGGCCGGCCCCGACGCGTATGTCTGAGCGCACGGACGGGCCGGTGGTCATCAACGGGGCGTCGGCGTCGAGCGTGCTCGAGCCGGCGACACTCGAGGCACTGCGGGAGGCTGTCCAGGCGGGCTGCGAGCCACTGGTCCCTGTTGGCGGCGGGACGCGGCTGGAGCTCGGCGGTGTTCCGCCTGAAGGATACGTGGCGGTAAGCGTTGGGCGGGCACTCGGCGGCGAGGTCCTTCACCAGGCGGACGACCTGACGGTCATCGTGCCAGCAGGGGTGACCGTTGTTGAGCTCAACGACCGGCTGGCAGCGAGTGGCCAGTGGCTCCCGCTCGATCCGCCACACCCGGCGGCGGCGACACTCGGAGGGACGCTGGCGGTTGGCGCAGGGGGCCCATTGAGAACCCGCTACGGGCTCCCGCGAGACCTCGTACTGGGCATGACCCTCTTACGCGCGGATGGTGAGCTCGTGAAGGCCGGCGGGCGGGTGGTGAAGAACGTGGCCGGCTATGACCTGATGCGGACGTGGACGGGATCGCTGGGGACGCTCGGGATCATCACGGAGGTCGCGCTGCGGGTGTTTCCGCGGGCGGAGACGCTCGACCTGGAGGCGGAGTTTCGGCAGTTCGAACAGGCGTGTGCGGAAGTAGAGTCGCTGGTACGGGCGGATGTTCGGCCGGAGGTGGCGGAGACCTGGCTCGAGGACGGCCGATGGAGGCTGCTGTTGCGGGTGCCGGTGACTGCAGCGGCAGCCGCACGCCGGTCGCTGCCGGGCGCAATCGAAGCGGCGGCAGGCACCTATGAGCAGCTTCGCGATGCCGGGTTCAGTGCGAATGACGTGATGACGGTGCGGGTGGCGGCACTGCCATCGTTGCTGCCTCGGATTGTCGGGTTGATGGAGCCCCTCGCACCGGGAACGCTGGCCGTGCGGCCGGCGGCCGGCTCAGTCCTGGCGTCGTGGAGCGCGAGGGAGCGTGGCGCCGTGCCGGAGCTGGTGGAGACAGCTCGGCGGGTACGGGCACTGGTGGCTCCAGCCGGGGGCTCACTCGTGTTCGAGCGGATGCCCGTGGACCTGCGGATGCTCGTCGACCCGTGGGGCGAACCTCCGTCATCGTTCGGGCTGATGCGACGGTTGAAGGACGTGTACGATCCAGGCGGGCGATTCAATCGCGGGAGGTTCGTCGGTGGGATCTGATTCACCATGGCCGCTCCCGATTGACGCACCCGCAGAGGCCGACATTTCGCGGTGCGTGCACTGCGGGTTGTGCGTGACGTCGTGCCCGACGTACGCGATAACGGGACTCGAGGTGGAATCGCCACGCGGCCGCATTCACCTGATGAAGTTGGTCGGCGAGGGGCGAATCGAGCTGACGGAGACCGTGCAATCGCACTGGGACCTCTGCCTGCAGTGCCGGGCGTGCGAGGCGGTCTGCCCGAGCGGCGTGCCCTATGGGCGGTTGATAGAGCGGACACGCGCACAGGTCGCGGCGGCCCCGGTCACGGGTAAGGGCCAACGACGGCTGCGGCGCTTCATGCTGCGCAATGTGATTGGACGGCCGCGCCTACTGGCTGCGAGCATGGCTCCGCTGCGGCTGCTGGCGAACTCACGGATTCGTGGCCTGGCGGTGCGGGCAGGTGTATTGCGGGTGGTGCCACCGCTCCAACGGGGTGAGCGAATGCTGCCGGACCATGTCGGACCGGCCTTCCGTGCCGGAGATGCGACGCCGCTGGTGGAGTCGCCGCGAGGTACGGCGGTGCTCTTCACAGGCTGCGTGATGGGTGAGCTTTTCGGTGACGTACACCGGGCGACGGCACGCGTACTCGCTCGTGCCGGTATCGAGGCGGACGCAGTGCAGGGGCAGGTGTGTTGCGGAGCGTTGCACGCACACGACGGCGACCTCGAGTTCGCACGGAAGCTGGCTCGAAAGAATATCGACGCGCTCGGCAGCGGCGATGCACCGATCGTGGTGAACTCGGCGGGCTGTGGTGCTGCCATGAAGGAATACGGTGAACTGCTGGAACGGGATCCGAAATATGCCGGCCGGGCCCGGGTATTCGGTGCACGGGTGCAGGATTCGACGGAGTTCGTCGCGGGGCTCGGCATCGAGATCCCGGGACCGATGGATGCCCGAGTGGCTTACCAGGACGCATGCCACCTCGCCCACGCGCAACGTATCCGTGAGCAGCCGCGCGCACTTCTCCGCTCAACGGGCTGCGAGATGGTGGAGACTGCTGGCGCCGACCTGTGTTGTGGCGCGGCGGGGATTTATAGCCTGGTGCAGCCGCAGATGTCGGCGGCGCTGCGGGCGCTGAAGGCCGAGGAGTTCCGCAAGCATGCGCCGGACATCGTGACCACAGCGAACCCGGGCTGCCAGATGCAGTATGAAGCTGCAGTGAGGGACGCGGGGATAGAGGCCCGGGTGATGCACGTGATGGAGTTACTGGACGAGGCGCAGGCCGCGGCGGAGTAAGCTAACCGGGGCGGCGGCAGGGTGATGGCAGGCTGGCTGGCAGAGGTGCCCTGGCCGGCCCCGGCGACTGACGGCGATACATACGGAGGCTGAACGGCGCGCCACAGGCTCGCGAATCCGGGACCTCGAGCGACGAAGACAGTGCGGGGCCCGGGGCAATTGGAGCCCCGCCGTCTCTATCTATCAGAAGCCGGCGCGCCCGCCGCGGCCCCGAAGGCGAGGGTCGAGCACGTCGCGAAGGGCATCGCCTGCGAGGTTGAAGCCGAGGACGGTCATCATGATGGCGAGGCCAGGGAAGATGGAGAGGTAGGGCTTGCCGGAAAGGAGTTGGCGGCCTTCGTTGAGCATCTTGCCCCAGGAGGGAGCCACAGGGTCGCCAAGGCCGATGAAAGCGAGGGTGGACTCGGCGAGGATGTAGGAGCCGATGGAGATCGTGAAGATGACGATCGTGGGAGCCATGATGTTGGGAAGGATGTGCCGCATCATGATGCGGGTATCGTTGGCTCCAACAACCTCGGCGGCGAGGACATACTGCTCCTGGCGCGCGCTAAGCACCGAGCTTCGTACGATACGAACGACCTGCGCGATACCGACGATACCGAGCGCGAGTGTGATCCACCATTTGTTCGGATTGTCCACGACCTGGACGAAGAGGAGGAGGAGGATGAGCGCAGGAAAGGCAAGGAGGGCATCGGTAGCGCGCTGGATGATCATATCGACCCAGCCGCCGAAATAGGCGCTGAGCATGCCGAAGAGGAGGCCGGCGGAGATGGCGATACACGCTGCTCCGACGCCGATGAGGACCGAGAGGCGTGAGCCCCAGACGATGCGGGAGTAGAGGTCGCGGCCGGCCTTATCGGTGCCGAACCAGTGCTGCATCGACGGGTTCTGGGGGCCGAGGGTGCCACCCTTGGTGTACTGCTCGGGCTGATACTGGAGCCGGGCAAGCGGGTCCTCGAGGACTTTCTGGGCGATCTCGGGGTCGTAGTTCGTGTTCGGGGTTTCGAAAAGCGCATCTTTGTCGTACCGCTGGATGAGCGGGGCGAAGATGGCACAGAAGATCATGAGGGCGATGAGGACGACACCGAAGGCGCCAAGTGGCTTCGTGCGCATGAATCGCCAGAACGACACCCACCAGCGGACGAGGGTCGGCCGGTCGCTCAGTGAACGGAAGACCGGGGCGTTGGCCTGATCGAGAGCAATTTGCTGCTGAACCATGTGTGGGTGCCCCTACGAGTAACGAATGCGCGGGTCGAGCCAGCCGTAGAGGACATCGACCGCAAGGTTGACGAAGACGACGAAGGTGGCAATGACGAGCACGAAGGCCTGGACCACCGGGACATCGCGTTGCGTGATTGCGCCAAGGATACGCCCACCAACGCCGGGAATGCTAAAAAGGTATTCCATAACGACGTTCCCGCTGATAAGGCCGGCGATGGTGAGACCGATGACCGTGAGGACGGGGATCATGGCATTCTTGAGGGCGTGGCGGACGATGATGACGCGCTCGCGCAGGCCCTTCGACCAGGCGGTCCGGATGTAGTCCTGGCGCAACACCTCGAGCATCTGGGAGCGGAGGAGGCGCATGACCCCGGCACCGGATGCGAAGCCACCGGCCAGCGCGGGGAGGGCGTAGAGGCGAATGCTCCCCCATGGGTCCTCCCAGATGAGGGGCTGCCCGATGAGGTCGATAGTCCACAGTTTCCAGCGGACGACGCTCAACAGGAGGATGGTGGCGACCCAGAATGATGGAGCCGCGACGCCGAGGATGGCTATCACACGAAGGATGTAGTCGGCCCAGGAATCTTGCTTGATAGCCGAGATGATACCGATGGGGATACTCGTAACGAGGGCGACGAAGAGCGTCATCAGCGAGAGTTGGAGGGTATAGGGGAGTCCATCCTTGAACACCTGGAGTGCGGGCTGGCGGGTACGGAAGGAGGTCCCGAGGTCGCCCTGCATGGTGTTCCAGACGTAATCGAGATAGCGTTGAACGAGCGGCTTATCGACGCCGAGGTCCCTGCGGATAGCCTGGATCTGGGCATCGCGCTCTTCCGCGGTACTCCCGGTGGGGTTCTGTTGGGCGATTCGCTGAGCGACGAAATCGCCGGGCAAGACGCTCGTCGCAAAGAAGACGAGCGTCAGGATGACCAGGATGACCGGGATGTTGATGAGCGTCCTTCGGATGATGTAATTCCCCACGACCGTCCCCCGTTGAAAGAAAAAGCGGGCGCAGACTACCTGAGTCTGCGCCCTGTGCCAATGATCCCGGTCAGAGTGACGGGTCGGCCGGCCGTCCCTGGTAGGTGGGATCGGACGGGTCGATC
>CAZDUX010000038.1:0-14865 GCA_964508715.1 uncultured Anaerolineaceae bacterium | reverse complement strand
TTCTACCACGCGGAGGTCTTCGTGTTCACTGCCCTTCATGAATAATCCGGGCTAGCGCGGGCAGGGCAAGCGGCAGGAACTCGGTTGGGAGGTCCGAGTCGAACAAGAGTAAAGCCTGGCACGGAATCCCTAGGGTGAGCTCCATGCCAGGGAACACCACCAGCTGCTCCAGGTCCGGCAGCGGTTTGCCCTGCTCGTCTGTCTCTTGAGCCGCGGCTTCACGGATGTACCGGATGAAGGCGACATCGTGGTGGTCGGTGATCCCGACAGCCTGAAGTTTCCTGGCGCGGCATGCCGCCACGAACTCAGCTGCGTACGCCTTTCGCTCATCTTCCGAGGTCGCGCCTGCACCCTGCCAGTTCAAGTCGCGCGGCGTGTGGACCTGCAGGTCACACTTGTGGAAATGAGCCCCACTGTCCAAGGCAACCTCTCTGCTAACGCTAGCGTGTCGGCGGGCACCCTTGCGGCTCGCGGCACTGGTTGGTCACTTTCGAGCGCAGAATGCGTGAATGTAAGAGGTGGCCGCAAGGCGAAGCCGAGGGGGTGCGGCCAGCGGAGAGCCTCAGGCGTCTCTGGGGACTTGGTGTTCTGCTGTCCCTCAATTGTCCCCGAACTGTCCCCGTCGAGCGTCTACTCTTGTTGGTCCCCGCCGCCGGTGTCCCGCCTAAGTCCTTGTCCTTCCGACTTTGGTCGACTCTTTCCGACGGTGGCTTCGGTGGGGTCTTGCGTTCGAATCCCGTTGGAGGGGACGGTAGGGTGACCAATCCTCGGGCGGATGCCAGGGTCGGGGCCCCGTCCTGCATCGCCAGGTCACAGGGTCGTCCTCTGCGGCAACCCGGCGGGGTACCCCGGGGGTACCCCTTGACCGTCCTCTCGGGTCCTCGCCTGACCGCTCCTGCCCTCAACGGAAACAGCCCCGATCCTCAGGACCAGGGCCGTTCCAAGCGGTTTCTGCGGCTTTTCCGCGCAAGCTGGCGGAGAGGGAGGGATTCGAACCCTCGAAGGGCTTGCGCCCTTAACGGTTTTCGAGACCGCCCGATTCAGCCACTCTCGCACCTCTCCGCGCGTGTAAATACACGAGTTAGAGAGGTGACGTCAACCTCGTGTGACCCCCGATGTGACCCCTTGCCCCTGGATTCGCCGCGCCTCGGCCTGCACGTGCGCCTCTCCGAGACGCCCGTAGCGCTGCGTCGTCACGATTGAGGCGTGCCCGAGGATCTCCTGCAGCGCGGCCAGACTGCCGCCCGCCTCCAGCCACCGGCATGCGAACGAGTGTCGGAGCTGATGGGCGTGGAATCGCTCGATGCCCGTCCGCCTGCGCACCTGAACGGCGAAACCGTCAGCCGCCCTGAGCGGAAGCAACCGGCCCACCCGGCGGCGCAACTCCGACGCGAGTGCATCCGGCAGCGGCACGCGCCGCACCTTGCCGCTCTTGGTCTGGTGTACGACGAGCCATCCATTCTGGATGTCCGCAGCCTGGGCCCGAACCGCCTCTCCCCACCGAAGGCCCGTGGACACGAGCAGTCGGCTGACGAAACCGTAGGGTTCCTCCAGGGCGCACACTCGCTCGACCTCCTCGTCGGTGAGGCGATCCGGTGGGCGCTCCTGAATCTTCGGCAGGACTCGTCGGGGGAACGGGCTGCGGTCAACGAGCCCGGAGTCCTCGCACCAGTTCAACAGGCACCGCAGGTCCGAGAGGATGTGCTTCACGGACTGCGGGGCGAGCTCGCGCTTCTCGAGCCACAACCGGTACCCGCGCACGTGGTCACCCGTGAGCTTGCACAGGAGCAGGTGCCCGAGGCAGCGCTCGAGATAGTCCTCGACTCGTTGCGTCGCGAGCCGCTGATCGCGCTCGCCCCGCACGGTCGGGATGTAGCCCGAAAGCCACCTCCGCGCAGCGTCCGTGATCGTGATGTCGGACGGAGCTTGGGTCACATCGGTTTTCAATGAGCGCAGCCGTTCTCGGGCCGCCTCGTAGTCGCTACCGAGGGCGAGCCTGACGGACCGGCCGTTCAGCTTGTAGCGGTAGACGTAGGTCTTCCCGCGCTTGACCAAGTTCCGGATTCGTTTGGGCATCGGCTACTCCTTCCGAGCCTCCACGAACCGGAGAAGGTCCGCCGGGGAGAACCGTAGCACGCGGCCAAGGCGGACGCATGGAAGACGGTGCCTGCTGACCAGTCTTCGCACCGTCCGCGGGCTGACGCGCAGGTACTCGGCCACATCCCCGAGCGTCAGCAGGTGCGACTCGTCGACAATGCTGGGGCCCTGCGGCGTTAGCTGAGGCCCTTCCGCAGACCCAGCCACGCCGAAGTCGAGCAGCTTGGCGTGCGATGCTCGAATGCGAGACGGGGTCCCGCTCACGCGAGGCCTGCGATGTTTGTCACGGCCGGGAGGCGCCAACCCGCGATCGTCCCCTTCGGAGCGATCCACGGACGGCACTCGGTCGTCGGAACCAGACTGGCGTTCCTGCCAGCCGAACGGCCGTACGCTTTGCGACCGCCGGTCATCCCCGCTGCAGCAGCCGACGTCGCAGCCGATTCAGGCCCGGCGAGCGCAGTCCGTGGAAGAGCACCCCGACCGCCACCGCCCAGCCCACGCGTAGCAGTACCCCTGGCTCCGGAGGCCAGAGTCCTGCCAGCGCCAACTGATCGGTTAGCGGATTGGGGAAGCTCAGCACGAGACCGACGCCGACGAGCATGAGGATCGTCTGCGGGCGCTGTGCCGCGAGCAGCCGAAGAATGGACCAGACGAGTCGCACCGCGCCGACCACCGGCAGTGCGAGGAGCCAGCCGAGCCCTCCGACGAGTTGTCGTTTCATGGGATCCGTTGGTTAGTTCATGAGCCAACGCTCCCGGCCCGTGTTCTTCACTGCAATTGCCCGTGCCCTGGCAGCGCGGCGGACTCGTGATCTCAAGCACTTGCCGCCTCCTCCCCCTTCTTGCTGCAAGAAGGGTCCGTGAGAAGGGCCTCAGCGCGGCGGATGAACAGCTCCGGCCAGTCGGCCTCGGCCACGACCAGCACGCGGCCAAGCCAGGCACGCTTGGCCAGCCGCTCGAGCGCCGGGACGACCGACGGGGCGGCGATCACCACGAGCAGGACCTCGCGGTCGGCGTGGACGGCGCCATAGCGCGCCAGCTTGTCCTGCCAGGCGCGAGTCCGCTCGGTTCCGCGATCGACCTCGACCGCCACAACCAATCGCCTCCCCGCCGCCGAGAGCTCCACGAGCAGATCCGGCACGACGAGGTGACCTCCGGCCTCCCGCAACTCCCAGTCCGGCCGGACGCGCGCGAGCCGGATCTGGTTGTGGGGCCCCAGCGCTGCGGCCAAACGCGTCCATTCGCGTACGACGTCGAGGTGGTGGCCGATCCGGCCGCTTGGAACGCGGCCGATCGTCAGCCCCTGTGATCGCGCCCAAGCCCGACCCAGCTGACCAAGCGAGTGGAGGTTCTCCTCGGCCAGGTGCTCGACCCGCACATCGAGATAGCCCGCCCCGAACAGGCTCCGGAGCCGCTGGGCCGCCCGCGTGCGGCTGGCCGAGCCGAAGAAGAGCCGCGCCAGATCGCTGCTCCGGCACAGCCGGAACCTGGCGACGGCCGCCAAGATCGCCCGGTCGCGTTTCGTCAGGTCCAGGCGAATCCGGCCTCGGCGCATGCCGCGTGGCGCTCTTTGGTGCTGGTTAGTCAAGGGCCGGGTTCCTCAAAGGCAGCTGGCAGCGTGCGCACGGCACCCAGCCGGCGGTGCGATGGCAGACCGGGCACTTGGCGAAGACGTAGCCGTCGAAGGCGGCGCCGCAGCCGCAACGCCACGTGCCAAGCAGGACGACCTCATGGCCGCGAGGACAGCTGAGCCGATCGCTGTGGACGAGGCGCCAGCGACGGAGCAGGTCCGTGCCGCGCCAGATCGCCCGGCCGCCCAGCCAGATGGTGGCCACCAGCCAAACGAGCGCGCGGACAACTCCGACGACGATCCGCGCCAGATCACGCACTTCGCGCACACTTCTCTCCTATCCGAGGCTCGGGAAGCCATCGTCGGGTCCGGGCGCTTCATCCTTGGCGTCTTCTTCAGGAGCACGGAATGGACTCGGCGGCGCGCTGAACTGCCGAACCGGGACCGTCCCCACAAGAAGCGCCTGGGTGGCGCTCTCGGGGATACGGCCCGCGTCACGCCGCATGCCATCCAGATCGATGCGCGGGGAGCGAAGGAGCGCCGCATGCCCGAGGCTCTTGGCCCAGAGCGCGAACGTGCGGTTCGGCAGATGGCTGAGGGTCCGGACGAGTTCGCGACGGTCCGCCGCCTCGGCGCCCTCTCCCACCGCCAGCGGCAGCACGGAGGCCAGGGCGGCAGCGTCTTCGGCGCTCGAGCGGAAGGCCATCTCCAGGTTGGCGTTCGTCCGCAGCACCCGGGCAAAGCCGTGGTCGAGCTGGGAGACCTGCTGGTTGAGGAAGACCAGCGTCCCGCGCTTGGACCTGGCCAGCGTCGCGAACCGCGAGAAGTGCTCGACGTCGCGAGCCCGGACCGCCAGCTGGCCCTCGTCGAACACTCCGACCACCGGAACGGCGCTCTTGGTGATCTCGCGGGAGAGCACGGCGCGCGTCCACAGGCCCATGAGCAGCGAAGCGATAAGCCGCTCGGCCGCCTCCGCTCCGGCCGGCGCGCCGCCCAGACGCACGAGAGTGAGCCCGGGCCGACGGAAGAGCGCGGCCAGATCGATGCACCCCGGGTGCTCGAGCGCCGCGCGCAACTGCGGCAAGAACACCAACAAGTCGAGGCGCGCAGCGATGGCCTCCAGCGACGCCCGCTGCTCGCGGCCGAAGCCGGAGGCGGCATACTCACGAAGCTCCGGATCGGTGGAACGTAGCGCCAGCTCCTGGAAGACGCCCGGCGTGCGAAGCCACCGCGCCAGGGCGGTCAGCGGATAACCGCGCTCGATGGCCAGGCTCACCAGCCACACAAAGGTCCGCAGCATCCGCACACCCAGCTCGCTGGCCACCGTCTCCTCGAGGCTCGAAGCGAGGGCCAGGGCCTGGACGCTTCGTGGCACTCCGGGCTCGGGCACGGTCACGCGAAGCGGCAGCGGCGTCGGGCCGAAGGGATCGAGCAGCTGGACCTCATCGAGCAGCCACGACTCGCCACGGGCCACGAGCGCCTGAACCGCGAGCAGGACGAGATCGGCGATCTCGGGCTTGAAGTCGAAGAGGAAGATCCGCGCACGGCGCCGGCGCAGGAGCGAGAGGATCAGACTGAGCGCCGCGAAGCTCTTGCCGGATCCAGTGGCTCCGTGAATCCACACGTGGCCGAGGTCGCGAAACGGCAGACCGAACCAGTCGTACTCGCCGCTGACAGTGGGTCCACGGCCAAAGACAATGCGGTCCGAAGCGCGGGCGCATCGGAATCGTCTCTCGAATTCCCGGCGTGCAGCGAAGTGGGGGCTGGCATTCTGGCGCGCGAGACGCTCGTGGTGCCGACCGTCACATGCGTCGGCAGGATGGAGGATGCGTCTCAAGTCGAGAAGGAGGCTCATTCGTCGGCCTCCTCGTCCTGGTGCAGGACCGGATCGGAGTCCGGTGACTGCGGAGCATCGTCCAACGGGACATCGTCGGCTGGCCGCCGAACGCTGTGACGGACGAGCCGCCGTTCCGCGCGTCGTTCACGGACGAGCCCGCGATCACGTCTCTCGAACGCCAATCGCGCACGCACCGCCAAACCGACCACTAGGCAGATCAAGACGACCCCACCCAGCAGGTCTGCGGCGAGCGACACCGGGCGCAGCGATCCCACGAACGCCGCCCAGACCAGGAAGGCCTGTGCCAGAGCCAAGTGGATGATGAGCATCGCGAAGACCCCCTGCACGACCACGGACACAAGTGGCCCGAACCGGTAGTTGCCCCGTTCCATCAGACCGCCCTCCGGTGAGTCGGTTGAGCACTGGTCTTCCATCTTTCCATTCGTGATGGCCTCGAAAGTGGCCGGCTGTTCTAGCGCCGCTTGCGCCTCGCGAGTTCGAAGAGCAACGCCAGGAAGCTGAGCAGTTGGCTTGCGTTCGCTGCGTCCCCGAGCGTCATCATCTAACTGTCGGAGCGGCCAAACAGGAACCCCAGAACAACGAGGGCACCGAGCCCGGCCAGGACCGCGGTGCCCGGTCCGACGTGCCGCCGATGGCACGGTTCGGGAGGACCTGGGACGTGCACGGGGACGTGTCGGACTATCGGTGCGGCACGCCGAAGGCGCTCGAGTTCAAGTTCGGCCTCCACCCGCCGACGATTGTGATACGCAACCATTGAACGGTTGGACATCGGATCCTCCTTGGTCATGCAGGGAACCGCCAGTGCTGCGAGCCGCAGCGCGGGCACTCGAACCGGCGGTGAAGCAGGTACGAGCCGGCCGGAATGCCACTGCCGCGTCTCTGCGTGTGAATAGGACGGTGGAACCTGCCGGGATAACCGACGCATACGGGCGAACCAGTGCGCGGTCCTGAGCGACGAGGGCGAGACGAACGCCAAAGCCAGGGCATGAGAACCTCCACCAACTAGAGACTCGTGAGGTGTGTCTTGGGAAGAAGGGGAAAATCCCCGTGGGGGCTCAGCCCGCTTGGAGCTTGCCCTCCCGGGCGCCATCACGATCACCCAGCGCATCGATTAGTTCGCCAGTCGGCAGCCAACAGGTGGTCGTGCCAGCGATGACCTGGACAACTTCCTGGTTAGTCGTCAGCCCGACCTCGATGAAGGTCCGTAGCAGCTGCACCCGCTGCTGGTCGTTCAGATCAAGCGGCAGGCAGATCAGGCAAATGAGCGTGCGTTCTTGCATCGTCGTCCCGTTCGGAGCGACGTACCGTCCGTCGCCGAGTAGCAGGCTCGGGCGGTTCCACGGCTCGCAGTCGATGGCCGTGTCCCCACCGACGATGGCGTTAATCCTCCGCCGCAGGTCCGACAACAGGTCGTCGACCGGGACCGGCAGGTCGTTTCGGTCGTGATTCGAAAGGAACAGCCACAGCGGAGACCGAGGGGCCATCGCGCTCAAGAGCAGGTTGGCCTCGGCCCGCAAGCCGGCGGGCCAGGCCACGGCTTCCCGGTCTCGGGTCGTACCGGCGTCGCGAAGGCGCTGCAGCGTCTCCTTCACGAAGAACCCTCCCGCGGCACCGGCCCGCTTCTTCGGCGCCACTCGGCGGCGTAGAATGCGGGCATCCCAAGCACCACGGCATCAATGGGAACAGAGGTGGGGTGTGACACGCCGTAACAGAGAGCAAGAACTCGGACCCGCTCCCTTCGACGAAGGGGGACTGAAAGGCCATACGCCGTTCGTCCTCACCACGGCCCTGCTCGCGGCCGCTTGGCCCGAGGAGTTCCCGGACGGCTGGGTTGGGATGGAAGATGTGCTCCACTACTCCAAGCACGGTGCCGACAAGGAGGACGATGCGACTCGGCAGGCGTTCTACCGTAGCCGGCACCGGATCGAGGAACACTTCCCGTGGCTACGGTTCGAGGATCGCGTTGTCGGCATTCGGGCCAAGGCCCGTATTCACGGCTCCCTGCCACCAGCTCTTCTCGAGTGGCTCTGGGACCACGGCGACGAGTTCATCAAGCAGTCGGAGTGGGACCGCTTCGTGGCCGCTCGAGTGCGTCCGCCGGAGACCCCGGAGGAAACAGACACGCGGCTTCAGGCGGCGACGGCCCGGGTGCTCGTCATGCAGGGTCGGACGGATGAGGCGCTTCGCATGCTCCAGAAGTCTCTCGCGCAACCTACGAGCCTTCGCCACGAGATGGCGTTGCGCTTGGCTTGGACCTTTGCGGTAATCCGAGCCGGCCGCATTCGCGAGTTCAAAGGTGCACTGCGAGCGCTATCGGACTTGGTGAAGCGGGATCTTCCTACTGGCGACCTTACCGACCGCTTGCTGAAGGCCCGCCTGCGTGTCGAGCTCGCCTATGGCAGGTACCTCGCGGAAGTCATGGGTCGCAAGGACAGCGACCGCATTCGTGAGACGATTACCCAGTGCTCGGAACTGCTTGCGGGAGCGCGCAGGTTTCAGGGAGGACTGAGCCAAGGCGATCAGGCCCGACTGGAGAATGTGAGCGCGTTGTTCACCAAGGCGAGGGCACGGATCGCCGAGGGAGTAGAGCGTGAGAGGCTCTTCGAGGACGCGAAGCACGGCTTTCTCAAGTCATTCAGTTTGGCCGAGTCCGTGGACGATGCCTACGGGATGGCCGCCACCCTCTATAACGTCGGCGAGCTGTGCTATGCGCGCGATCGGCTGGACTTGATGACGGCCAGCGTGGACCAGGCCACTGAAGCACTCTCATGGTTCAGGCGCAGCGTCGCAGTAGCCGAACAACTTGGCATCACCCGCGACTTATACCTTGACTACGCACGCATTGCCGACGTCCTGGGCGTGCTTATTCTGGCCCGCCTACGAGCGGGCCTGACGGCAGATCTCGATCGCCTAATGTCCGAGGCCGACTGGCATCTCGCTCAGGTCAAGTCCCACGGCAATCCCCTAGAACAGAAACTGGCTCGGTGGACGAACGGACGACTCGGTGAAGTCGCGCGAACCGCGGGAGTGGAGCGTCGCCGCGCCGAGTCTGCAGCATGAAAAGAGGTGCCGGCGCGGTATGTGCTCGGCACCTATGATGTGACCCAGACGAATGTCAGCCGACCTTCCGAAGAAGTGCCTGGAAGAGTTGCTCGGCAAGTCTGGTGAAGGCGACCATCGGCCTGCTCCGCTGCGGGAGTGGAAGCGCGACGCGAAGGAGCGGTACATGCCACGTCTCCTTCTTGAGTCGTTGCAGTCGACCTCCGTGCCTGGCTGCAAAACGCGAGGCGACATCCACGAACGGCTCGGGATCGGCGAAGCACTCGACGAAGAGTTCGCACCACCCTTCCGATATCGCGGGCTCGAAGTGCTTTCCAGCGATAGCAAACGAGTCGTCGAGAGTCATCCTCACGCTCGCCGAGCGAAGGTTGGTCTTGGTTGCGCCCACGGCAACCCCCTTTCGGCTGCCTGGGCACAGAACCATCCCCGTGTCGCTGGCAGCCGAAGCCCGACAAACGGCTTTGGCTGACAGCGACGAGGACGACGCGAGATGACGAAGAGCTATCGACGGCCGAGAAGACCCTCACCTCCGCTCTACCCCGATGAGGGGATTCGGGCTGGCGCTCGTGAGACTGGCGCGCCGGCCGTAGGCGTGGCTCAGGGCGCTGCAGCGGATCTCGTGCGCAGCGCTGAAGGGCTTCGAAGGTCCGGCCACTTCGTGGAGGCCGAGACGCGATTCCGGGAGGCGTTGGCCCGCGTAGATGGCCGCGCGTCCCCGGAGGTCGTCTGCTGGGGCCTGTGGGGTCAGGCGACGAGCCTACGGAATCGCGGGGAATATGAGAAGAGCTCGCCCGCGTACCTTAGAACGATGTCGGTGGCTCGGTCAAGAGGGGTGCTTCTATGCGAGCGCTGGTGCCTCGCGGGGCTGGCCGAAATCGATCGCATGCGCGGCATGCTCCCCGAGGCGCTTCGAGAGCACGAGGAGCTCGCTGCCGTCTTTCGACGCGACAACGACGGGCGGGGTCTCGGATGGGCCTTGTCGGGACTGGCGCAGATCCACCTCAACCTCGAGAACCTACGACCTGCCGAGCAGCTCTTTCAGGAAGCTGAGGAAGTCGCAGCCAGTATCACCGACCGCATCGGCGCCGCCTATGCCGTTCGGGGCCGTGGCGAAGTGGCCTTACGGAAAGGCGACATCGTGCAAGCCGTACGCTACGCCGAGAAGGCGCACCACGACTTCGAGGTCCTCCCCTACGCGATCGGCACCGCATACGCCATCCGCACACTCAGCCATGCTGCTCTTGCACAACATCAGGTCGAGCACGCCCTCGAACTCGCCCTGGAAGCCCTGTCCATCTTCCGTCGTCTGAAGAAGCCGCGCGGAATCGCGTACATGGAACAAACGCTAACCGCCATCGCATCCACCGGCGGATCGGCGCCACCTCGACGGCCGGTCAAGGCTGAGGGTGGCACCACGGCAGCGGGGATCTGGCTGGCCCCGCTCCCGTCCACCGTCTGGCGGGGGTTGTAGGGTCTCAGGGCTGCTCGAGCCGTGAACGTGGCCCCACCTCATTCGTCATAAACGATGAAGGCGCGCACGCGCGATAGTTATCCACATACTGTCCACACCCGCGCGTCACCTGCCCCTTAACCCATCCTGTATTATGATATTACGATCCCTGCTCATTCTCCACCTTTCGTTGACGCCCTTGCCGATACCATCGGCACGCGGATCTGAGGAGGTAGCATGCTGATGCGCGTGGTCCTTGCCCTGCTTCCACTGCTGGGTGCGCTCGCTATCGTCACCGGAACATTCGTTTGCCTCGATGCCCTTCCACACGCTCCGCGGCTGTGGCCAGTCGCGCTCATCTGCGGCGGCTGGCTTCCCCTGAGCGAGACGTGGCAGAAGCTGCTTCACCGCTGGAAGCTCTAAGGAGGGGCGGTACCCGCCCCTCCTGCTTTTCCTCAACAAGCGGATGCTGGGGTGTCGTGAGGGTGCTCGCGCCGTACAGCACCTCCATGTGATATTCACGCTCCACCATCTTGTAGCCACCCACGGCCAACATCACGATAATGCAGGCTCCAAAGAACACAACCAGATTAGTCCACCACAGTCGGCGCGTATCAATTGCGATATCAGCCACGGGACGATGGTCGAGCCCCTTGTCTGAGGCGCCGGTCAATCGCTCATCCTTGCGGATGAACCGGCGATCAAGCCAGTGTGCCAGCCACGCCGTGCGCCGTTCCACGGCTGGCCACCGACTGGCCGAAGTTGCGACCCCGAGGCATGTTGTGAGAATGAGCAGCTTCAAGGCTGCCGCATAAGCTAACAGGAGCATGGCGACCGCTGTGCCCCGAGCGACTCGAGATTGCTTCAGCAAGTTCTCGAGACTTCCGGCCGCGGCTTCCCGATTGCCATTCCTCCACGACATCTCGTCTCGCATGTAGCGAAGGTAGCACTCGCGATCGGCGTCATCGGTGTGAGTAGCGGCCCACCCAAGCGGCCTCAGCAGTCCGCGGTAGATAGTGTCGCAGGCGATCCCCGTGAGTTCCCACAGGCTCGACTCGCGGACAGCCGTGGCACTGCTAAAGTGGCCGGATGCGTCCGCGTCAGCAGCTACATAGACATCGTGGATGATCCTTTCATGTGCCTCACGCAAAATGCCAAAGCTGATTACATTACCAAGGATCCCAAGAAAGTAGATCGTTCCGATCAGTACCGGTACGCGGAGCAAGCGTAGGGGGTCGCCCTTCATTCGGAGCGAACGTTGCAAGGACAGACGCATGGCCTCGCCGAACTGGATGAAGCGCGATTGGAAGCGACGCTGCGTGGACCCGAAGTAGGCCAAAACCACGGCAACGAGAACGCCTTGGACAAGCGTCTCAAAGGCCTGAAAGATCGCCTCAATCCAAGAGTTCAAGTGCTCATCTCCACCCTGCCGTCAGGTCTAGTAGTCGAAACGCCCTGCGACATAGCCAGCAGCGTCTGCCCGTCAGGCGTGGGCGTCGGATCAAGAGGTGCGGATGTGGGACGCTGTGCCGGCGCCGGCGGCAAGGCGCGCGCGGCGATGAGGTCCGAAGTTCACCCCATCACGCCGGAGCCCCTGTCAAAACCGGTGGTCCGGAGTTTGGGGACACTCCACTCTATCAGTTTGTGGCAGTGGGCGACGACGTTTTCGAAGGGAGCTTGGGGCATGCGGCCCTCCGCAATGTCAGAGTCGGCGTTGCCTCTACTTCAGGAACAGCAGCCCATTAGAGCAGCGCGAGGGAGCTTCAACCGGCACGAACCACCCCCGGAGCCCGATTGGCAGGCTGACTCGAAACGATCAGGCGCTGGCGCGGCATGGCACCGCCGCCGGTGCAATGCCCTGGAAGGGACGCCAAGTGTGGGGTGCCCGCAAGTGCTGCTCACCCTCGCCTCATTCCAACCCTCACGGCGTATCGTAGAGCGGACGCTTGCGGGCAACCGATCGTAACTGGGCTTCGGTCACACGTTCGCCAAGGAGTTTGGACCTCCACAGCGAGTACTCGGATTCAGCGCACTGGCACGACCAGGCGAGCGAAGATTGACTGCGTCCCACTGCCATCGTCTCGCCACACAACCAGAGTGTCATCTCTCCACTCGATCGTCCTGAATCTCCTGGCGACATCATCCCACCGATCACGCGTATCAATTCGCCGGCGCGCAATGACACCTTGCCCATCTTCACCTATTTCCACCCACACATCAACACCATCGACTATCGGGTATACCCAATTCCGTTGTCCCAGAATGCGCGCCTCGTATCGCCCATGCGGGCTGCCGATCACTCGCACTACCTGCGGCCGACGCCACGCGACCCACATTCCCACAACGATCACTCCGCAGCCCAACGCCAACATCAACCAGAGACCTAGGAGCACGCTCCTTCGGTTCATCGCACGCCTCCAGTCCCAACCGACGCCTCCAAATCAGAACGACCGGATTCCCGAGTGCGGAGACCTTCAGGCACTACTAGTCGTGACATAGGAGCAGCATGAGCTTCCATCGCAGTCTACGGAGGATGCGCTCACGCGCCCGCGGGCAGTCTCTGATGTCCGCGTAGGCCTGAGCGATCTCGCTGGCCACTTGCCATGCGACGGCATCATCCAAGATCTCAGCGCGCGACTCCGCCAGGCCACGTGAGTAGCGCTGACGGAAGTCTATCGTTGCGTTGACCAACGAGACACCCATTCCGGCAACACCGCCAGCCAGAACCGCGCCTGCGTGACCGAACACATGTCGCTCTATGTCAGAGCCTTGCCCGCCCGCAGTCAGAGGGGCCTTGTACCCACTAATCCCACCTGGCGTGGAGTTCAGTTGAAGCAAGAATTGCAGGCCCGCCTCGCGTTCGCTACCCGAAGTCCATATAAGGTACATGATCCTATTCACTAGGATGGAACAGTCAGAGCAGCCGTCCAGATCGGTCGCGTCAATCGGTCTTGATCGCACGTAGGCGTACATATTCATAATGCCGGCATCAATCCCCAGCGGATCCTTGGTCGTCCACCTTCCCACTTCGGGATCATAGTCTCGCGCGCCAAAGCGAATGATTCCCGTGCTGGTGTCCATGAGCCCACCGACAAAGCCGAGCGATTGCCAACCACGGTTCGTATCTAGCGTCGGGACACCCCATGCGTCCAAATCCAGCCGCTGGACCACGGCACCGTCGCTCACCCGAACCACGACGCGCACGCTCCCTAGGTGGTCGGTTATCAGTCGGTAGATGTCGCCAGCGTGCTCCAGCAAGTCCGGCACGTCACTGCTTGTTCCGTACGCGTACCGATGGCGCAGCGCACCTGCTCCGTCCAGCTCGGCAACCACGCTAATCTGGCCGGCGTAGAGCCAGGACTGGGTCCTCTGCCCGTTCACGATCCGGCCGACGCGCCGATCGCTGGCATCGATTACGTATGTGATGCTATCGCCAGCGGCCCCTGGCAAATGGGCTCCGATGAGGTTACCGAGCTCGTCGTACGTAGTCCGCGTTGTGTCCGGGCCCGGTGCGATCCGGCGGGCCAATTCGCCATTCGCAGTCCACTCATAGAGTGTGTTGCCGTAACTGGTCAGGCGGTCCTGGGCATCGTAGCCGGCGATTGCCAACGCGGTGCCCGAACCGTCCTTCTCCTTTGTTCGATTGCCATTGCCCGGAAGGCTGTCGTCGTAGACGTAGCTGCGCTGGAGCACCCCGTCGCGCCTTATCTCATCCAAGCGACCGGCCGCATCATAGTGGTAGCCATACGAGTGCGTTCCGCCGTCCACCGTCTCAGTGAGTTGCGTGATCCGTCCCAAGCCGTCACGTTCATCGACCGTCTGCTCGAATGCACCGCCACCCGGCCAGGCGTACGCGAGACTGGTGAGCTCGCCGAAGCCGTTGTAGTCCTGTGAGCTCGTCACCGTCCCACCGCCGACGCTGACACTCGTCCCAGTGATGAGTCCGTCCGCCGTCCGCCTCGAGATCGACTCCGTGACGCCTGCGATCGATACGCCCGTAAGCAGTCCGTCCTCGTCACCGTAGGTGTAACTCACAACTGAACTGTCGTTCCCGGCCACTACCGTCTGCGTGCTTTCGGCGAAGGCGATATTCATCGTCCGTGCCACAGCCCCGGAGAGCGCACCGCTCCAGGCTTCCCGAGCGAGCACTGGTCCATCCCAGACATACGAACTCGTGACGGAGTCGGGGCTCACTGCGGCCGAGAGCTGCCCCGTTGAACCGTATGTGTAGGTCTTCCGCCCGCGAGCGATTGAGAGCGAGTCCAACCAGCCGTGTTGACTGTTGTACTTCAGCTGTACGCGCCCACCACCCGGTCTGGCAACCTCTGAGAGCTGCCGATCGAGGTTGTAGGTGTAGGACGTTGCCGGGTCCGCGACGTCGGACACATGCGGAGGAGTGTACACGTCGTTCAGGTCCACGTCGGAGTAGCCGAACGTATGCTCGTCGCCGCCAGGAGGCGTTAAGCCCAGCAAACTGCCACTGCCATCGAACCGGAAGCTGACTACCCGGTTTCCTGGAAGCGAGAGCAACGACTCGCGATCAGCGACACCATACTTGAAGTTCTTCTCGTGTCCGAGGGTGTCGGTCACCGTCTCCAGTCGCCCGCGATCATCGTACGCATACCGCCAGGCCCGTTCATTGCCCTGCGAAACGTGCCAGAGTCTACCTGCGTCATCGTAGCCGAACTCGACGGGCAGGATCAGCGTACCTCGCTCGACTTTGCTTGGTTGGCCTCTGTCGTTTAGCCACAGCCTACTGGTGCGCTGCGCCGGCGTCGTTAGCCCGGATTATTCATGAAGGGCAGTGAACACGAAGACCTCCGCGTGGTAG
>CAZDUX010000037.1:0-17513 GCA_964508715.1 uncultured Anaerolineaceae bacterium | reverse complement strand
GCCTCCCCTATCCTCTACCCGCTTACTCACTTTTGCAAAATCATCAGTCACACCCGCGACCTTTGGGTGTTGGCCGCTAACGAACCGCGCATGCTACCCTGAGCGTCTGCGGCGCGTTCGTCTAGAGGCCTAGGACGCCGCCCTTTCAAGGCGGAGATCAGGGGTTCGAATCCCCTACGCGCTACCACTGAATCTGAATCTGCGAGGGCCATTTCGGGCCCTCGCTTTGTGCTGAGTGAGTGATCAATTGTGGCCATGTTGTGGCCATTCGCTTAGCCGGCACCTGTCAGCAGGTAGTCGAGCGCTTCTGCCGCTGCCTTCTGTTGGCCTCTGAGCAGGTGAGAGTAGACGTCCATCGTGAAAGATGCGGACGCATGTCCCAGTCTGCGGCTGACCGTGAAGACGTCGACGCCGCGGCGGATCCACTGGCTGGCCGCTGTATGGCGAAGGCAGTGAAAATCGACGGTACCAGGAGCGTCCAGTGCGCTTCGGTTAACGATGTTGCGGTACCCCCTGTAGAACGGGCGGGGAAGCCACGGCGTGCCGACCATTGAAGGGAAGACGAGGCCGCTCTCCTTCCAGATCGCACCCAGGCGCAGCTTCTTCTCCGCCTGTGCCGCTCGATGAGCCTGTAGCATCTTTACGGTGAGCGCTGAGAGTTCAATCGTTCTGCGGGAATTCTGTGATTTCGGCTCTTTGAACAGCACTGTCCCTTCGACGTAGCTCAACGCCTGGCGCACTTCGAGCGTGCGCGCTTCGAGATCCACGTCTGTCCAGCGTAATCCCAGCAACTCTCCTTCCCGGAGGCCCGTCGCCAGTGTGAGGCGGATGGGCGCGTCATACGCAGTCCCTGTTGCCGCCTTCAGCAGGAGCAGGATCTCTTGCTCTGTTAGCGCCCGTTGTTCTTCCTGGCGCTTTGCAGAGGGTGCTCTCACAGCCGTCGCCGGGTTCACGGAGATGAGACCGCTTTTGAGTGCCTCGTTCAGTGCCACACGGAGCACGACAAGGTGTTTATGCACCGTTGCCCCTGAGAGAGGTCCAGCGGCTGTCGAGTCACGGCCGGAGAGCCACCTTACCTTCAGGTCTGCGATATGGTCGGGGCGGAGTTGCTGAAGCCTGATACCCCCGAGTGCGGGGATCAGGTGCCTGTGGATAATCCCGCGATACCGGTCGTGAGCACGCGCGCCGATATGGCCCTCGGCGACATGCCTTTCAAGCCAACCAAGAAGCCAGTCTGCTACCGTGATCCTGTCGGCTGTGACTGCTATCCCGGTATCACGACGAGCGAGTGCCGCGCGAAGTGCAGCCTGTGCGTCACGCCGCTTGCCGAGCACCGTGAATCGGTTTCTCCGCCGCCCGCCGGTCACGGGGTCGCGGGATAATTCGATCGTTACCTGCCAGTGGCCAGGTGCACGCTCTTTGATTTGCCCCGACCCGTAATCCTCACGGCTCATTGGTTTTCTCTCGTCGGCTTTTCGTCCTCGTCCTTCTTTCTGCGCGCTCGTTGCACGCGTCTTGCAGGCGGCCGGATTCCTACCATCCGGGCAATCGTCCGGACAATATTGGCTATCAGGGCTTGCTCGGTCGGACCAAAACGCTCGAGTAACTGGATGAGGTCAGGGTCGATCGCCGGGCCAACTTTCCCAGAGGGCTGTGGAACCCGGTACCCCTGGCGCCACAGCGCGGTAAGGGGATCGAAGTCGAGGGCCTCCTGTAACCTGTTGAAGGTATCCGGGTCAACTTTCTTGATGGCTCCCGTCTCGATGGCGCCGAGGGTAGAGCGTGCGAGGCCGGTTCCAGTGGCCAGTTCGTGCTGGCTGAGCCCTTTCTTCTCCCGCTCGGCTTTGATGTAACTGCCAAAGTCTTCCAAGGGTCGTCTCCTGCTTACAGGGTAGCGAAAAACACCGGCATTGACAAGTATTCTGTCTGCCTGATATACTGACAAAGACAACTAATCTAGCTGAGGTAAGCAAGCATTGGATCCACTTACGTTACAGGTCCGCGAGGCGGCCAAGCTCCTCGGGATCGGCCGCAACGGTGCGTACGAGGCCATCGCCCGCGGTGAGATCCCGGCACTACGCTTCGGAAACCGCATCGTCGTACCGCTCTCGGCACTGGAGCTCATGCTCCAGGAAGCAGGCAAGCAGAAGGGGGGCGAGAAGAACTAGCGAGCTGAGGTAGGGGCTCGAAGAGCGCACGCAGGCCACTGGTCCAGGCCGTACCGATGCTGTTGAGCGAGGTGACCGGGGAGGACAAACCCGATCAGGAGTGCTTGATAGCCAACTCCATCTAGCGGTGGCTCGATGTGGCATCCGAGTGAATCAGCCCAGCCGTCTTCGAGATATAGAGCCCAGGCACTGGGGCAGATACATAATGCAGTACATAGGATGCCGAACATTTACTTCCCACATCTTCCACCGCAGCTGGCGGCATGGCTCGATTCCTCCGAGGCTGCTTCTTTCGCTACTGTAGCGCCCGTCTCAGTAAATCAATCCCCTTTTCCAATTCGGCTGTGATTGCCACCACCCGGAAGCCGCGATCCTCGAGCTGCCCACGCACTTCCGTATCACGTGACTGTACCTCCGGGTCTTTGTGCACTGAGCCATCCACAAAGACGCAGATACCGGGCACACCTTCCCTCTCGTAATAGAAGTCGGGTTGCACGTACACGTCGGCAGCAGGCCGGTTTTCTGCCGCGTCGGGGAGCGGTAGTCTCCGAGCGTAAAGGGCATCCAAGAAGTCGCGCCCGAGCGGGGAAGCCGGATCCGTGATTGAACAGAGCCAGGCATACTGGGCGTCGTAGTCTCGTTCGCCATCACGATGCTCCACGGTCCCGTTCGCGAGGGTGAGCATGTAGTCGCGGATCAGTCGGCGATCGAGGTGGCGGTGTTCCAGCTGATTGCTGTATGTGAGCAAGCAGGCGTAACAGGCGCTCGCACAGGTACCAGCGGCCAAGTCTGACCCTTGCTCGTCGTAATGACAGATCCGCAACGCTTCGCGTGCGACTTTCGCAACTCCGTCTTGGTCCGCGTAGAGGCGCTCCCAGGCACCCGTACCGCCTTCGGCTGCCTCCCAATACATCAATCGGCGATGGTCGTCCTGGCCGATCAGTTCCGCCGCGATCTCCTGCTCTTCGAGTTGGTGCACAATCTGGAAGCCTCGCTGAAACGAATAGAGGAGCGTCTTCAGAAAGCCTTCGCTTCCGTCGTGGCCCTTCGGCCGCAATAGCAGCAGATTCCGAGCATCAACTACGTAAGGCTTCACTTCCCCCACGATCCCATTCGCGACGGCCTCCGCGGTTGGGCTCCGCCAGCGGCCGGTCAGTGGTTCGACTCGAAACCCATTTCGATCGCTCCGGCGCCAACCATGATTGATACGCCAGATGTCGGCTGCCGGCGCGAAGAGAACGTCCAGCCGGTCGGTACCCTGACCGTCTACGACAACGAGCCTGCGCCGGCGTTCGGTGGGAACGAACCGGTAATGCGTGGTGATGTGGAAGCCGCGACGCGATCGCTCCTCCTCCTCGGAAGAGATCCGCTCTCGCGTGCGTGCACGCACTGTTGGCTGCTCGATCAGGCGCTGAGGTGTTTCAGAGGTGGCTCCGTCGAGGCGAGTGCCGCAGTGCTCGCAAAGATCCGGGTTCGGCGCTCCCTGAACGTACCCACACTGTTTGCAGAGAATCGCCGTGCGAAAACGATCCTGGACACCGGATGGCGGCAGGACCAACGAATCGACCATATGCTTTCGGCCTTCGTGATAGATGATGTTCTGAGGGCCGAACTCGCTGAGCCCGAGGAAGCGTGGGCGCTGGATCGAGCGCGTACTGGCTCCAACTGTGACGAGCGCGCGCACGGGAAGTCGCGGGAAGTTATAGCCCGGGAGGAAGCCCTCTGAAGCCAGGTAACGGTACGGGTAGAAGTCTGACTCCTCATACGCCTTTCGCTCGTTCCAGAGGAGCTGGATCTCGCGCTGGGACTCGCTTACCTGGAGCTCTGCTTCACGGCGTTCTTCGGCCGAAGTGCGAGCGGAGTCGACTTTCTTCCGTGCTTCATCTCGAGTGCGTGTCGCTGCGGTGTAGAGCTCTCGCCATCGATTGAACGCACCATCGAACCGCGCTGGTGCTTCCTCCACCACGTGCTCAATCCACCCCGGTGTGAACCAGGGCTCCTCCTCGAGCTCGGGCACCTGAGCCAGCACCTGGCGGCACGCTTCGATGGCGGGCCCAATGTGCTTGCGATCCTCGATCTGCGTGCGAATGCCGTCGAGAAGCGGTGCAGCCGGCAGGTCTACGTCGAGCACTTCCCGCATCCCTGAACCAAGCGGAACTCCAACTGTCGCGAGCCAGGTGGAGTGCAGGTGCGCTTCGAGAAGCTCCTTGTTACGAACATCCATCCGCGCGGGTCGCACGGCTCCTGCGACCATCTCCTGGCGCCGCTTGAAGAAGTACTGGTCGTGCACGTTGCCCTGTGCTGCAAAGGCGGCGATGAGTGCCGGACGTCCGCCTCGTCCCGCACGGCCACTCCTTTGTGCGTAGTTGGCCGGAGTTGGCGGGATGTTCCGAAGGTGGACGGCGTTCAGGTCGCGGATGTCAACGCCGAGCTCCATCGTCGGGGAACAAAAAAGGACAGGGAGCCGGCCTTCCCGGAACAGTCGCTCTCGTTCCGCCCGGTCATCCGCATCGACCTGGCCCGTGTGTTCGTGACCGACGATACCACGCAGAGACTGCGCTCCCGAGCGATAGAGCTGCTGGAAATACGTGTTCGCCGGGCGTGCATTGACCTCGCGCCTGATGTGAAGCGAGCGCGTCCGCACTCGATCCGGCGGCGGCACCAAACCATTCGCCGTGGCCCAGCGAATCGCCCCGGCTATGATGCGCACTCCGCGGTCGCTGCCATCTCTTGCCCGCGTCACCGTGAGAATGTGACCCCGGAGCACTTTCACTATCCCGAGGACCAATTCCTCAGCTTCTGCTGCGCCTAGATTCTGTTCGATATCCCATGTGTGCTTCGAGCGAAGGTACCGAGAGACAGCCGAACGCAAACCAAGGCGCATTACGCCCTGCCGCTCGTGGCGCTCGGGTTCGATCCCCGGCAACAGGGCTTCCCCCGAAAGCGACCCATCTTCATCCTGTTCGAGCGGCCACGGCTCGGCCAGCCACGAGTTGCTGCTCTTCTTCAGCTGCCGAACCCGGTCAACGGTCAGCGAATCAGCTTCGATGACAAGGCCGCTGCGCAGGTGGTCGAGCAGCGCCCGCAACACCTCAATGCGCTTCGACGGCTGCGCGAGCGGCATCTCGGGCATCCCGGCCCAATTGGCGTCCTCTCGCGCAAGTTCCTCGAGCCCGAGGTAATCGACCCGCAGCAGGCCGCACTGTTCCAGGTTCGGCTGCGTGACACGCCAGGTCCGCCCCAGGTCCTCGAGAGCGCGGTACTCCAGCAGGTCAACCATCGCCTTCTTCGCGGCCTCGTACCCGGGACCTGAAGAGACTGGCTCCCGCATGAACTCCTGGTTGGGAAACTCCAGCGCTTCGAACAGCACGGTACCGAGTTCGCTGAATTCGAGCGGCCGGCCCAGCTTCTCCATCGCCGTGACGATAGCCGCTCGCAGCTGGGCCACCTGCACGAAGTCGTTCAAATGCCCGGCCTGCAGCGAGGCATCCTGCCGGTTGTCCGTGAAGCTCAAGACCTTCTGTGCTTCGGGTTCGATTGAACCGTCTGCGCGCATACCGGCGATGGCCGAACTTACGGTGACCGTCGTCGCCGTCGAACGCGCAGTCTGGCTGAGTGAGGAAAGCTTGCGGTACTCGCCGTCCTTGGTGGTGTAGGCTGCTCTGCAGCGCAGGCAGAGGAGTAGCGGCGAAGGCTGGAACCAGCCGCTGATACCTTTCCCGCCGTGCAACAGGCCGTCCGCTGCGACTCGCACCTCCTGCGGTACGTGCTTGGCGTACGCCGGCTTGATCCGCGGGCCACGCTTGAGCTGGTCGAACCAGTCGTCCGGCAGCTCGTCCTCGTCGCCGCGCCAGAGACTCCCGTCCTCAACGGAGAAGTAACCCGCATCGCCCTCAGCCTCCTCGTAGGAGCCGCTGACCATAGGCGAACGCGGGATGAGGCGCTCCTCCCCGTTCTTGTCTTCGATCTTCGATACGAGGTAGTACTCCTGCCCGCACTCCCGGCAGAAGGCCAGCGGCGAAAGCAGCCGGTCGTCGCCGGTGACATACTGTGCGTCCATGGTGAGCACGCGCTCGGCAGGGTCCTCAAAGGTGGCGAAGACGGAGCTCCCTGACGAGAGGAACTGGTGCAGCCGGAAGGCAAAGACCGGCTGTCCCGGCACGAACTCGGCTTCGTTCCCCGCTTCGAGCACCGCCTGGAGCTTCTCGCGGCAAAGTGCCTGGGCGAGCCCCGTCTCGTCGGCCAGGCGCTTCACGACGCCGGTGAACGTCTCCGGTGGGCGGCGAATGAGCCGCCCGTCCTCGTCTGTCGCCAGCCCGAACGCCTCTTCGGTCCATGCCGCGAGCGGGTGCGCAACGACCTCTGTGGCGCTTCGGCCCGGAGGCGGCGCGAGCACCGCGGCCTTGAGTTCCGCCCCGCTCGGTACCGGCACAACGGCCATGCGCTGAAGGGTTTCTTCGACAACGTTCTCGGGCTTCACTGTGGCTCCGAAGAGTTTCGATCCAACCTCGGCGATAACCGTCTGCCGCTCAGTGCGGGACGTGCCGGTCGCCAGCGTGGCGCTGGTGCCGATGCACTGCAGTGAGTGTCCCGCGCGCTGTTGGAGCCGCCGCAAGAGCATCGCGACATCGGCGCCCTGCCGGCCACGGTAGAAATGCAGTTCGTCCATGACGAGGAAGCGCAGATCGCGCGTGGCTGTCTCGACCAGCGGCCGCTCACGAGGGCGAAGCAGCATGTACTCGAGCATCACGTAGTTGGTAAGCAGGATGTGCGGCGGGTCTGCGAGGATGCGTGCCCGATCCTCCTCGCGCTCCTGCCCGGTGTACTGGTCGAAGCGCAGGCCGAAACCACCCGATGCCTCTGCGTAGTCCTTCAGCGCCTTCATCTGGCTGTTGATGAGCGCGTTCATGGGGTAGACGATGATCGCCCGCACAGAATGGTGCGCCGGGTCGTGCCGGAAGACCGAATCGACGATCGGCACGAGGTAGGTGAGGCTCTTGCCCGAGCCGGTGCCCGTTGTGACCACGTACGACTCGCCGCGCTGTGCGATATCGAGCGCCTCGCGCTGATGCCGCCAGAGCTCGATGTCGCGGTCAAAGAACTTCGCGGTTTCCGGCGCCAACTCGCCGCTATCGGCCAGTTGGCCGAGACGGCTGTCCTTCACGAACGCGGGGTTAAGTTGGAGGATCGCGTGCGGCCAGAGCACGCCGCCGTCGCCCTCGTCGCGGTTCAGCTCCTTGCGGACAAACTCGTCGATGCGCCGATCCAGGATATGGACAAAGCTCTCCACGTATTGGCGGTATTCGTCGACGACCTTCTCTCGCAGCTTGAAAACGTCAAACGGCACCTTCAGCCACCTCCGGTTCCTGATCCGAAGCCTCGCCGTGCCCGGTCTTCAAGAGCGATGCAATCGAGTCTCGCAGCGATGTCAACCGCTGCTTCATCTCTGGAAACTCAGCCAAAGCGATTCGGCCAGCGACATAGCGAGCCAGCAGCGGTTTCACGTTCGCACCAGCAAGACCGAACTCCACCCGGCCCTCTGCTTCAAACTTGGAATAGCTCGGGTCTGCCAGCTTTCGCAGACAACGCTCAAAATCGCCAGCGAAGACCGCAAAACGGTCGGTCACGAGCATAGCAGGACTCTGGAGCAGACCCTCCACCTCCTCGTCAGGGACGTCCAACGTACGAAGGACATCACGTTGCCCATTGAGCTGACGCTCGCGAGTGTCGCCGGGGTCTCTGATGTCGTTATCGACGATTACGTAGGTTGGAACTCCGTAAGCCGTGAAGAGGCGCCACCAGCGAGCAAGCGAAGTTGCGCCTCCGACCGGGATGATCGCGATTCCGGCTTTCTCGGTGTCGAGCCCGAGATTCGCGAAGTACACCGGAAGGGCGAGTGCTTCAGATTCGCCTTCGACCAACACAACGGCACGCGCGAAAAAGCCCGAGAGGATCGTCTGCGTGGCGGCGGCTGCGTAGAACGGAAGGATAGACTTCTCCGTGGCTTTTCCAGCGAGTGCCCCATGCTCCACGCAATAGTTAGCAAGTTCAGCCGCCGTCTGCTGGACGACTGTCGTCGCCCCGTCCTCCTTTTTCACAAGGACGAGGCCAGGCAACCACTCGATATTGATGAACGCAGGACTGTGCGTAGTGAGTACCACCTGGCAGCCTGCGGTCGCAAGCCTGCCCAGTGACTTGGCAAGCCACTGCTGTGCCAGTGGATGTAGGTTGGCTTCGGGCTCATCGATGATGAGCACCAGCCCCGCGGCCCCATGGAACGCTTCGGCGTAAGCCTGAATGAACGCGAGTGCTAGCAGCTGCTCCTGGCCGCTACCAAGTTCCTCGAGGGTCCGAACCTCTCCGCCCTCCTTGGCCTGAACTCGCAAAGAATGGAAGAACCGAGAAGGGTCGTACGCCGAGAAGTCAACCTCCAGGGCATAGTCCATCGAGACCGAGAGCTCTCGGACGTGTTCACGCAGCTTGTCTTCAAACTCCCTGAACTGCTCAACCTCAGAGAACAGTTCCTTGATTCGCGTGAACTGGTGTTCGAGCTCCTCTGCACGGTGGGGATCTGCCATGAGGGCGTCATGAAAACGAGACATGAGCTTGGAAAGGAACGTGAACTTTGAGACATAGCTAAGCTGGTAGCTGAGCCGGCGATCAGCACCGATGTAGATGCACACGCATTGGCCGCGCGTCTCATTTGCCACATAGATATTTCGTTGTCCGCCAGCCATGACCATCCAGAAACAGCGCTTTTCCTGATTGTCTGGCGGCCACTTCCAGTGGAAGTGATCGACCGAGCTTTCCCCATGGCGGTCACGATGGACGACTCCGTTAACAGATGCCTGGATATCAATTTCACCGTTCTTAGAACGGCCGTGGAGCTCATGGTCTTCAGGCTCGTGACTCCCCGGATAAGACTCTCCGATCACAAGATCCAGTGCACGGACTATGTTCGATTTGCCCGCGTTGTTCTCACCGACAAGGACCACCGGAATGCCAGGTGGGAACGAGATGCGAATCTCTTCGTTGATCGATCGGTATCCGGTGATGAGAAGCTCCGTGACCCTTGGCATATCCAACTCCTATTCTATCTAGCAGGTTGGGTAATAAGTACGAACCGTCAGGTTTGATCGAAGATACGCTAGAAGATCGCCGCGTGTGCTGCGTTATTGTCGAGTTGGGCGAAATCGCATCCCTTCTTCAGCACCCTGCTAACTCTCATGTGCCGCGCGCGGGTCGGCCGGTGAGGGGTTGAGGCGGGTTTGGTAGGGGTTGCCGGTGGCGATGGCTTTGGCCAGTTCGTCGTAGATTTCGAGGATGACGCGCTTGGTGCGGTACTCGCCGTGGGCCGCTTCGTCTTTGCGGCGAACGATGGGGAAGGTGTCCATGATGTAGTCCACGTCGTCGCGGGCGATGCCGTAGAGGTGGAAGTAGGCGGCATCGAGCTCGCAGCGGAGGAGGAAGCGGCGCTCCGGGTCCCAGCGGAACGGCGGGCCGTCGTAGCCGAGGTCGCGTGCGAACGGCTGCATGTCCCAGGCGGTGTAGGTGAGCTCGAGGACGCGCGGCGAGATCTAATTGCGAAGCTTGAAACCGGCGTCCCAGCGAGCAGGTTCGACGAAGGTACTCGGTGGAAGGACGGGAAGCTGGTTGAGATAGGTGTAGGTGAGGTGAGTCCCACCTATCTTCTGGCGACTCACAAAGTCGAAAGCAAAACTGGCAAGGTTGCCTATCAAACCAGTGCTCATCTCGGCACCCGGTGTGCCGAACAGGAATAGCGGCATTGTGTGACCAACCGCCACGCGCGGGATCGCCCCCGCGATCACCGTGCGCTCGTCCGTGCTGCGGCAGATGTCGCGCCAGCCGAGGAGCCAGCCGCGATCCCACCTGCCTGCGAGCTTCGCCTCGACTTCGCGCTCGTCGACCCAGTAGCGGGGGAGGGCGGCGAAGGCGGGGTCCTGCTTTTCGGCAAGGGTGACGTCCGAGCAGTCGTCGGGGTCGGTGTAGCTTGCCCAGCGGTGGTCGAACTGGTGGACCATCTTAGCCTCGTACAGCGGCAGGTAGCGGTGCTCCACGCCGGGCTTCACAAAGACGTTCCCCTGCAGCCGCCAGCCCTCCTCCTCCAGGTCCTCTCGGTACTGGAAGAGGCCGGAGTCGCTTGTCATATTGAAGAGGCCCTGCCGGAAGCTCACCTGCCATGGGTTTTCCTCTGCCGGGCCTTCCTTTATAAGGACTGGAACCCGGCGATAAATGGCCTTCGTAATCTCCGCATCGCGGGCCGTACGGAAGATCGGGCACGTGAGCGTATTCGGGTTCAAAAGCGCAAAGTCCTCGGGTGAGAGTGAGAAGCGGCGGCCAGCCTCAGCGAGCTCGTGAGGATAGTGAAGGAAGAATGCGAAGTCCCCGGCTTGCTGAGGCCGCTCACGCCCAGCGGTTGTCAGCAGGCAGAACTTGTAGCTCTTATGGACTTCCGGGAATAGACGGTTCTCGAAATCGTAAAGGCTTACCAGCGATCGCGCGGAGACAATCTCGCCGAAGAAGACTTTCGTGCTGTCATCGGTGGCGATTCCGCTCGGAACGATCAGTCCACTCCTACCTCTGTCTCCAATCATGCTGCGAGCGAGTTCCGCGAATACTGCATAGGTGTTGAGCTTCCCCCGCGCAGTTAGCGGGAATCGAGCCGATCCGCGGATGAATGTGTTGCCAGATTCAATTGTGCGCTTATGCCGTTCCCAGCCGATCGAAACGGCCGAGTCCTTTGGAAGCCTCGCAATGGCACGCTTCCTGGCTTCCCCACTCAGTCCTGCAATCTCGAAAGCTCCGACCGATGCGAAGAACTTCACCTCTTCGGGTTGGAGCTGTTCCCAGGGCGGGTTCCCCAGCACCACGTCGAAGCCGCCGTTCGCAAACACCTCGGGGAATTCGAGCGGCCAGTGGAAGAAGCGGTTCTCGCCCGATTGCTGCACGGCTTCGCCAATGAGCAGGCCGTGGCTCGCCTTCGGGTTCGCGAGGTGCCCCCAAACCGCCGCCGTCGTTGGGACCAGCGCCTGCGTCTCACGTGTCATGGGCGTGAAGAAGGCGGCGGTCCAGAGATCGCACGCCACCTTCCATTGCCACCACTTCGAGCCGCTCCCGCGAATCTGCTGGTAGATCTCCTCCTTGGCGTGCACGTCGGCGGGCGTGCGCTCCTCCATCCCCGCGAACGTCTCGAAGTCGCTCGCCAGCTCCTTCGCCGGCAGACCCGCATCGAACCCGAGGGGTAGCTGGCCGAGCCGCTCCTTCTGGTTCTGCTTCTTGAGCGCGTTCGCCACGGTCTTTTCGTCGCCGGAAACGGCTGTATACGCGTCGTCTGGTATGCCCGCGCGCAGCACGTCGAGGTCGAACACGCCGACGAGGCTGTCGCCGCACTTCACGTGGTTGTCGAGGAAGCTCAGCGGCGATCCGGCGTTGTGACCCTCGATCCAGAGCGCAACCTTGCAGAGGTCGGTCGCCAGCGGGTTGCGGTCGACGGCGTAGATACACGCGCGGATAACGTCGCGCAGCGCGTGGCGGTACTCGGCGGGCGAAGGCTCATCTTCGCCGCTTCGCGCCCGCGCGAGCTCGCGGGCAATCCGCCGCGCCGCAGCCAGCACGAAGTGCCCCGAACCCGAAGCGGGGTCGATGACGCGCATCCCAAGGAGCGCCGCTTCCTTTTCGTCCTTTGTGCGCTTGCCCGCTAGCCGGTCTTCGATGACTGGCACGAGGGCGCTCTGGATGAGCTCATGCACGAGCTCCGGCGGTGTGTAGTACGAGCCCGTCGTCTTGCGGTCGGTGCCGGAGATGAACTCGAAGCGCCAGGGGTCACGCAACACCTTGGGCTGAAAGTCGAGCAGGCTCTCGTAGACGCTCCCGAGCTCCTCCACGTCGAGCGCCGCGTAGTTCACCCGCCGCCACACCTTCGCCTTCTTGTCTTCGAACATCGAAAGGGAGTGGATGGCGGCGAGCAGGTCGGCGTTCGTGCACTTCGCCGATTCGATTTCGCGGCACGCTTCTTCGCCGAAGAGTTCGCCGTTGAGCGCGTGAAGCCCGAGCTTCTGCGCGAGGCTATCGTCGCGGAAGAGGCGGAACGTCTGGCGTAGCCCCTCCCAGAGGTCGATGTGGCTATCGCGCCCGGCACCGCTATCGGCGCGGTTGCGAAGTGCGGCAAGACTGTAGTAGCGGTCGTAGATCGCCTGCGAAGCGGGAGGCGAATCGCCCGGGAAGAGCAGGCGGCGCTCTTCGGCCACGGCAAGGAACAGCAGGCGATAAATGAGCCGCAGGAGCTCGCGGTAGTAGCGCGCCTCATCGGGCCGTCCACGTTTGAAGAGTCCGCGCAGCTCCTCGTTCGCCGGGTGAGCCAGGAAGGCAGTACCGAGCCGCTGCAGCGCCTCTTCTACGCCATCGCGCAGGTGTTCGCGCACGCGCCCGCCTTCTTCGATGCCGAGCTGGTAGTAGGTCTCGAGCAGGCACGTGCTCGCGTCCTCGCCACTCTTTGGCAAGCGGCTCGCGTGCAGGAGCCGGTAGAGCACGACAAACTCGCTGTAGAGGTTGCCCTCGGCCATCGCACGCAGGTCGAACTCGAGGTAGACCGGGTGCGAAACGCGGCTGGAGTCGCGCAGCAGGCGCAGCTTCGCACCGTTCGTGACGATGCCCCAGAGCGCTTCGCAGCGATTCAGGTACTCCTGCACCGAAGAGTGCGGGCTGCGGCGGCCGTCGCGATGGTCGAGCGAACGGTCGAGTGCGACGACGTGTACCGGCGGCGCGAACGGCTCGGCGCCGGCCGTGTGCGAGATGACGAAGCTCTCGTTGCCCGCGATAAGGCCCGCGCGCTGGGGTTCGAGCTTGAACCCCAGCAACTCGAATACCGGTTCGATCCACGCCTGGCGCGTCAGAGTGGTAACGCTTTCGCGCGAATGCTGGCGGCGCTGCTCGAAGCCGTCCCAGTACGTCCGCATCGCCGAGAACGCCGCCTGCAGTTCGGTCATGATACGGCGGCCATCGAGGCCGAAGTCCGAAGCTGATTGGCCGGGCAGTTCCGCGTTTGCCAGCCGATCAAGCAGATCTGGCGGGAAGATCCCGCCTTCAATAGAGATAGAGGCGTAGCTCACCGCGCACCCCCGGCGGGCACGAGCACGTAGCAGCCGATGATATCTGGCGGCTCATGCGGTGTAATTGCGAGAGGCTTTGCCTTGAGCGAAGCGCGAAGCCGGGCGTGTGCGGCCATGAGTTCGTTCACGCGGTCGTCGCGAATCGGCGCCCACCACGCCGGTGCGTCCTGGAGGTAGTCGAGCGCCCAGCGCACGTGCTCCGTCTTTTCCTCATCGCGCATGTTGGCTGCGACCTTGGCGTCTTCGAGCAAACGCAGGCCAGTCTCGTTGAACGGCTCCAGCCACTCGGGTCCGTTCGCACCCCGGCGGAACGGCGCGAGCACCACTTCTTCAGCAAACTGCTGCGCCCCGCCCTCTTCGAGGAGGTACCGCATCCGCAGCAGCAGGGCGGCGGTACGAACGGGTACGTCGCGCGTGTAGATGGCACTGGCGCGGGCGAAGCGGCGATCGGGTTTGGGTGCAAGCGCGGCACCAAGCACCGTTTCAGCGAGGGTGGATACGACAGCGTGGTTGCGGCCAAGCGTGAGCGCAGCATCGTGCGGCAGCGAATCGAAGGACACGCTGAGGGGGAACTCGAGCCAGGGGTTTCGCTTCGCCATCCCTTCGCGCAGGTCGCCGGGGAGGAGCTGGAACACGGCGGAATTGCGAGTCGTTCGCAGTTCGCCATTGAAGCGCTGTACCCCGTTTGCCAGAAAGCGCTGTACCGCCTGCTCATCGCCGAGCGCCGGTTCGAGTTCGCGCAACTCCTGTGCGACCTCCTCCGGCTGGATCTGTTGCTGGCTGAAGTAGCCCCGGCTCTCCTTCTCGCGATCCGCGGCGAGATCCCATTCGCGGTGGAAGGTGCCGACGGCTGGGTCCGGCAGGCTCATCGGCAGTTGGTGGGCGCGCATCGGGCTCTGGTTGAGCAGCACGCTCTTTACAACCGCCTGCACGACGTCGTCTGACTCGACCGGCACTGGCACGGCGATACCGAGCTCCTGACGGATCGTTCGCGCCTTGCGGATGAGCACCTCCAGGACAGTCAGGTCGACCTGGTTGTCGGCGCCGTACAGCAACACTGTACGCACCTCGGGTTTCGCCTGCCCGAAGCGGTCCACCCGGCCTTCACGCTGCTCCAGGCGGTTCGGGTTCCAGGGCAGGTCGTAGTGAACGACAGCATCGAAGTGCTGCTGCAGATTGATACCCTCGGAGAGGCAGTCAGTCGCCACGAGCACCCTCCGCTCGTGCTGGCCCAATTCCCCGACGATCTCGCGGCGCTGCTCGTCGCCAACCTCGCCCGTCACGGCCTGCACGGCGATGCCTGAGAACTCGCGTTCGAGGTGCTTATGCAGATGTTCGGCGACGTAGTTCGCGGTTGGAATGAAACGGCAGTAGACGATGGGCCGGAAGCCGTCGCGAACCATATCTGCAACGAGCTGCGTGGCCTCCGAGAGCTTTCGATCGTCCTTGGTCCCCCCGAGTGCTCGCGCGTCACGCAGAAGTGCCTGCAGCTTTCGCCGCTGCGGCTCGTCTGCGGCGGCCGAGTCTTCGACCGGGCTGGCCGGGGCGAAATCGGGCGGCTGCTCGTCCCCGGTCACATCGAGCACCTGGCTGGAGAAGAGCGAATCGCCGGCTGAGTCAATGTCTTCCGAGACGACTTCCCCGCCATCTCGCCGCGCCTGATTACTGAGAACCGCTTCAGCGGCCGCGGGGCTCGAAAGCACGCAGCGAAGAATAGCGATAGCGGCCCAGTAACGGACACGCTGTTGCCGCCTTCCCTGGCCATCGGCCTGTACCGACTCGCGGCAGAAGTCAAGCACCTGCTCGTACAGTTTCAGGTAGGGGGCACTCATCGTGTACTGGCGCTCTTCGCTCCTTCTCACGGGGAAAGCAGTGGTCGCACCCATCCAACGCTCGAGGTCCCCTCGCCTGCGTTGAATCACACACTGTGCCAGCTTCCGGCGGTCCAACCGCTGCTCCTCGGGCACGTCGAACTCGGGATTCAATAGTCCAAGCAGCGAGCGGAAGCTCTCTTCGATGCCGCTGTGAGGGGTAGCGGTCACGAGCAGGATGTTCCGTGACTGATCCTTTGCCAGGTCACGGAGCAGCTCATACCGTTGGTGCTGGGAGGCACCACGGTCGCCACGGGGGCGGGCCGAGGCGTGCGCCTCGTCGACAATCAGCAGGTCTGGCGCGTTATCGATGAACATGCGCCGATAGTTGTCGCCCTTCACGTAATCGATGCTGGCGATGAGGTGCCGGTAATGCTGGAAGACGTTGATGTCGGCGCGGGGAAGCTGGCGCTCTAGGCGGGCCATCCGGGCAGATTGGATGACCGCCGTCTCGATATGGAACTTCTCGCGCAGTTCCTCCTCCCACTGCTCGCAAAGATGGGGCGGGCAGAGAACGCCAATACGGCGAACGGCGCCTCGATCGAGCAGTTCGCGGGCGATCATCCCCGCTTCGATGGTCTTCCCCACGCCGACGTCATCAGCGATGAGCATGCGAACGGGATCGAGTTTCAGTGCCATGATGAGAGGAACGAACTGGTACGGACGCGGCGAAACAGAGAGGTGCCCGGCCGAACGGAACGGACCGGCGCCGTTGCGCAGTGTCAGCCTGACCGCGTCACGAAGGAGCAAGGCGCCGTTCAGATCGCCGACACTAGCGGAATCGGGAGGCGGGTATGCTGACTGCCGAATGGCATCGGGTTCGATTTCAGGACAGATGCCCACGGAGGCATCGTCATAGCCATCGATCGGCCGGAGTCGAACGACGCCCGGGTCGTCGTCAGGCAGGACGATCCAATCCCTTCCCCGCGCCGCAACAAGCTGGCCCGGGGTAAACCGTGACAAGACCTGTCCCGCCATCTCGCTCTCCTTACAGTGGCTCTTCGATAACGAGTGCGGCGGCCGCTTTGCAAGTCCGGTCAACCGCTCCCTCGGAACCTATCTCGGCCACGTTCGAAACTATACCTGCGGATTGCTTGTTATCGAAGTGATGGCATCTGAGGCAGCGAAACGAGGACGTGCTGCGAGTCATGCGGCGGGACATCAAGCGAGGGCTCCACGATGCCGGACAATTGTCCGAGGAGCAGCTGAACGAGCTCGTCGCAAGCATGGTCGAAATGGCACGCAGATCCGCCAAACGGCGACCGGAGGTGGGCGCGGTTCGCTACGGGAACTCCAACCTGAGCTACACGCTAATTCGCAGCGCCCGGCGGAAGAAGACCATTGAGATGACGATCGACCAGACCGATGGCATCACCGTCGCGGCCCCGGCGACGGCGCCCGCGGCAACCATCGCCGAAATCGTCTTGCGCCGCGCAGGCTGGATTCTTACCCGGCTAGAATGTGAGGTTGGAACTCGAGAAAAGCTCTTCGTCAGTGGCGAGACGCTTCCCTATCTGGGCCGTGAGGTGCGGATGGAAGTGACGCACCGTGAGATTGACTCTGTGCGGCTGAATTTCAGCCACTGGTCGTTTGAGCTGGAAGTTCCATCCTCGCTCGAGGGAGAGGGCTGGCAGGCAGCGATCCGCGCGGCGTTCGTGCGCGGGTGCCGGCGACGGGCGAGCGACGTTGTCCGGCGTTCGGTTGAGCGTTGGTCGCGTCTGATGACACTCACCCCGGCTGGTGTGGCTATCCGTGACCAAAGGCGGCGCTGGGGTAGCTGCGCGGCAGACGGGACGTTGAGATTCAACTGGCGAATCATCATGGCCGAGCCGGCGCTCCTCGAGTACGTGGTCGTGCACGAGATCGTGCACCTCGTGCATCGCAATCAGGGTGTGGTTCAGATTTTTTGCAAAGGAGAGTAAGCGGGTAGAGGATAGGTGGTGGCGGGCGAAGGAAGGCCTGGTGAGAGACGGTCAGTTGGGAAGTAGTTGGAGCGAGTCACTATCGGAAGCGGGGATGGCGCTGGGGCGTTGGCGGAAGGAGCACCCGTGGGCGACGTTGGACGAGATCGAAGAGGCGCGTGATCGCTGGATGAAGCCAGTGCTGGCCAGGATGACGGCAGAGTTAGGGATTCGCTGATCATTGGCGTGTTGGGGACGGTGAGGGCGTAGTGGCTGGGCATGTGCATGGTTGGGCGCCCCGTGGTGGGGCGTATGGCCGGCAAGTATTTGGTCGCACTGGGATAGATGCTCCAGTTTGATGGGGCATTTGTGTGGTGTGGACAGGCTTGCGCCCGGCCTCTGACTCAGCCGGCCGCCATGAGCGCCTGTGCCCGGGCTCTCATC
>CAZDUX010000036.1:0-18186 GCA_964508715.1 uncultured Anaerolineaceae bacterium | reverse complement strand
CTCGTAGTTCGCGTAGAACTCGAGCGCGCCAGACTCGACGCGCTCGAGGAGCTTCCGACGCACTTCGGGCGTGGCGTCGGCGAGCTTGTCGAGGAAGTTGTTGTCGAAGGTGGTGCGTGTGATCACAGCAACCTCGTGGACAATGGTGCTCTGACCCTTTGTCCACAGGATACACGTCCGGGGGTGGCTCACACCTTCGCATCGCGACCCTTTCGTCACGTCCACCCGGCTACGACCGGTTCTTGAAATCCGCCATGCTGGAAGCATGGCGCCTGAAGCACACTTGTCTCGTCCCCGCACCACCTATGCCTTCGGCCTAACGCCAGCGGAAGTCGAACGCTTCCGCGACATCATGGATCGCGAGTGTGGCGTGCGCCTCACGTCCGAGGAGGCCTGGGCTCGGGCGATCGAACTCCTCGCCCTCTTCCGCATGATGCTTGGGCCGTTACCCGAGGATGCGCGCCCGGCGAGTTCGACCATCCGCGCTCTTGACGGATCCCGCCGCCGGAGCAATTGATGAAGCCCTACGCAGTCCTATGCCTACCCACGTCATCTACGCCCGCAAGTCCACGGATTCCGAGGACAAGCAGGTGCTGTCTATCGACTCCCAGATTGCCGAGCTGAAGGGGCACGCGGCGCGCCGCGGCCTTCAGGTCTCCGAGGTCCTGACCGAAGCCCGCTCCGCCAAAGCGCCGGGCCGCCCGATCTTCGGCGATCTGATGCGACGCGTCCGCCGCGGGCAGATCGAGGGCGTGCTGTGCTGGAAGATGGACCGCCTCGCGCGCAATCACCTCGACCACGGTGCCGTGCTCCAGGCGCTGGCCGATGGGAAGCTCAAGGAAGTCATCACCCCGGAGCGCGTCTACACGAGCAACGGGAACGATCGTTTCCTCGGGAACTTCGAGCTCGGGATCGCCACCAAGTTCATCGACGACCTCCGGGACAACGTCAAGCGCGGCAACCGAGCCCGCTTCCAGCAGGGCTGGCCGAACTACCGGCCACCGGCCGGCTACCTCGAAGACCGCACCGGCCCGACCACCGTGATCGTAAGGGACTCGGTCAACTTCGATCTCATCCGCCGGGCCTGGGATCTCCTCCTGACCGGCACGATGAAGCCGCGCCAGATCCTCAAGCTCCTGAACAAGGACTGGGGCTACCGATCGCGGAAGACGCCGCACGGCGGCCAGAAGCCGATGTCCTTCTCCGGACTCTTCGGGTTGTTCTCTAAGCCCTACTACATGGGCGTCATCCAGCTCCGAAACGGTGACAGCTACAAGGGCGCCCACGAGCCGATGGTCACCGAACAGGAGTTCGCCCGTGCGCAGGAAATCCTCGGCCGTCCCGGGCGCCCGCGCCCGGTGCACCATGAGTTCACCTTCTCCGGCATGCTGCGCTGTGCCTCGTGCGGCCGGGCCATGGTCGGGGAAGTGCACGTGAAGCGCAGCGGCAAGCGGTACGTCTACTACCGCTGCCACCGGCGCGGCCAGGATGTGCGCTGCACCGAGCCGACGCTGCCGGAGAGGGCGTTCACCGCGCAGATCGCCGCCGACCTCGCCCGAGTGACCTTGACGCCCAAGGCGGCTGGCTGGATTCGCGACAACCTCGCCCGAACGCTTGAGGCCGAGGGCGGGCAACTTCGGGCCGTACGCGAGTCCATCGAACGGACGCTGCGTCATGTGCGCACGGAGGAGGACACACTTCTCTCGCTTCGCCTGCGCGGCTCGATTGACGACGAGCTCTTCGAGCGTCGGCGCGTGGAGATCAGCGGCCGCCGCGCCCAGCTCGAAGTGCAGCTTGAACGGCCTGCGCCATCCGTGGAGCAACTCCTGCAGCGCGTCGACGCAGTTCTTGAGTTCGCCGAACACGCTCCGACGATGTTCGTGGAGGGCTCGCCAGTTCAGCAGCGCCAGGTTCTGGAAACGATCGGGTCGAACTACCGGGTCACCGCGCGAAAAGCACTCTACGACGCGAAGAAACCGTTCACGCTCCTCAGGGCGACGGGGTCAGATTCTGACTGGTGCGCCACTGTCCGAGACGTTCGAACCTGGCTGCTGGAAAACCCCCACTTCTACATGCCGGAGATCGACTGGTCCGAGTGGCGTGAACGTATTCAACCACGAATTGCCGAGGTTGCCTAGAGGGGGCGAAGCGCCTCCTGTGCCACTCCTAGCTCAGATAGGAGCCAATCGTCCGAAGCCACTCGGTGATCTCGACGTCGGCAGAGCGATCAACCAACATCTGATGCGTCATGGCGGCTGCCGCCTGGTCGTTCAGCCAGCGCTTTGCGTGACTCATCTTGCGCCTCTTGGCTTCGGGATCAACTTGGTCCCAGGCACTTGCGGCCGGATCAGCGCAGTGCACGGCCTCCGCCACTAGAAGCGGAACATCGCACGTGTCATCCACCTGGACCGCGATCGGGTGCACGGTGCGGATCGCATCCTCGTGGAGGTAGTTCTCCAGCTCACCTTTGGACGTGTGAACTGCCTTCGATCCATCGGAGCGAGCGTTCACGGCCGTGGCCTCCGCCGCGTACTTCGGCTGGGCGCCCGTGCCACGGTCGTAGATGTGGAACTCGGGCACACCGAGTTGGCTCAGATAGTGCTTCGTCACCCAGTCACGAAGCGTGGAGCCGCCCAGCGGCATGAAGACAATCGCCGGATTGTTCAACACCTCGGGCAACGTGCCATCCGAAGCGCGTATCGTATGAGCAAGGTGTCCGAGGCAGGTGATGTCGTGGGGACCCTCCATGCATACGATCACTTTCACTCGCTTGTCCGGGACGACACCGAGGTCGTCGGCGATTCGGCGAATCATGCCGTCGCCGTCGATGTCGATCCGAGTTGTGTTGTCATCTCCTGCAATCACGTGCCGCAGGCTGTCTGTGGGAAGCACTTCGGCTAGTGCCGGGACGTGCGTCGTCAGCATCACCTGACAGTGCAGGCCGTCCGAGAGATCCTTGAGGGCCTGCATGACCATCCGCTGATTGTCCGGGTGCTGCGATGCCTCAGGCTCCTCGACTGCGTAGATGACATCGCCTCGGGCTTCGTCTCGTTGGCGTCGCTCCGCCTCGGCGCGGAAGAAACTCAAGAGCACAAGCCGGCGGAATCCACTCCCTCGTTTGTTGAGCGGGATACCACCCTCGCCGCTCAGTGACAGACTGAAAGCAGAGTCCCACTTCGGTTCCTTGGAGAACTCCGGCGCCAGTTGCTCTGCGAGCTCGGGATCCAAGTCGCGCAGTTTCTCGATGGTCCGTTGTGCCACTTCAATCGCCTTGGCTTGGACCGCGTCCTTCACTCGACCAAGCTCGACCGCCGTCTCAGCGAGCGCCTGCTTCACAGCCATCTTCATCGGGTCTTGGACTTCCCCATCCTGGTCTGTGCTCGGGCGGTCTGCCTTGAACAGGGCGAAGGTTGGGAAGAGTTCCTGGAGCTTCAGCCAAATGGCCTTTGTGTCTTCCTGATTGAGTTGGATCTTCGTCTGCCCCAGTTCCAGGTCAGAGGCAGATGACCAGATGGCGCGGCGCAACTGCGAGCACGTGCGCGCATCGACATTTGTCAGGTCGACGTTGAGCGCGGCAGCGCGTTCTCTCAGCGCCGCGATCTTGAGTTGCAGCAGGTCGCCGTAATTGGCGCCAGTCGGGTGATGCGCCAGCGCGAAAGGGCTCTTCTCTTTGGCCTTCCCGTCCCGGATCTCCCACACACGGTAGACTTCCAGTTGCCCGTGCGCGTTCAAGAGGTGCTCGTCGTGAAGGCTCGTTGGAACGGTGGCGTCGATCACCAGTTCAACGGGGAGATCCTCGAACGTACACCCGATCCAGACCTCGCGGTCTCCAGCGTGGATGCAGAGGTCGTCACCGTCGACCGCCAGCCCAGGTGCGTTGAGGAAGATCCCCGCGGCCTCAAGGATGGACGACTTCCCGATATCGTTCTTCCCGATCAGGGCGGTGAGCCTCCCGACCGGAATCACGGTGTCTCCTTTGTAGCGGCGGAAGTTGTGCAGTTGAATGGCGGCCAATCGCATGCTCACATCGTAGCATCGTCACGGCAGTGGTCAATCCATCGGGCCGCTGCTCGCTCTTTCCGACGAGCAACGCAAGGCGCACATCTCGGTGCAGTGGATTCTCTCGCCCGATTACTTGCGCGCAATCTCCAAAGATCCCCGGCAGCTTCTTCAAGTCCACTAGCGGCGGTTTGTTCGGAGGGAGCGAACGTCGTGATAGGTCGACTACTCTCGGTCACGGACGCTCAGATCGGTGGCCGCTCGGGGTCCCTGCAGCCACCGCGGCCTGACGGGTATCCTGTGACGACTTGGATGGCACTACGAGCAGCGCCGAGGTAGCACCGCGTGGTCGCGCTTGGGGGGGCGTAGAACGGCCTTGCACATCTGTGCAGCAGGCCGTAGTCTCGCCGTGCGGTGGAGACCTACGCACACCCGACCAGCGCAGTGAAGCGAAAGGCCGACAGTGAACTACAGGTATGGCACCAGAGCCGACGAGATTGACGACTTCTTCCGCGTGAAGAAGCCGTGGTCGAAGGTGAAGGACACAATCCTCGACAAGTACCTCGACGCGTACCTGAAGACGATTCAGGACCGTCGCCGCCCGATACTGCTGGTGGACGGATTCGCGGGTCCTGGGCGTTTCGACGACGATTCCGAGGGCTCTCCGCTCATCCTCCTGCGGCGGATGGCAGGCACTCCGCAGCACAAGGTGCGGATGTCGGCGCTACTGGCCGACAGCCGGCAGGGTCATCGCGGCGCGCTCGCGGCGAACATCGACGGGTACATCAAGGCCGGAGCCGCGGAGCATCCACTGGCGGACTGCGCGTCGGCGATCAAGCGCGCGCTGGAAGTTGGCGCTCAGCGGACGTTGTTCTTCTACCTCGACCCATACGGCATCGCCGACCTCGACTTCGAGATGCTCCGCACCGTGTTCTGCCGAGGCTCCGCCCAGAGCACTGAGGTACTGATCAACTTCAGCTTCCCGACATTCATGCGCATGAGTGGGAACTGGAGTTATGACGAAACCGCCCAGTCAGTGGCCAGCAAGGTCAAGGCGGCGAAGATCGACACGCTGAACCGCTCGATGGGTGGTGACTACTGGCGCCCGATCGTCGAAGATCCGTCGTTAACGATGACCGCACGAGAAGACGCCGTCGTCGATGCTTACATGGCACAGATCCGACGCTACTTCGATTTCGTCTACTCGATTCCGGTCAAGGAGGAGCAGCCGGGAGTCCCCGTGGACAAGCTGGCGAAGTACCATCTGATCTTCGCCTCTCGCAACGCTCGGGCCGTGCGCTACATGAACGACGTCGCATACGATGCGCTGGCACCTTACTTCAAGACGTTCTCTGAGGGCCTACTGTTCGACCTGCGGCCCGACCGCTATGTGTCGCCTGCGCCTTCGGTGATCAAGGATGAGATCGTCAAGATCGTGGGCTCCCAGGCGATGAAGCGTCCAGCGATCTACGAGGCGCTCGTTCCCCAACACTTCATGCAATACAAGACGTCGCAGTACCGAGGGATGATCGATGAACTTGTCTTTGACGAGCGGCGGCTGTTCTGCGACCCCTCGGGCATCAAGAGGAAGAACAAGATGAACGACACGACGCTGCTCTCGACCACACCATGGCCAGGAGGTGATGGCCTATGAGCGACCGCTCGAGGATTGAATGGACGGATGCGACCTGGAACCCGGTAACGGGGTGCACGAAGATCAGCCCGGGCTGCAAGAACTGCTATGCACTCACCTTTGCGGAGCGCTGGCGGGGCATCCCAGGACACCACTTCGAACAGGGATTTGATCTTCGGCTCTGGCCTGGGCGGCTGAATCTTCCCCTAGCTTGGAAGGCACCGCGGCGAATCTTCGTAAACTCGATGTCCGATCTCTTTCACGAGAAGGTACCCCTTGAGTTCATTCAGCAGGTATTCGCGACAATGCGCGCGTGCCCACAACACCAGTTTCAGGTTCTGACCAAGCGAGCTCAGCGCCTCACGGAGCTCTCGAGCTCGCTCTCATGGCCTCGCAATGTGTGGATGGGGGTGAGCGTCGAGAATCAGGCCTATGCTTTTCGGGCTGAACTGCTCCGGGAGGTCCCTGCGAAGATCAGGTTTCTCTCCGTTGAGCCACTGATTGGCCCCATTCCGAAGCTGCCCCTCAGGGGTATCCACTGGGTGATCGTAGGGGGCGAATCGGGCCCGGGCGCGCGGCCCATGAAGCCAGAATGGGTAACGGAGATCCACGCTCAGTGCACTCGCGCGAAGACTCCGTTCTTTTTTAAGCAGTGGGGTGGCGTCAGAAAGCACGAGACAGGCCGCACTCTCAATGGCCGCACCTTTGACGAGATGCCGCGCGCGCTCCAGGCAGTCTGAGTGTTGGCGACGCCGGGATCGCCCCTCGCGAGGTATTAGTGACGAATGACGGCCACGCGCACCGCAGACGACGCGCGACTCACGAAGCTGGACACATCCTCCTGGCCCGCAAGGATGGCCGCCGTGTTCTCTCCGTATTGGTTCCGGCATCTGGGACCAATACTCTCCTGATGGAACTCGACGTACTCGATGCACTCCGACCGCTGAGAGACAGGTTGCTCATGTTGGCCGAGGCTATTCTTGCGTGTGGAGCATTGGATGAGGCTGAACTGCTCTCGCTCCTGAGCTGAACCATGCATGCGATGCCTCACTTCCAGAGCCCGGTTACTACCTTGTCAATTGCCTTCTGGGTAGCCCGCACCACCCGCTCATCCTGCCTAGCGGCCCCCTCGTGAGCCTCCCGTGATAGCTGACTCAGGTGGCTGTGGAGTGCGTTATCGCCGTCGTATGCGGGTATGACGATGTTCTCAATGGGGTGCGTGGAGATGCTGTTGTCCACGGCGTAGCCCGAGATTGTCGAGGCGACAATGTGGCTGTTCAACACTGCCGCAAGGTAGTGCGCCTCGTTCGCATTGCTGACGCCAATAAACATGAGCTTGTGCTCTGGGATCGTTAACGCCTCGTCGCCCCGCACTTCGAGCACAGTGGCCTTCATGGTTGCCGACACGTCCATCCAACACACCTTGAACAGAGCGAAGGTGTCGGTCGTGACGTTGTACATCGAGTAGAATGGGTCGCGATTCGGGTCGAAGAACTTCTGAAACGCTTTGCGCGCACGCAGGAGCTTCTCGAAGCGCTTGAAGTAGGCCCAAGCGAGCGGGCACTCCTGCTGCAACCACTCCTCGGCGTATCCCTTCTGGGTGTTCACATCCTGCATCATGAGAATGTGGTGAACGTATGCATGGTGCCACCTGGCCACGTCGCGGCCTCGGAGCACAGGATGAAGCAGTCGGCTCTCAATCGTGGCCGTGACGGACGGGACCTTGATCTTGCCGGAATCATGTAGATTGCGGATCTTCGCCGTTCCGTTTGGATTCCATTCGAGGACCTCGACGAAGTAGGCGCTGTTGAGCCCTCCCGAGTTCACGCCGGCACGACCGTGGTAGTGCGGCACGTAGCCGATCGGCGCGATCACCTTCCTGCAGCGCGCCACCTGAGCCCGTGGGACCGTCAGCCAGGGCGTCGTCCAGCCCTCGGATGACGTGCCACGAAGTGGCGTCGCGACCATCTCCTCCGCCTCGAGCACTGCACTAGCCTCCCGCCAGGGCAGCCCACCTGGGATGTGGCCGCGCGCGGTCTTGCTCCAGACCATGTACCGGAGTGGATAGACGGTCCTCTCCCCCTTGACGGCGCGGAAGCTGAGCGTGCGCGTCTTGATGCGCACCTCGGCGTGCGTTTGGAAGGGTTGGAAGCTCTTGAAGTCGTGCGCCTCGGTGATCCCGAGATGGAGATCGTTACCCAACTGGAACCGGCGATAGCCCTCGCCGGCGCCGGAGGTCTTGAAGAGGGAGACATGGACGATCAGCGCCAGCACACCGCCGCGCTTGAGGAAGTGGTCGGTGACGGCGTACGTGAACAGTGCGGCGATGTCCTTCTTGCCACCGCCGTGCCGACTTTCCAGTCCACTGAGGGAGAACAGCCCGTAGTGGCGGTAGGCGCCCTCGGCAGCTTCGCGCCAGTCCTCGGTCAGGGCCTCCCAGTTCACGTGCGGGGGGTTGCCGACCACGAAGTCGAAGTACTCGTGGTAGAGCAGTGCGGCGTAACGGTTTCGAATCAGCTTGGCCCAGACGCCGTTCTTGCCTTGCCGGTCGAGTTCCTGCATGACGTCAAAGAGCCGCTCGAGCGCCGGATCGTCGGCGCCGGTGGCGGGCAACTCGAGTTGCTGGGTCACTGTCCGGACGAATGCGGCCCGGGTGTGCTTCTGCGCGATGCTCTCGTGCAGGAGGTTCATCAGCTCCGGGACGCGGCGCGCTTGGACGACTCTCGTTGGCAGGTGGAACACGCCCACGGACATCGGGAACGGAACCGAGTCCTGCCCGAAGAGGTTGGTCTGCTCCTCGGCTCTCCCCGGCAGGAGCACCGAGTCGGTGAGGAAGATCGGGATCTCGAACTGGGCACCCGGCGCCCTAAATCGCAGCAGTGGGCCGAGCGCAAACAAGTAGTTCGTGCGCGAGGCGATGACTGCCAGCGGGTTGAGATCGAATCCAACGACGTTCCGTCGGACGAGTTCTACCGCTTCTGCCCGCTTGGCGGGATCCGCCCATTCGATCGCATGATCGGTCAGCCACCGCCGCACACGCTGCAGGGCCAGCACCAAGAAGGTGCCGGACCCGCAGGACGGGTCGAGCAGACGGGCGGAAGGGTCTCCGTCGTAGCCAGCGAGATCGAGCGTGTGCTCGGCCAGCCAGTCAGGGGTGTAGTACTCGCCCAGCGCGTGCCGGACGGCCTCCGGAATCAGCCCGTGGTAGAGGTCCTTCAGGAGGTCGCGCGCTCGATCCGGGCGCAGCACGAACGTGCCAATGTCGTAGCCCTTGAGCCGCTCGACGAACGCCCAGAGCTCATCATTGAGCTCGGGCGACCACGCCTCCGGGTACCAGCCGAAGAAGTCCTGTTCGATCGCGTTGCTGATGTCCTGCCGTCGAAGGATGTCTCCGGCCTCCAACTCTCGGAGCTGAGCGCGAAGGCTCCGGCGCGCCAGGCCAGCCAGGAAGCTGGCCGCGATGCCGCCCTGTGAGACGATCAGCTCCGTGACCAGCAACTTCATGAGCAGGGCGTAGTAGGTGTGCACGGCGAAGAGCAGGACCGGGAAGTCGACACCCAGCTCGAGGTGATATGCGTCGGCGAGCGTCTGTGTGTCCGGATCCCGTCGGGCTCGCTGGAGCTGCTCGGTGCCGTAGACAATGCCGAAGATCCGCCGCCACTCCTCGAAGATGACTTGGGCCTTGACATGTTCGCCGCTCTGGACAAGGAGCGCAAAGCGCCGGACCAATGTGCGCGCGGTTTCGCTCTGCGGGCCGAAGTCCGCGATGAGGTTCTCGGGGCTGAGGTCCTTGCGATCAGTCGCCCGGAGCCAGACGAGGAGCTTCTCGACGGTGTCCTCGTCGAGGGCCTGCTCCTCGCGCAGCCAGCGTCCCGCGCGACGCTGAACGAACACGAACCGGCTGCCGTCGGTGGCCACGCCAACACCGCCGGCAAGCTTCTCTTCGTCCTCGGGCGACAGCACCACCTCATCGGGTCCGGCGTCGGCAAGCCGGACGGTCCCTGCGGCTTCGTGATCACCCAGCCGGAGGCTCGTCAGGTAGTCGCAGACTTGTTGGACGGCCTCGGCGACCTTCGGTGCCCGGCGCATCGAACCGGGCTTCTCGTACTCGATGACCAGCGCCTGGTGCACCGCGTCGGCCCGTCCCTGGAACGTCGCGGTCCGGATCGCCTTCTCGTAGCGGGCGGCTGGCAGCTCGGGGAGCGCATCGCGGATGATGAACTCCATCCCGACGCGCAGATCCTCCTCTGAGCGGGCCGGGTACAGTTTCTGGCGAAGCCGGGCCGTGAGCGCCGACAACTCGTTGGCGGAGTGCGTACCTGCCGCAGGCGTCGAGTCCATTCGGCGGGGACTGATGGCGGATCCTCCGTGAACTTCCGAAACGTGGCGGCAGGTCGACGTGCCTCATGTCTACCTAACGACATGGCACCGCAGAGAATAACAGGCGCACTGCCACCGTCAATGCCGGTGCGTGAGTGCGCCGGCGGCCACGAGCTGCTGATAGCGAGCTATCTCGGGACCGAACTGCTCCTGGTACTGCTGCGGGTCGAAGTACTCCAAGACGAGCTCGTTGCCCCTGAAGAAGAGCAGGGTGAGGTTGATCCATGCCTTAGCGTCTATGTCTCCGTCGATCCGGAACACTTTCAGCTTCTTGTGGCTGTCCTTGTGCGGGAGCTTGCTTGCCATCCGCTCCGCATACTGGTTCCCGATGTAGACCTTGACGGCGCCATCAAAGTGCCGAAACGAGCCCATCCGCATGTCCCGCTCGGCGTGGACGTAACGGTTGCGCACAAACTCCCCGCCCATCTGCGCGGCGTTGATCAGCTCCTCAATCTCGAACGTCTTCACGTCACCCTTCACGCTTCTGAACACTTCGGTGCGGTCGAGTTTGCCGAAGAAGAAGTCGAGCGGAGAGGGCTGGGTACGGACGAACGACGTCAAACCGACATCGTTCCGGTCATCGAGTCGCTCGCGATCGAACAGCGCGCCGTACCAGTGATCCCGCTCGCACTCCTCGTTGTAGAAGCGAGCCTCCATCAGCCGCCGATGGTCGATGCCGATCCGGAAGGTGTTCAGGCCCGCTGAGGCCTTGCGATACCGCAGGAAGAGCTCAAGGAAGTCGAAGTTCGGGTTGGACGAGAAGCCCCGGCGCAGCCCCTGATGGTAGTGCAGCACATGGCCATGGTAGATGATGCCGCCTGTCCTAAGCTCCATCTCGTCCGAGATGTGAAGGAGGCCGTGCTTGTCGAACTGGGCTGCAAGTTCCGGGAATCGAGCGAGGACTGCGCTCTCTCGTGTGGGGGCCACGATCTCATCCCAGGAGAAGTAATCGCGATTCGTTCCCCGTAGTGGAGCGAATGCGAACCTGGCTCCTCAACAACCCCGAGGGATATGTGCCTGGGCTCGACGGGGATGCTAGTAGTAAACCACAAAGCGCGATAACCGACTAGGGGGGCGAGCACTTGTCTCACGATAGTCGCCAGCCGGTCGAGCTCGGCTCGCGCTACTCAGCCACGGCGCCGTAGGAGACCTGGCCCCTCGAATTCTGGGACACGGAACGCTGAGAGCGGCGCGGGTAATCCGCGCTGCGCGCCCCTAAGGACTCGACGGCTCGTCCACGAGTTCTGCGGGTGGCTGAACTGCGGGCGGCGGAGGCGAGGCGATTGGAGGCTGCTGGGGAATCGGAATGGGCAACGTGAACTGGACCTGCTGGTTGATCTTCACGTACGCCTTCCCGAGGTGGTTCTCGATGATCTTGCCGACCGGCTTCTGGTCGAATGTCTGCGTCGTCGCGTGGAAGACCGAGAGGACGAGTTCCTGCAGGGTAGTGTCCGACTCCAGCGCGATGGCGTTCAGTCCCATCGACTGAGCCTTGGCGATGGAGATGTGCCGGCCGTGACTCCGGAACTCCTTGTGGTTCGCGAGCGTCTTCGCGGTAGCGCGTGCTGCGCGCGCCGCGTTCCTTCGGCCGCTGAACATCCACGTCTTCAGCCACTCGCACACAAGGTCTTCCGACAACCTCAAGGCGTTCTTGCACTGCATCAGGAGAGCCGGCCCGTAACGCGCGAGCATCGGTGCCCACGCACCCAGCAGCTTCGGGTCCTTGCACTCCTGCTTCGCGAGTTCGAATTGGTCCAGTACGGCCTGTGCCGCGATCGATCCCGAAGGACCAATCAGCTGGGGATCGATGGGGCCCAGGAACGAGTGCGAGCCCATGATGATCTCGTCAGCGGCACAAGCAATCATCGTCGCCGCCGACATGGCCGACATCGGAATGATGACGCGGATGTGGTCGAACCGCGTCCTAAGGTACGTGACGATCGCCTCGGCCGCCTCGGCCGATCCGCCTGGGCTGTGGAGGATGAGGTCCAGCTTGCGGCTGCGGAGGCCCCGCATCACCGCCATAAAGCCGTGGATGTCCTCTTCCCCAATTGACACCAGCGACGCATCGGCATCCGCGCTGATCCAGCGCGTGGCGTAGAGAATCGTGTCTCGCTTGGTATAGGCCGCGAGCTCGCGGAGGTACTTTCGACGGACGCTGTCGTTGTCTGGGCCGTGCGGTCCGACGGACGCGGCCAACTCCTTGAGGATCTCCCCCCAGTCCGGCATCGACGGTACTAGCTGGTGCTGTCGGTAAAGGTGGAGACAAAGATCCGGTCCTCGCGGGCGATGAAGGAGACCGCCTGAAGCACTTGATCGTTGCGCCGGTGCACCTCGAGTAGCTCCTTCACGCCGGGCTGTTCGGCGGCTGCCTTCTGCAACTTCCGCACTTCCTGCTCTGTCACGGCTCGATGTGGTTTGCGCGGCATGGGGTCCCCCTCCAGGACAGGGCCTACTCCTACAGAGTACATGGTCAGCGTGCGCCGGTGAAGCCCCGCGATGAGGTCATCGGCAGGTGCACGTCGGGCCGTGAGCCCATGGGGCGGCGGGGGCTATTCGCTCGCACTAGCGCCCTCGGCGGGTGGCGGAGACGGAACCGCCGTCGCCGGCAGCTTTCCGAGCCTCTCGTCGATCTCCTCGAGGTCAGCCAGGACCTCCATCACCACACTCATCGAGTACGCGAGGCAGGGCAGCAGTTGCTCCGCGATGCCGACCACAGTCAACCTCGGCGGCACAAGGTCGGCCTTCATCCGGGGCTCAGAGCCGGCGAAGAATAGGAGCTGACTCCCTGCCGACGGGTGGCAGATGTCCGACAGGAGTGCGTAGTCGCGGTGCACGATGCCGCGCGCCTTCTCGACCTGGGGCTTCAGGCGTGCACCGAGTGCGTCGAGGGCCGTGATCGGGTTGACGGCCTTCACCTCGGGCTCCTGCTTCCGGGGATCGGCATCGTATGCGTCTACAAGTGCGATCCGTGCTACGTGGTCGGTGAAGAACCGAAGCCAATCGAAGCGGCTCGCGAAGACGGCCGCGCGCAATCGCTCCTCGTAATCCTCAGGCAACGTGACAGCTTCCGCCGTCATGCCCAGCTTCCCGCAGTGGTAGGCGGCGAAGGCCGCCGTCTCCAACAGGCCGCGCGTCGCTAGCGCGAACGATACGAGCCGCGACTCGTTCAAGCTCCGGACAGCGTCTTCGACGAGCGCCGCCGTTCTCAAGACGAGCAACCGGTGGAAGAACATCACCTTCGCCCGTGCGACCGAGGCGGCGCTCGCGCCTTTCTCTCTCAGGACCGTGGGCGAGACCACGCTTACGTCGGAGCGGGCCCAACTCGAGAAGCGGTCGCCGAGGTCGTGGATCGTCGAGAAGACGTTGGCGAAATCTGGGCGCTTGGAGAGGTCCGTCTGCATCTGGGCATCGACGCGCACTGAGGTGCGGCTCGTCCGGGGGGAGTCGCTCATGAGTTGACTGATAGCGCAGGACACCCACGTCCGCAACCGTCGGCGGCGAGGGCGTCGCGACGGGGACGCCACGCCGCCAGCGCAACGGCCGCCGTGCAGCGCGGCGAACTTCCTCAGCGCCCCCGGCCCTCACGCGCAGCCTCGCCGAGGTCTGCCGGAGTTCAAGATAGCGAACCCGCGAACGCGACTGGAGACCCTTCGGGATCGATATGGCGTCGACACGCTCGATGAGGTCCGCAGAACAACGCGGAAGAAGTGGCGCCTGACCCTACATCGCAAACCAGGGATCGCCGAGGTCGTTCTCGGAGAAGTGCGGGCACTTGCTCCCGACGGCGAGCAGGCGGTTGCTCGCCAGCACCGTCTGCCTGTTGCCATCGAACTCAAGATATGGCTGCAGGTCGGCGCGCACGTGCCACGGAGTGAAGAGCTGCACGACCGTACCGACCGCAAGCGACGCTAAGACCCCGTTCGGCCAGACGACCTGCGGCCGGGGGCCTGCCTCACCGTAGCGCCGTGCTTCATCCGCCAGCAGTTCGTCCCGCAAGAAGCCCATGCAGCGCATGCATGCCCGTCCCGGCATCGACAGGATGACCTGGCCGGCCACCACGTGGCCGTCGCCTCCTTGCGGGTGGACGTCCATTCCGATGTCGATGTACGGGATCAGGTAGCGCCGCGCCTGGATTTCTAGCTCGCTCCGCGCCTGGTACGTGTCGACGCAGCCGACGATCACGTCGCAGTCACGCAGGCGCATCGCGTCGATCCGCCAGTCGTCCCGGATCTCGACCACCTCGGCCGTCGGGTTGATGCCGACGATGAGACGCCGGGCAACCTCCGTCTTCCATTCCTCAGCAGCCACGTCCGCGGCGGTCGCGCCGACAAGTCGGTTCAGGTTGGAGTCGTCGATCCGTTGGGGATCGAAGATCAGGAAGTGGCCGATGCCCACATGCGCGAGCTGCTGCACCACGTGGGACCCCCCGCCACCGAGCCCAATAGCGGCCACCGTGAGGGACCGGAAGGTGTCCTCACTACTCTCGCCCAGGAAATTCTGCCGCGAGAAGCGCTCAGCCATCATGTCCCCCGATCGTCTGCATCGGCTTCCCGATCACGGTGATGTGAGTGACCACGTGCGGCCCGTCGGTCCTGCCCAGCCAGCAGTATCCGTAAGCAGAGTCCTCATTCAGCACCATGGCCCCATGCGGCATGCTCGCCCGCGCGTTGAAGAAGTCGGGCACGAATTGTCGCATCTCTCGCTCATCCGTGCGGCTGAATCCCGGGCGGCCGCGGCCAAAGTGCTCGTGGACGTGGATCATGCTGACGGGGTTGTTGTAGGTGTGCTGCAGTGCCTTCCGGATCGCCGCCGGGCCCATCAGCGCGCCGTACCCTGGCCGGTCGAGGTAGTCCTCGTCCGCCACGGGCAGGTAACCGCTGACGACCAGCACGAGGCCGCCGTCGTGGAGTCGCCCCGGCCGTGCCGTCAGAAACCCGACCCGCTCAAGCGCGAACTCGTGCGGCCGCGCCAGGTCGTCGCGAACGCGTCCCAGCAGGTCCCGCGTCATCTTGAGGTGGATTGTCATCGCAGTGCGCGCAGGTGGTTGGTGAGGATCTGAGACAGCCGGTAGCTAGGCGGCACGTTGTTCCATGACCAGGTGTGCCAAGTCCGGTCGAGGATGCGCTGCGTGCTCCAGTTCTGTCCCTTCCCCGCCACCGGCGCCGACAGGTAGAGCCGGGTGACGTAGCCGTCGCCGGCGGCCTGCTGCGGGCGCAGCAGGCCGTCCAGTTCCCCGACCCCCGGAACGCTCAGCTTCGGCAGGAAGATGTACCGCACCCCCGCCTCGCTCATCTCCACGGCGCCGGGGCACACGGCCCGCAGCTCCTGAAGCTCGTCCAGGGCCTCCGCCATTACGACGATCCCCCCTGCGGCACGTGGCTGACGAACACCTCGCCGCCCTTGATCTCGATCGAGGCGGTGTTATCGAGCGGGACGAACTGCCCGTCGATCACCTGATCGAGCTCGAGCGAGGGGTCGACCTTGACCTCCTTCTTGAACTCCGACACCACGTACGTGCCGGGACGCACCTCGTGTGGCTTGCCATCCACCGTCACCCGCACCTTCTTCTGGGGGTGGTCCTTCTTCTCGGCCTCCGTGGCCACCTGAACATCGCTCATCGTTGGAATCTCCTTGCTGCCCTCTTGCGCGAAGGCAGGTAGTAATGCACGATGACGGGCCGGGCCCGGCCGCTACCGGGCCCCGCACCCGCCGCCCCACGCTAGGCGTAGCGGACCAACCGCCACGTCACGCCGCTGCTGCACTTGCTGCACGGAGGAAACGTCTCGCCCTTGGAGAGCGGAATCGTATTCGCCCGTCCAGCGTTCTCGCACCGAACGCACGCGAACACTCCGGAGACGGGGTTCTTCTCCCCGGTCCGGAATGTCGAGCCGATCGGCGTAAGGGTGGTGGACATGCCACTTTCCCCTTCCTCGGTCCTGCTGCCCTCGCCCCGCCCGCATGCGGCCCGACCCCCTGTCGGGTCGCATGCGGGCGGCGGAGCAGACCTCATGTCCTCGTTGACAGCGCGCAGCATGGCGAAGTAGTATAGGCACCGGCCATCAAGAAGGGCGGCCACCGACCTGTGGCCTCCGATTCGCCGTACAGCTTAGCACGGCAAACTCGTAGAGTGCAAATGCCCAAGGACCCACTCCCCGGTAGGCTCCGTCAAATCCGTGAGACGCGCGGACTTACGCAGGCAGAACTTGGCGACAAGGCCGGTCTGCCGGCCGCGAGCATCTCCCATTTCGAGACAGGCATCCGGACCCCGGGAACGACCACGATCCAGCGCCTGGCCGATGCTCTCGAGGTCCGAATCGACTACCTGCTCGGACGCGAGGATGAGCCCGAGCCGAGCGGTCCAGAGACCCGCGCCATCTTCCGCAATCTCGCTGGCATGAGCGATGCTAGCTTGAGGGCCTTTGCCAAGATGACGGAGGAGTTGAAGAAGATGGACGACGAGAAGCGCAAGGACTGACTCCGTGCAGCCAGACCGCACGGCCGCCGCGGCAGCGGCTCGCGACCTCCTGGCGGTGCTGAAGCTCGATTCGCCGCCGTTCGATCCCTTCATCATCGCGGATCGACTGAAGGTCCCCGTTCGGCCCCTCGCGACGAACGACTTCTCCGGCTGCTTGCTGCAGCACGGCGACAAGTTCGCAATCTTCTACTCCACATCCGTCAACAACGGGGGCTTTCGGCGCTTTACGATCGCTCACGAGATCGCGCATCGAGAGCTAACGAATCACCACCCGCACCTCTTCGACGCGAGCGGTCTCCACGTCTCCACGAGCAACTTCACGTCGAAGGAGTGGTTCGAGCAGGAGGCGGACGCATTCGCGGTGGAACTCTTGCTGCCGGAGAAGCACTTCCAGCGTGAGATGCGCAGGCACGGCATCGGCCTGTCCGCGATCAAGAGCTTCGGTGAGACCTTCCAGACTTCACTCACGAGCACCGCGATCCGCTACGCAGAACTGACCGGCGACCCCGTCATCATCGTCGTCAGCGAGGATGGGCGCGTCCTATATAGCCTCGCCTCCGGGTGCATGAAGCGGTTCGGCACCGGCTACCTGATGCCTGGAACTCGGATCCCGAACTCGTCCGAAACCGGCAAGCTGCTCAAGTCCGGTGCAGCTTCGTCCCGCGAGATCGAAGGTGCGTCGTACCTGTGTTCTTGGTTCGACCACGCGTCGCAGAACCTCAAGTTCCATGAAGACGTGCTCGAACTCGGCGCCTACGGGAGGACTCTCACGGTGCTACACACGAAGCTACTTCCCGATCGCGATGAGCCCGACGAGGACGAGGACGACGGCGGTCTCAACCCGGACGGCAAGCGCTACCGCTGGTAAGCAAGAGCGCGCGGGCTCTTGCTCAACAGGCCGTGGACACAACCCGCGACGACCTTGGCTGCGTCAACCGTCGCATAGCCTGCACGCGCGTGTCCGGAGCTTACCGCTCAAACGCGAAGCCCTCGTGCCTGCATCTGACGCGAGGGCTTAGGACTGATCTCGCCGTCGTTTTCGGCTCCGCCGCCTCGGTGCCTAATCTGATCTTCAACTGGCCCGCTGTGCACGCGCCAGAAGCGGCGAACCGATGTGACCCGTTTGTGACCCCGTGAAAGTCCATTCAGGGCTACTCGTGACCACTTGAGGCCACCAGAGACACATCAGCCCCGGCGGGCATAACCCGCTGGGGCTTCATGCAACTAGGTGGTGCTGGCGGACTTCCCCGGCTGGGAGGTGGTTAGTGTCTGAGCGGCTTTCGAGACCGCCCGATTCAACCACTCTCGCACCTCTCCGCGGGCGTAGATACACGAACCTGCGGGGTTTCCGCAAGGCCCTGCGAGCGGGGCGGCGATCTGGCGGCAACGCGCTGTCGCGCGCTAGGCTGGCGCTCGAGGTTTCCGCAGGGCGTTGACTACGGCCTGGTGCCGCGATCAGGAGGAAGCGTTCATGAAGGGCGTGCTCGCACGGCTGTGGGGCATTCGGGTTTTCGTGGCGGCGGGATTGCTGGCGGGCACGACCGCCGCCCTCGGGGCGTCGGCGGAGTCGGTCGGCCCCGGCTACGACATCGAGCTGAGCCGCATGATCCCGATGCGGGACGGCGTCGAGCTCGAGGCCTGGATCACCCGACCCTCGAAGCTGGCCGGCAAGGCGCCGGCGGTGCTCGAGCTCACG
>CAZDUX010000035.1:0-21825 GCA_964508715.1 uncultured Anaerolineaceae bacterium | reverse complement strand
GGGACACTCCTGGAAGCGCTTCCCCACCTGCCGTGCAAAATCATGATGGACACCCGCCGTGGGGACCCGGGTGTGAAAGGAACCCTACACACCTGTGGAGACGCCGATCACCCGTCCGATAGCGAACGTGACTACGGCCGCGGCCAGGCCGAATGCGAGCATGCGCATGCCCGAGAAAAGCAGCCCCTTGCCAGTGAACAGGTGGGTGAACGCGCCGGCGACGAAGAGCCCCAATCCCGCGACGATCGCGCTCAACGCCACCGCAATGGCCCCGCCGACGAACATCCAGGGGAGCACCGGCAGGATGGCGCCAGCACTAAAAAGCAGGAACGAGGTGGTCCCTGCGACCCAGGCACTTCCGACTTCCTCGGCCGACATGCCGAGCTCTTCGCGAGCAAGCGTATCGAGTGCGGTCTCCTTGTTAGCCAGGATTCGCCGGGCGGCCTGCGCCGCTTCTTCACGGGTGAACCCTTTCGCCTGGTAAATGAGCGTGAGCTCCTCCTGCTCCTCTTCCGGCATGATCTCGAGTTCTTCCGCCTCGACGCGTAGCTGGCGCTCGAACGACTCGGCAGAACTCCGGACGCTAATCCATTCCCCCAGCGCCATGGACAACGATCCGGCCAGCAGACCGGCGATGCCGGACAGGAAGACCACCGATCGCCCGGGACTGGCGCCGGCGACGCCCATCACGAGGCTCAATGTCGAGACCAGCCCATCGTTGATCCCGAGGACTGCTGCGCGTAGTGCGTTTCCCGTGCCACCGCGATGCCGCCCTTCTATGCGTGCAATGTTGACGCCTTCCGAGGCAGCGGTGCCGCTTCGCGAGATCTCGCGAAAGAGGCGTGCGTGCGACCGCTCGTCGGCTGGCAGGTTCGCATCGACGGCCTCTGGCTGGTTGTCGTACATGGAGATAGCGGACATCTCCATCCGCGTGACGACGGGGGAAACAGCCTGGGTGCCCAATCGGCGAGCGAGCCAGCCGAGCATCTTCACGCGCATCGATGGCTTGTAGTTGGGGACTTCGGCGCCAGCTTCTTCGAGCTTCGAACGCCAGAGCGCGAGGTGCCGGTCTTCGCTCACGGCGAGCCGTGAATAGACTTCCTTGAGATGGGGGTCTTTTTCAGCGTCGGCCAGCATACGGTAGAGGGCCGCCCCATCAACTTCATCCTTCAGGTTCTCGCGAAAGCGCTTGATATCCGCGTCGCTGAATGCCGTTTTCGCCTGCGTCTCCGTCATGGAACCAGTCTACGCGACCGGGCTTTGCCGGGGGTGCAAGCCACCGCCCTCGATAACCGGGGCAGGGCAAGGTCATTCGCGATCAGAAGGTGAGTGGTACCCCCGGCAGGAATCGAACCTGCGCACAAGGTTTAGGAAACCTCTGCTCTATCCGCTGAGCTACGGGGGCACGCGAGGACACGCACGCCAAAGCGGCTTCAGGAAGACATCCAGAATCTGGTGGAACGCCGGTTCGTGCAACGCTTGATTGCCCGGCTTGCGGGTCTGCGGCTCGCCAACATCATCACCAGCCCGCCACGCAGCGGGCGGAAACTCCTCAGTCGTGCCCGTTGTCTGCTTCCCTGAGGATGCGAAGGCAGGCGTCACTGTAGGCCGCCACCACCCCGGTATCGATGGCGGCTGGCCAGCGATCGGCCTCGAGGTGAAAGACAGCGGAGCCACCGAGGAATGACACGTAGCGTCCGGATCGATCGTGGATGTTCCCGGATTCGCCGCCAGGGCGGCTCCCCGCCGGCGCCACGGTGATCTCGGGGCCGGCCGCTTCAATGAGGGCGCGCCGTGCGCGAGCTGCGAGTTCCTCGTCGGAGGCAAACAGGAGACGCCGCGGGGCTATCGCTGCACCAACCGATGCACCGAGGTGCAGCCAGAGGCGGGCCGCCTCCGCCAATCCCGGGCGCCGTTCGAGGTACCGTTCGAGCCCCCAGTACCCCAATTCATGCGCGGTTGTCGCCACGAAGAACGCATCGCGCCGAAGCGGGCGCCGCTGGAGTTCCCGGGCGACTTCGACCCAGCAGGCGATACCTCCGCCGCGTTCGCTGGCACATTGCCACCAGCCGCTTCGCGGTGTCATCACGGCAAGTGGCGGGAGAGCTGAGTCAGCACCTCGGATGCTGGCAATAACGTTCGCAGCGGTCGTCTCTTCGTACTGTCCGGTCGCGACGAGATGCGCCGGGGCATGGCGCCCGGCGAGGGACTCAATAGCTTCGCGGTGCTCACTGCTCACCTGCAGCACTGGAGGCCCATACCCTGAGGGGTAGGCGGCGGCGTTCCGTGGAGCGAGGCCGGGCTGGCCGCCGGTCGTGATGTGGACAATCGCCAGGTGCGCGCCTGTCCGCCGGGCCCGTTCGAGGTCATCGGCTGCATTGCCGGGCGGCGCGGCAACCACACCGATTTCCGATTCCGAGCCGACCGGGCCGAGCCGGCCACTCACCCCACCGAAACCCGTCAGTGCAGAATCGAACGCGGGCAGGCCGCTAAATTGTTGGCCCCCGGCAACGAGTGAGGCTTCGAGGGGGACGAATCGGCGGAACGGGTACGCCTCGAGCGATGCCTCGACACCTGCCTCGGCCAGGAGGTCGCGCAGCCACCCGGCAGAGGTTTCATCGACCGCTGTTCCGGTTCGATGATGACCCTGGGCGTCATATTCACGGACAACGCGAGCGATGCGTTCACTCCGGCTCGCTTCCGGCACGGACTACGCCTTCCAGATTTCGTTGAACCGCGGCGAAGACGACGGTGTCACCCAGTACTTCCCGTAGCCCTTCACCTTCGGTCCAATGAGGTCGATGCGGGAGTTGGGAGAGCAGGGGATGATCCATGGGTCTTCGGTGAAGAGCTTGTTGAACTTCTGATACTGGGCTTTCGCCTCGGCGCCGGCCGGATCGAGTGAACCGAGTGCTTTGACGATCGCAACGTAGTCGGGCGAGTCGTAGTAGCTGGGATTTGGCACCTGGTAGGGAAGCGTCTGCTCGAAGTTCGTGAGTGGCGTAAGGTCGCTGAACGCGTGGGTCGTGACCCACATGCCGGTGAACTGCCGCGCCCGAAGCTTCGCGAGGAAGGCGTTTGCCTCCGATGGCTGGATCTCGACTTTCACTCCAATCGCGTCGAAGTTTTCCTTGAGAAGCGCGGCGAGGCTGGAGTAGGTCGGGGTGCGGGCATCGAGGGCAATGGGGGCAGACTGGGTGAATCCCGCCTCCTTGAGGAGCGATTTCGCCTTTGCGGGGTCGTAGTGTGCGCCTTCGAGTGCCGGGTCGAACGCTGGCGAAGTTTCGGGCCACGGCTGGGAAGTGACCTTTCCAAACCCTTCGCCCAGTTCGTTCACAACGCGGTCGCGGTCGACGGCGAGGAAGATCGCCTGCCGGACTCGCGCATCCTTGAGCATGGGGTTGGTGACGTTGAGGCCAAGGTAGGTGAGCCCGGTCTTCGGCGCGTTGAACGTGAGGCTCTTGGGCCTGTAATCCTTCGCCACGGACGCGGAGGGTGAGAGGATGAGATCGAGCTCACCGGCGGCATAGGAGAGCCCCTCGGCGTCCTGGTCGGCGAAGAACTTGACGACGATTTCGTCGAGATACGGCCCAGCATTCTGGTCCTTCCGGTGCCAGTCCTTGTTAGCAGCGAAGGTCAGTGACTTCCCGGTGCTCCAACTGACGAACTTGAACGGACCAGTACCCTGGACATCCTTGCCGGTGCGGAGCGCATCGAACTTCGAACGCTGGGTGACATTGAGCTGGGTGAACAGGTCGTTGATGTTGGGGCGGGCGGCGGAGAAGGTGAACTCCATCGTGTGGTCGTCGACTTTCGTCATATTCGTGACGAGCCTGGCGAGGGTGGCGAGCTGGAACGAGCCAGTGATGTTGAACTTCTTCGGGTCGTTGATGAGTTCGATCCCAAAGAAGACATCCTCAGGCGTGACGGGATCGCCGTTGTGGAACTTGAGGTTCGGCTTGAGGCGGGCGGTGAGCTTCGTCTTGTCAGGGCTGAATTCGTAGAGATCGACGAGCCATGGTTGGGGCGTGAGATCGTCGACGTAACGGACCATGGCTTCAACGGGCAGGTAGTTGAGGTAGGGGTTCTCGGCGGCGAAGAGGAACGGGTAGCCCGTACCGAAGCTCACGTCGGAGACCTGCGCGGCAGTCAGGCTTCCACCGGTCCTGGGGGTCTCTTTGGGGGCAGCGGTGGCGCTGGCTGCGGGTGAGCCGCCCGGGCGGGTGCCCGTCCCCGCGGTCGTCGTCGATTTCGAACCGCCGTTGTCATCGTCGCCGCAACCAACGATGGTCCACGCGCCGAGACCGGCTGCAGCGGTGGCGCCACCCCGCAGCAGTTGGCGTCGCGACCAGTTCTGTCGTCCGATATCTATGGCTATCCCCCGTTTCACGTCTGGCTGGTTGTCAACTCCCACATGGAGTCTATGTGGGTGTATTTCCATGTACAATCCGATGATCGCTATGAATATGCTTCTGAAACACGATGATTGATCTGCCGCCGCACCTGCTGCGCAGCTTCGTTGCCGTGGTCGACGCCCAGAGCTACACGCGTGGGGGCGCAACGCTCCGTCTCGCCCAGCCAACCGTGCACCAGCATGTACGCCAACTCGAGCGGCTGGCGGGCGACCGGCTCGTCGAACAGGTGGGGAAGAAGGTGGTGCTTACGACGCCCGGGCGAATCGTCTATGAGCACGCGCTCCGGGTGGCCGACGAGGCGGAAGGACTATCGCAGGCGCTCAATGAGATACGGTCTCCCAACACCGGCCAGATCGCGATTTCAGCGGCGACAACTGCCGGGGATTTCGTCGTACCGCACATTTGCGTGGGTTTCAGTGCCCTCTTCCCCGCCGTTCGGATGAGCGTCTCCGTCATCAACGACGCGGAAGCGGTAGATACGGGCGTCGCCACGCGCCGGTTCGAGATCGGGTTCCACAGCGATCCGCGCGAGGACGACCACCTTCTGAAACGACCAGTCCTGGAGGAGACGCTCATCGGGATTGCACCACCCGGGCATCCACTTACCGGTCTCGGGCGGGCACTCACACCCCGCGACTTCGCCGGACAGCGTTTCGTGATGTTTGGTGCACGGGTGCCCGACGGACGAACGCGGGCTGGCAGGCCGGCCATTCGTTGGCACATTGAAACGTGGTTTGGGGACGGTGCCAGCCCCCAGACCGTCCTTTCGCTCACGTCGGTCGAGGCGATCAAGACGGCGGTGCGGGCTGGAGCCGGGCTAGCGATCGTCTCGCGAGCCTCGGTGCGACGGGATGACCATTCTCTTGTAGTGCTGGAACTGGCCGCACCACCAACCCGTTCGTTTTACCTGGTACGGCGGCGGGGTGGATGGGAATCACCGGCCAATCGCGCATTCGTGGAGTTCGCGCTCTCGGATTCGTGGCACCCGCCGGCGTGACATGGGTGGGCGCATTGGGAAGGATTTGGGCCCGTGCAGGGGGCGACTCATTGCATGTCAACGCCGCGCGCGCCGATGACGGCGGATGAGCGGAGGCGCTCAACCGCGCTGCCTGGCAGGCCCGCCTCGAGCAGAACGGCATCGGTGTCGGCATCGAGGAGCGGCGAGGAGCGTTCGGCGCGGGCCGGCGTGCGGTCGAAACGAAATGGCGTGGCGAAGGTCTTGTATGGGCCGAGCAGGGGGTGCTCCATCTCGATGATGAAGTCGTTCGCAAGGACCTGGGGGTCCTCAAAGACTTCGGTCGGGAAGTTGAATGGCCCACAAGGGACGCCGTTCGCCTTGAGATGCGTGATCCACTCGGCGGTGGTCCTTCCGCGGAAGACGTCCTCCGCCTGGCGGATCAAGGCGGTCAGGGCGTCGTATGCTTCGGGCGTCCCGAGTTCGAAGCCGGGAGTCATACGTGGGTCCTCGACTCCGATGGCCTGGCGGAGGCGTGCATTGAGAACGGGGCTCAAGCAACCAACCGACACAAAACCGTCCCTGGTGCGGTAATGCCGGAAGTAGATGTTCCCGTATCCTCCCGCGAGGATCGTCCGTTCGTAGAGTTGGCGCTGCTCTTCAAACCCGGCGCCACCCGCGCGCAGTTCCCCCAGGCGTGCCGTGAACGATTCCCAGACGTCCGGATCGGTGGCCGCGAACCAGTGCAGCATGTTGCCGGCGAGGGTGAGACCTGTGCCAAGGAGAGAGGTCTGGACGCGCTGTCCTTCTCCGGTCCTTTCACGCTGGTAGAGCGCGGCGAGCACTGCGGCGAGCGATGCGTAGCCGGTGGATACATCCACATACGCCGGCCGCACGTTCTGGGGAGCATCGCCCACAACCCGGCCAGTGATGGTGCCGAGCCCGGACATGCCCTGGACGATGACATCGTAGCCACCATCACGGCCATACGGTCCCCTGGGCCCGAGCGGGACGTGCTCCAGGTAGATGATATTCGGATTGAGAGAAGCGAAATGGTCGTACCCAACGTTGAAGCGCTCCACGTCGGAGGGCTTGAAGGAGACGAGGGCGATGTCGGCCCAGCGCACCAGGGCATCGATCGCCTCCGCGCTCTCGGGCCGGGCCAGGTCGATACAGACGCTGCGTTTGCCCCGGTTATAGATGGTGAAGCCCTTGCTCTCGCCGGGTAGCACCTGCGACTGGTTGGCCCGGAACGCGTCCCCCTCCGGTGGTTCGACCTTGACGACCTCTGCGCCAAGATCGGCCATGAGCAGCCCGCAGAATGGTATTGCCATCGCCTGGGCGAACTCGATGACACGAATCCCGCCAAGGACGCTCTTACCGTTTTCGTTCACCATCCGGGTCCTCCCGTACCTCTGCGAGGGCTGGCGCACTACGATTCGGTCTGCACCAGCCCAGGCGGAAGGTTCGTGTACGTTTCAGTTTGCGACCGTAATGGCCCCCGCATTAGCCAGGCGTTGTATGTCGTCGTTGGAGACCCCGGCTTCCTGGAGGATTGCGTGCGTATCCCTTCCCAATACCGGCGAGGCCTTCCCGGCTCGCAGGGGGGAGGCGCTGAACCGAACAGGCGGGGCGACGACACGGTACGTGCCGACGAGATCATGCTCGAGGGTGACGAAGTCCCCATTCGCGAGCGCCTGTTCGTCGTCCAGGAGTTGCTCGCGAAACTGGACAGGGCAAACCGACACCCCGGCTGCGCGCAACTTTGTCGTCCAGGCATCGTTCGAAGCGCCGGCAAAGACAGCCTCGGCCGCCGCAACTACCTGCTCGACATGGGCCCGGGCATCTTCCGGGAGCCACCCCGGCTCACTTACCCAGCGGTCTTCGATGCCAAGGATCTCGATGACACGCCGCTGAAGCGGACGCCCGAGGGCGGCGATCGCGATCACACCGTCGGCGGTGCGGTAGAACCCGTAGTAAGCACGGGCCAGGGCGAACGGTTGGAGCGAGTCACGGTGCCGGAGGATCTCCTCCCACGTCTTTCCTTCACTGAATGCCGTCTTCAGGTAGTCCACGAACTCGGGCCGCCAACCATCGATGACATCAACGTGGTTCACGTTGTTGTTCTCGAGCACGAGGGCTGCGTGCAGGAGCGAGACATCGAGCTTCTGGCCTTCGCCCGTGCGTTCGCGGTGGTAGAGCGCCGTCGAAATCCCCCAGGCAAGGAGCAGGCCAGCGGTGTAATCGACGACCGGCTCGGCAAGTGGCATCGGGCCGCCCGGGGTGAACTGTGCCAATCCGGAGTAGCCAACCATCGCGATGTCCATGCCGGCCATGCCAGCGAGCGGGCCAGTCGTTCCGAAGGCGGTGTTTTCTGCATAGACGATGCGCGGGTTTGTGGTACGCACAGCGGCATAGTCGAGGCCGAGTCTCTCTGCCTGCCCGGGGCGGAAGTTCGCGACGATCACATCGGCACCGGCGGCAATGCGGCGAACGGCAGCGAGGACTTCGGGGTGTCCGAGGTCGACGGCAAGGGAGCGCTTGCCACGGTTCTTGTTGAGGAACTGGCGCCCCTCCGTCTCGAGAATCGGGCCGTTGCGGCGCGTCTCATCGCCGATGACATCTTCAACCTTGATGACATCGGCGCCGCCGTCGGCCAGCAGTTGGCAACAGTAGGGGGCGGCAATGAATCGCCCAAACTCGACGACACGCAGGCCGGAAAACGGCCCGTCCGCAGTCACCTGGGCAACCCGAGCCCGCGCGTGGCGATGACATTCCGCTGGATCTCGCTGGTGCCCTGGCCAACGGTAGCCCGGGCACTATCGATGTAGGCCGTCCCGACGGTCTCGTCCCAGTCGTTCCGCGGGAGGAGCGTCCCGTCCAGGCCGACGGTGCCGACCGTCACCTGGGCGATGCGCTGGGTGGTCTCGGTGGCAAGGAGCTTCACCATGGAGACTTCGTGGGTGGGAGATTCGCCGTGCTCGCGCAGCCAGGCAACGCGGTAGGCAAGCAGGCGGGCAACATTCACGGCAACGGCGCATTCGGCGAGGCGCATACGAGATTCGCGGTGAACGGTTCCGCCGGTACGGACGACAGCAAGTGCCTGGTCCAATGTCCTTCTCAAACTGCCGATATGGGCGCCGCCCGAGCGCTCGAGGTCCATCGTCCGGGCGTTGATGTACCAGCCACGATTTTCCTCGCCGACGAGGTGGTCGGCCGGGACGCGGACATCGTCGAAGAAGACCTTGTTGAAATGATGGCGGCCCTGCATATCGATGAGCGGCTGGATCTCCACGCCGGGCGCGTGGAGGGGAACGACGAGCATTGAGATGCCGCGGTGCCTGGGTGCCTCGGGGTCGGTGCGTGCGACAGTCCAGAGGTAATCGCTGTAGTGGGCACCACTGGTGTACTTTTTTTGGCCGTTGACGACGAACTCATCGCCATCGCGAAGGGCGCGGGTCTGGACGTTGGCAAGGTCGGAACCAGCATCAGGTTCGGAGAGGCCCATGGCGAAGGAGATCTCGCCGCTTGCAATACCCGGCAGGTATCGCTGGCGTTGGTCATCGTTGCCGAAAAGCATGATCGAGGGGCCGACCTGCTGAACGGCGCGCCGGTGGTGCTCCTGCGGAGCACCGGCATAGGCCATCTCGTCCATGTAGACGGTCTGCTCCATGACGCCGAGCCCACGCCCTCCGAACTCAACCGGCCAGGATGGGGCGAGGAGCCCGTGGCGCGCAGCCTCCCGGCTGAACCGGGGTGACCAGTCGGGCAACTCGTTGGCGCGGTGGTACTCCCAGAACTCCGGCGTCAATACATTCGCAAGGAACGAGATGACCTCGGTGCGGAAGGCCTCCTGGGCGGGTGAGAGATTGAAGTTCATCGTTTCAGGCTCGGGATAGGGCCGCCAGGCCGGGCTGTGGCGACTGCCCTGGCCGCGATATCGAACCAGGCGTTTGGCCCGCCTGGGAGGTCGAGGGCGCGCAATGCTCGCTTCGTTGCGGCGATACCGGCGGGTGGGAGCCCTGCCAGTTCGGCGGCAAATTCTCTCGCCCGGCTCAGCACGAAGTCCGCAGCGACAACCTCGAAGGCGATCCCGAGGCGCTCGAGTTCCGGGCCGGGGATCCGGCGGCCAAGGAGGACAACCTTGCGGGTGATAGCATCGCCGAAACGGAGCCGAAGCCAGGCGAGGTTCATGGGCGCCGGGCGTCCCTGGATAACCTCTCCAACCTGGAGGAATGCATCTGTGCCGGCCACCAGGAAGTCAGATGAGAGTGCCAGGGCGGCGCCCGCGTTTATCGCGTAGCGCTCCAGAGCACAGACCACCGGCATATCGAGCTCAAAGAGCTCCACGTGCAGCGCCCGCCAGCCCTGCTGAAATCCAGCCACCCATTCCGGGAGGGGCTCGGAATTGAACTCCTTGAGGTCGAGCCCGGAGCAGAACACGCCACCAGCGCCGCGGAAAAGGAGGACGCGGCAGGAATCATCGCTGGCACAACGAGCCACGGCCGTTCGTATCTCGGAGACCAGCGGGCCGGTGAGCGCATTCTTGCGCTCGGGCCGCCGGAGGATGATTTCGGCCACACCCTCATGGACCTGGAGATCAATGGCCTGGAAGTCAGTCGACATCGGCATCCCACCTGAATACGCGCCTGGCGTTCTCCACGAAGAAGCCGGGTGTGACCTCGGGCCGCAGGCCCAGGGCTTCTATTTCCGCTCGGGAGCGCTCCCATTGAATGGTCGGGTACTCGGTTCCGTAGAGCATCTTCTCCCGCCCACGGGTGTTGATGAACTGGATGAGCTCGGGTGGCCAATATTTCGGCGCCACGGATGTGGCCGACATGGACACGTTGTCCCAGTGAGTCATCACGGAAATGGCCTCGGCCGTCCAGGGCTGTCCGCAATGGCTCATGATCAGCCGGAGCTCGGGGAAATGGAACGCCACTTCATCGTAGTGGACAGGGTTCTGCACCCACCCCGGAACCCGTGGCCCGGGCATTCCGGCATTCATGCTGACGGGTATGTCCAACTCGATGGCTTTTACATAGAACGGCCAATACGCACGGTCGGTAGGTGGAAGCGTGTAGCGGAACGGCGGAATGCGCAGACAGCGAACACCGAACTTCTCGTGGTAGTGCACAACGCGCCGGATCTCATCCATACCCTTCGTGGGGTCGACGATCATCGCAGGCAGGATCTTCCGGGGGAACCTGGCATGGGCATCGCCAACCCACCGGGCATGCTCGGGCTCCATGATGCTGACGACCGCGGCGCCGACTCCAGCGGCATCGAGCGCTTCGAGCAGCTGTTCGGGCTCGGTAATCACGGGGCGGTCGGTAATGTCTTTGAAGAGGTACGAGAGGGCTGCGTCGTCAGCCGGCGCAAGAAACGATGAGTTCACGAGTGAGTCGATGGCACGGGGCCGGTTCATCGAGGCAGTCCGAGCCCGCGGGTAGCGATGATATTACGGTTGATTTCGCTGGTCCCCTGGCCGATGGTGAGGCGGCGGGCATCGAGGAAACGAAAGGCCGGCACCCCTTCTGCCGGGGCATACTTCGAGCCTCGAAGCTGCCCGGCAAGTCCGAGGACGTTGACACCGAAGTCGGCGACTCGCTGTCCCAGTTCCGAATTGAAGGTTTTGGAGATCGAGGCTTCGTAGTTAGGGACAAGGCCTTTGCCCTGGAGGTAGGCGACCCGGCGGGCCATCCATTGCCCGGCTTCGATGGCAATATGGAGGTCGGCAAGCTGATGGCGCCAGGTGGCCGGGCGCCCCTGGAGAGCAGGGCGCATGGCCTCGCTCCCCAGGAGGCCGAAAATCCGATTCCAGTCGCGCCGGGCGACGAGGTTCCGTTCGATACCGGAGCGTTCGAAGTCGAGCGTGGTGGTGGCGGCATACCAGCCGCGGTTCAACTCACCGATCATGTTCGTGGCGGGAACGCGCACGTCATCGAAATAGACCTCGTTGAAGCCGTGGACGCCGGTGAGCTGGACGAGCGGACGGATAGTGATCCCCGGTGTCTTCATGTCGACGACGAACATGCTGATGCCCCGGTGCTTGGGTGCTTCGGGGTCAGTCCGGGTGAGCAGCAGGATCCAATCCGCATGATGGGCGTTCGATGTCCAGATCTTCTGTCCATTGATGAGGTAGTCATCACCATCGCGGACGGCACGGGTCTGCAGGCTGGCGAGGTCACTCCCGGCGCCGGGCTCCGAGAACCCCTGGCACCAACGGGTCTCGGCCCGGGCGATGTGAGGAAGGTGTGCGCGTTTCTGCTCTTCACTGCCGTGGACCATAATAGTCGGCCCGGCGAGCTGGACACCGAGGAAATCGAACGTACCTCCTGCCTCGAACAGCTCCTCCTTGAAGATGAGCTGTTCCATCTGGGTTGCGCCCCGGCCGCCGTACTCCTTCGGCCAGGCCATGGTCAGCCAGCCATTCGCAGCGAGGGCCCGTTCGAGGGCTACGTTTGGTGAGTCTTCGCTATCGGTTTGGGACCCGGGCGGCAGCGATGCGAGGAAGGAGCGGACCTCCTGGCGGAGCGACTCTTCGGTAGCGGTGAAGGCGAAATCCATCGCATGGTCCTTTCGGTTAGACCTTACGCCGCGCGTAGGGGCTCGTGGCTTCATTGATCGCGTCAGCGAGGAAGTTGAGACAGAGAAGGAGGAACGCCATGGTTGCAGCCGGGAAGACAGCCATCCACCACGCATCTCGCAGGTGAGCCTTCGCATCGTTGAGCAGGCTGCCCAGGGAGGGTTCGGGTGGTTTTTCGCCAAGGCCGAGGAAGCTCAGTGCGGCGGAGATGACGATTGCGCTGTTGATCGCCAGCGCAACCTGCGTCAGAAGGGGTGGAATCGCATTGAGCGAGATGTGGCGGAAGATGATCCGAAGCGGCCCGGCACCAAGGGCCTGGCTCGCGTACACGTAGTCGCGGTTCTTCTCGACGAGCATCTGCGCGCGGCTGAGGCGGGCAAACGCCGGGATGTTGAACACCGCGATGGCGATAGCAAGATTCACGAGGCCTGTACCGAGGATGGTAAGGATGGCCATCGCGGCGAGCAGGCCGGGGAAGGCGAGCATCGCATCGACAACGCGCATGACGATGGCATCGACCCATTTGCCCGCGTAGCCACTGATGAATCCGATGCTGATACCAACAAACGAGCCGAAGAGGACGGCGGCGATGCTCACGGCAAGCGAGTTGCGCAGACCGAAGACCGTCCGGGAGAAGACGTCTCGGCGCAGGTGGTCGGTACCGAACGGATGGTCGGCCGAAGGCGAAAGGTAGCGTGCGGCTCCAGGATAGGCCTGGTCGATCGGCGAATAACGCGAGATAACGCCAGCGAAGACCGCAGCAAGGACGAGCAGGAGAATCCCGCCGACGGCGATCAGCCCAACCGGGTTATGAAGGACGCGATCCAGGGTCGCGAAGATCATGGATTCCTGCGACTTGCGGCGGCGCCACGACTCACGGAGGACGACCGGCTCGGTCGTGGCCGCGGTCATCGCCGCCGAATCCTGGGGTCGAGGAATCCGTAGGCGAGGTCGGCCGAGAGGTTGACGAGCACGAAGATCGTGACAAGGACGATGAGGGTGCTCTGGACGACCACGTAGTCGCGGTTCTGGATAGATTCCACGACGAGCCGCCCCAGTCCGGGCCGCGTGAAGACCTGTTCGACGACGACGGCGCCCGCCAGGACGGCGCCGACCTGGAGTGCCGTGATCGTAACGACGGGCACGAGCGAGTTGCGCAGTGCGTGACGGACGATGACCTGCCGTTGCTTGAGGCCCTTCGCTTTGGCCGTGCGAATGTAGTCCTGGCCCATGATCTCAGCGACGGATGTACGGGTGTAACGGCCAAGCACTGCCGCCAGGTTCCCCCCGAGTGCATAGGCCGGAAGGATGAGGTGCTGGATGGAGTCGCCGGGATTGGAGAAGAGGGAGACGCGGCCGGACGTGGGCAGCCATCCGAGTTCGACACCGAAGATCCAGAGCAAGAGGATGCCGGTGAGAAACGACGGGATTCCGATGCTGATGAGCGTGAAGGCCGAGAGTGCCCAGTCCCAACCGGAACGTGGATTCGCTCCGGCCATCACGCCAAGGGGGATACCAAGCAGGATGGCGAAGATGTAGGCGCCGACCGCCAGCTCGATGGTTGAGGGCATGCTGTCCTCGAGGAGCCGTGAGACATCGATCCCGCGGATGGATGTCCCGAGGTCACCGTGCGCGAGCTGGTTGAGCCACCGGATGTACTGCACCGGGAGCGAGTCATCGAGGCCGAGCTGGCCGCGGATCTCGTCGACTCTCTCGGGGGTCGCATCGGGCCCGGCGAGCGCGGTGGCGGGGTCGCCGGGGACAAGCCGGAGGATGAGGAAGACAGCGATGCTCGCGAGGATGAGCACCGGGATTCCCTGGAGAAGGCGCCGGACGACGAATGCTGCCATCAATCTCCTCGCATCGGGCGGGCGGTAGTGTAGCCAACCGCCCGCCGGTTTGCAGTGTTCAGGCCTTCTTCCAGAGCGTGGCCGGGTTGGGGAACCCGGCCCCAGGCTCGATCATGTAGGGATCGAAGCCCTGGACTTTGCTCCCGACGAGGTCGATGCGGTCGTAGGGTGCGAAGGGGAGGATCCAGGCTTCGGTGACAAAGAGTTCATTGAAGCGCTTGTAGACTGCCTTCGCCGGGTCGCCAAGTGGATCCATGGTTTCGAGATCCTTGATCATTTGGACGTATTCCTGGCCGGTGTTGCTCCCAGGTTCGCCGTAGTACTCGATATTCGGGATGCGGTAGGGGAAGGTCTGCTGGAAGTTGGTGAGGGGTGCCATGTCGCTGAAGGAGTGGCCGGAGATGAACAGGTCGGTAAGCTGGCGAGCAGCGAACTTCTGGGTGAAGGCGTTGGCTTCCATTGGCGCGAGGTCGACCCGGACGCCGATGGCCTCCCAGTTTTCCTTGAGGACGGTTGCCTGCGTCTGGTAGGTGGCGCTGGCGTACTCGAGCTTGAGGGGCTGGCTTTGGGAGAAGCCTGCCTGCTTGAGGAGATCCTTGGCCCGGGCGGTGTCGTAGAAGGCGGCCTCGTACTTCTCTTCGAATGCAGGTGAGGTGCTGGGCCAGGGCTGGGCAGTAAGCGTCGAGAAGCCCTCTCCAAGCTCCTGCTGGAAGCGCTTGCGGTCGATAGCGAGGAACATCGCCTGGCGAACGCGGGCGTCCTTGAGCAGGGGATTGGTGACGACGGCGCCGGCATAGCTGAGGCCGGTCTTGGGCGCGACGCGGGTCTGCTTCTTGTCGCGGAAGCGCTTTGCGACAGTGCCGGTGATTGCAAGCGAAAGGATCATGTCGACGGAGCCCGACTCGAAGGCGAGGGCAGCGGCATCAGCATCGGCGAAGTTGTTGACCACCACAGAATCGAGGTAGGGGCCGCCATACTTCGAGGTGAGATGGTAGTTCGGATTGCGGACCATGGTGTGGGACTGGTTCGGGGTCCAGGACTTGAACATGTAGGCGCCGGTGCCCTGGATATCTTCGCCCTTCATGAGCTTCTCATAGCTCGATTTCTGGGTAACAAAGAGCTGCGCGAAGAAGTCGGTGATGTTCACCCGGGGCTTATCGAAGGTGAACTCCATTGTCCGGTCGTCGACCTTCTTCTTCTCGGTGATCATCTTCGCGAAGTTTACGAGCTGGAAGTTGCCAGTCACCCCGAAGTTCTTGGGATTGATGATGACGTCGATGCCGAAAAAGACGTCTTCCGGCGTCACGGGGGCGCCGTTATGGAACGTAAGTCCCTGCTTGAGGCTCAACGTGGCCTTCGTGAAGTCGGGTGCCAGTTCGTAGCGGTCGACGAGGACGAGCTCCGGCTTGAGGGAGTCGTTGTAGCGCATGAGTGGTTCCATCGTGAGCATGCCGAGGTAGCGGTTCTGGGGCAGCGACACGAACGGGAGGCCTGTGTTGAGGAGGATATCGCCGCCGATCTGGGCAGCCGTGAGGGTGCCACCCTTTTTCGGGGTTTCCCTGGACGGGGCCGTGGTAGCGCCAGGGCCGGCGGGGGTTGTTCCCCCGTTGTTACCACTGGAGGACTTGTCGTTATCATCGTCGTCGCCGCAGCCAACGACGCCCATGGCTGCGAGGCCCGCGGCAACACCGGCCGTGCCGGTAAGGAGCCTGCGGCGGCTCCAGCGTTCATCATTCAGTGCCATCAGATCCCCCTGATACTATCCGTGACGTGATCGTGCGGGCTGACATTTCCGGCCTTGCTGGCTCCCGGCCGGTATTGCGGCGGGGGCTTGCAGAATTCGCTTCACGATCCTACTGTTGTGAACGGTTCCAAATGGAAAGGTTTCCAATGAAACGGTTCCGGAAAAATCTAGCGATCCCCCCCGGTGCTGTCAACGAGAGGCAGCGATGGTAACGATCCGCGACGTGGCGCAGCGCGCCGGGGTTTCACTCGGAACCGTCTCACGAGTGCTGAACGACCATCCGTCGGTTCGCCCAGCGGTGCGGCTCACTGTGCACCAGGCAATCAAGGACCTTGGCTATGTGCCGAACCCTGCCGCGCGTTCGCTTCGCAGCCAGCGAACCATGACGCTCGGCGTGGTTGTACCGGACCTCGTAAGCCCGATGACGGTTGACCTGGTTCGAGGTATCGAAGATGCCGCGGGCGAAGCGGGTTACACCATTCTGCTCGCCGATTCACGTCTCGACCCGGTGATCGAGGAGCGGCATTTCGCGCAGTTTCTCGAGCGGCGTGTCGATGGTCTGCTCTGCTCGCCGCTCCGGTCGATCGCTGCGATCGCACGAAGCCTGCAGGCGCCAGGCGGCAAGTCAGTGCCAATGGTGCTCATCCAGCTTCGCCGGCCGCGGCGCGAGTTCCTCACTGCATTCGTAGACGAAGCCCCAGCAATCGAAACATGCACGAAGCATCTCCTCGGTCTCGGACACCGTCGCATTGCGGTTGCTCACTCCGCTTCGCGAGCAGCCGGCGGGCGGCACCGCCGCGACCTCTTTCGCGACACATTGCGGTGTAGCGGTGTGACCGAGGGCGAGGAACTCGACCGCGTGTTCTCGAACATGGCTGAGTGTTACGCGTCGGTACGGGAGATCATCGCTCGCCCCGACCGGCCAACGGCGCTCCTCGTCGGCACGCACCAGTTCGTGCCTCCAACGCTTCAAGCCATCCGAGATGCTGGCATCCGCATTCCGGATGATATCTCGCTCGTCGTCTTCGGCGACTCGGACTGGGCCCGGGCATCGACACCACCACTCTCGACGATCTTCGTCGACCAGCGTGCGCATGCTGCGGGGGCGGTCCACCTCCTGCTCAGCGCGATCACCTCACCGGATGCGCCGCACCAGGGTTTCCGGTCGGAGTCGGTCTACATCCCGCGTGGCTCCACGGGGGCTGCACCCGAGGTTCGGCGATGACGAATCGTGTGGCTGTTGTGGGAGGCGCCGGGCGGAGCACTGTGCCACTCGTGGGGCGACTGCTTGCCGTGGATAACGAGCTGGCGATTCACCACTCGGGTGGCCACGAAGCGGGCGTTGCTCTCGAGACTCCACCGGAGTGCAGCAACCAACGGAGAACCGGGCACTGCCCTGCTCATACCCGGCTGGCAGCAGAAGCCATCCTCATTACCAGTACCACCAGATCAATCACCACGGAGGCGATGTCCTGATGCCAACGACCACCCCACTCCGCACCCGCGTGACCGACATGCTCGGAATCGACTACCCGATCTTTGCCTTTGCTCATCACGAAGACGTCATTGTCGAGGCAGCGAAGGCCGGGGCGATCGGTATCTTTGGAGGCACGCGCAAGACGCCCGACGAGATTCGCGAGGTTCTCAAGAACATCCGGAGCCGGATCGGCGATCTGCCCTTCGGGATCGACCTGGTGATTCCCAAGGGGATGCCCCAGACGAACAACCGGGAGGAGATCGAGGCCCAGTTGCCGGCAGAGCACCGGGCATTTGTGGACCACCTGTACCAGAAGTACAACGTCGGCCGGCCGAAGCGGGCAGGAAGCCGGTCGCGCTTTGTCCGTTCAGAAGAGATAGCAGCCCAGCAACTCGAGGTTGTACTCGAATCAGACGTCAATGTGCTGGCACTGGGAATCGGCACACCGACTGCTGCGGTGGAAGCGGCAAAGGCCGATGGCAAGACCGTGGTGTCGCTCGTTGGATCGCCGCGAAACGCACGCTACGCGCTCGACGCCGGTTCGGACATCCTCGTGGCGCAGGGCTACGACGCGGGCGGGCACACGGGAGCGATCGGGACGTTTTCGCTGGTTCCACAGATCGTGGATATCGCCGGCGGGCGGCCCGTATTGGCAGCGGGCGGTGTGGCGACGGGCCGGCACATCGCCGCATCGCTGGCACTGGGTGCCGAGGGTGTGTGGATGGGGACACCATGGCTCGTGACCCGCGAGAATCACACCGACCCGACCCTGATGAAGAAGCTACTGGCGGCGGGACCAGAGGACACGGTGATTTCGCGGGCGGATTCGGGAAAGACACTGCGGCAGATCAAGTCAGCGTGGAGCGAGGAGTGGGCGGCGCCGGATGCTCCTGTACCGCTCAAGATGCCCTACCAGGACATCCTGATCGGTGACCTGCTGGGAGCGATCGAGGACTATGACGTTGAGCCACTGGTCCACACACCAGCGGGGCAGGGGATCGCGCAGTTCCGGGAGGAAACGACGGTGGCCGACCTCATTGCGAAATTCGTAGGCGATGCCGAGGCTGCGATCGCACGCCTTCGAGGGTAGGAGTCTGCTCACGGAAGTCCACGGAACACCTTCGGTCTTCTTCGACGTCGATGACACGCTACTCACGTGGGACCGGCGATTGCGGCCGCACGCGCGTGAGGTAATTGCAGAGACGGCAGCGATGGGCTTCGACGTCTATATATGGTCGGGAGTAGGGCTGCGATGGGAGGTGCTCGACGTCCACCGACTCCGCCCATTCGTACGGCACTGCTACGAGAAGCCACTTTCTCGCCACCGTGAGCGGCTGGCGGAGCTTGCCATCCCGGTCATCCCTGACCACGTGGTGGATGACGACGACGAGATCGTGGCGGTTTTCGGAGGGACACACGTTCCGGCGCCACTGGAACCACTCCATGCCGACGTCGAGCTCCTTCGCGTGATTGACGACCTCATGCTGCGATTTCCCGGTTACCTGGGGAGGAGCAAGTGATGACCCCGATCTCTCACGGGCCGTTTGCCGGCCTTCGAATCCTCGAACTTGGCCAGTACGTGGCCGTGCCCTATTACGCGGAGCTTTTTGCCCACGGCGGCGCGGAGGTCATCAAGGTCGAACCGATCACGGGTGACGAGACGCGCCGGAATAGCGAGATCGTCCCTGGTGAAGGGCGCCAGTACATCATCAAGTCCCGAGGCAAGAAGAGCGTACCCATCAATCTCTCGTCGGATGGCGGCCACAACGTGGCCCGGCGCATAGTGCTGTCGTGTGACGTGATCCTTTCGAACATGCGGCCGGGTGCGGTCGAGGCGCTCGGCCTGGGCTATGAACAGCTCGCTCCCGCGCACCCGCGCCTCATCTTCGGTGAAGTAAGTGCTTTCGGACGCCGTGGCCCCGAGGCATCACGGCCGGGGCTCGATGTCATCGTCCAGGCCGCATCGGGGCTGACGCTCTCGGGGCGGGCGTGGGATGATGGCGTGCCCGTGGGGAGCGAGGCTTTTCTCACCGACTACATGGCCGGGATGACGCTCGCGTTCGGCATCACCGTGGCACTTCGCGAACGGGACCGGACAGGCCGCGGGCAGAGGGTTTCGACGTCGTTGCTACAGGCGTCCCTTGCGCTCCAGACCGCGACGGCCAACGTATTCGATGCCGTGGACGGGTGGAAACGTGAGTTCGTTAGCGCTCGACAGGAACGTGGCACCTCGCACGAGTCGTTCCTCGAACGTCGCCGGCAGATGGGTACGAACCGCTGGTTCTACAACACCTATGCGACACGAGATGGATTCATTGCACTGGGCGCACCCGGTAACCTGCGGGGCCGCCTGATGATGATCATCGGGATTGATGACCCGAGCGTGAGCGATCCGGGTTTCCGGATGCCAGACAATCCAGGGCCGTTTCTCGATGGTCTCAAGGAGGCGGCGAAGCAGGCGGTCGCGGGATTCCGCACCGCTGATCTCCTGGCACGCTGTGCCGAAGCCGGGGTGCCGGCTGCGCCGCTCTCGTTCGTCGAGGAGGTGATCCTGGGCGACCAGGCAGCGGAGAATGGCTTCACCGAGACGTTCGACCATCCTGCCGTCGGGCCGATCACGATGCCGACGGTGCCTGTCATGTTCTCGGAGAGTCACTACCGGCCAGCAACGACGTCGGCGGCGTACGGAGAACACGCGCGCAGCGTCCTGGCAGAAGCTGGCCTCTCAGACGCGGAGATCGAGCAGTGCATCGCATCTGGCGTTGTCGGGGCCCCCGAAACCAGCCCCTGGCAATAGGCCATCGCCCGGCACGCCGAGCTCGAGGCCGTTCCAGCGATCATCGCCGGTATCCGCGGCCCTCAGACCAACCCGGCATTGGAAGGGCGTTAGCGGCGGCTACCCTGGAGGATACGGAGGATGAAGAGGAACAGGTTCACGATGTCGAGGTAGATACCAAGCGTGAGGACGACGGCGTTGCCCATAGTGTCGGGCATGTACTTCGCGCGATTGACATCGAAGACGAGGAGCACACTGAAGAGGAGGGCGCCAGCCCAGCTAATGACACCGTAAAGCGCACTCCCGCCTACCCAGATGTTGAGGATCATCGCCGCGAAGAGGCCGAGCAAAGCAACGAAAACGAACGGGCGAAGGCCCGAGAGGTCACGCTTCGTCGTTAGTGCATAAGCAGAGAGGCCCACTGTCATGACGCCGGTGATTCCCGCTGCCTGGAGGACGACGGGCCCCAGGCCAGCGCTTATGTACGACTCGATCAATGGGCCGAGTGTCATGCCGCTGACGGTGGCAAACGCGTAGAGCAGGATGAGGTTGATGCCCTCGCGCTCACGCATCGCCTGGACCGCGAAGATAAGGGCGATCTCGGCGATGAAAAGCGGCAAGAGCCAGCCGCTCCCCATCTGCGCCCCGGCGTAGCCGCCAACGGAGGCGAATGCGAGCGAAAAGGCGAGCAGGCCGAAGATCTTGCCGAGGAGACCGGTAGCGAGGCGTCCTTCGGCCCGGGCCTGCGTTGATTCGTACGGATAGAACGACACGATGGTCACTCCCTGGGCCACCGCAGGGGATCGGGCCCCCGGGTAGCGGTGCTGTCGCCTCATTGTACATGGCCAGTCCGCGCAGCCGTTCGAAGCCCCGGTAAAGGGAGCAGGTGGCTCGAGGGAATTCGATCCACGGCCGTCGGCAGGGGAACTGGGGTCGTGCGGCGGACAATCAGGGGCGGGGGCGCAGAGCGACAGGCGGGTGTTATAGAAGATATTGTTGACTGACTCAGTCAACTAGCTCCAGAATAGCGGAGACGGTCGGGATGGCCGCCAGGAGAACGGAGGGAGCACGATGGATCTTCTGCCGGAACGCCTCGCCTGGTATATCGCCGGGCCACTCATGGGGCTGTGCGTGGTGGCGCTCTATGCCCTGGCCAACAAACCGCTGGGGGCTACGACCGCCTATTCGGAGACGATCTCGTTTATCCGGCGGCGTCCGTTCGACTCATGGCGGGTCTGGCTATTCGCCGGTTTCTTCGGCGGAGCGGTGCTGGCCGCGGTGCTCCGCGGCGGCTTCTCGCCCAACCTGGATTACGGGGCACTCGGCGACAAGGTCCCCCTCGCACTGTTGGTACCGATCTTGCTCGGCGCGGGGGTCATCATGGGGTATGGAGCACGCTGGGCGGGGGGCTGCACATCGGGGCACGGCCTGCGCGGCTGTGCATCACTCTCACCGGCGAGCCTGGCTGCGACCGGGACATTCATGGCGACGGCAGTAGCTGTGACCGCAGTGCTGCACTTCGCAACAGGGGGATCGCTATGAATCGCGCGGCAGTACTCGTTGGAGCGGTCTTTGGATTTCTCGTTACCGCCGCAAGGCTGAGCGACTACCAGGTGATCCATGAGATGCTCCGGCTTCGAGAGCCCGACGTCTTCCTGCTCATGGCATCCGCAATCGCCGTGGCGGCGCCGGTCCTGCTCATTCTCGAACGGCGGAGGTTCCGCACACCCCTTGGGGGCGAACTGAAGGTTCAACGGCAGTCGATCACGCGCCGAAATGTGTTGGGCGCGGCGATCTTCGGCACGGGATGGGCGATTGCCGGCACGTGTCCCGTTCCGGCAATCGCAATGATTGCTGGCGGTAGTGGTCTCGGCGTGGCTGTTGCAGCAGGGCTATTTGGTGGCATCGCGCTCCGCGACAGCATCGACCGAAAGGCAGGGCGAGCGCCGTCGCCTACCTGCTAATGTAGTGTCTCCAACGTTACTTTAGCTCGGCCAGTCTTTGTGATGATGCTCTCGA
>CAZDUX010000034.1:0-21992 GCA_964508715.1 uncultured Anaerolineaceae bacterium | reverse complement strand
GGGACACTCCTGGAAGCGCTTCCCCACCTGCCGTGCAAAATCATGATGGACACCCCGCCCACAGGGACCCGGCCTCTCTTCGCCCGTCTCGGGCTACACTGGTTCTACATGCCTGGTCCGCGCGTCTTCGAATCGATTCGCCAGCTCGTCGGCAATACGCCCCTCGTCGAGATGCGCTCGCTTTCGCCCAACCCCGGCGTCCGCCTTTTCGCCAAGCTCGAAGCTCAGAATCCGACCGGCTCAATCAAGGACCGCATCGTGGTCCGCATCCTCGAATCCGCCCGTGCCAGTGGTCAGCTCGAACCCGGACAGGCCATCGTCGAGGCGTCCACCGGCAACACGGGCGTCGCACTTGCACTCTTCGGGCACCTCCTGGGCCACCCGGTCGAAGTGTGCGTACCCGATAGCGTCTATCCCGAGATTACCCAGCTCCTCAATGTCTACGGCGCAACGATCCACCGTATTCCGCGCCAGGCTGGTATCAAGTCCGCGCGAGAGGCAGCGAAGCAGATCGCCGCGGAAACCGGGGCCTACTACTTCGGCCAGTTCGATAGCCCCGAAAACAGCATCGCCCATTACGAGACCACGGGCGCAGAGATCCTCGCCGATCTCCCCCGCGTCGACATGCTCGTCAGCGGCATGGGGACCGGCGGGACCCTTTCGGGTGCCGGCCGCCGCCTCAAAGAGGCAAATCCGCAGTGCCATGTCCTCGGCGTCGAACCCCGCCTCGGCGTCCACGTCCAGGGCCTCAAGTCGCTCGAAGATGGCTTCATCCCACCCGTGCTCGACGAGTCAGTCCTCGACGGCAAGATCATCGTTGGTAACCGCCACGCCTTCTCGCATGCCCGGCGCGCCATGCTCGCGGAAGGCATCTTCGGCGGCATCAGCTCGGGTGCTGTGCTCCACGCTGCGGTCCGTGCGGCGAGCCGCATTCAGCGCGGTAACGTCGTCATGATCTTCGCCGACGGTGGCTGGAAGTACCTTGGGACCGACCTCTGGGCCCTCGATGACGCCGACCCTGCCTTCGAATCCCACGACGATCCCCTCGACGATATCCTCTGGTGGTAGCACCCCTTGCCAGTTCATGCCGCGGCGCCGTCTTCCCCCGGCTCGCCACATCGTCCTGCTCGAGGGCGCTGGCACGGGCGCCCCGGCGGACCGGGACGCCCCGTACCGGCAGGGACCAGGAGACTCACGAGACAGTAATCGTCCCCGTCATCTGATCAGGGTGGACCTCGCAGCGGAACTTGTACGTCCCCGGCGCCGCGGGCGTCCACTCCAGCGTGCCCGTCTTGCCCGGGCTCACGAGCTCCGGGTTGGTGGTCGCCACCGGCTTGTCGAAGTTCCCGTCGAGGCTCGCGATCTGCATGTTGTGGGGTACCTTGCCGTCGTTGGTGAGCGTGAACGTCACCTTCTGACCTGCCTTCGCTGTCAGCTTGTCCGGCACGAATGCGTTGTCAATCATCGAGACCGTGTTCGTCCCGGTGGTCGGTGCAGACGTCCCCGATGGTGCCGCCGTCGCGGTCGCGGTCGCCGTCGCCGTCGCTGTGGCCGGCACGCTCGCCGTTGCCGACGGACTTGGTGTCGCCGCCGTCGTGGGCGTTGTGGCAGGGACGGTCGTCTCCCCCGGTGCGTCGAACACATCGCGGTTCTGCGCACCGGTCACGTGCAGGATCCCGGCAGCACCCCGCGAAAGCCGCGACGTCGCGTGATCCACGAGCTTGTAGTCGCCGGGAACATCCAGCTTGAACTGCACCACCGTCGACCCACCCGGCGGGACCGTGACCGTCTGCAGGTCACGCAGCGGAGGCGACTCGAGCCCGCCAAATAGCCACGTCCTATCGAAGATCTCCCCGATCACGTGGAAGCTCGAAGTCAGGTTCGGCCCGCCGTTCACCACGTACAGCCGGACAGTCTCGCCAACTTTCGCCTGCAGTGCGCCGTTCCCCGTGAGCGACTTTGTGTTCCCATTCCAGGTCACGTATGTCGGCTGTTCGTTCATCAGCTTGTTGAAATCCAGGCTCGCGTTGCCCTTGGCGTTCAGGTCGAGATCCGTATACCACTCACCCTGGCCGATGTAATACTCATGGTCGACGGTGTCGAGCCCGTTCGCAGGCTCAACGAGGATCGCCCCATACATCCCATTCGCGATGTGGTCCGCCACAATCCCCTGCGCGCAATGGAATGCGAAGAGGCCCTCGGCCTTCGCCTTGAACGTGAAGCTCTTCTCCTCGCCCGGTTTCACCACCGTCGCGCCGGCCCCGCCCCCGGGCCCGGTAACGGCATGAAGGTCGATGTCGTGGACATTCTTCGAAGACGGGTCGTTCTTCAGGCGTATCTCCACCGTGTCGCCTACCCGCACGCGGATCATCGGTGCCGGGACTGAACCGTTGAACGACCAGACGTCGTAATTCACCCCGGGGGCGATCTCCGCCGTCTTCTCCTCAGCGGTGAGGTTCACGATGACATGGGCGCCGCCCCTTGGTGAAGGTGCCGGGATGTTGGGAGGCGGCACGAGCTGTTCGGTGACCTGTGTCGCCGCACCAGCACTGCATGCACTGGCGGCAACTGCCAGCACGGCCATCGCCAGGACGGCAAGAACGCGAGAAAGAGAGAAGGGGCGCATTCGGATCTCCGCGAGCAGACTCCCTCCACCGTGAACCGCCCCGACTCAAGGCGCCGCAGCACGCCACGCCCCATCTCTCGCAAATCCACAACAAACTGTTGAGGCAGTGCGAATTGAGGCGCTACCGGGACAGCTGGTTGGCGAGCACTGCATGCCCTGCCTCATCTGCGACCTCTGCCGCGGTCTTCCCCGCATCGGTGGTGGCCGCCGGGTTGGCACCGTACTCGAGGAGTGCCTGGACCACGTCCGGGTTGCCGTTCCGGGCTGCCTCGTGGAGTGGCGTGAAACCACCCTCCTGTCGCTCGTTCACCGGGGCCCCGTGCCGAAGCAGCCAGAGACACGTCTCGGTGTCATTACCCGCTACGGCTGCATGCAGCGGCTGATTCACCCGCTCGTTCCGGCTCCACGCATCGAGCGGCGCGCCCCGTTCGATGAGCAGTGCCGCTGCCCGCTCCTGCCCGAAGAACGCCGCCAGGTGCAGCGCTGTCCAGCCGTCAGCCGAATATGACGCGACGAGCGTCCCGTCTCGCGAGAGCAACTCGTCGAGCCGCTCCACGTGGCCGGTGGCAGCCGCCTCGAAGAGGTCGAGTTCCGCTCCCCCCAGCACCAGCTCGGTGGCAATTTCCTTCTGCCCGCGATACATCGCGAAGAGGACCGCTGACACGCCGCCTTCGCTCCGCGCATTGACCACGCTCCGCTCCGCTGCGATGAGCTTGCGGACCTTCTCCTCGTCGCCAGCCTCAATCGCCGCGAAGAGCTCCGTTGCGTTGGCCATGAGCCGGCCGCCGTCCTTTCTGCGCGTCTATCCAACCCCGGCGACGGCAGGCACGTCAAGGAGCTTCGCGTCACTCGGTAGCCGCCAGGCTACTTGCGTTCATCCTCGACAGGCACCGGGATGACGTCCGGCTCACGCCCCTCCTGCCGGTCCTTCGCTACGAGCAGCGCTGCCGCCGCAGCCAGGGCCAGCACCGTGACAATCTCGATCATCGCGTCCCTCCTGCCACCTCGGGTTGACGCCTCTCCGGGATTCCCGGCCAGGTGGCGCGTGAACCCGGGAGTCGGCTTCACCGTCAATGGTGCCGTCCCCGCGTCGGGTTTCAGACCGGCCAGGCGGCCCGTAACCACCGGCCGGCCGGCCGCTATCAGCCGTCAGCAGGCCAGCGATCAGCGAGCATGCGCCGGACAGCCGGGTTCAGCCCCCACGTGGCGGCGAGCGCCTCGAACCTGCGCAGGCCCGCCGCCTTTGCCGCCTCGAGCCCGGAGCCGGCAGCCCGCCGTTCGGCCCGGATCATCAGGTTCCGTGCCGTCGCCTCGGGCGAAACGAACTCCAGCATGTCGGCCCGGTAGCCGAACGCCTCGAGCGCCTCACCCCGGAGTCCATCCGTTATCACGTCGGCCAGGCGGTGCCGAAGGAGGCCGCTCCGGGTGACTGCCTCCCACGCCGCGAGGTCCCGCCCAAGAGTGATCTGTTCATCGATCTGCACCACGGTTTCGTGATGGCAGCATGGCGCAACCACGATCGCCCCCGCTCCCAGGCGAACCCCCGCGGCGATCGCCTCGTCGGTCGCTGTATCGCACGCATGGAGGCTGATGAGCAGGTCGCAGTCGGCCCCCGTCGCTGCAAACTCCTCGATGCTCGAAGCCACCGTCCCCACCTGCTCGTACCCCAGGCGCCGCGCGCTCCGCTCAACGTCCGCGAGCACCCCACCGGCACGGTCGACCCCGATGAGCTCCGGCTCGAGCCCGAGCTGCCGGGCGAACAGGTAAAGCGAGAGGCTCAGGTACGCCTTCCCGCACCCCGCGTCAACGATCCGTAACCGGCTCCCCGGCGCCTGCTTGAGAACACGCAGCGGCCGCAGCAGCTCGAGATAATGCTGCACCTGCCGGTGTTTCGCCGCTGCTTCGCCACGCAACTGCCCGCTATGGCTGATGAGTCCGATTTCGATGAACAGCGCCCGGACGTTCGGGTCGTCCGCCGAAAGCGGATGTTTCGCCGCCCGGTCATGCGCCGCCGCCGGTGCACGCTCCCTCGACGGTTTGCCCCGGCTCACGAGCCAGCGGCCGCTCTTTGCACGCCGCGCATGCCAGTCCCCCGCCGCGCTCAAGACGTTGATGTGCGCTGGCCCGGCCTGGAGGATGTCGTGGATTCGGTCCTTCCAGCCGCTGGCCTCGACGGTCGTCGTCGTAACCCGGCCCCCTCCTGTCGTGACCACCTTCGCCGCGCGCCCGGCCGCGAGCGAAACCGGTTCGGCCGTCAGCTTCTCCCACTTCGCGCCATCAGCCGGAGGGTGAGTGAACACGGCTTTCGTCCAATCACCCTCGAGGTCATCGAGCAGGGCGAGGAGCGGCTGGATCGGCGTCGAATCGGACATCTCCCCAGAGTGTATCCGCCCCGAGGGGGAACGGTGGCGCCAGATCAACCCCCGGTTGCCCGCCGGGGATTCCTTACAGCGTCCGCCGCCGCAGTGTGACCGCGCCAAGCGCGAGCGAGAGGAACGCCATGCCGGCCAGGATGGCGATGTCGGCGGAGAGACCGCCCGTGAGACCGTCGCCCCTGGCCACACGCACGAGGGCATCGTATGCATAGGTCATGGGCAGGATGTCTGAGAGGAGTTCGAGCCCGCGAACCATCTGGTCGCGCGGAGCCAGCAGCCCGCAGAGCAACATCTGCGGCAGCAGGAACATCGGCATGAACTGCACGGCCTGGAACTCCGTGGTCGCGAACGCGCTGACGAACAGCCCCATCGCCGTCCCCAGCACGGCATTCAGCACCGCAAGGGCGATCACACCCCAGCGCGCCCCCTCAACATCGAGGCCCAGCACTCCGAATGCGACCACCGATACGATGACGCCCTGCGCCACGGCGAGCAGCGCAAACGCCAGCGCGTACCCCAGCAGCAGATCGAGCTTGCCCATCGGCATCGTGAGCAGCCGTTCGAGCGTCCCCGTCGTACGTTCACGCAGCATCGTGATCGACGTCACGAGGAACATCGAGGTCATCGGGAAGATGCCGAGTAGTGGGACGCCGATGCGTTGGAAGATCGGCTCCTGGCTCCAGTAAACCCAGCGCACCAGGAACATCAGCACCACCGGCACGACAATGAGCAGCGCCACCGTGCGCGGGTCGTGTTCGAGCTGTCGCAGCACGCGCACACTCGTCGCCCTCACGTTTCGAGGCGTCACCCGGCAGCCTCCGTTGCCCGCTTGTTGATGAGCGCAAGGAACGCCCCTTCGATCGTCTCGCGCCCGGTCCGCTGGCGCAGCTCCTCCGGTGTTCCAGTCGCCAGCACACCGCCATCCCGTAGGAGCACCAGGTCGTCGCAGCGGTCGGCCTCGTCCATCACGTGGCTCGAAACGAGGAGTGTTGCGCCACCACCCGTGAGCGCATGGAACGTCTCCCAGAGCTCGCCACGCAGCACGGGGTCGAGGCCCACCGTCGGCTCGTCGAGCACCAGCAACTCGGGCTCGTTCAGCATGGCCGTAGCCAGGGAGACCCGTGCACGCTGTCCACCGGAGAGGGCTTTCACCTGGCGGCCTTCGAAGCCTGCGAGCCCCACCAGCCCGATTGTGCGGGGCACTGCGTCCCCGGCCGCCCCCAGCACCTGCGCGAAATAGGAGAGGTTCTGCTCGACCGTCAGGTCGATATAGACCGACGGCGCCTGCGTGACGTATCCAACACGGGAACGAAGCGCCGCCGAACCTGCTCGCAGGCCAAGAACCCGGACCTCCCCGCCGGCCACCACCTGCGCCCCGACGATCGCCCGCATCAACGTCGTCTTCCCCGACCCGCTTGGCCCGAGCAACCCGGTGATGCGCCCGGCAGCGACTTCGAGAGATAGCCCCGGCAATACCACATTCCCGCCGCGAATCACGCGCAGCCCGCGGACATCGATCGCCGGCACTGTCATCGCCCGAACGATACACCAGCGAGTCGCCTCGAACGTCCACCGTGGGATGCTTCGTCGCCCGTGTGGCCTTATCTCCGGTTTCAGGATGACGCTGACCGGGCAACGCGACACATCTCGCGGCACCTGCATGGCAAGCAGCGGATCAGCTGTTGCTAAACGGTCACCGGTTCGGAGACTGTCGGAGCGTGGTTGTTGGTCACGGGCAATTCCGGTTGCTCCGGACCAATCAGGTACGTGCAGGCGCGTTGCCCGCTGATCCGGAGGCCGACACGCTCCACCCTGGCGAACGCCATCCGCGCGACGCAGTTCACTTCGGCGTCGCAAAAAGCCGGGTAGTCCTCGGCAATATCGAGGAGGGGGCAGTTGAACAGGCTGAGCTGCCAGCGCTTGTCCGGTAGCTGGCGCATCGCAGGGAGGAACCCATCGTGCTCAAACGCCTGCACCACGAGCTCCAGTCGCTCCCCCAGGGGCTTCCCCTCCAGTTGATCCGCAACCTTCGCAACCTGCATCTCGCACATCCGGTTCACGACCGCGCGAACCTCATCCGGCGTCTTGGCCACCGCCGCGAGCAGGTTCTTGACGAACGCTGCATTCGCCCGCGGAAAGAGGGTGTTTGCCTCAGGAGTGAGGCGGAACAGGTGGCGAGGGCGCCCCGGACCGTCGCGTAACTCGCGCAGTGATACCAGCCCGGCCGCCCGCAACCCCATGAGGTGCTGGCGCGCCGCTCCCGGTGAGAGCCCGAGCCGGCTCGCCGCTTCATCCGAAGAAAGCTCACCATCCATGCGCAATGCGATGATGAGTTTCCGTCTCGTGGCCGGCAGAGTGTCGAGCGGTGACTGCATATGTGAACACTATCACAAGCACTGACATAGCCTCATAAGAATCCTGTATCAGTGCTAAAGTAAGTTCTCCCTAGCGTAACTCGAATCCCCTCCCGCGTCGACGACAAACCTGCATACCCGCTGGCCCTCCAACCGGTGCTCGGCGCGAAACGCCGGCACACCCACGGAATCACCCACGTAGCTCAGCTTCGCCTTGCAGATCGACGGAAAGGCCACCGCCGTTTCCATGATCGGGCAGTGACAGAGTGTCAGTTCGTACCGGTCCTCCGATTGCCGGGTGACGATCGGTAAAAAGCCCTCCGCAGCAAACATCTCCCGCAGCAGATCGAGGCGTTCGGCGATGCTCCGCCGGTCGAGTTGCGCGCGCTGCCCTTCATACCTCAGCCGCCCCATGCGCAGGAGCAGCGCCTCCGGGAGCTTCGAGTCGAGCTCCGAGGCAGCCGTCAGCACGCCGTTCAGGTAGGCGCTGTTGCTCCGGGGGAACATCGTCTCCCCAGTCTGTGTAAGGAAGTAGAGATGGCGCGGCCGGCCAGGACCCTCGCGTGATTCCCTCAGACCCACCAGCCGTGCGGCGCGCATGGCCGTCAGGTGCTGCCGCGCGGCCCCGGCACTAATACCGATGTCGGCGGCGATCTGTTCGGCGCCGCATTCGCCGGCGACTTTTATCGCCATGAGGATCTCACGTCGCGTCGTGGGTAGTGCATCGAGTGGCGATGGCAGCGTCATGGTCGTCAGGAACTCCGGCTGCCGGCGCCGTGGTCCAGCATCTACGAGTCAGCGCAGGTCATCGGCAGGGTGAAGCGATAGGCGCAGTGTGGATCGCCTTCGCGCCGCCAGGCGACCCGGCGTGTACCGGGGCCAACCACGTCCTCCAGCGCCTGTTTCGAGAACTCACATACGCGCTCGCTGCCCTTCACGAACTGGAAGAGCGGGCAGTGGTAGAGGTTGAGGTAGAAGTTCCCATCTTCGGCGTGTTCGAGTTCGGGCATGAACCCCTGGCCCTCGAATGCCGCCAGCATCGCCTGTAACCGCCGCTCGATGGGCAGCGTGGCATCCTGCGCAATGGGGTGATGCCGCCGCATCTCCGCCCGGTGCGCCGCAAGAAACTCCTCGAGTACTTCAGGTGCAACCCCATCGAGGTGGGCAGTCAGCTGAGTCAGGAGATCGCGGGCCTCATCCGGAAACAGGGCCTCAGCACTCGGCGTGATCCGATAGTAGTGTTTCGGACGGCCTGGGCCTTCAGCCGCCTCGCGGTAGACGACCAGACCGTCGCCGTAGAGCGCCATGAGCTGTTGGCGAACACCGCCCACCGTAATACCGACCGCTACCGCAAGGTCCTCCGCGCGTGCCTCACCCCGGCGGCGAATCTCGGTAAGTAACTGCTGTCGCGTCGGGGGAAGGTACGTCAGCGCGCTCTGAACCATATCCACCGAGCCTACGAGCGCGGGCTCCAAAGTGTCAATTTAGTTTTGCCGTTTGCTCCACCTAATTCTGCTTTATTATGATAGCCTATCTCTCCTGCAATAAATGGCTCTGGCCTAGACCTCGGCGAGCACGTCCGCCCAGTCGTCGATCGCCCCTTCCTGCCCGGGGATCAGCTGGACCGTGAACTGGTCGTAGCCCTCCGCAAGCGCACGTACCCGGTCGCGCAGGTCTGCCCGCGTCCCCGTGAAAGTCCGCGCTGCAATGAGGTCCGGCGTTACGAACTTCGCCTCGTCCGGACGCACGAACAGGAGGTGGCCCCGGTGCAGCGAGAGATAGCGCGCATCGGCCGGTTCGTATCCCTCGTAGAGCCGCCGGTACTCCCCGGCGAGTGCCCGGATCGGCTCTGGCAGCGCGTCCGGTGGAGCCCCGCTTTCGATGATTGAGTGGAGAGCCACCGCGGCGAGCGGCCCCGCCTGTGCCATTGCGCGCGCGCTCGCCAGGCCCTCTCCCTCCCGCAACACCGCCCCGAGTGTGAACGCTGTCCGGTAACAGGTGGAGACGCTCCGGCCCGCCGCACGGCACGCCTCCGCCATCTGTTCCGACTGCCGGAGTGCGTTCGCGACCGGCCCCACGAAGTTGATCCAGCCCTCCGCAGACCTGGCCGCGTATTGGCGCGACTTCGGCCCGAAGCCTGAAATGTGCACCGGGATGGGTGTCTCGATATTGATGAGCCCCAACTCCGGGTTGAGGAACCGGATCTTCCGCCGTTCCCCCTCGAACTCCCACTCGGTCGTTTCGCCTGCCCAGAGCCCCCGCACGATTCGCAGGTATTCCGCCAACTCGCGCAGCCGCATCGCCCGCATCCCCATCGTGTTCCGGCCCGTGAATCCCGTGCCAACCCCGAAGACGATGCGCCCCGGAGCCATCGCGTTCAGCGAGGCTATCGCGTTCGCAGCAACCGGTGCTATCCGGTTCGACGGGATGAGGACACCCGTCGCGAGCTTGATCCGCTCCGTTTTCACGGCGGCCGCGCCCATGGCAACGAACACATCGGCAGCAAGCAACTGCGTGTCGTAGAACCACGCGTAGTCGAAGCCGAGCTCCTCGGCTCGCTTCACAACCTGCCAGCTCTCTGGCCCCGGCGCGAGTGCAATCCCGTACTCCACGGTCCACCTCCTGGCGGCATTCTAATCGCCCGGACATCGCTGGCCCTCGCCCCGGGCTGTTACAGCCGGCTCACGACGATCAGCGGGATTGGCGACTGTGCAAGCAGGGAGAGGGCTGTGCTCCCGCCCCAGAGCCGCCGGTTCAGGCGGTGGCTCGAAGTTGCCAGCGCGAGCGCATCCGCCCCGGCCTCGCTCGCTACCGAGAGGACCTTCGGCAGCACGTCATCCCGCCGGGCCACCCGCTCCAGGCGGCCCGTCACCGTGTCATTCGGCGAAAGCAGACCGCGAACACGGTCCACCCGGTGATTGAACGCAAAGGCGCCGAGCATGGCGGCGTCCCCTTCCACATCCACGTGCAGTACCGTCACCGCGGCCTCGGCAGCGGCCACGGCCGGGTGCAGCAGGCGGGCCAGCGACGCCGCACCCACCGCATCGTCCGAGAGAAAGAGGATGCGATATCCCTCGCCGCCGGTTGGCGGGCGGCTCGCAGGCCCACTGAGCAGAAGCGGCAGATGGTCGCGCGCGAGTACATCGAGTGCCGTGCTCCCGGGAAACGTGCGCCGCCACCTGCGGACGCTCATGCCCGTCCCCAATGCGAGGATCGCCGCGCCTTCTTCAGCCGACGCCTGGACCAGTGCCGCGCCAACGCGTTCACCGATGCCAAGGTAGACGGTTCGCATCCGTGCCTCCGCGCGCCCCAGCGCAGGAGCGAGTTCCTGCTGGAGCTTCGCCGCCTCCATCGCCACCCGCATCCGCCCCTGTTCCGGGGAGATCGTCTCCGCCACAACCGTGTCCGCCACGTAGATAGCCACGACCTCGTGGTCAAAGGCCCGCGCGAAGACGCTCGCGTGCTCCAGTGCAAGCAACGACTGGCTCGATCCATCCAGCCCAACGACAACTCGTGCCATCTGGTCCTCCTACTCACCCTGGCTCTGCGCGCGCACCCTCCGCAGGAGCGACTCTGCGGGTGCGTCCGATACGCCGAACTGGTGGAGCGTCCGCCTGCTCATCTCGATCGCGAGCTCCAGTTCACCTACGACAGCTTCATTCGCTCCTTGCATTTCGATGTGGCGGCGCTCGGCCTGGCTGTGCGTCCGCGCCACGATCTCGATCGTAGGATTCCGGGCCCGGGCCACCTCCACGATATGCCGCACCGAGATCGGGTCGGGGATTGCCGCAATGAGCATGCTCGCCGCCGCGAGCCCCGCTCGGTCGAGGATGACGGGGTTTGAGGCGCTGCCCTGAAACACGGGTATACCCCGCTCCCGTAGCGACGTGACAGTCCCGGCATCCTGTTCGATGACGACCACCTCGGCAACCCCCTGCTGCCGGACAGCTTCGAACACGACCCGCCCAACACGGCCAAAACCACAGAGGATCGCATGACCCGAAAAACCCGCCGCCATGCCAGCATCCGCCGGGGCAGGGGGCGCGATCGGCAGCCTCCGTTCTACGAACCCGCCGAGCGGCTGCGCCCCCGCGAAGACCACCGGAGCGAGGACGATCGAGATCGCCGCGCCCGCGAGCATCAGTCCAAATACCTCCGATGAGATCGCATTGAGGTCGGTCCCCAGCCGGGCGAGGAGAAACGAGAACTCGGCCGATTGCGCCAGGAGCGCACCCGTCAGCACCGCTGTCCGTCCCCGGTACCCGAACAGGAGCGAGATGACCCCGGACATCGCCCCCTTGAGACCGGCGATGAGCGCCACGGTCAGCGCGACGAGCCAGAGATTGTCGGCCACCACCTTCAGGTCGATCAGCATACCGACCGACACGAAGAACAACCCGGCGAACAGGTCACGAAGCGGTGCGAGCCGCCCCTCCACTTCATGCGAGACGTCCGACCGCCCAACCAGGATGCCAGCCACAAATGCGCCGAGTGCCACCGAGATACCGAAGACGTCGGCGAGATAGGCTACGCCGAGCGCCACACCGGCAGCCGCAAACGTGAAAGCCTCGAGGTTCCCCAGGGCAGAGATACGTTCGAAGAAGCGCGGCAACAGGAACAGCCCCGGTGGCACCACCAGCACGAGGAACAGGGCTGCCAGCCCCAGCGCCTTCGCAAGGTCAACGGCAAGCGTGTCGGTCGTCCCTTCCGAGAGTGTCGTCAGGATGACTGCGAGCGCCACCGTGCTGAAGTCCTGCACCGTCGACCATGCGAGGCTGATCCGGCCGTGCACCGAATCGAGGTCCCCGCGCTCGGACAGGACCTTCGAGAGGACGGTGCTCGAGGAGTTGGAGATAACCGACCCGAAAAAGAGCGACTCCAGCCAGCCAAACCCCACCGCTCTGCCAATCAGATAGACGATGCCAATCGTGAGGAGGACCTGCGCCCCTCCCCCAAGAAGAGCGACTCGCCCAACCCGCCGCAAGTCGCTGAACGAAAGCTGAACGCCGATCGCGAACATGAGGAAGACGACACCCACGTCGGCGAGCTCTTCCACCGTCGGGATATCAGCCACGAACCCCGGCGTGTGCGGCCCGATCACCATCCCCGCCAGGATGTACCCAAGAACCAGCGACTGGCGCAGGAATGCCGCCCCCAGCGCCCCGATGCCGGCCACGGCGAGGGCAAAGGCCAGGGTGATGAACAGATCGGTGTCGTTCAGAACGGCACTCCTCGGGGCTGGTGGACCGGTGACGGCGGGCGTGGCGGCCGGGAAAGGCTCATCCCGGTGTGGCCGAGTATACCGGGTCTCATACTCCCCCTTCAGCGCCCTCGCCGGGGCCCGCCACCTATCGCGCCGGTACGCTGGCCGGGCCGCTCCCGGTGCCGCCGGCCGGAGTGACCGCCGTGCTCGCCGCTCCGGCCTCAACGGCGTACCTTCCCCGCATGCTGATCGTTACCACGAACGACCTCCCCGGTTACGAAGTGGTCGAAGTCCTCGGCGAGGTCTTCGGCCTGACAGTCCGCTCACGTAACGCGTTCTCCCAGCTCGGCTCGGGCATCAAGTCGGTTTTCGGTGGCGAACTCAAAGGCATGACGCAGGCACTCACCGACAGCCGGAACCAGGTGATGGAACGCATGGTCGCCGAGGCCGAGGCCAAGGGCGCCAACGCCATCCTCGCCATGCGCTTCGACACCTCCGAGATGGGCACCACCTGGACTGAGATCTGCGCCTACGATACCGCCGTCAAAGTCCGCAAACGCTGATTATCCGGGCCGCGCCGCACGACACAGACCCGCTTTCGGGCGGGCCTCCATGCCGGGTCCCATTCGCGGACTACGAGCCCACGACCACCGTTCCCACCATCCCCGTGGACTTGTGCACCGAGCAGACGTACGCGAACGTCCCCGCCGAAGGGAACGTGACGGAGAACGCTGCTGATTTCACCGGGTCGGGGTGCCCGTCGAAGCCCGCCGCCGTTACATCGTGGTAGCTATCCCCCGACCACTCCCAGTGGACCTGCCCGCCCACCGCGACATGGATGTTCGCCGGGATGAACTTGTTCGTCTGGTTCGAAACCCCGACGTTTACCGACATTGGCAGCGATGGGCCCGCCTCGGTTGGGGTCGGTGTTGGCGGCGCCGGCGTGGGCGTGGCTGGAACGGGTGTCGGCGTTGCCGGGGCCGGCGTCGCTATCGTGGTCACCGTGCTGGCGGTGGATGCTGTGGGTGATGGTATGGTGGTCGGACTGGGGGCAGTTGCCGTCGTTGCCACGGGTGTCGTCCTTGCATCCACCGTTGTCGCATTGCTCACGGGCGAGGAGCCGGCCCCAGGGCTCGTGGTGGCCGTGGCCACCGAAGTGACGGTGGGGGTGGCTGTCGGTGCCGCATCATTGCCGCCACCGCAGCCTGCCACGAGCATCCCCGCCAGCACAACGGCCAGGGGAACTCCCCACATCATCTTCGTCCTCATCATCTCTCTCCTCGACTCCCCCGGTCGTAGCTTCAGTGCAAAGCTGGTGCGAGCGTCCCTTTGCAAGAGACGCTCGCTCGTTCGTTTCCGGCTGCACGCCTAGCCCAGGCTGCCCCGCCGGATGGTGAAAATCCCCAGGCCTGTCGCTGCCACGGCGAGAGCCAGCGCCGTCGCCACGAGCCACGCACTGATCGGTCCGTCGCTGGCCGTCTCCACCCCGGAGCCCGTCGACGGCGGGCGGGGAGCGGTAGTCTGTGTCGCCGCTGGCGTGCTCGTGGTCGTGCCGGTAGGCGTGGCCTGTACCTGCTTCTCCACGTTGACAGTGCCGGCCATGCCCTGGGGCGCGTGGAGGATGCAGACGTACTGGTAGGAGCCGGCCTTTGCGAAGGTCATTTCGAAGGTTGTCGGCGCCGTCGGGTCGTCGGGGTTCGCACCGAGGATGCCGCTATGCCAGCCGCCCGTGCCGTCGAACGCCGCGGCTGGCTTCGAAGGCGGGATGCTGAACGGGTCATCGTTCGGCCCCATTACAGGGGGATTGAAGGTGACCGTGTGGGGTACCGCCACGTTGTTGGTCCACCGGATACTGTCGCCTTCCTTCACCGTCACCGTGGCGGGGAAGAACTGCATGACCGTGTCGCGTTCGCCCGGCTTGCCGCTGTCCATTGTCAGGTCATAGAGCTTCGTCCCATCGGCACGCGACGTCACTGCCGCACCCTTCGCCGCCTGCTGGGCAGCGATCGCCTTCAGGCTCCCGATTGCCGTCGCATACTCCTGGTTGCCGCGCGTTGTGATGGTGGCGTTGGTATCGGCGTTGCCCGAATCCACCACCGTGACGGTGCTGTCCATCCCCGGGTGGATGAAGCAGTGGAGCTCGTAGGTGCCGGCCCTGGCGAACTTGACCTGGTACGCCTGGTCCGGGCCGAAGATCGTCCCCGAATAGATGTACTTCTGCGTCCCGTCGAACACCATTGGCGACGGTATCACGGGCGGCTCCGGGCCGTTGGGGTCGATCGAGGGGTCGTTGATCATCGCGACCATATGCGGTTCGAGCCACTTGAACTCATAGTTCACCGTGGTCCCTGTCTTGATCGTCAGGTTCTGGGGCAAAAAAGCGTTGACGGAATACCCGCTCTCGCCCTGGCCAACGGCAACGTTCACGGTTTCGCCGGTGTCGGCCCTTGCCCCCGTGGCGCCCGCAAAGGCCGGGATCGCGGCGACCGCCGCGATCGCCGTGCCCAGCACGAGCTTGCGAATCTGGATGTACATGTTCCTCTCCCTCTGTGGCTTTCGAGTCTGGTCGTGCCTGGTAGCGTCCTTGCGGCTGCAACCGTATGACCATCGAAAACTAATCCGTGGGATATCCCGGGAGCATGGGACTCTAGTCCCATACGCACCCCGGAACGTGACTGCTCTCACAGAAAGGCGGGCGCCGCGGTTACCGCAACGCCCGCCCGGAAAGGGAGTGCCTGGGCCCGTTACTTGCGGCCGAATGCCACCACGGCAGCCCCGCTCGCCGTGAGTGCCAGCAGCACGGCGCCGGCGATGAGCCAGAGCCCCGTTGAATCGTTGGCCGGTGCGACGCCCGAACCGGTGTTCGGCGCCCCTGGGGCCTTCGTGGGCGTTGCGGCGGGCGCCGTCGGGCTCGCCGTTGGTGGTGGCGGCGCAGCGGCTACGTTCACCACACCGGCCATACCCTGGTTCGCGTGAAGGATGCACACGTACTGGAACTTGCCTGCACTTGGGAACGTGAGCTGGAAGGTCAGGCCGTTCGGGAAGTCGATCCCGATTGCGGCACTATCCGCCTTCCCGCTAAAGACCGGCCCGCCGCTCGGCTTCCCCGTGAGCGGGTCGCCGGCCGGGGGCCCGAACGTCACCGTGTGCGGCGTGTGGTTGTTGTTTGTCCAGACGACCGTGTCACCAGCAGTGATATCAATCGATGGCGGGAAGAACTGCTGCACATCACCGGCCAGTGTCTCCCCGGCCACCGCGAGCGCGTACGTCTTCGTACCGTTGGCGTTCGTCGTCACCGTAGCGGGCTTGCTGCTCGCCTGTGCAGCGACAGCCTTCAGGGCAGTGAGCGCGTCGTTGTAGGCACTCGTGCCGGCCGCATCGAGGTCTGCCTGCTTCGAGGGTGTGCCCGAATCCGTGACCGTGACCGTGGCCTTCATGTTTGGATGGATGACACAGTAGTAATCGTAGGTGCCAGCTTTGGTGAACTTGATATCGAAGGTCGTTGGCGATTGCGGACCACCAGGAGGATATTCCGGGCCCTGGAGCCCGGAGCTGAGGAAACCGGTCCCGTCATACGTGGCCGATGCATTTGTGACATTCGGTGTAGCCTGCGTCGGATCGCCCTGCGGTGCGCCAAACGTCACCGTGTGCGGTTCAAACCATGGGAAATCCCAGTGGACTGTATCGCCCGTATTAACGGTGATGGCAGCAGGCAGGAAAATGTTGACGGCGTAACCATTCTCACCGTCCCCGGCCTTGATATTGTAGGTCGCCGCTGCCCCGGCACTCCCACCCGTCGCAACAAATGGCAGGGCTGCCACCGCAGCCACCCCCGCTGCAAGCAAAAACCGCCGAATTCTGATGGGCACAGTACTCTCCTCCATGTGCCAGAAGTTCTTCGGGCGGATACTAGGCAAGTTTTATAACCTTTACCAGACCGTTGGTCGCATCTTTATCATTTTGTAACAATTGCCCGCTTTGCTGGTTCGGTGGTCCTCGCCATTCCTGCTCGCCCCCGGCCCCTGTACGCTATCCCTCATGTATACGGTCTTCGCCGGCGGTGTCGGCGCCTCCCGCTTCCTCCAGGGCCTCGTCAACGCCGCCGACCCTGCCGCCATCACGGTCATCTCCAACACCGGCGACGATGTCGGCCTCTACGGCGTCCACGTCTCCCCCGATACCGACATCGTCATCTATGCGCTCGCCGCCGCTGTCAACCCCGAAACCGGCTGGGGCCTCACCGGCGACACATTCAATGTCGTCGATCAGCTCCAGCGCTTCGGCCACGAACGCTGGTTCAATCTCGGCGACCGCGACCTCGCCATGGCCCTCCACCGCACCACGCGCCTCCGCCAGGGTGTGCCGATGCATGAGGTCGTCGATGAACTCCGGCGAGCCTGGGGTCTCGCCTGCACCATCCTCCCCATGTCGAACGATCCCATCAGTACCGAGATCTTCGGCCCCGATGGGAAAATTCCGTTCCAGGACTACATGGTCCGCCTGCGCACCGAGGTCGAGGTTCGGAGCGTCCGCTTCGCCGGCTCCGACACCGCTCACCCCGCGCCCGGCGTCCTCGAAGCGATCCGCGATGCGAAGCAGGTCATCCTCGCCCCGAGCAACCCGATCGTCAGTATCGGCCCGATCCTCTCCGTCCGCGGCATTCGTGAAGCACTCGAATGCACCCCCGCGAAGCGCGCCGCCATCAGCCCGATTATCGCCGGCCAGGTCGTCAAGGGCCCCGCTGCGAAGATGCTTCACTCTATGGGCCACGAGGTCTCCGCGGTTGGGGTCGCACGCATCTACCAGGGGCTCATCGACCTGATGGTCATCGACGAGCAGGACCGTGCCCTTGCCCCCGCCGTCGAGGCGCTCGGCATGCACTGCCTCGTCACCGATACCATGATGACCAGCACCATCCGCAAGACCGAACTCGCCCGCGATGTCGTGGCCGCGCTCGAGTCGCTCTGATATGACCCTTCGCACCGTCATCCCGGTCAACCGGCTCGACCGTGCGAAGGGACGTCTCTCTGAACTCCTGGACCCCGCCGAACGCGAGCAACTCGCCCTCACGACGCTCGAGACGGTCCTCCGCGCCGTAAACGAGGCTGGCTTCGAACCCGTGCTCCTCTCGGCCGATGGTCACCTTGCTGACCGCCTCCAGGGTAAGGCCACCGTCGTTCCCGAGTCGTCCGCTGCCTCCGGCCTCACCGGCCAGCTCGAGACCCTCCTCGCCCGCTTCCGCGGCGAGGACGCCCTCATCCTTCATGCCGATCTCCCACTCGTCACCGCGCGAGCCCTTCGGAGCCTTGCCGGTTCGGCGCCGCCTTCACCCTCCTGCACGCTCGTCCGCAGCCTCGACGGAGGGACGAACGCCATGCTGCTCAGCCCCGCGGGTGGGTACGCGCTCGCCTATGGGCCCGGCAGCTTCGAAAAGCACCGGGTGGCAGCGCGGGCCGCGGGCTTCGCAGTCCACGAATTCCTCGATGAAACCCTTTCCCTCGACCTCGACACACCCGCCGACCTCCGTCGCCTCCTCGCCACCAGCGCGGGGCGTGCCACGGCTGCCGGTCGATTGCTTGTCTCGATGGACGTAGCATCCCGTCTGAGCTGATGCTGCGAATCCCCCTTATCCTCCTCGTCATCATCACCGGCGTGGCACTCGGTGCTTGCGGCAAGGCCAAAGAGCCAGTGCCCCTTCGCCCCACTCCAACGCCGACCCTCGAAGGGAGAACCCCCGCCGGAACCGGCGCCGGACCCGGCCGCACCGTCACCGACATGACCGGGCGCACCGTCGACCTCCCCGCAACGGTCACACGCGTCATCGCCATCAGCCCTACGGCGGTGGACCTTGCTACCGCCCTGGGCCTCGAGATCATTGGCAAGGCGAGCGACTCCCAGGGGCCCGATACCGCGCCAAATGTTGGCTCGAGCATCTCTCCCGACTTCCCGGCGATGGCGAAGCTGGAGCCCGGCCTGGTCATCGCCGATGCCGCCTACCAGGGTTCCTTCACGCGCGACTTCGAACGCTTCACCTATCCCGTCTTCGTTGTCGATGTCACGAGCTACGCCTCCGTCCTCAGCGCTCTCGATGCCCTCGGCAATGCCACCGGCCGGACCGCCGAGGCAAAGCAGGCAGCAGAGGCGATCCGCGCACGTGTCGATGCCGCCCGGGCCAGGCTCGCCGGCAAGAGCCCGGCCGTCCTCATCGTTACCGGCCAGGGACGCGAAGTGTACGGCGCAAGCGAAGCCACCTACGCGGGCGATATCGCGAAGCTGCTCGGCGCGACGAACGTCCTGGGGCCAGCGGCCGATGGCGCACCGCTTCCCGGCTTCGCAACCGTCGACATCAACCAGCTCGCCACGAAGAACCCGGACTTCGTGCTCGTCATCGCCCGCACCCGGGGACCATCGCTTGCTGCCGATATCCGTGCATCAGCCGCCTGGGCGAATCGCAGCGTCATCCCGGATAACCACGTGATCGAGCTCGATGCACGGCTCTTCCTCCGCGCCCCCGGCCCCGCTATTGCCGGGGCCGCCGAGAAACTCGCAGCCATCCTTTCGGGGCCGTAGCGTCCGCGGCCGGCAGGGAACCTACGCTTCTGGCGAAAGCTCCCGTTCTTCGATCACGGCCCAGTCTTCATCCCGCAGCGGCTGGAGTTCACCCTTGCGGTGCTGCTCGTAGAGCCGCATGAGCCCCTGCTTGTGCGGCCGAATGCGGCCGATCGGGCACGCCTCCCAGTCCTTCTCCGACTCGTCGCAATAGCCCAGCCGGTACTCCCCGCACTTTGGCTGAAGGTACTTGCCGAGCTCCGGCGCCACACGGTTCACTTCCGCCCGCATGAGGGCGGCCACCTTTCGGAACTCCCACTGAGCCCGCGTGCAGAGCCGCAGATCACAGATGTGGAGGAGGCTCTGGAAATTCACCGTGATCTTGAAGTTCGTGTTCGTTGCGTTCGGCAACAGGAACCGCGCGTCCTCCGAGGGGACCCCGGCCGCCACCATCTCCTCGTACAGCTCGCTCACGCGGTCGAAAAGTTCATCCATCTTGTCTTCGAGGCCGGCCTTCCTCACGGTCTCGGGCACGGTGTAGGGGAACTCACCTGCCTTGTACGTGACATACCGCTGGCTCTGCTGCTCGAATGAGATCCCCACCCGGTGCCGCACGAACTGGTGGCTGAACGCCCGTGACACGCCCGAAATCCCAAACTCGAACGAGATCTGCTCGAGCGGGCTCGCATGTCCCGTCTTGAGCCGCTCCTCGATGAACTGCTCCATCTCCGCCCGGCTGATCCGCTCATCCTGGATGCGCTTGAGCACCTGCTGCGGCGTGAGCTGCGAGTAGCACGTGCGGTACGCCATGTAGAGCGAGCGAAGAGGGTCTTCGCTGTGAGAGATGAGTGTTACCTGGATAGCCATTGCGCCTTCCTATCCTTCCCGGCAGGGGGGGTGCCGGTCGCCGGCTTTCGCGGTGGCCGGAGAACCATTGTGACACGGAAAAATGAGAAGGTGCCTGTACAGATGATGATCTGAACCAGCGCTCGCCCCTTACGTCGTGCCAGCCCGCGGCTTCGCCCAGAACAACTCGAGGGCAATTTCGTCCGGATCCTCGAACGTGATTGCCAGCGCGTATCCATAATCGCGGATGGGCGAGTGTGGGACCTCGAGTTCATCGAGCTTTGCTGCCCAGGCGTTCAGCGCGTCTGCACTGGCAACAGAAAAGGCGAGGTGATCGAGGCCTGCCCGCATCACCTGGAACGCGCCTTCGTATTCGCGGTGTTCCGTCAGTGCAAGCATCAGCCCCGTCTCTGGTTCGCGAATCGCCGCGTCGCGCCTGCCGAACTCATCCTTCGTCTCGCGGAAGACCTCTGTCGCGCCGAGGAGTGCGCAATACCAGCTCGAACTCTCATCAAGGTCGCGAACGCTCAACTCTACATGTGCGATACCGGTGATAGCTGCCATGCAACTACCGTAGTCCCGCCCCGCTCCCGCGAGCAGTACCAACTACCGCTCGTTTCTTGCAAACTCGCATCTCGTATCTCGCATCTCGCAACTCATCCCGGCATACTGCCAGCGTGCACCGCACTCGTAACTCGCAACTCGTAACTCGCAACTCGAGATGATCACCCATCTGCAGGGCCAACTCGCCCGCATGGATGCAACCGGCCCTGCAGTCGAAGTCGACGTCGCAGGTGTCCGCTACGAGGTGCTCGTTCCCCTTGTTCTCTGGCCCGAACTACAGGCGCTCGCGGGCGAAGGCGACCTCGCAGAGGGCCTGCCCGGTCCCGCCCTTGGTCTCCACATCCACTACTCCGCCAGCGCCAACCAGCCAGTGCCGGTACTCGTTGGCTTCCTTCGCCGCGCCGAACGCGACTTCTTCCGCAAGTTCATTACGGTCGAAGGCATCGGCCCGGCAAAGGCCGTCAAGGCGATGAACGTCTCGGTTAGCACCATCGCCCGTGCCATCGAGCAGGAAGACCGCGCCACCCTCACCCGCCTTCCCGGAATCGGTGCGCGCGGGGCCGACAAGATCATTGCCACCCTTCGCGGCAAGGTCGCCGCCGAAGCTGCCATGGCCGATGGCGGCTATGAACGCCCGGTCGACCCGAAGCAGTACGAGCAGCGCCGTGTCGTGGTAGATGCGGTTGAAGCGATCACCGCCCTCGGCTATCCGCGCAGCGAGGCGAAACGCTGGGTCGGCGAGGCCCAGGCCGCCGATCCCAACCTCGTCAGCGTCGAAGACCTCACCCTCGCCGTTCTTCGGCGGCGCGACGTCCAGCGTTGAGTGCCGCGTATCGCAGTTCGCCCGCAGCCATCGAATGCGTAACCATGGTTGTGTGAACGACGAACCACTCGAACCGCAGGCACACGGCGAACCGTCGCCACCGCCGTTCGAACTCCCCCGCGATGTCCGCCTGCGCCCACTCTGGACGTATTTCCTTACTCCGCTCGCCGTGGTCATCGGCGCGGTGATTATCGCCGGCGCTGTCTGGTACACGAACGGCGGCGCCGATTCCAACACCACCGCCGCTGCAATCACCCCGGCAAACGAAAGCAAGGCTCCGGCTGCCGCCACGAATGCACCTGCCCAGCAGCAGGACCTCCTCACCGTCTTCCGCGGCTACGTCCAGCAACTCGGGATGGACCAGTCGAAGTTCAACACCTGCCTTGGTAACAAGGCCACCGCCGAGCTCATCAACAAGCAACTCCAGCGCGGGGCAGCACTCGGTGTGAGCGGCACCCCGACCTTCTTCATCAACAACAAGATGCTCGTTGGGGCCCAGCCACCCGAGATCTTCGATGAAGTAGTGAAAATGGAACTCGCGGGCAGCCCCACCTCGCTCGATGCCTATTCGGCGAACATCAAGGCCCTCGCCCAGGCTAATCCCCCGAACTTCCAGATCGTCGCCTCCCGGCCCGAATACTCCGACGGCGAG
>CAZDUX010000033.1:0-22175 GCA_964508715.1 uncultured Anaerolineaceae bacterium | reverse complement strand
CGCCCATCCCTGGAAACGCTTCCCATCCGTCTCACCAAAAATCTGAACCACACCCGGACGAACATCCCGCCCGACCCACAGCACGGGTCAAAGATGCGCTTGTTCGGCTGCGGCTCGAGCATCTCCACGAGCAGCCGAACGACGTGCCGGGGCGTATAGAACTCGCCCCCCTTCTTCCCTTCCGCCGAGGCGAACTGGCCGAGGAAGTACTCGTACACCCGCCCGAGGATGTCCTTGGACCGGTTCTCCGCATCCCCCAGGCCGATGCTCCCGATGAGGTCGATGAGTTCGCCCAGGCGTCGCTTGTCCAGCGACTCCCGCGCGTAGTCCTTCGGCAGTACGCCCTTCAGACGCGGGTTGTCCCGCTCGATGGCATCCATCGCCTTGTCGATGGCCACGCCAATCCCGGGAAGCTTTGCCTGCCCCTGCAACACCCCCCAACGCGCCTCTTCAGGCACCCAGAAGACATTCGCCGCCGTGTACTCGTCGCGGTCCTCGAGCACTTCGTACCGGGCCCGCTCCTCGGCGATGTACAACTGAGACTCGGGGTCCGAGGACTCACGCAAGATTGCACCCCGCCGCTCCTCGAACGCATCCGAGATGTACTTCAGGAAGATGAGGCCGAGGACGACGTTCTTGTACTCCGCCGCGTCGAGGTTCCCTCGCAGCTTGTCAGCCGCTGCCCAGAGCTTGGCCTCGAAGCCAAGCTCGCCCTTCCCGTTCCCGTTTCCCTTCTTGTCACTGGCCCGCGCTGCCTGCGGCGCCCCGGCGTCGTACGCCGCCCGGGGTTTTCGTCCCCTCCTCGTCGGCGCCGGCGGCATTGGCACCGACCCAGCGTCGAGGACTTCAAACGCGTCTGACTGAACCATATCCGCAGCCGCCTTCTATGTTTCAGAGGCATTGTAGCCATCGCTGACCATTCGGAAAGCATGAATCACGTCAGCGACAGGAATTGGCGCGTTCGCCCCTACGGCTGGCCCGAAGCTTCACCCCGAAGCAACTTCGCCCGCTCCATCTCCATCAGGAACTCCACGTCGTCCGGGGCCAGACCCATCTCCACTGCCTGTTCCCACTCCCTGTCCAAAGATTCCTTGTTCAGTTCGAACCACTCCTGACCCTTGCGGGCTACCAGAAGTTCCTCTGAATGCTTCTTCGCGAGCGCGTAGCTCGGCACTCGCGAAGGTCCCGTGGGGTCATCTTTGTCTGCACCGTCAATCCTCCTCAATGTCGTACTCTCGCTCCGAGTCGGTCTCTACCCAGTCACACTCGCCTCTCGCAATCATGTCGGCGGCCATCTTGAGCGCGGCCGCTTGGTCCACAGCCTCAATTTCGAGGTAAGTCTCCAGCACGACCGTGTTGGTAACGTGGACGGTGTATGTGCCCATGTCGGTTCTCCTTCTAACGCCCCAATCTGGGCCGTCTATCAGCGATGCCGAGGTCAGCACATCAACCTCATAGGTGCTCCTCCTCGATGGCGTATTCAGTGCTCAGCACTTTCTCGTCCCAGCCCCCATAACCCTCAACAATGACATCAACCGCCGAGTCGTATGCCTCATCGGAGTCCGACGCATCCACCTCCAGCACGGTCTCCCTAACGACGGTCCTCGTGACCGAGACAAGGAACGTCTTGAGTGGAGGGCCATCCGTTGGCGGCGGCGCTATCGCCGCTTCCGCTGGCTCGTCAGACGTTGGCGGCTTTCCGGCCCAATTCCTCACTCCGAGCGGCGGCAGCCAATTCTTCTCGTAGTTCTCTTGGGTCAAGCATTCAGCCTGCCCCACCACTGCTTGCACGAGTTCATCCGGCGGATTCGCGACTAGCTCCTCCACCTCCTTGGCCCGGTCTGGATGCTTCTCCCGAAGCTCAGAGTCTGACGGCACGTAGCCGAAGACCACGTCCATCTGCCAAAGCTGCATCGCGAGATGCTCTTTGAGGCTAAGTGCGTACTGTGAATCCCCCGGCTCCGCAGCAACTTATCGGTCTCGTCCACGATGCAGAAGAAGCTGCCTCGAAACTTCTCAGGCAGCATCTCCGGGGTTAGGCGCAGGTTGCCACCCGCTTCTCCGGGCATATCACTCATCAGCGAATCGGCCACGGGTCACCTACCTGCACGTTGGTTCTGGGGTCAGTCGTGACCACGTATGTGCCTCCGCCGGCTGTGCGAACGGTGATTTCGAGTCGGTCGTTTCCAACAACCCCTCGAAGTCCGGAGTCTGTGTCCGCCGCTTCACACCCGTTGACCGCGAGATACTTAGCAGCCATGGAGGTTGTGCCTTCGCACCGCCGAATGACTCCAACAACTCGGTCAGGCTCGGCCTTGGGCGCCACGGTCAATGGCACGGGCGTGCTCGGCGCGACGGAGTACCAGTGAAGTTGCGCTTTGTCCAGCGCAAGAAATCCAGCAACGGAGACCAAGGCAACGATTGCCGACAGGAACCAAGCCGGAATGAACCTCATAGGCACCAAACCCCTTGTGAACGCGCTCTTCGTGAACGACGTATCGTGTCGAGACATTAACCGGGTTTTCGCGACAAGTGCTGTCGATGTCTCTAAACACGCCACAATGTCGTTAATGAGCAATCCGATTAATGACGCCGACAGATGTTGAGCAACTGAACTACCCCGCCTGGCCCCGGCCGATGGGGTAACGCCACACCACGGTTCGGCTCACCCTGGTAGGCTGCGGCCCTCGGCCATAGCCAACGCCCCGCTCCATGCCTCGGGGAGTGCCGCTCTTTCCGCCGCCACGTGGTCAGGATGCGTTACCAGTCTCCACCAGCGCTCGAAAGCGGCGCCGTCTGCCACTGAGCGAAATTCCTCAGTGAGCCTGTCCATCGAGGAGCTGGCGTCGGCTGTTCTACCCTCCCTCATCGCCTTGAAAGGCGCGGAGAACCGACTGATAGCTGACGACCACTCCTCGGTGGCTCGTTCCCAGGGCTCACACCAATGCTTCTGAAGCAAGTCGGACGCTTCCTGCAATCCGACCGGAAGGCCGATGAGGGCAAGAGCGAAGAGATTCTTCGCATTCTCCGGAGAAGCAATGGCTCCCTCTTCCAGCACGACGGAGGAAGGTGCACTGACTAAGATGGGGAAATCTGTTGAGCCGTTATTTGAGAAGAGCCGCTCAAGGGTTGCCGCGAGCGGGTCATCCGATGACCCGGCGATATCGAAAGGGATGCAACCGTAGACCGTCATGGTCGGTTCGAACGGGTGCGTGACTGCAACCGAGATTAGGAGGTCTCGGCCATCGTTCGTCGGGTGCAGGTAGCACGAACATAGGCTAGGCCCGATGGGATTGAAGTACGCCCAGGTGACGACCGGGAGGGCCTGTACCCCACGCAACGCCTTTCCGGCTGGGAAGGCCTCGCAAAGCCACAGAGTCTCAGCGGATGCGGTGGCGGCCGCCAAATCCGTGCACCGTCGCAGTTCTCCGGCTGGCGACAGTTGTTCATCGTCGTTCGTCACGGCCGTCTCCTCAATGGCGCAGTAGCCCTCCGACCGAGCATAGCCAAAGCGACGCGACAATCGGTGTCGGAAACAGCAAATGTATCCTTCGCTAAGCTGCTTCGCTTCAACGACCGACGTAAATCGGCGGTATCCAGAGACCCTTCAAGCTCCGGCACCCAGTACTATCCGCCGGTCGCGACAGCCCTCGAGCGAACCCCCCACCCACCCCCTCGCTTTGACACTAGTTTCGACACTAGTGCAGGCGGTGTCAGCCCGGGACCGTGTGTGACAGACGCAGTGCGGAGTGGGACTTATTGTCTAGTTCAGATAGGTGCCGTGGGTGGCTCTGTGATTGTCTGTCACGGCGTGTGACTGCCCAGCCCAAACTGAAAATGCGGGTGTCGGCAGTTCAAGTCTGCCCCTCAGCACCAAGTTCCTTCCTCACCCCACGTGTCCCGCAATGACCGCATCCGGGCGTTCCGGCCGGATGCGGACTTTCCAGGCTGGATCAGCATCCCCGACCTTCTGCAGCAAGAGTACCCAGGATGAAGCCTGACAGTGCCGTCGCTGCCAACGACGCCCTGATGGCCACTTGCGCCGACGTATCCTCAGGTTGGAGGGTACCCCGATTCCTGGCCACTCGTCCGGCCGGAAGTTACGAGCACGCTGCTACGCACCCGTCGCCGCAAGTGGATGGCGCACGCTCTCTGGAATCGGGATCATGAGGTCGCCAACGCCAAAACCCTCGGTGCCTCGTTGAAACTCGATCGTGAGCGACTGGCTCTCAATCGCGAGTTCGCCGACAAGTTCCTCGGCCACGCGGCGAATATCGCCAAAGGCGACCCCGGAAAGGACGGCAACCTCGCCCCCCTCCACGCTAACCGCGTGCACCCCCGTCTGGGGATTCGGGTCCGCGGTGGATTCGGTTGGCAGGCAGACAAGCGTCATGTCGCCCTGAAGTCGCAGAAATGGCGTGCCCGAAGGGACGATGCCATAGATGGCGGCCCAGCTTCGCAGCCGCACCGTCTCCTCCTCAACGCTCCCGAGCGAAAACAGTGCAGCCCGCGCGACTGCGGGGCCGGCAACACGTTCGGAAATCCTGGATCCTTTCATCATTTCAATCTCCGCATGGCAGCTAAGCACAGGCGCGAAGCGTCTGCATGGCGACAACACTGGAGGCAGGGTATGGAATTGCCTCCGAATGCCTGCGGGGTTAGCTGACGGGTTCGGCGTCGGATTCGCCTATGTACGTTGGCCGTACAATACACCCCGGTAAGTGGTTCCCCCGCTCCCAATCGATCTCAGGATTCGGCACCTGAACGATACCACTGCCCCAAGAATAGTCGCAGTACAGTGATGTTGCAGAAGAATGACAATATTTCTGCCACCTGGTCTGCCAGTAAATAAGTGGTAATAGATCCGTATAGAGTGGCTGGCAGCACCTATCCATCGCTGCCAGGAGTACTTTTCAGCCGGGCATGCTCATCTCTTGTCCCATCCAGTCGAGGTCCTTCATCTCCAGGCGGTGCGGGCCAACTGTCGGTACCGCGTGGGAGCGAGCCTCTCCGGCGGGTGCGATTTTACGGTCCGTTTGCATTGGTAAAGCGCACGGCACGTAAATCGTGCTATGTTTGACCCGTCTAATTCCGCGCTTGCGGATACGGGGGAACCACTTCCCGGGGTGAATGCGCATAGCCGCACGGCGATTTCCGACGCCGAACCCGTCAGCTAACCCCGTCGACGTTCGGGAGGCGTCTCGCCTCCACCGGCCGGCCAATCGGCCATCGGGAGGTTCACATGCCGGCACCAGCCGTGCGAAAGACGCGAAAGCCCAGTGCTTCGCCCTTCTTGCGTCATTATGTACGCCGAAGCCAGCGCCGTTCCCGTGCACTGGCAGTCTCGCGCCCGTGGGAAGCTACGCTCGCTCCCGCTCCTCGTTCCGCGATCCCCTGCTGAACCAGCGTCTCCGGCCCGTTGTCGTTGTACGCCCGTGCGGCGAGGAGGAAATATGTCGTTTTCACAAATCACGCGGACTCACCGCGCCAGTGGCGGGTCCATCAGTGACCTGCTGGATCCGCTGGTCGAAGCATGGACACTGGTGCGCCAGGTCCGCCAGGTAGAGTACGAATCGGAGCGGACGCGAAACTGGACCCGCGCCATCCAGGCCCTTGCATCAGCAGCCGAACGCTCACTTCGCGACCACACCGCCCGGTGCTCCGAATCATTGTCCATCATCTCCGGGCTGGCGGGCCGTGCAGATGAGGCGGGAACCATGGCCCGCCGTCACCAGGAGGATGAGCGTCGCACCCTCGACTGCGCGCGTGCGTTTGTTTCGCTCTGCCAGCGCCGCGACCCGGCCGATATCTGGCGAGTCGTCGAAGTGACCGAAGCGGCGATAGAGCTCGAAATGGCAATCGCGCGGAACCATAACCAGGTAGCGGCGCTCTGGGACCGGGGCCTGGTCTACCAGGGAGTTGCTTCGTGAGTGGTGGCATCGTCCTCGTCTCCAACCGCCTGCCAATGACGGTCACCCGCAGGGAAGGTGGCGGATTCGATGTGCGGCCCTCGACCGGTGGTCTGGCGAGCGGTCTGCGGGGTATCCATGAACGGATGGGCGGTAGCTGGGTTGGATGGCCCGGAGCGTCATTCGATGACAACGAGTGGGCAGCGCTCGAAGGCGAACTCGAAGCCTCGGGAGCGAGGCCAGTCCCATTGACCCCGACCGAAGTCGGCGAGTACTACCAGGGTGTTGCCAACGGGTTGCTCTGGCCACTCCTGCACTACCAGATCGACCGCCTTCCGATGGCAGCAGGCAACTGGGAGACATTCGAACGAGTGAACCAGCGTTTCGCCGCGGCGGTCGTTGAGGCATACCGCCCCGGCGACCTCATCTGGATCCACGATTATCACCTCTTCCTCCTGCCGCGCCTCGTCCGCGAGCGTCTCCCCGATGCGCGCATCGGGTTCTTCCTCCACGTCCCGTTCCCTTCGTCCGAGGTCTTCAGCCTCCTGCCCTGGCGCCGCGAAATCATCCAGGGGATGCTCGGCGCTGACCTCATCGGTTTTCACACGGCCGGGTATCTGCGCCACTTCTGCGCGACCCTTCGTCGCATCGCCGGCCTCGACGTCGACGTCGATTCCGTCGTCGTGGATGGGCGCCGCGTCCGTCTTGGAGCCTTCCCTCTTGGCGTTGATGCTGACAGCCTCTCGTGCAGCGCAGCCAACGCGAGCGTCATCGAGGCTGCACTGCACTTTCGTGAGCAAGCCCCTGGCGAGAAGTGGCTCGTCAGTGTCGATCGCCTGGACTACACCAAAGGTATCCCGCGTCGCATTCTCGCTATTGACACGCTCCTCACGGATAACCCCGGGCTTCGAGAGAGGGTCCGGCTCGTTCAGGTGACCGCACCATCGCGGGAGGAGACGGCCGACTATTCCCGCCTCCACACCCAGGTCGACGAACTCGTCGGCAGGGTGAACAGCCGCTGGGCCACTCCCAACTGGTCACCCATCCATCACATTCACCGCGCCCTTCCTGCCGAAGACCTGCTCTCGCTCTACCTCGCCGCCGATGCCATGGTTGTGACCCCCCTGCGGGATGGCATGAACCTGGTCGCGAAGGAGTTCATCGCTGCGCGCAATGATGGTGATGGAGTCCTCGTGTTGAGCGAATTCGCGGGTGCTGCAGCGGAACTCCCCGGCGCCGTCATCGTCAATCCCTACAATGTCCCGGCGACTGCCCGCGCCATCGAGCGTGCATTGGAGATGCCCGCACCCGAGAGAAAAAAGCGCATGGCCGGCATGCGCGAGACTGTATTCACAAACACTGCACAGCGCTGGGCCGCGCATTTCATCGACCTGCTCACCACCACGTCAATCCATTCGGAGCGTACTGCTGGTCCATCGGAAGAGCGCCCGCCACTCCCGCCTCCTGACCGCCGCGCGAATATCCTCCTCGACTACGATGGCACGCTCGTCCCGTTCGCCGCGACGCCGGAGATAGCGATTCCAGACGAACCGCTGCTCGAACTTCTCGCGAACCTCACCGCCAGCGGCGCAACCGTGCAGATCGTGAGCGGGCGCCCCGTGCATTTCCTCGACAGCCACTTTGGCGAATTACTTGTCGGCCTCCATGCCGAACATGGCCTGTGGATGCGCACCCCGGCCTCGACCGCATGGACGCGCCGCTCTATCCCGGGTGAATCGTGGCGCGAAGCTGTCCAGCGGCATCTCGAGCAGTTCGTCTCGAGCACACCCGGCAGTCTCCTCGAACAGAAGGACGCCTCATTCTCGTGGCACTTCCGCCTTGCCGACCAGGAGTTCGGCGACGACACCGATTACGGCGAATCGCAGGCGCGCGAACTGCGGCTACTCCTCAACGAAGTGCTTGGCAACCAGCGAGCACAGGTGCTTCTTGGCAACCGGGTCATCGAAGTCCGTCCGTCATCGGTCAACAAGGGACTCGTTGTCCAGGGCCTGTCGTTCGGGCCCTCCGAAAGCATTATCGCAATCGGTGACGATACCACCGACGAAGACCTGTTCCGTGCCCTGCCCGACTGGGCCATCACGATCAAGGTCGGCCCCGGCGCGACCACGGCTCGATATCGCCTCGACTCCGTTGATGAGGTACGCCAGTACCTGCGCCGGGTGGCCGGGAATATGACGGCTACCTGTGCCCGGTCACCGGCCTGAGAATGGCAGGCGGCTAACCACACGACGTAGACGCAGACAGGCTCATGACTTCTTCAGTCCGCAGTGCAGACAACCACACCAGGTTCATTGCGTGGTGCCACCGGGCAAGTGCCAAGACCGGCCGTGATTGCCGGGGCACGGGCTCACGTCATCCGGCCCGGTCTTCCTGACGGTGCGTCGGGAGCGTGTCTTCCGGGTATGCTTCGCTCCACCACCACATTGACCTGAAGGGAAGGCAGATGGGAAGTAGCTTTCGGGGTGCAACGGCTATCGTCGGGCTCGGCGAGACCCGTTACTACAAGCGTGGCGCTGCACCCGATCCAGAGTTCAAGATGACGCTCGAAGCGATCCAGCTTGCCGCGGATGACGCCGGGATCGACGTCCGCGATATTGATGGTTTCGCGTCCTACAGCAACGACCGCAACGACCCGGCACATCTTGCTACCGCTCTCGGAAGCAAGCATTTCGGTTTCAGTAACATGTTCTGGGGTGGCGGTGGTGGCGGCGGCTCGGGGGCGGTCGCCAACGCTGCAGCGGCAGTCGCGGCCGGCTTCTGCGATATTGCGGTCGCGTATCGCGGCCTGGCGCAGGGCCAGTTTGGGCGGTTCGGGCAGGGTACCACCGCCCGCGCCGTTCCTGGCGCGGCGGCATTCACGGCGCCTTATGGACTGATGTCCCCGGCCCAGACATTCGCCATGCGTGTCCACCGCTTCATGTTCGAACACGGTGTGAGGCAGGAGGCGCTCCGCGCGGTGGCACTTGCCAGCTACTACCACGCGCAACGGAACCCACGCGCAGTCATGTTCGGCCGTCCCTTGAGCGAGGAGGATTACGACAACTCACGCTGGATCGTTGAGCCGTTCCACCTCTTCGACTGCTGCCAGGAAAACGACGGCGCAGCGGCTGTCATCGTCACGAGTGCAGAGCGTGCCCGCGACATGAAACATCGCCCGGCTTACATCCTGGGAGCCGCGCAGGGCTCCGACTATCGCCAGGCCGCCACCGTCCACAACGCCCCCGATTACGCTACCTCCAATTTCAAGACGCTCACGCCGCGACTCTACGCAATGGCCGGCCTTGGTCCGGCCGAGGTTGACGTCGTGCAGAGCTACGAGAACTTCACCGGCGGGGTGATGATGAGCCTCGTTGAGCACGGCTTCTGCAGCCCGGACGAGGTGAACGAGTTCTTCACGCTCGACAATTTCCGCTTCGACGGTGGGCGGCTGCCACTCAACACGAGTGGCGGCAACCTCGCCGAGTGCTATATGCACGGGCTCGAGCTCATTACCGAAGCTGTCCGGCAAATTCGCGGAACGGCTCCCTGTCAGCTCGATCGCGAGGTCAATGTCTCCATGGTCTGCTCTGGTCCGATGGTTCAGCCCGTGAGCAGCCTCATCCTCGGCCGGGAGCAGAACCAATGACAACGACCGAATCGTCCGCCGAACGCACCTATTACCTCCCCGCCGGGCTCCCCGAACCCTCCCCGTATCCCGATGGTCTCGCCACCGAATACTGGGAGGCAACTCGCGAGCACCGGCTCGTTGTCCAGCGCTGCAATGCTTGCGAAACCTGGCAGTGGGGCCCCGAGTTCATCTGCTATCACTGTCACTCTCACGATCTGCGCTATGAGGAGGTTGAACCTCGCGGCACCATCTACAGCTGGGAACGCTCCTGGTACCCGGTTCACCCGGCACTCCAGTCGGGCGTCCCCTATATCGTCGTCCTCGTCGAACTTGCCCACGCCGGAAACGTCCGCATGGTCGGTAATCTCCTCGGTGATCCGCTCCAGGAGGTCCGCATCGGGAGCACGGTGGATGCTGTCTTCGAAGACCACGACGACGCCCAGCCACCGTACACCCTCGTGCAGTGGAAGACGGCCGGCGAAGGGTAATTCGCCAGGCAGGGACACCATCCGCCACTCGAGTAAGGGACGACCTCCATGCCAGCGGGGTCGTCCCTCGAGTCCGGGAGCCCCTGGCTTTACGGAATACGGTATGATCCGCCCGATCGATGACGGTTGTGTCATTTCATATTCCTGGTTCGGTCGCCGACCGCCCTGAGGGGAGCCAAGATGTCGCACGACGCCACAATCAGCCAACTCGTCGATGAGCAGCGCCTTGGGCAGTTTCTCGACAAAGCACTCGGCAGCACGCAGCCAACCCGGGTCGAAAAACACATCGCCGGGTTCTCAAACGAGACGTTCTTCGTCTACCGCGGCAACGAAGAGTACGTCCTCCGGCGGCCACCGCGCGGCCCGCTTCTGCCTACCGCCCACGACGTTGCCCGCGAATACCGCTTCCTCCACGCCCTGCACGGGAGCGCCGCCCGCGTCCCCCGTCCACTGGTGCTCTGTGAAGACCCTGAGGTCATCGGTGCGCCGTTCTATCTCATGGAGCGCAAGCGGGGCGTCGTCATTCGCGCCGAACTTCCCGGTGCACTTTCCTCACTCGAAGACCGGCAGCGGATCGGGTTCGAGATGGTCGACGCACTGGCCGAGATGCACAGCGTCGATTGGCGTGCCGCGGGCCTCGAAGGCAAGAGCGAAGGCTTCCTCGATCGCCAACTCCGGCGTTGGTCTTCACAGGCTGCTCTCAGCGTGGGGAAAGTCCGCGACCTGCCCCAACTCGACGCGGTCACCCGTTGGCTGCACGACCACAAGCCGGTGGAGTCGCACTCAACCGTCGTGCATGGTGATTACAAGCTCGACAATGTTATGTTCGACTCGAACTCGCCAGCACGGCTCATCGCCATCTTCGACTGGGAGATGGCAACTATCGGTGACCCGCTGGCTGACCTTGGCTGGCTCATGCACACCTGGGGCCGGCCCGACGGCATGATTGACGGCGAAGCACTACCAGTCACCGCGATGGAAGGCTTCCCGACGCGTGACGAACTCGCGACCCGCTACGCCGAGAAGACGGGCCGCACGATGGAAAACTTCGCCTTCTACCACGTGATGGCACTCTGGAAGCTCGCTATCATCCTCGAGGGGCTCTACGTGCACTACAAGACCGGCACGGCCGCGAATCCGGGTGCCGCCGAGTTCGAAACCCGTGTCCCGCGGCTCATCGAACGCGCACAATACCTCATCGATCGGGCGTAACCCGGCGCTTCGGTGTCGCAAGCCGGAAGTATCCCTGCCGCTTTGCCGCCTCGAACCAGCCTGGTGAGATGAAGCCGAGTGCGAACGCACCTGCACCGAGCCATACGGGGATAGCATCGAACCGGAACATGCCACGCAGTGGCGGCAGCAGGAGGGTTGCACAAAGAGCCATCACTGACCCCACCATCATCAACATGGCGATCCGGTTCCGCCGGCGTGGATGTTGTCCCCGGTCCGCGGCCCATTCGAGATTCGTGAGGATCAGTGCGATGTTGCCACCGACCACGGCTGCAAAGCCGGCGGCACGCACACTCCCTTCCGAATAGCCACGCACATGGAGCACAGCGACCAGTGCGAATGCCGCTATCAGTACCGTAAGCCCCTGCGTGACACCCGTTAGCACGACCCTCCTGTCGATGAGACGCGACCCACCCGCCCGTGGTGGCCTGGTCATCACGTCCGCTTCCTCCGGTTCCGCTTCGAAGGCCACCGAGCATGCCGGGTCGATAATCAACTCGAGGAAGACGATGTGCAGCGGGAGGAGCACCAGCGGCCACCCAAGCAATGCGGGAAACAGCGAGACACCAGCGATTGGCACGTGGATGGCGACAATGTAGACCACGGCCTTCCGTAGATTATCGAAGATCCGCCGCCCAAGACGAATCCCCGCGACAATCGAAGCAAAATCGTCGTCGGTAACAATGAGGTCGGCCGCCTCCCGCGCGACATCTGTACCACGGCCCCCCATCGCCACCCCGATGTGAGCAGCTTCAAGTGCCGGAGCATCGTTCACACCGTCACCGGTCATCGCTACCACGTGGCCGTCCGCCGCAAGCGCCCGGACGATACGCAACTTCTGCTCCGGGACCGCGCGGGCAATAACATCGACTTCTTCCAGGCGTGCCCCGAGTTCTTCGTCGTTCAGGCTCGCGAGTTCGGCGCCCGTGAGCACACGATCCGGGTTCTCGAGGCCCGCCACGCGGGCGATCGCCGCAGCAGTCTGCGGGTAATCGCCGGTAATCATCAGGACGCGAATGCCCGCCGCGCGACACTGCGCCACCGCATCGGGCACCGCAGCCCGTACGGGGTCCTCCAACCCGGCGAGTCCGAGGAAGTGGAGACCCGCCGCGCGCAGCGTATCGGGGAGCGCACTCTCCGGTGCGGTAGCTGTAGCGACACCCAGCACGCGGATCCCTCGAGATGCCATCGTCTCCACCGCCCGGCGCGTATCTTCTGCTTCCTTCTTCGGGAGGCGGCAGATCGCCGCAACCGCCTCCGGAGCACCCTTGACCGAGATCACGACATCCGAGAGGCCCGGGGGACGCCACGCCTGTCCCATCGCCAGCAACTCGGAGCTGAGCGGATATTCACGCACCAGTTGCCAGCCGGGATGGAGACGCGGCCCTCCGTTCAACAGCTCACCGCCAAGCCGGTGGAACGCAATGTCCATCGGGTCGAATGGGTCGCGCTGGCTTGCCAGGATGCCGTGTTCGAGCACGTCCAGTGCGGGTTCAAGGATTACACCACCACGCACCTCGGCGAAGATACCATCCCGGTACAGACACGAGACTGTCATTCGGTTCTCGGTGAGGGTCCCCGTCTTATCCGTGCACAGGACGCTTGCCGAGCCCAGCGTCTCGATCGCGGCCATTCGACGCGTGAGCACCCGCGTCCGCGAAAGACGAAGCGCCCCGATTGCGAGGAAAACCGTCAGGATAATCGGGAGTTCCTCCGGCAACAGGCTCATGGCGAGTGCGATCCCCGCAAGGATTCCTCCTGTGAAATCACCCGAACGCAACCACTGAACGGCAGCCAGTGCGAGGCTCAGTGCGACAGCATCGACCGCCATGATCCGGGCGATGTACCCGACTTCTTCGCTCAGTGGTGATGCCGGTGGCTCGCTGCCCAGTTCGTTGCCGATCTTGCCGATCACCGACTGCACACCGGTCGCCGTCACCACCGCCGTGCCGCGGCCTTTCACCACCAACGTTCCTGAATAGACGAAAGGAAGGTCATCTCCGCCCGGGTGCGTCGCCACCTCGCCTCCGGTTGTCACCCGCTTGTTGACCGGCGCCGACTCTCCGGTGAGGAGCGACTCATCCACGAGGAGCGCACGAACATCGAGAAGCGTCGCGTCCGCAGCCACCCGGTCGCCTTCCGAGAGCACGAGGATGTCGCCGGTGACGACGGCGTAGCCGGGTATTCGCACCGGTTGTCCGTCACGGATAACCAGTGCGCGGGGACTTGTCAGGTCACGAAGGGCATCGAGTGCTCCCTGCGTCTTTCGCTCCTGGACAAGTTCGATGGTCACCACGAATGCGACCGAGAGGCTGAGCATGATCGCCTCCAAACGGTCACCAAGCAGGACATAGATGACACTCGCTGTAACCAGCAGGAGGACCATCGGCTCACGGATAACCTGGCCCACTGTGGCCCAGACCGAGGTCCGTGCTTCACTCGGAAGCGCGTTCGGGCCCTCCCTCACCAGGCGCTCGCTGGCCTCGTCGCTACTGAGTCCGCGGAGGTCCGGTGTTACGGTCATATCCGCTCGCCACCGGCCCCCACACCGACCAGGACGACCCGCGTGAGCCAGCCAGTCTCGCCCTGCCGGGTTCCGTGGGTGCCAGGCAGGGTCATACAGTGCGTTCCGGGGGGTTCATACCCGTTCTGTCCCGGCCGATAGCGAAACCCGGTATCACGGTTCGTACACAGCCCGCCCGGTACCCCCGAGGCGGTGGTGAGTCCCAGTCCTGGTTGGGATAGCCCGGCACCCCACGACGCGAACTCGAAATCAGGCGCCATCTCATCCCCGCCCACCCATGCGGCCACCGAGGGCAGAGATTCACGGTATCTCATTCTCCTTTGGCTGGCGGAGCGCGCAGTCCTCTTGCTACGACAGAGTCTGGTACCAGGAGGAAGGGCCGTGCAGTGCTCAGCGGGCCGACTTTCCGTGCCAATCGGCCCCATTACTCGCGTCGCCCTCTCGACATGCGTACCTGGCTGCCTGACCATCACCCGCAACGACAGGCAAACCCGAGGAGAGACCGGTGACGCAGACAGAATGGTCGGATCGATGGCGCAGGCTCGCCGGACAGGATCTCATGACAGGCGCAGCCGGTGAAGGTCAGATGGTCGAGCGCTGGCGTGAACTTGCCTACCGGCTCGATTCCGGGGCTGAGCAGCGGCGCGATCCCATTCTCGATTTCGCCCTCGAACGCGTGGGCCCCGGGATGACGGTGCTCGATATCGGGGCCGGGGTTGGGCGCTGGACGATTCCGCTCGCCGGGGCCGCACGCAGCGTGACAGCGATCGAGCCCGTACCCGGTATGCGTGCCGTCCTCAATGAACGCCTCACCCGCCACGGTGCGCGAAACGTCCGTGTTGTCGAACAGCCATGGCTGGAGGCGGATGTCGAGCGGCACGACTGCGCGGTGGCCGCTTACTCCATGTACACCTCGCCGGACCTCGTTGCTTTTGCGGAGAGGATGGAAAACCGGGCGACCAGGTTCTGTGGCATGGCCATGCGTCTACCCGCCGCCGACGGCATCATTGGCGAACTCTCCGAACGCATCCATGGTGAGTGGCACGACAGTACGAACTTCATCATCGGTTACAACGCGCTCCTCGAGGCTGGCTTCACGCCAAACGTCTTCATCGAACGCGCCCCCGTGAGCTACTGGACTGACGCGACCCTCGAAGGGGCGATCGCCCGCGCCCGCCGCCATCTCAGGCTGGAGTTGCATGACCACGATGAACTCATCAAGGAGACGCTTCGCCAACGCCTCATGCCATCCGCCGACGGCTACCGCTGGCCCGACTGGATGCGTGCCGCTCTCGTCTGGTGGGAGCCCGGCCAGTGAACGGGAGTTGGCCATGTCTCCCGCCACAATCGTGCTAGAGTACCGCGCAATTGGAGGGTGCGATGGAGCGCCGACTCATCGATACCGCGAACACAAGGCCACCTACCGACTTCGGAGACCGTGACTACCCGGCCGCGCTCGTCAACGTCACCAACGTCTGCAACCTCTCGTGCACCCACTGCTTCGTCTTCCGCGCAGACAACCCCAATCGTCCGAAGGACAAGATGGACGATGCGACCATGCTCGAGCAACTCCGCATCCTCCGTGACAGGCACCACATCAAGTCGATGCTCTTCATGGGCGGCGAACCGATGATCCGCAAGAACCTCGTCCTCCAGGCCATGCCCATGTTCGAGCACGGGTCCATCGTCACCAACGGCACGTACGGTATCCCGTCTGTGCCCGGGCACCTCGTGACGGTCTCGCTGGACGGGCCCGAAGCGCTGAGTGACGCCATTCGCGGCGCCGGCGTCTTCCAGAAGGTCAAGGAATCCATCTTCGCGAGGGATCCGAACGATGGCACCATCGTGATGCTCCAGATGACCATCACGAAGCAGAACGCGCCGGGCATCGAGCAATTCGTCGAGACCGTGAAGGACTGGCCGATCAGCGGAGTCGCCTTCACCTTCTATGTGCCCACCCAGCACGACGAGAGCAACCTGGTGTGGCAGGACCTGGCAGAACGCGACGAGGTCGTGCACCGTGCAATGGCCATCAAGCGGAAGTACCCGGAGATCGTGAAGTCGAACGTTGGAGCGCTCGAGCTCATGCTTTCTGACCGCTGCCGTGATGTAACGGGCGAGCACGGGGAGACGTGTTCCCTGCGCCAGATGCTCCCGCTCTACATGGGTGAAGGCGGCAACTTCGAACGTACCTTCTGCTGCTACGGGAACGATGTCGATTGCACCCGCTGCGGCGCCTACGCCGTCTTCAACGCGGCCTGGCACCGAAGGATGGGAATCGCCGAGGAATGAAGTGGTGCGGACCAGGGGCCCGATATCCGGCGTACCCTCGGCCGTACCATCAAGAAAGGCGGCCCGAGGTGGGGCCGCCTTGCAGTGCGAGCAGGTCTGGCTCCGGGCTGCGGGACAGATCCCGAACTTTTCTGGCCATCGAAGTCAGGCTCAGAGTCGATTGCGGTAAGAAACGCCGGGCCAGCGAGAAGCGACATTACTTTTCTTGGGAGGAACTGCCCCGTCGTAGTGAGAGCCATGAGCATGCCTCGGCGCCACGAGCCAACCCCGTACGCATCGCCCGAGAGTGGAAGAGCGAGATGGGGCAGCGTGGCGAATCGCGGGCTGACCTCGCGCGTCGGCTTGGCATCTCGCGGGCGCGGGTCACGCAAGTCCTGAGCGTCTTGGACCTGACTCCGGAAGCCTTGGAGGTGTTGGAACGACAGTCTGGACCCGGAATGGTGTCGGAGCGCTCGCTCAGAGGGCTGACGAGGTTGCCGCTAGAGCGCCAACGTGAACGATTGACCACGTTGGTTGACAGTGCAGGGACGAAGCCACGGGTTCCCTCGTCATCCCGGCCTTAACGCGAGGTCGGCCCCCGGTTCGGGATTTCCGCAAACCGTTCTTCCGCGGAGAGTTGGGTCAGGCCGAGTGCACGGACGTAGGAACTTCCGGCCCCCCTTGGCGCGCCCTCTTGGCCGTCGGAGCCGAGCCGCCGAATGCCCTACGATATGGGCATGAACCAGGCGCAGCCGGCCGTGCCTTCCACGTCCCTCGGCGAATTGGAAGGCTTCGTTCTCTCTGCCCTTTGGGAAAAGGGAGAACTCTCGACCCCCGATGTCTTTAACGAGGTTGGTGTCCCGCGTGGGCTCGCCTACACGACCATCCTGACGGTCCTCCAGCGGCTCCACCGCAAAGGCCTCGCGAACCGAAAGGCATCCGGCAAGTCGCACTTGTACTCGCCGGCGCTGACCCGCGAACAGTTTTCGGAGCGGCGCGGCGAGGTACTCGCCGCGGCCATGGTGAAGCTTGGGAGCGCCGGTCTCTCGGCGTTCCTCTCCGAAGCAGATCGCCTCGACCCAGATTTCATGGCGGAGTTGCGCGCTCAGCTCGAGGAGCTCGGGACATGAGCCGCGCCAGCCGGCTGGCGTTGGCTACCCTCGTGCTTGCGCTTGTCCTGGCGCCATTGTTGACCCTTCATCCCGCCGCTGCCCACCTGTACGAGGCCGGCCTGGGTGGGCTGCGCAGGGAGGCGTTCCACCCGCAGGTCGTTGCCCTCAGCGCTTTGGCCGTGATTTCCGTCCTTCCCGCCACGGCCTTCCTGATCTTCCTGATCAGGGCTGCTCGCTGCCAGGATGAGGTGCGACTGCTACTCAATTTGAGTTGGCCGACCAGACTGGGCGACCTTCACTACAGGGTGTTCCCATCGCAATCGATCACCGTGTTCACCGCCGGTGTGTTCCGGCCGGCGGTGTTTGTGAGTGCCGCTGCGGAGCGCGCTCTCACTACGGCAGAGCTTCGTGCCGCTCTCCTTCACGAGCTCGCTCACCAACGCAACCGCGATGTGCTCTGGGGTCTAGTCCTCCGCGCCGTGGGCCGGGCGTTCGCATTCCTGCCGCATGCCGACGCACTCGTTCAACGAGCATCGCTCCACGCGGAGTGTCAGGCGGACGAATTCGCGCTTCGGGGCGGAGCGCGCCGTACCGACCTGTTCGAAGCGATCGCCGCGTCGTCCGCAACGCCCGCACGCCTGGCCTCAGCAGGTATCGCTGATGCCGCTGTGGAACTCCGGCTCGTGCGGCTGGTCCACCCGGAGACGCCGATTCCCGCGCAGCCGACGCGAGGCTTCGTCGCCCTCACGGCGGCAATGGCGCTGCCAGCGATTCTTGCCCACGTGATCGCGATCCTTGCTGCGGCCTGCACACTGAACCTCGTCTAGGCCTGCTTCAAGGAGTACAGGGATCGGCCGGACGAGGAAGAAGAAGCCTGCCACGTCACGCGACGCGTGAGTTTCGTCCCGTTTGGGCAAACGAAGGCGGCCGGCACTTGGTGCCGGCCGCCTCGCTGTCCGCGTCCGATTGGCTATGCTTGCCTGGGCGAGCGAATAAACGCCAGGGCCGCGAGGCCGCCCGCTACGGCAACCACCGCCGCCCCGTAGAACGCTGCGTGGAAGCCGTCGTTGAAGTCCGTGAGGCCGGTCCCGTCCGTATACGACTGCGCGACCGCTGTCATGGCTGCGAGGCCGAGCGCCGAGCCCACCTGGTAGGTGGTGTTGACGAGTCCCGAGGCGAGGCCCGAGTCTTCGGCCGGTGCGCTCGACGTCGAGGCGATCATCGCCGGGATGTACGCGAGCGACATGCCCACGGCAGCCAGCAGCGACGCGGGAAGCACGTGCAGCACGAAGTCGCCATCGGTCGGCGCCTGGGCGAGCAACAGCATCGCCGCGACGAGGAACACCATGCCGGCCGCGATGTTCAGCTTGATGCCGAAGATCGCCGTGAGCCGGCCCGTCGCCGCCACCATCAGGAGCATGATCGCCCCAGTCATCGGCAGGAGGGCGAGCCCGCTTTCGAAGGCACCGTAGCCGAGCACCTGCTGGAGGTAGAGGTTCAGGAAGAACCACAGTGGAATCCAGGCCGCACCGAGAAGCGCCATGGCGATGTTTCCGGCTGAGAGGTTGGGAGAGCGGAAGATGCCGAGCCGTACGAGCGGCTCCTTCTGCACGGCTTCGACGATGACAAACGCGGCCAGCAGTCCGACGCTCCCGCCGAGCACGGAAAGCGTCCGCAGGGAACCCCAGCCCTCTTCCGGCGCGGTGACGACGCCATAGACGCCGACGATCATCGCGGCGGTCACCATCGCCGCGCCCAGGATGTCCACCCGTCCGCCGCGACGGATACCGGCGGGGACGAGCGATGACGTCACGGCGAGCACGAGCAGGCCCGCCGGGATGTTGATGAGGAACGTCCAGCGCCAGTCCAGCCACTCAGTAATGACGCCGCCGAGGAACACACCGGCGGTACCGCCAGCGGGGGCCGCAGCTCCGAAGAACGCTAATGCTTTGCCAAGTTCCTCGGGACGAGAACCGAAGATGCCGAACAGGAGCGAAAGTGCGGATGGCGCGATCAACGCCGCGCCAAGGCCCATGGCACCGCGCGCTGCGAAGAGCGCTTCACCGGAAGGGGCCAGCCCCGCGCCAAGGGACGACGCGGTCAATACGGCGAAGCCGGTGAGGAAGATTCGCCGCTGGCCGAAGATGTCCGCGAGCTTGCCCCCGAGCAGCAAGAGCCCGGCGAGCACCACCACGTAGGCGTTGAACACCCACTGGAGGTTGCTTGAGGAAATGCTGAGGTCGCTCTGGATCGCCGGAAGGGCGATCGCGACGACCGAGGTGTCGACGATGACGATGAATTGGGCGGCGCAAAGGACGATGAGCGCCCACCAGCGACGGCTTTCAAAGACATCGACGGCGATGCGTTGGGCTTCGGCGAGGGGCCTCGCCGGACGGGTGGTTGCCATGTCTGCTTCTCCTGCAAGTTCCGACCGTTCCGGCGCTGCCGAAATGGCCTATCGCTGCAGGAGACGTAAAGGCCCGCTGCTGGTTACACCGGCTATGGCGTTCGCTCCACGACGTATGCGACGCGGTTCACAAAGCGGTCACTGAGTCAGTGCGAATTCCGCCGGGTTGGCAAGGAACTGCTTCTTGCAGGAGGGTGCGCAGAAGGCAATGACGCGGCCACCGTATTCAACCGTGTGCTTCGCGGTTGCAGGGTCGACATCCATCAGGCACACGGGGTCGAGCCGATCGAGGCCATTGCCTTCGTCCGCATCGGGGGCGCTCATCGGCAGCCACTCGTCTTCCGGCGGTACCAGGTAGCGGTCGTAGACATGCCCCCGGAGGTCATCCGGCGGAGGGAGCACCTTACTAGAAGTGAGCATCTCCTCGGCGTAGTCAAAGACCTTCGGGATGAGGTCCGCCGAGTTGAGGTCCTTGAACCAGATTGACCGACCGTGCAGTTGCAGCATGGCGTTGTTGCCGGCGATACACGGTCCGAGGCAACCCGTGAACGTGAGGTGCAGCCGGTTACGAATCCGTCGGCGTTCCCACTCGTCCGACCACAGCTCGTTCCCAAAGGGCATGCGCCCTTTCTCTTCCCAACCACAGCAGCAGCTGCCGTTCTGCCTTGAACAGACGAACAGGTTTCCGCTGACGCGGACGACACGATAGTCCTCACCGCGTGCGTTGACGCGGACCGTGGACAGCGGGCGGGGCCCGTTGGTTTCGTTCACGTGTATCTCCTCACTCAATCATGACCAGTTGTCGCTGTGTGGATCCAGGCCGGGCTGGGCAAGCTCACGCTGTCTTCCGGCAACTCCCGGCCGCACGTGCTGGAAGACCGCATCGCTGAGATGCGGCCTTTCCATCGCTACCTGGCGGCCATCTGCCCTTCCCACCCTTCGAAAGCAAGTCCCCCGCGCTGGGCCTCGGTTCAAGCCTGGACACTCTCCAGCCGTCTGGGAGCCTGAGCTTCCATCTCGCGTTCGACCTCGTCCATGTGCCGGCCCTGGCGGCGTAGCAGCACCGCGTTCGTCGCGACGATGATGGACGAGGCGGACATCAGGAGTGCGGCGATCTCCGGTCGTATCTGGAAGCCGGTGCTGTTGTAGATGATGCCAGCGGCGAGCGGGATCGCCATTAAGTTGTAGATCGACGCCCAGAAGAGATTCTGCTTCATCTTCCGCATGGTTGCTTTGCTCAGATCGATAGCCTTGAGGATATCGACGGGGTCGCTCCGCATGAGCACGACGGATGCCGTCTCGATGGCGACGTCCGTCCCGGCGCCGATGGCGATGCCGACATCCGCCGCTGCGAGCGCCGGCGCGTCGTTCACACCGTCCCCGACCATCGCCACGACCTTGCCTTCGGCCTGGAGTCTGCGCACGTAGTCGGCTTTATCCGCGGGCTTCACGTTCGCGAAGACCCGGTCAATTCCGACCTGGGCCGCGACCGCTCTGCCGGTCCCCTCATTGTCGCCAGTGAGCAGAGCGACTTCGATGCCCTCCCGCTTGAAGGCGCGCACCGTCCCGGCCGCGGACTCGCGAACGACGTCAGCGAGCGCGATGACTCCCGCGGCCTGACCACCAACGGAGACCGCGACGACTGTGCGGCCGGCGCTCGCGATCTCGTTCGCCCTTGCCTCCACACCCGAAGCTTCGACGCCCTCCCGCCGCAGCAGGTCGAGGCTGCCGACCAGAACCTGCTTGCCTTCGACTACGCCCTTCGCGCCATAGCCGGGCACGTTCTCGGCGTCTTCGACTGGCGGCAATTCGTGCAGCCCACGTGGGTGCGTCGCTTTCACGACAGCCTGGGCTAGCGGGTGGGTGGACGACTGTTCGATGGCGGCGGCGAAGCGAAGCATTTCGCGCTCGTCCCAGCCGACGGCCGGGGCGATTTCGACCACCTGCGGTTTGCCTTCCGTGATTGTGCCGGTCTTGTCGAGCACGATGGCATTGACGGCCGACACTCGTTCGAGGGTCGCGGCATCCTTAATCAAGATCTTGTGCTGGGCGCCGAGTCCGGTCGCCACGGCCACGGCCGTGGGCGTCGCGAGCCCGAGCGCGTCAGGGCAGGCGATGACGACCGCGGCGATAGCGAAGCGAAGTGCTGTCGTTGTGTCTCCGTCCAGGAGCATCCAGAGCGCGAATGTGAGCAGGCCGGAGCTCACGGCAACCACGACCAGGACCGCGGCCGCCCGGTCAGCGATCCTCTGCGCCGGCGCCTTCGATGCCTGCGCGTTCTGGACGAGGTCGATAATCCGGCCCAGCACCGTTTCACTGCCCGTTCCCACGGCCTCGATGAGCAGCAAGCCGTCGCCGTTGACGGAACCGGCGACGACCTGATCGCCTTCGAGCCGCTCGACCGGGAGGGACTCGCCGGTGACGAGCGATTCATCGATCGAGCTACGCCCTTCGAGCACCGTGCCGTCCACAGGCACGCGCTGGCCGGGGCGGATGCGCACGCGGTCGCCGGGCACTACTTCCGCGGTGTCGACCTCGATCTCCTGGCCATCGCGGACGACCAGCGCCCTCTCAGGCACGAGAGTTAGGAGCGCGCGGAGGGCGTC
>CAZDUX010000032.1:0-25401 GCA_964508715.1 uncultured Anaerolineaceae bacterium | reverse complement strand
CCACCCCCAGCCTCCCAGGTGAAACGCGTGTCTACATCACTTGGAGATACTTCAGATTAGGGCTCGTCAGGGTGCGGGAGCAGGTCCAGGCTGTACCAGCGCCGTCAGCTCGTCGTGGAGCTGGCCAATCTGCTGCTCATTGAGCACCGCATATACATCGCTCCGGAGCTGTGCGTACCAGCGCTGGACGAGTTCACGAACCGCCTCAGCGACGCTAACCTGCCGCTGCGACGCTCGCTGAAGTAACGGTGATACCCCGCGCCCGAGATCCTCCATGCGAATCTCCTCTCTCAGCAAGGCGATCGCCTGGAGCATGTGATCGGCTGTGATTTCGTTGACGCCGAGATAGTTCGCAACCGTTGAGGCAGTGGTGAGGACGTCGGTGAAGCGAATCTCCAGTTCGTCTTGGGGCCGGCTCACGCTTCGCGTACTGCCTTCTCGAGCAGGCTCGTCGCCTCGGTGTAACTCATACCCGGCGGGAAGCGTACCGGCTCACCGATATTCACCCGCACGCGGGCGCGGGGATGTGGCAGCCATTTCCCTTCATAGAATCCAGGCCGGAGCACATCGATTCGCATTGGGAGCACCGCGGCCCCTGTTTCGACCGCAAGAAGCCCCGTCCCGCTCTTGAATGGCTGCATCGGCCCGATCACCGTCAGCTTGCCTTCGGGGAAAATGAGGACGTTCCACCCCTCATCGAGCATCTTCGCCACATATTCGAGGCTCTCCCGAACACCACTCCCCTCTTTCGCGAAGGGGAAGGCATTCCCCAGCAGGCTTGCGAAGAACCCGCGCAGCCGGTTCCCGAAGATATCGCTGGCCGCAGCCGCAATGGCCGCCCTGCCCCGGAAGGCCACCGGCATGGATCGCAAGAGCAGCGCCTGGTCGAGGTGCATATTGTGGTTGCTGATCACCAGGCAGGGCTGCTGCACCGTCGCGAATCGCTCGCGGCCCCGAACCTCCACCGTGTACCCGAGCCGCAGGAGCGGGAACACGAACCCGGTCATCAACGCGCGCCGCAGCCAGAGAACCGGCTTCTTTCGCGGCCACACGGGGAAGTGGTGCGTTTTCGGTTTTCTGTTAGCTCGCTCCACCATCGCCCGGAGTTCCGAGACGGTTGTCCGGGGCCCAACCTCTGTGTCATCGACATACACGCCGATTTCGTCCTCGATCGCCGAAAGCAGCTCGACCCGCCCAAGTGAGTCGAGGCCGAGGTCCGCACCAAGCTGCCGGTCCTCCTCGATGAGGATGGGCTCCGGGAGACACTGCACAATCAGGCGATGGAGCGGATCGGCGTCCTCCGCCGCTGGCGGCGAACCTGCCACATGCTCTGCCTTCGCGGATTCCAGGTACTCGAGTACCAGCGGGCGGCGAACCTTCAGTGTATGCGTCCGGGGGAAGTCGTCGCCCGGCCACGTGCTGAAACCAAGGATCTGCTGACGGTCATCGAGTTGCGTGTTGGCGGCCCGGACTGCGGGTCCCGCCGAGCCAGCCTGCGATTCAAGGATGACAGCGTGGACACGGACATCCGAACCACGCTTCAGGCCAACCACCACCGCATCGATAACGCCCGGCTGGTGGCGGAGCACCTCTTCAATGTCATCGGGGTACACATTCTGGCCATCCGCGAGGACGATCAGGTCCTTCTTCCGGCCCTTGAGGTAGAGGTAGCCATCTTCGATGTACCCAAGGTCACCGGTCCGATACCACTCACCCTCGAATGCCGCGGCCGTCGCCACTTCGTTCTGCCAGTAGCCCTTGAACACGTTCGGGCCGCGCTGCTGGACCTCACCGTCCTCGGCGATCCTCACCTGCTGACCCGGCAGCGAACGGCCGACACTCCGGAGGCGCCGGTCATGGCGAGGCGTGACGCTAACGATCGGTGAACACTCGGTGGCACCGTATCCCTCGATGACCGGGATACCCATGGCTTCCCATTTCAGTTGCAGTTCAGGATCGAGTGCGGCGCCACCACTCGCAATGAAATCGAGCCGCCCGCCAAAGCGCGACAACACCGACCGGAAAAGCATGCGCCGTCCTCGCTCCGGCAATGGCGCGGCGAGACGTCGCATCCGCTGGAGCAGCTTCAGCCGCTTCTGGGCGGCAGCCTCGCGTTCTATCGCATCCATGAAGAGCTGCAGCACCTGCGGCACACCGATGATGATCGTGGGCTTCCAATCCTGCATGACACGCGCGAGCGATGCCGGCTGCCGGCTGGAGGGATAGGTTATGGCGGCTCCCACGCTCAACGGCGCGAAGCAACCCCCCACCTGTTCGAACATATGGCTGAGCGGCAGAAGCGAGAGCAGCCGCGCCTCGGGGCCAACATGAAGGATGTCGAGTGTTGCAACGGCGTTGCTGGCGATATTTCCGTGGCTGAGCATCACTCCTTTCGGGTCGCCCGTGGTTCCCGATGTGAAGATGATCTGCGCCAGCGTGTCTTTCGTGATGGGAGCCGGGGTCACAAGGCCGTTCACCGGCGGCCGCGCCGACTCGAGTTCGATCGTGGGGATCTCGAGGTCGCGCAACACCGGGGCCTGCTGCGCACCGGCGAACGCCAGCACCGGCTCGGTCTGCGAGACGACCCGCTCAACGAACTCACGCGAGCTTCGGATATCGAGGGGAACGAGCACCGCGCCACTCACGAACGTCCCGAACATCGCTGCAACCCAGTCGGGCTGGTTGGGTGCCCACATCAGGATGCGGTCGCCCGGCCCCACGTTTCGGTCCCGCATCAGGCGCGCATAGGCGTGGGCCTGCCGTTCGAGCGTCGCGTAGGTGTACTTGATGGTGCGTACACCGAGCCGCATCGATACCGCGGTGTTCTCCGGGTACCGCCGGGCGGATCGTTCGAGCAATTCAACAAGCGTATCCACCACTACTCTCCAAGGGTTCGAGCGAACTCGCGTACCTGCCGGTCGGCGCCGGACAGGATCGGCCGAAAGTGGCTGAAGCACAGCGTCTCAAAATCGAGGCGGGCGAGTTTCTTGATCGATTCCGCGGCCTCATCCATGTCCTGCGTGAAGAGCCGGCTCGGGAGCATGAGCCGCCCGAACTTGTACTGCATCGCATCGCCAACGAGGAGCACACCACGATTCGGGAAATAGAGCGAGATGCTGCCAGCGGTGTGGCCCGGTGCATGGACGACACGCATTCCGCCGAACGCCGGGAGCTCATCGCCATCAGCGAGGTGGACATCGACGCGCGCACGGCCCGGATCGTTCCACGAGAGGTAGGGCTCGCAGATCCTCGCCAGCAGGGGATGCATGAATGGGTTTGGCAACGGCTCGTCACTGGCGACATCTCGTGCTTCGGCAAGGTGAACCCCTGTTTTCGCCGGCACATGGCACTGCAACTCGGGCAACCCGCCCACGTGATCGATGTGATAGTGCGTAATCACGATCTGCTTGATGTCGTCGGGTGAACGGCCGAGTTCCTGCAGCGCCTTCAGGATCCGCGGTGCAGACCCCGGGCTGCCGGTGTCAATCAACGAGATCTCGTCGTCGAGAACGAGATAGGCCTTCGAGCCGCGAGTCCGCACCTGGTAGAGGCCTGGCAGCACCTCTGTGGCATAGCGAAATGGCGCGGGCTTGATCTCATCCCATCGTTCCTGCCAGGGCTGGCGCTTCGCGGGTGCGGCACTTCTCGGCACACCGATATGGTAACAGGCGGAGGCTCACTGCAAGTTCGCTGACGGGTCGTTGGCCGCGGTTACCTACCAGCCCTGCGGGGCGTCTGGCCCCCAGGCCATACCAAGCAGCGAGTCGCCTTTCGAACGGTCGACTGGCCTGAAGACGTCCCACTCCCCGGGGGTCGCCTCGATCTCGATGACCGGAAAGCCGATTGGCTCGCCGGTCCCTTTGACCACGAACGTCTCGGGGTCGAAGCCATGGCACCGGTAGGCCTGGGCGATGGCGATACCCACCTGCTTTTGCCACTCAGTCAGGGTCTTGCCTGGCCGGGGAATCGAGGTCGGGTTGTGCGCCATTCCCCGGAAGCTCGCGGGATGTGCCATCCGGCCCGTCGAGAGAATACGCTCCCCGGGTTCGAGCCTGACAGGCCCCATTGCGAGCTGCTCGAGGGTCCCAAACAGTCTCTTCCGCCGATGTTCCATGGCGATGCAACACAGTCCGGCGAGGCGTACCTGTTGGGCCGGTAATCCCGGGAGGTCCAGCGTTCGGGTTTCACCCAGCGCAAAACCCGCGAGCGTGCCATCGGGTGCCTCGGCAAGTGCCATGAAGCGCAGCACGTGAAACGACTTTTCGAGGTAGGCGACGTTGGCTTCGCGGTAGTTCTCACGGAACACGGCGATTACGCGCTCGAGATCGTTCTCTCGTAGATCAGCAGCGATCTCGCGGCGAAATGTGAATCCCGGGTAGCGCTGTTCGAGCGGCTCCATGGCGGTATCGGATTCTACGCGGACTTGCTGGAGTCGTGTGGATCCTTCACCGGCTTCTGCTCGTACGGGGCCGGTTGTTCGCCGTTCGCCGTGTCGCGGCTGTGCTCACCCGACTCATACGCCTGCCGGCACGCCCCGCACTGTCCAAAATCGCGGGAGATCTGGGAATGAAGCGTCGTGCCGCATGTCGAGCAAACCATGTTCACAATGAAAGCGTCGGGCAAAGCTGCCTGTTCCGCAACGGCACAGGCGCGCGACACCCTGCTGGCGCGCAATTGTCAACCGGTCTCACAGGCCCAGGACGGAAGAGATCGGTCGCGCCGGCACGGGCAAGTGGGAAGCAGAACAGTCCAGGACGGGACAGCCGGCGCGACCTGACGTGTGAAGGCTATCACAGGCCAAAGGGGCCAAAGCAGCCCCCTGTCATCGATGTTTCGAATCGGACCATTCGAGACAATACGGTTCCGAAGCCCGTTCAGGTCGGTTGCAGGGGTGAGCGTCCGGCCGCACAATGCTTGGGCATTCATCTCACCAACACAGGAAAAACACATGGCAATTAATCTGGGCGACAGCCCCCAAGAGGCGGCCTGGCGCAAGGAAGTCCGCGAGTTCATCAAAGCTGAGGCACCGGCGGCCCTCACGCAGGGTGGCGATCAGGGCGAGAACGCCCTCTTCGGCCGCCTCGGTGCTATCAAGGAATGGCGTGACCGGGTCGCAAAGAAGGGCTGGGTCGCTCCCTCCTGGCCCAAGAAATATGGCGGCGCCGAAATGTCGGTCGTCGACCAGTTCGTCATGAACGAGGAGTTCGCCGAAGCTGGCGTGCCCAGCAACGTCGGTGGCTTCGGCGTCATGATGATCGGCCCCACGCTGATTGAGCACGGTACCGAAGAGCAGAAGGAGGTCCACCTCGGGCGCATCCTTCGCGGCGAAGTGCTCTGGTGCCAGGGCTACAGCGAACCGGGCGCTGGTTCGGACCTCGCCGCGCTCCAGACCCGTGCCGTCCGCGATGGCGACGACTATGTCCTCAACGGTCAGAAGATCTGGACGACGGGCGCCCAGTTCGCCGACTGGATGTACATGCTGGCCCGCACCGACCCCGATGCTCCGAAGCATCGCGGCATCACCTATCTCCTCGTCGACATGAAGAGCCCTGGTGTCACGGTTCGCCCGCTGACGACGCTCGCCGGTACCCAGACTTTCAACGAGGTCTTCTTCGAGGATGTGCGCGTCCCGGTGAAGAATCGCGTCGGCGAAGAAAACCGCGGTTGGTATGTGGGTACCACTACCCTCGACTTCGAGCGCTCCTCCATCGGCAGCGCCATCGGTGTTCGCAAGCAGCTCGAGAGCCTCATACGCCAGGCGAAGGCCGGCAAGGAAGCGACGTTCCGGAGCGAGTCCGTTCGACGGGAGTTCGCCGACCGTTGGATCGAGTGCGAAGTCGCCAGGATGCTCAGCTACCGCGTTGTCAATATGCAGGTCCGCGGGCTGATCCCGAACTACGAGGCCAGCATGTGCAAGATGTACTCGAGTGAGCTCGGCCAGCGCATCGGCTACCTCTCGATGCACATGTATGGCATGCACGGCAATGTCATCAATCGTGCTTCGATGGGCTATATGCAGGGTGTCAGCTCCACTATTGCGGGTGGCACCACCGAGATCCAGAAGGGCATCATCGCGACCCGGGGCCTCGGCCTCCCACGCGGTTAGGATCCATTCGAACGCCAATCGAAAAGGGGGACCGCCCACGGGCGGTCCCCCTTTTCCTGTCCCGTCTCATTGGTTTGGCGGCCATCGCTCCGCATGGCAACGCTTCGCAGTTCAGATAAGAGAGCGGCGGACACCCGCGCTCTCACGGCTCAGGCGGGGTGTCTCCTCCGGCAGCGACAACCCGGTTACCCGCACCGGCTCGTAGAGCAGCTCTCCACAAAGGCTGCAAAGCGACCGATCGGGCCGGGCAACAGCCTTCCCTTCGTATACCCCATGGCGTTCTTCCCACGGATGCAGGCAACCCATGAACACAGCGTGGTGGGAAGCCAGGCACAACCCCAATCCCCCCGCGTCACTCGGGAAGCCGGGCAGTTCTCCGCACCAACCGGCACCTCTCTGAATCTGAAACAGGGGTGCAGGCCCCAACCGAACTCGGCGCCTACGGGTCGCTCGCGTACACCACCCGATACCAGAGCCGCGCAAGCTGATCGGCTACACGATCGAGTTCCTCGGTCGCACCTGGATACGGCTCCTCGCCGAGGCCGAACCAGAGCAGGCAAAGCCAGTCCATCATCGCGGTGAGTGCTTTCGCCGTGACGGCCGCGTCGATCGGCCGTGCATGCTCCCGTTCGATGCTCCGTTCGATATCACGCCGTATCCGCTCGATGAACAGTGCGCGCATGCGCCTGTTCTGATCGAGGAAATCGGGGCGCATCAACATCATCTGCGTGAGCGACCGGTAGAGCCCGGCGTGCTCTTCCCAGTAGGCGAGGACCGCCCGGAGGGAGACCTTGATTCGCTCGAAGGGCGGCGCATGGCGGTCGAGATCCAGGTGTGAGGCGGCGAAGAGTTGCTCGTTGAGGCGCTCACCGAGGGCCATCACGATGTCGTACTTGTCTTTGAAATAGATGTAGAAGGTACCGCGCGCGACACCTGCTTCCTGCACCACGTCTTCGACGGTGGCATCGATGATGCTCTTCCTGTCGAGAACACGCAGGGCGGCGTCCATCAGCAGTCCCCGGCGAAGGGCACTGCCACGCTGCGGTGGTGTCGCCGCATCGCCTGTTGTGTGGGTTGCTGTCATCGTTTCCAGCCTGCTATTTGCGGCACCCGCTCGCCGGGCCACACCTCAACGCGCTGAGTCACCGACGCCTGGTTACATGGAAGAGCACCGCGGATCGGCTGATCGTAGGGCCGCTGTCTCCACCGGACAACGGCATGGTATCGCGGTTGGAGGCTGCGCGTTGAAGTTCGCAGCGTGCTGGTGCACCATGAGCCACCTTCATCCGCCATCCACGGGGGGCACGGCACATCGCCGATATGGTGACTGCAACGGGCGCCGATCCGAGTGGGGAGTCTATCACCGTGTGTGCCCTCATCTCCTTGTCCCCGTACCCTGCGGATGAACCAGTCACAGATACCAAGCAACACGAAGGTCCGGCTCGACCGTCCCTTCACGACGACCCCGCCTGGCAAGATCACCGCGACCATCACCGGAGGGAAGCATGACAGGATACCGAATCGAACTGGCCGTGCCGGGCCGCAACATCCGCGAACAGCAACACTTCGCACGGCTCGCGGAGTCGCACGGACTGACAGGCGGCTGGCTTTCGGAGGTAAACGGTGGCGACGCGGTGACCCAGGCAGCGGCAGTCGGTATGGCCACAACGTCTGCTCGCGTCGGCACTGCAATCATCCCCATTCAAACACGCGATCCCCTCCTGATGGTGATGACGGCTCACTCCCTTGCCGATCTCACGGGCGGGCGCTTCGTTCTTGGCCTCGGCACGAGCACGAAAGTCATTGTCGAAGACTGGCATGGCCGGCCGTGGGGCAAGCCGCTCAGTGGCGTCCGCGCGTACGTCGAGCTCCTCCGCAAGCTGATGGCCGGTGAACGCGTCTCGGCGCAAGGTCCCTACCCGATGAAGCGCGCGAGCCTCGCCGTTCGCAGCCCGAATGCAGTGCCGATTCACCTGGCCGCCCTCAATGACGGCATGCTCCGCCTTGCCGGGGAGGTCGCAGATGGCGCCATCCTCAACTTCGTAAGCACCCGCCAGGTCAGGCGCTCGGTTGAGATCATGCATGCCGCCCGAAAAGCAGCCGGTATTGATACCCCGTTCGAAGTCAGCGTGTTCTTTCGCTGTACGGTCACTGATGATCCGGCGGCGGCACTTCCCCGCTATCAGCAAGAACTCCTCACCTACCTTCTCGCGCCCGTCTACCAGGCGTTCTTCGCCCGCGATGGTTATGCGGACCTCGTCGAGGTAACGAACGAGCGCTGGTCTGACGGCCAACGCGAAGCGGCCCTCAATGGCGTGCCCTTGGAGTTCATCGCGGAGCGCGCCCTGATTGGCACGGCGGAGAGTATCCACGCCCGGCTGGAGGCTTATGGCGAGGCTGGAATGAACAACGCCATCGTTCTCCCCGTTCCTATCCCGGGGACCGACTACGGCGAGGCCTGCACCACCATCATCGAGGCACTCGCACCTTCCCGGCGATGATCGTTACGTTGCGTGCTGGCGAAAGAACTCCCGGAGCTTCCGCTTCGTCGCTTCGATCTTGCCGGGCGCCCGGCAGTCAACGTCCATACAGGTGGCAATCGGCGCCTCACGGCAGATCCGCTCCGAGATCGCGGTCGGATGGAACGGGTCGTTCCCGGGGACAATGAAGAGCGGCACCGGGCACTCACGGACGACCGATTCCTCGACGCTCACGAACGGAACATGCCGGCCCCAGATCGATGCGTCATAGTCCCGGATGAGCTGCTCGTACCGGGCTGGCGCTAGTGCCAGGACCTCGGCCCGGAATGCCGGGTCCGCCGCTATGCGCGCCGCGAACGGACCGCCGGCGTTATTCGCCACGAACAACGGATTCGCCAGCGCGGAATCGACAACTGCCTGCATCCCCTGTTCGTTCGCCAGCGCGATCGTCGGTTTGAACATTGCAAAGAAGGTGTCACGCGTGTTCACGCCGTCAACGAACCCAACCGGGTCCTGTCCGCCGGCTGCAATAACCCGCGTCGGTGCTTCCTTGATAAAGCGCAGTACGAAGGCCACACCGATACAGCCGCCGTAGAGCATCGTCTGCTCGATACCAAGTGCATCGAGTACCGCTCGCTGGTCTGCGGCGTGCTCTTCCCAGGTTGGCGCCTTCAACGGTCCGGGCGAGTGCTCAGCATTGCGCTGGTCCATTCCAATCAGCCGGAATTCGTCAGCCAGTTCAAACGGGTCGATGAGGCTCCGCGACCAGAAGCTCACCTGGCTGTTGATGCCGCCGGGAGCAAAAAGGAGGATCGGTGTACCGCTCCCCCGCGTTTCGTAGTAGATGCGAGTACCATCAGGCCGGTTTACGTACGACACGCATCGGACTCTAGCCCGCTTCGCCGCACTTCTCAACCGGGTGAGCCGCACCTAATGCGACACGCCGGTATCGGCTTCCAATGCCGCTCGTACCCGTCTCTGTAGAGCAATCGCCGGCGTCTCCATCGGGTGCCTGTCGTGGCGGAAGCCACACTGGAATTGCCCCCACAGGTACTTCACGAAGAACCGCAACGCACCAAGCTCGCGCACCTGCCCGATGTGCACCGACTCGTGTGCGATGAGTGCCAGTCCTCGTGGCGACTGCTCGTCAAACTTCCCGGCACGGAAAATCACCCGGTTCAGCACTGTCACGGCACTCATCCGCAGGAGCACGGGTAGCCATCGCCATGGCCGCCCGGTCACCACCCGCATCGAACGCAGATCCTGCGCAGGCACGAACTCCGAAAGCCTCTCAACGACCGGGGCCGTGAGCCTGCCTGTCATCTGTTGCATTCCGGCAGTCATTGCCCTGGTGCCAGACGGGATTGGTCGACCCGATAGATGCGGTAATCCCCGCTCGAGAACACGCGCGAGAGTGCCGGCATCGTATCGAATTTCGCCAGGCCCTCGTCCGTGCCACGCAGCACCTCCTCTGTCCCGACAACCAGGTAGCTAACGTTGTACTTCCGCAGGTACTGGTTTGCGAGGTCAGTCGATGACGTCGTGTAGAGGCTTGCCATATCCACGCGCCGACGGTCAATGAGTGGTTGATAGTCCGTTCGCTGCTGAACCTGGTGCCAATCCCATCCGATGACGGCCGGAAGCCCGGTGTATTCGGAGATCCGCCCTGTCCAGTGGTAGAGCGGGCCAACCGCCTCGGCAATCACCGGGCTCCCCTGGACGTTCTCTCGCAGCCACGTAATGAGGGGCTGGTCGTCGGAGAGGTGGACGGTCACGATTCGCGGATTCGTACTCGTTCCGATGTCCTCCTGGTAGTAGGCGGAGGGCAGAAACGCCATCCCGTTCAACGTCGGCTGGATATCGGCAAAGCGAGCCTCCTGCCGCGCCCGGGTCCCCGACCACAGGTAGATGGCACTCGAAACCACCAGCAAACCGGTGAGCGATGTTGCCACGACAGCCGCAAGCCCTCGTCCACGGATCGGCCGGAGCCTGGCGCCTCGCACGTCCCAAAGCGCCTGCCCGCAATACCAGGCCGCGAAAGCTGACCCCAGCGCGAACAACTGCCACGCCTGGATCCCGAACTTGAATACCGTGTTCATTCGCACGATGTCGTTCTTCAGGGTCACCACATCCACACCCGCACTGATTGCGAAGGCGAGGGCGAACATCGCCGTCGCCAGCATCCGGGGCAAGTCACGGTCCGTGGCCCGCCATTCGAGCCATAGCAGGTTCAGGAAGTACACCTCGATGAGGGAAGCAAGGGCGACTGTCGCGAGGCCGAATGTGTATGTGAAGGCCCCGAGCCCGGCAGCGAACACGGCCAGCGCCCCGATCTCCATCCAGCCGTTCACGCTCGCAAGGAGTGGGTTCCGCCCGTGATCGCGTCCGCGCAGCGCCAGCTCCTCGTGATACCGCACCGCCAGGAACAACACGGCAAGCACGACGAACACCCCGTATTGGACGAAGTACTGGTGCACCTTTGTCGTCTGTGGCGCGCGAATGAGGCCGGGATCGAACGTCTCGAAGTGCGCGGTATAGGGAGCAAAGAACACAACGAGCACCGCGCCAGCGGTCACCACGTGGCCCACTCCGAGCCACCATCGTTCCTGCCAGCGGGCACGCCGCACCGCCTGGCCGGCAGCGATGGCCCCGAAGCCGATGAGCACCGCCGTCGGGAAATCCCACGTGTGGACCGTCCGGATGAGCCCGACGGTAAGGCCGATCAGCGCTGCCAGGAGCCAGCCCCGGATACGCCCGGCTTCGGTTCGCACCGTCACCACGTAGCTGACACCGAGCGCAATGACGAGCCCGAAGAACGGCACATCCATGAGATGCGGGTGCAGGTCGCCGAACAGCAATGAAAAGTAGGGGAACTCCGTGATATCGAACTGACCGAAGTGGACGCGCGAACTCCGCCACCAGTCGAATGGCGGCAATACCCGGTTGTGCACCGCCCACCGCCACCACCCCCCGATAATCCCGAAGAACCCGCCAACGACCGGTTTCGATGAGACGTGCCAGGTGTCGATCGACTGGAACCGTTCGACCGTCTGGTGGAGTCCGTCGAGGTTCGCAAGGAATAGCACGAAGACAACACCAAGTGCGCCGGCAGCGATTGCCGGCCGGCGCCAGCGGCGCGTCTCGCCAATCGCCGCTTTTCGGCCGCGGGCCGCGAGTGCCACCAGGTTGTGGACCGTCGAATAGGCCGTCGCCGCACCGAGCGCTGCGAACGTTGGGCCCCCCAGGTTGAAGGCAACTTCCGGCAGCAGCTCGAGTGCGCGGATGGGCACAGCAAGGAAGAACCAACCCATGTAGTAGTAGTTCATTGACCCGCCGGCGAACCACGGATCGTAGGGCGGCAACTCCGTGCTGCGCACCACCGCCGTCAGGTAAGCGATCTCCATTGGCTTCTCACCACCCTGCGGGTGGTACCAGAGGTCGGGATTCCAGGCCCGGAGGAGGAGGAACACCGCGAACGCTCCGAGGAACGCCACCTCCATCGCGAGCCAGCTGCGCCAGCGCGCCCGTGCCTCCGCCATCAGCATTCGCCTTCGCACCACCGCGAGAGCCACCCCTGCCAGCACAGCCGCTCCCATGACAGACCACGCCAGCACCCCGGAGAACCGTGCTGGACCCCATGCAACCAGTGCCCAGACCGGCAGCACCACCGCGCTGAGGCCCAGCACCTTCGAGAGTCCGTAGCCACGATCGGGGAGTGCCCGGAAGAGCCAGGTCACCCACGGTAGTGCCGCGAACGCGGCGACCTCGAGCCAGAGGAGCCACCATGCCCATGGAATCGAACTGGCCCAGCCCTTGCCATCAAATACGCCGGTGAACGTGCCACCCGATTGCTGAGCCTGCTCCTCCGCAGGGGTCAGTTGCAGGCCATTCGTCCGGCCCTGCCGGGGCAGCAGGTTGATCGCCCGCTCCGGGTGGGCCTCTTCGAGCAGCGCCACCGCCTTTGCGGCATCGAATGCAGCCGTCTTCTGATAGATACGCACCTCCGGATGGTCGTACACGGTAAACGACTCCTCGGCGCCCGAATCATCGATGGTGAGCCCGAGGAACGACGGCCGGCGGTCGAAATGCGCCACTTCCTCGAAACCGAGTGCACCTGAATCCAGTAGCTGGTAGTAGCGGATCGTTGCCGGGTATTCAGCGGGCAGCCGCACCACGCTGTCACGGACCCGGTTCGACGCGAGGATGACGTAGTCCGCGTTGGCCAACCCGCCTTTGCCGGCATCCCTGGGGCGTCCGTAAACCAGCTCCCTGACCTTCTCCTCCGAGTCAGTCTGGTACGGCTCCAGCTCGATGTTCCGGTATTGGCCCCACGCCTGGCCCGGGATGAGATAGGGCAACGAGTCATCCCAAAGCTCGCTGGTAATTGCCGACCCCGGCGGGATGTTCTGGTAGATCCAGCGACTGGCCTCGATCCGTGGCTGCTCGGCCCGGTAGACATTCTGGATTGCCAGCGCCCAGAACGCTGTCCCGCCGGCGACAACCACAACGGCAACCACGGAGACCGTGCGCGGACCCACAAGTCCGGGCTTCGAAAGCCGGCCGGCCAACCCACCGAGCAGCCTGGTCTCCCGGGTGCCTGGCCACCGGGCGTTCACGAGCGCCCAACCCGCCACCAGGCAGAGCACGGGGTAGATCGGCTCGAAATAGCGCATGAATGCGACGAACCGCATCCCCTGGAAGGTGAACACCGCGCCCACAAACAGGAGCGGCAACAGGAACGTCATCTCCCGCCGCTTGAACAGGAGCACCCCGCCGGCCGCGAGGGCAACGATCGCCGCAATTCCGAGTGCTGGCCCGAATCCGAACAGGACCAGGTTCCGCAACGGGGTGATGAATGGGCTTCGCCCGGCGAACTGCACGAACGGCGGGTAGTCCACGTCACCATTCTGGAAGTCGTATTCCCGCTGGAGGTCATTCCGCCAGACCGGGTTCAGACTCATATCCCAGACATGTGGCCCGCTAAACGCGTACGGCTGGGCGAACCGGAATGTGAGCAGTGCCAGCGCGAGCGCGAAGCTCAGCACCGCGAGGTCGGTCATCCAGTTCCCTGGCGATGTGCTGACCGAGCCCTTCCAGCGCAGTCCGAGTTGTGGGAAATCCCGAAGCGCCACCCTGACGGCTGCTGCACCGGTGATCGCCGGGATGAACAGCACAGCATTCACCTTGCAGGCCATCGCCAGTCCGAGGCCGATACCAATGAGTACCGCCGAGAGCCAGAGATCCCGCTCACGCTTCGCCCGGACAAAATGCACTGAACCCAGCAGCACCGATGCTCCGAAAAAGACGAGAAATGGATCCATCGTCCAGAAATGCGAGAGCTGCGTCGGCAACACTGCCAGCGCGTAGAAGAGTGCGCCCAGCAACGCGGCGCGCTTTCCGAACAGTGACCATCCGAGGGCAAACACCAGTGCGATAGTCCCCACATCGAACAGCGCAGTGATGCGCCGCCCCCAGAAGACGGTGCCTTCGTAAGAATCGCCGTGACCGTTGGGTAACGGGATTCCCCATGGTCCGAGGCTCAGCTCGCCTGGAAGGCTCCCCGCGAGCGAGCTCACTCCCTTCGCCACGAACAGTGGAAAGGTGCCATAGACAAAGGAATGCGTTTCGGGGTCGTTATAGGGATTGAGGGTGCTGTGTGCCGTGTCGAAATAGCCACCGAATCCGGGCCATGAGATACGGTCGGAGACGAGCGAGAGGAACCGCTCATCCGGGTGCATCTGGAGCGGGATGTCCGCACCCTTCGGTTGGTCCCAGCCAAGGCCGTTGAACCGCAGCATGCCACCGAGGAGGAGGATGAGAGCGAGCGCGGCCGGCCACCTGCAGGCGATGGCCCGGATGCGGGCAATCGCGAGACCCGCGACAGTACGCTCGAGCGGGGTTTCGGCCACGCTACCTCCGCGGGGTGTGGAGCTCACGGGTGCAAAGCCCGCGGTGTGCTAGAGGATACGACGCCCTCGCGAATCACTCCGCTGCGCTACGCCTTCTTTTTCGATCCCTTTGCAGACGAAACCTGCCTGGCAGGCCGGGGCTGGACAGCAGGTGGCACCTGCACCTCGGTTGGGGCAACGAATCCAAGGTGACGCCGGTTCTCATCCGACTCGGCGTGGATCTCCACCCGGTACACCGTCTGGTATGGGAAGAACGCCTGGATCACGTGGGGGTGGTCATCGCACGCAGCCTGCACCGCCACCCACGAGTCAGTCACGCCCGAGATCCCGGCGACGAAATGCGTCGATCCATCGGTTGTGAAGAGTTCAACGCGCGGAGCGCCGCAATTCACCTGTTTGCAAAACGCCGCCACAGCCTGCGGAAGCACGGTCTCGAAGAACTGGCGGTCGAATGGCGCACGGTCGGTTCGTGCTGGTGGCGGCGCGGGCGCTGCCGGAACCACGCCCGGCGGAAGGTAGATCACGTTCTGCGGTTGCACCATGCCCGCAAGCCTACCCATCGGTGGCTCCCGCTGTATAGCGACCGGGGTGTGCCTGCGCCGCCTGCCCTTAGTACACTGGCACCACGCAACGGAGGCCCCGCGATGTCCGATTCCACCGTCACCCAACCAACGCTCTTCTCCGAGCAAGCACTTGCGAGCCTCTCGCGCGCTGTCCATGCCTGGGAAGAAGGCCCGCTCGCCAGGAATCTCCAGCGCTCCCCCGAACGCGATGAACGGTTCGCTACCAGCTCACAGCCCGTCCAACGGCTCTACACCCCGCTCGATATCACAGACCTCGACTATGAGAGAGACCTGGGCTTCCCGGGCGAGTATCCGTTCACGCGCGGTGTCCAGGCCACCATGTATCGCGGCCGCTTCTGGACGATGCGCCAGTACGCCGGCTTCGGCACCGCCGAAGAATCGAACCAGAAGTTCCGCTATCTCCTGAGCCAGGGCCAAACGGGGATTTCCGTCGCATTCGACCTGCCGAGCCAACTCGGCTACGACAGCGACGACCCGATGGCCATCGCCGAAGTCGGCCAGGTTGGTGTAGCCATCGATTCGCTCTACGACATGGAGACTCTCTTCGACGGCATCCCCCTCGATAAGGTCTCAACGAGCATGACGATCAACGCCCCGGCCGCGGTCATGCTCGCCATGTACGTCGCTGCCGCCGAAAAGCAGGGCATCAACCCCGAGATGCTCAACGGCACCGTCCAGAACGATGTCCTCAAAGAGTACGTCGCGCGCGGGACGTACATCTTCCCGCCCGGCCCAAGCGTGCGCATTGCGGCCGATATCATGGCCTTCTGCGCCAGGAATGTTCCCCAGTGGAACACGATCAGCGTCAGCGGCTATCACATCCGCGATGCCGGCTCCACGGCTGCCCAGGAAATTGGCTTCACCTTCGCCAACGCCTGCGCCTACATGGATGCCGCCATCGAGCGCGGTCTCGATATCGATGAGTTCGCCCCGCGCATTAGCTGGATCTTCAACACCCACAACAATTTCTTCGAGGAGATCGCCAAGTACCGGACCCTCCGGCGCCTCTGGGCCCGTCTCCTGAAGGAGCGCTATGGCGCCCGGGATCCTCGCTCGATGATGCTCAGAACCCACACGCAGACCGGCGGCTCAACCCTGATGGCCCAACAGCCCGAGAACAACATCGTTCGCGCCGCCATCCAGTCGCTCGCCGCCGTCATTGGTGGCGTCCAGAGCATCGCCCTGAGCTGCTTCGACGAAGCGCTTGCCCTGCCCACCGACCAGGCGCAGCGAATCGCCCTCCGCACGCAGCAGGTCATCGCACACGAGACGGGCGTCACCGACACGGTCGACCCCATGGCCGGAAGCTACTTCATCGAGCACCTCACCAATGAACTCGAAGCGAAGGCTCGTGGCTACATGCGACAGGTTGAGGAGATGGGTGGGTCGATCCGCGCAATCGAAAGCGGCTGGATGCAAACCCAGATCGCGGAGGCCAGCTGGAACTACCAGCGCGAAGTCGACGAAAAGCGCGAAATCGTAGTCGGAGTGAATGAATACACCGACGCCAACGAGCAGCAAACCGCCATCTTCTCCGTCGACAAGCGCCTCGTCGACCACCAGCTCCGCCGGCTCGCACACCACCGCAGCGAGCGGGATGCGGAGAAGGTGCGTTCGACACTCGCCGCGTTGAAATCAGCCTGCCAGGGTAATGCCAACCTGATGCCACCTATCCTCGACGCAGTGCGTGCGTACGCCACGCTTGGCGAGATCTGCGGCACCATGCGCGAAGTCTTTGGCGAGTACCAGGCACCGACGGTCATCTAGCCACCGGCGCCGTCTCCACGAAGGCCCTCGGGGTGGTTGTCCTCACGGGGATAGAACAGGTCGCGCTCACTTAATTGCTGTATAGTCGCAGCATGGCCCACGACCCTGGCTCCCTTGCGATCCTTGCTGAGAAGGCAGACCTCCTTCGCCGCCTGCATGGCGGCGCCAACATGCTGGTCCTCCCGAATGCATGGGATGCCGCCAGTGCTCGCACCTTCGAAGCCGCTGGTTTCCCCGCTATCGCTACGAGCAGTAACGCCATCGCCGCATCTATCGGCCACGAAGATCATGAGCATGCACCTCCCGACGAGATGTTCGCCGCGGCGGCACGCATCACGGCGGCCGTCAATGTCCCCGTTACCGTCGACCTCGAGGCCGGCTACCAGCTCCCGCTCGACGAGTTCGTCCGGCGAGCGATAGCCGCCGGCGCGGCAGGCTTCAATTTCGAAGATACCGACCACCACGGGAGCGAGCCGCTGGTCCCGGCGGACAAGCAGGCAGCACGCCTCGCGGCCTTGAAGGATGAGATTGCGAAATCAGGTGTGAACCTCGTCCTCAACGCCCGAACGGATCCGCTCCTGCACCGGACCGGCTCGGTTGATGACCAGATCGCCGACGTCATCCAGCGGGCACGTCTCTACCGTGAAGCTGGCGCCGACTGCATCTACCCGTTCGGGTTTTTCGATGAATACGCGACGCGAGCTGTGGTCAAGGGCATCGAAGGGCCAATCAACATCCTCGCCTGGCGCCATCCACTTCCGCTCGCCGAACTCGCGGCCATCGGCGTCCGTCGAGTCACATTTGCCAGCGGCCTTTACCGCGAGGTGATGGCCCCACTCAAGGAAATGGTTGCGGCCTTCTCGGGCCCCTATCCAGTCGGAAAATAAACTACATCAAGGAGCATTCAGATGCCGCGTTTGCGTCCCCTGACAAAAGACGAAGTCCCGGAGGGCGAGGTCCGGGCTGCACTCGAGGCAGGTGAGAAATGGCTGGGTAAGCCAGTCGTCGGTGGTGGTATCCAGGCCTACGCCCCCGAAATCATGAAGGCCAGCCGGGCACTCGGCGCCGCACCGGAAAAAAGCGGCATGCTACCCCCGCTGATTCGTACCCTCGTCTGCCTCCGGGCTGCCCAGATGGTTGGTTGCCCCTTCTGAATGGACACCAATACTGCCGGGAGCAGTATGAACGGTGCATCCGACGAGAAGATCGCGGCGATCTTCGACTTCCGTACCAGCGATCTCTACACCCCTGCCGAGAAGGCCGCCCTTGCCCTCGCTGAAGAGATGACGCAAACACCGGTTGACGTCACCGACGAGACGTTTGATGAAGCGCACAAGTGGTATAACGAAGGTGAATTGGTCGAGCTCGTTGGCACCATCGCCATGGAAAACTATCGTGCTCGCTTCAATTGCACATTCCGTATCGAATCGGAGCATGTCTGTGAAAGGCGCGGGATTACCCCACCGCCACCGGTCCCAGGCCGCTAACCAGGACCTCGAAACCAGCTGGCATTCGCGCGTGAAGGCCGTGCGAATGCCAGCCCTTTAGCTATCGGTTAGCGATGCTTCCAGGCTACGACGAACAGGATCAGGCAGTGGGGTAGCCTCACCCCGGGCATTGATCCAAACCTGGACCGACGACCCATCTGCAACTACAGTCCCGTCGATGAGCCGCACATCGTAGCCCAACACGAAACTTCGCGTTCGCACCTCGGCTGTCCACGCGCGGGTCACTATCTCGTCCCGATGACGAAGAGAGTTCTTGTAGTTGCAGGTTGTCGATGCCAGCACGAACGAACTGTCAGGCCCAAGTGTCCAGGGGTCATCCGGGTTCCGAATAGCCATGAGATGGTCGAGCCGTGCATCCTGGAAGAGCTCGAAGTACTTGGTATTGTTCACAATTCCCTGTGAGTCGGTGTCCAGCGAACGCACGCGCTCCCGGACTTCAGTCACCTTCGGCACCTGGCACCTTCTTTCGACGGACTCGATTCTACGGTCTTGCTGGATCGGCTGCAGGACGATGCTGCTCTGCAGAGGCAGGTGGCCATTGAGCAGGCCATCCACCCCCGGTTCACCCACCAGCTACCCAGCGGCCACCCGGAATACAGGGTTTTTGCCGATAGTCAAATCATGGAACCGCCGTTGGCGCCGGGCGAAATGGTTCTGCTCTTACCCCGTGATGGTAGCCGGGCGGTCCTCCACGCTGTCATCCAGCAGCCACTTGCGAATGGTGCTGCCCTGGATATCTCGATGGAGGGTGTCCCCGGACGGGCGTTCGAACGTCGTGACCGCGTGGTGCTCGTCGTCCTGCGGGGCGACTCGCGGTTCGCCGCCGAAGCGATCGTAGTCGCCGCGAGCGGGATGGCGGGCATCCGTGTGCAACTGCTGTCGCCCTGGCGTTTTATCGAACGTCGCGTCTTTCCGCGCTTCGAAACATCCATGCGCGTGCAGGTCACCTCTGCCAATGGCAATGAACTCGCCGATGCCCGTCTCCTCGACATCTCGTCGGGCGGCATGCGGCTCTCCGCTGACCACGCCATCGACGGCCGGATCGACGTGTTCATCCATGGCCGCGACGGCATCCGCCTGCCCTGCGACGTCATCGCTTGCCGCCCGACCGGCCGGTTGTTCGAGGTCCGTGCCAGGTTCTGCGATCTTGGCCAGAGCCAGCACCGCTTTGTCCAGGACATGGTCTCCGCACTCCAGGCGCTCAACGAGCGCGGCCGGAATCTCCTGGCTTCGTAGCCCTCAGCTCAACAAGGCGGCTGGCTACTCGCTGCCGGCGGTCTCGGCCTCTCGCTTTTCCCGCAGGTTCCTTTCGCTGGCGGTCTCTTTCCGGGGATTGGCAGCCTGCCGAGCACGTTTTGCCGCCGCCTTCGTTTGTGGCCGCGGTTCCGCCGGAGCCGATTCGCGTTCAATTCGCGCGCCGATGCTCGCAGCAGCGGCATCCGCCGCGGCCTCCGTCACGCTCACCCTGCCATTGGATCCGGCAGCACGCCGCTCACCCACGGTGGCCCCCGCGAGCACCGGCGTGGCGGCTCCAGCGATGGTCCCCGCCGCCTGGAGTATCGGTCTCAGGTACTGGCCGGTGAAGCTCGTTGGGTGAAGCGCCACCTGCTCCGGCGATCCCGTCGCCACCACCGTACCGCCGCGGTCTCCACCAAGCGGCCCAAGATCGATGATGTAGTCGGCCGCTTTAATCACGTCGAGGTGGTGTTCGATGACGAGCACGGTGTTTCCCGCGTCGGCCAGCCGTTGGAGCACGTTGAGCAGGTGCGCCACGTCCTGGAATGAGAGGCCCGTCGTTGGCTCATCGAGAATGTAGAGCGTGCGCCCGGTGGACCGGCGCGAGAGTTCACTCGCGAGCTTGATGCGTTGTGCCTCACCGCCCGACAGTGTCGTCGCTGGCTGCCCGATCTTGATGTAACCGAGGCCCGTCGCTTCGAGCGTATCCAGGATTCGCTTGACCCGCGGGAACCGCTCGAAGAACTCCACCGCCTCGGAGACGGTCATATCGAGCACTTCGGCGATGTTCTTGCCACGGAACAGGATCTCCAGGGCCTCCCGGTTGTAGCGCTGGCCATGGCAGACCTCGCACGGCACCGTCACGTCTGGCAGGAATTGCATCTCGACGACCTTGTAGCCGTCACCTGCGCACTCCTCGCAGCGTCCCCCCTTCACGTTGAAGCTGAAGCGGCCGGCCTTATAGCCGCGCGCTTTCGCCTCAGGCACCGAGGCAAACATCTCGCGGATCAGTGTGAACGTTCCCGTATAGGTCGCTGGGTTTGAGCGTGGCGTCCGCCCAATCGGCGATTGGTCGATATCGACGATCTTGTCGATGAACTCCAGGCCCTCGATTGTGTCGTGGGCCCCCGGGCGCTGGCGTGCACCATGCAGCACCTGCGTCGCCCGCGGCACGAGGATATCGGTGATCAGCGATGACTTCCCCGACCCTGAGACACCGGTCACCGCGATCATCTTCCCCAGCGGGAGCTCGACATCGACATCCTTGAGGTTGTTCTCCCGGGCGCCGCGGACCCAGATGCTCTTGCCATTGCCCGGGCGCCGCACCAGCGGCACCGGGATCTCCCGGCGGCCCGAGAGGTAGGCACCGGTAATGCTCCCGTCACTTCCCTTGATGACCTCGATATTCCCCTCGGCCACCACATGACCGCCATGAACGCCCGCACCGGGGCCCATATCGATGATCCAGTCGGCCGCTCGCATCATCGCCTCATCGTGTTCCACGATGAGCACGGTATTTCCGAGGTCGCGGAGCCGCTCCAGTGTCTTGATCAGTCGGTCTCCATCGATCGGATGCAGACCGATTGAGGGCTCGTCGCAGATGTACAGCACCCCCATGAGTGCCGAGCCGATCTGGGTCGCCAGGCGGATACGTTGTGATTCGCCACCGGAGAGTGTGCCGCTCACGCGATCGAGCGTCAGGTATTCAAGCCCCACATCCTGCAGGAACTCCAGGCGTGCCCGGATCTCCTTGAGGATCTGGAACGCGATCGTCTGTTCGCGCCGGTTGAGCGGCGTCTCCGGCCCGGCAAGGTGGTCCGCCCATGTCTTCGTCGCGCTAATCCCTCCGCCCGTGACGTCGACGATAGACTTCCCATCGATCAGCACGCTGAGCGCCTCAGCGCGTAGCCGCCGGCCTTTGCAGGCAGCACACGGGATCGCGGCCATGTACTTCTCGATATCGGTGCGGACGTAGTCTGAGTCGGTTTCCTTGTACCGCCGCGCCAGGTTCGTAACCACCCCTTCGAACTTCGTGTCGTAGGTTTGCGTCCGGCCGTACTGGTTCGTGAATCGGAGCGGCAGCTTCTCCTCACCCGTCCCGAAGAGCACTGCGTCGAGTTGCTTCTGTTCGAGGTTCTTCACCGGCTCATCGACACTGAACCCCATGTACTCGGCCACAGCCTCGAGCTGCCGCATGTACCAGCCGGCCACACTCGGCGACTTCGACCACGGCTCCACGGCACCATCCGCGAGCGACTTCGTCCGGTCGGGGATAACGAGCGACGGGTCCACCTGCATCTCGACCCCGAGCCCTGTGCACACCGGGCAGGCACCATGCGGGCTGTTGAACGAGAACGTCCGGGGCTCGATCTCGCCGATCGAGGTGCCATCGTACGGGCACGAGAAGTGCTCACTGAAGATTCGCTCAGAATCAGGACCGGATGCGTTGGCCAACGCGACAATCATCACGCCCTGGCCGACCTTCAGCGCTGTCTCAACAGAGTCGGCGATCCGGCTTGCCGCACTCGAGTCGCTCCCGGGATCAGGAACGACCAGGCGGTCCACAATCACATCGATGTCGTGCCGCTTCTTCTTGTCGAGCACGATCTCCTCATCGAGGTCCCGCACTTCTCCATTGATGCGGATTCGTACGAAACCCGCCCGCCGTGCCTCGTCGAACACGCCTGCGTGCTCGCCCTTTTTCGCTCGGGCCACTGGCGCAAGCAACAACAGCCGCGAACCCGGCGGGTATGCGAGCGTTGCATCGACGATCTGTTGAACGGTCTGCCGCTCGATCGGCCGCCCACAGTTCGGGCAGTGCGGCCGGCCGACCCTCGCCCACAGCAGCCGCATGTAATCGTAGATCTCGGTCACTGTCCCGACCGTCGAACGCGGATTGTTCGAGGTCGATTTCTGGTCGATCGAGATGGCGGGCGAGAGCCCATCGATATGGTCGACATCCGGCTTTTCCATGAGCCCGAGGAACTGGCGCGCATACGCCGACAGCGATTCGACGTACCGCCGCTGTCCCTCGGCATAGATCGTGTCGAACGCGAGTGACGATTTCCCCGACCCGGAAAGACCCGTTATGACAACCAACTGGTCTCGCGGAATCCGGACATCGATATTCTTGAGGTTATGTTCGCGAGCACCGCGAACGAGGATGTGGTCGAGTGGCACAGACGATTTCCGATTGACGATTATCGATTGCCGCCCAGAACGGTGGCACAGATCCAGTGTAGAGGCAGCAGCCCCCGGCGCGAGTGAGCATAGCAGAAATCGAACGCATGTTCGAGCGGCCCATAGGGGTAACTTCCACGGAGAATACTCGCGTGCAGCCAGTCCTCCTCGGCGCGGTCCTCACCCTCACCGTTGCCGCTCTCTATCTCCGCCCCTTCGGTGCGAGAGACTGGCATGTCGCGCTCACTGGCGGGCTTGCCGCCTGGCTCCTCGGTCCCCTCGGCCTGCGCAATGGTCTCGCGACGATTGCGGAAAGCTGGTCAATCGAGGCGTTCTTTCTTGGCCTCATGCTCCTCGCCGCGGGCGCCGAGGCGTCGGGACTCTATGCACGCCTTGCTCGCTTACTGCGGCGAACCTCCTCCGGCCGGCCGCGGCTTGCGGCAGCCCTCTTCGCCGGAGCGACCATAACCGCGATCTTCTCGAACGATGCCACCCCACTCATCCTTACGCCGGCCATCCTCGCCCTGGGCCTCACCGGTCGCGACCTGACAACTGCTGCATTTGGCATCACCTTCATGGCCGATGGCGCAAGCCTCATCCTGCCCGTCTCAAACCCGGTCAACCTGCTCTTCTACGAACGCTTTGGCCTCACATTCCGCGACTACTCAGTCCACATCCTCCCGGCCGCGCTCGCCGGCGTTATAGCGCTCTCGGTCGTCATGCTCGCACGGATACCCGGTCCATCCCGGCCGCAGCTACCCCCGAGCCGCGATATTCGCCGTTCGGGACGACGAGCACTGGAGTTCCCGGCACTCCTGCTCGTTCCGGTTCTCGGCGCTGCCTACGTCACGGCAGCGGTCAGGGGCATTCCCCTGGGCCTCGTCACCCTCGGAGGCGGGGTCATGCTCCTGGCACTGGTGCTGGCCCTCGGCGGCAACCGCGCACCCTATCACAGGCACTTCTCTCCCGGGCTCCTGATCTTCGTCGCAAGCCTGCTGCTGCTCGCCGAGAGCGTCTCCGAGGCTGGCTCCCTCAACTGGCTCGCCTCAGTGCTCGGCCTGATCGCCGATGCACCACCGCTTGTGACCATTGCCGGCTCCGCACTGATCGCTGCCTTCGTTTCAAACCTGCTCAACAACTGGCCGGCTGCACTCCTCCTCGCCGTCGCCATCGAGTCCGTGTCCGGTAATCGCGACGGTCTCGTCACGGGCACACTCATTGGTTGCACCATCGGTGCAAATTTCACGATGGTTGGTTCACTCAGCACTGTCTTCTGGCTCAATCTCAGCCGTGCCCACGGCCTCACGTTCGGCCCGGGCGACTATGCCCGCCGTGCCTTCTTCCCAACACTGGCCGCAGTCGCCACAGCCATCCTCGCCGCCACGCTAACGGCGTGAGGCCGGCTCTCAATGCCCTTCCTTCCGAACCTGGTAACGCAGGTACACCTCGCCAGTCGCCGGGTTGGGGACGACGGAAACCAGCGCCAGCCGCTTCACCAACTCCTTCGGGAATGCCGCCGGGCCCTCGACCGCGGTGAGCGTATCCTTACCGCCAACGATTACAGGCCCCAGTGTGAGGAAGAACTCATCGATGAGCCCCCGCGCGAAAAACTGGGCGTTCGTTGTCGGCCCACCTTCGAGAAGCAACACCTTCGCCGCGAGTTCGTGTCGCATATGCGCGAGCATCGCCGGCAGGTCGTCGGACCCACCTGCCGCTGTCGCCGGCACCTGGTAGTAGGGCCTTCCCGTTGCCGCAAGCGCAGCGACCCGCTCCCTGGGAGCGGCTGCCGAGAGGTAGACGATCGCCGGAAAGTCATCGGCCGTGAAGAAGATCCGGTCGAGCGGGAGATTCCCCGAGCGCGACCACACGGCCGCAATGGGATAGCGCGGCTTCCCCCGGTCCATCCGTATCTGCTCCAGTGCGGGATCACCCAGCCGCGACGATGTCCCACTCGCCCGCAGCGTATTTGCGCCGTTCAGCACCACGTCCGCGTTCACACGAAGTTCACGCATCAGCCGCTGGTCCGTCTTCGAACCGATCCCCTGCTCCGTCCCCTCGATGACCACCTTGCCATCGGCCGACATTACCATGTTGAGGAGCACGTAGGGCCGCTCCGGCGGCGGCTCCGGCAGGTCGAGGCTCGTGTAGTCGGGCTTCACGCTCACGTCATTGAACATGGATCCAGCCTACAGGAACCGCCGCACGATGAACGATACGACGCTCACCACCACCGAGAGCAGGATCATCGTCGTGATCGGGATGAAGAACCGCGTGTTCCCATTCGAAATCCGGATGTCGCCCGGCAATCGCCCGAACCACGACAGCGCCCCGGTCATGACCACCAGCCCAACCACCACCGCCGCCACCCCGAGCCCAACGATCAGCAACCCGGCCGAACGCGCGTCCATCGCTTCATGCTATCGCCACTCTGCCATGCCAATGTGGAAACGTCTCCACAGCACGTGCTCGGCATGGAGCGGTTGGACACAGAATCGTTCCGGCACCGTTTCTCAGTACGTTTGCGAGACGTGGTCATTGATGGCCCGGACCGATCAAGACCCGGCGTTCAAGAAGAACTAGTGTAGTGGCACCGAAGAGTCTTTGACGGTGGCGAGAGCACTTTGAGCACGG
>CAZDUX010000031.1:0-26431 GCA_964508715.1 uncultured Anaerolineaceae bacterium | reverse complement strand
ACGGGGTGGGCATCACTGTGGCGATCGACCCGGGCATCACCCCGGCGATTGACAGTCTATCTATGGCTCCCTGGCGCCCTACAGAGCCCAACACGCCGCGAAACTATGTCATCACTACTCGGACCGGGTGCTTCTGCTGTCTTGCCCTTCCGACACGTCTCGACCATGGTTAGCTTTGGGTAGTGACCAATGCCGATTGTTGCCCGAGTATCAGCCTTCCCGGAAACCTGATCGCAACTGTACGGTTAGCTTGACTCCTATCTTGGGCTGCTTATTATAGTGATGCTTCCAGCAGCTGAGATATGCGTTCATATCACGATCAGGGCGATGGTTGCCCCCCCGCTGACTTTCGGCAGTCCAGAGGCACACCTGTATAAGAGACCACATACATGTGGGAGGCCAGACTGCCGAAAGCCTGATGTGAACGCACCGTTGCATCATGAGGAGGATTTACTCGTACTAGGCAGCACGATTGCGCCTTGCCTCCTCTGAGCGCTTCGCATTTCCGCGAAACCTCAACTCGTCTACTCGCAACCCTTCGACCGGCTGCTCCGTGATCAGTACCACGGTCAGCGACGATCGTTCGCCAGTAGGGTCAGCAAGGTCATATGGGCGGCAACGGTAAATCGCTTGAATGAGCTCGTCACGGCGCATGATTTCATAGATGCCGTTGACAGAGGGGTCGCGGAATTCGAGCACTTCGACCTCGCGGCCAAGACCTTCCTCGTCCTGCCAACCTTCATATGGATGTGCTCGCATCCAAAGGTGATTGGAAGGAGGACTGTATGGGCCACGGAAGGCCGCGCAGGCCATCCGGTAAGCGGCACTGTCGGACATGGCTGGAGTGCCGATAACCAGGAGCAGGTCGACATCGCGGAGGGCATTTGCACCGCGCATGTTGCCAAAATACAGCACACGCTCGAGCGGCAATCCGAGGGCAAGTGCCGCTCTCCTCTGCAAATCCTTGTGAGTGACGACGCCGACGTTCCTGGTCCGGAACTCGTCCGCATAATCCTGAGCGCGCCGGAGGAGCGCTGTCTGGTCATTTCTCTGGATTGAGCCCTTGCCGTAGAAGCCACTCACGTCCTGGATGATACGGACCTGCGGGGGAAGCTCTACCACCGGCTGATAGGGGGGCATGATGGGTGTGTCGAGCCCCTGGATCCATTGGCCGAGGACGGGATCCGGAGTCGAGGACAGTACCAGGATGGATGCTCCGGTGAGAGCTGTCGTCCCGTCTCCGCGTGCCATCGGCATCTGCAGGCGCGCGACCTCGATACCTTCGCTCGTGATGCACAGCCCGCTCGTGAACTCGTTTCCGGTTTCAAACCACCGGTGTTCTTCTTTGAGCATCGTGATCGACTCTGTAATTTGACCGGGGATGGCTGAACGAAAGCCCTCGACTGTGCTCTGCGGGACCCAGCGAGGTGTGCGCGGGACAGACGCAAGAACCGTAGCGAGTGACATCCCCATGCCAAGCGCCACCTCATTGAGCAGCTCATAGGCGGCTCGGTGAGAGACCCCGTCTCGTGAAGTGCGATTCACCGCATACAGGAGGGTTTGCAATAGCGGGTGAAGCTTGCGCGCCTTCTTGTTTGCGAGAGCAGCAGTCAGCATCTCCGGGGTGACCATGGTCTTGGAGATCAAGCGGCCGGACTCGATGTCGTCGAACACCACCACGCTGTAGTTCTGTGTCGAGGTTACCTTCTGAGTGACGAGCTCGATGGGCGCCACATGTGATCCGGGACGGCGAAATTGGGCCTGATAGGCACACTCGTTGAACAGGGGGCACTTCGGGTTGGCTTCGCTGCCGCAGATGATCGTGCCAACACGGGAGCCGTATCCTGCCTTGATGGCCTCTTCCACCACGTCGTAGTTCGCGCAGTTGCCCTTGGAGCGGCCGCGATCGTGGTGGAGCACGATGCGGTGATCCGGGCACTCACCCCGCGTCTTTCCGCATTGGCACTCTTCCGAATGGGCACGTGCCACGAGTTCCTTCGCCTGATCGTGGCGCGAGACCGCGATCATCACGTTGAGCGGGCTCGTCTCCATTGCGCGGAGGACGCTCCCGGTCTTGGCGGTTCCTGGAGGCGGGGCGACGCGCTGGATGGAGTCGTTTACCTGCCCATGAATGACGTTGGAGATGATCTCTGCCGCCTTTCTGCGCACGGAAGTGAGTTTGGCGGTGCGGATGGTGGCCTCTACGGGGGCACAGGGGCGCGGTACACGTGGCCTGGGATGTGGCGGCTCGTAGCGTTCAATTAGCTTGGGGAGATGGCCGGCGACGAGGAGGTCATCCAGCCCTTTCCCGTCGGCGAGGTCCCACTCAGCGGAGTACACAACGGCGATGTTTTGGAAGGCGTCGACGAGCTTCTTCTCGCCGAAGAGCACATTGGGGCGCTTGAGTTCACCGCTCTCCTTGAGTTCATACTTGTCTGCGTCAAAGGCAATCACCACCGTTTGCGAACCCCATCCGCGCACGACTCGCGTAATCTCGGTGAGTGTTGGGCCAGTGACGGAAGTGCTGTAAATCCCGAGGACCGGGCACTGGAGTCGGTCAGCGATGATTTCCGCCTTGAGGATCCCCTCGGTGATGTAAACCGTTGACTTATCGTGATTCTTCCCGGCGATGTGATAGAGGGGGAGCCCGCTCAGCGTTGCCTCTCCCGATCGCGAACTTGACAACAGGAGGTACTTCGCGTCGCCGGACTCTTCATCCCATGGAAGGCGCCTTCGCGTCGCCCAGCATGCGCGCCCCTGTTCATCGCAGGCTACGATGACAAAGTCGTGCTGCTTTCCGCGTACGGACCATAAACTCGGGCGGTGCTTTCCCCCACCGCCGCAGCGACGGCACTTCACGCCACCAGCGATGCCAGTACCTGAACAATTCTTGCACTGTACGTTGATGCCGGGCACGCGGCTCAGGGTCTCCTCGCCGAACTCTGCAATGAGAGTGTCCATCACACGTGCGAGTTCGTTGCCTGCCCTTGGCAATGAGAAGAAAAGAGCCCCGCACTCCATAGCGTTGGGGAACTGTCGCCTGATGGTGATCTCTTCAAACGCGACGTCATCCAGCCCGCAGACGTCGGCAATGCGGTGCCAGACACGGTCAAGCGTGTCGGGATCGAGGGGTTCGGGATGTTCGGCGCGCGGCTTCTTTGGCCCCGTCACTTTCGATGATGTTGCACTGGCGGCAGGAGCGGTCGCGAATGGCTCGAGTGGCTCTTGCAGCGGAAAGAGCCAGCCTGCATCGGTGTGGCGTATGGCCTTGAGGCCGTTCCAGGACTCCTGTCGCTGGCAGAAGATGAAGGCACCGTTCGAGCTGAAGGCGCACCAGTCCGGCTTTCCGCAAACTGCGCACGGTCGCTCTGCGCTGACGCGTTGTTCGGCTGAGAATGGCTGACTTGTCATTCGGCTGTGGCCGGGCTGACTGATTGCTGTGCCGCCGCAGCGATGGGCTGGGAGCAGTCCTGCTCCCAACCGCCATGAGGACTGGAAATGACAGATAAGCTAGACATATTGCCAGAATAGCGGCATCACTTTCAGATACTATAAAGTGATGCATATCACCCGCTCTTAAGTTAGGAAGGCGAATGACTCGAAGCACCAGCCAGGGGAAACAGCGAGTTCGCGAAGATGCCGTGAAGGTGCTGGGCCGAATCACCGACGCCGAGTGGAAACTGGTCGTCGAGCGCGGCTACGTCAACGATGTACTTCGAGGTGACGAGGATGCGCTCGAATTCCTTGTCGACCATCTGCGGCGCAACCGGGACGTGTATGAGCAACCCCGTGGTCCGGGGGGGCGCCGCCGCTCCGCAAAGGACTCATTCGCGCCGCCAGAGCGCCGAAAGGAAGAGACGCTTCGTCAACGCGTGCTTTCGGCTGTCGTCTGGGACCGGGCGAAGAAAGATGAGGAGGTTCTCAAGTTCAGAGCCGAAGTGTTCAACGGTCAGCCGCTTTCGCTCTCAGCCACCTGGGATGATGTCTCGAAACATATGAAAGCGGCTGACCGCCGGAGGACCTCCAAACTCCCTGCGAAAGGTGAGAAGCGCCGGCAAGCGCCGAGGCCCGTTACAAGCTCGACACGTACCTGGCTGGAGCGACTTGCCGGCCGGCTGAGTGCCGAGCTGCCGTGGTCATACGAACAGGCACTGGGCTTTGTGATCCATGATGCTTGTCCGCTGGTATCGATGGTGTCGGTATCGTTTCTACCCAACACCGACGTGCCGTCGGTCAGCCGGCTTCTCCTGAGTGTAGACCCGACAGCGACGGTGGATGAGGTCAAAGCAGCGTTTCAGCAAGCCAAGCGAGAAGTGGTTGGGCAGAACTACAGATCGCTCGGTGATAAACACGCCTACCTGGCGTTCTTCACCCTTGATGCACCTACCCGGCGTACCTGGGCGGAGCGAATGGCTTATTGGAATCAATGCCATCCCGACTGGACGTATGCGAGACTAAGCAACTTCCGCCGCGACGCCGGCGCTGCCGCATCGAAATTGTTCCGTCCGAAGTTCGGTGAGTCCAGCGTTCAGGGCGAGAACGTCTTCCTGGATCTCGGTTCCGCCACGTTACAGGACGGCGTTTAGGGTACGCGGTGGGTCTTGACCTCGATAGCCGGGTTGCGGAGTAGGGTTTGTAAGAGGTTATCGGTCGAAGACAGCATCGCTTACAGACTGTCGTGGCCGAAAATGCACTCCCGTCGCTCATTCTCGGCGGCTTCATCGCCCTGCCTGCAAACTGCTCTATGTCTGCGCCCGCCAGGCGTGTCTATGAGCCAGGTCGCTCCTCACTGCCAAACCTGTCGAACTCATCGACCCCCGACTACTAATGGAAGCTCTCCACCGGACCACACGCTCCCTGGGAACGCTGTGTAAGCGACGGTCCTCGTGGGGCTCCGCGCCTCGGTCAATTGCCATCAGGGCGCACTCCAGCCACGCGTCACTCGGGCCGTATCGTCGGGCGGTTCACTGTAGGTCTTCGAGATTGGCGTGTGTGAACAAAGCATCGGCAGCCTCCAGGTCGTCCGCTACCAGTTCCGTTACGGCGTCCTGGACGAAGAACGAACCAACGTCCGCGGGAATCAAGCTGATCTAATTGACCCTCGTCCCGACTTCGGTCGCTGACTCCGTAACGGCGGGAAGCGCCCTTATGCGCACTGCCATTTTCGGTGTCGAGTGGGTTGATCGGCCACGCATCTTGCGTGATTGGGAAGTGCTCGAGCGCCTCAACATCGTGGCTGAAGCCCGTGGCTTCCGACGAGCGGCATCCTTGCTGCCAGCCACCACACCCGAGCGGTTCGTTGTCGCTGCGAGAGAGGCACGCGGCCTGCTCGAACGTGAGTTGCCTTCGTTGAAGCTCTCGTATTCGATGCCGGTTTGCTCTCTCGTTGCCGCCCTCTGGCCTCTCGAGGAACGCACCGGTGCCTGCTGACGGTTCCGAGCGATCGTCGCGGTAGTTGGCTTGCCCGGCGCAGGCCCGTCCCCTGTGGCCATTTTGTGGCCATTTTCCCCCGGACGATTGCGGATCGGTTGGAAAGGAGCCTCAGTGTGGTACTTCCGTGGAGGCCAGGGTGAATCTGAACAACGCATAACGGAACGACGTGGGGCTGCCGCTTACGAACTTTCAAGGCGGAGATCAGGGGTTCGAATCCCCTACGCGCTACCACTGAATCTGAATCTGCGAGGGCCGAAATCGGCCCTCGCTTTGCGATCACCGCTCTCATCAGTCGTGGCCACTTGCTTGCGTCAGTGGCCGATCCAGCTACCGGTCTCGCTTGTCAGCGGGTTGCCGTGGTGCTGATATGACGGTCATGGCGCATCCGGACGAATCTCCTTCCCCGACCATCGAAAGCCGGGGGCTGACAGGTGCGGAAGCTCTCACCCGCCTTCGCCAGTACGGACCAAACGAGGTCACGACAACTCGGCCACACCCCCTCGCCGCGTTCGCTCTGAAGTTCTGGGCGCCGGTCCCGTGGATGCTCGAAGCGACCGCCGTCCTCGAGCTCGCCCTCGGGAAGTGGCTCGAAGCAATGATTGTCGGGATCATTCTCGTCCTCAACGCGCTCATCGGCTTCGTACAGGAAGGGCGCGCACAGGCTGCAATCGAGCTGCTTCGCGCTCGTCTCGCCGTCTCAGCACGCGTCCTTCGAAACGGGACATGGACCACCATCCCGGCCCGTGAACTCGTTCCCGGCGATGTCATCCACGTCCGCATGGGTGACCTCGTCCCCGCTGACCTGGCCCTTGCCGACGGCCATCTCTTGATCGATCAGTCCGTTCTCACCGGCGAATCCGTCGCCGTTGAACTCGAGCCGCCCGCGACAGCATTCAGCGGGGCGACGGTGGTGCGTGGCGAGGCGACAGGCGAGGTATCCGCCACGGGAAGCCGCACCTCGTTCGGGCGGACCGCCGAACTCGTCTCGGGAGCGCACGCGCAGGTGCACCTCGAAGGTGTGGTCTTTCGAGTGGTGAAGGCCTTCATCCTCCTCGATTTCGTTCTCGCGTTAATCGGCAGCACATACCTCGCAGCAAACAGCGCCTCAGCCCAAGATGTCGTCTCGTTTGCCGTTGTCTTGCTACTCGCGTCTGTGCCAGTCGCATTGCCGGCCGCCTTCACCCTTGCGGGGGCCCTGGGCTCGCGACACCTCGCCAGTGCTGGCGTCCTCACCGCGCGCCTCTCTGCCATTCAGGAAGCCGCGGCGATGGACGTACTGTGCATCGATAAGACCGGCACCGTCACGCAGAACCGCCTCGAGGTTGCCGCGACCGCAGCGGTGTCCACTACCTCCACGGCCGAACTGCTCCGCCTCGCGGCAGAAGCGTCGGAACCCTCTACGCAAGACCCGATTGACCTCGCAATCCTGCGCGCTGCGAATGCAGAGCCGAACACCCCGCCGCTCCGCCAACGCCAGGCCTACACGCCGTTCGACCCCGCTACGAAGCGATCGGAGGCCGTGGTGAGCGATGGTTCCAGGACTGTTCGCGTCACGAAGGGCGCCCCGCAGGTCATCGCAAAGCTCATCCAGGTCGCAGCCCCCGAATTGCCCACCGGACTACGTTCGGATGTCGAGCATCTCGCCGCCCAGGGTATGCGGGTGCTTGCGGTCGCGTTCTCTGAAGATGGTGGCCCATGGTGTGAAGCCGGACTCATCGGTCTGGCCGACCCGGTGCGCCCCGACGCTGCCGAGTTGATCCAGGCTGTCCACGCGCTTGGCGTCCGCGTGGTGATGGTTACGGGCGACACCCTCGCCACCGGCCGCGCCGTTGCCTCGACACTCGCCATCCCGGGCGACGCACTCCCCGCATCGGCGATTCGGGATGATCGTAGCCTGGACGGTTGCGGTGTCCTTGCGGAGGTACTGCCCGAAGACAAGCTCCGCTTTGTACAGCGTCTCCAGGCCCAGGGTCACATCGTTGGGATGACTGGCGATGGCGTCAACGATGCACCCGCACTCCGCCAGGCCGAGGTAGGGATCGCCGTCGCCGGCGCTACGGACGTGGCGAAATCGGCGGCCGCCGTGGTGCTGACGCGTGAAGGGTTGGTCGACATCGTTGCACTGATCAAGGAAAGTCGGCGCATCTACCAGCGCAGCCTCACGTACGCCCTCAACGTCAGCATGAAGAAGATCGAGGTGCCTGTCGTCCTCACGATCGGCGTGCTGGCATGGCAGGAACTCATCTTCACCCCCCTGCTCATGGCCTTGCTCATGATCCTGAATGACATGGTGAGCCTCGCGATCACCACCGACCGCGTTTCGTACTCCCACCACCCCGACCGCTGGCACGTCCGCGCCCTTCTTGCCGCCGCCGCTATCGTCACACTCCCGTTGCTCGCGTGCTCGATGGCCATCCTCTGGACCGGTCGCAATGTCTGGCCAGCGGCCGGTCTCAGCCACCTGCAAGCTATCGTCTTCCTGACACTCGTTCTCAGCAGCCAGGCGACTATCTACCTCGTCCGCGAACGATCTCATGCATGGGCTTCCCTCCCGGGGCCATGGCTCCTGGCAGCCTCAGCAGTGGATGTAACCATCGTGATCATCATGGCACTGGCCGGGCTGCTCATCGACCGTCTCTCGCTCAGCGTTGTAGCGGCAGTCGTCGGCACGGTCTTTGCTGCGGCGGTGCTCACCGACTTCGTGAAAGTGCACGCGTTCCGGGTTGTCGGACTCGACCGGCACACACACTGAGAAGCAGGGCACCCGGCACCTCGACCGAAGGCCAAACCTGCCCCCGTCCGTGCTATCCTCTTCTTGTCTGCCAGCCGGTGATCAGGAGCTGGCCGCGTCCCCGCGGGCGCCCCAGGTAGGAAGCACCGAACATGCTCACCCGGCTCCGGCTCGAGAACTTCAAAGCGTGGCGCGACTCTGGTGACATTCGCCTCGCACCCCTTACCGTCCTCTTTGGCACCAACAGTGCCGGCAAGACCAGCATCCCCCAACTCCTGCTCCTCCTGAAACAGACCGCTGAATCCTCCGACCGGCAACGTGCCCTCCACCTCGGAGACAGCCATAGCATCGTTGATGCGGGCAGCTTCGCCGACATCGTTCACGGACACGACCTCTCCCAACCGCTTCAATTCACCCTCGCGTGGACACTGGCTCGCGCCCTTGAGTTTCACGATCCGCTCTCAGGAGCACGCTACGCCGGAGACAACATCAAGTTCACTGCCGCCCTCCGTGGGGACGCCCGGGCTCAGCCGCGTGTTGACCGTTTTCGCTACGACCTGCGCGACCACGAGAAGCAAATCCTCGCCCTGGCGATGGAGCAGCAACCGCCTGCACCCGGGGCCGATGCCACGCAATCCTTCAGCCTGCGAGCAGAAGGCATCGTTCTCGCCCGTGTCCGGGATCGTGCCGACGGCTTACCGGCACCCTTGCGTTTCTACGGCTTTCCCGCCGAAGTGCAGGCCAGCTATGAGAACGCCGCATTCGCCGCCGATCTCGCCCTCGAACTCGAGCGGATGCTCGCAAGCATCTACTACGTAGGGCCGCTCCGCGAATACCCCCGGCGGCTCTACCTGTGGTCCGGCGAGGTCCCGGAACACGTGGGAGAACGCGGAGCCCTGGCAATCGAAGCAATCCTCGCCTCGGGCGACCGTACATTTAGCCTCGGCCCCCGACAATCGCCAATCCAACTTCCCCGCCTTGTTGCCGAATCCCTCCAGAAGATGGGCCTCATCCACGAGTTCGAAATCCACCCGCTCGGCACCGGCCGGCATGAGCACGAAATCCTCGTCACAACTGCACCCGCATCCCCCGCTGTCAAACTCACTGACGTTGGCTTCGGTGTTAGCCAGGTCCTCCCCGTCATCGTCGAGTGCTTCTACGTCCCTCGCCGCTCCATCGTTATCTTCGAGCAGCCCGAGGTTCATCTTCATCCACGCGCCCAGGCAGCCCTCGCCGACCTCTTCATCGATGCGATCCACGCACGTGAAAACGACGCCCCGCGTGACTGTCAGTTCATCATCCAGAGCCACTCGGAGCACTTCCTCCGCCGGCTCCAGCGTCGAGTGGCTGAGGAGCGCCTCGCGAGGGAAGATGCCGCCCTCTACTTTGTGCACAGCGGGGCAACCGGCGCCCAGGTTGAAGAACTCGACGTCGACGACTTCGGCAACATCCGCAATTGGCCAGAGCACTTCTTTGGGGACGAGATGGGAGATCTCGTCGCCAGGACGGAGGCCCAGGCAAGGCGAATGCAGCAGGGTTCGGCATGACCGGTCTCCCGCTCCGATGTGTGGTCGATACCAACGTCACGACCACCGCAAACGGCGCAAACGATGACGCGCCTCCCTCCTGCGTTGCTGCCAGTGCAAAGGCACTGCAAGCCGTTATTGCGTCTGGCCACGTCTTCATCGATGACGCCGGGAGCATCGTCGCCGAGTACCGCTCGAATCTCAGTGCCAGCGGACAACCCGGTCCCGGCGATGCCTTCCTCAAGTGGCTCCTCACCCACGAGTGGGGTGGCGAGCGCGTCACCCGCGTGGCTATAACCCCCGCCGGCGACGATCAGGGATTCGCCGAACTCCCCCTCCCTCCCGCCGACGTCGTCTACGACCCGTCCGATCGCAAGTTCCTTGCGGTCGCCGCCGCCCACCCCGAGCACCCGCCAGTCCTGCAAGCTTTCGATACCAAGTGGTGGGGTTGGCGGGCGGCACTCAGAGAGGCCGGTGTCCGAATTGCCTTCCTCTGCGAGGATGCGGTCGCCCGGAAGTACACCGAGAAGATGCGCCCATGACCGAGTTCTTCCGGTTCCCCCGCACACCCCATCTCGCCTGGCTTGGCCCGGGACAACCGCGTGATGACAAACTCCTCACCCCTGGTGAGGCGGATGATCTCCTCACCCACGACGTCGTCGTAGAGGAAAAGGTCGATGGCGCCAACGTCGGCCTTTCACTCGATGAGAACGGGGTGCTGCGCGCACAGAACCGCGGCTCCTACCTTTCTCCTGGCCACGCTCACCCTCAGTTTGTCCCACTCTTTCGCTGGCTGGCCGCCCGCGAGCACCGCCTTGCAGATGCGCTCTTCCCCGACCTCATGCTCTTCGGAGAGTGGTGCTATGCAGTTCATAGCGTCACCTACACACAGCTCCCGAGCTGGTTCCTCCTCTTCGATGTCTTCGACCGGCAAGAGCAGCAATTCTGGAGTACTGGCCGTCGCGATGAACTCGCCGCGCGGCTCGGCCTTGCCATCGTTCCACTCCTCGCCACCGGCCGTTTCGACCTTCCCGGTCTCCGGTCGCTGCTTGCGGAATCCCGGCTGAAATCCGGGCCGCCTGAGGGCATTTACGTCCGCTACGAGACGCCTCTCTACCTCGTCGCACGGGCCAAGCTCGTGCGCCCTGAATTCGTCCAGGCCATTGGTACGCACTGGTCCCACGGTGAATTGAAGACCAATACCCTCGCATCCGGCCGAACCTACGGCTACGACTGATCTCCAATCGACAATCGTCGATTCGCAATCGACAATCGCCATTGACCATGGCGACCCTCGCCCACAAGTCAGCCGAAGCGTTCCTCGATGCCTATCTGCGCGAACTCCTCGCCGTAGGCAACCGCTCCGCCTACACCATCCGCAACTACCGAAATGACATCGGCAGCTTCCTCGCCTGGTGCCGCGACCATGCGACCGACCCCCTCGAGGTTACCCGCCAGCTTGCCCGCCAGTATCTCGGCGAACTCAAGGACCAGGGAATCGTCCCCGCCTCAATCACCCGCCGCACGAGCACCATCCACGGCTTCTACAAGTACCTCCTCCGCGAAGGCGCCACCGAACGCGATCTCCTCTACGGCATCGCCCTTCCCAGGCGCCCAAAGCGTCTCCCCAGGGTCCTCGACCACTCCATCATTGATGCCCTCTTCGCCGCACCCGACCCCACAACGCCCGCCGGTCTCCGCGACCGTGCCATCTTCGAACTCCTTTACGGCGGCGGCCTTCGCATCTCCGAACTTGTCGCCCTCGATGCTGGCCAGGTCAGCATCGAAGACGCCTCCGCTATCGTGCACGGCAAAGGGGCAAAGGAACGCCTTGTTCTCTTCGGCGAACCCGCCATGCAAGCCCTCGAAACCTACCTGCGCGATGCTCGCCCGTTGCTCCTGTCCCCCGGGATCCATGGTTCCAGGTCCCGACCGGAACGCGGGGCGCCGCTCTTCCTCAGCCGCCTTGGTACCCGCCTCACTGCTCGCTCCGTCCAGATGCTCATTAAGCGTCATGCCCTCGCCGCCGGTATCAGCGAAGACGTCCACCCCCATCTCCTCCGCCATTCGTTCGCCACCCATCTCCTCGATGGCGGCGCCGACCTCCGCATCGTCCAGGACCTCCTCGGGCATTCGAGCGCCAACACCACCCAGATCTACACCCACGTCAGCCGTGCCAGGCTCGCCGAAGTCAGCGCCGAGGCGTGGCAGAAGCTCGCCGAGCAATCCCTTGAATCCCCTCGCCGAAAACGCCAGGCCGCGAGCAGCTAGAATCGCCACATGCCCACCCCGCGATCGGCAACCGGCAATCGCCAACCCACCACCATCCTCCTGGTCCATGGCCCTAACCTCAATCTCCTCGGCGAACGCAAACCCGAGGTCTACGGGACAACGACGCTCCTCGATATCGAGGCCCGCGTCGCTGCCGCCGCCAACGCCCGCGCCGCTTCCCTTATCTGCTATCAGAGCAACCACGAAGGCTCCCTCATCGACTTCCTTCACGAGCACCGCAAGCTCGCGCATGGCGTCATCCTCAATGCAGGTGCGTTCACCCACACGTCTGTTGCCCTTCACGATGCAATCGAGGCTATCGTCATCCCCGTCGTCGAAGTCCACATCTCAAACACTCATGCCCGCGAAGGCTTTCGTCACCGCTCCTTCATCTCCCCCGTCTGTCTCGGGCAGGTGACTGGCCTCGGCCCTGCCGGATACACTGTCGCGACGAATCTCCTGCTCGACCATCTCGGCGCACCCGCACCCGCACTCGCCTGAGCACCCGGAGCGACACCATGACCGACCGCCTCGATCGTATTCGCGCTGCCATCACCGAGGCCGGCCTGGACGCCCTCCTTATCGGTGCCGCCGTTGAGGACATGTTCGGCCGTCACGATGACAACCGCCGGTACGTTTCTGGTTTCACTGGCTCCACAGGCTGGGCGCTCATCACCGCCAGCCAGGCGCTCTTTGCCGCCGACTTCCGCTACACCGAGCAGGCCGGGCGCGAAGTCGTCCCCCGTGGCTTCACCGTCTTTCCTGCTCTCGGAGCCTCGAAAGAATGGTGGCCGAAGCTCTTCCGCGAAGGCCGTCTCTCCGGCAAGAAGGTCGGTGTCAGCCGTGCCGATACCAGCCTCGCCTCATGGCTCGCCCTCAACGAACGCATCGACGACATGCCTTCCCTCGATCGCCCCGAGCTCGTTCCCGCACCGCTCATCGTCGAGAATCTCCGCCGCCGGAAGGATGCGGAAGAGCTTGCCCTCCTCCAGCGCGCCATCGATATCGCAGATCAAGCGTTCGAATCCCTCCTGGCCCGCCTGGGCCCCGAGATGACCGAGCTCGAAGCCGCTGCCATCTTCGAGCAGAACGTCCTCGCCCTGGGTGCTGAGAGCATCTCCTTCGACACCATCGTCGCTGCCGGACCGCGAGCCGCCATGCCCCATGCGAAGCCAACCGGGGCACCGCTCGGCGAATGCCAGCCCATCGTCATCGACATGGGCGCGCAGTACTGCCACTACTGCTCCGACCTCACCCGCACCGTTGTCCTGGGCCAGCCCGACTCCAGGTTCCGCGAGATCTACGAGATCGTCTTTGAAGCCCAGCGCAATGCAATCGAGAAGATCGAGCCCGGTATGACGGGTGTCCAGGCCCATAACCTCGCCCTCGACGTGATCGCCGCTCGTGGCTACGGCGAACGCTTCGGCCACGGCCTCGGCCATGGTGTCGGCCTCCAGGTCCACGAATCTCCCTACCTCGGCCTCAGCTCGGAAGATACCTTGGAAGAGGGAATGGTGTTTACCATTGAGCCCGGCATCTACCTTCCCGGATGGGGAGGCGTACGGATCGAGGATATCGTCGTCCTCGAGAGCGGACGTGCCCGCGTGCTTGGCCACGCCCCGAAACTCATACCTGCAGGAGCCTAACCGTGATTTCCACCGGCGAACTGAAAAAGGGCGCCACCATCGAACTCGATGGCAAGCTCTATTCGATCCTCGACTACTCCCATATCAAGATGGGCCGCGGCTCCGCCCAGGTCCGCATCAAGTTCCGCGACGTCCGCTCCGGGAGCATCATCGAGCAAACCTTCCAGGCAGGTACCAAGTTCAACCGTGCCCGCGTCGAACGCCGCGAAATGCAGTTCCTCTATAACGACGGCCAGTTCTTCCACTTCATGAACACCGAAAACTACGAGCAGATCCCCGTCGATGCCTCGAAGGTTGGCGACGCCGACAAGTACCTCAAGGAAAACGATACCTGCGAACTCGTCCTCTATGGCGATGAGGTCATCGGTGTCGAACTCCCCATCACCGTCGAACTTACCGTCACTCAGACCGACCCCGGCTTCAAGGGTGACACCGCGACCGGTGGCACCAAGCCCGCCACCATGGAGACCGGCCTCGTCGTCCAGGTCCCCCTCTTCATCGAAGAAGGCACGAAGATCCGCGTCAACACCGACTCCGGCGCCTATATCGAACGCGTCTGATTAACCACCCGCGGGCCAACCCCCGGGACGACAGCAGTGCCCCGGCCGGCGGGGCACCGTCGCATCGGCAATCAGAGCCGCGTAAGCCAGGGGTGGTCCTCGTTCACCGCTGAAATCCAACCTGTCACCCGTCTTCGTTCGGCGCTCCCCAGCAACGGTAGCAGTGCCTCGAAGTCCGCCTCGTCGTGTGGACGGTCGTACCGCACGTCGCCGTGGAATGCCGTCGCCTTGTAGAACGCCAGCACCCCTGGCGATACCATCGGCACCCCGCCGATATCGGCCACTGCCTCCTCGAACGGCGCCACGATGCCGCTTCGCCGGTTCAACACCCACGCCTCACCGTTGCGTTCGTTGATGACGAACTCGACATCCAGCCCGTCCCTGGCGTTCCTGTACGGCGGGGTCACCCACTGCGTCACGAGCCGGCGGTTCTCTTCCCCCTCCGGCCGTCCATGAATGTGCGCTGGCAGTTCCAGCAGCCAGCCCGTCCAGAGGTCGTGGTTCTCTGGCGCTTTCGCGTCGTGTGGTATCAGGTTCCAGTCGGCGAAATGAGCAAACAATGCCTCCTGGTCCTCGGCGAACACGCAAACGTCCAAATCTCCGTGTCCGCGCGTCACCCGGCCCAACCAGCAATCGACAGCCCGGCCGCCACAGACCGCCCAACGCCCCGGGTACCCCGACATGGCGCCAGCAATCCACACTACGCCGGAATCAAGCAAGAGGGACAAGGCAGCAACTCCCTTGAGTACACCCCGTGCAACGCACGGTGCAATCGCGTCGCCGAAAGTCCGCCGGCGCGCCCGGGTGAGCACTCATGGGAATCTGGTTCTCGGAAGAACCTATCGCCCACCCGTCAGGCTCACCCCAGCAGTGCCAGTCATCGTCTCTTCCATGCTGGTCGCCTCCTCATGCGCCGCCCGCGCCCGCCGAGCCTATCCTCCCTATACGTTCAGGGTCAACAGAACGTCATGTCGCACCAACCGGAATCGTCGCCTGGCCGAGTTCCTCCAATCGAAAATCGTGGATCGTGAATCGCGAATTGGACGAATCGCCAATCGGCAATCGACAATCCAACGGTGCAGGCCGCGCTCACCGTCTCCCAACTCCTCGGCGTCCTCAAGGAGGTCATTGAGGGTAGCGAGCTCTTCTCCGATATCTGGCTCCAGGCGGAGGTCTCCAACTACACTCGCTCCCAGGCAGGCCACCGCTACTTCTCTCTCAAAGACCCCAACGCTCTCATCCGTAGTGTCCTCTTCCGTGGCGACCTTCCCAACCTCGACCTCAAAGACGGTGACCGCGTCCTCGCTCATGGTCGTGTTGGCATCTACCCCCAGCGGGGCGAACTCCAGTTCAAGTGCGATTTCATCCGCCCCGAGGGGATCGGTCTCCTCGCCGCGAAGTATGAAGAGCTCAAGCAACGACTCGAGGCCGAAGGCCTTTTCGATCCCGGCCGGAAACGCCCGCTGCCGCAGTTCCCGCGCACCATCGGTATCGTCACCTCGCCCACCGGCGCGGCTATCCAGGACATAAAGAAGGTCCTCTCCCATCGTTGGCCCCTCGCCACGCTCGTCCTCGCCCCCGCCCTCGTCCATGGTGAATCAGCTCCCGGCCAGATTGTCGGCGCCCTTCGACGCCTCTCCCGCGAGCCCGCCCTCGACCTCGCGATCGTCGCCCGGGGTGGGGGCTCCATGGAGGACCTCTGGGCCTTCAACGATGAACGCGTCGCCCGCGCCATCTTCGGCTTCCCCGTCCCCGTCGTCTCCGGCGTCGGCCACGAAACTGATGAGACCATAGCCGACCTTGTCGCTGACCTTCGCGCCGCGACTCCCAGCAACGCCGCCGAGCGCAGCACCCCCGACATCCATCAACTCGACCGCACCCTGTACGGCATCGATCGTGCCATGCGCTCCTGCGCCCACGACGCAATCGCTGAACAGGCAAGCGCCATCGAATCCCTGCTCTACCGGCTCGAACGTGCTCTCCCCGACATCCCCGGCAGGGCCCGCGACGTCAACGACCTCCTCCGCCATCTCACGGCATCACTCGAACGCGCATACTCTAACGACCGTGCCCGCTTCGAGTACGCCCGCGCCCGGATCGCCACCCTCGATCCCCGCGCAACCCTCAGCCGTGGATTCGCTATCGTTCAGCACGCCTCCGGCAAGCGTGTCGTGGTCAACAGCATCAAGAAGGTGAAACCAGGTGAGCGCCTCGTAATTTCCGTGAGCGATGGTGCGTTCTGGACGGAGGTGAGTTGATGACCACCGAGTCCTTCGAACAGCTCTACGCTGCCCTCGAAGAGAAAGCCCGCCGCCTCGAGCAGGGTAATCTGGGCCTCGAGCAGTCCCTCGCGCTCTACGAAGAAGGCGCCGCCCTCGTTGACAAGCTCCGCGACATCCTCGAGGCTGCCGAACTCAAGGTCCGCACACTCCACGAACGCCTCGGTGAGGACGAAGCCAGCCTCCACGAAATCGAACCCGCCTACGACGATGACGAATGATGAAGCCCCTGCGAATCGCCTGGCTAACCACCGGTCGCGGCCCTGGCTCCTACGGCGCACTCGAATACACCCTCGAAGCGATTGAGAACGGCCTCCCCGTTCAAATCGCCACCATCTTCCTGAACCGTAGTCGCGGTGAAGCCGAGCCAACCGACCGCCTTATCGCCATGGCCGAATCCCATGCAATCCCCGTCGAAACCCTCTCCTCGGTCGCTTTTCGCAGAGCCCGCGGCGGCAGACTCTCGAGACCCGGCGAGCCATTGCAGCCCTGGAGGCTCGAGTACGATGAGGCCGTTGCCCACGCCCTCGCAAAGACAGCCTTCGACCTTGGCGTCATGTTCGGATACATGCTCATCGCCACCGAGCCACTCTATGGCCGCTTCACCCTCATCAACGACCATCCTGCGCTGCCCGACGGCCCCATCGGAACCTACCAGGAAGTCATCGCCGAGCTTATCCGCACCCGTGCCACCGAGTCTGGCTGCATGATGAACCTCGTCACCGGCGACGTCGACCGCGGGCCCGCTATCAGCTTCTGCCGCTACTCCATCCACGATACCCGCAATGAAGACCTCTGGTGCAACCCTCCTCCGCCAGGAATCCCCATCGCCGAACTCCAGGAGACCCCCCTCTTCGCCGATATCCGTGCCCGCGGCGTCCAGCGCGAACGCCCCTTCCTCGTCGAAACCCTGCGTGCCCTCGCCACCGGTGCCCTCGCGCTCCCTCCCGGTCACCCTCTCGATCTTACGGGCGCCGTCGAGACCTCGTTTGACTTGTAGGCGCCGAAAGGCCCGGAGGGCGCCGGGGAACCCAGGCGCCCAGGAACCCTCGATTCTAAACCTTGAGTTCGACGATGATGCCTGCGTCTTCTGTTACTCCGATGTTCTCGACCTCGTGCCAGCCACCAGGTGAGAACACCACATCGCCGACCCTGCTCTCCGACTCCCGGCTAGTCCCATCCTTGAACGAAAACCGTACGCGCGAGTTACTGAGCGCGTAAACCACGCAGGCCGGATGTTCGTGCATCCCCGACCGCTCGCCCGGCGCGATACGTACCTCCATTACCCGAACCCGCTCGTTCTCCAGGAGCACGCGATGCCCACGAGGTGGTGTGTAGGTGTGAGCTGGCGTTGTCATGTTGGTTGTCCCTTCCGTGTGTTGTGTACTCGGTGAGCATCTAGCACACCGGCACGTACAGATATATCCGGAGTGGGAACGGCTGCCATCTCCTATTTGGGATATTCTGGCCGCAACGATCCCCTTCTGGTGGCGCTATCAGCCCTGTGGCTGCAGCTTCCCCGCGACTTCGGCCCGAGAGTGACAGCCCAGCTTCTGGAGCACCCGCTTTGCGTGGAGTCCTGCCGTTCCTTCTGCAATTACTAACCGCTCTGCTATCGCCCGGTTGCTCAGCCCGCGCGCCATCAACATCGCGACCTCCCCCTCCCGGCCGGTCAGGCCCGCGGCTCTCGCGGCACCAGCATCCGCGGCCACCGTCAAGTCCCCCGCTAACGCCTGGGTGATTACATCGGCTGCTCGGCGTGCCGAACCCCGGGCCCACGCTCGCCCGAATTTTTCCGCTGAGAGCTGTGCGTGTGCTACCTCGGTGCCAAGCCCTGCTGATCCCATATTCGCGACCCATGGGCGGGTCCTGCTACTCGTGAACAGCTGCGCTGCGGCCGCGAACAACTCGACTGCGGGCACAGGCTGGCGCATCGCCAGCCGAACCCCGGCGATTCCCACCAGGCACTCCGCCACGCCCCGAGTATCTCCCCGGTTTCGGAATTCGCGAAGCGCCCTGCGATACTGCTCCAGTGCCCTGCGTGTGTGCCCTCGCCCCAACTCTGTAGCGCCCAGGTTCGAATACACACTCGGTAGCAATACCCCGTCTCGTAGTTGCCGGCAGAGCACGAGCGCTTCACCATACCGCCGCAGCGCGCCGCCGGTATCTCCCCTCTGCCGCGCAACATCCCCGAGGTGATTGAGTACCTGGGCCCCAAACCAGTCGTCGCCAAGCATTCGGAATTGGAGGAGCGCCTTCTCCATCCACATCTCCGCGGTTTCGAAGTCACCGTCTTGCATGGCGATGATCCCGCCATCGAAGTACACGAGCCCCTGTCCCCATTGGTCACCCTCTTCGTTGAAGAGTCCGAGGCTCTCCTCAACTGCACCCCAGCGGCCTGAACCGCACTCCAGTGGAGCTATTGCCTGCAACGCATAGGCCAGTCCTCGCCGGTCACCCAGTGCACGCCACATGGTGATGCTCCGGCGCAGCAGGGCGAACGCACCTTCGTCGTCGCCGAGCAGCCATGTCAATTCGCCTGCCACTCGGTACAGTTCGGCGGCGATGCCATCGTTCCGCTCCGCGCCCAACGCGATGCCGCGCTCAGCCCAATGCAACCCCTCCACCCGAGGCCCATGGAAATGCCAGTAGAGGAACAACCGGCCGGCAACTTCCATCCCCAGTGTTACCGCCGAGCTATTCGTTCCATCGCTGAATGCCCAATCCATCAGCTCCCGCAGGTTACCGATCTCCTGCTCGATCACGCTGACTGACGCTTCACGGTGCCCACGGCTGAAACCGGATTCCTCCCGGCGAAGCAACCCCGCGTAGTAAGCGGCGTGCCGTTCGTGCAGCCGCAAGTTGGCGTCGGGGTCTTGCATCAACTCGGCTGAAAACTGGCGTACCGGTTCAAGTAGGCGGAACCGCCGTCCCTGCCCCGCTCCCTGCGTCACGACAAACGACTTGTCTACCAGTGACGATAACGTCAACACGATCTGGCGCGACGAATCAGTGTCCGGTCCCATACAGACTGCGATCGCCGCGTCGAGCGTCCAGCCATCACGAAACACAGCGAGCCGCGCGAGCAATGCACGTTCCGCATTCTCGAGTAGCGAATAACCCCACTCGATCGCCGCTCGCAACGAACTGTGTCGGGAGGGTGCACGCGCACCAGGCAGGTCGAGCACGAGCCCCCCGGCTGCAAGCGAGACGATCCGCTCGAGACCAACCACGCTGACTGCTCCGGCCGCCAGTTCGATTGCCAACGGGATGCCGTCAAGTTGTCGGCACAGTTCGCCGATGAGCGGCAACTCCTCCTTGGTCAGTCCGATCGTGCCATCGTGCTCGGCCACCCGCTCCACAAACAGTTGCACCGCCTCATTCCCGGTCAGCCGCTGAGCATCCTCCTCACCTGCCACCGGCAACTCCATCGTTCCCAGCGGAAGGACGACCTCCCCAGGCACCCGAAGCGCCTCACGGCTCGTTGCCAGCACGTGAAGCATCACATCGGATTCGAGCGCTGCGAGCACCATCCGCGCACATGCCTCGGCAACCTGTTCGCAGTTGTCCACCACAATGAGGATCGCCCGCTCACCAAGGGCGAGTGCCAAACTCGCCGCTTCGCAACCGGGGGAATCTTCGATCCCGAATGCCCGCATAAACTCGCCACTTACGTGGCTCGCATCGACGGTGTCTGCCAGGCCGATAAAGCGCACACCGTCGCGAAAATCCCTGCGCAATCCAAGAGCCGCACGCAAAGCCAACCGTGTTTTCCCGACGCCACTCGCGCCCACGATCGTGACCAATCGATGTTCCCGAACGAGTTCTTCCGCTCGTCGAAGAGCAGCGCCGCGACCTATGAAGCTCGATGTCTCCGCCGGGAGCTGCCACCCGTGCGCTACCGGATCTTCTGCTCCGATCATCATGTTCAACGATGCTAGCTGATATGTTTATAACTGCATAAGTGTCGATTTCAGCACGCATCCGTATTCTCGCCGACTGCTCCAATCGGCTTTCCCGGTCCCTCGGTGCGCAGGCCCGTTATAATCCCCCGATGACCACCGAGAGCCTCAGCTGCCCCGACTGCACAACCGCCTACCAGCCGGGCGATAACTACTGCCGCAAGTGCGGCATGTATCTCGCCGCGCTGCATCAGCTACCGATGGTCACCGAACAACCCAAACCCCTTGCACCCGTCGAGCGTCAGCGTGCCACCCTGCCCGCGCCTGTCAAGAAAGCCGCCACCGCCCTCGCGATCGGCACTGCCCTCCAGGTCGGTATGGGCCTCGCCGGCAAATACCTTGCCGCTCAGTCAGCACGCACCGCCGCCAACGCCGCACTGCGCACCAGGCCACAACGCCGCCGCGACATCGCACCCGCTCCGAGCCAGGCCATCGAAGAATCTGCCGATCAGCTCACTGCCGTCTCCGAGACGGTGATGATTCAACGCACCTGGATCCGCCGCGGCTGAAGCCGATCCCCTACAATGATTTGTGCAGACCATCCGGAGGGACCGCGCCATGTCCGATAAGGCCGCCATCCTCGCTGAACTCCAGGCCGCTCACGACAACTTTCGCTCCCGCATCGCCGCTCTCCCCGATTCCAAGTTCGATGAAACCTGGCTCGGCGTTTGGAATCTCTCCCAACTCCTCGCTCACATGTCCGGCTGGTACGGCGAAATGACCGGCTCGTTCGAACGCGTTGCCCGTGGTGAACGCCCCACCCCGGAAGGCGTCAGCTATGCCGACACCGACGCCTGGAACGCGAAATTCGCCCTCAACGCCAAGCCAGGCCGGGCCGCCCTCACCGATTGGGATGCCGCGTACGACCGCTATGTTGCCGCTGCTCGCGCCCTCGACGACTCGCAGTTCGGCATCGATCCCGAAAAAGGCCGCCCCCGTATCGGCAATCGCCTCCTCCAGGCCGCCGGTATCGAGCACTTCGCCGAGCACCAGGGCGAACTCGAAGACTGGCTCGCTCGCTCCTGAGCCCGGCCAAACCCGGACTGCGACGTGCGGATACCCCTTTTCCCCCTCCGAACCGTGCTCTTTCCTGGCATGTCGCTGCCGCTTCGCATCTTCGAAGAGCGCTATCGCGTCATGATCAGCGAGCTTCTCGAATCCGGCGGCGTGTTCGGCGTCGTCCTCATCCGCGAAGGGCAGGAAGTCGGTGGCGGAGCCGTCCCATACAATGTCGGCACCCTCGCTCGCATCGAATCCTGCACCGAGACAGGCCGTGGCCACTTCTCCATCACCGCCCGTGGAGTTCAGCGCTTCCGGCTCCTGCGCATGCTCGATCCACGCCCCTATCCCCACGGTGAAATCACCCCGATCGAAGACTCCCTCCCATACGCCAGCCGCCAGCTCGATACAGCCCTCGAAACCGTTCGCGCCACCTTCCCCGTCTACTTCCGCCTTGCGCTCTCTCTCACCGACCAGTGGGCACGTGGCCTCAAGCTCCCCGCTGACCCCCACCAGATGGTCGACTTCATCGGGCCGTGGCTCCAGGCCGACGAAGAGACCCGCCAGCGCCTCCTCGAACCCGAAACCGCCGCTGAACGCGTCGCACAGCTTGCCGAGATTATCGACGACCTCCTCTCCCGAACCCGCGAAGAGGCCCTCGAACACCGTCGCCGGAAGTTCGAGGGCCCCGGCGCCCAGAACTGAGTTGTTTCGGCAGTTGTTGAGTTCGCCAGCCCAAGTGTCGATGTAGTGGGGTGGCCCTCGTCCGACATGACGTTGCGCTATCGCTGGCCCGCTTTGTAGCACCCTCGCCACCAAGAATAGCGAGCCTGATACGGTTTCCTTATGTTCGAATGATGTTCGGATTTCGAAATACTCTCAGACGATTATGCAGTGCCCAGATTCGAAAATGAGTGGTTTGGGATTAGAACTTCCCTAATCTCCTTCGTAAGCAATATTCCGTTCCGTTAAGACTCGATATTGACTAACCGTATCACCGTCATACACTGCAATTCGTGCCCGGGTTACTCCGGCGCAACAAGGGAGAGTACAGCAAGGCCCCGTCTGGATTGCAGCCAGTCGGGGCCTGGGTCGCAAGGAGAGCCTGGACGGTGCCCTTGCTCCTCGAGTTTACCAACTTCTGAGCGAGCATGAAGCCGAAGACACCCTTCCCTCGATAGGTGTTTCCCCGGCTTTTCCCCTCTCCACTGCGGCCCGGAAAGGAGCGTCCGGGACTCGCATAGTTTCCACATCCTCATCCCCCACTCAACGTCATCGACTGCGCCGCGGCATGCCCGCGGGTACACAGGCAACTCAAGGAGAGAACCTTCTCATGATGCGCAAGATCTTCGGCGGCACGATGCTTCTCAGCATCGCCGGCGCCATCATCCTCGGCGGCGCCTTCGCCTGGACCAACAGCCAGACTACTGGTGAGAACAACATCAAGATCGGCAGCGTCACCTGGGACCTGAACTACGAGCAGGAACCCGCTGTTTACCTTGGCCCCAACGACGGTACATCGCGAATTATCGGTGATGGGTGGATTACCAATCACTCCAATAGCAACTTCGCCCTGCGCATCGTTGGTGGCACCGTGAATATCGACCACGTCATCCCGACGGTCTGCGGTGTCAGCAGCTACTTCGGCAGCAAGGTCTACTCGCAGGATGGAACCGGACTCCAGGTCGTTAATCCCGGCCACACCGGCCATAGGGACGAAGAGCCCGGCCTGACTGCAGGCCGCTACAACGTTGAGATGTCGCTCAACTCCGGAACCCCGGATAGCTGTGCGGGCGCCCAGGTCGCCTATACCGTCCGCGTCGACGTCAACACTGCCGTCACGAGCACCGGCACCTAAGCCCTCATGGGAGAAGGGAGCCGCTCCCGTCGGCTCCCTCTCCACCACACACGGGTAAGGCACCACACGGAGGAAGGCATGGAGATGGGACGTTCACGACGCTGGCTCAAGGCCGCAGTTCTAGTTGTTGCGGGCACCATCTTCGGCGTCACGCTCGGTCTCGCCTCCGTCAGCGTCATTGCAACTCAATTTATGGGCTATCACATCCTCACCGTGAAGTCCCAGAGTATGTCTCCCGCTCTCGAAAAGGGCGACGTAGCAGTCATCAAGCCCGCCGACATGCCCAACATCAAAGAGGGCGACATCGTCTATGTGAGCACTGTGGCCGGTCTGCCCCTGGTCCATCGCGTCGCAGCAGTGAACCGGATCATCTCAACCCTTCACGATGGAGCAACAGGCAAGGTTCTTGGCCAGAACACCGAGTTCCGTTTCCGAACCAAGGGCGATGCCAACGCTACCTTCGATGCCGACGAAATCCAGGCGGCCCAATTCCATGGCGAGCTATGGTTCAGCATCCCAACCTTCGGCCTGCTGGCTACCGGGGTGAACGTCCAGGTGCTTCTCTTCACCGTCGCCGGGCTCATAGCCATCACCTGGATAGCCTGGGAAGTGGCACATCGCATCCGCCGCACCCGTCCCACCGCCGTTACCGTGCCACACGGAGCCGACAGATCCGGGGAACCGAATGAGTCGGGGGTAATCCCGTGACACCATGGGGGCACTTCGGCGCCCATCCCGCCGATCCCTACTACACCGAGCCGCCGGCCTTGGAACTCGAACTCCATACAGCCGGTAACTCGCTCGGCCGCCGGGTCCTCCGCTTCCTCGGCTCGTCGCTGGGCCTCGGCATCTTCACTCTGGGCATACTGAGCATCGGTGTCCTCGCCCTTGCCAGCGCGGGCGCTGCCGGTGCATTCAACGGCTCACAGGTGGTTCCCGGCGCGGTCATCAAGATCGAGATACCGAGGCCATCCGTCACCGCGCCGTCGCCTGCCCCCTCCCCAACATCCAGCCCGTCTCCGGCAACGGACCCTTCACCGCAGTCAAAAACGAACTCGGTCGCGCTCGCCACCCCGACACCGACGCTCTCACCAACTGCCACCGAGACACCGACTGCCGCTCCGGCCGCCACTGGTAGCCCGTCCCCGTCTCCGTCGCATGCGAGCACTGGCACCGCAACCAGCACGCCCTCGGCCACATCGAGCGTATCGCCCACAGGCACAGCCACACGCACACCGTCACCGGCGCCCACGGCCACCGAGACTACCAGCCCCATCGTCAATCGCCGCACGACGTCGAGCAGCGACCCGGTATTCGTCCTCCCGCCTGGCACACCAATGTCGCCGGTGAGCAACTCGATTCCAACCCCGCCAGCCGAGGCACCGGCACCCACGACCGCCTCTACCCGTTCAGTCACGAGCACGCCATCCGCAACCCCGGCTGGCACCTCGACCACCACCTCAACAGCTACCGCATATCCGGCGCCTGGCCACACACCAACCACCGGACCATAGCGGCACCCGGACGAGCTTGGCATTCCCGCCAGCCCCGATAGCCCAACAACGCCATAAGGGAGAGTCACGATGTTGAACCAGGCAGTGCGCACCCGGTGGAGGGCACTTCTCGCAATCTGGAGCGTGTTCGGCATCATCAGCACCGTCATCCTGGTAGGTGCACGCGTCATCGAACCCACAACCGCGGCCGCGGAAGGGCCCAACAGCGGACCCCAACATATCCTCGTCACGAAATCCGGCGTCTCATCCAATGACGGAGTCGGCAAGGTTTACTGGCACATCACCATCCAGAATCCCAATACCGCGCTGGCGACGCTGACCATCACCGACTGTCCGGACGATTGGCACACCTGCCAGACGCCACCCTATGCACACTACGAAGGCACCTCTGGATCCGGTGGTTGCACCTCTACCAACCCCAACGATATCCAGGCCGGAATCCCCTGCCAGGTGAATGCCGGAGGTACGCTCGTTGTGACCGTCTCCACCGACATCCCCGACACAGTCCGCTGCCATTCCGAAGAACTGGTAAACGAGGCCGACGTGACACAAATCACTCCGGCCGTAACGTTCCCTAATGTGCCCGTGAGCGCAACCTTCGATCTCCCTGCAACAGGTGGCCAGGCCTGCAATACACCCGACTCCCCCGACATCCACATCACTAAAATGCCCAGTACCCCAACCCTGCCGCCCGGCGGTGGCAACGTCACCTACACCTACACCGTCACCAACCCCGGAAACGTCCCGCTGACCAACGTGACAGTCACCGACGATCACTGCAGCCCGGTGACCTACCAGTCAGGCGACACCAACACCGATAGCATCCTCCAGCAGTCCGAGACTTGGACCTACACATGCACGCAGGACCTCACCGCGAGCACCACGAATAACGCCACGGCAACCGGTCATGATGGAACGACCACCGTCACCAGCCAGGCCTCCGCCGGAGTCACCGTCCAGCAGTCACAGACCATCACCCAGACCATCACTGTGTTCAAAGTGCTCATTCCCGGCAACGACCCCGGCACGTTCGACCTCACCGTCGACGGGGCTCCCATCGCCAGCGGCGTCGGGAACGGCGGCTCCGGTAGTAAGCAAGTCGACCCCGGCCAGCACATAATCGGCGAACTCGCCGAACCCGGCACAAATCTTGCCAACTATGTCGTCACGTATAGCCCCAACTGCGCCAACGGAATCGCGGCCGTCACCGCGGGCCAGAACATCACCTGCACCATCACCAACACACGAAATAGCGAATCGACTCCGCCGCCCCCGGCTACCACAGCTCTGAGTTTCAGCCCGCCCGCAGTCGTCACCGCCCAAACCCCAACGGCCGCGCCCACCGCGGTAACGCCCGCGTTGACACCGACCCCAACGATCCGACCGGCCGAGGCCCCGAATACTCCTACCGAGGTCAACACCGTTGCTGGCGAAAAGACCCCCGGCCCCGCTTCCACTCCGAATCCCCCGTCCGCTGGCGGAGGTACCACCTTCAACTGGTTCCAGTCCGACAGTGCCCTCATCGTTATCGGACTATTCCTCCTGAGCGCCATCCTCTCCGGGGCCGTTGTCGTCACATCGGGGAAAAAGCCCGACTGCTAAGGATTCGCTGATCATTGGCGTTCATAGACGGCGAGGACGGCAGAGACGGG
>CAZDUX010000030.1:0-28029 GCA_964508715.1 uncultured Anaerolineaceae bacterium | reverse complement strand
GACCAAAAGACCGCTGGCGACCCGAACGGAGTGTGCCTTGACGAAATCGACAAAGCCCGCGGGCAACCTCTGGCTCGCGGAAGAGCTCTGGAAGCTCGGCGCGATCAACTTCGGCGACTTCACGGTCGGACGAACAGCGGTGCACTCCCCGGTCTACATCAATGTCCGCCGGCTCATCAGCAGTCCGAAGGTGCTGGCTCGCTGCGCGAAGATCATTCGTGAGGAGCTCGAGGCGCTGATGTCGATGAGGAACCCCCACGTGCAGCCGTTCACGCTCGTGGCCGGTGTGCCGTTCGGCGGGCTTCATGTCGCGACAGCGTTCTCGCTCAACGTCTCGACCCCCATGATCTATATCCACCCGCCGGGGACGAACAAAGCCGACCTGATCGAGGGCGCGTTCGTGCGCGGCCAATCGTGCCTCATCATCGATGACCTGATCACCGGTGGCGGAAGCATTCTCCAGACAGCGGCGACGCTGACAGAGGCCGGGCTGGTGGTGCGCGATGCGGTGACGCTGATCGACCGGCAGGAGGGCGGGCGCGCGGCACTCAAGGCGGCGGGTATCAACCTCGTCTCAATCCTCACGCTCGAACAGATCGCCAACTACCTGATGGCCGCGGGGCACATGCCCGAAGACGTCTACCGGCAGACGATGGCGTACCTCGAAGCGGCGCCGGCGGGCTGATTCGGTGGAGCGCCCGGTGCCGGGCGGCTTTCTGATTCGCCCCGCACGGGAGACCGATTGCAGCGCGATCAACGCCATCTATAACCACTACGTCCGGACATCGGCGGCGACGCTCGACCTGGTGGAAATGACCGAGACGTGGAGACTCGACTGGTTCCGGCAGCGAACGGGACGCGGGTTTCCGGTGTTCGTGGCGGCAACGGAGGGCGCTGGCGAGATAGTGGGCTGGTGTTCGCTTGCCCCCTGGAGCCCAAAGGCTGGATACGGCACAACCGTCGAGGAATCGATCTATATCGCCGGCACGCATCGGCGCCGCGGGCTCGGACGGGCCCTGCTCGGGGCGATCGTCGAGGAGGCAAGGGTGATGGGGAAGCATGTGGTGATGGCGGGGGTAACCAACTGCCAGGAGGCGAGCCTCGGGCTCCATGAGGCACTGGGATTCGAGCGGTCGGGCTTGAACCGGCACATGGGGTTCAAGCTGGGCGCGTGGCATGACGTGGCGCACCTGCAGCGTCACATCTGGCGGGATGATGCGCGGTAGCCCACGACTTCGCGCTATCGCGGAATGCAGCCCTACACTCTGAACCATGGATAGCACGCCACCCCCTTCTTTCTACCGCGCGGGAACCACCCGTGTCCTGTTGATTCGCCACGGCGAGACGTACGGAAATATCGAGCAGCGTTTCTGTGGCCATTCTGAGACCGACCTCACCCCACTCGGAGTCGCCCAGGCACGGGCACTGGGTGAGCGGCTGCGGTCGGCGGAGATCGACGCGGCGTACGCAAGCGACCTTTCGCGCGCGGCGAAGACGGCCGAGTACGCGCTCGAGCATCGTCCACAGCTTTCGCCGGTGCTCGACCCGGCATTCCGGGAGATGCACTACGGGGAGTGGGAGTCCCGGCCGGGGCCCGAGATCGGAAAGGAGAATCCGGTGCTGCTGGCCGACTTCTTCCGGGGGAAGGTTCATGGCGCGCCCGGGGGCGAAACCGTCCAGCAGCTTCGGCAGCGGACCGCCGAAGGGATGCGGCGGGTAGTTGCAGAAAACCGGGGCGCGAGCCTGATGGTGGTCTCGCACGGGAACGCAATTGCGGCCATGCTGGCCGAATTACTGGACATGCCTGTTGAGTCAACCTGGGCGTTCGCCGTGACCAACACGTCGATCACCCGGCTACAGTTTTCAAAGAGCGGTCGGGTGACGGTGGTGAGCGTGAACGATGCGGCTCACACCGAAGGGCTAACTGCCGGTGCAAGTTCGACGGTTCGAGCCTGAGACGCAACGGACGATGCTGATCCGGGCGTGAAGCTAACACGCAGGCATGGCCGGCCCGGCACGCCGCCACGGTGGGCTACCTCCTTGTCATGCCGCTACCGAACCCGGAACTACACACTGAGGCGCGGCTTACTCGAACCACTTCACGCGGTGATGGGTGATGCCGTGACTTGTTCGAGTTCTGCGCGGTGAGACACGGCATGTGGCCTGTGCTCCTTGTGGTGCTGATGGTTGTGGTAATCGTGACCACGGACGTGCTGTTCCTGCGTGGCCACTTCTGGCCGCGGCTACTCGTGAACACAACGCTCGTGGTGATGTTTGGAGCCGCCTATTACGGGTTCATCCGGTAGGCCGCAGGTGGTTGAGCGGACAGCAACGTCGCCAGTTCCAGGACAGACGCCGACAAATACCTGACATGCAGAGCAAGATTCCGGCGTCGCTTATCCCTTAGGACAGGCCGAACTACTCTGGCACGAGTGAGGTTACCCTCATGCCCGAAGAGCGCACCGGGCATCCCCCGTTACGAGAGTCCGTCGTTGGCATTGTCCACAGCAACCCATTCCGTCCCGGGGCTCGGTTCGCGTGTCCCATCATTCGTGGAGATCCGGCGCAATCTCGTAGCCGGGCTCGTGGTTGGGATCATCGCCCTGCCACTTTCCATCGCGCTCGCGGTGGCAGTCGGTGTGCCTCCAGTCGCGGGGCTCTATACGGCTGCATTTGCGGGCGGGGCGGCAGCGATCTTCGGGGGTTCGGATTTCAATATCACGGGTCCGACGGCGGCGCTGGTGCCGATCCTGAGCCATGCGGTGTTGCTTCATGGGCCAGCGGCGCTACCGATGATCGGGCTGCTCGCGGGGGTACTCCTGCTCGTAATGAGCGCATTCCGATTCGGGCGATTGATGCGATTCATGCCGAGGCTGGTTATCGTCGGATTCACGGCGGGTATCGCGCTCTCGATCGCGTTCGGGCAACTCAACAACTTCCTGGCCGTAACGGGCACGAACCCGAAGCTCGAACATTTCCACGAGAAGACATGGGACACGCTGCGCCACCTGGACACGATGGGCCTCACCACACCCGTCATGGGCGTGGCGTCGCTCGCGATCCTCATCTTCTGGGCACGGATCCCGCGGTTGAGCCGAGTCCCGGGGGCGCTGGCAGCCGTGCTCGTACTCACAACCATCACGTGGTGGTTCGGGGTGGATACGCCAACCCTGGCAAGCCGGTACGGACAGATCCCGGGAACGTTCCCCACGCCTTCACTGCGGTTCTTCGACGTGGGACTTCTGTACGACCTGCTTCCGCTGGCGGTCTCGGTGGCGATCCTGGGCTCTGTTGAGTCGCTGCTCAGCGCGGTGGTCGCCGATGGGATGGCAGCGACGGCAGTACGGCACGACCCGGACCGGGAGTTGCGGGGGCAGGGGATCGCCAATCTCGTCTCGCCCCTGATGGGCGGAATCCCGGCAACCGCGGCCATCGCGCGAACGACCGCCGGTATTCGCAATGGCGGGACGTCGCGGCTGACCGGTGTGTTTCACGCCCTCACGGTGTTGACGGCAACGATCGCGCTCGGCAAGCTGGCCGGCCATATTCCACTGACGACACTGGCCGCCATCCTGATCATGGTAGCCTGGAACATCGCCGAGGCGCCGGAAATCGCGATGTTGCTGCGGCGTGCGCCTCGAGCGGACCTGCTGGTACTCGTCTCGACGATTCTCATCACGGTGTTCTTTGACCTGACCTACGCGATCGGGTTCGGGGTGGTCGTATCGATGGTGTTACTCCTTCGGCAGCTCATCCGGTTACCGGCAGCGGCGCAGTTGCTCCCCGATGAGCGGGGCCGAATCCAACAGGTGTCGCCAGAACTGAGTGCGCTCATCCAATCACGGCCGGACATTTCGTTCTTCACAGCACAGGGGATGCTCTCATTCCACAGCGCGGCGGCATTCGAGTACGAACTCAGCGGCCAGGTGCAGCGCCCGCTGATCCTCCGAATGAAGGATGTGCGGCATGTCGATACATCGGGCCTCCTGACGCTCGAAGGGATCATCGAACACCGCCAGAAGCATGGTGGCCGGATGATCCTCACGGCCGTTCAGCCGGATGTGTTGCCGGTGTTGGAGCGGTTCGGGATTATCGATCTCCTGGGCCGGGAGAACCTGTTCGAGCACACGAAGGACGCCATCGCCTCGATCGATGCACCCGGGGGGCACGCAACGCACCCGGCCGAGCCGGACGATGCAGCCGGGCCCGCGTTTCTCAGTTCTGGAGCACTGGCGGCGGGGTAGCAGTTCTTCGCGGCGTCTTGGGCGTGGGGGTAGCCGTAGGCGTGAAGGTCGGCGTCGCCGTCGGGGTGAACGTGGGCGTTGCTGTCGGCGGAGGCGTTGGTGTGGCCGTTGGTTCGGGCACGTCGGTCGGGCTCGGGGTCGCATCACCCGTGGCTCCACCGCCGAAGTAAATCGGGCCGTCGGAGAGCGGGGTGCCCGGAGCGATGTGGAAATCGAGGTAGTGCTCGGGATTAACGGGGGTTCCCTTGTAGCGGACCTCAAAATGCAGGTGTTCGCCGGTGGAGAAGCCGGTAGAGCCGGAGATACCGATGGGCACCGTGTTATCCACGTGGTCGGAGGTGCTTACGAGCACCGAGCTGAGGTGCGCATAAAGCGTAGCAAACCCGTCGCCACAATTGACGATGATGTGGTTGCCATAGGTGCTGGAATAGCCGGTTGAATCAACGCTGCCGGTGCAGGCTGCATAGACCGTCGAGTGGTGGAGCGCATCGAGGGCAAGGTCGATACCACCGTGGACCATGCCGCTTCCGCGTGGAGCTCCGTAGCGGTCGGTCACCTTGGACCAGGCACGGAGCGGCATCTGGAAGCGGCCAGTAGGGCCGGAGTTATTGGCGGCGGCCGCGGCGGAGGCGATGGAAGCGTCCGGGAGGGCGATGGCCCCTTCCAACGGATCGACCTGGTCTGACGGTTGGGTGGCGGCTGGCGATGCACCGACCGTGCCCCCGGGGGTGGTGGCTACCTTTGAAGCGGGAGTGCCAGTGGCGGACGGTTCGGCTGCGCGGGAACTACCGCCGAACCCGTTTGCGGCAAAGACAGCGAGAACGAGCAAGACCGTCGCAGCCCCAAAGAGGAAACGGACGGGACGGGAGGGCATGGTGAACTGCTTCATGTATTCGTGAATTTCGACCGCTCACACGACCCCATTCAGGGTGGCGCAACCGCAGCCTGTTGCAGAATGTCCCTGATACTACCCGAGAACGGGGGGTAAGGCGTTACGAGTTGGGTAAGAGGGCGAGCCGCGTCACATATCTGAAACGACTGGCAGGTTTCGGGCGTCTAGCCTCGAACTCGAACCTCTGGAGGATGAAATGGTTCTGAAAGCACCGTTCATAGCCGCTACGGCTGCGGGCCTCGTGGTCCTGGCGGGCGCAGTTGGTGGCGGTATTGTCATGGCCCAGGGGAGCCCGGCAGCTGGCCCTGGGCAGGGCGCACCCACCGCGCCGGCGAAGGGGCCGGACCACCAGCGGCGGATGGATGATTTCCTGCAGAAGCTGGCAGCGAACCTTGGGATCGATACCGCGAAACTCGAGGACGCATTGAAGAAGACAGCCGTGGACGAGATCGACCAGGCGCTCAAGGACGGCAAGATCACCCAGGACCAGCACGACAGGATGAAGAGTGCGATCGAAAGTGGCACCTTGCCGTTCCCCGGTCCCGGTGCATGGGCAGGAGACGGTCGTGGTGGCAAGCCGGGCGGATTCGCTGAACTCGGTCCACTCTTCATGGGTGCGAAGGGCGCGATTGGTGACTTCGCCACCTGGTTGGGCATCGACACCGCGACGCTTCAGAAGGACCTGGCCGGCGGCAAAACGCTCGCGCAGGAGGCGCAGGACCACAACAAGTTGCGTGACGAGCTGAAGAGTTACCTCACCGACTCGCTGGATGCCCACCTGAAGCAACTCGTTGCCGATGGGGTGCTCAAGCAAGAAAAAGCAGACGCACTCGAGAAGAATGTGACCGACAACCTGGACAAGATCATCGATGGGCAGAGGCCGGCAATCGGGCTCCCGGGAAATGGCGGTCCGTTTGGCGGTGGACGCAAAGGTCACGGCATGATGCCGAACAAGAGCAATTCACAGACATCACCGGCGCCGTCCGGTGGTGCGAACGGAGCGAGCCGCACAGTCCCCAGCATCGTCTCCTAGGCGGCTCCCTCCCCGCCTTCGCCTGTGCCGGGCAACGAGCGATTAACCCCGCTCGTCCCGGCACATTGCATACTTGCTACTTGGGCCGAGTATGAATGACATGATCCTCATTGCAGATGACGATCCCCACATCGTTGAGCTGGTTGGGATGTACCTGAAGCGCGCGGGCTACGGTGTCGAAACTGCCTTCGATGGCGACGAGGCGCTTCGAAAGGCGAACGAACTGCACCCGGCACTGGCAATCGTCGACGTGATGATGCCGGGCCAGGACGGACTCCAGATCTGCCGGACGCTGAGCCACCGGGGCGAGATACCGGTCGTGTTGCTGACTGCCCGCTCCAGTGATGTGGACAAGATTGCAGGGTTACGCCTCGGCGCCGACGACTACGTGGCCAAACCGTTCAACCCGGAGGAACTCATCGCCCGGGTGGAAGCGGTGCTCCGCCGGACGCGGGCTTCACACGGGATTCGGGTCGCCGACCGGATTGTACTTGGCGACCTGGAGGTCGACGTGGACGCGCGCACAGCAGCGGTGGCTCACGGGACACTCAACCTGACACCGAAGGAGTTCGATCTGCTGGCCACGTTTGCGCGGTTCCCAAACGTGGTCCTCGACCGTGAGCAGCTGCTCGACCTCGTATGGGGGACATCGTTCTATGCCATCCGCACGGTGGATGTGCACGTGGCACGGCTACGGGACAAGCTCGAGGGGAGCTCGTTGAAGATCGAAACGGTGTGGGGGAGCGGGTACCGGCTGGGGACCGGGGCACCGGGGTGAGGTTGCTCTCGAGCCTCCAGAGCAAGCTCATCGTCGCGTTCGCTGGAATCGTGGTGATCACGCTCGGCCTTGCCGGCGGGGCGTTCCTGTATTTGAACCGGCACGAGCAGGAGCAGCACGAGATCGACCGGGTGGCTTCGGCCTCACCGTCTATCATCGGCGAATACCTGGTGGTGGCATTTCGAAGCCAGGCGATTGAGGACTATCGGGCGTTCACCAGGGATGCAGCGAAAAAGCACAACGTGCGGGTCATGCTGGTGGATCCACAGGGGACAGTGCTCACCGATAGCCGGTCGGAGCTCACCGGGAAGGTGCTGACCGTTCCGCCTTTGCCCGAAGAGCGAGGACCGGGCCGAACCTCCTACATCACGTGGAAGCCAGGAGACGGGACACCGGGCGCCGGGTATGTGTTGTTCGCTTCGAATGTCCCAGCGATCTCCATACCAAATCCCGCTGCGACAAACACGGGTGGTGTCGTAACCACTCCCCGGGGAGGGGTACGCCTGGAGATTCCGCGCCTTGTTATCGGAGTCGAGGAGAGCACCATTACCCACGCCTGGATTTCACTGCTCCCGGGGCTGGGTGTCGCGGCCGCGATCACGCTCCCGGTTGCAGCGCTCCTCGCGGTGCTCTTGGCGCGATACATCACACGTCCGGTGAAGCAGCTAACGGTGGCGGCCGGGCGGTTGGCGGAAGGCACGTTTGATATCGAGGTATCGGGTGGGCGGCGGGATGAACTCGGCGACCTGACCGAAGCGTTCGCCGTAATGGCCCGCCGTGTCGGCGAGACACAGGGGCAGATGCGAACGCTGGTGGCGAACATCTCGCACGACTTGAAAACACCACTGACTTCGATTCGTGGTTTCGCGCGTGCGTTGCACACCGGGGCGGCGACCGGTGAAGACGCTGAACGGGCCGGGGTGATCATCGAGGAGGAGGCGCTGCGGCTTGCGAGACGGCTCGATGATGTGCTGTTGCTTTCGGAGTTGGACTCGGGCAAGGCTGTGGTCGAGCGCGACGAGATCGACCTCGGCAGGCTGGTGGAGTCGCGGATTGTCGGCGCGTTCCCGCCCGGTGAAGCACGGGCGTTCGCACTGGAAACAGCACTCGAACCGGGGGTTATCGTGCTGGCCGACGGTGCGAAGCTCGAACGAATTGTCGAGAACCTGCTGGATAACGCGCGGAAGTTCACCCGCGAGGGGGTCGTACGTGTTGTAGTGGCACGCCAGCAAGCGGGGGCAGCGCAACTCGAGGTGGCGAATACCTATGAGCGGATGGAGCAGGAAGAAGTCGAACGGCTCTTCGACCGGTTCTACCGGCGCGACCGTTCACGGACAGGCGGGAACGGCACGGGCCTGGGGTTAGCAATTGCGAGAGACCTGGCCGAGTTGCAGGGTGGGGGGCTCAGCGGGCGCTGCGAGGGTGGGCTACTTCAATTCACGCTCGTTCTTCCGGGTCCGGATGTGGAGCAGCCTTAAACGAGAGCGCCCGGCCATGGGCCGGGCGCATCCTCAAGCGGGGTGGAGCGGACACCCCTTCCAGAGGTCCGACGAGCAGGTGGAGCGGACACCTCGCGCCGGGTTCTCCTCCGGTGAACCGTATTCTAGCGATCGCTAAGGCTTTCGCAAGTGGTTCCGCGAGAATTTACACATAGATCATTGAGAAAATCTTACCCTCACGCCCGCCAGTCGCGCGGGAGGGACATGGGGATGCTACGCTTCGGCGATGACCGAGGATTCACGCATACGCGAGGTCGCGGAGTGGCTGACCGATGCGTTTCGGATTGTGGCACTCACCGGGGCGGGCATCTCGACTGAATCAGGCATCCCGGATTTCCGGGGCCCGAACGGGGTTTGGACAAAGAACCCGGAGGCTGAGAAGCTCGCGACGCTCGACCACTACATGAATGACCGGGATGCCCGCGTACGCTCCTGGCGATCGCGGCTGGAGAGCAGGATGTTCGATGCCCGGCCCAACGCAGGCCATTACGCGCTGGCGCACCTGGAGCGAAAACAGCGCCTGGATACACTGGTAACCCAGAATGTCGACGGGTTGCATCTCGATGCAGGCACATCGCCCGAACGGCTGATCGAGATCCACGGCACGGTTCGCGAGTTCATGTGCATGCGGTGCGGGGTACGTGGCCCTATCCAGGAAGCACTGGACCGGGTGCGGGCGGGCGAAGAGGACCCGCCGTGCGTGTGGTGCGGGGGAATCCTGAAGTCGGCCACCATCTCGTTTGGACAGAACCTCGTTGCCGACGATCTCGAGCGAGCGCAAACGGCCGCGATCACGTGCGACGTGTTCCTTGCGATTGGTACGAGCCTCGGCGTGTATCCAGCCGCGTATCTGCCGGCCGCTGCGGTTCGGCACGGGGCAAAGCTTGTCATCATCAACAACAGCGAGACGCCGTACGACGACGTCGCGTCGGCAGTTTTTCGCGAGCCGATCGGCGAGGTCCTGCCAGAAATCGTCGAGGCAGTCTAGGCCCGGCCAGTCGCACACCGTCGGGCCTTTCCCAAGCAGGAGACGGTCACGCAAACGAGTTGAAGGGCCGGTTCCGCCCAATGCGGGGCATTAATGGCACGGTAGGCGGGGTTCGCGTGTCGGGTTCATTCAGGCGGTCCGAGCTATCGACGCGCACAGCCCGGCGGCAAAGAGATGTCCCGGTGACGTGGCAGTCGATGAGGCCCGGCGGCAGCTACATCCCGTGGCAGTCCACCGCGGTGGTGCCTTCGGGAACGTTGGCCCGGCTCGCCGGGTGACGATGCGGCCGGTGCTGCCGAGGACGTCAACGCCCGCGTGGAGGGTGCGCGATTGGTCATCGAAGACGGCCTCGCCGCGCAGGAGCAGGGGGGCCGGTCATTCGCCGCGGAAGGAATCTCCGCTGGTGGTCACGGGAGGTGATTGCCGCCGTCCGGTATGGCTGGCGGCAACCCGGGAAGGCCCTGCGAGCGGTCAGTGCGTTCCCGGGGCATTCGCACCACGTACAGGTGAGGGAATCTCAGGCCGGTTCAGGCCTGGTCATCGTCGTCTGTGTCGCCTTCGTCCTCGTTTCCGTTCCCATCATCGTTGTCATTGCTGAAGCTGGGCGCGAAGTCCAGTCCCAGGGTTGTTGAGCCGAACTCGAGGTCCAGAGGGTCCCCCCCGAGCGCGGGGCCGGAGTACGCACTGCCTTCGAGGGGGTCAATGTCCGTCCCGGTGGTGGGAGCATGCATCGTTCCGCCTGTGCCAGTCGTCGGGCCAGCCGGCTGGCCTACAAGACCGAGGTTGTCGTTCGCGGCGCCCGCGAAATGGCTCCCCCCCGGGAGGACGCCGCCGTTGTCCACCGGGTCGACATCGCCGCCCCCCGTCTGTGCCCCACCCAGCGCGTCACGCAATGACTGGCGGAAGGCGATCTGGGCGGGTGTCGGCTTGCCGCCTTCGGGGTCGGGGCGGCCGACGCTGCCGGCGGCGTCCGTGGCGTCGGGCTCCTCGGGTGGGGCGTTCTTCACCGTCTCGGGGTCAAGGGGTGGAATGGGCGGAAGCCCGTCGTCGGGTTCGGGTTCATCGCCGGACCCGAATGTGTCGACGATGAGATTCTGGAAACCGGTGCGCAGACCGGCGGGCGTTGCCTGGGCTTGAATGATGGTCTCCTGGACCCCTGTGTAAATGTCCGCAGGGGTGTCGATATAAACCCAGTCTTTGAAGCTATTCAATTGGTCGTACAACGCGTCGTTGAAGATCTCGCCAAGCGTCCTGCCAGAGTCATCGGTCCAGGCCACACTCGGGCTCGATTCCTTTGCGGCCGCGTCGCCGATGAGGCCGCCCATGATCCCCAGTTCGTTCATGGCATCCGCATGGCGGTCGCCGAGCATGCTGGCCCAGGAGCCCAGTCCGCCAGTGACCTCCCCTGCCACATCAGCCGCGTGCTCAGCCCCGGGATCGCTGCCCGAGTTGGGGCGGGCGGCCCCGGTATCAAACTGCTCCTGCCCTCCCGAAGTTGGCGTCGTGGCAGCGGATCCTGGCGCCGCCTGGAAGACGTCGAGACCGCCGCGCAGGTCCGGGCGGGAAGCATCAAGTTGCGACAGGGCATTGGCCATGTCTGCATCGAGCCGGCCCGTGAGGTTCCCGCCGAAGGGGTCGCGCCCGCCTTCGGATGTCACAGTGCCAGTCCCGGATGAGCTGGAGTCGCCACCGGGCCCAACGCCGGCGAGCCCGCTGTCGCTCGACTGAGTACCCGGAGTCCGTGGTCCAGGGAGATCCCCTGAATCGCCGTTATCGCTGACGCCGAGCCCGAGGTTCCCTTCGGCAACACGGGCGCGCAGGGCTTCAGCAGCAGCCTGCACCGGCGCTGCCTGTGTCTCGGCGGTAGAGGCCGCTGCCTTCGATTCATCGGCCGCGGGCGCCGGTTTCGGCTCAGTCGCCGGCGCGGTGCTCTTGTCCGAACTGAGGGTAGTAGCGCTCGACCGGGGGTCGATAGCGCCGGCTTTGGCCAGGCCGGACCCGGGGTGAGTGAGGGTCTTGTCGGCGTCTGCTTCCGAATCGGCCTTTGGCGGAGACGCTTTCGCCTCGGGTGGTACCTTGCCCGCCGGTTTCGCCGGGGTCTTCAGGATTGGAGGAACCTTCTTCAGAGCCATGGGAAACGACTCTCCGGGCGAGTGATGCCGCAGGTTGTGATTTCTTCACGATGGGGGTCAATTCTTTCACGGGTACTCTGTGTACCCCGGCACCGAATGCCCCACCAGCGGGTACGACGAAGGTTTCTGTGAAAGGAAGTAGAGGAATAAGGGATTGAGGGGAGAGGATGAGGGTGGCGGGCCGAGGAGTGCCGTGGCAGGCGATGGACTGGGAGAACGATGGTCAGCGGAGTTCGCCGGCGTCAGCGTGGCGATGGCGGCGGTGGCGGCGGTGGCGGCGGTGGCGATGGCGGCGGTGGCGGCGGTGGCGGCGGTGGCGATGGCGGCGGTGGCGGCGGTGGCGGCGGTGGCGGCGCAAACCATAGCCGACGTCTCGGCGAGAGAGGCAACAGAGAGAACGACAAGGATCGGACGTCCGTCTGCGGCTATACTTGGATTGAGGCGGCAAAGGGGAGGCGACCGGGCGGGTTCGCGCAAGTGCGGCTGTAGCTCAGTGGATAGAGCATCTGTCTTCGGATTGGCAATCTGGAAGCGTCGTGGCACAGGCGTGGCCGCAGGCCCAAGAACAACCGAGTTATATGGTGAGTTTCGAAGCTGCCTTTACGTCGTCTGATCTAACGATGTGCAGCACTTCCTCAGAATTTTCACTTGATATTTCGCTCGCAATGGACTAATGTACGCGTGCGTCAAGAGAGGCGGTTCAACCGCCCGGCAACCTGGTTAGTCCTCCAAGGTGCCAAGACGACGCGGTCCTTCGAAAGAAGGGCAACAAAAGGCGGGCGATGAACTGCCCGCCCCTCCGATCTCGGAGGGGTTTTCGCGTATCTGGCAAGATGCGCGTTGCGCCCCTCCACAGCGAGGGGCTTTTTCGTGCCCCGGAAAGGATCGATGGGAGCATGGCTCGTCGGCCGGAAGCTCGAGGATGGTCCAACGCGTTCTGCAGGTCGCGGAGCGGTAGCGAGAACCCCTGGCACGGTGGGCCGCACCTGTTCAGCGTCCGAAAGCCCTTTCACAGACGGGTGGCAGACGAGCTGGACGCCCTCGCGACGAGGACGGGCGGAGGCTACGCGGGCGGGTTCATGGATCAGCCGTTCAACTGGCGAACAGAGTATGGGCGCGCCGTGTGGAACCTCGGCTGGCAGCCGGGTATGTGGATCGACGATCTCGAGTTGTTGCTAGTGATCTGCGATCGGCTCGGTCTTGTCCGCCCAAGGCTCACGGCCGGCGAGCAAGCAACCCGCGCATTTGGCGCTCTCGACCGACACAAGATGTCGCGCTGAAACGCTAACGTCCGGCAACCCAATCACGAATGGCGGTAGGGACCTGGCCCGATGACCCGCCCGGCAACCGCGGCCAAGTGCCGGAAGGTGCCACAGCCAGGAACGATTGGAGGAATTGGATGAGAGTCCCAAAGTCGAACGTCGATCCGGTATTTGGCGCGTGCCGTGAATGCGGTGCCCCCGTGTGTTGGTCGCGCGCCCGGCCTCCTCGCACCGAGCGGGATGTGCTGTGCGCGGTGTGCGGGCGGAAGCGGGGGTTCGCTACGCGAGCGATCACGCCAGCGCCCCGGAAGCCGTACCAGCACAAGCGTCCACGCATTCGGTTCGTCCGGGGTGGAGCTCCGGGACTCGGTCGCCGGTAGGCGCATACCAATCATGAGTGGCGGTAGGGACCTGGCCCGATGACCCGCCCGGCAACCCCGGCCCAAGCGCCGGAAAGGTGCCACAGCCAGGACCGATTGGAGGAATCGTTTGGAACTCGATCGTCTCTTCGACCTCACTACGGTCACCCGTGTGCCGGTGCTCCTCTGGGGGCCTCCCGGCGTCGGCAAATCGGCAGCCGTCCAGAGCTGGGCGGCGAAGCGCGGCCTGCCCTGCTGGACCGTCATCGCCAGCCTGCGCGAACCCTCGGACTTCGGCGGCCTCCCTGTGGTCGACGGCCATGGTGCTGACGGGTCGCTCCCGTCGGTGCACTTCGTGCCGCCGAGGTTCGCTGTGGAGGCGTCGCAGCGGGGCGGCCTCATCTTCCTCGACGAGCTCACGACTGCACCGCCGGCAGTCCAGGCGGCACTCCTGAGGGCGGTCGTGGACCGCGCGTTCGGGGACCTCGAGCTCGACCCCGGCAAGGTCGCGCTCGTCGCCGCGGGCAACCCGCCGGAGATCGCAGCCGGTGGCTGGAACCTCGCAGCGCCGCTCTCGAACCGCTTCCTGCACCACCAGTATGAACTCTCGGCGCCGCAGTGGATCGACAGCTTCCCCGCCTACTGGGGCGCACCCCCGGCGCTGGAGTTCGGTGGCCGGCAGCTCTCCGAGGAGCGGTGGCGGCTCGCCCGGACGCAGGTGGCGGCGTTCCTGCGGTCGCGTCCGCATCTCCTGCTCCAGGTGCCGGGCGAGGTCGCGCGGCAGGGACAGGCCTGGCCGTCGCCGCGCTCGTGGGACTTCGCAAGCCGCGCGGTCGCCGCGGTCGGAAACGCCCGGAAAGCGGATGACATCGTCCTGCTCGTGGCCGGCTGCGTCGGCGAAGGCGCGGCCCTCGAGTTCGCCACCTGGCTGCGCGACCTCGACCTGCCTAACCCGGAGGACCTGCTGACGAAGCCCGCTGAGTACCGTCATCCACAGCGGTCGGACCAGGCGTACGCAATCCTCAACGCGGTTGCACTCAGCGCCATTGCCAGGCTGACCCAGGAACGCTGGGAGGCGGCGTGGCAGATTCATGCTGCCGCAGCTGGTTCCGGCGGTGCGGACGTTGCAGCTGCTTCCGCCCGCAAGCTTGCACTCGCGAGGAAGCCCGAGCTTCGCCTGCCCGTCGAGCACCTCGAGGCGTTCTTCCCCGTCCTCGAGGCTGCTGGCCTCCTCGCCCCTTCGGCGGAGGTGACGAATGGACGCTGAGACGCACATCGCCGGCGCCGCGCTGCGCCTCACGAACAGCCACCCGTACCTCGGGTCAGCGCTGTGGGTCATGCGGCGTATCCCCGCCCCAGGGCTTGGAACCGTCGCGGTCGACCAGCACTGGCGGCTCTACTACGACCCCGAAACGGTGAGCGGTTGGACGCCAGGGGAGCTCGCGGGAGCGCTCTACCACGAGGTTCTGCATCTCCTCCGCGATCATCCCAGCCGGCGTCCGGAAGCTTCGGAGCACCACGCCTGGAATCTCGCCTGCGACGCGGAGATCAATGACGACCTTCTCAACGAGCGGGTCGAGCTCCCGGGGAACCCGGTCCTGCCGAAGCTCTTCGGAATGCCCGACGGGAAGCTGGCGGAGGAGTACTACCTCCGACTAACGGAGCAATCGAGCGACATTCCGGCCTCATGGTGCGTAACCGCTCCCACCGGCGCGTTCGCGGCTCATTCAAGCGACGACTCGGCTACCGAGTTCGCGCTGATTCGCAGGGATGTCGCGCGGGCCGTGAACGACGCGGCCCGTTCCGGCCGCGGTAATGTCCCGGGGCATCTCGAGCGCTGGGCCGCGAGCGTGCTCGCGCCGGTGGTCGACTGGCGGTCCGAACTCGCGGCGGCGGCGCGCCGCGCGCTCGGGGTTGCGTCCGGAGCGGTCGACTACTCCTACTCCCGGCCCTCGCGGCGGCATGGCGCGGGCTCGAACATCATCTTTCCCTCGCTGGTCCGGCCGATCGCCCGGGTCGCGGTCGTTGTCGATACGAGCGGCTCGATGGGCCGGGATGAGCTCGACGCTGCGGTGTCCGAGGTCAGCGGCATTCTGCAGGAAGTGGCACAGAAGGCGCCGGTGACGGTCATGGGGGTCGATACGAATGTCCAGTCAACGCAGGTGGCGAGCGCGGCGAGCCAGGTGCGGCTCCGTGGCGGCGGCGGCACCGACATGGGCGCCGGCATCCGTGCGACCGAAGAGCTTCGCCCTCGCCCCGACGTCGTCGTCGTGATCACCGACGGCTACACCCCCTGGCCGGCACAGGGGCCGGCCGGGATGACGACCATCATCGTCGTGCTTGGCCCTGGGAACAGCGCGACGCCGCCCTGGGCAAAGACGATCCGGAGGGATGCAGCGTGACAACAAACGAACCGACCCGGGCGGAACTGGCGTTCCAGGCGATCGCCGCGGTGGAGTGCCCAGGCTGCAGCGAGGCCATCCATCTCGACGTCTCGAGGAAAGGTGAGGACGAACGCTGCGAGAGCTGCGGCGAACGCTATTGCCTCGCCTGTGGGGAATTGGAGGGTGGCGACTGCGACTGCATCCCTCGGTGTGGCGACTGCGGGACATGGATCGAACTCCCACCGCCGGAACGTGTCCAGGCCCTCGTCGAGTGTCGCGCTTGCGGGATGTACCTCTGCAACCTCTGCGGCGCGGTTACCTTCTGCGACACCCATGACCTGAACACGGAGGAGCGGTGGGCGGAAGGCGGAGACCATGCCTTCCTCGCGGATCCGCCCGTGCTCGCCGCCGAACCCCTAGCCGATGTCTCGAAGAAGGCTATGCTCGACTTTTTCGGCGACCTCGCACCGATCGCCAACACCTATGGCGGCATGTTCGCAGGCGAACCGGGGGGCTACTCCTACGCGTCAGCCATCTTCGAGGTGGCCGGGGTCTTCGTGATCCAGGCCGAGTGGTCCTCTGCCCCGGGGGTCTGGGGGACACACTACCTGGCCGAGAACCCGGACGAGACGCGGGCTACCATCCGTGCGGTTGAGGAACGCTTTCAGCGAAGGTTCGCCGAGTTCGCTCAATGGCTCGGCGGGTTGGAAGGAGATTCATTGTGACTGAAGACAACGAACGGGCGCGCCAGGCGCTGCTAGTCCTCGCCGGTTGCGCCTCGTGCGGTGGTCCCTTTCAAGAGTCAGCGGGAATCGCGACCTGCGAGGATTGCGGCAAGAACTATTGCTCGCGTTGCGGCACCGCGGCGGCAGACGGCTGCGATCACCTCATGACGTGCCAGGAGGACTCGTGCGGCATGCTGTTCGATCCATCTGATGGGTCCCCGGCGGGAGGAACAGAGTATACCTGCTCGCACTGCGGGACGACCCACTGCCCCTTCTGTCGCAAAATGCCACCGTGTGAGCACCTGCTGGAGACCATCTACGAAAATAATTTCGGTGGTGACTTTCTCGGCTGGGGCTACCGTTTACCCTGTCTGGAAGACATCGAGGGTGGTCTTGACGATGCTGCCTGGGAGGTTGAGCCTTCCCGGGCGCAGTTGCAGCTCGCGTTCGGGGCCCTGTTACCCATCATCGATTCGTGGTTGGAAGGTGCCGACTTCAATCTCTTCGAACCTCCATGCAATGTAGATCGAGCCTTCTCTCGTCTCGTTGAAGAGGTGCAAATCCCGGTTCAAGTGACCACCTGGGTCGGCAGTGGAATGGGCGGCGGCGTATGTGACAATTACTGGTCGGAAGATGTTGAGATAGCCCGCACCGAAATCCGGGCACTTCTTGATGGACTTACCCGCGGCTTTGAGCGCCTCGCACAACTACTTGAATCAAAAGACGGCGAAGGAGAACCACGATGACCGAAGAGCTTGAGACCCGCGGCGAACAGGCGATGCGAGTGCTCGCTGGCTTCCGCTGTTGGGACTGCGACATCCCCCTACCCGCTGACGGCCAGTGCCCCGAGTGCGAGTACGCGCACTGCCCCTACTGTGGGGAGCCGTGGCACAACGAGTGCGAACACCTCGTCGCGGTCGATGGCGACGAGGGCTGGGGGCATACGCCCTGGCAAACTCCATTCACCGTACCGGAGGGAATCGACTGGGATAACCCGGGTGTGGCTGCAGCGCTGGGAGAGTACGACCTCGGCGGCCTGATCGACTATTGTGATGAGTCCGGTGGCGACGTTGACTACGGCGAGGAGCGGCAGCTCCCGCTCTCCTACGACATCTCGGTCTCTAACGGCAGCTACTTTCCCGGCGGCGACTCATGGAGCACCTACTGGGCCGAAAACCCCGACGCCACCGCGGAAAAGAACGCCGCCTACGCGGCCAAGGTCCAGGCGATGCTCGATTCCCTCCCGGAGCGCTTCCCGTTCGCCGACGAGGAGGTCGAGGACGAATGAGCGACGACGGATCAGCGGTTAGAACCGTGCCTTCGCCGCCGCCTTCCATCTTGGGTCCGCCAGGGCCGCATCCAACGCGCTCATCGAGAGGACAGCGTTGCGGCCGTTCTCGTTCAGGTTCGCCACGGTCTCGTTCGCAATCTCGATGAGAACCGGATCCCACGTGGGGTAGCCTCCCAGCCGATCGAAGGCGAGGCTCAAACGTGCGGCAGCGGGGCCGGGCCTTGACATGTCCTCATAGAACCACAGGTTCAGTTCGTCCGGCGCCGGGTCGCCTGCGGCGGCATGACGGACAATCAGATAGCGGCAAAGCTCACGGAGCAGGCGCCCCGAGGCAGCTCGCACCTGCTGGGTAAGTGCCACTGCTTCCTTCATTTCCGCCCTGGCGACCCGCGTCGAGAGCTCCTGCTGAACGGTCGCTGACAGCGCCTCGTGAGCCGCCTCCAGGTGTACCCGCTCGGGTGTGCTGCCGTCCCATGAGGCGAGGAGAGCTCGAAGCTGTTCGAAGGCCTCGACGGTCTCGGAGTCGCCGTTGGTGCCGACCCATGACGCGGCCGCTACGCGGAAGGACCCCTCACTTCGCGATTCGATTACCAACGGGAGCAGCGGCGCCTCCACTCGGAGGCTTCGTTCTAGTTCGGCAACAAGTGGATGGGCTGGAGTGAGTGGCTCGAGTCGAGGGTTGTCCGCGAGCAGGGGCTCGCGCGCTGCGAGCCAAAGCCGGTCGGTGCCGAGCATGAGCTCAATGGTGCCGTCGAGGTGATCGACCGTCGTCGCGCCTACCGCCCGGGCATGTTCGACCTCCTGAAGCAGTTCATCCCGTCGAAGGGCAGGCGCAGCAACGTTCTCGGCAACCCCCTCGTCCTCGCGATAGACATCGGCTGCAAGCTCGTCGGTTTCCACGTTCTCAGCAGTCGCGACGAGCGTGTCCAACGAGCCGCCTCGACCGAGGAGAATTCGCCGCGCCTCTGCGAGCACAGGCTGCATCTGGCCTACGAAGTGCGTGAACAGGCCGCAGCGTTCGCGCAGCACCTGGTACACGCGGTCGTCGATGCTGTCCTCGAGAAAGAGGTTCGCAATACGCACGTCGGGGTACTTCTGGCCGATGCGGTCGATGCGACCGATTCGCTGCTCCACCCGGCTGGGGTTCCACGGGAGGTCGTAGTTGATCAGGGCTGCGGCGGCCTGGAGGTTCAGGCCTTCGCTCGCTGCGTCTGTGCAGACAACTGCCCGCAATTCGCCGGTGTTCAGCAGGTCCGTCACCGCCTGTTTGCTGACGTGCACCCAACCATCCGCGGTGTACCGCCAGCCACCTTCACCGCTGTAAGTCGCCAGGCTGCTCCCATACGCGGGCAGCAGCTGGTCGCGCAGGTACTCCATCGTGTCGGCCGCCTCGGTGAACACGAGCAGCGGGCGTCCATCGCTCGTGAGCTGCTGATACACGTCGAAGAACCGGTCGCGCTTGCTGTCTATCCCTGCAAGCGCCTGGAGCCGATTGAGGAGTCCATCGACCTCGTTCAGCTCGTGTGCGGCGACAGCAGGGTCTTCCGGCAGACCGCGGGACACCCGGATTGGTGCACCCTGCGCATCGGTGAAACCCTCACCCGCGTCGTCGAAGTCGTAGCTCGAGATGTCTTCCCGGCCGAGCTCCTGCTCGGTCGGGTCCTCTGCCAGCACCCGAAGCAGACCTTCGCGGCGCCGCTCGAGACTGCGGCGTAGGGCCTGCGGCGAGCTCGAGGCTCTGCGCCGGTAGATCGTCATCACGAAGCCCTTGCCTGCCTTCTCCTGCTCCAGCTCTTCGAAGCGCCGGTCGATGTAACGGCCCACCGCGAGGTACAGCTCTCGCTCGTCCTCGTTCTCGTAGTCGAAGCGCACGTCCTCGACGATACGGACGGGTGGCGGGCTCTGGAGCAGCCCACGCTCGTAGTAGCGCCTCAGTGTGTCGCGCGTGTTCCTGTGCATGCGGCGAGCGAGCGGCGCCTCATCTCGCAGCCAGTTCGCGAGCCGCGGACGGTCGGGCGAGAGTGACCAGGCGAGAACCTGTTCCACATCGCTTTCGTTGGCAGGGTCGAGTGCGGGGTTCGCCGGCGGGGGAGCATATCGACCGTCCAATGCGATGAGCCGAGCCGTCCGGTTTACCGTCTGTTCGCTGCATTCGACGCCACGGCCAAGGGATGCTGCGGCATTGTAGTACGTCCGCACATTCGCGAAGTCTGCGAGCCACTCGCCACCCTCTCCCAGGACCTGGAGCAGGTCGAACGGCTCCCAGGGATGCGTCTGCATCGGTGTAGCGCTGAGCAGCAGGAGTGAACGAGCCTGGCGCTGGAGCTGCAGGTCGCGTAGCAGCCCGAGCAGGAGCGTGGCGCTGTTGAACTCGGTTTCCTCCTGCTTGGCGCGGCGGGCGGCGTGCGATTCGTCGACCAGCACCAGGTCCCAGGGTTCGGCGTTGAGGAGCGCCGGCTTGTGCTGCTCCAGCCGTGCCAGCTCCCTGCTCACGATCACCAGGTCGTGTTCGAGTGCAGCGCCCAGCCCCGCGATTGTTTCCGCGCGGCCGTCGTACCAGACGAGCTTGCCCGATTCGTACCGGGGGACGATGAGCCCGCCTTTCTCGCGCAACTCGTCCTGCCACTGCTGCATCAGACCTGCTGGCAGCAGGAACAGCACCCGGCGGACACCGCGCCCATGGAATAACCGGCGCAGGATGAGGATGGCCTCGATGGTTTTCCCCATACCCACCTCATCGCAGAGCAGCCGGCCATCGGGCCATGCTGCCACTGTCTCATCGACGACGCGCCGCTGGTGCGGCCAGGGATCAACGAACGCAGTCGCATCACAGGCGGCCTCGCCGGAGGGGCCCACGAGGTAGAGCGCAGCCGCTATGAACTGCCACTTCATCGCTGCTTCGAGGATCTCGCGATGGAGCCGCTCCTCAGGTGCAGGCGGTTCGGACGGTGCGAGCCGCACGAGGTGGTCGCGGACAGCTTCCGGCAAGTCGACCGCCTTCACGTCGGGGTGCTCGTTCTTCCAGAGCCGTTCGAACTGGTCGCGGTAGTGCTCGAAGCCTACCGGGTCATCCCATGAGCCCGTGATCTCGAGTTGCTCGAAGTTCCCCCGGAGCCCCGACACTGTTTCGTTGCCACTGCCGCGGAAGACGACCGCATCACCGGCATCGTCGTAGACGAGCCCGAACTTGGAGTGCATGACGCCGAGGCTCTGGCGCATGACTCCGACCCGGATGTCGAGGAACCCCTGCGCGTAAAGGTAGGTGAGCACATCGAGCCGGTGCTGTTCGAGCGCGGTACGGGCCGGGACGAGGCGCTCCTCGAGGAGCTTTGCGATGCCGCTCGTGTCGTGTCGCTCCTGCAAGGCGCGGACATCCTGCTCCTGCAGTTCCTCATTCACGAGGAGGCGAATAGCCGGACGCGGAGCCGCATCACCCAGCTCCAACAGGTGTTCGAGGAAGGGGCCGAAACCACGCGCAGCAGCGGCGAGCACCGAGCTCGAGAAGTAGGCGCAGCAGCGGTCGTACCGGCTGGCAACCGACAACGCGGGCTCGTAGAGCCCGCGCACGAGCGCAGGGTCGGGCGCCCACAGGAACCGCTCCCACTTCCGCTCCCGCAGCCGGCCCATCAGCTAGTCGTCCCCGGACTCGTCGTCTTCGATGTCTTCGTCATCGGCATCCTCGTCCTCTGGCACGAAAGCCCCGGTCGCGAACCCGGGGAACTGCCGGTGTACCGGCTCCTGCTCGCTCCAGTCGGGCGGCGTGACGCCCCAGAGTGGCTGGAGGAGGCTATGCCAGGCGAGGAACTCCGGGTACTTCGCCGTGATGCCCTTGCCCTCGACCTGCACGCCCTTCGGCGCTGAGAGCACGAGCGCCTGCACGAGGCGCGCGACTGCCGAGCTCTCGCGCCAGTTGTGGCGGTTGGCCAGCGCGCGGGCAGCACCGATACCTGCCGCTCCCCCGCCTGCGTCGGCATGCGCGATGGCGAGCGCATGAGCGGCGTCGGCCGCCGACCGAAACTCGGCGTCGTTTGGGTGGAGCTGCTTCGCCTGCGCGGCCGTGGGAATGTTGCCCGCGAGGATGGCCTGGTCGCGGCGCCGGTCGCGCGCGGGGAGGAGAACGATATTCTGCGACTTCCTCACCGCAAGGCCGGCCTTCACCAGGTCCTCGGGGCTGAGGCCGACGGCGTGGCCGAGGAGCTTCGCCTCGTTGAAACGGAACTCGGCGGCCGCGAGGACGTCCCAGCAGAGTACGAGGTAGCGACCCATCGGCTCGACGCCAGCGAGTTCGGCGCCGGTTCCTCGCGCCATCAACTTTTCGACGCGCCACTGGACAACCGCGTCGGAGGCTTCGTCGAGCGCTTCCGCGATACCGACTAATTCACCCGTATCGCGCCGGACCTCGCGGTAGCGGCTGAAGACTTCCATGGCGGGCCCGAACGAGCCCACGAGCTGGTCGACCGCGTTCAGGCCATCGTTGCGCAGGCGCTCGGCACTGGCCTTTGCGACGGCGCGGATGCGGTCCTTCATCTCCTGCGTGAAGTAGCCGATGCCGGCACCGGCGGGGCGCTTGCGCGCTACGAGAATGACCGTGCTCTCGGCCGCATTCTTCGAAGCGATGTGCAGGCTCGTCTCGCTCTCGGTCTTGACGGGCCAGGTGGCGGTGATGACGAAGCCCGCTTCCAGCAGGGCACCGAAGAGCGATTCCCAGGCGGACTGCTGCTTGTGGGTGAACATCACCGTGAGCACGCCATCGTCACGGAGGATGCGGTGCGCTTCGCGGAAGGCCTGGACCATGAGGTCGCGGTAGAACGCCTCTGCCTCACGCTTCGCGGCGGCCTTCGCGCCCGTGGGCAGCTTCACATCCGGGTCGAAATCGGGCACGAAGCGGGTGGCGTTGACCACCGCCTCTTCCGAGTGGTCGCAGAGGTAGGAGCTGAACCAGTCCGGGTGCTGATGGCCGACGGTGCGCTTGAGCCAGACATAGAAGAAGTCGGCGAGTTCGCTGTATTGGACGTTATCAGCGTACGGCGGGTCGACGACGACGGCGGTGAGGGAAGCATCAGCAACGCTGGCCAGGTTCGTGGCAGAGCCGAGCGTAATCCGGGTGGTGGCCATCTGACCCGTGCGAGGAAGTTCGGCCAGCTCGCGCCAGGACTTCAGTACGTTGCCAAGCGCCCACTCCAGCCCGGCTCCAGCTCCACAGGGAGCCATCTCAGCAGGGGTTGGTTTGAAACTGAAATCGTGCCGGTCAAAGACGCTTCTGATGCCGTAAGTGCCGGAATCCCACGAGGCGAGCAGCGCGTTATGGTTGAGGAACTTGTCCAGTACGAATGCCAGCAGGTGCTCGACCGCGCGGCCCTGCTCTTCGCCTTCGGCCTCGAGGATCTCGGGGCGCAGGTTGCGCAGCTCCTCGACGAGGACGCCCATCGCCAGGAGTTGGCGCGGCGAGAACATGTCGGCCCATCGCGGCATCCCGTACTGCAACGGCCGGAGTTCACTGCTCACGCGGGGGTAGAGCTCCGTCGGGATAATGTTGTCGCGCTCCCAGGTGGGGCGCAGGCGGGCGAGCTCGGCTTCAGCCGCGGCGAGGGCTGTGAGGTCGGCCTGCTCGGCGGGCCGGTAGTCGAGCCCCTGTGCGCCCTTGAGGACGACAGCGTAGAGCTGGCTCCCGAGCTTCCTTTGCTTTGCCATCGCCTTGATGTATTCGCCGTCGATGACGGCGCCGGTGAAGATCGAGGTGGCCTTGCCGCGGACGTACGTCGGCTTCGGCGCGGCAGGGAGCTGTCCGGCCGCGCGGCCGATCTCGCGGATGCGCACCGTCCAGCTCTTCGCCGCGTGGTCCACTACGGGCTCGGCGACGACCGGCGTGCCGCTCTTCGGCTTGCTCAGGTGCCAGTCGGGCACGAGCGGCGTAGGTGCGCCCGTGTCGGGGCAGGGGACGGTACGGGCGAAGATGTAGGTATGGGTCGGCAGTGCACCTACATCAGGGTAGAAGCGCTGCATTCGCTGCACGAACCGCTCACGAAGGATGCTACCCCATTTTCGTGCACGCTCGGCAAGCTCCGGCCCGAAACGGAACGGATAGTCGATGGTGGCTTCGAGTACCGCGCAGGCGACCGGGTTGTACTCATTGGCGAGGGTGGGCAATCCGAGCCGCGCCGATTCGAGCGGGATTGAGCCACCGCCCGCCATCGGGTCGATCACTGCCGGGAGTTCGCCCCAGAGCTGTTTCATGGCGTGGTGGGCCGCGTTCAGGTGGGGCTCCGGGAGCGTGTTGCTGAACGCGCGCTTTCCGTGGGGGTTCGGAACCTGGCGCCCAACGGTCCGAGCCCACTGCAGCAACTCCTGACCCCGAACGATCGCTTCCGATGGGGCGTCGAACCCCAGCAGGCGCTCGAAGGCGGCGCGGTCGAACTCGGCGGGCAGGACCGATGCGAGCACGGCGGCGCGCGCCGCTGCCAGGGGGCGCCGTGCCCACCAGACGTGGAGCCGGGCATGAGGCGGCTGTTGCCCTGTGCTCCGTTCGCGGATGCATTCCACGCCGATAGCCGTGGCCGGCAACCACTCCTCGATGAGCAGCCGCGGCTGGATGTGCTGTTCTCCTGTGCTGGCGGAGGGTTCTTCGACGGCAGTCATGGCTCGCTCCTCAAACGGTCGCTTCAGTCAGGATGCGCAGGGCGCGGACGGCGCGAGCACCATCCTCGCGGTCCATCAGTCCGAGCCACCAGGCGGCCTCGGCGCCGCTGGCGTTCTGCAATGCTGCAGCTGCCCGCGACAGGCGGTCGACATCGCGCAGGCCGCTGGAGATGCGGGCAAAGCAGGCGAGGCGCACGCCCCAATCGTGGTCGAGCGGGAGAGCCGGCCCCGGCTGCAGCCGTGGCGGAGCGGAGGTTTCGAGGCTGGCACGGAGCGCGGCACGCGCCAGCGGAATGGCGACGCCATACGGTAGCGGTGCAAGCGAGGCGACGCTAACGAGCCGCTCTGGAGCCGTGCGCGAAGCCCTCGTGGCTCCCGGGACGGCCTTCCTGCGGTAGATGATGGCGGCATCGCCCCCGGCCCGGCGGACGATGCGCAGGGCGAAGGGCGCCGTGCGAAGCTTGCGTGCGAACGGGTTGCGGCCGGACTTCTTCTTCGCGGCGACGGCAGCCATCAGAGCAGTTTCTCCTGGGGCGTGGTGGCGGGCACGAATTCGGCTTCGATGGTCACATCTGCCGCCGCGGCTTGCCGGGCCTTGTCGAGTGTATCCGCAAGGCCCGTGCGCCCTGCCGTACTGAAGTCGAGCAGTACCCGTGCCGTAAACGTGCGGCTCGCCTCGTCGAGGCTGTTGTAGATGGTCATCGCCATTCCAAGCGGATTCGTGGGGTGCGTGATCAGCACATCTTCGATCAGGAGCTTGAAGCTCCCGGAGTTATTCTTTCCTGTCCCCTGGCAGCCCACCGTCACTTTGAGCGTGTTGGCACCGAACGGCTGTGCGAGCGTCGAGAGGGTCATTGCGGACGATGCCGTTCCGGTGCTGAACGTGAGCCGCCGGAGCGCACGGCCAGCCTCCGCCCACTCGTGCGCCTGTTCCCACTTCGACGTTTTGTTGAGCGGAGGAGGAGGTGGCGGTGGTGGAGGCGGCCCATCGGGTGGCTCAGGCTTCGCGGTCTCCTCGAGCCACTCCCGGGTTATCGCCTCGCCGGCAAGCGCGATAAGCGTGCCGTCGGTGAGCGGGAAGCCGGGCGGAAGAGCAATCGCGTTGCGGCGCTCCCGCTGTGTGGGAGTCCCAACCACCGCCCCGGTGGCATCGTAGGCACTCCCGTCTTCCGTGCGGACGACAAGCCGTCCGGCAGTGACACCCGCGATAATCGAATTGCGGGTCACGCTTTCATCGGGCACCACGCGGAGGCCCTGGCGCGACAGTAGCCGCTCATGGAGGGAGCGGCCGGAGTAGGCGCCCGGGGCGTGCACGGACGGTGTGGCGCCCGAGACGATCTGCTGGATGTAGAGGTCGGTGTCGAGCTTTGCCCCGGGCTGGTAGATGAGCTGCTTCGACTGGAGGAACTCACGAAGGTTCGACTGGCCGGTGGTCGCCGAGAACATGTTCTCCGAAGAGACGAGGTACTTTTCCTCGATCGGTCGCACCTGTCCGTCGGCAAGGACCACATTGGAGAGGGCCCGGCGGGCCTGGAAGCCAACCTCGCGAGTAACACCCGTGACGATTGGCGCGAGCTGGTCGCGGATGCTCTTACCCGATTCGCCCTGGTGCTCCTTGTTGATCTCCTGGGCAGCGAGGAGGCGCCGCGCGGCACGAACGGCGTTCTGGTAAGGGTCGTCGGCCGGTGCGACGGCGACGATGGCATTCCGGAACTGGCGTGGCTGCTCCGCGGCGGGGTCCTCGTCGTTGGCCAGGGATGTGACCTTGCGGGCAACCTCGATGCTCTCGCAGAGCGCCAGCTGCAGCCTTGCGCTGTCGGGCACCTGCCGGGCGTTTTGGGGCCAGGCGACGACTTTGAAGACCGGCCCCTGGAAATAGGCCTGGACTTCGGAGCGGACGCGAGCGCGGGCGTCCTCCTCAGCCACGAGTGGCGCACGGCCGGCGATCATCTGGTTGACGTTCGGTTCAACGCGGAACTGGAAGCCCGTTCCGCTGTCCATCCGGTAGGTGTACCAGCACGTCCCGAGCAAGCGTTCCACGGCGTCACCGGGCTCGTTCCCCGCCTCATCGGGCCGCACGACCGCCAGCGTGAGCTCATGCTTGTTGAAGCCAGCGTTGCTTTCGCCGGTCAGGCTCTCGAGCAGCAGGGCGGATGCGACTCGCGTGTGCACGCCGCGGTCGGCGCCTACATCGAGCTCGTCGCAGTGCTCACCCAGGTCCGTATTCACGGCACCGGAGAACGCGTCTCGATTCAGGCGATGGAGGAGTTCGCTGGAGATTTCCGGGTCGGAGAAGTCGACCTCGCCGGCCGTGATCAGCGAGACGTCCAAACCCCGGTCGTAGACGTTTCGCAGGATCTTCGCGAAGAGGCGCAGGGTGCCACGGCTTCTGTTGTACTCAGGGATCGTACTCAGGCGGTCACGGGTGGTCCGCATCAGGGATGGGTGGAACGGGTAGTTGCGAACGATGAGGTCGCGGTACTCGGAGCGCGTCGCTTCCTCAGGCACGAGACGGCCGGAAGGATCAGCGAGGAGTCGTTCATAGAGGCTGTGGTATTCGCCGGCAGTCTCGTCGGCGCCGTTCCGATCGATACTCTTGAAGAGGCGGCGGTTGATGACGGCGGACGACTCATCGCCGATCGGGTCCTCATCAGTCGCAGTCCGTCCGGTGATCTGGTCGAGGTCGCGGGCCGCCTCCATCTCCTTCATCAGCCTGGCGCTTTCCTGCGCGTAGACTGCCTGCTGCGCCGGGTCGGAGATGAGCAGCGCCGTCTGTGGGCGGTTGGTGCAGATGCCGATGAGCTTGTTCACGAAGTCGAGCAGGTTGCCGCGCTCCTGCTCGTTCGCCCCTGCCATATAGATGACCATCTCGTCGATGAGGATGAGCACCGGCCCTTCCGGAAAGAGCCGGAGAAGTTCCTGCTGGCTCGGGTTCCGGTCGGCTCGCTCGCCTTCACCGAGGGCGTCGACGGCAGCCCTCCCGCCGAGTTGATAGGCGATCTCGCCCCAGAGGCTGTGGGTTGTGACGGACTCGCCGTTGGGTTCGACATGAATGGAGAAGTTCGGGCGCCCGGCACGTCCACAGTCCACGGCGACAACGGTGACTTTTGGCGGCCGCGACACAGCAGGCACGATGTCCGTCCCAAGGCTGGCGTCGCCGGAGTTCTTCGCGAGGTGCCACAGGGTCATAAGGGCGTGAGTCTTCCCGCCGCCGAAGCCGGTGCTGAGCCGGATGAAGGTACCTGCCTTCGCGGCATCACGAAGGTGTTCGAAGACCCGTGATGCGATGAGCGTAAGAGGCCGCGCGGGGTGGGTGTTGGCGAAGAAGGTCGCCGGGTCCAGGTAGACGGGCTTCGCGACTCCGTGGACCAGGTCATCCAAATTCGCGGCAAAGATGGCGTCGTCGAGTTGCCCGTGGAGCACTTCGTCTCTCGGAATGCAGGCCGTGATCACGTTGTCGCCCATCGAACGCTCCTGTCTCAACTGGGTGCAGATAGTACGACTGTGATAGATAGCTGGCGACCGAGACAAATTATGTCGCACTGCTGCTTCAATCACAGCCAGGCATGGGGAACCCGCCCAGATCGTTGGTCTCATGCGGTTGTTCAACGCTCGCGCGCGAAGCAGAGGCCTCGGTGGCTGTGGGCCGAGAGGCTACTCACCATCTAAGGATTCGCTGATCATTGGCGTTCATAGACGCCCAGGACGGCAGAGACGGGGCTGGGTGGCTATTGACGCCGGGTGCGCGGGATCCTGGCGACGGATTTTGGCCACTCGCGGGCCATCTGCCCCTCTTTGTGGGGCAT
>CAZDUX010000029.1:0-29813 GCA_964508715.1 uncultured Anaerolineaceae bacterium | reverse complement strand
GGGGCGAGGGGGCGAGGGGGCGAATGGGCGAGGGGGCGAGGGGGCGAGGGGGCGAGGGGGCGAATGGGCGAGGGGGCGAGGGGGCGAGGGGGCGAATGGGCGAGGGGGCGAATGGGCGAGGGGGCGAGGGGGCGAATGGGCGAGCCCGAAAATGAGTCGGGGCGCGAGCCTCCTGGACAGGAGACCCGCGCCCCAGGTGCGACGGGGAGGACAATGTCGCCAGGCGATCCTTTGGTCAGGAGGCCGCCTAAGGCAAAAGACGGCTTGCCGGAGGCGGTGCGAAAGCCCCGAAGCGATGCGATTGGGTGGCAATCCGGTTCTCGGCGGCATCATCGCGAGGCGAACCTCGGGCGTCGGTCTCATCGCCACCGGCGGATCAGGGGTCGGCTGGTGGTGCGGGTTCGATCAGCAGGGGTTGGTCACGGCCGGGACGGCCAAGGAGCGGAACACCAAAGGCAACGAGGCTCGCAACCGTTGCAACGGCCCCGGCGGCGAATGCCCAGGTGAGGCCACGCTGGTCGGTGATGAAGCCAGCACCCGGAGCGAGCACAGCGAGGGTGAGGCTACCCGCCATTCCCTGCATGGAGAGGACGGTGGCGCGCCGCTCCGAACCGATCTGGCGGTTGATGTAGCCCGCCGCAAGTGGCCTGAGCCAGGAGTCGAGTGCAAACATGATGGGCAGGACGGCGTAAGCCGAGAGTCCCGGTCCGGCAGCCAGGAGGAGATAGCCGCCAGCGCCCGCGGCAGGGATAGCAAGCATGGCGGCGAACGGGCGATTGCGGCCGAGGGCGGAGCTGGCAATGAGCGCCCCGCCAACTCCAAGGAGGATCGTCGGAACCTGGAGCATGGAGAACCAGACGCCGACCTCAACTCCACGGTCGATGAGGTAGGGCTGGACGAGGTAGTGGACCACCTCGAGGCAGGCTGTGGCAGTACCGGTGAGCAGAATGACGCGACGAAGAGTGGGATTGCGCCACCCCTCGGCAAAGGCGAGACGGATTGAACGGAAGTATCCAGGACGGGCAGCGTGCTCCTGGCGGGTACCTTCGGCAATTGCAAGGGCGACAAAGGCGCTGGCCACGCAGGTAGCGGAGCCGAGGAGGATGGTGAAACGGATGGTGGTAAGAGCGGCGACGGGGCCACCAAGGAGGGTCCCTATCCCGGCGCCAGCCCAGCTGCAGGCGGCGCCGCGGCCCGATGTGCGTTCGAAGTGGTGCTCTTCGCCAAGCGCCTTGAGGCTGTCGTAGAGCAGGGCACTATCCGCTCCGGACATGAGGGTGTGGGCGAGAGACCAGAGGAGGAACGAGGCGAGGAGGACCGTGAACGACTCCGTGAAGGCGAAGATGAATGTCGCGCCAGCGAGGGAGAGCGCACCGAGGGCGAGCGATTTTGAACGTCCCCAGCCATCGGCGACAGCACCGGTCGGGACTTCGAGGAAGACGACACCGGCCAGGAAGAGCCCTTCGGCGCCGGTAACCTCGGTGAGGCTGAAACCCCGCTGCTCTGTGAGGTAGACGATCCAGACCGGGATCCAGAGTTGGAAGTCTCGGAGGAACCAGAAGGCGTAGAGGAGCGTGATGTTCCGCCGCGCCCTTTGGGGTTGCATCGAACAACGGTATCAGCCGGGGATGATTCGGAACGGACCGCTTCCCGGGAGAAGGCGAGAGGCAAGCGGCGGGAGGCCGTACACTCCGTGCTGAATGGCCGTTGAAGCACCCGCCGCGCCCTCGACGACACCAAAGGCCATCAGCGTTCCCCGCGCCTATGTGCAGTTGTTCATCACCATCCTGATCTGGGGAGGCTACTTCGTCGTGGCGAAGAAGGCAGTGGGTGAGGCGAGCCCTCTTGCACTCTCCGCGGCGCGATACCTGCTGGGTGGCGCCCTGCTCGGAGCCCTGGCGGCCAGCCGGGGAAACTGGCCGAGGCCATCGCGGCGCGAACTTCTCCTGCTGCTGGCGATGGGGTTGACGTCAGTCTTCGGATTCAACGTGCTGTCGTTCGTCGGATTCAACTACGCGCCCGCAAGCGACGGGTCACTGATCATGCCGACGATGCCGACGCTGTTCGTGCTGCCGCTCGCCGGGGTCCTTTTTGGAGAGCGGCTGGGGCGATGGCAGGCGATCGGCCTCGGGCTGCTGGTTGGTGGGGAATTGCTCGTATTTCGGGAGGCACTCTTCGCCAGCGACATTTCGGGGGAGCGCCTCGCGGGCATTGGCATCTTCTTCGTGGCGGCGTTCCTGTGGGCCCTCTATACGCTCTCGGCGCGGATGCTCGGGACCCGAATCTCACCGGTGCACGCAACGTTCTACAGCGTGGCGATCGGGGTGGCGGCACTGGCACCGTTCAGCGCGAAACCACTGTGGGGCACGCTCTCGGGCGGGCCATCGGTGGGGCTCTGGCTGGGTATCCTGTATCTCGGCGCACTGCAGACGGTCGTGGGGCTCGTCTGGTGGTTCGAGGGTGTCCAGGCCATCGGCGCAGGGCGTGCGGCAGTCATCAATACACTGGTGCCCGTGGTCGCGCTCGTCCTGGCGGCGATGTTTCTCGACGAGGTGCCGTCATTCGAACGGGTTGCGGGTGCCGCGCTCGTCGTTGGCGGAGTAACCGTCGCGGTATCGAAGCCAGTATCGCGCGTGGTGAGCCGGGACTAACGGTGCAATGACGGCGGATGCGGCGACATACGGGAGTGTGGAAAAGCAGGGTTCTGAAGACCCGTGTTTCCTGAGTGAACAGCTGATCACGTGCATCGGAAACAAGCGGGCACTTCTCGGTCCAATCCGCGAGGCGATCGAGGATGTGACTCGCCGCGTGGGGCGGCCGCGGCTGCGGGTGCTCGACGCATTCTCGGGGTCGGGGGTGGTTTCGCGGTTGATGAAGCAGTTCGCGGAGCGGCTGGTGGCGAACGACCTCGAGGACTACGCCGCGGTCATCTCACGGTGCTACCTGGCAAACCGGGATGAGGCGCGGGCAAAGCGCGTGGCGGAAGCGATCCAGTGCATCGAGGCGGAGTACCGGACCCTGCCGGATGAGCCATGCGGATTCATCGAACGGTTGTACGCACCGGCCAATGATGACCAGATCCGGGCCGGCGAGCGCGTGTTCTTCACGCGGGAGAACGCGCGGAGGCTGGATCTCTTTCGACAGGCTATCGGGCGGGAGGCGCCCGGCCTGCGCGATTTGCTGCTCGGCCCTCTTCTCTCCGAGGCATCAGTCCACGCAAACACAGCCGGCGTGTTCAAAGGCTTCTACAAGGATCGGCGCACCGGGATCGGGCAATTCGGTGGATCGGGGAGGGACGCGCTCTCGCGGATTACGGCGCCGATCATGCTCCGCCCACCGGTGCTGAGCCGCTTCATGTGCGAGGTGGAGGTGGTGCAGATGGATGCGAACGATCTCCCGAATTCATACGGGGAGTTCGATCTCGTGTACCTCGATCCCCCCTACAACCAGCATCCCTACGGTTCGAACTACTTCATGCTGAACCTGCTGGTGGATTACCGGGAGCCGCCCCTGGTGAGCGCGGTTTCTGGGATTCCAGTTACGTGGCGGCGGTCGCGGTACAACCAGCGGCGTTCGGCGTTTGCGAGCTTGCAGGACCTTGCCACGCGGATCGATTCGGGATTCCTCCTCGTCTCCTACAACGACGAGGGGTTCATTCCGATCGGCGAGATGCGGGAGATGCTCGGGGCGATTGGGCAAGTAGAGGAGCGGCAGCTACCCTACGCGACCTTTCGCGGGAGCCGGAACCTCGCGAAGCGGAGCCTCGGGGTTACGGAGCACCTTTTCCTGGTCGAAAAGGGCTGATGGTGAGTGTGCAACGGCGCTCGCTGCGTGGTTCTCGTACGGAATAGTTACCTGATCAATTGCCCCGCGGTCGTTCACATGCCATTCTTACGCACGGTGGCGAAGCTGGTGGGACAGGAGCGCCTGTGACGTACGAACCCGGCCAGGATGATTTCGGGGCTGTCTGCCCGTATCTCGGGTTGGCGGACGATGCTGATTCGCACGCGACGTACGCGACGGAGGCGCACCGTTGCTACCGTTTGCCCAATCCAACACGGATTGCTACGGGGCACCAGGAGACGTACTGCCTCGGTGCGAACCATGTGACCTGCCCTGTGTACCTGGGCGAGGGCGTGCCAGGGACGGCGCCGAAGGGTGCGGGAGCAGCACCGCCGGCGGCCACTCCGCCACCGCGAGGACCGGAGCCAACGCAAACGGTCCGCGGGCCCCGGGCCGGCGAGACCGCAGGGCGTCCGCGCCCGGGCGCGGAGCGCAACAAGGGTGGGCAGCGTCCCGCACGGCGGCCCAGTCCGGGGTCGATCGGGCCAAAGCCGCGAGCCGGCGGAGTAAGCCTGCCAGTCGCAACCATCGGGCTATTCGCGCTGGCCGTTGTGGTGATCGGGCTCGCCTTCGCGATCAACCAGTTTTCGGGCGGTAAGAGCGACAACGCCTCGGTGACCGACGCCTTCAAGACTGCACAGGCTCAGAAGACAGCAGCTGGGAACACGACCACGACGCCAGGGAAGACGACCACGGCGGCACCGGGCGGCAACACGACCCCCGGGGCGAACCAGACGCCAGGGGCCAACCAGACACCGGGCGCCAACAGCACGCCGACGAAGCCGGCAGGTGCTGGAGGAACATATACCGTCGTCAGTGGGGATACCTGCTCCGGTATTGCGCAGGCCAAGGGTGTGACCCTGCAGGCGCTGCTCGATGCAAACAAGATGACCGAGGATGACTGCCCCAAACTCGAGGTCGGCCAGGTACTGAAGATCCCGTAGGCAGTCGCTAACCGCGATGTATGAATCAGCCCGGCGATACCGGGCTGATTTCGTTAACGAGGGCAGGCGAATTGGGAGATGCCGACTGTCACCACACTCCGCGCAGAATGAGGACGGCTATCACTCGGTTGAAGGGAGGCGGCGGGGACGGTGGACCGGCGGAAAGGAGAGCCCCTCGACGGCCAGGAGGTCGAAATCCGGGGAGAGCGGAGGCATCGCCGCATCGAGATGATGCTCGGCGACCCAGTGCCGGCGGGCCTGCCAGTGTTGCGGATGGCTCAACCATCCATGCGTCCGTTCTTCGATCCATTTCCAATCTGCCCAGCAGAGGAGCGCCGTGTCGATGTCCCGGCGTGCGAGGCGGCGGATGGCCTTCATCACCGGGGTTCGTTCGCGCTTGTGGGGTTCGATCTTGTCGGCGATGAGGATGATCTTCGCCAGAAGCGGCATTTCAGCGAGGCCGAGGGTGTGGTCGCGGACGGCGGCCAACGCCTCGGTATCGGCGACGTTGAAGCGGCGTTCGAGGACGGCCGCAGCGACCGGGCCATGAAGGAGCACCGGTTCCTCTTCGTCGGCCGGCTCGACCGGTACGCCCGATTTGCGCGCCATTGCCAGGAGGTCGGCAGGTGGAGTGGCACGAAAAAGGTCGTGGCCCCACGCAGCGAGTTCGATGCGAGCAGGGTCCACGTCATAGTGGCGGCCAAGTTCGAGCGCCTCGGCAAGGACACGCTCAACGTGCTTCCGGAGGCCGGCCGGGCGTGTGGCGAACTCGGCGCGGATACGTTCGGTCTGGGCGTGGATGTTGTTCGCCCTCACCCCTCGGGCCCGAGCTGGCGGCCGCCGAGAAGATGGAGATGAAGGTGCGGGATGGTCATGCCGGCAGCATCGCCAACATTGAACGCAAGCCGGTAGCCAGGCTCGTAGACACCCTCGAGACGGGCGACCTGCGTGGCGAGGACGAAAAGCCCCGCGAGGAGTTCACCGTGATTCCACTCGATATCCTTCGCGGTAGGGAGATGGTCGCGGGGGATGACGAGGGCATGAACGGGTGCGCGGGGATTGATATCGCGGATAGCGAAAGCGTGGTCGTTCTGAGCGATCTTCTCGACAGGGATCTCACCAGAGGCCATCTTGCAGAACAGGCAGTCCATGGTGGGATTTTCGATTGCCGGCCACGGATTGTCGATTGGGGAGCCACCGGAACATGAAGCCACGGCCAGCCGTTGGGGAACGGCCGGCCGTGGCCCGCGTGGCTCTCGCGTCCTTCGCGCAATCAACCATAGAGAACGTGTTGCCTGAGGAAGCGATCGACGGAAGTGTAGAACGCCTCGATCGTCTCGCTTTTCCGCCAGCCATGGCCTTCGCCTTCGTAAACGGTGTACTCGTGCGGCACACCGCGCGCCCGAAGGGAAGCGACGATGCTATCGCTTTGCTCACGCGGGACGACACGGTCGATGTCGCCCTGGTAGACAGCGATGGGGTCGACGATCCGCGCGGCGTGGAAGATAGGGGAGCGCTCGCGATAGGTGGCCGCAGCTTCGGGGAGAGGGCCGAGCATGCTATCGAGGTAGTGCATCTCGAACTTGTGGGTATCGCTGGCCAGCGTGAAGTGGTTGGCGACACCAAACATGCAGATGCCGGCTTTGTAGACACCCGGGTTGGTAACAAGTGATTGGAGGACCGTGAATCCCCCGGCGCTGCCACCCATGATGACGAGCTTCGAGCCATCTGCGAGGCCGCGGCTGGCCATGGCCTGGGCACCATACTTTGCGTCCTCGACGTCATAGATGCCCCAGCTTTCACGAAGCTCGAGCATGTAGTCGCGGCCATAGCCGGTGCTGCCCCGGTAGTTGGGATAGAGGACTGCATAGCCACGAGTGGTGAAAAACTGCGCGGCAGCGGCCCACGTCGCAGTCACCTGGCTGGTGGGGCCGCCATGGACCATGACGATGAGCGGAGGGGCGCCGGAACCGGTGAAGCGCTCGCTGGCCGGTGGGTAGTACAGGCCATGGGCCTGTTCGCCATCGAACGACGTCCATGACACGGCCTCGGGGCGCGACAGGGCCAGCCGAGGGATCTCCTCGGTGGCGCTGCGGCGGACGACGGTGAACTCGGGTAGCTGCCCCTCGAGGTCGAGGACGACGATGCGCGGAGGGAGCGTGCCGCTGCTGGCGACGAATGCGACCCGGTCACCCCGGGGCGACGCGGCCGGGGCGCTCAAGCTCGTGTACTCGCAATCCCCCGGGCCGAGCGGCAGTTCCTCTCCCATGGGTGCCAGGGCGACCATGGAGTCAAAGCCCTGGTGCGAACGGACCGTCACCACGATCTCGGATTGGGTGACGGCGATGTTGCGCTGGCCATGGTTCCAGGCCGGGCGGCCGAATTCGCCTTCACCCGTCGTGAGTTGGCGGACTTCGCCAGTGGTGAGGTCCCGGCGATAGACGTGGCCCCAACCGGTCTCGTCGGAGATGTAAAGAAGATCGCCCCGGGGGGTGAAGGCAGGCTGGAAGATCGCCGTCTCGCTGTTGCCGGCGAAGACAGCCTCTTTCTCCATGAACGGGAGTCCAGTCTCGGAGAACCCGACGAGGGCGAGCTTCAGCTCGGTCCCATCCCAGGGCATGTTGGGGTGGTCCCATTGGATCCACGCGAGGCGGTCGCCCTGCGGGTGCCAGACCGGCTGCATGTAGAAGTCGCGCCCTTCGGCGAAGCGGACAGGCCAATTCTTGCCCTCGGTGTCGACGATCGCGATGCAGTCGACGTCTTCGTAGGTATGGACGAAGGCGAGCCAGTGGCCGTCGGGCGAGACGGCAGGACTTGAAGCAGCGCCAAAGGCGGGAGTGATTGGACGGGGACGGCCGCCGGCGATCTCCTGGCGATAGATGCGCTGGTCGGCCTGTCCAACAAAGTAGGCAACACCATGCGAGAGAGTGAAATCGCCACCCCCGTAGCCGACGAAAGCACGGACGGAGATATCGGATGTGAGGTCCCGGATCGCGCCGCCATCTTCCTGCACGACGAGAACGCCACGGTCAGAGCGCCCCTCGATCCAGCCAAGAGTGCGGCCGTTGGTGTCCCAGCAGGGTTCGCTGAGGCGGAGGTTGGTGGCGAGGCTCTTTGCGGTGATGGGGCTGGGCCAGAGGCCGAACATGCGTTGCTCTTTGTCCATGTGCGGATTGTCACCCGGCGGGAAGGGAAGTTGCCAGTGGAGCACCGTAACTGACGAGCCAAATGAGAATCGATCTCGTTATGTCGCTTATCTCTGAATATGGCCAGCCCGAGAACTCGCGGCACCATGGATTCGTCTAGCTGTGAGCGCCCTGGGCCCGGTATGCCCGCTACTCGACTCCCCGAACTGGCTCCGGTGGTTCGTCAAGGGCGGCGCGGGCAAGCTGCTCGAGTGCCCGGTCCTCGAGGGGCGGATTGTGGAGCGGGGCACGGACATCGCGGTAGTAGCGCTCAATCGGGCGCTTCTTCTGGAGGCTGACACCACCAACGACACGCATCGCGAGATCGACGGCCTCGATGCAGGCGTTCATGGTATCGATCTTCGCGGCGGCGACACGGAGTGCCGGCTCGAGCCCATCCGCCAGCGATAGTCCGTCGCCGATTACTGACCGGGTCTCCCAGTGGTGCGCAGCATCGTGGATGAGGGTGCGGGAACGATGGAGGAGAAGGTCGGCACGGGCGATCTTCGCACGGACCCCTGGGAAATCCTTGATAGTGCGGGTGTCGTTCGGAGTCCGTTGGCGGGCAAAGGCCACGGCATAGTCACGCGCGGCACGGGCGATACCGAGGGAAGTGGCAGCGACACCGAGCGCAAACCACGCCGCCCCGGCAGCGCCACGAGGATCGGGAGTTCCCCATTCGCGGCGAGTCATGAGCCGGCCGGCAGGAAGCCGGATGGATTCGAAGACGATGTCGTGGCTACCGGTGGAGCGCATGCCGAGCGTGTCCCAGGTCTCTTCGACACGGAACCCGGGGTCGTCGCGATAGACCATGAAATTGGCGATATCAGGTTTGGCGCCGGGTTGGGAGGCGGGAATTGCAGCCATGACGATGAAGTAGTGGAGGAGGGGAGCCATGGTGGTGAACGTCTTGCGGCCGTTGAGCAGCCAGCCACCATCGGCCTCCACTGCATGGGTCTCGGGGAGACCGCCGCCGGCAGGGCTGCCGAGACCCTCCTCGGTGGCGGCGGTGTTGCACAGCCAGCCGTGCTCGACGGCGCCGCGGCAGAGCTCATCGAACCAGTGCTGCGGGTAGGTGTGGGATTCGCGCTCGGAGCCGAAGCGGATGGCGTGCATATTGTAGGCGAGGGCCGTTGAGCCATCGCCGGCCGCGAGCTCCTCCTGGCAACGGAGAAAGTCAGTGAGCGAAAGCTCATGACCGCCATGAGCGCGAGGGACGGTGAGGGCGGCAAATCCGGCGTCAACGAGATCAGTGAAGTTCTCGAAGGGGAACGTGCCGGCGCGATCGTGTTCGGGAGCGCGCTCGGCAAAGCGAGCGCTGAGTTCGCGGCTGCGAGCTATCCAGTCCATATGGGGAGTTTAGTCGAACCACAGAGACGCGGTGCCGGCGGCGCCAACGCGGGGATGGCGAGGACGTATCTGCCTCGCCGCATCCTCTGCGTCGCCGTGGGTACCGCTAAGCGGGGAGCCAGTAGAGCGTGCGGCCACGCATGATCTTGGCGAGGCGGCCGACTTCGAAGAGGTATTCGAGGTGCGCAAGGGTTTCGCCGACTGCCGCACGCTGCATGAAGGGTTCGAAATCGGCGAGGGCACCGGTCGCCCATTTCACCCGCCCGGCGACCTCCCAGGCGGTCGAGCCTCCCGAATCGACGCAGGTGGCCATCTCATCGAGGCGGTACTGGTGATGGTCTTCGATCTCGACGAGGCGCTTCTTGAGGTCCCGAATCTCGAACTCGTGAGCAGGGAGCACCCACTCGACATCGAGATCGATCAGCTTCTCAAGAGAGCGCATGTAGTCGCCGAGGGGGCTGCCCTGGGTCTGGGTATGGATGGAGACATTGGGCGTGATAGTTGGAAGGACGTGGTCGCCGGTGAGGAGGATCTTGCGGTTGGGCTCGTAGAGGCAGATATGGCCCGGGGAATGGCCTGGCGTCCAGATAATCTCGAAGTCAAAGTCGCCGACCTTGAAGGTTTCGCCGCCCCGGACTTCCGTATCGGGCGGAACAGGAGAGACGCGGTCGAGCATCCCCATGGAGCCCTGGGACATCTCCGGGCTCTGGCCTTCGGGAACGCCATTGAGCTTCATGAATGCGGACATCTCGCTCGCGAGGCCGCGGGGCTGGAAGTAGCGGTCCTTGATGACCTCGGCGTCTTTTTCATGGAGGACGACTTCGCAACTGGAGATCTGCTTGAGGCGGCCGGCCATCCCGTAGTGGTCGGGGTGGACGTGGGTGATGACGAGCTTGTTGATTTCGGTGGGGTGCGACTGGTGCTCGCGCATGCCCTCCTCGAGGGCCTGGTAAGCGCTGTCGGTGTTCCAGCCGCAGTCGACGAGCACAGTGTCGCCGCCGGCCTTGAGCATGTAGGGGAGGACATATGGCAGGCCTTTGGTAACTCGCGGATGCTCTTCGAGCTCTCGCCGCAGTGCCTTGGCGTCTTCAATGGTGAATTGGGGGAAGGGGGTGAGGAGCTGGTAGATGCCTGGAATGATCTGCACGGGTGTCTCCCGGGGGCTCGCCGTCCCTTTGGTGGGGTTGGCGGCAGTGGTGGTTGCATCCTACGTGTGAGAGGGCAGGGGGCGAAAGGGCGAGACTCAGTCGACCGTAAGGGGGGCGAGTTGAAGGGCGCCGGAGTTGCCGTTGGGTACCGCGGCGCCGGTGGGGTAAACCCGGCCTTCGTAAGCAAGGCTGATGGAGGCGCCCGGACGGTTGGCACAGGAGCTCGAACCGATGGAGTAGGTGATTCCGTAGCCACCGGTGACAGTCGCGCCGCTCGGGCCGGCAACGCCGTCGAACAGGAGGGTAACCGTCTTGCCTTCGGGGCCTGCGGCGCCGCCAACGGTGAAGTTGCCGGCGATACGCATCACCGTGGCAGGGGAGCCGGCCGAAGTGGTATCGCAGTAGGGCCCCCCGGCGATGACCGGCGGCTCAGTGGGGGCCGGGGTAGGCGGAACCGGGGTGGGGGTGGGCGTGGGCTCGGCATCCGCTCCACTCGATTCGTGCCGGCTTTCGGCGCGAGTCGTTGGGGTGGCGGATGGTGATGGGCTCGGGGAAGGTGTCGCACCTGGTGAGGGCGACACGCCGGCGGACGTATTGGTTGCGGCCGGTGCCGTGGCCGTCACACTAACGGTCGGGGTCGGGGTCACGGCCTGCGCACGGATAGCCTGGCCCGAATTGTCGCCGGTCTGGTAGAGCCAGAGGCCGGCCGCGGCGAGGGCGATGCCGGCGATACCGAGGGCCGCCCAGGCGAGCGCCTGGTGAGCGGGATCGGCGAAGAATCGGCGAAGCAGGCCCAGCATCTGCTCGCCAGCGTACGAGAATGGCTGCTTCTGGGGGAGTTGCTGGCGACGGGCGAGCACGGACGGCGTGACTACCCGGTCAGCTTCTTCGCAAGGATGGATTTCTGGGTATCAAACTCGGCACGGGCCCGCTCGATCTGCTCGGGGGTGAGGTCGAGACGGTAGAAGTCCCGCTTCCACGATGCATCTTCGGCCCAGCGAAACGCAGTCTGGACTGTGGTGCGCGGCGCTGTCGCCGAATCGAGGAGATCGAGAGCCGTGGACATGATGGCTACCTGGGATTCGGAGTCGAACGGCTTCCCGCAGGAGTTGCCAAGGGGAAAGTCGCTGAAGACAAAGCGGGGGACACCGGCACTTTCGACGATGTCTTTCGCGCAGCCAAGGATGACTGTTGAGATACCGTTGGCTTCGAGATAGCGAGCGACCAGGCTCACGGTCTGGTGGCAGACGGGTCAGGTAGCAACGAGGAGGGCGGCATCGATGCCATCTTCGCGGCAGAGCGAGAGGATTTCGGGAGCATCGCGCTCGGTGTTGAGCCGTTGGCTGCGGAGGGTGGGAAGACCATAGAAGCGGGGATTGAGCGTACCGATACGCCCGGCTTTCGCGGCGTCCTTCATCCGGGCGAGAGGGAAGTAGCTGTTGATGTCCTCGGCCGAGGTGTGTTTCCGGTCGTAACCGACGTGGGAAATGCGCACATCGGGCGGAGGGTCGATGGGCATCGTGTAGACGCGGGTGAACTTGGCATTTGCGTTATAGGGGGCCCATGCTCCCTGCTCACCAGCATCGGGGTTGTAAGGCGACGCAGTGGAGATGAGGGCGATGCGGCCCTCCGCGACGGGCTTCGCCATGGGCGCGAAGGGAACGTCCTGGTTGCGGGCCCACCGGTAGGGGTTGTCATAGCCGAGAGCAAGGTAGTAGGCGCGCGAGCGGTCGATGTAACGGATGGGGAGATCGAGTTCGGCTTCGATGAATTCGGGGGGTTGGTTGTCCGACACCACGCATCCTCCCAGGAGGAGATGAGCCCGATTGTACAAAGCGATGGGAGAATGTCGATCAAACATCGTACCGGGAAGTCGCCGCAGCGTTCCGTTCCATATCGAAAAGCCCCGGGGCGGCGGATTCCCATCCCGGGGCCAGCATCGACTGCGGAGTCTGCCGTGGGGGTTGCTCAGCCCACCGGCACGAGTGCGGGTTCAGGGGTGGACGTCGCCCGGCGAACAGCGGGGGCGACTTCGTTGCCGAGAAGTTCGATGGCATGCATGACCTGCTCGTGGGGCATTGTTCCGACGCTGAAGTGGGCGAGGTAGCGGTCAATCCCCAGGGCCTCGCGGGCGTGCAGGATCTTCTCGGTCATCTGCTCGGGCGTTCCAACAGCGAGGACCATTTCCTTCGAGCGTGCGGCATCGAACCGGCCGCGGGTCATGGGTGGCCAACCGCGCTCCTGGCCGAGCTTCGTCATTACGTAGGCGTACGACGGGAAGAACCGGTCGATTGCCTGGCGCTCGGTATCGGCGAGGAATCCGTGGGTATGGAGGCTCACGGGCAGTTGTGCAGGGTCGTGGCCGGCGGCAGCGGCCGACTCACGGTAGAGCTCGACCAGTGGGGCGAAACGTTCGGGCTGGCCACCAAGGATCGCCACCGAAAGAGGAAGGCCGAGACGGCCTGCGCGAGCGAACGAGTTAGGGCTGCCGCCGACGGCGATCCAGACCGGGAGCGGATTCTGAACAGGACGCGGATAGACGCCGCGGTTCTCGATCGGCGCGCGGTGCTTGCCCGACCACGTGACCTTCTCGTTATCGCGAATCGCAAGGAGGAGACCCAGCTTCTCGGCGAAAAGGGCGTCGTAGTCATCGAGGCTGTAGCCAAAGAGCGGGAACGACTCGATGAACGAGCCGCGGCCGGCCACGAGTTCGGCGCGGCCGTGCGAGAGCAGGTCGACAGTCGCGAAGTCCTGGAACACACGAACCGGGTCATTGGAGCTGAGGACGCTCACGGCGCTGCCGAGACGGATGCGCTTCGTGCGGACGGCAGCAGCGGCGAGGACGATAGCTGGAGCGGAGACGGCGAAATCGGGACGATGGTGTTCGCCCACGCCATAGGCATCAAGTCCGACGCGGTCGGCGAGTTCGATCTCTTCCATGAGGTCGGTGAGCCGTTGTTCGGCGCTAATGACCTCACCGGTAGAAGGGTCGGGTGTGGTCTCGGCGAAGGTAGTGATTCCGATTTCCATGGTTGGGTCTCCCTGTGCGGCTACGAGAGAGGTAACTTCTTTTTCGTTGCCGACTTACCTTCATGATACCAGGTGAAAGAGCGTATGCCAAGAGCAGACCACCGGCATGCCGGGCGGGCGACACTGGCTCGCCGGGAACCGCGCCGCCACCCGGCCGCGCATTCCCGGAGATGAAGAGACGCGGTTGTGTGTTCAATGAGCACAACCGCGTCTCACCGTGTCTGCCCGGACGGAGCGTTCTACCGGAGCAGCGTTCTAGTTAGAGTTGGCGGGAGCGTTCCCGCCCTTATGGCCGGTGTGGGGGTTGTTCACGAAGTCCTGCACGTGGGTGGGGAGGTTGGCCTTCAGCTTTTCGGCCTGCTCTTCACTGATCTTGCCATCGGCATGTGCCTTGTCGATGGCGGCATTGCCATGAGCGACAAGCGCATCGATGACCGCCTGGGTCTTGCCCCCGGCGACCTGGGCGATCGTCTGTCCGCCACGGAGGTCCCGCACGAGTTCCCGTGGGGTGATACCGATGGTCTCGGCAGAGATCTTGATGGCAGCCTTACCGAGTTCGCGAACCCTGGGGTGATTGGCCTTGTGGGTAGCGGCAAAGAGCTTTTCGAGAGCCGTGGGGGCCTTCTCGGTGAGCTTCGTGGCCTGTGCCTGGTTGATCTTGCCGTCGGTGAGGGCCTGCTGGATGCGGGCATCGACATCAGCGAGGACAGCGGTTTTCACCGCGGCAGGGTCTTTGCCGTTCGCAGTGAGGATGTCGTTGATGGACTTGCCGTTCTTGAATCCATCCTTGAAGGCATCCTTCGAAAGCCCCGACTCCTTGATGACGTCGGCCATGAGGTGCTTGAAGACACGGGGGTGCTCTTTCGCCGCCTGCTGGATGACAGCGGGCGCGTAACTTTCCGCGCCACCGTGATTGGACTGGGCGTAGGCAGCCGTGCCGCCGGCGGCAGTAAGGGTGAGCACACCTGCAACCCCGATGGCGGCAAGCTTGCTGGTGATGAGGGTAGTGAACATGTCCTGTGGATTCTCCTTGTCACGAACCGGCTCCCGCGGAAGCCGGGCGGGCTGTTCGCGCCCTGCACCCATCCAATGGCGGGGAGCACGCGGGAGGTGACGGCGCAGCCGAAAGGAGCGTTTACGCGTGCTTCTCGACCCAGCGGCCATGGAACAGAAGGAGGTCGCCGGATTCGACAGTGACGGTAGCCGGAGACGACGCGATTTCGTTATGGACGCCAAGGGGGCTGAAGCCAAGGGTGAAGTCGCGGAGGTCCCAGCGAAGGCCGTGGGTGGTTATCCCCGTGCACTCACCGATTGCAACGAGGGAGATGAGGGTGCCGGGCTCAGCGGTGATGAACTCCGTGCCATCGACAAGGCTGATCGCAAAGTTATCGTCGTGAATCGCGACGCGCGCCTGGCCGCGGAAGGTGGCGAGGACCGAGAGGTTGGCGAGAGCGTGGTCGGCGCGGCCGCCTCCGGCGCAGATCACATCGACTTGCGTAGCGCCACGTTCAATAGCGAAGGCGATGGCTTTCTGAAGGTCAGTCATGTCGAGGCGCGGGATGTGGTGGAACCGCCCGGGAGGCAAACGCTTCCGGGCATGGGGGCTCGCTGAGTCGAGGTCGCCAACGACGGCGTCTGGTTCGAGTCCGAGGGAAAGGGCACGGTCGGCGCCACCATCGGCAGCGACGATGAGGGCGGCAGAGGCGCGGATCTCGAGGGCAAGCGCCGCCGAACATGGCTCACCGTTGGCGATAACGAGGGCGTGCACGGCGCCAGTATGGGCGTATGGGGGACAGAGGTGCGAGTGAGGCCGGGGCTCGCTTCGATTCGCGAAATGATGCCCGAATTGGTATACTTACTAGAGCAAATTCGCCCCCTTCTCTCCACCTGGAGTGCCTGTGTCTCTCGAACCAACGTCTTCTATCCGGCCGGTCTTCATCGAGACGGAGATGCGCACGAGCTACCTGGATTACGCGATGAGCGTGATCGTGGCGCGCGCACTTCCCGACGCGCGGGACGGGCTCAAGCCAGTCCAGCGCAAGATCCTCTGGGGCATGTTCGATGGCGGCGCCCGGGCGGGAACCGGCTACCGCAAGTCGGCGGGCATCGTCGGCGATGTGATGGGCCGCTACCACCCGCACGGCGACGGGCCGGTGTACGAGGCGATGGTCCGGATGGCGCAGGACTTCTCGCTGCGTTACCCGCTTGTCGATGGCCAGGGGAACTTCGGTTCGGTTGATGGCGACCCGCCGGCAGCCATGCGGTACACAGAAGCGCGCATGGCGCCAATCGCGGAAGAGATGCTCGCGGATATCGACCAGAACACGGTTGACTTCCAGGACAACTACGACGGGCGCCACCGTGAGCCAACCATTCTGCCATCGCGGTTGCCGAACCTGCTGCTCAACGGTTCGTCGGGAATCGCCGTGGGCATGGCAACGAACATTCCGCCGCATCACCTCAATGAGCTGTGCGATGCGATCGCGATGCTCATCGATAACCCCGCGGCGACACTCGACGACCTGATGACCGTGGTGAAGGGACCGGACTTCCCAACCGCCGGGATTGCGCTTGTCGGTAAGGACAGCGAGCAGGTGCGGCTGGCTTATGGCGAAGGTCACGGGCGGGTAACGATGCATGCCCGCACGCAGATAGAGGAATCGAATCGCGGGCGAATGAGCATCATCGTCACGGAGCTTCCCTACCAGGTGAACAAGGCCAGCTTGATCGAGAAGATCGCGGACCTCGTGCGGGACCGGAAGATCGAGGGGATCGCTGACCTCCGTGACGAAAGCGACCGGAACGGGATGCGGATCGTCATCGAGCTCAAGAAGGAAGGCTCGGCAGCGCAGATCAAGAACCTGCTCTACAAGCACACGGCGATGCGCTCGACGTTCGCGATGAACATGATGGCGATCGTCGATGGCGCGCCTCGCCGGGTAGGGTTGAAGAAGGCGCTCGAGATCTTCATCCAGCACCGGCACGAGGTGATTCGCCGGCGGACCGAGTTCCAGCTCGAGAAGGCCAAGGAACGGGCTCACATTCTCGAAGGCCTGTTGAAGGCGATCGAGATGCTGGACGCGGTGATCGCGACGATTCGCGCCTCGGAGTCGGCGGCGAACGCACTCGATCTGCTCCAGGGCATCGGGACGATCGCCGCCGAACGGTTGCCCGCGAATAGTCCGCGGGGCATCGTCGCGCTGGCCACGAACAACCCGTTCACCTTCACCGAGGCGCAATCGCGGGCGATCCTCGACATGCAGCTTCGGCGGCTTGCGGCACTCGAGCGGCAGGCGCTGGAATCGGAGTACGAAGAGCTGAAGAAGACGATCGAGCGGCTCGAGGATCTGCTGGCCAACCCCCACAAGATCGACCTGCTGATCAAGGACGACGTACAGGAGCTGAAGAAGAAGTACGGCGACGCACGGCGGACGGAGATCGTCGAGGCGGACCCGGAGGACTTCCGCGAAGAGGACCTCGTGCCGCACCAGGCGAGCGTGATCACGCTCAGCATCCGGAACTACATCAAGCGGATGCCGCTCGAGGAGTTCCGGGCGCAGCGGCGCGGTGGCAAGGGGGCCCGTGGGGCGCCGACCCGCGAGGAAGACGCCATCATGAAGCTTGTTGTCTGCGACACGCACGACAACCTGCTCTTCTTCACCGACCGGGGGAAGGTGTACCACCTCCGCGGCTTCGATGTAGCCGACACCAAGAAGCAGGCGAAGGGCCTGCCGGTCGTCAACCTGATCGATGTCGAAGCGGGCGAGCGTGTGACCGCGATCCTCGCGGTCCAGGACTATGACCGCGACTTCATCCTCCTTGCCACCCGCATGGGAGAGATCAAGAAGACGTTGCTCAAGGACTTCGAGGAAGTGCGGCGAAACGGGAAGAAGGCGATGGACCTCGAGGCGGACGACCAGCTCATCGCGGCACGGCTGGCCACGAACGAGACAAATGTGATCCTCGTCTCGAGCGAGGGCCAGGCCATCCGCTTCAAGATCGATGATCTGCGGCAGGCGAGCCGGGCCAGCGGGGGAGTGCGGGGCATCCGCCTCCCAGGCGGCGGCTACGTCGTCGGCGTCGAGACGACCGAGGACGGCGATGAGCTGCTCATCATCTCGGAACGCGGCCTTGGGAAACGGACGAGAATCAGTGAGTATCCCGTGCAGGGCCGTGGCGGCCAGGGCGTGAAGACGCTGCAGATCACGGACAAGACGGGGAAAGTGGCGGCGTGCCGGATGATCCACCGCGGCCAGGAACTGATGCTCGTGACGCGCGATGGTGTTGTAACTCGGATCGCGCGGCTCGACTCGATCAACCTGCTCGGACGGATTACCCAGGGTGTCAGGGTGATGGATGTAGCCGAAGGCGATGCCGTGGCAAGCATCGCTGCGTTCATGCAGGAAGATAACCCGAAGCCCGTTGCCCCTGGAATGAAAAGCAATGGGGCAGCCAACGGGCACGAGGAGTTCGTGGAAGGAACGACACTACCGCTCGCCCTGGGCGGCCCCGATGAATCGGATGTGGAGGACGCCACGGACGACGAGCCGGATGCCGGGAGTGAGGGCGAGTAACACCGCTCGCAGACGCTCGACGAGAAGGGGCCGGACGACCGGCCCCTTCTTCACGCGCTCTCTTCACCTCGGTCGGTGCCTTGCCGAGGCGCCGGAAACCAGAGAAGACCGGGATCTTCGTGAAGCCGGACCAACGCCGCGGGGATGAAGCGTCCGCCCTTGAGAGGGATGGGCCGCGGCTGCCCGGTTCGGCGATGGCGGCGGTGGATGGGTAACTCCAGGAGGCGCGGGCCGTTCAGCATCTCTTCCTCCACCAAACCCTCCAATCACGATGGCACGCGTGAGCCATCATTTCCTACTACGGCCGTGCCGGGCCCGCAGGACAGGTCGGGCCCTCGCGAGGATCGCAACTCCCCAGCCTCGAATGGGTGGCCACTACACCGCCGAACGTGATTCGATAGGACGATGGACCCGATAGCAGCCCTGAAGCGGATCGCCTTCCTCCTGGAGATGGAGAACGTACCAACCTACCGGGCGAAGGCGTTTCGAACGGCAGCCCGAACCATCTCGGGCCTGCCCGCAGGGGAACTGGAAGAGCGGGTACGAACCGGGCGGCTCCGTTCGCTGCCCGGTATCGGGGAGGTGACCGCGAGCGCGATCACCGAAGCATTGGCCGGGCAGACCCCGGTGTACCTGGCACGCCTGGAAGAGGCCCATACCGCGGCTTCGGCCCGGAACGGCGAAGCGGAAGTCATCCTCCGGGCCTTGCGTGGCGACTGTCATGTCCATAGCGACTGGTCGGACGGCGCATCGCCAATAGCGGAGATGGCGGAGACGGCACGGGATCTGGGGCACGAGTACATGGTTCTCACAGACCACTCGCCGCGACTCACGGTAGCGCGGGGATTGAGCGCCGAAAGGCTTCGGGAGCAGATCGATGTCGTGGCAGAGCTCAACAGGACGCTGGCCCCTTTTCGGATCCTGACGGGGATCGAGTGCGACATCCTTGCCGACGGGTCGTTGGACCAGGAAGAGGAGCTGTTGGAGCGGTTGGACATCGTCGTGGGGAGCGTGCACAGCAAGCTGCGAATGCCATCACCTCAGATGACGCCTCGCCTGGTGCGCGCGATCGAGAATCCGCACCTCGACATCCTCGGACACTGCACGGGCCGCATCCTGGCGGGCCGCGGGCGCCCGGAGTCGGAGTTCGACGCTGAACAGGTGTTTGCGGCGTGCGCGGCGAACGGGAAGGCGGTCGAGATCAATTCCCGGCCGGAGCGGCTTGATCCACCGATGCGCCTGCTTCGAATGGCACTCGACGCAGGGTGTTTCTTCGTAATCGACAGTGATGCACACGCGCCGGGACAGCTGGGGTGGCTACCGAAGGGCGCCGAGCGGGCAGCGGAGGCTGGCGTGCCGGTGGAGCGGATTGTCAACACGAGGGGAGCAGGCGAACTGCTGGCGTGGGCCAGCAGCTGAACTGCCGGTCACCGATATCGCATCCGGAGGACGGTACTGGGTGGCGCTCATGCCGCTGCCGCAAGTGGGGACACCTCCTGGGTTGGAGAGTGCGGTAGAGTGGGCCGATGCGGCTCGTTTTCGCGGTCGTGGTGGCTTCGATGCTGGCCCTCGCCGGTTGCGCGGCGGGGAGCAGTGCCACTCCCGGGCCTCCGGTAACGCGCCAGGCGGTTGCACCTTCACTCGCGGCAGATGGACCTGACGACTTCTACGGGGTCCCGGCCGCATCGGCAGGAGAGCCCGGGGCGATCATTCGCTTCGCCGAGGTGGACTCCGGGATGAGCGGCGCGCGCGCGTGGAAGGTGCTGTACCACTCGCGGTCGGTGACGGAAAAGGACATCGCGGTTTCCGGCTACGTCGTGGCCCCGGCCGGGGATGCGCCGGCTGGCGGGTGGCCGGTGTTCGCCTGGGGCCATGGCACGACCGGGATGGCTGACCGGTGCGCACCGACACGAATGGGGTCGCCGGCAAGCGAAATCACGAACCTTGCCGACCTGGTAAGTGCCGGCTTTGTTGTAGCCGCGACCGACTACGAGGGGCTCGGAACACCAGGAGTGCACCCGTACGGTGTGGGGGAGAGCGAGGCGCGCGGAATGCTCGACAGTGTGCGGGCGGCCCGCAACCTGGCAGACGCACACGCGGGGAGCCGCGTGATCCTCGGCGGGCAGTCACAGGGCGGGGGAGCAGCACTAACGGCGGCAGAGGTGACGGGTTCGTACGCGCCGGAGTTGCAGGTGCTGGGTGCGGTCGCGACTGCCCCGAGGACGGAACTCGCAACCATCGGCGCAGTGCTGCCGAACACCCCATATTTCGGGTACCTGGTGATGGTAGGCGTCGCGTTCGACAGTGTGTATGGGACACACCTCGTGGATGACCTGCTAACGCCCGAGGGCAAGGCGAGCCTCGGGGTACTCGACACGGAGTGCGTGGATGGGATCCTGGCACGGTACGCGGGCGTTCCGCCGTCGACCATCCTCGCGAAAGACCCCATGACCGAGCCGGGGCTCGCGGACCTGCTGGCGAAGAACACACCGGGCAACGTGAAGACAGACGTGCCGATCCTCGTGATGCACGGCAGCGCGGACACACAAATCCCGCCTCTGCTCTCGAATCTCTTCACGAGGCGGGCGTGCGCGACTGGCGACACGGTTGAGTTGCGCTACTACCCCGGGCAAGGACATGGGGGTCCACTGCGGCAGGAGAAGGACGCAATCCTCCAGTGGCTGGCAGATCGGCTGGCAGGGAGGGCGGCAGCAAGTTCTTGCGGAGCAGTGCCGGAGGCTCCGTGAGGGGGATGGGCGAACGCAGCGCCTGGTGATGCGAGTGTTCCCCCGCCCGCTGCCGATGAGGGCGGACGCATGTAACCTACCGGCTCATGCGGGTACTCATCGCGCCACAGGAGTTCAAGGGCAGCCTCTCAGCGGACGAGGCGGCGCAGGCGATCGCGAAGGGCATCAGGCTGGCGATGCCGTGGTGGCGGCGAGACCTGCTCCCGATGTCGGACGGCGGACCGGGACTCCTCGATGCAATGCGGCGGGCCGTGAAGGCGGATACGCATGCAGCAGTGGTACGCGACCCCCTGGGACGAAAGGTGCTCGCGCGTTACGTGCGCGTCCGCGAGACCGGCGAGGTCATCATCGAGGCGGCACAGGCGAATGGCCTGTGGCACCTGGCGCCCGGAGAGCTGGATCCGTTGAACGCTTCGACCGAGGGCGTCGGCGACCTGCTTCGGGATGCAAGCGGTGAGGAGCCGCCGCGGATGATCATCGGTGTTGGCGGGAGCGCGACCACCGATGGGGGCGCGGGCATGGCGCGAGCGCTCGGAGCGCGGTTCTTCGATTCAACTGGGAATGAGTTGCCATCGGGGACACCGCCGCTCGCCCGGTTGGAGCGAATCGCGTGGGAGCAGCCGGATGGATTTGACGGCATGGAGCTGGTGGTGGCGACGGATGTGCGTAATCCGCTGCTCGGGCCGAACGGCGCTGCGGCCGTCTATGGACCGCAGAAGGGTGCATCACCGGAGCAGGTGACGGTGCTCGAAGCGGCGCTCACACGCTACGCCAGGGTGGTCCGGGACACGACCGGAACCGATATCGGGCAGATGGAAGGCGGCGGCGCTGCGGGTGGCCTCGCTGCGGGGCTGGTGGCATTCCTGGGAGCGCGAATCGTGAGTGGATTCGACGTTGTGGCAGAAGCGACACACCTGGAGCGGCGGTTGCACGCGGCCGACCTGGTGATCACGGGCGAGGGGAGCTTCGACGGCCAGTCATCGCAGGGGAAGGTGACGGGGCGGATCATCGAAATGGCGAAGGTGGCAGAAAAGGAGGTGTGGGTATTCGCGGGCCGCACAGACACGAAGGAAGCCAACGTGCATACGCTCGATGAGATTGAACCCGACCCGGCGAAGGCGATGGCGAACGCCGCCAACCTGCTGTCATCGCTCGTTTCACGGGTTGTCGGGGCGTACAGCTCGTAGTTCCAGGGCAGGGGACCGTTTGTTCGCGTCTTCCGGCCGCAGGCGGCGACGATGACCGGGTGCACGGCTGCCGTCCCGAGAGCAGCGGCAGACATCCGGGCAAATTGATGTGGATTAAGTAAAGGATTCGCGACGAAGAAACATAACGAATTAGTCACTCGTTGACGTGCTGCGGTAGAGTGACCGCGAAGTCCGGTAAGGGGCCTCGAGCCGCCCTGGGCTGGGCCTGCTCTGCGTGGCGGGAGGGAGAACACGGATGCCAGGAACACTGACGGGAGGCCGGCGCCGGGCGCTGGTGGTGCTTGCAGCGGCGGCGATGGTTGTTGTGGCAATGGTGCAGGGGGTGGTGCCTGCGGCAGCCAACAACTGCGTGTACACGCTGTCCGCATCCTCGACGGTCGTCAACAAGGGGACGTCATTCAATGTATCCGTGGCGGCCTCCGGAGGATCGTGCGCACCAACTGGCGACAGGATTGACTTCCTTCTCAGTGGGACGGCAGTGCTCAACACGGACTATTCTGGTCCGTCGGCGACGAGCTTCACGGTGTTCCCAACGTTTCCATACACACCGACATGGAGCGCGCTGACGGCGCCGGGAACCAGGACGCTGACGATTCAGATTTCCTCGCCAAACGCCGGGAACAGTGTGGCGGGCACCCCGTTGAATATCTCACTGGTTGATCCGGCGAGTGCTGCGCCTGTCGTGACGAGTGTGTCGCCCGCTTCCGGCGGACCTGGTCAGGCAGTGGTCATCAGCGGGCAGAACTTCACGGGCGTTTCAGGTGTAGCATTCGGCACAACTGCTGCAACATCGTTCACTTATGTGAATAGTTCGACCGTCAATGCCGTGGTGCCCACGGCGAACGTGAGCTTCGTGAGCGGGAACTCATATCACGTAACGGTGACCACAGGGAACGGGACGAGCACGGCAACGAGTGCCGACCTGTTCTACTTCACGACCGGGCCAGCAGTCACAAGTATCTCACCAGCATCGGGTCCAGCCGGAACACTCGTCTCGATAGCGGGGAGCGGGTTCAGTGCGGGGGCATGCCCATCGAATGTGCTCTTCGGTGGTGTCGTCGCGACATCATGCACCTATAACTCGGCCACCTCGATAACAGCGACAGCACCTTCCGGGTCGGGCTCTGTCCATGTGACCGTGCAGGGGAGTGCGACCACACTCCAGGACCTCTTCACGTACACCGGGACCCCGACGCTCACCGGCGTCTCACCCTCGAGTGGCCCGCTTGCAGGCAATACGACGATCACCCTGAGCGGAACCAACCTGAATAGCCCCACGTCGATTACGATCAATGGACAACCGTGCACTTCGATATTCGGTTTCGGGACGACGGCGACGTGTGTGACACCCGCCGGAGCGGCCGCCGGCGTTCCTTACACGGTTGCATTCACAAACGGCGCAGGGACGGCAAGCCTGCCGGCAGCATTCACGTACTCGAGCGGGCCAACGGTTACCGGGTTGTCGCCGGCCAGCTGCCCCCCGGGCGGTGGGATTCCAATCACTATCACCGGTACGGGGTTTGCACTGGGAGCAACCGTCACCTTTGGTGGCGTCCCGTCGCCGAGCGTCACATTCAATAGCTCGACGTCGCTGACGGCGACCTGCCCAATTCATGCCGCGGGGGTCGTTTCAGTCATCGTGACGGTCGCGAGCGTCTCGAGCCCCGACACCGTCAACGACAACTTCACGTACACCGCGGGGGTCGGCAGCCTCTCGTCGATCACTCCCTCGGCAGGTCCCCTTTCCGGGGGTCAACCGGTCACCATCACCGGCTCGAACCTGGCTGGCGTGACGAGTGTGACGATCGGCGGCGTTGGGTGTATCAGCCCGGTCAACGTCGATAATCAGACGATCACGTGCACGACCGGGGTCAGTGCAACAGCGGGGACGTTCCCCGTGTATGCCGTGGTTACGGCTGGAACCGCAACGGGCGTGAACTATACGTATGGTGCAGGCCCGGTGGTAACCGGCTTCGATGTGAACACAGCGCCGGCTTCCGGGACGCCGATCACCTATGTGACGGTCTACGGGAGCGGGCTCAGCAATCCAATCTCGGTGAAGTTCGGCGGGACAGCGGCGACGATCATCTCGAGCAGCGACACGGCGATCCAGGTGATCACACCCGCGCACTCGGCAGGCATCGTCGATGTCATCGTGACAACGGCAGCGGGGGTCTCGCCGAACACGGCGGCCGATGATTTCACGTTCACAGGGACGCTCATCCCGAGCGTGACGAGCGTCAGTCCAACGAGCGGCCAGGCCGGGACGACGGTGGTCATCACCGGTTCCGGGTTCACGGGAGCGAGTTCGGTGACGTTCGGCGGGGTGTCGGCATCGTTCAACGTGAACAGCGACACGCAGATCACGGCCACCGCGCCGAGCGGGATGCCTGCGGGACAGCTCGACATCCGGGTGAGCAACTCGGGTGGGACGAGCGCGAACGTGGCTGGCGATAACTTCACGAACACAGCATCGGCGCAAACCTATGTGCATACGCTGTATTTCCGCTGGACCCTCGTCTCATGGAACGGGCAGGACGGGATTTCAATCTCGACGGCCCTCTCCGGGTCGGGAGCCGGGACGAACAACGTCGCGAGCATCGTGACGGCGATCTGGCTGTTCGACCCGGTGACGCAGACCTACAAGGGCTGGTTCCCGACGGGCGCGGGCATCCCGGGCGCAGTCGATATCACGACGCTCCGCAAGGGGTCGGTCTACTGGATCGCGATCAATGCCTCCGGCAGCACGAACTGGACGATCGTCCTGGGGTAGGGGTGCGCTCCTGCCGCCCAGTCACGGGAAGGGGCCGCAGAAGCGGCCCCTTCCATTTCCGAGTGACAGGTGGATGTGAGTTGGCGAGAATCGCCCTCATGCTTACACCACCGATCGAACCGATGCTGGCAAAGCTCACCGGGGGGATCCCGGAAGGCCCGGGGTGGCATTACGAGCCAAAATGGGACGGCTTCCGGTGCATCGTCTACTTCGATGGAGAGCATGCGCCCTACCTGCAGAGCCGTGACCTGAAACCACTCGGTCGCTACTTCCCGGAACTCGAGGAGGGCCTGGCGAGAGTGCTCCCACGCGCTGCAGTGCTCGATGGCGAAGTGGTGATCATGGGGGCGAAGGGCCTCGAATTCGAAACGCTGCAATTGCGGCTGCACCCTGCCGCGTCGCGGGTGCGAAAGCTGGCGGCCGAGACACCTGCAGCGTTCGTGGCCTTCGATCTACTGGCCGACGAAAACGAGGATCTTCGCGGGGAGCCATTCGGGGAGCGGCGAAAGCGCCTGGAATCGCTGCTCTCGGAGGCAGGGCCGCCGTTATACCTGACACCGGCGACCCACGATCCGGCAACTGCACGTGACTGGTTCGAGCGGTTCGAGGGCGCCGGGCTCGATGGGGTGATTGCCAAACGGCTCGATGAGCCCTACCGGCCGGGTGTTCGGTCGATGGCGAAGATCAAGCACCTGCGGACGGTGGACACGGTGGTCGCAGGGTACCGGTGGAACAAGGGCGAGGAAGGGAAGTCAGTCGGCTCATTGCTCCTGGGGCTATACGACGATTCGGGAGTGCTGCACCACGTGGGGCACACATCGAGCTTCAAGGCCGTAGAGAAGAAGGCACTGGTTGGCGAACTGGCCCCGTATGTCACGGATGAGGACGTCGGATTCGGAAAGGGCCGGACACCGGGCGCTCCGAGCCGGTGGACGAACGGAAAGGACCTGTCATGGGTTCGGCTCCGGCCTGAACTGGTATGCGAGGTAACGTTCGACTACCTGCAAGGGCCACGCTTTCGGCACGCGGCGACGTTCCGGCGGTGGCGGAAAGACAAGGCGCCCGGGGACTGCACGTTTGACCAGCTGGAGGCGGTGGTACCGGCGGAGCTGCAGCAGGTGTTCGCGGGCTGATGCTCTCGGGCTGAGAGGGTGACGCCGGTGGCGGAATTTGCTTGTCAGTCGGGATCGGGGGCGGGTAGGATTGAACCACCAACTTCGGAGGGCGTCTGATGGAGGAGATTGTGATTGAGGTTGCTGTGCCGATGCGCCTCCCGGTTGGTGTGTAGCTTCTTTTCGCTTTCCTGCGATTCCCGAAGCCCAGGCCGCCCAGTGAGGCGGCTTTCTTGCGTCGTCCACCGGTGGCGGCGCGACAGGTGCACGGGAGTTCAACTGCTTTGGCTATTCGTATCGACACGGAGGTGCCGCCTGGCATCGACGAGTTCATCGACAACGGTGTGGTGAGCGAGGTGCTCCGCACCATCAAGAGCGGGAAAGAAGCGACTGCATACCTCGTCCGCGGAACGAAGAAGCTCGGAACGAAGTTCGCGGTGGCGAAGGTCTACCACGAGCGCAATCGCCGAAACGTACGCGACAGCTCGATTTACACGCAGGGGCGGGTAATCGGAAATGGGCAGGTCCGCCGGGCGATCGAAAAGAAGACGGAGACGGGGCGCGAGTTCGAGGGTGCAATCTGGGTGGACCACGAGTTTGAGGTGCTGAGCGCGCTCGAGTATGCAGGGGCGGACGTGCCGGAGGTGTACTTCGCGAACGAAAACGCCATCCTGATGGCCCACGTGGGTGATCGGGATGGGAATCCGGCGCCGCAGCTACAGCACGTGGAGCTCGCGCGGGACGAGGCCTCGCAGGTGCTCGACCGGCTCCTCTGGAATGTGGAGTTGTGGCTGGCGAACGACGTGGTACATGGTGACCTTTCGGGGTTCAACATCCTCTATTCTGGCGGACAGGTGACGGTCATCGACTTCCCGCAGGCGGTCGACCCGCGATTCGCGCCGGCAGCGCGAAACCTGCTCGAGCGCGACCTGGCCAACCTTGGCCGTTACTTCAGCCGTTACGGAATCGAGTTCGATGCATCGCGTCACACGAGTCTCCTGTGGGGCCGGTTCCGGTATGGGGGGCGTGCGCTGCGGCACGAGTGATCGGTGGCCGGCCGCGAATGCGGCCTGTGTGGTCCGTGGGTTCCCGCGGCCCGTTGGGAGTGGACTACAATCCGACGATGTTTGCGTTGTTGTTCTACGACTATGTGAAGGATATCGCGGAGCGGCGCGGGGAGTTCCGGCCGGCGCACCTTTCGCTCGCCGAGGAGGCGTTGGGAAAGGGTGAGCTCCGGTTGGCCGGAGCCTACGCGGACCCGCTCGACGGGGCGGTATTCATTTTCCGCGATCGGGGCGCCGCGGAACGATTCGCCGAGCGGGACCCGTACATGCTCAACGGGCTCGTAACGCGACACTGGATTCGCGATTGGAACGTGGTGATTGGCGGCTGAGCCGCCAAATTCACGAGTCACGATTCACAATTGACAATTCACCCGAGCGTGACGGTGCCAGCCTTGCCGTCGACGGTCACGCGTTGGCCATCCCTCAGCAGTGCGGTGGCGTTGGCGGTGGCGACAACGGCGGGGATGCCGTATTCGCGAGCGATGATCGCGGGGTGCGAGAGAATGCCGCCAGTATCGGTCACGAGCGCGCCGACCGAGGGGAAAACGATCGACCAGACGGGCGAGGTGATGGGACAGACGAGGACGTCACCAGGCTGGATCCTGTCGAACTCCGTCTCATCAAAGATGACACGGACGATGCCCGTGTAGGTGCCTGGTGCAGCACCCTTACCCTTGATCACCCGGGCGGGTGCCTGAGGGATAAGGGTGCCACCGAAAATTCGGTCGGTGGCCCAGTTGATGATCTTGAGGTTCAGGGCCGCCTCTCTGGGGAAAACCGAAAGAGGCGGCGGGCCCGCAGGGGCAACACCATATTCTGCGGGACCGGGGTGAGCGAGAACCCAGGTGCGTTCGCCCTTGCGGCGGGTGACAAGGCCGGTGCGGTCGGCGGGTGCACGCAGGGTGGCGCGGGCTTCGGACATTTCGAGAAAGAAGACGTCGCCGGCAGTGGCGATCGAGCCAGTAGCTGCGAGGCGCCGGCCGAGTTCGAGGATGGCGTAGCGCATGAGTGCAAGGGGTGCGCTCACGGTGTAGAACTCGTTCTCCTCGCGTGAGGGATAGTACCGCTCGGCCCGGGCGAGGAGGCGCTCGAACTCGGCCCGTTCGGTTTCCGTGCGCGCCACGAGTGCCTGGCGGGCGGCGCCGAGGGCACGGCTCCTCTGTTCGCGCAGGGCGCGGGCCTCGGTGGCAGGGTCGTAACCGCGGACGACCTGGTCATGAATGAGACCGAGGGTGAGTTCGGGGACCTCTTCGAGGGTCGGGTCGATGACCTCGTAACGGAGGGCGCGGCATGCGAACTCGCGCTGATAGGCATCGAACTCGCCGGCGAATTCGGGATCGATCGTACGGAGGCGGCCGGGTGTGGATGCATCGGCGGCGGCGATCGCCTCTCGGACAGCGGGCCGGCTGCTTGCCATCGCGGCGAGACTGGCGAGAACCTGCGATGGGGCCGTCGAAGCAACCGAGAGGCCGGCAAGAAGCTCGATCGTCTGTCGCTCACTCCAACCGAGTGTCTCTTCGCAGAAGAAGTGGAGTTCAGCAACGGTGGCGACCGGTGCGGTGAGCTGGAAGTGGCGATCGAGGCTGACAAAGGCGAAATCGAGGACGCGGCCAAGGTGGTCATCAAATGCACCATCGTCGAGCGTGGAAAAATCCACGGAGCGGAACCGGGCGATGGACTCCTGCTGATCGGCTTTCCAGGAGGCGTACCAGTCATCGAGTACCTTCCCGGTGAGGTCATCCTGAACGGCACGGACGCAAAGTCGCACACGGGCGCGGATGGACGGCACGGTTCGAACGAGCACCCACATGAGCCATGGAGGAGGAGGCGTACGGTCCTTGCCGCCCAGCGGCACGATTCGCTGATAAACCCAACCGCCGATTTCGCGGAATTCGATACCGTCGGCAAGCATGCCTTTCTCAGTCGCGATTTTTCGCCAGATTTCGCTGCTCCACGTCGGAAAAACGCGGAACATGGGCGAAAGTGGCTGTGGATAGTGGCTCGCTTCGCGTTGCCAGTACCCTTCCGGTACATCGGCAGCGACAGGGACCGGTACGACCGATTCGTTGGGAAGGGTGACAGGGGTGGACATCAACGGATCCTCCGTGGCCGCGAGAGGGTGACGATTCGCAACCAGGAGGACAATACGGGAGCAGGCGCTCGCGGGCATGGGACGAAGGTCCCATCCGGGTTACGGGGTGTGAACTGGACCACGGTGCGGCGCGTGGCGGGTATCGCGGCCGGCAAGCCGATTCGAGTTGCCATAGGCTGTGGAGGCATCCATACTTAGGACTTGATCCGCTGCGGCGGATCGTTTTTGTGTCGGATTCTCCCCGGTGTGGGAGGCTTGACCCGGGCCCGGGTGGCGCAACTGGCAGCGCAGCCGATTTGTAATCGGCAGGTTAGGGGTTCGAGTCCCCTCCTGGGCTCCAACGACATGAAGGCGATCGGCGAGTGCGGACGGCCTGGAGAGATGGCCGAGTGGTTAATGGCAGCAGACTGTAAATCTGCCGCGCTTCGCGCTTCGTAGGTTCGAATCCTGCTCTCTCCACCACCAACTAGCCCGCACCGGCGGATGGCGGCAGCGCCATTCAACCCGCCGCGAAGGAAGGAACCGCACTCGCACGGCGAGTGGAACCAACCGGGCCCTCATAGCTCAGCCGGCAGAGCGCGTTCTTGGTAAGAACGAGGTCTCCAGTTCGAATCTGGATGAGGGCTCCAGCAATTACCGGGGCAACGCGCCCGGCCATTCCAACTTTCAGCAGGCGCGGAGGCGCAGGACCATGGCGAAGGCGAAATTCGAGCGGACGAAGCCGCATGTGAATGTGGGGACGA
>CAZDUX010000028.1:0-30026 GCA_964508715.1 uncultured Anaerolineaceae bacterium | reverse complement strand
GCGATTGTTGGCCACGACTGGGGCGGGTACCACATCTGGCAGTTCGGGCTTCGCTACCCGGAACGGACGGCGCGGCTCATCGGCCTCAACACGCCGTATGGGCCGCCCTCACCGGTACCCACGACCGAGGTGCTGCACGCCGCGTTTGGGGCAGGCGACCGCGGCTACTACATGCTCTATTTCCAGCAGCCTGGCCAGGCGGAAGCAGAGCTCGAAGCTGACGTCCGGGGAAACCTTGCAAAGATCATCCATCGTTGGGATCGGGCACAGGATCTCTGGACGTTCGCAACTGTCGGCGGCGACGGGAGCGGCGTGTGCACGCGCATCGCACCGGGAGGGACGCTCCTGACGGAGGCGGAACTCGATGTCTATGAGGCGGCGTTCCGGCGCACAGGGTTCACCGGCGGGCTGAACTGGTACCGTGCGATCGACGCAACATGGCGCGAGGTTTCGGCGTACGGGAAGGTGCAGATCGACGTACCGTCGCTGATGATCACGGCCGAAAACGACATGGTCCTGCGGCCAGAATCAGCGGAACCGATGCGCCAATGGGTTCCCAACCTGCGAATCGAGCACCTCGAGCGGTGCTCGCATTGGACCCAGCAGGAGCGGCCGCAGGAGGTCAACCGGCTGATGATCGACTTCCTCGCCAGCGTGCGGTAGCGCGGAACAGCATGGGGAAGCAGCCCATGTTCCCGGGTCAGGAATGCGCGGGGAGCGGCTCGGCCAGGAAGTAGCGGCGCCGTGCCCAGAGCGAGACGTAGACGAGGGCGACAAGCGCCGGGACTTCGATGAGTGGTCCGACCACTCCGGCGAGCGCCTGTCCCGATGCGACACCGAACGTACCGATCGCGACGGCGATGGCGAGCTCGAAGTTGTTTCCGGCGGCAGTGAAGGCGAGTGTCGTGGTCTTTTCGTAGGCAAACCCCTGCCGGCGCCCCCATGCGAAGGCAACGCTCCACATGATGGCGAAGTAGATCAGGAGCGGGATGGCAATGCGCGCCACATCGAAGGGGTGCGAGGCGATCTCTTTACCCTGGATGGCGAAGAGAACGACGACGGTAAACAGCAGGCTGTAAAGCGCCCACGGTCCGATACGCGGGAGGAACTCATGCTCGTACCATGTGTCGCCTTTGCGGGCCCGGCCGAACCTGCTGGTGACGAAGCCGAGGGCAAGGGGAACGCCGAGGAAGATGAGCACCGACCGGGCGATGTCGCGGAAGGCGAAGTCAGCTGCGAGCTTCTCGAGGCCAAGCCAGCCCGGCAGCAACTCAAGGTAGAAGTAGCCGAGGACGCTATAGGCTGCGACCTGGAAGATGGAGTTGAGGACAACGAGTACGGCCGCCGCCTCGCCATCACCACAGGCGAGCGTGTTCCAGATGAGAACCATGGCGATACACCGCGCCAGTCCGACGAGAATAATGCCCGTGCGGAACTCGGGGAGATCGGGAAGGAAGATCCACGCCAGGGCGAACATCAGCGCCGGCCCGGCAACCCAGTTGAGCAGCAGCGAAGAAGCAAGCATCGGACGGTCGGCGGTGACCTGGCGGAGACGGTCGTAGCGAATACGGGCGAGGACGGGGTACATCATGCCAAGCAGGCCGACAGCGATCGGGAGGGAGGTCGAGCCCACCTGCACACGGTCGAGGTCCTCGTTGAGGCCAGGGATGAGGCGTCCGAGGAGGAGGCCCACAATCATCGCCAGCCCGATCCACGCGGGAAGGAAGCGGTCGAGAGTAGAGAGCTCCGCGAGGACAGAGCGTTCGAAGGAGCCCGTAGGGGAAGCGGCAGTAGAGGTCATCACCGGGCAGCTTCTCTTTCTGTTGATGCCGTGATCGGGTCAGCGGGTTTGGCCGGGGCGGGCTATCCCCGCAGGAGGGTAGGGCAGAGAGCGAGGGCGCGCCGGCCCGGTGCCCTGGCGGAGGTCAGCCAACGACACAATCATTGCCGCACGCACAGCCAGCATCGAGCGAGCAATCGGCGCCAGGCGGGCAGCAGACTTCGATACAGAACCGGGCGAGCCAGCGGACAGTCTCGGGCTCCAGGCAGTAGGGGCCGTTGGAATCGGGCGAGGCGCAGACGATGCCGGCTTCCTTGAGGACCTTGATGTGCTGCGACACGGTGGACTGGGCGAGCGGGAGGACGTCGACGAGGTCGCCAGTGAGGCAGGCGTTGCGCTTTGCAAGTTCGGTGACGATGCGAACACGCGCAGGGTTGCCGAGGGCGCGGAAGATCGCCGCGGCACGTTCTTCTTCGGTAGTGAGGGATTGAATGGTTTTCATAGTCGCGGGCCCCCACGGGTAGTCATTTGCATGCTATCGCAAATTTTCGATACAGGGGATTGACGGGAGACTCATGGCATCGTAATTTCGCGATTGAGGGACCTGGCAATGACAACGCCAACGAGCAGCGAGATTCGAGCAAAGGTGCAGGAGGCCTACGGAAATCGCGTCCGGCCCGTACTCGACTCTGACCTTACCCTTCCCATGGTGGATACCTGCTGCGCGACTTCGAGCAGCGAAGGTTCGTGTTGTGGTGTGACCACCGACCAGGACGTGGTAATCACCCGGATCGCCGAGATGTACGCCGATAGCAACATTGCGGACCTGCCGGCAACGGTCACAGATGTCGCCTTCGGCTGCGGCAACCCGACCGCGATTGGGGCGCTCCAGCCGGGAGAGGTGGTGCTCGACCTCGGGTCGGGCGGCGGCATCGACTGCTTCCTGGCCTCCCGGATGGTTGGTGAGAACGGGCGCGTGTACGGAGTGGACATGACGCCAGAGATGATTGCGCTGGCACGCCGGAACGCCGAAAAGGTTGGCGCGTCGAACGTGGAGTTCCGGCAGGGCGAGATCGAGGCGCTGCCGATCGATGACATGAGCATCGACGTCATCATCTCGAACTGCGTCATCAACCTCTCCCCGGATAAGGACGCGGTGTTCCGCGAGGCGTACCGGGTGTTGAAGCCCGGCGGGCGGCTACAGGTCTCTGACATCGTCTGGAAGCAGGCAGTGCCGGACAGCGTGAAGAACGATATGGAGAAGTGGGCCGGGTGCATCGCCGGGGCGCTGGTGGAGTCGGACTACCTGGGCAAGATCGCGTCGGCCGGTTTCGAGAAGATCAGTTGCGAGGCAGCAGAATACGCAGGAGGCAAGGGGATCGCCTCAGCGGCAGTCGTGGCCTACCGGCCGTTCTAGCCGCCGCGGCCCCGTAGTCCCAAAGGGGGCGAGGATCCCCCGGATGCTGGCCCCCGTTTGGGCGGCACGGCCGTAATCCGTGTCTCTGATGAGCGTTGCGGCGATACTGGAGGCATGGCAGAGTCCAACCTCTTCACGATGCTCTCGGCGTACCGGCCGAATTCACCGGCGACGCCGTTCGAGAACTACTGCACGAGCGGCCTTGCGTACTTCCTGAACCGCGGGCAGCGCATGCTCACGGCGTTGATTGGCGAAGCAGCCGGCGTGCGGGGTGAGCCGCTCGCAATGGTGGAGGTTCAGCCACAGATCGCCGACGCGGGAATCGCCGATCTGCTCCTGACGTTCGAGGGCGGACGCCGGGTGTTCGTCGAAGTGCAGGTAGAACCGGGTGCCGGCGAAAGCACCCTGCCGGCACTTGAAGCAGCAGGCGGATTGTGGGAGCAGAAGCCAGGCTACGTGCTGTTGACGCTGAACCCGGAGGCAGAGCGGCCACCATGGAACACGGTCCGCTGGCTCCATGTAGTCGAGGCCCTGGAGGACGACCCGGACCCGATCGCGGCACAGTTCACGGAGTTCATCCTGCGCGACATCCTCGGGCTGGGGGAGGTGTCGCTCGACCAGGCGATCACGACGAACCGGCTGTACGCGCTCGGCGGTGCGGCCATCCGGAAGGCGTTCGGCCCGGGCGCCCGTTACGTCAATAGCGCATCGCGGCCGACAAGCGGGCGCTACCGCTACCTCGGCACGACATTCGCGCCCGATGGCGGCGAGATGAAGTACTGGATCGGCATCGTGAACGAAACAGTCCCGCTGAGCGAGCACTATCACGTGATGCTGGCAAGCACAGAGACGCCGCTCGCTGAGCCAGCAGAACGTCCGCGCGCCTGTGGCGATTGGACGAGCTGGCCTCACTGGACAGGCGCTGGGCGGGTGGTGCGGCCAATAACGGGGGAAACGTACGCGGACATGCTGGCACGGATGGAACGCTAGCCCGGGTCTCGTCCGCTCCTTCAGATCCGCTGGCTCCGAGGCTCCGGGGATGAGACCGAAGACCTTTCGCCCGTTCCGCTGCTACGGGCAGACAGAGCCGGCGTTCGCAAGGGAGGTGTTGGCAAAGGCGACTGGCCAGCCACTGCTCGGGTATGCACGGGTGGGGTCGACGAACCACTGCCCATCGGGCGGACAGATAACGCGGTAGGGTGGGTCGCCACAGTTCTCGCGGCCGGTGCAGAGGCCGAATCGAGTTGGGTGGCTCAGCACAGTGGGAACCGGTGTAGGCGTCGGCGGGGCAGTCGTAGGAGTGGGAGGGATCGGTCCACTACTGACTGCATGAGCGCCCCCAACCGGGAAATCGACTCACCTTGCCAACGGACATCAGCCACAGGCCTGTTCGGCCTGGCTGTACGAGGCAACGTTCACGACGCGCCAGTGGTAGCTCTCCGCGGGGTATTTGCCATTGATTGAAGGTACATCGATGAACCAGCCATCGGGAGCGCACACCACGCGAATGAGGCTCCCGGGATCACTGCAAGTGGAGTTATTCGCAGTACATTCGGCACTACCGAACGGATGGGATGGAATTGGCACAGGCGTTGCCGTTGGGACGAATGGCGTAGGAGTGGGAGGGTTCGGCGTTGGTGTGGGCGCAGCCGTGGTCGGGGTTGCGGTCGGCGCCTCCGTCGTGGGTGTGGGGGTCGCGTTGCCCTGGGTTGGGGTTGAGGCGGGTGTGCCGGGGGTTGACGTTGGGCCCGGCGAAGCGCTCCCCGCAGGGCTCGGACTCGAGCCAGGGCTGGCGCTCGCGGTCGCACCGGGCGATGGCGAACTACCGGGTGACCCCACTGCGATGACCGTCGAGGGTTTGGTGGTAGGCGTGGCCGTCGCATTGGGTGCGGCCGCCTGGGAATCACCTCCGCCGCCACGCGTAAGCAGCACCGCCCCGCCGAGAACGGCGATCAGGAGGAGCACCGCCACCCCGACAATCGCGAGGATGCGCGTTGGTGCAGCGCCTTCGCCCTCGGCAGGTGGCCGCTCGAGAAGCACACCAGCAGTGCGCCGAGGCCGGTAGACGGGTTCATCGGGGGCCACTTCGTCTTCGTATGTCTCGGCGCCATCCTCGAACTCGGGTTCTGCAGCCACAGAGGCACGCGCTGGCTCTCCCCGGCGCCCGGCATTCATCACTGGAGGCGGACCCGGACGAGCGGTGCCAACGACTTCACGCTCGTCGTAACTCCCCTCGTCCTCGTCGTCCACTTCGGCCCATTCAGACGATGGGGCCGGTTGCGGAGGAGGTGTGCGCCGGAATGGGTCGGTATTTCCACGATCGGGGACGACACCGCGCCCACCGAGCGGACGCCGCGGCTCGCGGCTGGCCGTGGTGGAACTCGAGCGTTGCGGCGCCGTCCGAGTATCGCGCGGACCACCGACGAAGCCATCAGGCCCCGCGACAGGATGGTCGCCGAGTTGAAGATCATCGAGCAGGGGCTGGGGGTCGACGCGGAGGTAGTTCGCGTAGGAGCGGAGGAATCCCCGCACGTAGACGGGCGCGGGAAGCTCGTGAAAGCGCTCGCCCTCGAGCGCTTCGAGGAAACGCGCCGAGATCCGCGTGTCGGCTGCGGCCTGCTCGATGGTGAGCCCGTGCCGCACGCGCGCGTCGTGCAGTGTGATTCCGATACCAGCCAAACAGTGACCCCTGCGGGGAAGGTCGGAACATAAGGTAGCGATCAATTGTGAAATGCGCGACCCATCGGGCGAATTGGTTGGTCGGGGGTTCGCCTCTACCATGGTCGTCGTGATGCGGGCGATGGCATGGTGGGCTCCCCTGGCAGCGGTTATCGCTGCGATTGGGGTAGTCATCGCGGGTGACAGTGAGCACGTATCCGCGCAACCCATGGTGCCGGCCACGTACTACGGGACAGCGAGCATCGACGGCCATGCCCTGCCAGACGGGACAGAGATCGCGGCCATCATCGGCGGGAAAAACTGCACGCAGCCGGGCGGCAACGGGACAATCATCGAAGGCAACGCGTCCGTTTACGTCGTCACCGTGATGCACGAATCGCAGTCGCCCGGGTGTGGCGCCGAAGGCAAGACGATCGTCTTTCGAGTGGGTACGCGCGATGCAGTCCAGACAGCTACCTGGCATGCAGGGTTGCAGCGGCTCGACCTGAACGCAGGGTCGGGAAGCACGCTGCCGCTTCCGTCACAGGTCAACCCAACGATCAGTGAGGCGGGGAGGCAGGCGACAGCAACGGAGCAGGCGAAGTTCACGCCACGGACCGGTTCGCCCCCAACCGACGATATCTCACTGACGAGAACGCCCGCGGTACCGGACCCCGGGTTGCCCGGCTCGAAGGGTGACGACGGCGGTGGTGGCGTTTCGCCGCTCCTCGTGATCCTGGCCGTCACCGGCGTGCTGATCGTACTCGGAGCGGCAGGCGGAGTGGCCCTCAGCCGGCGCGGGCAGAGGTCCCGTTCGTAGCTCTGGTGCCGTCGCAAGGGGAAAAGGCTTAATCTCTCCTTGTGTTCGTGTCGTTTAACCTGAAGAAGAGTCGAATTGCGGACAGAGGATCGACGTCGTTTTCATGAGAGTGCTTCCCATCCTCGCGATCGTGACGTTTGCCGCCGGGGTCGGCATGCTGGCTTTCGGGTATTTCTACTCGGGCGATTCGCAGGCAGTCGCACCGGCGCACGTCGAGTACTTCACACCGACGCCCGCACCATCGCCGGTCGCGACACCAACCGACGTACCTTCGCCCACGCCAACACCGGTCCCCTACAACGGCAACATCGCGCGTTTCAAGATTCCGCGCTTCAACGTGGATGCAGCAGTTGAAGAGATCGCGATCAAGAAGAACAACGAACTCGATGTGCCAACCAACCCACGCGACGTCGGCTGGTACAACAGCGAGCTCGTGGCTGCCGGCGGGCCATATCTCGGGGCGAAGCCAGGGTTCCGAAAAAACGCGGTGTTTTCGGCGCACGTCGACTATTACGGGCTCCCCCCACAGGTCATGCCATTCAACAAGTTGAACCAGCTCAACCCGGGCGACCAGGTCGTGGTCACCATGGACAACGGACAGGACTACACGTACAGCGTGATCCTGAAGCAGAACTACAACATCAGCGACATCAAGATGGGCGAGCTCATCGACGCCCCAACGAAACCCGAGGGGAAGGAGTGGATCACGCTCATCACGTGCGGAAACACGGGGCCCTTCGTGTACGTAAACGGGGGAAACAGCGGGCCGGTTGAGTACCTGACGCGGGACGTGGTAATCGCCGAGCGTGTGAACTGATCACCCGGGGCACGATGCCCCGGCGGGTGCTGGCAGGCGGACGGCGGGCTGGTTAAGCGTTCGTTCACAGGGGTGCGGCGGTGCAGTTTTGCCTTTGAGGGAGCTGCGCTACGGTGGACCTTCCACGATGACCATGATCGGAACAGGGAGAGGCTCTTGAAGATTGCCCCGAAAATCTCGCTGCTGACCTTGCTTGCTGGCGCCATCACGCTCGTGGGGGCAGCGGCCTGCGGCGGCGGTGATGACACGCCCGCCGCGACGACGGCTGGGACGACAACCGAGGCGGCGGCCAGCGTTGCCACATCCACACCAACGGTACCGCCAACTCCCACCGCAACTCCGACACCCTTCAACGGCACGGTGGCACGGTTCAAGTACCCGCGCTTCGGGATTGATGCGCCCGTGGAGGCGCTGGCGACCAACGCCCAGGGCGAACTCGACACACCGAGTAAGGGGAAGGAAAACACCGACGTCGCCTGGTACGACCAGGACCTGGAGAAGAACGGCTACGGGATCGGCACGAAGCCTGGCTGGGGCGGGAACGCGGTTTTTTCGGCGCATGTCTACTACATCAGCAAAGCGGTCTGCCCGAGCAACCCGATGGCCTGCCCGGCTCCATTCCAGAAGCTCGCACAGGCAAGCGTCGGTGATGAGATCAGCGTCGTCATGGCGAACGGAACCGAGTACAAGTACAAGGTCATCTCGAAGAAGCAGTACAGCCGCGACAACATCCCCATGGGCGACATCATCAATCCGCCGGACAAACCCGCAGGCAAGGAATGGATCACGATGATCACCTGCGGCGGGGCGCTCGATGCATCCGGGCTCGAGTATGTGAGCCGCGACGTGGTCGTGGCGGAGCGAGTGTCGTAGGGCGGTTCCCCGGGCTACGAGATCTTCGCCTTCTTGCCGGCCCGGCCCAATTGGAGCCGGGCCTTTGCTTCACACGGCCGTAGGCACCGCGTTCCCTCTATCGTCCTCCCTCCTCCCACTCATTTTCAGGGTTCTCCCTCTCCGGATCGGGGGATCATCGCTGTTCAGGCATGGGGCTTCCGCCCATTAAGGCAGCAGGGGGGCATTCCTACCCTGAGTGCTGGCGCGATCGCTCATGGAACACGTTCGAGCGACACGCCAGGAGGCCCGACGATGCCGCGTCTGCGAACAGTCCTTCTCGCTACGGCCCTCAGCCTGGCCGCGATCACGGTGGTCATGGTGGCGGGCGACCAGCACGCGAGGGCGGTTTCGCTGCAACGGGGCTGGAACAACGTCTCGTACCTGGGCGCGGCCAAGTCACCGGCGGACGCACTATCGTCGCTGAGCGGCCAGTACTCGTCGGTCTACCGCTGGGATGCAGGCTCACAGGCGTACCAGCTCTATGCTCCGGGCGCGCCGGCATTCGCCAATACGCTGAGCCAGCTCAACCCTGGCGACGCCGTGTGGCTGAACTACACGCAGAACACGGGCAACTGGGACACGGGTACCCTCAACCAGGCAGGCGGCACACCAGCGGGTGGTACCGGGAAGCTTTCGATAGCAGCCAGCACGTTCCTCCCCATGAACGACCTGGCGATTTACGAGAAGAACTTCAACCAGATTGCGCCGGTGGGCACCGACACGGCATCGCAGCGGTATTTCGCCCCCGTCTACCTTCCCAACGGCGCGACCATCACGAGCATGACAGCGGCCTTTGCCGGGAGTGGCGACACGGTGGCGGTCCGGCTCGACTACACCCCGCTCTCGAACGGCGATGCTTCGGCCAATGTCTACAAGCTGGCAGAAGTACTTTCGAGCGGGGGGAGTTCGCCGCAAACGCAGAATGCGTTCAGTCACACGGTGGATAACGGCGCAAATGTGTACTTCATCGTGGTGGACCTGAAGGGCGGGCCGGCCTCCAAGCTGATGGGCGTCTCGATCGCCTACACGTACTAGGTGGTACAGCGATGAGGGTTCAGACGGTGCTGCACCCAGGCCGGCGACTGGGACTGCTGGTCACAGTTGTGGTGACACTGCTCATGGGACTTGCGTGGCAGGGTACCGCCGAAAACGTTACGGCGATCGCCAACCCGGCGGTCTTCACGGTAGTGCAGTCGCCCGCAGGCCCGGCAACAGTGCAACCGGGCGACGACGTGACCTACACCATCAACTTCACGGCAGGTGGTGACACGACCTACCTCAACTTCGACGGCAACCTTGGCGCCAATTTGCAGGTGACATCATTCACGGGCGGGCTGGGACCGGCGAGCTGCACCGGAATGGGGACATCATCGTTCACATGCAACATCGGCGCGCTGGGGAATGGAAGCGCGATTGAGTCGATTGTGGTGCATTCAGCGGTAGTGAACGTTGCCGATGGCACCACCATTGATCTTGGTACCGAGGCCTTTGTCGCACGAAACGGCGGCGAACCGGGGACGAATCCCGCTGCCGACAACGCTGGTGCTCTCACCGTGGCAAACGAACTCATCGCCGTAACCAACACCGTGAGCCCCACGAGCGTGTTCGAAGGCAACCTCGTGACTCACACCATCGTGCTCACCAACAACGGGACGGGTGCGAGCGGAACATACTCGGCGTCGGTCGCCATCACCAATGGGACAGTCATCAATGTCGTCTGCCCGGGTGGGCCAGGAACCGGCCAACTGACTGCGACTGCAAGCTGCACAGGCCAACCTTCACTGGCGTCAGCAGGCGGGACCGGAACGATCACCGTCACCACCAGGGCGAACGACGGTGCCGCGTCGACCGCGCTGTCCAACGTCCTGACGCTCAGTTCGGGTGCACATCTCTTTACTTCGCCCGGCTCGCAGATGTCACCAGTGGTGACTGCATCGGTCAATCAACTGACCATCCAGCCGTCCTCCGTAGCAGTCACGACCGGGACGTCCGTCACGGTCTGCACCCTAAACACGGCAGGCTCCGGGACCCAGGTGGCTGGTTCGAACTCGGGGCTCAACCCGCTGGCCCTCAACGACTTCACACTCGTGGCAGGGGGAGGCGCTTCGGTCGCTTCGGTATCATCGGCGTCGACACCGGACTGCACGACAGGCGAAAGTGGCGTGAAGTTCACCTCGAACTCGGACGGGACGATTGCCGTGACGGCGCGCTACAACAAGGCCACGTCCTTCGAAGCAACGTCGAACACCGTGACGATCACGTTTTCGCAGGCCAGCAATCCGAACCCAACGCTTTCGAGCATCAGTCCGCTCACCGCAAACGCGGGCGGCAGCGGGTTCACGCTCACCGTCGCCGGGTCGGGATTCGTGAACGGCATCACCCGCGTGCAATGGGACGGGAGCGACCGGACCACCACCTGTTCTTCGGCGACGACCTGCACGGCCGCGATCACGGCGACCGACATCGCAAGCGCCGGTTCCGTGGCGGTTCGCATCTCTAACCCGCTGCCCGGCGGGGGTACATCGAACCCGGTGAACTTCACCGTGAATGCGGCGCCAAACCCCGTACCGGCACTCACGAACGTCACACCGAACACGGCAGTCGCGGGCGCGGCAGCGATGACGGTCACCGTGACAGGGACGAACTTCGTCGCGAACTCGATCGTGCGCTGGGGGACAACCGACCTCGTGACGTCCATGACGGATGCGACGCACCTTTCGGCGACCATCCCGGCGAACCTGCTCACAACGCCAGGAACCACACAGATCAAGGTCTTCAATCCTACGCCGGGTGGCGGGCCATCGGTGCAGCAAATCGCATTCACGGTGAACAGCGGCGCCACGAAGCTGGCGTTCACGACGCAACCCTCCGGGGCCGTCGTGAACACGGCGTTCTCAACACAACCCGTGGTCACCGTCCAGAATGCAGGGTCGGCCACGGTAACGGTGGACTCCACCACCGTGGTCACGCTCGCACTCGTCGGCGGTGGTGGCTCGGCGCACCTGGTGTGCACTGGCGGCCTCAGTAAGACCGTAACGAACGGCGTCGCAGCATTCGCCGGGTGTTCGGTCGACACAGTCGCCACCGGGTACACCCTCACGGCAAGCGCAACCTCGCTGACCTCGGCGACGAGTTCGACGTTCGACATCACGGCAGCGCCCCCGACATCGACGGCACAGCTCGCCGTGGTCGTCCCGGCAGTGGGTGCGAAGGTGGCACGGAGCCGGCTGACGTTCTCGGCGACGACGGGCACTATCTCGCCAGCGCCAGCGAAGGTGAGCTTCGTCATCAAGCGGAAATCCGACAACAAGTACTGGGACGCTTCAGCATCGAACTGGGTCGTGAACGTGGTGGTCAACGACGGGACGGCCGGAACGAGTCCGGGCGAGCCGTGGACACTCGCTGTCGCGGGGCCGGCACGGAGGTTGTTTGTGAACACGACGGTAGTCGTGGAAGCCCGCGCGGTGAGCGGCGACACGAGTTATGTGAGCCAGGCCACGCCGGAGATCGCCATCCGGTAGAGAGGAACCGGGAGTACACGTAGCGGACTGGTTGTTCGAGGGAGCCGGGCCCGGAAGGTAGCGAAACGCTCGGTTCGCGGCTGCTTTCTTCCGGCGGATTGCGCTACCGTAGAGTCGGTTTGGCAACCGGGAGGCCAGCATGCGCGACGTCTTTATTCTCGATGCGACGCGGACGCCCTGGGGCAAGTTCGGCGGCGGGCTGAAGGAGCATTCGGCGGCGGACCTCGCGGCATTCCTCATCCGCACGCTGGTAGAGCGCAACGAACTGGACCCGGCACGGATCGACAACGTCTTTCTTGGGCAGGTGCTGCAGGCGGGTGCCGGGCAGCTCCCCAGCCGCCAGGCGGTGATTCGCGGCGGCCTCCCCGACGCAACGCCGAGCACGCTGGTCAACAAGGTCTGCGCGAGCGGGATGCGGGCCGTGACACTGGCGGCGCAGGCGATCCGGGCCGACGACGGTGACCTCATGTTCGCGGGCGGCATGGAATCGATGTCGAACACGCCCTACTACGACATGAATACGCGCTGGGGCGCCCGCATGGGGAACAAGACGCTCATCGACGGGATGGTGCACGACGGCCTCTGGTGCGCCTTCGACAACGTCCACATGGCCAACCAGGGCGATGCAATGGCCCAGCAACGCGAGATCTCCCGCGAGGAGATGGACGAATGGTCGGTGATGAGCCAGCGGCGCTGGGGAGCAGCATTCGAGCGCGGCTACTACGATCGGGAGGTGACTCCCGTCCCCCAGAAACGCGACCCCAACCACGTGGCCCTGGCGCGTGACGAGAGCCCCCGTCCGAACTCGACAATCGAGCGGCTGGCGCGCATCTCCACCGTCTACGGTACCTGCGCTATCACGGCCGGGAACGCACCAGGAGTGAACGACGGGGCAGCCGTGCTGCTCATCGGTACGGAAGAGGCGGCGGAGAGCGCTGGGGTGAAGCCGATCGCGCGGATCGTGGGCCACGCGGAGGTAGCGGGACCTCCTGGCGAGTTCCCCATCGCTTCGGCCTTTGCGATCGAGAACGTGCTGAAGAAGACGGGACATACCCTCGACGAACTGGATGTGATCGAGGTCAACGAGGCGTTTGCCGCCGTACCGCTCATCTGCGGACAACGGCTCGGATGGGATGCTGCGAAAGTGAACCGGATGGGCGGATCGGTGGCGATGGGACATCCGATTGGGGCGAGCGGTGCCCGGCTGACGATGACCGTGGCATATCAGCTCCAGGAGCTTGGCCATGGACTCGGCGTTGCGGCCATCTGCTCCGGGACCGGGCAGGGCGACGCAATTCTCCTCGAAGCGGTGTGAGGCGCACGCTCCACGCAAGCCGTGACCCGTGACCCGTGACCCGTGACCCGTTGGGATTCTGCTAGGCTGGGGCGATTTCCATTGGGGGGTCGGCGATGGCTGGCCACGGGGCTGCTATTGGTCCGTTTTCATCGGCGAGCGTGATGCTCGAGGGGTTGCGGTCGGGCGCGATTTCGGCGAGCGAATTGCTGAAACTGCACCTCGATCGCATCCGGCGGTTCAATCCCGAATTGAATGCGATCGTGACGCCGAACTTCGAGCAGGCGGTGCGGCGTGCCGCCGCGATTGATGCCGATCGTGGAACCGGCGCACTCGAGGGGTTGCCACTCACTATCAAGGACACTATCCAGGTGGCCGGATTGCTCCAAACGGCCGGGGTTTCGCAGTGGGAAGAGAACGTGCCGCCCGAGAACGGGCCCGTCGCCGAACGCGTTCTCGGCGCCGGGGCGGTACTCATGGGAAAGACAAACATCCCTCCGCTGGCAGCCGACTGGCACTCCGATAACGAGGTGTTCGGGCGGACGGTGAACCCCTGGGATCACGGGAGGACGCCCGGGGGGAGCACCGGTGGCGGTGGCGCCGCACTCGCGGCGGGGCTCACCCCACTGGAGTTCGGGAGCGACATTGGCGGATCCATCCGGGTGCCCGCGGCCTTTTGTGGCGTATACGGACACCGGCCATCGGACAGCGTGGTCCCACGCAGCGGACATCTCCCGGGATCGGCGGTCCCGTTGCCGGGAAGCATCATGAGTGTGCAGGGACCGCTCGCGCGGAGTGCCGCCGACCTCGAGGTGGCGCTCGATGTGATTGCCGGGCCAGAACCGGGCGAGGAGCGCTGGAAGCTGGAGATCCCGGCGGCCCGGCAAGAGTCGCTGGCAGGGCTCCGTGTGGCGATCATGCCGCAACTCGACTGGCTGCCCGTGGACGACGAGATTGTGGCCGGGATCGAGGAGATGGCCCGTTTCCTGTCACGGTCAGGGGCGACGGTGGAGGTGACAGAGCCCGAGGGATTCGACATGCGGGAGCAGCACCGTCTCTACACTGCCCTGCTCAGCCTGATGATGTTCGCCGATGTACCGCCTGCGGCGCGGGAGAAGCTGGCTGCGGCAGCGCGGCGAAACGACCCGGAGTTCGGCGAATCGCAGGCGCGTGGGATGCTCGCGGGATACCTGGACTATTCGCTCGTGCTTCGCGAACGGGAGGCATTTCGCGGATTGTGGCGGCGGTTCTTCACGTCCTGGGACGTGCTGGTTGCGCCGATCATCATCGTGCCGGCTTTCGAATACGACACGCGTGACTTCGGCCGCCGAACGCTGAATATCAATGGGCAGGTCGTATCGTACGGAAGACAGACCGTCTATCCGGGGCTCGCCACCTTACCGGGCCACCCTGCGACAGCGTTCCCGATCGGGCAAACGGCGGCGGGGCTGCCAATCGGGTTACAGGCTATTGGTCCGTACCTGGAAGACCGGACACCGATCCGGTTCGCAAGCCTGCTCGAACGTGAGTATTACGCATTCACTCCCCCGCCGAGGTACGCCTGAGGGGTGTCTCCGAGCGGACCGGCGGGTGCACGCGTTCGATTAGCATTCGGCCTCCGTCACGTCGAACCGGTCACCTCTTCGGCGCCAGCAGGAAGTCGCTGTAGAGGTTCGTAAGGTCGTAGGGATTGCGGGCCGCCTCTGCGCCAAGGTTGAGCAAAACAAGCCCTTCATCGTTCACCCGGGCGAGGATCCCGCGACCACCAACGACAAAGACGATGCCGACCGCGCCCCCCGGCCAGTCGGGGTTGCCCTGTTCGGCTACCGGGACACGGTACGCGGCGAAGACGCGTGCCCCGGGCTTGACGAGCTGGCGTAGGGCCGCCTGGACGTCATCGGCGCGCAGGTAGGTGCGATCCGAGAAAACGACGGGGAGAACGGAAACGATGGTACCGCCGGCTTCACCCGGCCGGCAGCGAACCACGCCCGGGGCAGCACTCTTTTCCACGCCAACACATGGCAGTCGGAGGTATTCGACCAGTGCCATGGTCGCCCGGAGGTCATCCTGGACTACCGCGTCGATGAGCAAGTCGGCGACGTTGTTACCAGTGCGAACTGACTGGTCATAGACCGGGTAGTCGGGGTGGGTCTCGTTGCCAGGACCGGTAGCTGGCGAGGGCGAAGGGGAGGGAGACGGGGTTCCAGCCGGAGTCGGAGTAACGGTCACGTCTTCGGTCCTGATCGGTGCCGGTGTTGCGCCGGAGGTCGCCGGGATCGTGATGGCTGTGCTGGTGACAGGAGCCACCGTCCGGGATGGCAGATCGTCACCGCTCCCGCACGCGACAAGGACCGTGGCGAGGAATGCCAGGGTGACCACCGAGGCAGCAGCGAACATCCGCATATCTATCCAACGCCGATGGCGACGGGATTGTTGCACCGGCGGCCCGCACCGGCCACGGTGCATCCAGAGTGCTAACCAACGACTGTGCTCGCTCCAGTCCGGCCCCGTGTTGATCAGGGTTCACCCCTAATGACGCCAGCACCGGGCGCACCCACCATGGGTTGCAAATACGTAACAGGATGCGCCCGATGAGCGACACCAGCCTCTCCAGGACGCCTGCGGCTCTCCCGGCTGACCGGCGAACGCGCCGGCTCGCAATCACCGCGCTAACCAACCGGTCAATGGCCGAGAGGTGCGAGCGGGAGCTTCGAAAACTCCCCGGTACGGGTGCTGAGTGCCTGGTCGAGGAACTCGTAACTGCGAACACGAGCGAAGTGGCCGCACAGTTATTGCTAACCGAGCAACTGCTCCGCGATGGCTGGGCCTTCCAGGAGATCCTGCGGTCAGTGTGGTATCGCGACGACGCCTTGCGGGAGTCTGCACTGCGCGAATAGGTGGCTCACCATCCGGTGGGGGCGCATCGCTTCCCCGGAGGCACCCGGATGTCACACCGGAGTGTCTGGCGGGGCCGGGTCCTGCGCCATTTCAGACCCGGTCGATAATTCGGAAGACGGGGTAGCCCGCGGCAATAGCCTCGAACTCGCCGAGTGGTGCTCCGCGTGCGACCGGGAAGTGCTTGCGCCCGCTCGCCGCAATACGAACATACTCGCGGAGCACGGGAGCACGCTCACCGGCCGGAACGGGCACGAGAAGCACGCGCCGGCGCTTACCCTGGCGGATGACCGCCTCACCGTTGGCGGCAGCAACGTTTCGAACCCATTCGGCGTTAGCACCCAGCATGGAGACCAGGTAGCGCTCACCGGCGACCGTTGCGATCCCAATCGGAAGTGAGCGGATGGCGCCGGACTTGCGGCCACGAACCTCGAGGACAGCCTGGAATCGCGGCGGCATACCAGCGCCTGACCACCAGACCTGGGTGCGGTTGACGGCCCGGCCGAGACGGGTAGGGCGCCGGTCACGATAGAAGAAGCGCAGATGGCCACGCTCGGCCGGATCGGCATGGTCGGCAAGCGGATTTTGCAGGAACTCGGCCGATTCGGGGATCACCTCGATGACGCCGCTACCTGCCCGCTCACGCTTGTAGCGAAGGGAACGACGGAACTGGCGCCAGTTGCCGAGGGTGTTCGCTATCCCGCCCGGTGACAGGTAGTAACGAAAGGCAGCGAGCACAGAGACGAGCAACATCTCGCGCTTGCCGGTGTGGTAAGTCGCACGGCCGCGAATGCGGAGAGCAGCACGCTGGCCACGGAGGCGTTCGCCATGAAAGAGAAGCACGACTTCCGGATTGAGGAGGAGGTCGCGAGCGACCGGGTTCTGCGAGCGGGTGGTCATCCAGATCCGCCCGTTGTGGTGTACGAAGTAGAGCGGAATGAGGTCGGCATTTCCCGCGGGCGAACGCGTGGCGATCCGGGCGATCAGCGACTTTCCCAGGAAGCGGCCAACCCGAGGGTCGGTGGGAGAGCGCATCAGATCTCCCTCATGCGGCCGTAGTGCCAGGCAACGGACTTCTCGGGAAGGAGTTCGAACCATGCGGCCGCCCTGACCGGGCCGGCAGGCGGCACGGCAGGCAACAGGTGGCCGCGCACCCAGGTGCCGCGGAGATCAAAGTACCAGGGGCCATCATCGACGAGGAGACGGACGCGCCCGGCTGGCGGCTCCTGCGTGGAAAGCCCGACGAAGAACCGCCCGGAATCGTAGGCGAACGCAACCGGCAAAGCCTGGATGACACCACTATCGACGAAGGCAAGGGTCGCGCGCGGAGGATGATGGAGCAGCCCGGCAACGTCGCCCGGAGTCACAGCTCGCGTAATCTCCATGACCGGGGATTGTACGTGAGGCTCGGTCGATCGCTTCCGGGTATCGATGCCGGCCTGCCAGCCAGGAGCGGTTGCGCCGCGCGGGACGTGCACGTCAGCGAGGGAGATACCGGATTCGAGAAGAAGCCAGGAGATGGCCGAGTTCGATGTCCACATTTCAGATGCACCCTGAACCCGCCTGCCCCAGGTGTGCGCCGGCACCGTAGGGGCGACATCGAACAGCCGCTGGATGGCAGCGGCGTCCTCCGTGAGGCGAACGGGATGTCCGACAGCCCACCGTTCATCGGGGAGGGCGTCGCTGTCACGGCAGATGAGCTGGTAGCGAAAGATGCGCAGCCGGCCCGCCAAGGGACTCCCAACGGCCCCCGTGATGAGTGGCGGTGTATCCTGGGCCGCCGGGACGGGGGTGAGCTCGAGCGTGAAGGTCCGGCCGTCGAGGACGCCCTTGAGGCCAGCATGGCAGAGGATAGACCGGTGACGGCGGGCAAGCGCGGCAGCGACCGACTCGTATGCCACGAGGCTCGCTCGCTGGAGGTGGGTTCCGGCGCCGACCGGGAGCCAGAAGAGATCGAGGTATGCCACGAGCGTATATTCTGGGCCTTCCGTGGACATCTCCGCGAGCCGCATCGCCGGGGTAGAACCCACCCGGCCGGACTGGCCCCGTGAGACGAATTGCCGGGAGGCCGGAAGCACCACCTCTCGGCCAGCAAGTGATCATCGGGTCCGTGAGCGCTGCGTGCGCAGTCGTTAGGATAGTCAGAACAGGGGAAAAGGCTGCTCACAGCGGGGCTTCCGCGATACGGAAAGTCCACCCCGGGGGTTGTGTTGTTGCATCAGACACCGGCAGCCGCAGGCCTTCAGCGGCGCGTTGTGAGCACACTGGTTCTCGCGCAGATCTTCGGTGGTGTGGGGGTCGCCTCGGGAGCAGCTGTTGGGGCACTGCTGGCGGCAGATCTCGCCTCGGATTCACTGAGCGGGCTCGCATCGGCATCTTCGACGATCGGTGCGGCCGTGATTGCCATCCCGGTTACGCGCCTGATGACGAACACCGGCCGGCGCCCCGGGATCATGCTCGCCTACATCATCGGGATTTGTGGCGCGCTGCTCGTGATCGGCGGGGCATACATCCGGTTCTTTCCGCTTGCGCTGGCGGGGCTGATCCTCGCCGGCGGCGGTTCGACCGCAACGCTGCAATCGCGCTACGCGGCAGCCGACCTTGCAGACCCGCGGCACCGTGGGCGTGACCTTTCGATAGTCGTGTGGGCTACCACGATCGGGTCTGTAGCGGGACCGAACCTGATGGACCCCCTGGGGGGCCTTGCCACGACTATCGGGCTCCCCCGGCTAACGGGTCCGTACCTGCTGGCGGTTGCTGCCTACAGCATCGCCATGACGCTTGTCGGGGTGCTCCTGCGGCCGGACCCGTTGCTCGTCGCGCGGGAGGCGAACCCCGAGGGGACGGCCACGGGCTTGCGACCGGGGCAACGTATATCGATGCTGCAGGCAACTGGAATTATTCGACAATCGCCCGCCGCAACCCTGGGGCTGAGCTCAGTCGTCCTCGGGCACGCCGTAATGGTTGCGGTGATGTCGATGACACCGGTACACCTGCGCCATGGCGATGCAAGCCTGCAGATTATCGGGCTGGTCATCAGCGGGCATATCACGGGGATGTACATCGCCTCACCCCTGGTTGGCATCGCCGCCGACCGAATCGGTCGGCGCCCAATCGTGCTCGTGGGTACCGCGATCTTGCTGATCTCGTTCCTGATTAGCGGCACGGCGAGCGGCCACGAGTCGGGTCAGTTGATGATTGGCCTCTTCCTCCTCGGTCTGGGCTGGTCGTGCACGATGGTATCGGGGTCCACATTGCTGACCGAGTCGATTGAACCGGCGCAGCGGCCGGCAGTCCAGGGTGCAGCCGACCTGACGATGGGCATGGGCGGAGCGTTTGCCGGGCTCCTCTCCGGCGTCGTCGTTGGCGTGGGTTCGTTTGCGGTCCTGAATATCGTTGCCGCGAGTGCGATTGCGGTGCTCATCCTCACGGTGGTGCTCGAACGCTCGGGTGCGTTGGGTTCCGCATCGGGGAGCGCGGCCGAACTCCAGGAAGTGGAGCAGGGCGCCACGTAGGCCGTCGCCCGGTACAGGCCGGGGCGTCTTACGCCTTTTCGCTCTCGCCTGTACCCTTAGCGTCTATGAACGAAACGCTGCGTTCTCGAACCCGCGTCGTCATCACCGGGCTTGGCGCGGTGACTCCAGCCGGGCAGACGGTCGAGGAGTTCTGGGATAATCTCGTCAACGCCCGCTCGGGGATCGGGTCCATCACGATGGCCGACCCGACGGACTTCCCCTGCAAGGTTGCAGGTGAGGTCAAGGACTGGGATCCGACACGCTGGATCGAGCGAAAGGCGGCGCGCCGGATGGCTCGTTTCTCGCAGTTCATGGTGTCGGCGGCAGCGCAGGCATTCAGCGACGCAGGAATGAACCTGGATGGTGAGGACCTCGACCGGGTAGGCGTGCTCATCGGAAACGGCGGCGGGGGTTACCCCGACATCCAGGACGCCGCCAGGACGTTATTCGAGCGCGGCGGTATGAAGATCGACCCGCTCTACCTTGCACGAAGCCTGGGGAACATGGCAGGAGCGCAGGTGGCCCTGCAGTTTGGTCTGCGCGGCTACAACGGGACGATTGTAACGGCCTGCGCGGCCGGGACGCAGGCGATCGGCGAGGCGTCAATGGTGATTCGAAGCGGGCGGGCCGACGTGATACTCAGCGGCGGCTGTGAAGCAGGCATCTCGGAGCTCGGATTGGCTGGCTTCAGCGTGATGCGCGCCCTGAGCACATGGACGGGCGACCCTGCCCGGGCGAGCCGGCCGTTCGACCTCGAACGCGATGGCTTCGTGCCATGTGAAGGGGCAGGGGCCCTCATCCTCGAGAGCGAAGCACACGCACTGGCACGGGGCGCCCGGATCTACGCGGAGGTCGCGGGGTTCGGATGCACGAACGACGCGTTTCATGTGGTGGCGCCGCCTGAAGATGGCGCCGGCGCAGCACGGGCGATGGCCGCCGCGCTCAAGGACTCGGGCTGCCAGCTCGCCGAAGTCGATTACGTCAATGCTCATGCCACGAGCACCCCGTTGGGCGACACCGCCGAGACGAACGCAATTAAACGCGTGTTCGGTGAAGGGGCATCCAGGCTGAAGGTCAGCGCGACGAAAAGCCTCATCGGCCACGGGCTCGGGGCCAGCGGCGGCATGGAGACGGTCGCAACGGTAAAGACGATCGAGACAGGGATCATCCACCCGACCGCGAACCTCGAGCACCCTGACCCCGACTGCGACCTGGACTACGTGCCGAACGTGGCGCAGAAGATGGACGTGCGGGTGGCGCTCAAGAACTCGTTTGGATTCGGCGGGCAGAATAGCTGCCTCGTGTTGGTGCGCTACGACGCCTGAGGCAGGGAGTCGCGAAAACCCTTACGCATTCCGCGCGGAGTGAATGCGGCTCCACCCGATGGTTGCCACATGAAGGCGGCCGTAGTGTGGGGCCATGGATGCATCCCGGTCGCGATTTCGCAGACGATTGTTGGGGCTCGGGAGCCTTGCTCTTGTCGCTTTCGGGGGCAGCGCCTGCCTGGGCTACCCAGCCGAGGGGGCCGTCGCCACGCCGGCAGCACCGGGCTCGAGCACGGAGTCGCGGCTTCCATCACTGTTGAGCCAGCTCCAGGGGCAGAATGGGGCAGGACTCGAGCTTTTCGATGGGAGCCAGAACCAGGTGCTCGCGGCACAAGAAGCAGGCGGGAAGGATGCGGGATCGCCAGTGACGCCGGCGGCAGCCACGACCACGTCCGCCGCTTCACCGGCAGCAGTCAACACGGTCGCGGGGACAAAGACGAGCGGTCCGACAGCCACGCGTGAAGCAAGCACGCCAACCCCGCGCCCGGCGACGCCAACACCAACGCCAACGACCGCGCCATCAAGCCCGACGCCCACAGCGACTGCAACTGCAACCCCGGCGCCGACTCAGACACCAACGCCGGCTCCCACACCCTCGGGCCCGCCGAGCGAAGGTTCGGGCGGGAGCGGCTCCACACCGCCGTCCGAGGGCTGATGATGGCGGAGACTGCAACACGGACACGTTGCAACTCGTGCGGAAAGGGCATGCCCTACGAGGCATGGTCACGCGGGGCTGTCCGCTGCGACACCTGCGCACGCGCACCGAAGATGGATGGCCCCGCAGCGACATATGTGCGAGGTCCGGTGGCGAGCAGGACGCCCGCTACACCGGCTCTCACCCACGATTCCGCCTCATATGAGCGGCTCCTCGACGAGATGCCAGACGAACTGGTGGACGAACTCGTTGCCGCGCTCGAGGCCGAAGTCGCACGGATGGAGGTCGAGAAGAGCGCTCCTGCGAGTGCCGTCCAGGAGGTGCTTCGCGACATCGGGTTCAATCGTTCGCCGCGCGAATGGCAGTGGGCCGCGTGGGGATTCGCCATCGGATTCGGGGCGAACGTGATGCTCGCGAAGTACGCTCAGATGGCCTCGGGCGGATCGATGGGCGAGTTCGCGGGGCCGCTGCTACTCGGCGGGATGGTCGCAGGGATCACCTCGGGGACTATTGGCTGGGGCCTGGCGAAGCTGCGGGAGCGGTAGCTTCCTCTCCACACTCGCGGGTCTGGAAGGCACCGGCATCAGATGCCCCTGCCCGGCCTCTTCTGGCGAAGGAGTCAGGACGCCAGCACTTGCTGGATGGCGTAGCCGAGTTGCAAGACGCCAAAATCGTCCCGGTGGGGGCCGATGACCTGAAGGCCGATCGGGAGGCCGGTTGAGCTGACGCCGGCGGGAATGGAGAGCGCCGGGCAGTTGGTGACTGAGATGTCGGTGCACGAGCGCATCCACTCGATGTACGTCGCCATCTTCGTACCCGCGATCTCGGTGGGGTACTCGAGTTCGATGTCGAACGGCAGGACCTGCGTGGTTGGGGAAAGCAGGTAGTCGTAGCCCTCGAAGAACGCTGCGACGCGTTCGAGCAGGTGAGCGTGAGCAGCATCGGCTGCCGCCACCTGGCGGCCGGTGAGGCGGCGGCCAGCCTCGATGTTCCAGCGAACGGTCTCCTTCATCTCATCTGCGTGGAGGTCGTAGAGCGGGCCGAGATCCTGCTCGAACGCAAGTGCCCGGAGGACATGGAAGATCTCGGCTGCACCGGAGAGGTCGGGAGTAGCCTCGTCGATGGCCGCGCCAAGCGCATCGAGCCGGCGGACCGCGGAGGAGAGAACCTCGAGAATTTCAGGTTCGACGGGGATGCCGCCGGGCGTGGGGCTCCATGCAATGCGGACACCCGCCCAATCACGGTCGAGGGGATCGAGGAACCGGCCGGGGGCCCCTTCGAGCGAGAGCGGTGAGCCGGCGCGCGGGCCACTCATCGCTGCAAGGAGGAGAGCGACGTCGCCCACGGTACGGCCCATTGGGCCAGATACGCCAAGGCGCGGCCAACCGGGTTGGCCGGGCACCCGGCCGGGCGATGGCCGCAGACCAACAACCCCGCAGAATGCCGCCGGGTTGCGGAGGGAACCGCCGACGTCGCTACCATCGGCAAGGGCAGCCATGCCGGTGGCAAGTGCCACGGCGGCTCCGCCAGAGCTGCCGCCGCACGTCTTCGTGAGGTCGTGCGGGTTGCGAGTGACGCCAAAGACCGGGTTGAACGTCTGCGACCCGGCGCCGAACTCAGGGGTGTTCGACTTGCCGATCGACACGGCGCCCGCATCGCGCATCATCGTGACGTGAGGATCGTCGTAGTCCGGGATCCAGTCGGCGAAGATCGGCGAGCCCTTCGTCGTACGCACGCCAGCCACGGCAAAGAGATCCTTGTGGACGACCGGGATGCCGTCGAGGAGCCGGGCGTTGCCGCTGACGAGGCGGGCGTCAGACTCGATCGCCGCGGAGCGGGCCGAATCGGCCGTGACCGTGACAATGGCATTGACCCGGGGATTCCAGCTCTCGACCCGGCGAAGGGTTGACTCGAGGAGCTCGGTGGCCGAGATCTCGCGGGAGCGGAGCATCATCCGGAGTTTCGTCGCGGGCAGGAGGCAGAGCGTTTCGTCATCCATAGCTGGTCCCCGGTGCAGTTGCCGTCGCCATCGGCCGAGCCACAGAATATCCGCCTATCCCACGATGCACAGGAGTATCGCCATGCTGCGTCCAAACAACTCCGCCAGGGTGAACCGCGCATGATTGGCACAGCCGACCAGGATGCGTTCATCAGCAGCCAGCGCTGGGCGGTGGTCACGACCCTGCGGGCCGACGGCAGCCCATCGAACTCGGTTGTCTTCTTCGGGCGCGACGGCGACACGCTCATATTCAGCACGACGACAGACCGGATGAAAGCGCGGACGCTAACGCATGATCCCCGGGTAGCGATGACCATCCTCGATGAGGGAGCACCGTTCCGGTTCGCCACCGTGGAGGGGCGCGCGGCTATCGAAGATGACGACCTGGCCGAAAAGCACGTGGTGATTAACCGGGCGATGCGGAACGACCCGGCATGGCAGCCCCCCGGCGGCTTCCTCGAACGGCTGCAACAGGAACAACGCGTGGTCGTCCGGGTTCACCCCGAGCGCGTGAGCGGCGTGGTGGGCCGGAGTTAGATCGCGCCCGAAAGGAACGCCGCGAGGGTTTCGTTCGTGATCTCGGGCGCCTCCTCGGGAAAGAAGTGGCCGGCATTCACGGTACGTACGCGGAGATCCGGGAAATAGCGCGGGAACTGGTCGGCAAACGGATTGCCGGAGGGAACCCGGCCGGCAGGTCGATTGGAGGAACCGGCGCCGCGCGAGAGATACGTGCCGAACATCCAGAGCACCGGGTTCTCGAAACGCTTGTGACGGTCCTCGGGCCCGAAATCCAGGAAGTTCGCATAGAGCGGGTGGTTTTCGAGCCCTTCCGGGTGATTCCACATCCCGGCGACCTGGCGTTCGCCGAGGAACTCGTAGCGCTCGCCGTGGCTGGCCGACAAATCGGGATGGACGACATGGAAGGGAAGCGCGTCGCGATAGTAGGAGATGGCGTGGGCATGGCTCATGGGGTCGGCGAAAGCCCGCTGATAGTGGGCGATGTCGTCGCCGGTGGCCCAGGAGGGTGTGCCGGCGCCGCTCGAGTGCCAGGGTGAGAACGGCCGGCCCGGGAGACTGGCTCCGGGATCGGCGCCGAAGATGGCTGCAATGAATTCGGCGTGATAGCGCGCGAAGAACTCCTCGGGGTAGGGCTCAGCCTTGAACCAGTAGCCGTGGATAGCACCGGGCGCCCAGACCGTGCAGAGGGTGTCGAGAAGGGCGAGGCGTGTGACGCGCCCGGGCCAATCGATGGCAAGCTTGAACGCCACGATTCCGCCCCAGTCGTGGGCGACAACCGCTGCTCGTTCGATGCCGATCGCATCCATGAAGCTCACCACGTCCTGTGCAAGGATCTGGCGGCTGACACGCAGGCCGGGCTTCTCGGTCCCGCCAAAGCCGCGGAGGTCGGGCGCGAAGCAAGCGTAGGTTTCAGAAAGTGCCGCGAACTGCTTTCGCCATTCGTACGATGTCTCGGGGAACCCGTGGAGAAAGATGACAGGCTCGCCACTGCCCTGCTGGAGGTAGTGCATGCGGAGATCGCGAGCCTGGACGAACAGCGAATTCACTATGCGGGCCTTTCTGCGAGTTCGGGGGCAACGTGGCAGGGCCGGGTACGCTCAGAGATCGCGGTAGACCTGCCCGCGGGGTGCGATAGCATCAACTTCGACCAGGCCACGCCCCTGGTTGACGAGGTAGATGATCCGCCAGCCCCCTACTCTCACGGAACGTTGGCCCGTCCCCTGGAGCGCCTTCGTCCCTCGATGAAACGGATTTTCGGCGACGGCCCGAATCGCTGCTGCAATCCTCGCCTGAGCATGCTGATCCAACCGGCGCACATACTGCTCCGCGCGCTTTGAAAGGACGTATTGCACCTAGACGCCAAGCTCATTGAATAGAGTCTCGCCATCCACGGACTCGCCCCGCTCATTCTCGAGGCGGCCAAGGCGGGCTTCTTCGTATTCTTCGGGGGTAAGCTCGTCGTCAGTCGCGTCACACTCTAATTGAGCAAGTAGCTCCTCCGCCTCTTCGTTGGACATGCGGTCGATCCACTCACGGAGGGCCTGCTTCGCGGTCATGCACATAGTATACGCCGGGCGAGGTTCTCCTCGCGCCGGTGAGTGGTGCACCGTAGACTCGATTTACCAGAGACCAACCCCGGAGGACCGCATGCAGTTCGAAGTCATCGCCGGCGATATCGCCCGAACACAGGCCGACGTCGTTGTCGTCAATCTTTTCGAGGGTGTTACGACGCCCGGCGGGGGAACGGGTGCCGTCAACCAGGCCCTCGATGGCGCCATTTCGAAACTGATCGCGCTCGGAGACATCAAGGGGAAAGCTGGCGAACTGACGCTCATCCATACCTACGGGAAGATTCCCGCCCCGCGAGTGGTTGTGGCGGGGCTCGGGAAGCCCGCGGAGTTCGACATCGATGCCGTTCGCAACATCGCGGCCAACGTGGTGCGGTTCGTGCGGCGGCCCGGGGTGAGGACAGTAGCCACGATCGCGCACGGTGCGGGGATCGCCGGACTCGACCCCGAGCTCTGCGCACAGGCGGTCGCCGAGGGTTCCCTGCTCGGGAACTACCGGTTTCTGAAACACAAGGCGCCCGAGAAGGAATCGAGCGAAATCGAACAGGTGCTGCTCGTGGAGCATAGCGAGGCAAAACTGGCGTCGATGCGGGCGGCAGCGGAGCGCGGCAGCATTCTCGCCGAGGCAACCAACTTCACCCGCGACCTGGCGAACGAACCGGCAAACCACCTGACCCCGACGGACATCGCCACCCGCGCTGCCGATCTCGCGAACGCAAACGGGCTGGAGATCGAAGTCCTCGAGCGCGAGGACATGGAGCGCAAGGGGATGGGCTCGCTCCTCTCCGTAGCGAAGGGGAGCGCACAGCCGCCGAAGCTCGTGCGGATTACCTACCGGGGCCGCGGCGGAGACGGATTTGACCTCGCGCTCGTGGGGAAGGGGATCACCTTCGACACCGGCGGCATCAGCATCAAGCCGGCGGCGAACATGGAGGCGATGAAGGCCGACATGACGGGCGCCGCGACCGTGATCGCGACGATGGGTGCACTGGCGAAGCTCGGGCCAAGAGTGAACGTGACCGCCATCGCCTGCTGCACCGAGAACATGCCCGGCGGAAACGCAACGAAGCCAGGCGACGTGGTGAAAGCCATGAACGGCCGCACCATCGAGGTCATCAATACCGATGCCGAAGGCCGCCTCGTGCTGGCCGATGGGCTCTGCTACGCGAAAGAACTCGGTGCCGCGAATATCGTCGACGTCGCGACCCTCACGGGGGCGGTGACACACGCGCTGGGCGACGTGGCCTATGCGATCATGACGAACAACGACGGGCTGGCCTCGAAGCTCGAGGCAGCGGCCGCAAAGGCAGGCGAGCGGACCTGGCGGCTACCCATGTGGAAGGATTACGACGAGATCATCAAGAGCGACGTGGCCGACCAGATCAACACGACGAAGCGCGGCGCGGGGACCATCGCCGGGGCGAAGTTCCTCGAACCGTTCGTGGGCGATACGCCCTGGGTCCACCTCGATATCGCGGGTGTCGACATGATGCCCTCGGACAAGGGGTGGGTTTCCAAGGGCGCCAGCGGGCAGAGTGTGCGGGCGCTCATCAACCTCGCGGTGGGGATGGCCGGCTAAGGAGTGCGTCAGTGCCGGAGGTGCCGCGGCGACGCCCTGCGCGCTGTGGCACGAGTGGTGGGAATAATCAGCGCCGCAGTGGCTGGTAGCCGATATCGACACTGCCGCCTGTCTGCCCGGTGTTGGCGAAGAGTGCGGTCACGACTTCCCGGTAGCACGCCGTGAACGTGGCATCGGCGGATCGATCGAGATCGGCGACCTGCCTGATGAGCTCGGCCTGGTCGGACGAGAACTGAAATCCCGGCTTGCGGGCTTCGACACAGCGCTGGATAGCGTTGCCACGGCCGATCGCATCCTGTTGGAACGCCGGGGAGAGCTGCGTGGCGCGATCAGATTCACTGAGGTATGTCCAGTAGCAATCCTCATAGGCGTTGCCGAGCGCGCGAGTCTCCTCGACGGTTGCGTGGCCGCTCAGGTAGTCGAACTCATAGCGGCCAGTGGCGCCGAGTCTCGGTTCGGCAACATCGATACCGGCTGATCGCAGGCAGGTGGCCATGGCGTCGGCCGCCTTGCGGTACTCCTCGGGTGTGATAGTGCCATCTTTGACGAGGCCTTGCTGAAACGCGCTCACCTGGCGCTCGGGCCTTGCATCGGAGTCGCGCGTGCCGGCCAGCCAGACGCCCGCGATAATCGCGCTCAACGCACCGATCAGTACCCCGGAGAGAACGAACTTTCTCATCATAAGGCTCCTTCTTACCAGACCATCAGAGATTGGATCTGCTGCCAATTGCCCGCGGTGTAAATCTGATGCTCTGTATACACGTTGGAACAGTCGAGCAAGACTGTTCGATCAGCAGCGTAGAGATAGTTGTTCCATTGGTAGGTGTAGTACGGGCCGTACCAGGTACCACCGGTCTTGTAGTCGAGACTGACCATCGCGTATGTTCCGCAAGGATCCAGGCGGTAGGTCTTTCCCTGCCCCCAGCAGCTTTCCGCGCTCGCCCCTCCCGTGAATGCGCCACCCACGGACAGCGTTAGCCACAGGGTAGAGTCGTATGACTCTGCTCGCTCTCACTCAATCAGTGATTCTGGCGTCCCCAGTACCAATCAGCCGCCTGGTGCCGGCTCTTGATCCCGAGTTTGGCAAGGATCGCGCGGACGTGGCTCTGCACCGTGTAAACCGAGATGACCAGCTCGCCGGCGATCTGATGATTGGTCTGCCCGGCCGCGACCAGCCGGAGCACATCCCACTCGCGATCGCTCAAGTGTGGATGCATCGAGCACCTCCGCTTCGAGCAGGCCCCCGCCACAGGGTCTGCTGCGGAGTCTACGCACGCCAAGGTGGCCTCACAAGGCTGGTACCTGGCGGGGAAGTGGTGCGTTAGGTGTGGATAGGAGTTGGGAAGGTGGTGAGTCGCGAGCGTAAGCCTAACTGAGCGGCGAAGAGGTTGGCGAGCCAGTCGAAGCCGGTATGTGGGGCGTTGAGGATGGGGGCCCACATGGAGATACGGCGGACGGCGGAATGGGTATCACGAAAGGCTTCGCGGGGACGGTAGTGGCGGCGGAGTTCGCGGACGTAGCGTTCGGCACGTCCATTGGTGCGCTGAATGACGGGTTGGCGCGGGCAGAGGGTGGCATCGAAGAATCCGCGCTCGAGGGCGGCAAGACTGTCCGGGGCACGGCGGTGGAAGCGGTCGATGAACGCATCAAGGCGACGGTCAGCCTCGTCCTGGTCGGGGGCGCGGAGGACCCACCATGCAGCACTGCTCACCGCTTCCTTCTCCCTGGGTGGAGCCAGTTCACGCATATCTTTGGCGAGATGCCACTGGCAGCGCTGAAAGCGGACGTTGGTGAAGCTCCGGGAGAAGCCTGCGGGGATGACCTGGGCGCCGTCAGAGACGACGACCAGGGGGGCATCGGCCCGCATCCCGCGGCTGAGGAGGAGGTCGGCAAGGCTCCGGTAGCCCTCCTCGGTCTCGGCCGGGGCGAAGACGATGCCGAGCACCTTCTCATTCAGGCGAGGATCATGGTTGATGGCGAGGAGCACGCAGGCGGTGTTGCTGGTCCAGCCCTGGGGCAACTCCTGGTCCCAGAGCCGGACGTACATCGCATCGACGCTGATCTCGCAGGGCGAGAGCGGTAGTGGGCCGAGTGCTGGCAACTGCAGACGCTGAACCATCCGCCCGAGTGAGGCTGCCGAGACCGGTACGTCCCGGCGGGCAAAGAAGGCGGCGATGGCGCGCAGGGCAACCCGCATCCCCACCTGCTCCACCACTGCCAACTGGAAGTCATAGCTGTAGCGTTGCCGCCTCCCAAAGCCAAGATGCTCCACCGGCACGCTCTTGCCGCAGCGGCAGCGTAGCCGCGGTACCCGCAGCTGGACCATTCCTTCGGTCGTCGCCAGGCGGCGATCGTAGTAGCCGTTGCGCCGGAAATCTTTGCGTTCCATGCTTCCGCAGCCCGGGCACGCTGCCAGGAGCTTCTCCCCGCCCGGGCCCCGCACCGCCTCCACCTGCTGCTCCGCCGCACCCTGCAAGGATGCCTCTACAATCCTCCGCCCCCCACTCCTCAGGGCATTGAATAGCCTCCCGAAAAACTCCCAACGCGACTGCGCCAGCAATACCTCTGACTTTTGCGTTACCTTCTTCATGGTGGGTCCTCCTCCGGTTCGTTCGTCGCTGAACTCACCTTACGAGTGACCCACCCCTTACACACTCAACGGATCGCTTCTACCTGGCGGGGTCTCCGAGCGGAGCACGAGGATTCGAGCAGGCTCTAGTGTAGTGTCTCCAACGTTACTTTAGCTCGGCCAGTCTTTGTGATGATGCTC
>CAZDUX010000027.1:0-30498 GCA_964508715.1 uncultured Anaerolineaceae bacterium | reverse complement strand
CACTCCGCCCGCTCTGCTCTGGCAGGTACCGAGGGGCGGATTAATCAGCGAATCCTTAGGCCTCCGGAACCGCGGTGACTGCCTGGGGAATACGCCGCGCGAGGATATCGGCCGCGCCCTGCACCATGTCGTGGAGGATGGCTGCTGCAGGGCGGGATTGGGTGAGGAGCCCGGAGATCTGGCCGGCAGCGTTCATCAGCAGATCCTCACGGTCATTCTTGCGGCAGGTATAGACGAGATCCTGGATGAGGATGCCCTGGAGACCCATGGGCATCGGCTGGATACCGGACGCCTCCCAGGCTTCGATGAGCGGGTTATTGATGTTGCGCATGGTCTTGCCGCTGTAGAGCCTGGTGATCTTCGTGTCTTCATCGATGGCGGCGAGGATGCGCTGTTTCTGGGTTTCAGGCTGGTTTGCCTCGTCGGAAACGAGGAAGGCGGTGCCACACCACACGCCGATGGCGCCAAGGGCAATTGCAGCAGCGACTCCGCGTCCGTCGGCGATGCCACCAGCGGCGACCACGGGGGTGGGTGCAACCGCATCGACGACCTGGGGGATGAGGGCCATGGTGGCGATCCGGCCAGTGTGGCCGCCGGCTTCTGTGCCCTGTGCAACGACGATGTCGGCGCCAGCAGCCGCAACACGCCTGGCATTCTTCACGTTGCCGACAAGGGAGAGGACCTTCGTCCCGTTGGCCTTGAGACGGTCCATCCAGGGAGCGGGGTTGCCAAGGCCGGAGGCAAAGACCGCGACCTTCTCCTCGATCACCACTTCCATCTGCCCATCAGACATGCCGCCGCCACTCCGTATGCGTGGGGGCGCTTCCGTTGGTGCGGGCATCTCGTGCCACTCAAGGCCAAGGCCTTCAGCAATCGCGCGGACCTTCTGGCGAGTCTCGATAGGGATGAGATCGCGCGGGTCGCGCGGGATCTCGCCACTGGCCGCTCCACCCATGAAGTTCGAGGGGAGGAGGAGGTCGACACCGAAAGGCTTATCGGTCATCGAGCGGACCGTGTTGATCTCCTCGCGAAGGCGCTCGGGGCTGAAGCCTGCGCCACCAATCACTCCAAGGCCGCCAGCGTTAGAGACGGCGGCCACGAGGTCGGCAGTGGCAACTGGGCCGGCGATGCCGCCAGCAACGGGGCCCATCCCCGCGAGGATGACCGGATATTCGATCCCAAGCATGTCGCAGAGCTGAGTACGAAGGACAGGGCGGGCCATGGCGGAACTCCCAAAGCTTTGTGTGCGGCGAAGCATACAGGAGTATGGGAAGAGGGAGGAGTGAGGATGAGAGCCCGCGGGGCTCCCCGCACTCAACCTGGACCGGGTCAGAGGCCGTGGCGATCGAGAGACGTGCGAAGTTCGGTGCACAGAGCGGCGATACCGCGGCGGGCGACCGTGATGGGTGGGCGGCCTATTGGTTCGCGGGTATAAAGCTCGGAGACCTTGTGAGGAAGCGGGGTTGATGCCCAGATGACGACTACATCAGCCCAGCGCTGGTCTGCCCACGCTTCCTTTTGCGAGGGGGTGTGCGCGGCCCCGTCAACGCACCGCGCCTCGATACCAGCTGGGGCGAGCAGGCCCTGAAGCTCGCGGTGGAGCGTCCCGGTGCCTCCGACGACAAGGAGCTTCGATGCCCGTGCCGAGCGCATGGCACGAGCGAGGAGCAGCGCCGCCCGCCGGTTATTGGATCCTTCGCAGACCTGGCAGCGTTCGGCCGAGACAACGAGAAGCGTCGCGCCACCGCGAGGTGCGAGGGAACGGCAGTCGGATGAGCAGATGCGGACGGCGAAGGATTCCAGCAGTGCCCGTGCGCGCTCGAGCTTGGATTCGTCCATGGCCTGCTTGCGCGGGTTCGTGAGACCACCGCCTTCGAGAATGAGGCGTGCGGCGGCACGGGCCTGCTCGTCCTCGAAGCCTTCGGCGCGCAGAAACCTGTCGATGCCAATAGCCGCCACAGGAAAAGCGTAGGGAGTGGATGAACGAATGACGAGTGGGTGTCGCGGCGTTGGGGGCACCGGGGCCGCACAGGTGAGAGAATGACCCGGGTGAACAGGACCGGGTGTATACGAGTAGCAGGAACGTCTGTGTCCCGCGCCGCGGTGGTTACCACACCGACGGCCGGTGCGGTGCTGTGGTAGGAGACATGGTGCTACCGGAGATCCGATTTGGCGAGGTGACGCTACGAATCGCGGAGGACGTGGAGTCCATCACGGTCATCGGGCCGGTCGGTCCTGGTGAGCACGTGCGAATGGCACTGAGCATCGACGAGTTGCAGGCATTCACCCGGACCGATGACCGTGGACGAGCCCGGCCTTTGGCGGGGGCGATGACGATGCGCACGAACTGGGAAGCGGTCGTCCGTGGCGAGCTGGCTGCAGTGGCAGAGGCGCTGTACCCGGCGGCGGCCGAACAGCAGGCCATGGCGGAAGACGGGATGCTCACCATTGTTGGGCTCGATGAGGTGCTCTCGCGGGCAGCCGCGGAGTACGAGACGGCCCGCGAGCTGGATGAGCGTGGGCGCGTCGTAGCCTCCCGGGTGCTCTGCGGGCAGTGTGTGAAGCAGCCACTCTGGCGCGGCGAGCACTGGGACGGGCAGTCGATCCCGTGTGCAGAGGCGTGCCCGGTGCTGGTCGCGCTTTGCTGCGCGGCCGCAACATGGCAACGGGAGCGGCCAGAGCCGGCGCCCCCGGCCCCGCATGTGGCCTACGAAGCATTCGAAGAACCAGGGAACGAGATCCGGGAGGCGTATCTGCGCGCCCGGTACGCGGAGACGCATGGATAACCCGGCCGGGCGTGTGCCGCGCGCTGCGATATCAAGGTGGCGCGACCGGCCGCCCCTCGCGACCGGGCACATCCTGTGGCCGTCACCCGCCGTGACGTTTCGGGCGATGGCGAAGTGCGACCTCGTAGTGAACGTGCACGTAGCTGCAATCCAGGAGGGCGCGAAATGACCCGCCTGCTCCGGATCGGCACGCGAGGGAACCGGCTGGCACTGGTACAGGCCGAGTTCGTGGCGGAGAAATTGCGTGCCGCTCACCCGAAGCTGCTCGTGGAAACGCTGACAATCGAGACGACAGGGGAACGGGGCGCCGTTCCTTCGCCGGGTGCGAATACGGGCGAGTTCACGAGGGCGGTGCAGGCAGCACTCCTGCAGGGTGACGCGGATATCGCCGTGCACTCGTACAAGGATTTGCCGACGACGCGGCCCGACGGACTGGCCATTGCCGCCGTGCCGCTCCGCGAGGATGCACGGGACGCCCTGGCAGGCAGCCGGAAGGCGACACTGCTGGGCCTGCCCCCCGGCGCGGTAGTTGCGACGCGATCTTTGCGGCGAACGGCGCAGATCAGGGCGATCCGACCAGACATCGTGATCCGGGAGACGTGCGGTGATATCGAGGCACGCCTCGCAACATTCGATTCCCGGGGGTGTGACGCCGTCATCGGGACGTTGGCAGAGTTCAGGTGGCTGGGACTCGAGGAGCGTGTTGCGCAGGTGCTGGGTTTCGAGGAGATGCTGCCCGCCCCGGCACAGGGGGCGCTCGCCATCGAGTGCCGGGCGGGCGACACCGACATCCGCTCACTGCTACGGCCCGTCGACGTCCCAGACCTGCGGACGACCCTTACGGCGGAGCGCGTGTTTCTCGCAACGCTTGATGCAGGCTTCGCCCGCACTGCCGGCGCACATGCGACGCTCTTCGGAAGCACGTTGAAGCTCAACGGCCTCATTGCGGCCGGCGACGGGCAAATCATCCGTTCGAAGATGGCGGGGCCCGCGGAGGCGGCCGCCGGCCTGGGGCGTTCGCTGGCAGAGGAGCTGATGGAGCTGGCAAGGAGGTAGGTGCAACGGGCAGGCGTCAGGGGCTGTCGATCGTAGCGAGCACTCTCGTGGCATCGATTTCGCGGTGACGCACGGAGGCCGCCCGGATGTTGAACGTCATTCGAAATGGGGGGATGGGGATTGCGCTGTGGCTATTGCTGTTGTTGTGGTGGCTCGCCGTCGGATTGCTCATCAGGGCGGCGTACTGGTTCTCCGACGCGTTGTACGGCGCCGGGCTCTGGCCGTTGGGGACGCTCCTGCGCATCTTCCTGTTGTCCGGGATTCTCTTTTGGTTCCTGTACGGGCTCTACCTGGCCGGCATGCTCGTAATAATTCCGATATCGATATTCTCAGGCAGGGATGACTGACGACTCCGGCAGCAGGAGTACACTGCGACCATGACGTGGATTGATGTTTCGGTGCCAATTCGACCGGGGATGGTGGTCTATGAAGGCGACCCTCCAGTACGCCTGGAGCGAACGGCGAGTATCGATAATGGGGACCTCGCGAACGTCACCGTGCTCAATTTCGGGGCGCACACAGGGACTCACATCGACACGCCGGTGCACTTCCTTGGCGATGACCACCCGGGGGTTGAAGGGATCGATCCGGAGGTGTTCATCGGGCACGCGCTCGTAGTGGACCTGAGCTGGCATGCGGGGAATATCGATGCCACCGTCGTTGAAGGGTCGGGGCTGCCGTCGGCGATCGAGCGGGTGCTGTTCAAGACCGGGAACTCGTGGCTCTGGGACCGGGAGACGTTCGCAGATGATTACGTCGGCATGACGGAGGACGGTGCGAAGGCGTTGCTGGAACACGGAGTCAGGCTGGTAGGGATCGATTACCTGTCGATCGCGCCAAAGAGCGACCCGGCTCCAACACACCGGGCATTGCTGGCGGCCGGGTGCGTCATCGTGGAAGGGCTGGACCTGCGCGAGGTTGAACCGGGGCCGTACGACCTCGTCTGCCTGCCGCTCCTGATCCCGGGATCGGACGGTGCGCCGGCACGGGTGCTCGTACGGCGGCGCCCCGGATGAATCAGGGTTTCTTGCGGCGTTTCGAGGGCTGAACGCGGGCGGGTTCGCCTTCGGCTTTGGGGAAGTGGGGCGGCCACGGCGCATCCCCTTCGCCGTCGCGTTCGTGCCGCGCAACGAGTTCGAGGAGCGGTTCGAGGGGGTAGGCAACATCGTCGATCGCGGCGGCAGGGTCACCAAACGTGGCGTAGCGGTGGGGTACCGTGTCGATGGTGAAGGCCGCGAGTTCGCAGGTTGGCACTTCGTCCCAGGTGAGCGGGCAGGAGACGCGGGCGTCGGGGGTAGGACGCACCGAGTAGGCGGAGGCGACGGTGCGGTCGCGGGCATTCTGGTTGTAGTCGATGAAGACGCCGTGACGCTCTTCCTTCCACCATTTCGTTGTGGCGATGGCCGGCACGCGCCGTTCGATTTCACGGCCGATGGCGAGGGCGGCGCGGCGGACCTCCTGGAAGCCGTGCTTCGGTTCGATTCGGACGTTGATGTGGATGCCGCGCGAACCGGAAGTCTTGGGAAAGCCCTTATAGCCGAGCTCTTCGAGCACGTCTTTCGCCATCATGGCGACGTCGCGGACCATAGCGAACGTGGCTTCAGGAGTGGGATCGAGGTCGATTCGGAGCTCATCCGGGTGGTCAACATCGCTGGCGCGGACGGGCCACGGGTTGAGGTCAACACAGCCGAGGTTCACGACCCAGGCGAGGTCGGCGTGGTCGTCACAGACGACCAGGTCGGCGGTGCGGCCCGAGGGGAAGGTGATGTGGGCAGTCTCGATGCCGGGCGGGAGGTTGGCGGGGGCGCGCTTCTGGAAGAACGGGGGCTCCGTGACGCCGTTGACGAAGCGCTTGAGAACCATCGGCCGGTTGTGGACGCCTTTGAGGGCACCATCGCCGACCGAGAGAAAGTAGCGAACGAGGTCGAGCTTGGTGGTGCCCTTCTCGGGGAAGAAGACCTTGCCGGGATTGGTTATGACGACCTGACGACCGGCGACATCGATGGTGGTGGATGGGTCCGGCATTGCCTGCCAACTCTAGCAGGCGGATCGGCAAAGGCTCAGTCTCGCCAGGATGTGCCGTATGGATTCTGGGTGAACGACGCTGCGGGCGCCAGGGACGCGGCGGCGAAGGTCTCAGCACACTCAGGTGTGCAGATCTCAATTCCTGGTCCTGTTCCGCCGAGGTTCAGCATCCGTGGAGTAGCCGAGCTCCCAACAGCAGCTGGCCTCCCATGCGAGAAGCTGCAGATCGACTACTGCGCGACTGGCTTTCCTCCGCCTCAACCGGGGAGGACAACATCCTCGACTATTGCCATCCAGACCTGGCGCTCCCTGCGAGCCCTGCGCCGCTGCCGGGGGACGTTGGTCACGTGCAGGTCCGGACGATGCGGCGAGAGGAGATGCAGCCGGAGATCGCCGAACCGATTGTTCGCGGGGTTGCCGGCTATGTGGCGGGGCCGACGGCGGTGAGCCAGAACGAGCGGTTCTCGCGGGAACTACCGAATGGCGAAGCGTACGCTGTCGTCAGTCCGAAGTTCGCCTGGTGAGTGCTCGTGTGGGCGGGCAGCGGGTTATCGCGCGATGACATCGTGAGCTTCCTTCGGGAGCTGACGATGTAGCAGCACCTCTTACTGCTGCGGCGGGGCCTTGCGCCGCTGTTCGAGGCGCTCCTCATCAGGTTCGGTGGTGCCGTTGACGGGGGTGTAGGACGGCGGGTCGCTCGCGGGGAATGAATCCTCGGATGCCTCTTCGACGACGTCCTTCCCAAAGCCGGGGCGGCGATGGTCAGGCTTCGCGCCGCCGACCTGGCCCTCGAAATCTTCGCGGAAGCGTTGTTCACGGGCTGTTTGCCTGGTCTCGAACATGGCGAACCTCTGCGGCGTCCGGTCTTGCGGCCGCGCCTGTAGATTCAGCGTAGGCCGAAGCATGGAGGGAGACGGACATTGCGGGCCGGCGTAGAGTTGCAATTGCATCGCAGCCGGGGAGGGCGCAGCGCATGGTGTTCTTTTCGGTGGGCCACGGGCGGGGACGAAACGTGACACCCGCCGAGCGACTGGTGGCATTCATCCTTCGCTGGCTCATTACCGCGGCCGGAGTGTGGGTGGCGGCGCGGGTGGTTGGCGGGATCCACCTGGAGGGCGCGCGGAGCACGCTGCTCGTGGCACTCATCCTGGGATTGTTGAACGCGTACCTGAAGCCGCTCATGGTGATCGGGTCACTGCCGGCGTTGCTGCTCTCGGCCGGGCTGTTTCTGATCGTCATCAATACGGCGCTGCTGGCACTCACTGCCTGGATTTCGGGGAAATTCGATGCCATCCACTTCGCTATCGATGGGTTTTGGAGCGCATTCTGGGGGGCGGTGATCATCAGCCTCGTGAGCTTTTTCATCGGGCTCGTTTTCAATCCGGAGCGGATTGCGCGGAACTTCCGCGGCTGAGCGGGTCCGTGTTCCACTACCCTCGCTGGCGCAGGGCCGCACATTCGAACGGGCTGCGCCGTTGTCGTGCCGTCTCGAGGCATGTATCCAGGCGGACGGGCGCGCCGCCGGGATGGAGACGGCGTTCGTGCAGGAACGGCCATGTGGGGATGAGTTCCATGCAAACATACGGCCCTTCGGCCGCTGCCAGAGGGGCCTCGGTAGCGGACGATCATCCGCATGGAAGGCACGATTGAGTCATTTCTCGACACGATAGCGGTAGCGAAGAGCACACGGTTTCCAGTCGTAACGGCGTATCTCGACCTTTCGCTGCACAGCGATGGGACACCGGGTCCGGCGGAGGCGATTGCGAGGCAGGGCCTGGCCATGGCGATGGAGGGCCAGCCACCCGCCGCGGGCGAGGAGGCGCGCTCGCTGGCGCAGGATGTAACCCAGTTGCAGGCAGCGATTATCGAGACGCGAGCACAGGGCGCACGCGGTGTCGCCTACCTTGGCTGTGCGGGCGAGGGTTTCCAGCATGTGCTCGCAACACCGTTACCGTTCCGCAACGATGTTCGGGTCGGATCGAAGGGCTGGACGTTCGAGGTCGAGCGGTACCGTTACCTCCACGAGCGGCCGGTGACGCTCGTGATTGTGGACCTCCACACGGCGGACTTCTTTCGCGTGCGTTATGGAACCATCGAGGCGACGGGGCAGGTTGACTACGATGCGCACTGGCTGACCAAGCGCCGGGGACGAACGGATATCCAGGGCCGTGGAGGAGCACCGGACGCGGGCTTTGGCGGGATGCACTCCAAGAGCCGGCTCGAGCAGATAGTGGAGGAACAGCAGGCGATATTCGCCCGCGAGGCAGCCGGTGAGATCGCAGCGTTTATCGGGAACGGCGACCTGTTCTTCATCGCTGGTGTCGACGAGGCTCGCGCCAACATCCTGAACGCCCTCCCAGGGGCAATCCGCGAGCGGGCTCACCTCTTGCCAGCCATGAGCGCACGGCAGGACGAGCGGATATTGAGCACGTTTGCGCTGGAACAGGCAACCGCCGTGCAGCGCCAGGAGGCGGACGAACTGGTGGCAAGGGTCCTGAGCGGAGCGTACGGGAGCTACTTCTTCACCGGGTTGCGGCCAGTCACGCGGATGTTCGGAAGGGGACGGGTCGACCAACTGGTGCTTCATGAGGATGCGGTGAGTCACTGGGGAACGGCATCGGACGCGCGCCACATCCAGTCGCCGGTGGGCGACGACGATGCAATCGAAGCTCTCATCGAAGAGGCAGAACGTACTGGCGCCACGGTGCGCTTCAGCCGTGACGAGTTGCTGCTCAACGAACATCGGGGTGTGCTGGCGACGCTTCGCTGGTGACAAGAGGGAAGCCATCCGGGCCGAAGCCAGGGGCTCCTGGCCGTTCCAGGTCATCGGGCGGACGGGCGAAACAAGAGAGGCGGCTCGTGCGAGCCGCCTCTCATCCTGGTGCCTTCGGCCGGGCAGGTCAGGCGTAGAGGGCGGCAGCCACCTCGGGGAGTCCGATGGACTCGAGCTTCACCGCAGACGGCTTGCAGGTCTCGACGTCCCAGTCACAGGCCTTGAGGAAGTCCGTCTCGAGGAGTTCAGTATCGAGCTTCACACCCTGGAGCGGGCCAGTGTGAGTCCCTTCGGTGGTCGCACCACTGACACGGGTAGGGACAGGACGCGTACGCGGGTTGCCCCCCTCCCGGACCTCGTAGGCCATGCGCAGGTTCGCGATGCGCTCACCGATCTGCATCATCTCCTCGAGGGTCATATCCCAGCCGGTCACGGCGTTGAACCACTCCGGCATGTGCGAGGTATTGGCCATCATCATCACGAACTGGCACATGCCGCCGCTATTGACGACGTGCATGTACTCGCTGGCGCCCTTGTGGTGTTCTCCGCGATTGGCGTAGTCCTTGAAGTCGGCCGGGGCGGCGGGGATCTTCCCGAGGCGCTTGTTACCTTCGTACTGGGTGTGGCGGCCCGGTGTGGGGTCGAGCTTGTAGGTGGTGTGGTATTCGGGCTGGAGCTTCGGGTCGTGCATGGGAAGCTCCTGGCCGCCGATGTGCATCGCGAACTGGTCGGCGCCGTGGCCCAGCCGTTCGGCCGCCTTCTTCACGCCATCCGCGAAGGTATCACCAATGGAGCGGCGGTCGCCCATCATCTTGAGCATCTCGATGATCTGCTCGGCGCCACCCCAATTGAGCTCAACACCATCGGTATCTTCCCTGGTGATGATGCCGGCCTGGTAGCACTCGATAGCCATGGAAACAGTAACCCCGGCACTGATGACATCGAAGCCATACTCATTGCAGAGGTGGTTGGCGTAGATGAGGGCATCGGGGTCATTCATGAGGTTCATGGTCCCAAACGATGCCATCGCCTCGTACTCGGGCCGGTGGGTGTGATGCGGGTACGGGTACTTCTCATTGGTGGAGGCAACAGACTCGGCGCCGCAGGCTACGGGGCAATGCCAGCAGCCATAGGACTTGTCCATCTTCGGGTTGATTGCTGTGCCACCATTGATCTGGCCGGAGACGTCGGGCGGAAAATCGACAATACCAACTCCGCCCCAGTTCTTAACGGGAGAGTCACCATTGAGGGCGCTCATGGCAGTGATGCCGGTGGTACCGAAGGTGTGGAAGAAGTCCTTGAGTGGCTTCACGAACTCATCGAGGTTCGTGCGGAGCATCTTGATGGTCTCGGGGGTCTGGCCGATGATCTTGCGCTCGGCGAGGGCAACCACGGCCTTGAGGTTCTTCGAGCCCATGACGGCGCCCACACCAGAACGGGCGGCGAGACGGCCATGGTCGTTGCAGATGCCGCTGATGAGCGAGAGCTTCTCGCCTGCCTGGCCGATGTTCGCGACACTGGCGCGCTTGCCGTGACGGGCCTTGAGGGTGGTCTCACTCTCGATGGCGCCAGTGCCCCAGAGATCGCTCGCATCGCGGAGTTCGGCGTTGTCACCATCGACGAGCAGGTAGACAGGCCTTTCGGCCTTGCCGAAGAACATGATCCCGTCCCAGCCGGAGAGCTTGAGAACGCCGCCAAAGTCGCCGCCGCAGTTCGCATCACCCCAGCCACCCGTGAGGGGGCTCTTGCACACGACCTGCCAGCGCTGGCCGAAAAGGGGTGTGCCCGTGAGAAGGCCGGGGAACATACCAAGCATGTTCTCGGGACCGAGTGGATCGATTCCAACAGGGACGCGATCCCAGAGCATGCGCGCGCCGATTCCGTAGCCACCGAGGTAGCTGCGGTAGAGTGAATCTCCGGGCCTTTCCACGGTGATTTCGCCCGTGGAGAGATTGACGCTGAGCATCTTGCCGTTATAGCCCTTTTCGGCCATGGCAGAGCTGGACTGTGTGGTAGTCAAAGTCATGCCTCCTGACGGCGCCCCGGAAGCAGTGCGCCGATATGCAGGTTGAATCGTACGGTCTGGGTGGGAGGCCGCAATATGCTCAATCCGGCATAGCGCGCCCGGCCGTTGCTTCAGGCAGGGTGCGCCTTCGCACGAAGTGCCGGGACGATACCCGTGAAAGCCATGCTGGCGGCAAAGAGAAACGCGGCGGCGACTCCCCACGCATCGCTGACGACGACTGCCCCGATAGCAATCAGGGCGCCACCGACTCCTGCGCCAACACCGCTGCCGAGTGATTCGACGAGCTTCATACTGGCCGAAACTGCACCCTCGGTTCCTTCGCGAGCTTCACCAATGATGGTGAGCGAAAAAGACGGGTAGGCGACGCCCATACCAAGCGTACCGACGCTCCAGACGGCGAAAGCAAAGACAGGTGGAATGGCGGGCGCGACGGCCAGGGTCATGGCGAGCATTTCGATACCGACGAGGCCCAGGCCGGCAGCCATGAGCCATCGGCGTTCGATACGCCTCCCGATGCGCTCGGTCGCCCAGGTACCGGCAGTCCACGTGAGGGTGGAGATACTGAGTGCAACACCGACGAGGATGGTGGACTGGCCGCGGACGCTGACCATCGCAAAGGGAACGAAGGCATCGCCGCAAACAAAGGCGAGGTTGAGCAGGGCGTGGCCAGCGATGGCGGAGGGCAGTCCGCGAGCCAGGCGGAGCGTACCGGGTGGAAGGAGGCGCCGGAGCGGCCAGGGAAGGAGCAGTGCTCCCGCAAGAGCGAGAGGGACGCCGGTCAGAGGGCTTGAAGCGGTAAGGCCGGCCAGGAAGAGGCTCGCACCAACGGCGAGTGCTGTGGCATGGCGGAGACGCTGGCCGGTCTCGGCCGTGGTGGCGGGCGGGCCGAGACTCTGGAGGCGGGGCAATGAAAGCAGGGCCGCGACCCCTACGAGAGGGAGGAGGCCGAGGAAAACGAGGCGCCAGGTGAGTGTCTCGGCCACGACGGCGGCAATCCCCGGGCCCGTGAGGCCCGGGACGACCCAGGCCGAGGACATCAGTGAGAGCATGCGCGGACGAACGTCCTCACGGTAGGCCCGGCCAATGACAACCCATGCAACCGCCGGGATAGCACCCGCGCCGAGACCCTGAATGGCACGACCGAGGACCAGGAACGCCATCGATGGTGCGATGCCAGCAGTGACGAGCCCCGCGGAGAAGAAGACCAGGCCCGTAGCGAAAGGGAAGGCGGGGCCGCGACGGTCGGATTGTTGCCCGGCCCAGACGATACCCACGATGCTCGCGAGTGTGAATCCACTGAAGGCCCACCCGTAGAGGCGGACGCCGCCAAGGTCGTCGCGGGCAGTTGGCATTACTGTCGCAACGGCGAGCATCTCGAAGGCGACGAGCGTGACAATCAGCAGGAGCCCAACCGTGAGGCCACGCTGTTCGGACCAGAGGCTTTGGCGCGATGGCGCGACGGCGCGTTCGAGCGTCGTCATCGCCAGGGGTCCCCGTGGATGGTCATTGGGCCATTGTGGCACCGGAAACGGGTGAGCGAAGGGTCATTCGTGCGGCGAATGCGGTTGCTCGGATGCGGGCGGGTTCGCCGGCCCGTGAGGCTCGGGTGGCGGATAGTAGGGTGGCGGCGGGAGAGGAGGTGTGGGGGGATAGGTCCAGCCACCATCAACGGGCGGGGTGGCACCTGGTGTCTTATCCCCCGGCGCCGGGGTCACAGCAGGAGTAGCCGTGGCTGCGGTTGGCCCGGTCGGACCTGGTGTCGGCGACGCTGGCAGTGGCGGTGCCGGTGTGGCCCACGGGATAACCGGCGGGCTCCACCCCGAGTTCGCAGGTGGCGCCGGTGGCCCGCTGGCCGTACCGATCGCGTTACGGAACTCATTCAGCGAGACGACCACCCGGGTTGGCGTGGCGGTTGGCAACTCGGTGCGTGTTGCCACGGGCGTGGTGCTGGTTTCGGCGCTAACGGGGCGAGTTACCGCGAGCGTCGGTGCGGTCGAGACCCCCGCAAGGCCCGATGTATCACGATTCGATGCCGCCGAGCCCTGCCCCATGCCGAAGTAGGCGACAGCGCCAGCGGCGAGCACGCAACCCACCAGGACCATTGTCCCGTTCATACCGTGGATGTCGGCCTGTTGGGACCACTCCGGGACTGCGGTGCTGTGGCGTGACGGTGGCCGAACGGTAGACGAAGAACGCGATGCGGCCCCTCGCCTGGAGGGGCCGCATCGTGAAGAGCTGCGAGGGGCGAATGCGCTTAGCGCTTTGTGAACTGCGGCGCCTTGCGGGCCCGCTTGAGACCGGCCTTCTTGCGTTCCTTCATGCGTGAATCACGCGTGAGCAGGTTCTCGCCACGCTTGAGGGCAGGTTTGATCTCGGGGTCGGAAGCGACAAGAGCGCGGGCGATGCCCATCTGGATGGCGCCGGCCCATCCGCTGATTCCGCCACCCTCGCACTTGATCTGGGCGCTGAACCGGGCATCGCGGCCAAGACGGTGAAGAGGCGAGAGGACCTCTGCCCGGTGGGCATCGCGCGAGAAGACCTCTTCGAGAGGCTTGCCGTTGATGACGACTGCACCGTTGCCGGGGTAGAGACGGACACGTGCGATGGCGGTCTTTCGGCGGCCGGTTCCGTAGAAGTATTGCTGGTCTGGCATGGGTTACTCCTCGCTGGCGGCCGGCTCTTCGGCGGCCTCGGGTGCGTCTTCGGAGGCTGCCTCGGGCGCGGCGGCCTTCTTGCGGGTACGCTTTGCGGGGTCAGCAGCAATCGCGGCCTCCGCTTCGATGGCGGCTTCCGCCGGGGTGGGCGTGCCGTAGCCCTCGCCGGGGAGTGCGTCATCGGAGAGGACAATCTCGGCTTCGGCCTGGGCTTCGAGCGCAGCCGCGATAGTAGCGGTGCGCGATTCCTCGACCGGAGCCTCATCGTTGATGCGGATGCCACTGAGCGGGCGGAGGCGCGGCGCCTTCATGGGAGTGCCGACGGTTTCGGCGAGAGCAGCCTTGCGAGCTTCCTGGGCGCGCTGGGAGCCAGTGATCTGCGACTGGTGAGGGTGATTGGCATTTGGATACACCTTGAGGTGCTTCGCCATCTTCTTGCCAAGCGGGCCCTTCGGGAGCATGCCCCAGACAGCCTGCTCGATCACGCGCTCGGGGAAGCGGGCGAGCTGCTCTTCGAACGACCGGGCCTTGAGCCCGCCGGGGTAGCCAGAGTGGGTGTAATAGATGCGCTGAGCAGACTTGTTACCCGAGAGGCGCACCTGGCTGGCGTTGATGACAATGACAAAGTCACCGCCATCGAGGTGCGGCTCGAAGGTGGGCTTGTGCTTGCCGCGGAGGAGGGTGGCAGCCTCGGTGGCGACCCGCCCGAGGGGGCGGCCGGCGGCATCGATGACGTGCCAGTCCTTGGTGATTTGTGACGCCTTCATGCGCACGGTCGTATTCATAGTCGGTAACCCTCGTCGTACCGGACCTGTTCGAGGCAGAGCCCATGGGGCGGGGCGGTTGGGCCGATCGCTCCGGGCACTGCCTGTTCGACCAGGCGGACGAATTCCTCCACGGTCTGGCTTCCGCGCCCTATCGCTACGATGGCGCCAACGACACGGCGAACCATCTGCGGCAGGAACGCATCTGCCTCGATATCGAACAGGAGGGTGCAGTTCTCACTGCGCCATCCCGCGCTGAAGACGTTTCGGACCGAGGTCCTTCCGGGCTCCAGCTTCCCGGAACAGGCGATGAAATCGCGTGTTCCAACGAGCGCAACCGCCGCCGCCTGCATCGCCGGCAGATCGAGGCGGGCCCCGACGTGCCAGGCGCTACGCCGCGAAAGCGGATCGCGCGCTTCGCCATTGGCGATCGTGTAGCGGTACAACCTTCGCCGCGCCCAGCGCCGCGGGTCGAAACCTGCGGGCACCTCGCGCAGCAGTCGTACTGCTACATCATCCGGCAGGTGAGCGTTGAGCGCTCGCCCGACGGTTGTGGCCTCCAGCCGCGTTTCGGCGGAGAAGGCCGCTACCTGGCCCCTGGCATGGACTCCCGAATCGGTGCGTCCCGCCAGTTCCACGCGGGTGGGTGCTCCAAAGAGCGCCTGTACCGCGGTTTCCAGCTCGTATTGAACCGTGCGCCCGTTTGGCTGCAATTGCGAGCCGGCGAACGCGGTCCCATCGTAACTGACCGTTGCCGCGAACCGCTTCGCGGGCATCGGTCAGGCGGGGGTTTCCCCGCTTTCGCCCTCCCCGCCCGTTTCGGTTTCGGCGCTGGCTTCGGCGGTCTCATCGCCTTCGCCCACCGGTGCCTCGGCTGCTGCTTCGGAGACAGCTTCCGACACCTCTTCGGCGGTCTCCGCGACAGGGGCTTCGGGAGCGGTGGCTTCCTCCACCTCGGCAACCGGTGTAGCGGGTTCGGCCGTGGCGGTTGGGGCGGGGGCCGCGGTTACACGCTGCGGGCGTGGCGTCGGCGGCGCCTCGACGAAGTCGACGAGTTCGATGGACGCCATGCGCGCACCATCGCCCTTGCGGGGTTCGAGCCCGGTGATGCGCAGGTAGCCGCCGGGGCGCTCCTTCATGCGCGGGCCGATGTCATCGAACACCTTCTTCACGACCTTCGTGTCGTAGACGAAGCGCATCGCCTGCCGGCGGGCATGGAGATCGCCGCGGCGGCCGAGGGTGATGATCTTCTCGGCCATGGGGCGGATTTCCTTGGCCTTGGCCTCGGTGGTCGTGATGCGCTCATAGCGGAGCAGGTCGGTGACCAGGTTCCGGTAGAGCGAGAGGCGGTGGCTGGTTTCGCGGCCAAGATGGCGGCCGGCTACACGGTGTCGCATGGGTTAGTCCTCGTCGTCGGCGCCGATGAGGTCTTCGGCGCTCCCGTCTTTCAGCAGTGCTTCTTTGAGCGCCTTGCCGAGGGCGCTGAGGTTCTCTTCATCGTCCTCGTCCTCGAGGATGACCGTGGTGGTGGGGCGGGCGGGGCCCGGCACACGGCGAGGCATGCCCGGCCGCACACCACCGGGCAGCCCGCGGCCGCCATCGGAAACCGGGACGAGGCCCTCCTGGTCGCCATCGATATAGCCGAGCTCGATGAGGCGATCGCGGAGCTCGTCGTACGACTTGCGGCCGAAGTTCCGGAGGGCGAGGAGTTCGTCTTCGCTCTTCTCGAGGACCTGGCCAACCGTCATGAGGCCGCTGCGCTTGAGGCAGTTGTAGGCGCGGACCGAGAGCGAAAGGTCTTCGATCGGGGTGTTATAGCGATCTGGCGGCATGAGCATGCCGGCAACGGAGGTCACACCAAGGGGTGCGCCGGGCATGGAGGTGCTGGGTATCTCGGGACGGCCCATCTGGCTGAAGAGCGAGAACTGATCCATGAGGATATCAGCGCTCTTGCCCACGGCGTCGATGGCGCTGGTGGTGCCATCGGTCCAGACCTCGAGAATGAGCTTGTCGTAGTTGGTCGACTGGCCGACACGCGTCTTTTCGACCTTGTAGTTCACCTTGCGGACGGGGGTGAACACGGAGTCGACAGGGATCACGCCGATCGGCATCCCTTCGACGCTTCCGGCCGGCTGGTAGCCAGTGCCGAGCTGGGCATGGAGTTCGACGTTGAGCCTGGCTCCAGGGGCATCCAGGGTGGCGAGGTGGAGTTCGGGGTTGGTGATCTCGAAGTCGGCAGGCACCTGGATATCGGCGGCCGTGACTTCGCAGGGGCCTTCGACATCGAGGGCAAGGGTCCCCGTGCGATTGCTGAGTGCCTTGAGGCGCACTTCCTTGAGATTGAGGAGGAACTCGGTGGTGTCTTCCTGCATCCCCGGGATAGTGGAGAACTCATGCTCGACCTGGTCGATGCGCACGGAGGTAATGGCTGCACCTTCGAGCGAGCTCAGGAGCACGCGGCGCAGGGCGTTGCCGAGGGTGATGCCGTAGCCGGCCTCGAGCGGCTCGGCGACAAGCCGGGCGTAATCTTCCGTCTCTTCATCGACGGTGAGCTGGGGGACGACTTCTTCGTTCGCCTGCCCGATCAACTCAAGGGAATCCATCATGCTGCTGCGTGCCTCAACCTTTCGTTCCGGAGAACGACGAACTTAGCGCGAGTAGTACTCGATGATGACGTTTTCGTTGAACAGGTGCGTCTCGCCGTGAACGACGGCCGGCGGGGCCGTGACGCGCCCGGACATGTTGGCGACATCGAGAGCCAGCCACGTGGGCGGGTTCTTCGACTTGAGGGAATCCTGGACAATCTTGTAGAACTCACTCCGGATCCCGCGCGGGGTGAACCCGACGGTATCGCCCTCCTTGAGGTGGGCCGAGGGGATATCGAGTTTGCGCCCGTTCACGGTGATGATGCCGTGGCGGACGAGCTGCCGGGCCTGGCTCCGCGAATCGGCGAAACCGAGGCGGTAGACGATGTTGTCGAGACGCGTCTCGAGGAGGCGAACGAGGTTCTCGCCAGAGACGCCCGGGCGGCTGATCGCTTCCTTGTAGTACTTGACGAACTGCTTTTCGAGCACGCCATACGTAACGCGGGCGCGCTGCTTCTCACGCAGCTGGAGGCCGCGGTCGCTGACCTTTCGGCGGCGCGCCGGGCGCGGGCCGGGCGGGTTGGGGCGGCGGTCGAAGCTGCACTTGGGAGTGAAGCAGCGCTCACCCTTGAGGTAGAGCTTTTCGCCGTGGCGGCGGCAGAGGCGGCAAACGGGGCCTGTGTAACGAGCCATGTGCTGTGCTTCGACTCCTAAACGCGGCGCCGCTTGGGAGGGCGGCAACCGTTGTGGGGGATGGGGGTGACATCACGGATGGCCGTGACGGTGAGGCCGGCGGCCTGGAGGGAGCGGATGGCGGCTTCGCGGCCGCTACCAGCGCCACGCACATAGACTTCTACGGTTTGGAGGCCGTGTTCCATCGCGCGGCGGGCGGCGTTTTCGCCAGCGAGTTGCGCGGCAAAGGGGGTACCTTTGCGCGAGCCTTTGAAGCCCGAGCCTCCAGCGCTCGCCCAGGAGATCACGTTCCCATTCGGGTCGGTGAGGGTGACGAGCGTGTTGTTGAACGTGCTCTTGATGAACGCCTTTCCGCGTGGGATCGACTTGCGTTCCCGTCGCTTCAGGCGGCGCTGCTGCGCTCCTCGCTTTGCATCGGCCATGTTTCTCTGAGCCCCTTTTACTTCTTGCCCGCGCGCTTCTTGCCGGCGACGGTCTTGCGTGCGCCACGCTTCTGGCGCGCGTTGGTACGGGTGCGCTGACCGTGAACAGGAAGGTTCCGGCGGTGGCGCTGCCCACGGTAGCAGTTAATTTCGATGAGGCGGGCGATATTCTGGCGGACTTCGCGGCGAAGGTCGCCTTCGACGATGAAGTGCTTATCGATGTAGTCGCGGACCTTGATGACGTCGTCATCGGTGAGTTCGCGGGCACGCCCATCGGGGTTGAGGCCGGTATTCGCGATGATTTCCTTCGAGCGCGTGAGACCGATCCCGTAGATGTAAGTGAGGGCAACTTCGAGGCGCTTGTCGTTGGGGATATCAACCCCGGAAATACGTACCATGACTTATCCCTGCCGCTGCTTGTGCTTGGGGTTTTCGCAAATCACCATGACGCGACCGTGCCGGCGAATGACCTTGCACTTGTCGCAGCGTGGTTTTACTGAGGCTCGGACCTTCATCGTCTCTCCTGGTGGCGCTGACGCCAGGCTGTATCTACTTGAAGCGGTAGGTGATCCGGCCCCGCGTGAGGTCGTAGGGCGAGAGCTCCACGAGTACACGGTCGCCGGGAAGGATCTTGATGAAATGCAAGCGGATCTTCCCACTGACGTGGGCGAGCACTTCGTGCCCATCGGCCAGTTCCACTTTGAACATAGCGTTCGGCAGCGGACTGGTCACGATCCCCTCGACTTCCAGCGCCTCCTTCGTGGCCATACACTCTTCTTTCGACGCAGTTCACTCCTACGGGAGCGTGAGGATTTCCGCCTCACGACCCTCTCGAATAGCTATCGTATGCTCGAAATGACAGCATAAGCTACCGTCTTTCGTTCTTACAGTCCAGTGGTCATCGCACTCTTCGACCTCCGGGTTGCCCAGCGAGACCATCGGCTCCAGGGCGAGCACGAGCCCGTGCTGGAGCCGCGGCCCCTTCGACCGCTGGCGGTAGTTTTCGACATGGGGTTCTTCGTGCATGGCCCGGCCAACCCCATGGCCACCATAGCCCTTGACGATTCCGAAGCCGTGGGGACGGATCGTGTCTTCGATGGCGCCACGGATATCGTTGAGGAAATTGCCGGCGCGGGCCGCGTTGATCCCGGCATGGAGGGATGCTTCCGTGACGTGGAGGAGTTTCTGGGCTTCGGGAGAGATCTCGCCAACACCGACGGTGATCGCGGCATCTCCAACGTAGCCCTTGTAGGTGGCGCCCAGGTCGAAGCTGACGATATCGCCTTCGCGGAGTTCACGATCACGGGGGATGCCGTGGACGAGTTGCTCGTTGATGCTGATACAGATGTTCGACGGATAGGGCGGGTATTTTGGTGCAGGCGAGTAGTGGAGGAACGTTTCCTTCGCACCGAGGCGCTTGTACTCGTCGCGGACGAATTGCTCGATGGTGAGAAGATTCAGCCCGGGGCGAACCATGGCGCGAATCCGCTCGAGGGTCTGGCCAACGATCTGGCCAGCCTCGCGCATGATGCGCAGTTCATCCTCGGACTTGATCTTGATCGCCATCGTTAGCGGATAGCCTCCAGGAGGAGACTGGTAACGGTGTCGAGTGGCTGCTCGCCGTTGATCTCCTCGAGGACACCGGCCTTGCGATAGTGGTCGATGAGGGCGGCAGGCGGCTTCTGCTTCTCGAGACGTGAAGCAACGACATCGGGCCGGTCGTCATCGCGCTGATAGAGCTCACCCTGGTCGGCGTCGCACACGCCGGCCTGGCGAGGCGGATCGTTGCGCTCGTGGTAGAGGCGTCCGCAGGAACGGCAGATCCAGCGGCCACTGAGGCGGGCGACGAGTTCTTCGTCACGAACACTGATGAGGAGAGAGCGGTCGATCTTCGCACCCTTACCGGCAAGGGCCGCGTCAAGTGCCTCGGCCTGGACGACGTTACGAGGGAAGCCATCGAACATGGCACCCTGGGCTGCATCGGGGCGGGAGATGCGCTCGAGGAGCATCTTGATGGTGACCTCGTCGGGGACGAGCTCGCCCCTGGACATGTACGTCTCGGCGAGCTTGCCGAGTTCGGTCCCGTTCTTGACGTTCTCGCGGAACATATCGCCGGTGGAGATGTGGAGCAGCTTCGTTGCCTCGGCGATGCGCTGCGCCTGTGTTCCCTTGCCCGCGCCAGGGGGGCCAAGTAGCACGATATACATCAGCGAATAAACCCTTCGTAGTTGCGCATGAGCAACTGGGCCTCCAGCTGCTTCATGGTATCGAGGACGACGGCGACGACGATGAGGAAGCCGGTGCTCGAAATGGTCAGCGACTTGGCGTCGCTCACGAGCCCGATGAAGAACGGCAGGATGGCCACGACACCGAGGAAGATGGCGCCAGCCCAGGTGATACGTGTGACGACCCGCATGAGGTACGCCTCCGTGGGGGGGCCGGGGCGGATACCGGGGATGAACGCGCCCTGGCGCTGGAGGTTCTTCGCGATCTGCTGCTGCTGGTACTGAACCATGGTGTAGAAGAAGGTGAAAACGATGACCAGGAGGAAGACGATGATCCAGTAGAGTCCCGTGCCGCTGCCTCCTCGCCCATCCTGGAACTGGTTGACAAAGAAGTCGGAGACGGAGGCGACCCAACCGCCCGCGCCGGTGAAGTAGGAGGCGACGGTAGCGGGGAGGATCATGATCGAGAAGGCGAAGATGAGCGGGATCATCCCGGCCATGTTCACTCGCAAGGGGATGTGGCTCTGCCCCTGCTGTCTATACATGCGCCCACCGCGGAAGGCGGAGCGGGCATACTGGACCGGTACACGGCGCGTTGCTTCCTGGAAGTACACGACAAAGTAGATGAGCGCCAGGGCGAAGCCGATCATCGCCAGGACGCCGATGATGGACTCGGTAGAAACGTTCGGGATGAGGCCAGGGAGGCGGGCGACGATGCCGCCGAAGATGATGACGGAGACGCCGTTCCCGATGCCGTTCTCGGTGATCAGTTCGCCAAGCCAGACGAGGAACATGGTCCCGGCGGCAAGGGTGAAGAGCGTGGATGTGGTGGCGAGGATGTGGTCGGGGTAACCGAAATCCTTGATGACGGCGCCCTGCTGGTTGATGAAGAGGATCTGGCCATAACCCTGGACAAAGGCCATCGGGACAGAGAGCCAGTGCGTGTAGAGCTGGAGACGGCGGCGTCCCTGCTCACCCTCTTCCTGCATCGCCCGGAAGCTCGGGACGAGGGGGGTGAGAATCTGGATGATGATCGAGGCCGTGATGTAGGGATAGACGCCAAGGGCGGCCACCGAAAGGTTCTGGAGGGCGCCCCCGGAGAAAATGCTCAGGAAGTCGAGCAGGGCGTTCCCGGCGAAGGCGTTTTCGAGAGCCTGGCGATCGACATTCGGGACGGGGACATGGGCGACGAAGCGGAAGACGACAAGCATCGCCAGGGTGAACAGCAGTTTCTGCCGGACATCCTGTTGGCGGAACGCATCCACCATGGCCTGCAGGAGGCGTGGCCGTGATGCGGGCTGGCTCGTCATCTCAGCTTTCCTTCGCGCTGTTGTCGTCTGGTCCGATCAGGGTGGCCGTGCCACCGGCGGCTTCGATCTTGGCCTTCGCCGTTTCACTGAAACGGTGGGCGGAGACGTTGAGGCCCTTCGCGAGGTCACCCGCGCCAAGGATCTTGACGGGCTCGCGGAGGTGGCGAAGGATCCCGGCCGCAAGGAGGGTTTCCGGGGTCACGTCAGCTCCGGCGTCGAAGCGCTCGAGGGCCGCGAGGTTGACCGGCTGGAACGGGACGCGCCACTTGTTGTTGAAGCCGCGGAGGCTGTGGAACTTGCGCGAGAGGGGGAACTGCCCGCCCTCGAACGCGTCGTACGCCTTCTTCTTGCCGGAGCGGGACTTCTGACCCTTGAGCCCCCGGCCAGCGTAGGTGCCATGGCCACTGCCGTTGCCACGGCCAACACGCTTCCTGGAGTGGGTTGCGCCGCGGCTGGGCCGCAGCTCGTGGGCGCCGATGCTCATTTCGCTCCCCCTTCGGTGACGTCAACGAGGTGCGTCACCTTGTGGACCATGCCGCGGTGAGCCGGGGTATCTTCCAACTCAACGGTCTGGCCGAGGCGGCGAAGGCCAAGCCGCTTGAGCGTGTCCTTCTGATCCTGCTTGTAACCAATGGCGCTCTTGCGCCAGGTGACCTGGAAGGTGGCCATCAGGCTTCTCCCCGTGCGAGAGCGAGCCGGCGATCGCGCGCACCGGTCGGCTCGCGCAGTTCCGAGAGTCCCTGGATGGTAGCGCGGGCGACATTGATCGGGTTGCGGCTGCCAAGCGACTTCGCCAGCACGTCGGTGACACCGGCGGCTTCCATGATCGAGCGGACAGCACCACCGGCGATAACACCGGTACCGTGGCTGGCTGGCTTCATGAGAACGCGCGCCGCGCTGAACTCGGCAATGACAGGGTGGGCGATGGTGCCACCCTTCATGGGCACGCGCACCATGTTGCGGCGGGCGCTCGTGGAGCCCTTGCGAATCGCCTCGGGCACTTCGTTGGCCTTGCCAAGCCCGACGCCAACACTGCCGTGGCCATCGCCAACGACGATGAGGGCGCTGAAGCTGAAGCGGCGGCCACCCTTGACCACCTTGGCGACGCGGTTGATGTAGATGACCTTCTCGGTCAGCTCATCCTGCCCGCCCTGGTCGCGGTCGAATCTGCTATCGGCCATTTAGAACCCCAATCCCGCTTCGCGTGCGGCATCGGCAAGAGCCTGCACACGGCCGTGGTACTTGAATCCGCCGCGGTCGAAGACGACCAGGTCGACGCCCCGGGCCTTTGCGCGTTCGGCTACCGCTTTGCCAACGGCCCGCGCGCGCTCCGTCTTGGTCTTGCCGGCGAGCGAGGTAACGAGGTCCTTATCGAGGTCACTCGCGGCGGCGAGGGTAGACCCGACGGTATCGTCGATGACCTGGGCGTAGATATGGCTTGCGCTGCGGAACACGTTGAGCCGCGGCCGGGCGGGGGTCCCGCTAACGGTCCGGCGGACGCGGGCGTGGCGCCGCTGCCGCGCGAGGGTGCTGGTTGCCTTCGCCATTACTTGCCTACCTTCCCGGCCTTGCCAGCCTTACGGCGGACGCGCTCACCCAGATAGCGGATTCCCTTGCCCTTGTATGGCTCGGGGGGCCGGAGCTTGCGGATATTCGCCGCTACCTGGCCCACCTGCTCCTTGTCGTTCCCCTGGATATTGATCCGGGGCCCCTCGACGGCGAAGCTGATGCCCTGCGGCGGGGCGATGATGACGGGATGCGAGAATCCGAGGGCAAGCTGGAGGCTCGTACCCTGGACCTGGGCGCGGTAACCGACGCCCTGCACCTCGAGGGTCTTGGTGAAGCCGGTCGTGACACCCGTGACCATGTTGTTGAGGAGCGTGCGAGAGAGCCCGTGAAGGGCACGCTGCTTTCCCTCGTCATTTGGGCGGGTGACGACGAGATTGCCCTCGTCGCGGCTAATCGTGATGGTCCTGGGGAACTGGCGGCTGAGTTCGCCACGCGGCCCCTTGACGGTGACGTTGTTGTCGTCGCCGATCGTGACCTGGACGGTGTTGGGCAGTGCGACTGGCTGGCGGCCAATACGAGACATCGAGAGACCCCCTTACCAGACGTAGCAGAGGACTTCGCCGCCAACTTCCTGGCGGCGGGCCTCCTGCCCGGACATGACGCCCTTGGGCGTCGAAAGGATGGCGATACCGAGGCCGCCATAGACACGCGGGATTTCGCGCCGCTGTACATAGACGCGCAGGCCCGGCTTGCTGATCCGCTGGAGGCCGTTGAGCACGGGCTGCCTGCGGCCGCCGTAGCTCAGTTCGACCTTGAGCGTGGGCTGGGGCTTGCCGTCCTCGGAAACGACGGCGAAATCGCGGATGAAGCCCTCGTCTTTGAGGACCTTCGCGATGGCGACCTTCATCTTCGAGGCCGGGATGGTGACGGCTTCGTGGCGCGAGGTAGTCGCGTTGCGGATGCGCGTCAGCATGTCGGCGATGGGATCACTCACACTCATTCTTCTTCCCCTCTGGCGTTTGCTTTCGCACTTACCAGCTGGACTTGGTGACACCGGGCAGGAGGCCGCGGTGTGCGTGTTCGCGGAAGCAGATGCGGCACATCGCGAAGCGGCGGATGTAGCCTTTTGGCCGGCCGCAAATGCGGCAGCGGTTGTGCTGGCGTGCCGGGTATTTCGGCGGGCGCTTCGACTTCTCGATGAGGCCTTTCTTCGCCACTGCTTCTCTCCTAGCTCTTGCGGAAGGGGAGCCCGAGCAGTTCGAGCAGCTTCCGGCCTTCTTCGTCGGTCCGCGCAGTGGTCACAATCGTGACCTGCATGCCGCGCACCTTGTCGACCTTGTCGTAATCGATCTCCGGGAAGATGAGTTGTTCCCGGATACCGAGGCTATAGTTGCCGCGTCCATCGAACGCGTTGGGGTTGAGGCCCTGGAAGTCGCGGATACGAGGGAGAGCAGCACTGACCAGGCGGTCGAGGAACTCCCACATGCGCGGGCCACGGAGGGTGACCGCGACGCCGATTGCATTCCCTTCGCGCAGGCGGAAGTTGGCGATCGACCGCTTGGCCCGGGTGATGACCGGCTTCTGGCCAGTGATGACGGCGACATCGTCCGCAGCCTTGTCGAGCGCGTTTCCATCCGTCAGGGCTTCGCCGAGACCGATATTGACCACCGCCTTGGTGATGCGTGGCACCTGCATCACGTTTGCATAGTGGAACTGCTCCCGCAGGCCGGAGACCACGTCGTTGTCGTACTTATCTTTCATTCGGGGCGGCATTATTCGATGTCCTCTCCGCTCCGCTTGCCGACGCGCACCAGGGTGCCGTTTTCGCGCCGCCGGAAGGTGACACGGGTGGGCTGGTCGGTGTTGGGATCGATGAGCATGACGTTGCTCACGTGAATGGGTGCCTCACGCTCGACGATCTGGGAAACCTGGTTCTGGCTGCGGGCGCGCTGATGGCGCTTGATGATATTGACGCCCTCGACGAGGACGCGGTCGTGCTTGGTGATAACGGCCCGGACGGTGCCACGCTTGCCCTTGTCCTTGCCGGTGATCACGACGACCTTGTCGCCGCGCTTGATCTTGGCAGGCACTACAGCACCTCCGGTGCAAGGGAGACGATCTTCATGAAGTTGCGGTCGCGCAGTTCACGCGCGACGGGGCCGAAGATGCGTGTCCCGCGGGGGTTTTCACCGTCCGTCGCGAGGAGGACGGCGGCATTCTCATCGAAGCGGATGTAGGAGCCATCGGGGCGGCCATACTCCTTGGTCACGCGGACGACGACAGCCTTGACCACATCGCCTTTCTTCACGTTGGAGTTGGGCTGGGCCACCTTCACGCTCGCGACGATGATGTCGCCGGGGCGTGCATAGCGCCTCCGGGTACCACCGAGGACGCGGATGCAGAGCAGCGACCGGGCACCCGAGTTGTCGGCGACCTTGAGGCGGGTTTCCTGCTGGATCACCCTTGCACCTCCGACTTGGGCGCGACCTGGGCGGTCTGCTCGATATCGCGCCCGATCGTCTCGGGGGCGACATCGGCGACATCACCCTTGCTCAGGACTTCGATGACGCGCCAGCGCTTATCGCGCGACATGGGGCGGCATTCCTGGATGCGCACCACGTCGCCGAGGCGGCAGGTATTGTCCTCATCGTGTGCCTTGTAACGAGTGGTAACCGATAGGACCTTGTGATAAAGGGGGTGCTTGGTCCGGTGTTGGACGGTGACGACGATCGTCTTGTCCATCTTGTCGCTGACCACGGTCCCCTGGAGAACGCGCTGCAGACCCATGGTTACTCTCCCTCCAACACAGCCAGCTGGCGTTCGCGCTTGAGCGTGCGCAGGCGGGCAATCTTCCGGCGGGCGTTGCGCAGCTCGCGGTAGTTCTGGAGCTGGCGGCTCGCATGCTGGAAGCGCAGCGTGAAGAGCGCCCGGTAGGCTTCATTGATCTGTTCATCGAGCTGTTCGTCGTTGAGGCGGCGCAGCTCTTCTGCTTTCTGGGCCATGGCTAGACCACCGATTCTTCGCGCACCACGATTTTCGTGGGCACGGGGAGTTTGTGAGCGGCGAGCCGGAGCGCCTCGCGGGCAACGGTCTCGGGGACGCCGGCAATCTCGAACATGATGCGGCTCGGCTTCACGACGGCGACCCAGCGGTCGGGTGCACCCTTCCCGGAGCCCATGCGTGTCTCCGCCGGCTTCGCGGTGACGGGCTTGTCGGGGAAGATGCGGATCCAGACCTTCCCACCGCGCTTCATTTCGTGGGTCATGGCGCGGCGGGCGCTTTCGATGTGGCGCGAGTCGATCCATGCGGCGCCGAGGGCCTGGAGGCCGTATTCGCCGAATGCGACGAAGTTGCCGGTGAGCGCTTCCCCGGAGCGGCGGCCGCGGTGCTGCTTGCGATGCTTGACGCGACGTGGCTGAAGCATTTACTGGCCCTCCTCGCGCGATTGGGACTGAACCGCTGCCTGCTGCTCCATGCTGATCGCGGTATGCGCGGGGCCCCCGGCTTCGACAGCGACCGGCTCCGGTGCGCGGACCGGCTCCGGTGCAGGCTCTTCCTCCACGCGGCGCATATCGCCGGGGCGCTCGGGAAGGATCTCACCCTTGTAGATCCAGACCTTGACACCGATTCGGCCAAAGGTGGTGTGCGCTTCGGCGAAGCCGTAGTCAATATCGGCGCGGAGCGTGTGCCGGGGGACGCGGCCTTGCGTATCGGATTCGCGGCGCGACATTTCGGCGCCCCCGAGGCGGCCAGCGATGGCGACACGGACTCCCTGGGCGCCGCGTGTCATGGTCCGCTGAACCGACTGCTTGACAGCGCGGCGGAAGGCAACGCGCCGCTCGAGCTGGTCGGCTACGGAGCGCGCGACCAGGTAGGCGTCGAGTTCGGGTACCCGGATCTCCTGGATGTTCACGCGGACGCGGCCACCGGTGTAATGCTCCAGGGTGTTGCGGAGCTCTTCGACCTTGGCACCGCCGCGGCCGATGACGATCCCCGGCTTCGCCGTGTGAATCGTCACGGTGACGAGGTTAGCGTTTCGGTCGATCTCGACGTGGCTGATGCTCGCGTCCGGGAGTTCCGAGAGCACGAAGCGTCGCAGTTCGAGGTCCTGGTGAAGGCGGGTGGTGTAGTCGCGATCGGCGAACCACTTCGACTCCCAGTCGTAGATGATGCCGATGCGGAAACCGTGCGGATGGATTTTCTGTCCCACGGGCTAAGCCTCCCGCTCGTCGAGAATGATGGTGATATGGCTGGAACGCTTGAGGATCGGGCTCACGCGGCCACGGGAACGCGGCCGGAAGCGCCTCTGCGTCGGACCTTCATCGGCGTAGGCACGCTTGACGATGAGGTCATCCACATCGAGATCGAAGTTGTTCTCCGCGTTGGAGGCGGCCGAAAGGACAACCTTCGAGACGGAGCGTGCGCTGGGCGACTGCACGTAGCGCAGGAGGCTGAGCGCCTGGTCGACCGTGAGGCCGGGAAGGCGCTCGAGGATGAGGCGAATCTTTCGCGGCGGAGTGCCGATATTCTGTGCGCTTGCGCGGACTTCCATCGTTAGCGCCTCACCTTGCTCTGGCGATCGCTCTTGGCCACGTGACCGCGGAAGGTGCGCGTAAGGGCAAATTCGCCGAGCTTGTGCCCAACCATGTTCTCGGTGACGAAAACGGGCACATGGCGGCGGCCATCGTGGACGCCGAAGGTCATGCCGATCATATCGGGCAGGATGGTCGACGCGCGGGACCAGGTCTTGATGACCGACTTGGTGGCCTGGCCTCGCATCTCCATGACCTTCTTTTCGAGCGAAGGGTGGACGTAGGGGCCTTTCTTTGTTGAACGTGACATCGCCTACTCCTACTTGCTTCGCCGGCGTGCGATGAACTTGTCGGTGCGCTTGTTGTTACGGGTGCGGTAGCCGAGCGTTGGCTTGCCCCAGGGAGTTTTCGGACCGGGCATACCGACGGGCGCCCGGCCTTCACCACCACCATGGGGATGGTCGCGGGGGTTCATCACCGCGCCGCGAACGGATGGGCGGATGCCACGATGGCGAGAGCGGCCCGCCTTACCGAGCTTCACGAGTGCATGTTCGACGTTGCCCACCTGGCCAACGGTCGCCACGCATTCGATCCGGACGCGGCGCATCTCGCCACTGGGAAGGCGGAGAAGGGCGTAGTCACCTTCCTTCGCCATGAGCTGGGCGGAAACACCCGCGCTGCGCACCATCTGCCCCCCCTTTCCAGGGGTAAGCTCGATGTTGTGGACCTGCGTCCCGGTCGGCATCGACCCGAGCGGCAGGGAGTTACCAACCCGCACCTCGGCGGTCGGACCGCTGAGGAGGGTCGCTCCAACCTGGAGCCCGTTGGGAGCGAGGATGTAGCGCTTTTCGCCGTCGACATACTGGAGAAGGGCGATGCGGGCCGTGCGGTTCGGATCGTACTCGATGCCGACAACCTTTGCCGGTACACCGGCCTTCTCGCGCTTCCAATCGATGATGCGGTAGTTGCGACGAGCGCCGCCCCCCCGGAAGCGAACGGTGGTGCGCCCCTGGTTGTTGCGGCCACCCTGCTTGCGCAGCGATTCGACGAGGGAGCGCTCGGGAGTGCTCTTCGTGATTTCGGAGAACGTGTAGCCGCTGGCGTCGCGGCGGCCGGGAGAAGTTGGCTTGAACTGCTTGATGGGCATGGCCTAGATCCCCTCGAAGAGTTCGATCTTGTCGCCCGGAACGAGGGTGACGACCGCTTTTTTCCAGTCGGGCCGCGGGGTCACTTTGCGCCCGAAGCGCTTCAGCTTGCCCTTCATCTTCATGGTGTTGACGGCGGCTACGTGGACGTTGAAGGCCAGTTCCACCGCTTCCTTGATCTGGTTCTTGTTCGCCCGGATGTCGACTTCGAAGACGTACTTATCGAGACCGGTAAGCACGGTTGTCTTCTCGGTGACGATCGGGCGGAGAAGAACGCCGTAGGGGTGCAGTTCCTTTGGCATTACACCGCCTCCGCGCGGCGCCCGCGCGCCGGTTTGAGGTTCGCGCCGCCCCAGAGGGCTTCGCACTTGCGAACGGCGTCTTCGGACATGACGAGCTTGTGCGCATTCATGAGGTCGACGACGTTGAGGTTCTGGGCGGGGAGGGCCTGAACCTGGTCGATATTGCGCGCGGCGCGCGTGAGGCCGGGGATGAACTCGCCGCTCACGACGAGTGCCCGGCGGTCGATTCCCAGGGCCTGGAGCGCAGTGGCAACGGGCTTCGTCTTTCCATCGGCGGGGAGACCCTCGACGACGAGGAGCGAGCCGCGCTGGGCATGGTTGCTCAGGGCGGAGCGGAGAGCGAGCCGCCGCATCTGCCGGGGAAGGTCCTTGGCGAAGCTGTGGGGATGGGGGCCATGAGCGATCCCACCGCCGACGTGATGGGAGGCACGAATGGCGCCCTGCCGGGAGCGGCCGAGACCCTTCTGCTTGCGGATCTTGACGGTGGAGCCGCGCACATCGCCACGCCCGAGGGTTGAGGCGCCACCAGCCCGCCGGTTCGCCATCTGGGCAACGTACGCCTGGTGTAGGACGGAGCCGTTCGGCTCGATCCCGAAGACCTCATCGGCGACGTCGATCTGGCGAAGCTCCTTGCCAGCCGCATCCAAAACGCTCAGCTTCATTTCGATACCTTTCTGGCGGCGCGGATACGCACGAGGCCACCTGTGGGGCCCGGGACGGAGCCGCCGACGAAGATGACGTTGCGCTCATCGTTCCGGGCGATGACCTCGAGGTTGCGAATGGTGGTGCGCTCTGCGCCCATGTGCCCCGCCATCCTGGTGCCCTTGAAGACACGGCCGGGGGTGGTGCCGGCGCCAATAGAGCCAGGGGCGCGATGGCGGTCGCTCTGGCCGTGAGTACGGGGACCGCCCCTGAAGTTGTGGCGGCGGACGCCACCCTGGTAGCCACGCCCCTTGGAGGTGGCGGTAACATCCACGCGCTGGCCGGGGCTGAAGAGTTCGGCGCCAAGGCGTTCGCCAAGGGTGTAGCTGTCGCCCGACTCGGCCGGGAACTCGGCGAGGTGGCGGAGCTTGAGGTTGCCGGCAGCGCGCAGGTGCCCGGCCTCGGGCTTGTTGAGGCGGCGGTCGTCCTGGAAGCCGATCTGGATAGCGCTGTAGCCGTTGCGCTCGGGGGTGCGGATGTCGGTGACGAAGCACGGGCCGACTTCGACTGCGGTGCACCCGCGAAGCCGTCCCTTGTCGTCGAACACCTGCACGGTGCCGAGTTTTCGGCCGAGAAGTCCTTCAATCGTCATGGTGGTTACAGCTTGATCTCGATGTCGACGCCGCTGGGCAGTTGGAGCCGCATGAGCGTGTCCACCGTCTTGGAAGTGGGCTCCATGATGTCGATGAGCCGCTTATGGGTACGGATCTCGAACTGTTCACGGGCATCCTTGTGGATGTGGGGCCCCTTGAGGACGCAGAACTTTTCGATGGACGTGGGGAGCGGCACGGGGCCGGCCACGGCCGCACCGGTGCGCTCGGCGGCCTCGACGATCTGCCGGGCCGACTGATCGAGCAGCCGGTGGTCGTATGCCTTCAACTTGATGCGAATCTGTTGGCGAGCCATAGTGCCGTTCCCTTTATCCGGTTCGGAATTACGCCGTGATCTTGGTGACGACGCCGGCGCCGACGGTGCGGCCGCCTTCGCGG
>CAZDUX010000026.1:0-34651 GCA_964508715.1 uncultured Anaerolineaceae bacterium | reverse complement strand
CGCCGCCGTCCTTGCGGATGTCGGAGGGGACGCGTTCGAGGGCCATGACGGCGCACGCGCCGGCCTCTTCGGCGATCTTTGCGTGTTCGGGGGTGACGACGTCCATGATGACGCCGCCCTTGAGCATCTGAGCGAGGCCGGCCTTGACCGCCCAGGTTCCAGTTTCTGCCATGTTGGGTACTCCGTGTGCGAGGCGCGCAGGGGGGCGCACCAATGGGGAATGGTTGTAGTCTAGGGCGATTCGTGGCCAGACGATAGAACCACTTTGGATTGCCGATTGGCGATTTTCGATTGCCGATTCGCCACCCCGGGGATGCCGCTCGACCTCAGGGGACGAGGGTGACGGTGGACTTGTCCCTGGGGGCCGTGCACTGTTGGATTGCCGATTGGCGATTTTCGATTGCCGATTCGCCACCCCGGGGATGCCGCTCGACCTCAGGGGACGAGGGTGACGGTGGACTTGTCCCTGGGAGCGGTGCACTGGGGTGGGCCGGGGATACCGATGAGCGTGGTGGCATTACCGGCGGTGACGGACGCACGGAAGGTGCCGGGAGCGGCGCACCAGTTTCGCCACGTGAAGGCGGCGGCCGGGCCGTTGACCGTTGCCGTGGCCGGGTTCTCGGCCATGCCGAGGAGGGGGACGCCCCCTGAGTCGAGCATCGTGACCTTGATGGGGCCGGCATATGTGCAGGGTGCTCCCGTTGTGGGCACCGTGAACTCGAGGTTAATGGCGATGCTTCCGTTGGCTGCCTGGGCAGTGCCGAAGGCGATGAGGTTCGCCGGGCAGGGGGCAGCGGTGGCCGGGGCAGCAGTAGGGCTGGTGGTTGGTGACGGCGCCGGGGAGGATCGCGAAGTGGTGGCAGAGGATTGGGTGGGGGGCTGTGCCGGTTCCCGGGTTGGAGTGGTCGCATCATCGCCGCGGCCGCAGGCAGACGCGGAGATGAGGATACCGATGGCCATGAGGGTGGCGGTGAGGAGAGGCGAGCGACGGGACGGGAGGGGCGTCATCGAGGGTAGTTTCCTCTTCCCCGTGCCAATGGTGGAGTGATGGTCCTACTTCTTCTCTGCGCCGAAGTAGGCCGGTTCCTGCGCGACTTTGGGGTCGCGTGTGGCGATTTCGGTGGCGACGGCGGTGTAGGCCTCGCCGAGGGCGGTGAACGTGGCCCGGGCGTCGCCAGCGACGTAGGCGGTATCGAGTGCTTTCGCGCAGGCGTGAACGAGGGGGCTCTCCGCGCCTTCGCGACTCGTGACATCGGTAGCGCAGAAGACGCGGATTTCGCCCTGGGCCCCCTGGATGGCCCCGGGCGAGCCGCCGGGGGCACCGCTGATCCAGAGCGCGGTGGCGGCCTGGGCGCGAAGGATATCGATAGCAAGTGCCTGGAGGCGTGTGACGGAGGGATCAGCGGAACAGGCGAGGGCGCCGAGTTGCGGGTTATCGGAACGGCCGGCGCCAGCACTCCCGGAGATTTTCTTGCAGACTTCGGCCCAGCCCGGCTGGGTGGAGGCGTTCGCGAGGTAGGACTGGATGACAGACCACCTGGTTGCATCGTAGGGGGCGGTGGAGGCGTCGGCGGTGAACCACTTTGCCGGGTCGGCCTCGGGGAGCGTGGCGGGTGCGGGTGTGCCCATGGCGCGCACGTAGCCGGGGGTAGCCGGTGGCGGCGAAACCATTGGCCCAACGATAGGCAGGCCGCCCAGTGCTCCCACCATGTCGGCGTTGTAGCAGCGGGCGCTCAGGAAGAGTGAGAGCGCGACGAGCAGCAATCCAGCTTTGCCCACGTCTCGATTATCGGAATGGCACGGCGGTTCGGGAGGGGCGCTATTCGCGGATCACGTCGCGCCGGAGCCAGCCGGAGGGAAGTGGCTCGTCGTTGTGGCCGCTCGCCGCCATGAGGTGGCCGGCGAGGAGCGCAGCCTTCTCGGTGAGGGTGAAGGCGGCGAGCGAAATACCGAATGGCAGCCTCGGGCCGGCACGCTGGATGAGGGTGGCGGTGCGAATGCTTGACCAGGCGATCGCCCGGGCGAGGAGGGCGCGGTTCGGGAGGGGCCGGGTGATGGTGAGGGCGGCAGCGACGAGGCCGGGGTGTCCGCCGTGCCAGGCGAGCCCTGGCTCGTCGAGCAGCATGCGGCGTGCACCCCAGCCATGTGCGATCTGCTTGGCGGCGAAGAGGGCGAGATCGGGTTCGTGCGCGTGGTCGACGCGCATCGCCGGGGTATAGGCGATGCGGTAGCCGCGACGCTCGGCGAGCAGCCCGAATCGCGTGTCGCTGCTGCGATGGTAGCGGTCATCGAACTGGAGGGATTCGAAGACCACCCGGCGGACGGCGAGGTTGCGAGTGTCGGCGAGGACGGGGTCGCCAGGTCGGAGGTGGCGGAAGGCGGCTTCGTAGCGGCGCTGGATGATCCGATCGGTGAAGGCACCGGTCAGCGAGCCGGAGAACCCCTGGGCGAGGCTCACTCCGGTGGCGATGGTATCGAGCGCGGCGGTAATCCAACCGGGGCGGACAACGCAGTCAGCATCGGTAAAGGCGATGATCTCGCCGGTTGCAGCCTGGAGGGCCCTGTTCCGGGCAGCGTACGCACCGGGGCGCGGTTCATCGAGGATGAGTGCTGACGGGGAGAGGGTGCGGAGGCGGTCACGAAAGGCGGGGCTCGATGCGTTGTCGACGACGATGAGCTGGACGCTGGCGGCCTCACTGCGGCAGGCGAGGAGCGATTCGATGCAGGCGAAGATGCGGTCGTCGTCCTTGACAGGGACGATGACGGAGACGCTGCGATCAGGCATGAGGCGCGACCCCGGGGGGCAATGGCGGGAGGCCGACGGGTGCTCCCGCACGTTCGAGCGAGGTGCGGCAGGCATCCATTGCGGCGGCGCAGGCCCAGGCGTCGGCGATGGTTGGGAGGGCGACGGTGGGCAGGCCGTTGAGGCGGCGCAGCCACGACTCGAGGGTGCGCCGCGTCCCTTCGACCTCCTGCGCTGGCCGCCCGCGGAGCCGGTCGATGGTTGCGGCGAGGGGCTTGCGAGGGCGCTCGCTATGCTCGATGCCATCGATGGCGAGGTGCTCCCGGTAGCGCGCGGCGTGGGCTGCTTCGAAGGTGACGGTGCGGCCTCCATCGAGACAGAGTTCGCCTGCGACTCCGCCCTCGACCGGGTGTGCGGAAACCGAGCGGAACTCCTTGCCGCTGATCCAGCGGGCAAGGTCGAGGCAGTGGGGAAGGAGGTCCTCGATGGCTTCTGCCTCGCCACCGCCGAGTGCACCCCAGGCGGCGGGGTTGGTGTGGATGATGATGCGGCCGGTTTCGCCCTCGCCGAGGCGGCGGCGGAGGCCGCGGTAGCGAAGCCACGTGCGGCGAGAGAAGGCGGGCGTAACGAGCTCGGCGCCACCTGCGGCGGCCCACGATTCGACTTCGCCGGCATGGAGAGCGGGTGGCTTCTCGACGAGCACGGGCGAGCCATGGTTGATGGCGGTGAGCACGTGCCCGGCGTGAAGAGCCGGAGGTGAGAGCACGACGACGGCGCTGAGCTGGCACTCGGCGAGCATCTCTTCGAGAGAAGCGAAGCGGGCGACACCGGAGTTGGCGGGGCGAGGGTCGGCGATGGCGGCGACGCGGACGCCCGCGAGGCCGCTGAGAGCGGGGGCGTAGAGCCGCTCGAATGCCCGGCCGGCTCCGACGATACCGAGCAGCGTGTCGCTCACGCGAGGATGCTCCTGCCGCGCAGCGAGGCGGGGACGGGAAGCCCGAGGAGTGCGAGGGCCGTCGGTCCGAAATCGCGGTTATCCATGTCGCCCTGGACGGCTGCGGGGCCACCCTCCGCGGCGCGGTAGAAGCAGAAGCCGCGGTTGGTGTGGATGCCGTTGCGTGCCTCGGGCCGGCTGGAAAAGAGCACGCGGCCATCGGGTGTTTCGAGTCGGTTGGTGCGGCGTACTTCGCTATTGGCGATGAGCATGGCGTCGGGGAGGCGGTGAGCGCGAGGGCCGGGGTGCATTGCCTGTGGGCGGTAGATCTCGGTGAAGGCGTTGCGGCCGTCCTCGGCGCGCATGGCACTGGCGAGGCCCCAGAGCTTCTGGAGGATGTCGCCGCTATTCGCGGGCGGGACAATCCCATCGCGTTCGCGGCCCTTTTCGTTGATCCGGAAGGCGGCGTGACCGTCGTGGGTAATGGTGAAGATGGCATCGTGGGCGAAGTCCGCGTTGCCGACGGCGAGTTGTCCCTGGCGGGCGGCGCGGACCGATGCGGGGAGGCGTTTCCACACGGCGCGGTGGAGAGAGTCGGGGAGGATGTCGCGGATGCGGCGGAGGAGGTCGGGGTTGGCGGCCTGGTCGGCGGGTTCGTGCCCGTTGACGAGGTCGGCAAGTTGCTGGCCAAAGTCGGAGTAGTCGGCCTGCTCACTCATGCCGTGGAGGGCGAAGAGGATGACCGAGGTGGAGGGACCGGCGGCGGCAAGGATGGACGGAAGGGCCGCATCGAATGGTTGGAGGATGGCGGCAAGTGCATCGATGTTGGTGTATCGAGAGCTGAGCCGTTGCGGTGCGGCGAGGTAGTGCCCGGCTTTGTGGAGTTCGCTGAAGGCCGTGACGATGAGGTTTGAACGGCCTTCCTGGAGGAGCCAGCGAATGAGCCTGGCGCGGAGGTGGACGCCGCGGCGCATGTCGCGCGCCATCACGAGCTTGTCGTGGGGGGTTTGCGGCTCGAGGGTATCGAATTCGAGCGGGTGCTTCCCGAAACGATGTTCGACCTCGGCGGCGAATGACGCGGGTGTGCGGATGGGGACGATCTCGTCGTGCAGACCCCAGCCGATGTACTGGCGAAGGTGCGGGTGGCTGATTGCCGGCACGTAGGGGACATCGACAACGGTGACATCGAGGCCCGAGTCGAGGGCGTGGTTCCACCACGGTTCGTAAGCGAAGGCGGGGTGATTGTTGCGGACGTGGCGCATCTCCTCGACGAGCCACTGGGTCCAGAAGTAGATGCCATGGGAACCAGGGCCGGCGCCGCTGGCGAAGGTGGGCCAGACAGAGCCGTGGAGGATGGCGCCGTCGGAGGTGACATCGACGGAGTGTGCGGAGGCGGTGAAGGCATCGAGATTGGGGAGGCGTCCAGCGCTGCAGAGCTTCGCAAGGAGGCGATAATCGAGGGCATCGAGGCCGATCATCAGGACGCGTGGGGGGTGGGCCATCGACCTATTCTTCCATAGTGTCCCGGCCACGCTGCAACGCGACTCGTTCGTGGAATACACGGAGGAAGCTGCGGTCGAGGGTGTCCCAGTCGTGGCGCAGGGCTGTTTCGCGGGCGGCCAGCCCCATGCGGCGGCGGAGATCGCCATCGCGGGCGAGGGTGGCGAGACGGGCAGCGATGGTGTCGCTTTCGAACGAGGGGACGATGAATCCGTTCACGCCGTCGTCGATGAGGTCTTCATAGCCTGCCTCGGGGGTGACGATGACGGGGAGGCCGGAGGCCATCGCTTCGAGGACGACTCGGGCCATCGCCTCGGTAAGGCTGGGGAAGATGAAGGCGTCGGCGCGCTGGTATTCCTCGATGAGCTGTGCCCGGGGAAGTTCGCCGAGGAGCGTGGTGGAGCGGAGGGCCGGGACAAGGGTCCTGGGGCCATAGGTGGCGAGGCCGGCGGCGCGGAATTCGCGGACAACGGTGGGTCCGGCTGTTGCGGCGGCGGCATCGGCATAGTGGACACCCTTGTGATAGGTGATGTGACCGGCGAAGAGGACTCGAAGGGGCCGGGATGTGAAATCGCGCTCGGGGCCGGGCCGGAAGAGCGACGGGTCGATGCCGTTGGCGAGGACTGCAAGCTTTCGGGGATCGATGCCGAGGGCTTCGACCAGTTTCCGCTGGCGGGAGCCGTAGACGAGGACGGTGTGGGCGCGGCGAAGTTCGGCGAGCCCCATGCGGAGACGGGCAGCGTCGGTACGTTCGAGGAGCATATCGGATGCGACGTGCGGGTCGTGTGCGGTGTGCGCCATCCGTTCGAGCGCGGCGTTGCGCTCCCAGGCGTTGCAGTTCAGGTTGAGGATGCCCAGTGTGCCGGTTTCGCGGGCGGCCGCGAATGCGCGGGCGGATCGGAAGGTGGCGCCGATGAAGGCGAGTGGTTTGCGCTTGCGGATCTCGGCTGCCGACCGGCGGTCGAGGGTGTGGCTGCGGCGTTCGAGGAGGGGCGAGTTGATGCCGCGGAGGTGGTAGGCGGCGACATGGAATGCCTCGGCGAGGGGTGCCACGGACCGGCCGGGCGGGTCGAAGGTGAACTTGGCGAGGCGGCGTGAGAGGGGGTTTCCCGCGGGGAGGAAGCGGTTCGCGATGTCGAGGGCACGGCGGGCATCGACGGTGACCAGGAGCTCCGCCTGGAAGCCATCCCGCCGCAGGACACCGAGCAGCCGCTGGAGGAGGCTGTCCTGCCAGGCGGCATCGCCGAGGACCAGGCGGCGGTTGATGGCGGTGTCGGCGCTCATTGGAGAGCCCGGGCCACGTCCTGCATGAAGCGGTCCATCACGGCCTTCTTCTGTTCGACATCGGTACCGAGGTTGAAATCGGGGATGATGAGTTCGCCGACGCCGGATTCGATGTAGTCGCGGACGGTCTCCTGTACCTGGCCAATGGTTCCGCCGATGACGGGGCGGCCGCTGGCGCGGGCTCGTTCGAGGACGGACGGGTCGTCGCTGAAGAGGAGGAGGGCGTTGGCGGAGCGATGAATGAGCTTCGGGTCGCGGTTCAAGTCGGAGCAGTGACGGTCGAGGACCGCCATCTTCTGGCGCAGGTGGGCGGGGAGGCCCCAGGTGTTCCATTCATTGGCGTAGCTGGCGGCGATACGAAGGGTGAGCTGTTCGCCGCCACCGCCGATGAGGAGTGGGAGCGGCCGCTGGACGGGCTTGGGTTCGAGCGGCGCGTGGCGGACCTCGTAGAAGCGGCCTTTGAACGTTGTGACCTCGTTTTCGAGAAGGCTCGTGATGATGCGGCAGGCTTCTTCGAGGCGGCGCAAGCGGCCGCCGACGGTATGGAACGGGATGCCGTAGGCGAGGTGCTCATTTTCCTGCCAGCCCGAGCCGAGGCCGAGGACCATGCGCCCGCCGCTGACCTGGTCGATGGTGGCCGCCATCTTGGCGAGGATGGCGGGGTGACGGTAGGTGTTGCCGGCGACGAGCGACCCAAGGCGGATGCGGGGGACAGCGGCGGCGAGTGCGGCGAGGGTGGTGAAGCATTCGGAGGTTGGGCCGCTGGTGTCGTTGGCGTTGGGCATGAAGTGGTCGGCGTACCAGACGCCGTCCCAGCCGGTGGACTCTGCGTGACGGGCGAGTGCGAGGGTCTCTTCGAAACTGTTCTGTGGGCCGGGCCAGAAGCTGAAGCGCATGGGGTGTCCTCGGCGATGGATGGTGTGCAGGCCATGATAGGCGGATTGCGTGCGGGGGCGACGGTGGAAACCGAGCGGTACCACTTGGGTGCGGTAGAATCCGCTTCGATGGAACCACGCATCCAGTACGCGCTGGCGCAGGATGGGGTGAGCATCGCCTGCTGGGTGGCGGGCGTGGGTCCGCCGCTCACCATTCTCATGCCGCCGGGGCGGTCGCACATGCAACTCGAGTGGACGGTGCCGGCGTTGCGCCACTGGTTCGAGCGGCAATCGCGCGGGCACACGCTGGTGCGGTACGACATGCGGGGCACGGGGCTCTCCGATCGCTGCACGGGTGCGATCGCGCTCGATGAAGTGGTGGCGGATCTCGATGCGGTGATCGAGCGGCTCGGGCTGGAACGGGTGGCGTTGCTGGCACCTACAACGACGGGCCCGCTGGCGTTGAGCTACGCCCTGGCCCGGCCGGACCGCGTTTCACGATTGATTCTCTGGTGCAGTTCGGCGCGAGGCAGCGACCTGCTCGATTCGCCGCGTGTGCAGGCGCTCGAATCGCTGCGCGATGTGGACTGGGATCTCTACGTACAGACGATGGCGCGAACGGTCTCGGGGTGGGCGAACGATGAGGACGCGGTGCCGTTCGCGGTGATGAGCCGGGAATCGACGACACCTGCGACACGGAGTGAGTATGTGAAGCTGGTTGCCTCGCTCGACCTGACGCCTCGCCTGGCGGAGATCGAGCAGCCGGTCCTGGTCTGCCATCCGTCACATTACGATGGGCTGGATGTTTCGGCGGCCCGGCGGCTCGTGGCACGGCTCCGGGGTGCACAGCTGGTACTCATCGACTGTGCGACGCGGCTCCCGGCGGGGCCGGCATGGGATGCGCTCAATGATGCGACGGATGAATTCCTTGGTATCGCGACGGGCGAGGAGGGGACGCTGCGTGCACCGGACTCAGAACCGGAGGCGGCCGGAACTGCAGACGCCGATGAGCGAGCCGAGGCTGGACCGGAGGGGGCCAACGAGCCGGGGCTACGGCTGCTGCTGTTCACGGATGTGGAGGGACACGCGGAGATGGAGCGGCAACTCGGCCGGGCGATGGCGGCGGAGTTTCTTGAAGAGCATGAACTGACCACGCGGGAGATTGTGCGATTGCACGGCGCCGGTGAGGCGAGCGCGCTGGGGGATGGGTTGATGGCCTGGTTTGCTTCAGCGCAAAGGGCACTGGAGTGTGCGATCGCCATCGAGAAGAACTTCCACGACCGTTTCCTGCGAACGCTTGGCGATGGGCGCGCGCGCGTGCGCGTGGGGATCAGCGCGGGTGAGCCGCTGGCGGACGAGCACGACATCTTTGCGCCACAGGTGGTGGCGGCGGTCCGCATCGCAGGGCATGCGAAGGGTGGTGAGATCCTGGTCACGAACGTGGTACGCGAACTCGCGGCGGGCAAGGGCTTTCTCTTTGCTGACCGTGGCATGGCGGAGGTGCGGGGGTTCGATGAAGGTATGCAGCTTTTCGAGCTTCGCTGGCGATGAGCACTCGGGGCATACTGAGGACGGTTCTCTTTGATATCGATGGGACGCTGCTGGATACGCGTGAGTTCATTCTCGCGGCGATGGAGCATGCGCTGAGGGGGCATGGGTTGCCGGTGCTCGCGCGGGAGGAGTTGGCGCGGCAGGTGGGGCGGCCACTCGAAGCGATCTACAGCGACTTTGGAGCCCGGCCTGATGCTGCGCCCGCGCTGGTGGAGGCGCACCGGACCTTCCAGGCGGAGAATCTGCACCTCGCGGCTGCGTTTCCGGGGGCGAGCGAGACGCTGGGGAGGCTTGTTCGAGCGGGGTTGAAGCTGGGCGCGGTGACGAGCCGGTCGCGGCGAACGTCGATTCGGACGATGGAGCTTGCGGGGCTGGCGCCGTTCTTCGACGTGATCGTGTCGCCGGAGGATGCGGCCGGGTTGAAGCCGGACCCGGCGCCGCTGCTCTTCGCCCTGGGCCGGCTGGGTGAGTCGCACGAGTATGCGGCGATGGTGGGCGACACACGGCACGACATCGAAGCGGGGAAGGCGTTGCGGATGCTGACGGTGGGCGCGACGTACGGGTTCGCGGGGGAGGCGATCCGGGAGAGCGGGCCGGACGTGGTGATTGGAGATATTCGCGACCTGGCAGGGGTGATCCTGGATTTGCGGTCCTCGCCGGCCGGGGAGCGAGACGGGCAGTGATCCTGGCGCTGTGAACCCGGGGCTATCCGCCGGTGGCCGGTGCGGGTCGCGGAGTTGATGACGAGGTAAGGAGCGGTGCCATGCCCCGCACTGCAGAAGGTGGGCGGGGGTGCCGTCTCTCAAGGAAGGGGGACGCTGTAGCGTGCCCGCCGGGGAGTTGGACGATGGCAACCAGGGTAGAACTGCCGAAGCTTGGATTGCGGCCTCCGGCCGGGCTCGTTGCCGAGTGGTATCTGCCTGACGGGGCGTCGGTGCACCGCGGTGAGATGATCTGCCGCATCGAGGCGGAGAATATCGCGGTTGAGCTGGAGGCGGAGGATGACGGTGTGTTGCGTCACCGGCTCGATGCTGGATTCGTTCGGCCGGCCGGCGATGTTCTCGGGGTGATCCTCGGGCCAGGTGAGCGAATGCCGGACCTCCCGCCCGTGGAGGAGGACGAGGCGTGGCGACCGGCGGTGGTGCATACGGGCCCGAGTGACGCGGAGTGGGAGGAGGCCGTGCGGGCTTTCCGCTACTGGCCGCCAGACGGGGAGGCGGGGGAGAAGCCGCCACCAGGTGCTACCGGTGACCGGGCGCGAGGGAGCGACGAGGCTCCGGGTGATGCCGAGGCTACCGCGCCGCGGGGACCGGAGCCCTCGCAGGAACCGAAGCGGGACTTCGAGATCGTGCCGTTTCCGAAGCGATTTGCGAACGCGCGGCCGCCGTCGTGGGATTCCGTGCCCGGTGACGCAGTCGATTTCGCGTCGGGGCTCTTTGAACGGCCGGGCGAGGAAGTTGATGACATGAAGGCGCGTGATGCCGCTCTTGATGAGGCGCTCGAAGCGCTGCGGAGTGAGATCCAGCTGGCGGAGCCGGCGGCCGGGGAGGCGGTGTTCGAGGCCGAGCCCGATGGGGACGCGGAGGCCGCGATGGAGACGCTGCCGGGTGGGGCAGATGTGGCCGGGCTCGAAGCCAGCGGGGAGCGTGAGCCGGAGATGGTAGCCGAGCCCCATGCACTGATGATGCGTGTACGGGTACAGCTCGCCGAGGCGCGCAAGCTGGAGGAGCAGCTCGCGCAGGCATGGTGCGAGGCGGGGCTTTCGCCGGCGTTCGAGGACGTGCTCGTGCGGGCGGTGGGGCGGGCACTGGCCGAGGGTGGATTCGGCGGTGGTATCGTGTTGCGCTGGTTCGAGGATGGATGCGAGCAGTGGGCGGCACTCCATGGTGCGGCGGAGTTGCCGTTCCGCGAGGCGGTCGAGGCGATCCGCTCGGGGACGGGGAGTGCGCAGGATGCGGGCTGTGTTATCACGACGTACGCGGGGATCGATGAAGCGAGCCCGGGCGTGCCAGGGGATGCGTTCTTCGCCCTTGGTGTGGGCGATGAGGCGAGGGATATGCGCTGGGATGGGCGGCGGCGAATGATGGTACCGGTAGTGACGCTCACGCTGGCGTTTGATGGTTCACGGGTGAGTGAGTTCGCGGCGGCGAGGTTCCTCGCGCGGGTCCGTGAGCTGGTAGAGGCGCCGTACGCACTGCTCGCGGCCTGAGGGCTACCAGTCGGGAGCGCGATAGTCCAGGCTGGAGGGAGGACAACGATGGGAAGTGACGACCGTAGCATCAATGTGTACGAGCTCGGAACGACGAGCTATGGCGATGTCCACCGGCTGCAGCGGCGGCTGCAGGTGCAGCGGCGCGACGGTGCGGGGGTGGATTCGCTGCTGCTGACGGAACACCGGCCGGTGCTGACGCTGGGCCGCAGCCACCCGGAGCCAGACCTGCGCGTGCCGCTTTCGACGGTGGCGCACTACGGGATCGAGATCCACCAGACGGAGCGTGGCGGCGATATCACGTATCACGGGCCGGGGCAGCTCGTCGCCTACGGGATCATCGACCTCAAGGGCTGGGACCTCGGGGTGCTCGACTACGTCGGTGGGCTGGAGGATACGGTCATCGGTGTGCTGGCCGACTGGGGGTTACGGGCGGAGCGAAAGGCGGGGGCACGCGGGGTGTGGATCGACGGACGGAAGATCGCGTCGCTGGGGTTGAATGTGCGGCGCTGGGTGACGATGCACGGCATTGCGCTGAACGTCGACCCGGATATGAGCCACTTCGACCTCATCAACCCGTGCGGGATGGCGGACGTGGAGATGACGAGCCTGAGCGTGGAGATGGGGAAGACGGTGGACGTGACCGAGGTTGTGGAGCCGTTCATCTTCCATTTTGGGCGGGTGTTTGGGTGCACGACGGAGATCGTGGACCTGAACGAGAGGCGCCCGGCGATGTGACTGGTACGAGGCTTGCGGGGACAGTGTCGCCGGTCAGGGTGCTTTGGCGAGGGCGGGGATGCTGGCACGGCGGGGCAGGGGGCCGGGCGGGGGCGGGGCACCGGTTGGTGTGCAGTCTTCGGGCCAGTTGTTGGTCCAGGTGGGGGTGATGACAACGCCCTGGTGGGCGGTATTGGCGGCGTCCTGGAAGTTGTAGTGGCCGGGGAAGACGAAGCCGGAATAGTTACGCGAGGTCTCGCCGGGTTGGAGTTCGCCGGAGTCGTACAGGGGCTCGCTCCCGTTGGGGTCGGGCCAGATGATGCGGATGGGTGTTGGGCCGGTGTTTTTCCAGGAGACGTGGTCGCCACGGGAGATCTTGCAGATTGGTGGATCGAAGCCGGCGGGGCTGACGTTGACGACGAACTCTTTCGGGATGCCGTCGGCGGTGACGCTGGTGATGGCTCCGAGAGCGAGGGAGGCGACGGCCGTGATGGCAAGGAGCCGGGTCTGACGCATCGCCCAACGGTAGCGGGTCGTCCGGGTAGCGGCGACTGGCGGGGCGCGCCAACGGGGATTGCGTGTGCATTCGGGTTGGTGGTTCGCGGGGCTTCAGCGGCAGGGGTGCTATTCGCGTATACTTCGGCGCACACAAACGGTCCGGGATGGAGAGATAGATGCGCTTTTCCTATGACCCAGATGTCGAGGCTTTTCGCGAGGAGGTACGGGACTTCATCGTGGCGGAGTTGCCGCCCGAGGGGGAACGGCCGGGGGGTGGCGAGGAGGGTGGCTTCAAGAGCGTGGAGCAGGAGTACAACTACGTCATGGGCTTCCAGAAGAAGCTTGCGGCGCGGGACTGGCTGGCGATGGCGTGGCCGAAGGAGTACGGGGGTGGCGGAGCGAGCCACATGCGCCAGCTCGTTTACAACGAGGAGATGGCCTACAACGGCGCGCCTTCGATGAACATGGGCATCGCGTGGGTGGGCCCGAGCCTGATGCTCTATGGGACGGAGGAGCAGAAGAAGCAGTTCATCCCGCGGATTACGAACGCCGATGACTGGTGGTGCACGCTCTATAGCGAGCCGGGGGCAGGTTCGGACCTCGCGGCGCTGCAGACCCGGGCTACACGTGACGGCGATGATTTCGTCATCAACGGGCAGAAGATCTGGACGTCGGGCGGGCATGCGGCGGACTGGGGGTGGCTGGCGGCGCGCACGGACCCGGATGCGCCGAAGCACAAGGGCATCACGATGTTCATGGTGAACATGAAGTCACCGGGGGTGACGGTGCGGCCGCTGGTGAACATGGCGAACCGCCACAACTTCAACGAGGTATTTTTCGAGGACGTGCGGGTGCCGGCGACGCAGGTGGTGGGGGAGGTAAACCGGGGCTGGTATCACATGGCGGTGGCGCTCGACTTCGAACGGAGCGGGATCCAGGCGTTCGCGGGTGGGCGGCGGAACGTGGAACGGCTGGTGGAGATTGCGAAGGCGCGGCCGGAGCTTGCCGGGCGGCGGCCGTCGGTACGCATGGAGTTGGCCGACCGGATGGTGGATATCAATGTCGGGACGTTCCTTGCCTACCGTGTCGCGACGATGCAGGCGAAGGGGTTGGTGCCGAACCACGAGGCGAGCGCGAGCAAGCTGTTCGGTAGCGAGATGGGGCAGCGGATCGCGCTGACGGGTATGCATCTGCTGGGGATGTTCGGCGAACTGCGGGACAGCTCGGCGGTGGTGACGCCGGATATTGCGACGAACTACCTGCAGGCGGTATCGGGGACGATTGCCGCGGGGACGAGTGAGATCCAGCGCGGGATCATCGCGACGCGGGGGCTTGGCCTTCCACGGGGGTAAGCCCGGGGTGCGTGTTGCACGCTGAAACGCCCGTCCGATTGATGGACGGGCGTTTTCGCATGTGTGCTGCAGGAGGTGGTGGGCGGGGATGTTCAGCCGATCCAGGACTCGCTGCCGAGATGGGCGGGGAGGTTATCGATGCGGAAGCGCCGGATCTCTTTGCGTACGACCGGTTCGTAGCAGTGAATGCAGTGGCGTGGCCAGGGGTCGTTTGCGGGGACGACGACGCTGTAATGGCCGTGTTTGGGGCAGGTGATCTCGAATTCGATCATGTCGATCTGCATCCCGGTCTCCTCCTACTCCGCATAAATTCGTTCCCCTACAGGTTAGAAAGCTGGATGAAGAAGTAAACCCATAAACGAGGGCATTCTGTTAAGAGTGAGCAAGGGAGTGTTACAAAGCAGCTCTATCATGACGCGATAGAAATGCCCCCACTCCGAGATGGAGATGGGGGCGTGTGGGTGGGAGGGGGATCGTGGTGTGGGTCAGGCGCGAGGCAGCCCGAGGCCACGAGTGGCGATGATGTTGCGCTGCACTTCGCTGGTGCCGCCGGCGATGGTACTCGAGACGGTGCCGAGGTAGCTGGAGGCGGCGCGGGCCTTCATGGGTGCAACGTCGGGGTCGGTGAGCTGGCCGGCCATGCCGGTGATCTTCATCGCCGTGCGGGCGATGCGCTGGCTGAGCTCGGTGTTGAAGAGCTTGGCGATGGAGGCTTCGTGGTTGGGTACGCGGCCTTCGGCCTGGATGGTGATGACGCGGTAGCTCAGGGTCTTGGCGGTTGCGGCTTCGATCCAGCGGTCGGCCATTTCGGCGCGGACGGCGTCTTTCGATACGGCGGGGTGCTGCGCGAGGTGGCGGATGTAGTACTCGAGGGCCTGGCGCTGGCCAACGGCGTTGCCGATGGATGAGCGTTCGAAGTCGAGGGTGGTGGTGCCGATGTACCAGCCGCGGTTGATTTCGCCGACGACGTTGCGGGCGGGGACGCGGACGTCTTCGAAGAAGACTTCGTTGAAGTGGTGAAGGTTCCCCATGTTGACGAGGGGGCGGACGGTGACGCCGGGGCTGTGCATATCGACGAGGAAGTAGGTGATGCCGCGGTGCTTGGGTGCATCGGGATCGGTGCGGGCGAGCATGAAGCACCAGTCGGCGTTGTGGGCGCCGGTGGTCCAGATTTTCTGGCCGTTGATGACGAAGTCATCGCCATCGCGGACGGCGCGAGTCTGGAGGCTGGCGAGGTCGGAGCCGGAGCCGGGTTCGCTATAGCCCTGGCACCAGACGACTTCGCCTTTGAGGATGCGGGAGAGGTGCTCCTTCTTCTGGTCGTCGTTGCCGTGGATGATGAGGGTAGGGCCGATCATGGAGGTGCCCATGCCGCCGACCGGGGGGATGCGGGCTTCGGCGAACTCCTCGTTCATGATGAACTGGTCCATGACGCCGAGGCCGGCGCCGCCGTACTCCTTTGGCCAGGCGGGGGCGATCCAGCCGCGCTCGGAGAGGCTGGCGCGCCACCTGGCGATTGGGCCGGTGCGGGAGCGCATCTCTTCCTGGGTAGGTGGGGCGTCGCTGCGGCCGGGGCGGTTGGCTTCGATGAAGTTGCGCAGTTCCTGGCGCCAGGCAGCTTGCTCGGGGGTATCGCGGAAATCCATTCCAGTGCTCCGAGTTGGGAAAATGCGGAAGCAAGGTAGCAGAGGAACGACCCTTACGTAAACGTTCAGGTTACTGGTGGCCGCTTGCCCCTGGACTGCCCCGGGGTGGGCGCGCAGTGCGGTTGACGGACCCTCCCGGGATGGTGGGACGGGGGAGGGGAGTACGGAGAGCCTTGGGCGGCTGTCTGTTACGCTCGAAGGTGAGCTGAAGCGGGCTGCCGACGAAACCATGCTCTACGCCGAACACCTCTCCAAATCGTTTGGACCGAACGACGTGCTCGATGATGTCTCGTTCATCGTTGGCGATGGCGAGCGCGTGGGGCTGGTTGGGCCGAACGGGGGCGGGAAGTCGACGATCTTGCGGCTCATTGCGGGTGACCAGAAGCCGGACACGGGTGAGGCGGGGCACCGGGGAGGCGCCATCGGCTATCTGCGCCAGGAAGCGGGGTTACAGGACGAGCACACGCTGCTCGAGGAGCTCTGGCTGGCGTTCCCGGAAGCACGGTCGATCGAACGGGAACTGGAGGAGGTTGCGGGCCAGATCGAACGGGGCGAGGGCGACCTCGATGCGTTGATCGAACGGCAGGCGAAGCTGTTCGAGGAGTTCGAGGGGCACGATGGTTACCGGATTGAGTCGCGCATCGGCCGTGTGCTCGATGGGCTGGGGTTTGAGCCGGGCGACGACAGGAAGCGCTGTAGTGAGTTCTCGGGGGGCTGGCAGATGCGGATCGCGCTGGCGAAGGTGCTGGTTCGCAAGCCGGAGAACGTGTTGCTCGACGAGCCGACAAACCACCTGGATGCGACGACGCGGGCGTGGCTGGCTGATGAACTGCAGGACTGGAACAGCTCGATTCTGATCGTCACTCACGATGGTGACTTCCTGGACCGGGTGGTGACGCGGGTACTCGACCTTCGCGACAGGGGGGTGGAGAGCTATGCGGGGAACTACACCCAGTACCAGAAGCAGAAGGCTGACAAGCTGCAGGCACAGGACCAGGCGGCAGCGCGGCAGGAGCGTGAACTCGACAAGCAGCAGCGGTTCATCGAGCGGTTTCGGGCGAGCGCGACGAAGACGCGGGCGGCGCAGAGCCGGGAGAAGGCGATCGCGAAGGTGGAGCGCATCGAGCGGACGAAGAAGGACGCGGAGGTGCACTTCGAACTGACGGCGACGGGGCGGACGGAGCGCGACGTGCTGATGCTGAAGCACGTTGGCCACGCGTACGATGACGAGCCGGTCTTGATGGATGTGAACCTGCACATCGAGCGGGGACAGAAGGTGGTGTTCATCGGGCCGAATGGGAGCGGGAAGAGCACGCTCCTGAAGATCGCGGCGGGGCTCATCCGGCCGACGGAGGGTGTGGTGGAATGGGCGGAGCGGGCGCGTCCCGGCTACTACGACCAACACCAGGATGAGGCGCTCGAAGCGAACCGGACGATCCTGGAGGAGGTGCGTTCGGTGGCCGGGAATGAGCCGGACGTGCAACTCCGGACGGTGCTGGGGCAGTTCCTTTTCAAGGGCGATGACGTGTTCAAGCATGTGCGCGTGCTCTCGGGTGGTGAGCGGAGCCGGGTGGCGCTGGCGAAGTTCCTGATTCAGCCGACGAACGTGTTGTTGCTGGACGAGCCGACGAACCACCTGGACAAGACGACGCGGCGGAAGCTCATCGAGGCGTTGAGCGGATATACGGGGACGATCGTGTGTGCGAGCCACGACCCGGGGATCGTGGATGGGATTGCGACGCACGTGTACGAGGTTGCAGACGGTGGGGTGCGGGAGATCCTGGCGAAGCGGCGAGGGTAGGGGCGGAGCTGGCTGCTCCTTGGAGGTGTGGGCGCGGAGTTGCTGCCGGTGTTGCCGCTCCTGGTGGGCGGTTTGAGCTACGATGATGGCGGGGATACCGATGACGACACTTACTGCATACGTTGAATGGGACGACGAGACGAAGCTCTACATTGGCCGGGTGCCGGGGATACGAGGTGCTCACACCGAAGCGGCGACGCTGGATGAGCTCTCGCGGAACCTCGAAGAGGTGCTTCAACTCTGCCTCGACGAGGATCGAGGCAGGAACTGACCTCTTCCGAACGAACAGGAGTTCTGATAGAGTGCATGCCTTGTGCGAATGGAGGCATGCAGCAGATGGAGACTCAGACCCTGATCCTGAACGTGAACAGCGAGAACCCGGCAGCGCTCATTTCGTTCTATCGCGATGTGGTTGGGCTGACGCCTGAGCCGGGTGTCGGTGATGGCGGGTTCAAGATCGCCGATACAGCCCTGCTCATCATCGATGGTCATGATGATGTGAAGGGCAAGACGCAGGAAGCGCCGCGCTACCTCATCGACTTCGTGGTGAACGACATCGCGACGGAGCAGGCCCGCCTGGAGGCTGCTGGCGTGGCGTGTCACCGGGTGATGGGCCGGGAGCCATGGGGTGGAATCATCAGCACGTTTTCGGACCCGGACGGGAACTATTTCCAGCTCATCCAGCATAGCGAGGGGTAGACCAGGCGCCGTGATGGGGCCTGATGCCACCCAACGAGCGGGATGCGACGCGGGCCGTGCCGGGGGATGGCCGGACGTATGAGTGTTTCGATGGTTGCTCGTGTCGCAGGGTTTGGGCAGTGGGCGGCGGGCGGGGCTTCCGGCTGTGGCCCGGGCCGAGACGGGGCTTCGGAAGCGATCGGTATCGCTCGTGTTCGTAGCGGAAGGGGGTGCTGGAGCCTCGTCACGGATTCGAACCGTGGACCTAGCGATTACGAATCGCTCGCTCTACCAACTGAGCTAACGAGGCTCGAAGTATCGCTAAAGGTATCGCGGTGGCCGGGCCAGTGTCCATTCGAAGCAGGCTGCGTGGCACCGTCCGCAGGTCAGGTGTGGCGGGGGCCGCGGCCGTCGCGGAGGACGCGGAAGATCGTCCTGCGGGAGAGGCCGAACATGGCGGCCAGGTCGTTGACGCAGAGTCCCTGCTCCTGGGAGAGGCGGAGGATGCTCGCATCGCGGCCCGAGCGGAGGATGCCGGGTGCGCCGCCGGGGTCATCGAAGCGGCAGCGGACGAGCGGGCAGCGGAGGCACGAGGGGTAGAGGTCGCAGCCGCTATCGCGGTACTCGGTGTGCTCGGGGAGCGCATCGATGCGCGCCGGGAGTTGCAGGGGCTCGTCCACCAATCCACCTCGGAGTCCTTCGGTTGAAGGACGGCTCCGCCGCTGCCCGTTGTTTCGGCCCCGGGGGCCCGGCCAGGGGCGGGTCTGTGCTGGCAATGTAGAACGAATGTTCTAATCGAGGCAAGCATGGTGCGGCGCCGGGGGGTGAAGTCGACAGGTGATGTCCGGGTTGGGCAGCGGGCCGTATCATCAGCGCTTACGTGATGCACGAGGCCGCCGATCCGCCGCTGAACCGGCCCGCATTGCTGCTGACGGTGGCACTGGCGTTTGGGCAGGACGCGCTCTATGCGCTGATCTTCCTTTCGTATATGAACCACTACCTGCTCGATGAATTACATGCCTCGGGTGGGTTGCCGGGTTACACGCTCGCGCTGTACGGCGGGACGAAGCTCGTGGTCCACCCGATCGCGGGGCGAGTACTGGACCGGACGACGCCGAGGCTGGTGTTCCGGCTCGCGATTGTGCTGCAGGTGGCGGCGCTCGGGCTACTGCTGGCGATGCATGTACTCTGGGCGTTTCTCGTTGCCACGGTGGCGCTGGGAGCGGCGAGCGCCGCGCTCTGGCCGCTCATCTACGACATCGTTGCGAGAACGCAGGTTCCCCGGGTACGAACGCGGGTGACCGGGATCCTCTCGATGGCGGGGTATGTGGCGACGGGGGTGGGGTTTACCGCAGGCGTGTTGCTTTCGGACTTCGCGCCGTGGCAGGTCGCATTCCTGCTTGCACTGGTGGTCGTGGGCGGACCGCTGGCGGTGCAGGGGATGGAGGCGCTGGATCCGGGCATGCACATCGAGGATCGGCACCGCGACGAGGCGCGGCGCATAGGTACACTGAGGAAGCTGGCGTCGGTGGCGCTCTTCGGGCTCATCGTGCTCGTCGACTACTCGGCGATCACATCGCTGGCGGCAGTTTATGGCCCGTTTGCACGGATGACACTGGGCCTTTCGCTGCTGAGGACGACGGCGCTGCTGGCTCCTGCGGGTGTCGCCGCACTGGCCGGCCTGGTGGTGGCTGCGCGCGTGAGCCGTCCAAACCGGCGGTTCCTGGAGATGTCGGGCCTTTACGTGGTTGCATCGGTGGGTGCATTCGGGCTGGCACTGAGCACGAACGCGTGGGCCGCCGCTGTGCTGGCGCCAGTCCTGGCATTCGGCGCGGGGGGTGTCGCCCCGATCATCGCGGCGACAGTGATTGGCCAGGGGAGCGAAGGTGATCGCGGGCTGATCATCGGTGCGTTGATGTCGGTCGAGGGAGTCGGCAGTGTGATTGGCCCGGCGGTGACGGCGTTCGTGATCGACCTCGTGAGCCCGCGCGCAGGGATCGCGCTCATTGCTGGGTTGTTCGCGTTGCTGGTTCCGCTGACGGCGGGGGCCTGGTTGCGAATGGGCGAAAGGGCGAATGGGTGAGTGGGCGAGTGGGAGCCGGTGACGTTTGTGGGTTGGTGGTGCGTGTCAATGCGAGTGAGCGTCTGAGGGATGATGCAATTGAGGTGTGCGAGATGCCCCTGACGATATCGGACCCAACGATGTTGCCGTTGCCGCGACGACTACAGCAGGTGGATGAGGCGCGGTTGCGCGCGTATCGCGAGAACCTGGCGTTTTACCAGGGGCGCCAGTGGCTCGGGCGTGCGCGGCAGGGGGAGCGGCGGCTGACGTTCAACTATGCGAAGGCGCTCGTCGAGAAGGTGACGAGCTACCTGTTGAACGGGCAGACGATCCAGGTGGAAGCGCGGGATGGTGAGACGGAGGCGGGACGGGAGCGGGCCCGCGCGGCGGAGCGGGCGCTGCGCGCCGCCGAGTCGGTGAATGGGATCGCGCAGCTCGACTACGAGACGGAACTCGATGCGGCGATCCTTGGCGATGGCTGCTACCGGGTGACCTGGGATGCGGCGGAAGGGGAGGTACGGATCACGGCGCCCGATGTGCAGGGTGTCTACGCCTGGCGGAGCGGGAGCGATCCGTCGCGGCTGGATGCGGTGGCCTGGCAGTATGTGGGGGGCGCGAACGAAACGGTGACGGAGCACTGGACGACGGGGACGTTTGAGCTCTGGCAGGGAGACGAGCTGGCCGAACGCATCGTGAATCCGTACGGCTTCATCCCGTTCGTGCTCTTCCCGAACCTGCGGGAGCCGAAGCAGGCGTGGGGGGCGAGCGACATCCCGCCGCTGGTGGAATCGAGCCGAGAGCTGAACCGTGCGTTCAGCCAGTTGAGCCAGATCCTGGAGCTCTCGGGGAACCCGATTGCGGTGCTCGAGAACGTGAGTGAATCGAACGACCTCGTCGTCGAGCCGGGCGCTATCTGGGAGATGCCGGAGCAGTCGAAGGCGTATCTGCTCGATTTCCTGGCAGGCGGGGGTGTGCGGCTGCACACGGACTACATCGACCTGGTGTACCGGACGCTGCACGACCTGGGGGAATCGCCGCGGACGGCATTTGGGCATAACCCGCAGGGGTTGAGCGGGGTGGCATTGAACACGGAGCTCGACCCGATTGCGCGGAAGGTGGCCCGGAAGCAGCTCATCCGGACGGCAGTGTATGAGCGGCGGGCGATGATGGTGTTGCGGTTGCTGGCGCGTTTCGAGGGGCTCGGGATCGAAGGGCTGCGGACGGTGATGCACTGGGGACCGGTGCTGCCGATCGACCGTTCGCGGCAGGTGGCCGATGCAGTGGCGCTGGTTGGGGCGGGCATCGTCTCGCGCCGGACGGCAGCGAGCCAGCTGGGACTGGACGATGCGGATGCGGAGTGGGCGCGTATCCGCGAGGAGGCGGGTTAGGGTTTCGGGCGGTTGAGCGAGTCCTGGAGCCTGGCGAGGCACTCGGGACAGATCCCGTGGGACGTTGGCTCGGGTCCTTCGCGGAGGACACGCCCGCACCAGGCGCAGGCCTCGCGCGGGAGCGGTTCGGGGTCCGGATTATCGTTCGCCGTGGGGTGTTCGGCGGGGCGATCTTCGTCCGGGGTGGGTCCCACTATAGGGGCCCTCGCAGGAAGCGCGCCTCGCTCGTGCGGAACAGTACCCCAGCAGATTGCACGGCTTCAACCGTTTCGACCGCGCGAATTTCGGGTTTCCAGGGTTTTTCGCGCGGCCCGGTGGGTGCTCGTGGACGCTGCTGCCGGCGGGTACGATGGAGACATGACTGCTGAACGGATCGAAAGGCTGGCGGCAACGCCGAAGACACTGGCCCACCTGGTGGCTGAAGCCACGGATGAGGCACTCGATGCGCGGCCGGCCGAGGGCGAATGGAGTGTGCGCACGATCCTGGCTCACGTGCGCGATAACGAGTTCCTCTGCATGCGCCTGTCGTTGGAACGGGGCCTGGCCGAGGAGGAGCCCGGGGTGTCATTCCTCGATGGGCGGAGGTGGGAGGCAGGACGAAACAGGAGCCGGGACCGGAAGGAGCAGATCCTGGGTGATTTCGCGTTGCAGCGGCAGGCGAGTGTCGCGATCCTGCGGTCGCTGCGCGATGAGGATTGGGAGCGCGGCCTGCGTGTGGCGGAGCGCGGGCGGGTGACGCTTTCGGACCTGGTGGAGATGTGGGTGCGTGAGAGCGACGAACATGTGGCGCAGATCGAACGGTTGCTGGGGGAGACGCTGGCCGAGGTGCAGGCGCGGCGGGCGGCCTGGGCGGCGACGTTTTCGCGGACGCCGCACGGAGATGCGGGCCGGGGGTGAGGGTGGGCCGGGGTTCGCACGTGTTGTTGTTGAGGCCAGTGCCCGGTAAAGTCGCTGGTACGGCGATGGAGTCCTGCCGATTGCAAGAACCGCCCCCGGCGTCGTGACGTTGGAGTCGCGCCGGCGGAGCTGATGACTCCTACAGGAATGTAGGAGTCGTGTGCCCGGATGCTGCACTGGAACGCCCGAGATCACATCCTCATCGCCCGGTATCTCGCGAAATGGGGCGTGATCCTTGCGCCGGTCGCGGTGGCGACGGGGTCGATCTGCGCGTTGTTCCTGTGGTCGCTGGACAGGGTGACGGACTACCGGCTCGACCACCCATGGATCCTCTTCCTGCTCCCGGTGGCTGGCATGGTGGCGGGGGCGCTCTATCACTGGTTCGGGCGATCGGTCGAAGGCGGCAACAACCTGCTCGTCGATGAGATCCATGAGCCGGGTGGCGGGGTTCCGGCGCGGATCGTGCCGCTCATCCTGGTGACAACGGTGGAGGCGCACCTGTTCGGAGCATCGGTTGGGCGTGAGGGCACAGCGGTGCAGATGGGTGGTGGCGTAGCGGCGGCGGTGGGGCGCTGGCTTCGGCTCAGTCCGGCCGATGTGCGGGTGTTGCTGATGGCCGGAATTGCGGCGGGGTTTGGGGCGGTATTCGGGACGCCGCTTGCCGGGGCGGTCTTCGCGATGGAGGTGCTGGCGATCGGGCGGATGGAGTACTCGGCGCTGATCCCGGTGCTCTATGCGGCGTTGCTTGCGGACTTCACGACTGCCGAATGGGGTGCGCACCACACGGCCTACCACGTTGAGCTGGCCGGGCGCACGCCGGGGCTGCCGTTCGACTGGGTGCTGATGCTGAAGGTGGTGGCGGCGGGTGTCGCGTTCGGGCTGGCGGCGCTGATCTTCGCGGAGGCGGCACACACGAGCCGGCGCATTTTCCTGGCGAGCGTTCGGAGCCCCTACCTGCGGCCGGCGATCGGGGGGCTGATTACGATCGGGCTGGTGTATCTGCTCGGGACGCGTGACTACCTGGGGCTCGGGGTAACAGCACGCGAGGCGGGTTCGACGAGCATCGTGTCGGCGTTCCACGAGGGTGGTGCGGGCTGGCTCTCGTGGTGGTGGAAGATCCTCTTCACGGCGGTGGCGCTGGGGAGCGGGTTCAAGGGTGGCGAGGTGACACCGCTCTTCTTCATCGGATCGACACTGGGGAATCGGCTGGCGGTGATCCTGGGGGGGCCGGCGGACCTGTTTGCGGGGCTGGGATTCGTGGCGGTGTTCGCGGGGGCGGCGAACACGCCGCTGGCGTGCACGCTCATGGGGATTGAGTTGTTTGGGGCGGGGCCGGCGGTGTACCTGGCGACGGCGTGTTTTGTGGCATACCTGGTGAGCGGGCATTCGGGGATTTACCTTTCGCAACGGGTGGCGACGCCGAAGGTGGAGGTTGATGGGTTCGAGGCTGGGAGCCAGTTGCGGGAGGTGCGGGAGTCGCACCCGAACGTGGCGGGGATGGTGCGGGAGCGGTTCTGGAGGCGGTGAGCGGGAGATTGTGAACGTTTGGTGAAAGGGCCGGAATTTTCTATGCAAAGGGTATTGACTCCCAGGGGAAACTGAACGATGATTCATTCAGTGAACGGAGGTTCATTCATATGAATAGACGTTCACTTACGGAGGTGTAGAATGCTTGAATCGATGTACCAGGCCCGCAGCAACGAAGTGAAGGCGGCCGCGCGCAAGATCGACCAGCGCATGGAGTACGCGCGCATCTCGCGCGTCGAGCGCCTGGAATTGGCACTCCGGTCGGCCCGCGCCCATTTGCCGTGGAGCAGCCAGACCCCGGTGAAGGCATAATTCGTGGCGCGAGTCTCTGACGCTCATCTCGAAGCACGCCGCAGGTCGATCCTCGATGCCGCCTGCAGCGTGTTTTCGAGCAAGGGCGTGGAGGCAGCGACGATGGCGGAGATTGCCGCGTTGGCGGGCATCTCGCCCGGTGCGATCTACCGCTACTTTCCGAGCAAGGAAGACCTTGCCCGGGGGTGCATGAGCGAGAGCGCGGACAACGTCAAAGCGCAGTGGAAAGACAATCCGGATCCGAATGCCCGTGCCCTGGAGCAGTTCGCGAGCCTGTCGCGCGCGACCTTCGAGTTGATGGCGATGCCGGAGGACCGGATCGATACGCTGATGTTCCTCGAGAGCGTGCTGCGCGCGGTGCGCGAGGGCGAGGATCAGATCCTCGAGGACATCCGATCGGACCACGTGGAGATAGCGGCGGCCATTGCGGCACGACTCGAAGTGGCGCGGGAACAGGGTGATTTCCCGGCGGAACTCGATGCGCAGCGTATCGGTGCGTCGCTCGTTGCGTTTTACTGGGGTTGCCGGATGGCACGGTTGATTGCGCCGGAGACGGATATGACGGTGTTACTGGACGAGATGATCAAGCTGCTCGAGATAGCGGGTGGCTGCGCGGATCGGGCGGAGCGCGCATAGGAGCGGTTTCAGCTCCCCTCCCTTGCAAGGTTCGGTGCGGTGAGCCGGTAGGGCCGTGCGTCGCTCGAGACGTGGACGGTTACCGAGGCGGCGTTGTTTGTGGTGATGGCGTCGTCGGCGGTCGAGGTGATTGCGGCGGTGTTCGTGATATCGCCCGAGGCGTTGGCTGCGACTGTCGTCACGACCGTGAAGGCTGCCCGGGTGTCTTTGGCGATGCTGTTTGCCCGGCAGGTGATGGCGACCTGCGTTCCGACGGTGGGATAGGAGCACGTCCAGCCGGCGGGGCCGGTGACGGATTGGAACTGAAGACCGGCGGGGAGGGTGTCGGACATCGCGGGGAAGCCCGCGTCGTTGGGGCCGGCGTTGTTCACGGTGATGGTGAAGGTGAGTGCCTGGCCCGGGGCCACGGAGGATGACGACGCTGCCTTGGTGATCGAGAGGTCGGCGGGCGCGGCGGGGAGACGGGTGATGACCACATCGTGCCCCGCGCCACCCTTGTAGGTGATCCCGAAACGCCGGCTGCCGACGGCAAAGACCGAACCCTCGGGGCGATCGTGGAACGTATGCTGGATCGAGTTCGCGCCGCTGATCAGGGTGTACGCGGTGCCGACCGGTGGGTCGAAGCCGAAGGAGACGTGAACATCGAGGAGTGCATCGCCCAGGTCCACGGCGCCGCCGAGGATGACGATATGGTCGTAGCTCGACGGGTCGAGGCCGAGGTCGAAGCGGGCGGTGCTGGCGGCAGTCATCGTGAGGGATGGCGTCTCGAGCTCTCCCGGGACGCCGTTGATGCCGGGATAGAGGAGTGCGCCGGCGAGTGAGAGTGGAGGATAGGCGCCGCTGCCGCCCGCGACGCCACCACCACCGGCCACCGCGCCCGAAGACGTGGCGATCGAACCGTTGGCCAGGGCGAGGAGGCCGCCATCGATGATGGTGGGGCCGGTGTAGGTGCTCGTGCCGAGGAGGGTGAGGCCGTACTGGCCGTGGGAGGCGTCGCCGACGGTGAGTCCGCCGGGGCCTGTGACCTGGCCGGAGAACTGGGAGTCGCCGTTGGCGTTGATTCGAAGGATGGCGGCGGCAGACTCGGTGCGAACCTCGCCGTCGCCATCGAGTTCGCCGATGACGACGGGGCACTGGAGGTCGAGGATTGCGGTGGCCGAGACGAGGACCCTCCCGTTTACGGGAAGCCGGTTGAGGTTGCCGGGGTTGATAGTGCAGGGGTTGGCGAGGTCGGTTGCGGCGCGCAGGGTGCCGCCGCCAACGGTGGTCGTGCCGTTGTAGGTTGCCATGCCGTGGTATTCGAGGGTGCCAGGGCCGGCCATGTTGATGTTGCCCGCGCCGGTGATGTCGCCAGTTTGGATGGTGCCGTGGCCGTGGAAGATGGGGCTGCTACCAGCGAGGTTGAGGACACCGGTGAGGTCCAGTTCGGAGGCGGCGCCGGTAACGGTGAAGTTCATGTTATCGGCGCCAACGGTGATCATGTTCGCTATCGACACGGTTGCGCTGGTCACGTCTATCTCGGTGTCGATGGTGAGTGCGTTGCCGGTGACGACGTAGTTCGCGGCAAACGAGAGGGCATCGAGTTCGAGGCCGTTGAGATTGTTGTTGGTGGTGAGGGGAGCGGCGGAGGGAAAGATGAGGGTGTCGCCCTGGGAGGGCACGCCGGCCGGGTTCCAGTTGGAGGCCGTACCCCAGTTGCTGTCGGTGGTGCCGGTCCACGTGCGTGTCGTGCCGGTGGCGTGGCCACGCGTCACCTGGAGGGCGCAGAGGATCGCCACAGCGAGAACGAAGAGAGCCGTGACGCGGCGGACGCGAGGCAGGGAGACGCTGTGCATGGGTACCGCCCCCAGGAGAAGTGCTGTGCGCGTCATCCTACTCTGATCTGGGCGTGGCGGAGGTTGAGCGGTGCCTGCAAATCGGGGATAGATGGTGGCCGGTCAGGGGGTCCACTGGAGGGCGAATACCTTCACGGGGTCATCGAGTCCGCGGAGGGCTGCCTGGCCACGCTCTTCGAAGGTGAAGCCGCGCCCGGCGGTGAGCTCGCGGACGACGTTGGAGAGGAGGATCTCGCCGCCGCCGGCTTTGCCACAGAGGCGGGCCGCGGTGATGACGGCAGTCCCAAAGAGGTCGCCATCTTCGGCGATGGGTTCACCGGCGTTGATGCCGATTCGGACCTGGAGATCGGGGTGGCTGGCGAAGCCGCGTTGCAGGTGGACGGCGCATTCGAGGGCGCGGGCAGCGGAGGGGAAGGTGAGGAGGAACCCTTCGCCCATGGCCTTTACCTCGGTGCCACCATGGGCACGGAGGGCGTCACGGGTGAGGCGTTCATGGTCGCGGAGGGCCTGGCGGCCGCGTTGGTCGCCGAGGCGGAGCATCATCGCGGCGTTGTCCTTGATGTCGGTGAAGAGGATGGTGCAGAGTTCGTGGGCGGTGGTGGCCGGAGGCGAAGGCGGATCGGGGGCGGCGAGCGTTGCGGTGGCGCGCGGTGGCGACTGGTAGGGCTGGAGGGACCGTTCGGGCGGTACGGGCGGATCGTGACGAGCGGACGTGGCACCCGGGCCCATCCGGTTGGCGGAGACGTCGATGGTGAAGCGGGAGGCGGCGCCCAGGCTCATCTCGTCCACGAGGTAGGAGTTGCCGGGGAGCAGGGAAAGGCGCGCGTTCGGGATGCCGGCGGCGAGCCTGCGGGCGCTTTCGAGAGGTGAAAAGGAACCGAGGGTGAGCTGTTGCCAGGCGATGACGAGGGTGGGTGCCTGGATGCGGGGGATGAGCGCGGCGACGTCGATCTCGTGGTTCGTTTCGAGCCAGTGGCGGTATTGTTGGCGGGTGGCGGAGGCGGCCATGATCTTCGTGAACTCGCGGCCACGTTCGGGGCTGTCGATCCCGGTGAGGATCTGGCCGAGAAGGATGAGGTAGTAGTCCCAGTTGGCCTCGAGAAGCTGGGAGAGGGCGCCCTTGCCGGGTGTGCGGTCCGCCGGCCCGGGCCAGAAGTTGTAGAGAACGAGTGAGCTGACACGCTCGGGCCGTTCGGTGGCGTAGAGCATGCCCGTGGCGCTGGCGTTGCCACCACACCAGAGTGGGACCTTTTCGACGCCCCACTGGTCGAGTACGGCATCAATATCGCGGAGGCGGTCTTCGACGGTGGCAAGGGGTGTTTCGCGGTCGGAGAGGCCGAAGCCACGCCAGCTGAGGTAGCCGATGGCATGCTTGCGGGTGAGTTCGGGCCAGTTCTCCATGGCCATGAGCCATGGCCAATAGAGGCCGAAATCGGCGAAGAGGGGTTCGACGAGCATGAGGGCGGGGGCGCCGGCGCCATCGACGCAATAGGCGATGAAGACGTCGTCTGACGTGCGAGCGTAGCGAATCGGGGGGACCGGCACGGGCGTAGTGTAGGCCGGGTGACACGAGACATTCCTCAGACTTTGGGCCGATACTTGGTTCTATGCGTCCCGTGAACGAATCCCGCATCCGTGCCAACGGTGTTGGCCTCGAACTCTACGAGTGGCCAGCCGATGGCCCGACGGTGTTCCTCGCGCATGCCACCGGCTTTCATGCGCGCTGCTGGGACGAGGTTGTCGAGCGGCTGCCCGGTGTGCGCTGCATTGCCATCGACATGCGTGGCCATGGGCGAAGCGAGAAGCCCGATCCTCCGTACCGCTGGACGGAGTTTGGAGAGGATGTGGCGGCGGTGGGCCGGCAGATCGGGCTGCGCGGGGCGCTTGGCGCCGGACACTCCAAGGGCGGCTACGCGGTGACGCTTGCAGCCGCGCTCGCGCCGGAGTTGTTTTCGAAGCTGTTGCTCATCGACCCGGTGATCATGCCGCCCGACCTCTACCGGGGGCGGATGGAGACGGAGCATTTCGCTGCGCGCCGCCGCAATGAGTGGAGATCGCCCGAGGAGATGTATGAGCGGTTTGCGGGCCGGCCACCGTTCAATAGCTGGGACCCCGAAGTGCTTCGCGACTACGTGGAGTTCGGGCTGCTGCCGAATGCGCAGGGTGAGGGGTACGTGCTCGCCTGCCCGCCCAATATCGAGGCGGCGGTATATGCCGGGAGTTCGGGCGACACTATCCACGAGGCGATCAAGGAGGTGCGGATCCCGGTGCGCGTGTTGCGGGCGCGCCAGCGGACCGCGGACTCGCCGATGGATATGAGTTCATCGCCGACGTGGCCGGGGCTGGCGGCGAGCATGCCCAACGCCGAGGACCGCTACCTGCCGCAGTACTCGCACTTCATGCCGATGGAGGACCCGGGCTTCGTGGCGGGGCAGATCCTGGAGATGCTGGGGTAACGAAGATCACCGGCGATGGGCCTGCCTTGCCGCGAGCAATTGGATGGTTACGGCATCGCGGACGGCATGGCGCAGGTTGACCTTCGGGAAAGCCGCTGCAACTGCCGGTTCGCTCGTGGCGCCGGGAGAATGGATGATCGATGGCAGGGGGGACGATGCGCGTGAGACTGTTCGTACTGGTGGTGCTGGCGCTTGCTGCGACACTGGCGGCGGTGGGCTGCTCGGGAGATGACGATGGCGGGAATTCGGTTTCGGCGACACCGGTGCGCGGGGCCGAAGATGGTGCGAACGATTCGGTACTCGGGCAGGTGCGGCTGGATGCGGCGAAGCAGCTCAAGCTGGATGCGCTCAAGGTGGAACTGAAGAGCCTGCAAGGCGCCGGGTGGGACGGCTGCATGGGTGTAAACGAGCCAGGCAAGGCCTGCCGGGAGCTATTTGGGGCGGGTGTCATCGCCATCTTCGAGGGCGGCGGCAAGGAGCTTCGCTACCACCTGGTAGGCTCGAAGTGGGTGGGCCCCGTCGACCCGGCGAAGGCGAGCGACGGTTCACCCGTGCCGGATGAGCTGGCGATCGATTTTCGTGACCTTCTCAGCCGCTACGCCCGGCACGACTGGTCGCTGCGGACGAAGGTGAACCCAACATCACTCGTCATCGAGGAAGTGCTCCCGGCCACAGCCGACCCGAACGCGGCTGACGCGTACGTACATATGAGCGTGCGCGACAGGGATGCGGTGCAGTGGTACCGCATGGGGCTTACGGGGATCGAGCAGGTTTCGCCGCCGGCGGACCTCCCGGCGGGGGCGGCAGAGGCGGCCAGCGTGGAGAAGGCGATCCGCGAGGACATGGCAAAGCGTGGCAACGGGACGATCGACGATATTTCGATCCTGTCGTATCGCGAAGTCACGTGGCCCGATGGGTGCCTGGGGATCGTGAAGCCCGGGCAGGTGTGTGCCCAGGCGCTCGTCGATGGCTTCATGGTGCGGGCCGGGGCAGGTGGCAAGGTCTACCGGTACCACGGGGCGAACGGGCAGTTCACGAATGCGAGCCTCGAGCCTGAAGCGACGCTGACGAACCCGTTGCCCCGGAGGTAGCGGCGAAAGGGCGAGAGGGCGAGAGGGCGAGAGGGCGAGAGGGCGAGAGGGCGAGAGGGCGAAAGGGCGAAAGGGCGAGAGGGCGAAAGGGCGAGAGGGCGAGAGGGCGAAAGGGCGAAAGGGCGAGAGGGCGAGAGGGCGAAAGGGCGAAAGGGCGAGAGGGCGAAAGGGTGAGCGGGCGAGAATGTGAAGTCAGGCGACCCAGGTGCGGAGGCGCATGCGCCATCGGCGGCGAAAGGCTCGGTGGTGGATCGTCCGCATGGGTGTCTGCTGGGGTCTGCGATTGTGTGGCGTGGGGGTGTGGAGGTCGGCCTCGGACTGGCGGCGAAGGCTGTCGATGCGTTCTGCGTATGTCATATGCGTTCTCCTCCTGTGCCATGTGGGTAGTGGTGTTCTCGGGCGGAGAATGTACTGCATGAGCGCGACAAATCATGGCGCGAGCGGCGGGAATATCCTCGTATGCGGGCGCCTCAAGAAAGAACAGCCCTTCCGTGGAAGGGCTGTTTTCGTTCGTTGGCTGTTGGGTCCTAGCGGCTGCCGCGAAGGCGGGGATCCATCACGTCGCGGAGGGCGTCGCCCAGCATGTTGAAGCTGTAGACCGTGAAGAAGATCGCCAGGCCGGGGAAGATGGCGAGATGCGGGTAGTTCGCCAGGAACTGCTGTGCATCGGTAATCATGCGGCCCCAGCTTGCCGTGGGCGGTTGGACGCCGTACCCAAGGAACGAGAGGGACGCGTCGATGAGGATGGCCCCGCCGATCTGGATCGATGCGCTGACGATGATGACCGGTACGACGTTGGGCAGGACGTGACGGAAGACGATGCGAGGGGGGCTCGCGCCGAGGACTCGTGCTGCCTCCACGTACTGGTTCTGTTTGGATGAGATCGATGCGCCTCGTATGACGCGGGATGACCCCGTTGCGATGATGAGGCCGACGGCGACGACGATGGCCATCGTCGTCGGGATCTCCTGGTGGGTGACGGGCACCTGCTTGACGGAGGTGACGAAGAGGATGATGAAGATGAGGCCGGGCATCGCGATGCCGATATCGACGAGGCGCTGGATGACGGTGTCGGCCCAGCCGCCAACGTAGCCCGAGGTGACGCCGATGACGGTGGCGATGGTGGAACTCACGAAGACGACGCCGAAGCCGATGATGATGGAGGTGCGAGCGCCGTAAACGATGCGGGCGTAGAGGTCGCGGCCCTGGTTATCGGTGCCGAACCAGTGCTCCCATGACGGTCCCTGCAGGCGGTCGCGCAGGGGGCCGACGTTGGGGTCGAAGCCACGGGCGAAGATCTGCGGAGCGATCGCCATGGCGATGAGGATGATGACGATGATCGCGCCAAAGGTGCCAAGCGGCTTATGGCGGATGAAGTCGGTGACACTGCGCCGCCAGCGCTGGATGGTGCTGACCTGGGGGCGGAGGGCTTGTTGTTCGAGGACGCGAGCGTCGGCTGCCATTTACGAGTACCTGATCCGCGGGTCGAGGACGGAGTAGAGCAAGTCGACCCCGAGATTTGTGAAGACGACGACGGAGGCGACCAGGATATTGATCGCCTGGATGACGGGGTAGTCGTGCTGGTTCACCGAGGCGATGTAATACCGGCCCATTCCGGGGATGGAGTACACCTGCTCGATGATGACCGAGCCGCCAACGACGAGTGGCAGCTGGAGGCCGACGACGGTGATGACAGGGATGAGGGCGTTGCGCATCGCATGGCGAACCACGATGACGCGTTCACGGAGCCCTTTCGACCATGCTGTCCGGATGTAGTCCTGGCGGAGTACTTCGAGCATGGAGGAGCGAGTGAAGCGCATGACGCCGCCGGAGAGGCCGGCACCAAGGATGAAGGCTGGTACGGCCATCATCCGGAGGTTGCCTATCGGGTTCTCGGTGAACTCGATATAGCTCTTTGGCGGGACTCCCCAGGTGAAGTAGCGGCCGGCGAGGGTGATGAGGATGGTGGCCAGCCAGAACCCGGGAATGGCGAGGAGGCCGATAGCAAGGCTTCTGCCTGCGTAGTCGACGACGCGGTCCTGGCGGATGGCCGACATGACCCCGATTGGGATGGCGATGAGGAGGGAGAAGAGGATGGCGAGGAGGCCGAGTTCGAGCGTTACCGGGAGCCGGTTCTCGAGTTCACTCGAGACGGTGCGGTCGCTGATGATCGACTTTCCGAAATCAAAGCGGACGATATCGCCCATCCAGTCGATGTACTGTTTGGGGATGTTCTGATCGAGTCCGAACTCCTTCTTCAGTGCTGCCTTTGTCTCGGGATTCGCCGCGCCAAAGTCGCCACCGAGGAGATCGACCACGCTACCCGGAACAGAGCGCACCAGTACAAAGACGACAAAGGTTACGCCTAGCAGGGTAGGAATCATGAGAAGTAATCGACGGATGATATAACGCTGCATAGGCTGTGAATGACCCCCGGAAAGATGAAGGTGGCCGCCCTTCCCCCGGAAGGGAAAGGCGGCCGTGGTGTCGAACCCGACCGTGCCGCCAACTCTACGCAGGCAGCGCGTCTACGGGAAGGGTGATTTACTTGTCCTTCCAGCGGAAAGGCGCGGTTTCGGTGCCGGCGCCGTAGCTGCCGGGGACGGTGTTGACCTGGAGGGCGTTCTTGATCCAGGGCTGGTACGAGGCCCAGGTGGTGCCGGCGCCCGCCTGGTCGGGGACGTAGTACATCTTCTCGGCGTTCTTGCGCTGGATTTCGAAGAAGATCTCCTTGCGCTTGACGGGGTCGATCTCGACCTGCTGCTTCATGGCGAGGTCCTTCAGTTCAGGATCATTCACCTTGCTGTGGTTGAGTGGGTCGTCGGTGAACATGCGGATCGGGTACTGGCCACCCTCGGGGAAGGGGGTTTCGTAGCCGAAGAACATGCCCTTGAAGTTACCGGCGAAGGTCTGGGTGATGTATTTCGAGGAGTAGTCCTGGACGTCGGTCGTGGTCTTGATGCCGATGGCGTTGATGAACTGGATATTGGCTTCGGCGATGGCGTTGAAGGTGGCGCCGTAGCGGTTGGCGGCGTAGGCGTAGGTGGCGGAGATGTCCTTGAAGCCGGTGGCATCGAGGAGCTTCTTGGCCTCGGCGGGGTCGTACTTGAAGTACTTCGCGCTATTGCCCTGTTCCTTGCTCTGGGGGTCGAGCCAGAGTCGGACCATGCCGGCGGGGATGAGGTTGTTCCAGGGCGACTTCACGTCGATGCCGAGCGCGAGCAACTTCTTGACGTTATAGCCGAGGTCGGTGAGGCCGTCGCGGTCGAGGGACATGGAGACGGCCTGGCGGACGCGGGGGTCCTTGTTCCAGGGCGAATTGGGGTCGCTATCGAAGGCGATGAAGCTCAGGAGCTGGCTGATTTCGCCATACATCTGGGCCTGGGGAATGGACTTCTTGATGTTCTCGAGGTCGTCGGCAGTGGAGTCGACGTAGTCGAGGTTGCCGGCCATGAACTGGGCGAGGCGGTTGGGGTACTCGGGGATAACGGCGAGGTCGACGCCATCCATGAGTGGGAAGCCCTTGACGTGCCAGTCGGGGTTCTTCTTGAAGGTCATCTTGGTGCTCGGGGTGTAGGTATCAAAGACCCACGGGCCGGAGCCGATCATGACCTTTGCGGGATCGAAGCCGCCGTCGGCCTCCTTGGGCATGATCCAGAGGAGGTTGGCATCGGCGAGGACGTCGAGGAAGGCGGCGTAGGGCGCCTTGAGGGTGAACTTCATGGTCGAGGCGTCGGGGTATTCGACCTTGTCGACGAAGGCGACCTGGCTGGCGTTCTGGGTGGTTTTTGCCGTCATGCGGCCCCAGGAGTACTTGAGGTCGTCGGTTCCGACTTCGCGGCCATTGACAGGGGCGACGTTGTGGAACTTGACGCCGGGGCGCATCTTGACGGTCCAGGTGAGGCCATCGGGGCTGGGCTCGGCGGACTGGGCGAGGTCGGGGACGGGCTTGAGGTCGGCGACCTTGACGCCGACGCCGGTGCCGTAGCGGAAGAGCCGGCTATAGGGATAGGCAGCGACGCCCTTGGTGATGAAGCTCAGGTTGCCGTAGGGGTCGATGGTGGGCGGGTCGCCGGTGAGGAGGCTGTTGTAGGTGCCGCCCCTCTTTGCGTTGGCGAAGGGGTCGGCGGCGGTGGGTGATGCTGCGGCCGACGGGTTGGGCGTTGGCGTGGCGATGGAGACGTTGCCGTTGTCGCCCTTCTTGTCGTCATCGTCGCCGCCACAGCCGACGAGCGCGAGGCCGGCGGCCCCGGCGCTGGCGGTGACAGCACCGCCAAGGAAGCGCCGGCGGCTCCAGTATCTATCCCAGTATTTTTCGGTCACGAGTAGAGACTCCCCCCAAATTTGAGCGATTGATGTGGAAATTCGGCAGAGGCCGGGGCGATAGGAATCGCCCATTCCCGATATCGCCTTGAGGGTGATGTAACCCGCAACGGTGTAGGTGTCAATGACTCAGGGGTAGTCTCGGCCGCTGTATGACAGCATGTGGCGAAGGCTCGCCACGGCCCCAGTTAATGAGGAACTCGAGGACGCGCAGGGGATTCAGCTCCCTGCGCGCGGGAGGCGGCGGGGGCATATGCCCCCGCCGGCAGGGTGATTCCTCCTACTTGTCCTTCCAGCGGAAAGGCGCGGTTTCGGTGCCGGCGCCGTAGCTGCCGG
>CAZDUX010000025.1:0-34912 GCA_964508715.1 uncultured Anaerolineaceae bacterium | reverse complement strand
AAGATCAAAATGAACAAGAAGAAGATCTGTCGGCACCGCTCGGGGACAATACACCTTAGGCGGCGGCGCTGGTGGGAGCTGCCATACCGGCCATGCCGGTGCGGCACGAATCGCCCCGGGCCCTGCGCGACCTTCCACCGTATCTGAACGAGCGGCCAGCCGTGTACCTGCCCGCGAGATGGTCGGCGGAGAACCTGGAGACATGACAGCGGGAGACGGTGCGGCTCGCAGAAGGGGCGCAACCGTCAGCTGCCGCTGTGCGGAAGCCCACGACGGCTGCATCCCCTGCTGGTGCGTGGCATGAAAAAGCCGGGGTGCGCCACGCAGGTGGAGCGGACACCTCGCGGCAGCGACCCCGGCACTGCGAACAATACCAGAAATGTAAAGCCGCTGCGTGCGGCCATCCGGCGCAGCGGGGCGGGCCGAACGGTCCAACTGTACTGGATGGCACCGATCACCGGCGCCAGGAGCTACTCCATGATCCAGCGGTCAGTATCGCGGCCCCAGGGGAGTAGCTCCCCGGCCTCGAACCAGAGGTTCACCTCGCGCTCGGCGCTCTCCGTACCGTCGCTGGCGTGGACGAGGTTACGGCCCTTCTCGAGCCCGAAATCGGCGCGGATGCTGCCGGGCGATGCCTTGATCGGGTCGGTGAGGCCATTGGTCTCGCGGACTGCCTGGATCGCCTGGGGCCCTTCGAGGACTGCGGCGATGATCGGCGAGCTCGTGATGTACTCCACGAGACCGGGGAAGAACCCCTTGCCGGCGTGCTCGGCATAATGCTTCTCCGCGAGTTCGCGGCTTACGAGCATCAGCTTCATACCGACGATCTTCAGGCCGCGACGCTCATAGCGGGCGATGATTTCACCTGCCAGGGCGCGCTGCATGGCGTCGGGCTTCACCAGGACCAGGGTGCGTTCGGTGGTGGCCATCTACATGTTTCTCCAGTTCGTTCGAGTGTGCGTTGGGTATCAGGAGGCGGCGGCCGGCCGCCGGGGAGTGGAAATGTGCGGTTCGCGCAGGTAGATCGCTTCAACATCTGGGTGCTCGGCGAGACGGGGGAGCATCCAGGCGAGGCCCAGGCGGCAGCGTTCCTCGGGCGAGACCTCCCTGCCGCCGAGCGCACCGGCCCCTTCGCCGGCGATCGTCAGCTCACGCAGATCCTCGGCACGGGCAGAGCGAAGCGGACCGAGCGGCCGGTCACCGGCGAACTCCTGCGCCGCGAACTCGCCGCGCCCGGCGGGGTGGACGATCGTGAGGCGCTCCATGCCGGCGGCGGCAGCGGCCGCCTGCATCGTGCCGATGCCGCGGACAGGGATGCCCATCGCGAGCCCGATCCCCTGGGCCGTGGCGATACCAACGCGAAGGCCGGCATAGCTCCCCGGACCGCGGGTGACGAGGATGGCCGTCAGCTCTTTTCGGAGCGGGCCAAGGAGCTCATCGATGGCCCTCAGGAGCAGCTTCGAATGGTCCTGCGAGCCATCGAGGGCGAGTGACCCGGCAACCTCGCCGCCCACGGCGAAGGCAAGGGCGATATCGGACGATGCCGTGTCGATGGCGAGGGTGATGGTCACGCCGACAGGGTGGCGACCAGCTCGTCGCCGCGTTCGCCCCGGGGCAGGAACTTGAGCCGCCGCTGCCTGTCGATATCGCCGTAACGGAGCTCGATCACCAGGCCATCGCCCGGGAGGAGTTCGGCGCCGCGCTCGGGCCATTCGATGACGAGGATGCCGCGCTCGGCGTAATCCCAGAGACCGAGTTCGTCGAGTTCCTCGACGTCCTCAATCCGGTACAGATCGACGTGGAAGAGGGTTTCGCGGCCTTCGTACTCGTTCATGAGGACGAAGCTCGGGCTGTTCACGGGCGCCCGGCACTCGAGGCCCCGGCCAATGCCCTGGGTGAGGCACGTTTTGCCGGTTCCGAGGTCGCCACTGAGGAGGACGATATCGCCCTTGCGCAGGGCGCGGCCGAGCCGTTCACCAAGCTGGCGCGTCTCCTCCTCGCCGGTCGTTGCGAGTTCGAGGTCGTGCAAATCCGCCATCCTCGCCAGTATAGGGTCGAGTGCCGTTATGCCATACGCCCGTGTACGCTTCGCGAATGCGCGTCGTGGTGCTCTCTGATGTCCATGCCAACCTCGTTGCGCTCGAGGCGGTGCTGGCCGATGCGGATGCCGAGCGGGCCGACCGTGTCTGGCACCTTGGTGACCTCGTCGGCTATGGGCCCGAGCCCGACCGCGTGATCGAACTCATGGTGATCGAGGGCGCGACCTGCGTGATGGGGAACCACGATGCCGCGGCGGCGGGGCTCATTGGCACCGAGTGGTTCAACCCGGTGGCAGCCGAGGCGGCGAAATGGACGGCCGAGCGCATCTCCACGGCAAGCCGTGAGTGGCTGGCAAACCTGCCGAAAATCGAACGCGACGGCTTCTACACGCTCACGCACGGCACACTGCGCGACCCGCTCTGGGAATACCTGACGACGTTCGAGACAGCGCGCGGCCACTTCGCCCTGATGGAGACACCCTATAGCTGTGTTGGCCACACCCACCTGCCGCTCATCATCCGCGAGGTGGCGCCGGGCCGCTTCGATGCATTTGCGCCCGAGGATGGGGCAGTGGTCGAACTCGGCGAGGAGCGGCTCTGCTTCAACCCGGGCGGTGTGGGTCAGCCCCGCGATGGGGACCCGCGAGCCTCGTACGCCGTCCTCGATACCGATGCCGGGAGCATCACCTTTCACCGGGTCGAATACGACGTGGCGACTACTCAACGGCGAATGCGAGAGGTGGGGCTGCCCGAGCCGCTGGTCACCCGTTTGCAGGCGGGGCGGTAGCCAGCGGGTTCCGCGCGCTCCGGCTGCAGGAGCTTTCGTTGCATCGGCGTGGCCGCCTGTCAAGCAGTAAGGGGTATCAATTGACCCCGGTTATCGGAGCATCGAGTATTTCGATATTGAAATAGCACAGCGATTGCTGCTTTGTCCTGGCAGCGTGTGGCTCCCGGCTCGTTATCGGCCCGGCTGCCGGGCGGTTCGAAAGCATGACCTGATGACGGTACGGGCCAAACCGAGCACGCCGGATTCCGAAGTGAATCTGACCGGGAATGCGCCTGCCGGGCGTGTGCAACCAGTCGGAGGCAGGGGCGGGCGATGGAGGGTAACCCCCCCGGCCCGTGAAGCGGCCCCGCGGCGCGCATGCCACGCGAATGCAGGGTATTGAGTCTTTCGTTTGACCTGAAGCTTTTTGCGCCCTACGGTGATTGCACATTCGTATGATGAAGGGCGTTCTTCCAGGGAAGGGCGCGCTTCGGAAGGTAGGCCATGAAGACAACGTTCGAAGGCAAGGCACCCGTTTCGGCGAGCCTTGGCAACCGTATCCGCACCGCCCGGCGCGATGCCGGGATGAGCCAGGGCCAGCTGGCCACCGCCCTCAACACTACCCAGAGCGCGATCAGTCTCTACGAAGCCGGCCAGCGTTCCGTTGGCATCGACATGCTCCTCAACGTGGCCCGCATCCTCAATCGCCCGCTGCACTACTTCCTCGGCGAAGACGGCGACATGCTCTACGTGAAGGACAGCCACATCGCTGAACTCATCAGCGAGCTCGAGAAGCATCCGGAGGATCTGCCGGAACTCCTCGCCTACTGGAACTTCCTGCGCTGGCGCCGCACGCAGCCGGTGGGTGGCCTTTCTCTCGCCGCAAACGGGAACGGCAGCCACTAAGAGGCACGAAGCCCCGGGGAGGGACGCTCATGGTCCGGCGCCTCTGCGATGAGACCGACGCCCGGCGTCTCCTGAATCCGGGGCCGGTCGCAATCGTCACCACATCCTGGCGCGGCGCTGCAAACGCCGCGCCAGTTGCGTGGACCCTCCCGCTTTCCATGACTCCCCCGCTCATCGGCCTGGCGATCCACCCGCATCGCCATACGGCCGACATGATCCGGTTCAGCGAAGAGTTCGCGATCAATATCCCCGGACCGGACCTCCTCAAGCAGACTGCTTTCCTGGGCTCGATGTCCGGGCTCGAGAACAACAAGATCGAGGCCGCGGACCTGCAGACGTTTCGCGGTCTCAGAGTCGAGGCGCCGCTCATCGAAGGCTGCCTCGCATGGATCGAATGTGGGCTGCACGACGTCATCCCCGTTGGCGACCACACCCTCTTCGTTGGCAGCGTCCTCAAGGTCCAGGCCATCGACGAGGCGTATGCGGGCCGCTGGCTGCTGGCCGAGCGCCGTTACAGCCCGCTGACGTACATCGGCGGCCCGAACTATGCGGTCATCTCCGAACCGCTCGAAGCGGCCGTGACGACGAGTGCCGAGGGACGCCTCATCGCCGAGACGGTGGAAGAGCGCGAACAGCGCGAGGAGACCGAGGCGCGGGTCGATGAGGAGCGCAAGGCAGAGGGCGTCGAAGGGATCGTCGAAAAGGAGCGGGCAGAGCGCTCTCCGTCACGACGCGTCTTCTAGGAGCGGCTCGAATGCTCGCGGTTCGGGAGCGGTACGGCGCAGTGCGAGCCATGTGGCGACAGCACTGAGCAGGAGCGTGGCCCCCGCAACGCGAAAGCCAAGCTGATAACCAGCCTCATCGGTCCCGGCGAGGCCCATGATGAGTGGCCCGAGCGCCCTCCCGAGTGCCACGAAAAGCGCCTGGATCCCGATGATCCGCCCGAAGTAGGGCCCCGAAAAGCGTTCTGAGACGGCGAGTGCACGCAGCGGATAGACCGAGCCAAAGACCACGCCAAACACACCGATATAGAGCCAGACCTGCCACCACGCCCCGGCCGACGCGGCGACCAGGGCGGCGGCGCCAAGCATCACCATGCAGATCGCCAGGAGGATGGCACTCGGCGCCCGGCCCGAGGACATCGGCAGAATGAGGCGCGCGGGGAGGCTGATGATCCCCGTGAGAGCGATGACGTTCGCAACATCGGCCTCGCGGAAACCACGCGTTTCGAGCTGGGCAACCATGTGGAACTGGTAGCCGTTGAACGCAACCGTGGCCACGAAAAACGCCGCCGTGAAGAGCCAGAACGGCGCGGTTGTCTGGCGCAGGCCGGCACGTGATTCGGCAAGGAAGGCGCGCGGACCGGCGGGCCTTGCCTGCCCGCGTTTCTGTGGCGGTTCGCGCACGAGGAGGGGCACGAGGGTACCGACGGCGAGCAGGATGACCCCGAGCACGGCGACCGCCTGCCGCCAACCGAGGTCGTGCACGAGCCAGCGCGTGAGCGGCGTGAAGATGGTGATCGAGAAGCCCGAGAGCAGGGTGAGGACACCGTAGGCGCGGCCGCGCTCGCGTGGTTCGAACCAGCGGTTCATCAGCACATAGACCGGCTCATAGAAGGTTGCGGCCATCGCCGGCCCATTGAGCACGAGCATGACAACAATGAACTGCCATGGCTCCCGGCAGAGACCAACGAGGGCAAGCCCGGCGGCGCCAACCAGGGCGCCTGCGGCCATGACCCGGCGTGTGCCAAAAAGGTCGGCAACGGTGCCGACGAAGATGGCACAAAGGCCAGAAACGAGGAGCGCCGCCGCAAACCCGGCGGACACCCACGCGGCTCCGAACTCACCGCCGGGCCCGCTCTTCGTGACGAGCACGCTGAAGGCATAGGAGAGCGTGCCGTAGCTGGTGTTGATGAAGAGCGAGGCGAGGACAACCCCGAGCCACTTGCGCTGCACGCGGGAAGCGTACAGGGCTGGACGCCCGAGGGCAGGTGCGGGTCACATCGTCGCGATGCCCGCGTCGTTCAGCCGAAGCGGCGCGTTCGCTGTCCCGAGGGACTCAGTCGCTGTGGCCGAGTGCCGAGACGGGCATGAGGAGGGCGATGAGATCGTCGTCGGAGAGGGCATGGACACGGTCGCCGAGCTGCTCGTTGCTGATGTGGACGGGCTTGTCGGTGCCGGCAAGTTCGCAGGCGAGCATGTGGCTCTTGAGGAACGCCATCGCCAGCGATTCCATCTCGCCGCGGCCGAGCGCCATGAGCGTGCTGGTCGCCTTTTGCATGGGAGTCTTTTCCACGGAACGCCTCCGGTTGGTGCCAGGTGTGCTTTCACCGTAGCGCGGAGCGGGTCACCCGTGGCCGTCCCATCGGCCCATGGCCGGGGGCCCGATGGGCCACCGCGGCCGAGTGTCATTCCAGGTATCGGGGAGCACGGAGCCCTCGTGGAGCACGGCGGCCCCGGGAGCGAGAGCAGGCGTCGCCGCCCGTAGCGGTGTCAGCCGCCGGTCGCCACGACGGGCATCGTCGCCCTTCGCCCAACCCCGGTGTTCGGGCAGATATAGCTCGTGTCGAAATGCTCGGAGACGTACTGCACGAGCACCACCGTCCCGCCGCCGAAGGCGTACTTCGGTGTGCAGCGGGTGGTGGCCTCGGCAAGGTCGGCGGCCCCGGCTGTCCAGTTCATGAGCCCGGGCGCATACCCTCCGGCAATAATCCCCCACTGGCGCGGCGTCGAGTACACGCCGAGGGTATGGCCCGTCGCCTGCAGGTATTCGATGGCACCAGCGATGACGCGTTCGTTCAGGAAGCGGTCATTTGTCCAGTGGTTGCCGGTCTCGACATCGAGCCACCAGTACTGGGGGTCGGCACCCTGCGATTTCGCGTAACGGTGGGCGAAGGCCGCGCCTTCGTACCCATAGTGGTAGGCGTTGCAGGGGAGATCCGTCTTCGCACAGAGGGGCGAAACCCACCCATCGGGAAGGCCGTTGGTGTTGATGTAGACCTGCGGCAGCGTCCGGCTGTTGTTTGCCCACGAGAACATCTCGTCGAGGCAGTCGTTCGTGGTGAACATCTTGCCCCCGTTCACACCGATCACCGAGAAGTTCATCGGTCCCTGTGGGCGCTCACCGTTGTCGCACTGGGGCCAGCTGATGTCCCAGCCGGTGGTGCCACCGATCGGGTAGCTGAACTTCGATCCCGAAAAGTCCGAGGCCGTCGCGCTTGGCGGGGCGTTCGGAGAGGCTGCGTGCGCCACTGTGCCACCGGTGCTGGCCGCCACCACTGCGAAGAACGCAAGAGCCAACCGGAAGCCCACGCTGCGTACGAGCCCTCGAGCGCGTTGCATAACCATCGCAGGAGGCTTTCACAACGCGCCTGCTCTTGTCTACCAGGGGAAAAGGAACCGATCGGTTGCCGAAAGGGGGAGCGGCGGCCGTGCTGCCCCGGGATTGTCTTTCGCGTGGCCTTTGCGGTTCTTTCGCCAACCTGTGATAGGCTGGGTTACAGAGTGCAGCCACAGGCGCGCTCGGGTGCCCTTTCCTCATCGCTCCGATCGTTCGTGTGTTTCGTGTGGAGTCTCAGCGGAGGTCAGGCCACACAACACGCTCATCTACGAATTGGAGAACCCCACCCTTTTGCTGACCCTTTCGAAGAAGTCGCCGCGCCCCGAGAACAAGGAGGCGCAGACTCCGGCTATCCCCGCGCAACCTGTGCGCACCATGCCCCCGGCCGAGCCCGCCGAGGGCCCGTCGTTTGCCGACCTCGGCGTTGCGAGCGACCTTGCCGCCGTCCTCACGAAGCGCGGCGTCACGTCGCCCTTCGCAATCCAGGTGTTGACCATCCCCGATGCCCTCGCCGGGCGCGATGTCTGCGGCAAGGCGAAGACCGGCTCCGGCAAGACCCTCGCCTTCGGCCTCCCGGTGGTTGAGCGGACCGAGAAGGGACGCCGCCGGCGCCCCCGCGCCCTCATCCTCGTCCCCACCCGCGAACTCGCGCTGCAGGTGGCCGAGAGCATTGGCCCTCTCGCCAACGCCCGCGGCCTTTCGCTCGAAGCGGTGTATGGCGGCGTGCCGATCCTCCGGCAGGTGAAGGTCTTGCACATGGGCTGCGAGATCGTCGTCGCTACTCCTGGCCGTCTCAACGACCTCCTCGAGCGCAAGGAGATCCAGCTCACCGACCTCAAGCTCGTGGTGATCGACGAAGCTGACCAGATGGCCGATATGGGCTTCCTTCCCCAGGTCGAGCAGATCCTTTCCCAGGCGCCCGGGGGTCACCAGACGCTGCTCTTCTCTGCCACCCTCGACGGCGCAATCGGTGAACTCGTGGCGCGCTACCAGCACGACCCTGTTCGCCATGAAGTCGAGTCGCCCAACCAGACGGTGGAAACCGTTGAGCAGCGCTTCATCGGGGTGGAGCCCGACGAGAAGGTTGCGACCACCGCGGCCATCTGCGAGAACGCCGGGCGCACCATCGTCTTCGTCCGCACAAAGCATGGGGCCGACCGCCTCGCTCATCAGCTCAACCGGCGCGGGCTCAACGCGGCACCCATCCACGGTGACCTCAACCAGAACCGCCGTGAACGCACCCTGAGGGCGTTCGCCAGCGGCCAGAGCCCGGTGCTCGTCGCCACGAACGTCGCCGCCCGCGGTATCCACGTCGATGGCGTCGAACTCGTCCTTCACTACGACATCCCAGAGGATACGAAGACGTACCTCCACCGCTCGGGCCGCACGGCGCGTGCTGGCGAAAGCGGGCTCGTGGTCACGCTCGTCTCGCCCGAGCAGTCGCGCGACATGACGCGGATGCAGCGGGAGGCAGGCGTTTCGGTGCCGATCGTACGCATGGCCCCTGCGGACCCGCGTCTCAAGGATCTCGGGAACTGGCAGCCGCCGGCCCGCCAGGAGCCACCGGCGACGCGCATTCGCGAACGGGTGAACCAGCCTCCGCGCCGCTTTGTTCCGCGCGATGCACGCGGCCCGGCTCCCCGGCGGCACCCGGCGCGCTGATTACGCCCCGGCCGAACAGGACAAAGCGGGCGCCGAAGGCGCCCGCTTTGCGTTCTCTCCAGGCCGTGCTGCCGGGGAGCTCTGCCGCCCCTTCCACGACCAACGAATCGTTCGTGACGTCGTTCGCGCACGATCGTTCGGATCTCGGATATGCATCGGTTGGTGAGACAGGTTCGCCCTTTCGCCCATTCCCCCTTTCGCCGATTCGTATTGCGCCTGCCGGGTCTGTCCGCCACGATCCCGGCACCTTCGACTCGGGGAGACAACCGTTGGCTATCGATTGGAACGCCATCCACGCTGAAGCGCTGGATATCTTCGTCCGCTACCTGCAGATCGACACGTCGAACCCGCCGGGCCGCGAAAAGCCTGCAGCACGCTTCCTTGGCGCCATCCTCGAAGCCGAAGGGATCGCAGTCGAGTACATCGAGACTGCACCGGAGCGCGAAGTCGCCGTCGCCACCTTGAAGGGAGACGGCAGCAAGCGCCCGATCATGCTCTGCAACCACACCGATGTGGTCCCCGTCGAGACCGCCTACTGGACCGTCCCGGCCTTCGACGGTGCCATCCGGGATGGGCGCGTGTACGGGCGCGGGGCCGTCGACATGAAGGGCTGCGGGGTGATGCAGCTCATGGCCTTCATCCTGCTCAAGCGCCAGGGCGTACCGCTCAAGCGCGATGTTGTCTTCTGTGCTGTCCCCGACGAAGAAGCGGGCAGTGACTACGGCATGGCGTGGCTCTGCGAACACCGTCCCGATGTCGTCGACGTCGAGTTCGAGTTGAGCGAGGGTGGCGGCGGCAGCACCCGTTTCGGCGGTAAGGAGGCGAAAGTCTTCAGCGTTGCTACGAATGAGAAGGACATCTGCTGGCTCCGCCTGACGTCGATCGGGCGGCCGGGGCACGGTAGCGTTCCCCACGCCGATAACTCGGCGATCTACCTCGCGCGTGCCCTCGTGAAGCTTGCCGACTGGGAGCGCCCGCTGACCTTCACGGATGAGACGACCGCTTACCTCCAGCGCCTCTCCGAAGCCGGGCTCTTTCCATCGCTCACCGACGAAGCCGCTGTCGAGAGCCAGATCCGCAGTTCGCCGGAGCTCCTCGCGGCCTTCATCAACACGCTCAACATCACCATGCTCAATGCTGGCATCAAGGCGAACGTCGTTCCCGCAAAGAGCGAAGCGATCGTCGATTGCCGCCTGCTGCCCGGCCAGCGCAAAGAGGACTGGATGCGCCAGGTGCAGGAGTACATCGATGACGACCGCGTCCAGGTGAGCCTCTATTCACCGGATCACGGCGAGCCGGCCAACGTCCCCTGGGATACCGAGCTCTTCCGAACCATCAACTCCGTCGTCCGCGAGGCGATGGAGGACGCTGTTGTCGTCCCGGGCATGACCATCGGCGGGACCGACAACCGTTTCCTCCGGGCGAAGGGGATCCCCGCCTATGGCTTCATCCCCTGCCTCCTCAGTAGCGACGAACGCCGCGGCTTCCACGGCAACGATGAGTTCCTCACCATCGATAATCTCAACATGGGCTGCGAGCTCATGTACGAAATCACCCGTCGCATGGCCGGGTGACGGCGAAGAGGCTACGACAGGCGCCAGGCGTTTGCACCTGATTATGCGCGTGCTCGCCGCCGGTCGCGCCAGTTGCGCGTGTGTCCCTGTGGCCGTGCCGCCGGGGGAGGCGCGACGTAGCCCTCGGCACAGGCAGCGGCGAACGGCTGGAGCACCGTGAGCGCCCGCGCGAGCTGCATCCCGACATCCTCGACGAGCCCGGTGCCGAGTTGCTCGAAGCGGAACACGCGGTGAAGCCGCCGCCAGGTGCTCGTCCAGACCTCGAGGTCCCAGCCCTCGCCCAGCTCGGCCATGAGTTCGCCGGCACGCTCCGAGAGGCCCATGGCCCACAGGTCGTTCTGCTCCGCCGGTCCTTCGAAGTGCAATCCGAGCTCCACCTGCCCGCGCGAGACGAGCGGCTGCAATTCGAAGTGAGCCTTCGGGTTGCCATAGTGCAACTGCAGCATCGTCCACATCATCTTCCGCTCAGGCCTGGGGAACCCGGCTGGCAGGTTCCGCATCGCCAGCTCCTCACACGCGAAGACGAACTCGATAGCTTTCACACCAGATAGTGTAGAGGGAGCACGCGGGAGGGAGGAGCGCTTCGTTTCGCCTGTGCCGCTGTTGCCCGGAGGCCTCGTGATGGTTGGTCCCGGGGCAGGAACGCCCGGTTCTCGCTCCTCCCTCCTCCCTCGACTACGCTTTACCCATGCCCGCAGACCAGGAAGCCCTCGACGCCGTCGCCCTCTCCCGTTCCGAGTACGACCTGCTCGTCCAGCAACTCGGGCGCGAACCGAACGAGGTGGAACTCGGGATGTTCGGGTCGCTCTGGTCGGAGCATTGCGGTTACAAGAACTCGAAGCCGCTCCTGCGCCTGTTTCCGACCGGCGGCGACCACGTGTTGACACAGATCGGGGCCGAAAACGCCGGCGCCATCGACATCGGCAACGGCCTCTGCGCGGTGATGAAGGTCGAATCGCACAACCACCCTTCGGCGATCGAGCCATACCAGGGTGCGGCAACGGGCGTCGGCGGCATCGTCCGCGACATTTTCGCCATGGGCGCCTACCCGGTGGCCATCCTCGATTCGCTCCGCTTTGGCCCGCCCGACGATCCGCAGAACCGGTACCTTCTCAACGGCGTGGTCGGCGGCGTCGGTGGGTATGGCAACTGCCTGGGCATCCCCAACATCGGGGGCGAAGTCGTTTTCTCGAAGGCCTACAACGGCAATCCGCTGGTCAATGCGATGTGCCTCGGTATCGCCGAGACTGCCAGGCTTCAATCGGCAAAGGCCACGGGTGTGGGCAACGTGATGCTCATCGTGGGCTCGGATACGGGGCGCGATGGCATTCACGGCGCCTCGGGGCTCGCCAGCCGGACGGATCCCGAAGCCCGTTTCGAGGAGATGCGCCCGGCTGTCCAGGTGGGCAACCCGTTCATGGAGAAACTCCTCATGGAGGCGTGCTTCGAGCTCGCATCGGAGCATGGCGACTGGGTGGTTGGCATCCAGGATCTCGGAGCGGCGGGGCTCACCTCATCGGTGGTGGAATGCTGCGCAAAGGGCAACTCCGGCGCAATCCTGGAACTCGCAAATGTCCCCCGGCGAGAGGATGGCATGACCCCGTACGAGGTGATGCTCAGCGAGAGCCAGGAGCGCATGCTGATTATCGCGAAGGCCGGGCACGTTGAAGATGTGAAGCGGCTGTTCGAGCACTGGGAGCTCCATTGCGAACCGATCGGTACGGTCACCGACGGCCACGAAGTCGTCATCCACGACCATGGTGTCGAAGTTGGCCGCGTCCCCGTGGAGATTGCGACCGAGCCACCCCAGTACCGGCGTGAGGGTATCCGCCCACCCGAGCTTGCCGCGCTCAACGCGTTCGATTTCCACCGGCTTCCCGATGTCGCGCCCGAGAATACGGCCGCGATGCTGCTCCGCATGCTCGCCCTGCCGAATATCACGAGCCGCCGCGGCATCTTTCGCACCTACGACCACCAGGTGCTCAACAACACCGTTGTCCCACCGGGGGGCGATGCCGGCGTTATACGGGTGATGGGCACGGACAAGGGCCTTGCGCTCAAGACGGACTGCAATGGCCGCCTCTGTTACCTCGACCCCTACACGGGCGGCGCAATCGCCGTGGCCGAGTGTGCACGGAATATCGTCTGCACCGGGGCCACGCCCGTCGCCGTCACCGACTGCCTGAACTTCGGCAATCCCGAGAAGCTCGAGGTCTACTATCAACTCGAGCAGGCGGTCCGGGGGATCTCCGAGGCGTGTTCCGTTTTCGGTACGCCCGTGGTGAGCGGCAACGTGAGTCTCTACAACGAGACGTCTGGCCGACCCATCTACCCGACGCCAGTCATCGGCATGCTGGGTATTCTCGACGATGTGTCGAAGCACCTGACCGCCGCATTCGGGCCTGCGGGGAGCCCTGTCTGCCTCCTTGGCGCGGGCATCGAGCAGGATCCGGCCACGCTCAGCGGCAGCGAATACCTCGAAGCGATCCACGGCGTCGTTGCCGGGCTGCCCCGCGTCGACCTCGAGGCTGAGCGCCGCCTTCAGCAGCTCGTCCTTCGCGCACATGCCGAGGGCCTGCTGCTTAGCGCCCACGACTGTGCAGACGGCGGGCTGGCGGTCACGCTCGCCGAGAGCGCCGTCATGGCGGGCCGTGGATTTGCATCAACGGTAGTGGCCGGGGGGCGCCTCGACGCCGCGCTCTTTGGGGAGGCCCAGGGCCGGATCGTGGTCAGCCTCCATCCCGATGGCGGCAGGCGTCTCGAAGAACTCGCCGCGGAGGCCGGAGTCCCGATCGCATGGCTTGGCCAGGTGGTCGAAGGCGACACCTTCACCTTCGGCCCGATTCGAACGACCGTCACGGCCCTCAAAGAAGCCTGCGAAGCCGGAATCTGATGATTCCATACGTCTGGGGCGCGGCGGCCCACGCCCCGGTGCCTGCAGCGCAGTAATGGCAGAGGCCGCTGATCCCGTGGCACGGCTCCAGGCTGCCCTCGGCCTCCTCGCGGCGACCGCCGATATGCAACGCCAATGGCTGGAGGCGCAGCGGCCCGCACCCATCGCCGACGACCTCACCCGCGAGTTCGACGAAATGGCTCCCCTCGTGCCCGCGCTCCTCGAATCGGGCCGGATTTCGCGAGCTGCGGGTCCATTCCTTCGCCAGCTCGAAGCGCAGCTTGCCTTCATGGGTAGCGTTGAGGAGATCTGGGATATCTCGGCGCTTGGGCCGAGTGGGGAGTGGCAGCGTGTCCGCGACCTCGCAGCCCACGCGCTCGCCGCCCTGGACCCTCCCGGCGCTTGAGCGGCGGTCTTGGACGCTCAGTCCGTCCGCAACGCGGTGATGGGATCGAGGCGGCTCGCACGGAATGCCGGATAGCTGCCGCTGGCCGCACCAATCCCGGCCGACACGGCAAACGCCACCACCACGCTCCATGGCTGCACGAGGGTTGACATCGTCGACCCGGCGATATCCCGCCCGTCGATCCCGATGGCGACACCGATGCCGATGATGATGCCCAGCAGGCCGCCACCCACGCAGAGGGCGAGCGCCTCCGTCACGAACTGGAGAACGATGTCCTTCGCCCGCGCACCGACTGCCCGCCGGATACCGATCTCCCGCGTCCGCTCGGTGACGCTCACGAGCATGATGTTCATTACGCCGATGGCGCCAACGACGAGCGAGATCCCGGCGATGCTGCCGAGGAGGATCGAGAGCGTGCGTGAGACCTGGCCCGCGGCTCCGACGAGGTCGTCCTGGCTCTGCACGGTGAAGTCGGGAGTCGACACCTCGTGGCGCGTGGCGAGGAAGTTGGTGATCGCCGCCATGACTGCGCTCTGGTTGGCGCCCGGCAAGGTCTGGACGTTGATCTGGTTCACATTGATCTGGCCCGTGGCGTTCCGGACGAACCCGATGCGGCTCTGGAGCGTGGAGACCGGTACATACACGTAGGCGTCCTGCGCCCCGCCCTGCGAGCCGCCCTTGGGCGCCATCACCCCGGCGACTTTGAAGTTGAGGTTGATCCGGTCGCCGATTGACAGGCGGACCGTTTGGCCGATGGGGTCGCTATCGGGGAAGAGCGTCTTCGCGATGTCCGGCCCCAGCACGATCGTGAGCGCCTTCCGTTCGACGTCGGTATCGGTGATGAACTGGCCCGATGCGATGGCGACGCCGCGCACGCCGGGGTACGAGGGGTCGGTTGCGATCACCGTGACGTTCTGGTTGTTCGCGGGCGTGATGGCCTGGACGTTGATGCTGATCTGCGAGGCGACACCCTTGATGCCGGGGATGTTCGCGGCGGAGATCGCATCGGAGTCGGCCTTTGTGAGGGTCTGGCCGGAACCAGCGGCTCCCCGGGCGCCGCCGTTCTGGCGCCCGCCTTCGGCCGCGGGCTTGATGAAGACGAGGTCCGTTCCAAGGCCGCGAATCTGGTCCTGCACGCCCTTTTGCGCACCCTGCCCGACGGCGATGAGGACGATGACGGAGCCAACGCCGATAACCATGCCAAGCGTCGTGAGGAAGCTTCGCAGCCCGTTTGCGGCGATCGCGCGAAAGGCGACACGCAGCGCGTCGATGGGGCTCACGCTGGCACCGCCACCTTCCGCTGGTCCTCCACCACGTGGCCGTCGCGCATGCGCACCACCCGGTCGGCATAGGCGGCCACCTCTGGCTCGTGTGTCACGAGGATGACCGTGATGCCCTGCTCGCGCACGAGGCCGGTGAAGAGCTCCATCACCTCGTCGCCCGTGGCCGTGTCGAGCGCACCCGTGGGCTCATCGGCAAGGATGACGCGCGGGTTTACCACGAGTGCCCGGGCGATCGCCACGCGCTGCTGCTGGCCGCCGGAAAGCTCCGTCGGACGATGGTGCATGCGCGAGGCGAGACCAACCTTCGCCAGGGCTTCCTTTGCCCTGCGCCTCCGGTTGTGCCCGTTCTGGTACACCATCGGCAGTTCGACCTGCTCGATCGCGGACATGCGGGGAAGGAGGTTGAACTGCTGGAAGACGAACCCGAATTCGAGGCTTCGGAGCTTCGCCCGCGTATCGTCGGACATCCGGCCGACGTCGTGGCCTTCGAACCAGTACTTGCCGCTCGACGGCCGGTCGAGGCAGCCGATGATGTTCATCATCGTGCTCTTGCCCGAGCCCGAGGCGCCCATGATCGCAACGTATTCGCCCCGGCCGATCTCCAGGTCTACCCCGGCGAGGGCGTTGACGGTGCTATCGCCCAGGCGATAGAGCTTCGTGACCTGCTCGAGGCGGATCACCGGACACCTCCGGGCGCGCGGTTTCCGCCGAAGCCACCGGGCGGGCCGAACTGGCCGCCAGCCTCCGTGGTGCGCGTCGCCGTCGCGCCATTGCCCGTGGTGGCAGCGCCGATGACGACCTTGTCGCCCTCATTCAGCCCGGTTGCGATGGCGGTGTTGCTTTTATCGGAACCTGCTGTCGTGACGGTTCGCTGCTCGGTGGCACCATTACCCGTTGGTACGAGGACATACGTCGTCCGGCCCTGGCGCTTGATAGCGGTCGTCGGGACGAGGAGGACGTCCGACTGCACAGCCTCGACGACGACCACGGTCGCGGACATCCCGGCGGCCGGGAGCGGTGCGTTGAGCAGCGCATCGGCGAATCCCTGCGCGTTTCCGTTCTGGCCGTTCGCCGCCGCGCCACCATTTGCGCTGGCGCCCGGTGTCCGGCTGGCATTCGCCCCGGGTGTCCGGCTGGCGTTCGCACGCTGGCCATTTCCGGTGGCGCCGTTTGCACCACCCGCAGGGCCGGCGTTCGAGGCGAAGGTCCCGCGGTTTCCGCCCTCGGCGGCCTGGAACGCCTGGGTGATCTTCTGGAGTTCGGCCTGGTTCCCCTGGACATCGGCCTGCCGGAGGATCTGGGCCTGCACCGGGTAGGTCACGACGCCCTGCGTCGTCGTCGGGGTCGTACTCACCCCCGTGATCTTCACGACGTACGACTTGCCTGGCAGCGCATCGAAGGTCGCGATCCCGTATTGGCCTGTCTTGATGCCGGGCAGGTCTGTTTCGGAGACGGTGAGGTCGACTCGCATGCTGTCGAGGTTCGTGAGGGTGATGGCGGCGGTTGTCCCGCCTACCTGGTCACCAACGTTGATCCCCACGGCACCGATGGTGCCATCGAACGGCGCCCGGAGGATGAGCGCGTCCATCGTGTCCTGTGCCGAGTCGACGGAGATCTGGGCGAGCCTCACCTGCTGTTGCTGGAGGGAGAGGTCGCTCGCGAGCGGGCCGGCGATGAGCGCCGCGAGCTTGGCCTGCGCGGTGGTGAGGCCGGCGTTCGCCGAATCGAGCGCGCCCTTGAGCTGGGCCATCGTCGTATCGGTCGCCGGGGTGTAGAGCGCCGCTTTCTTTGCATTCGCCGCATCCAGGTTGGTCTGTGCCGTCGCGACGCCGTTCTTTGCGTTGACGTAGGACATGTTCGCGCTCAGGAACCCCTGGGCCGCCTGGACGAGCGAGCTGATCTCGCTCGTGGTCCCCACGGGGTTACGAAGCTCGGCATTGAGGTCATCGATGTGTGACTGGCCCAGGGGGATGTCGCCCGTGTAGCAGGCGTTCACCTGGGGATGCGTCTGTGTACAGTAGTTGCGCTGGGCGTTGATGAGCCCCGTCCATGCACTATCCACCTGGTTCTGCGCGCTTGTCAGGCCATTTTGTGCCTGCAGGATGGCGGCATTTGCGGCTGTCACGTCGGAATCTGCCGGCCCGCTGTTCGCCTTGTCGAGATTTCCCTGCGCTGCGAGCACCTGGTTCTGGGCGTTGATGACGGCCTGCTGGGCCGAAGCGAGGGCATCGGCCGTAGGGGGCGCCTGCATCTGGCTGAGCTTGATCTGAGCGTTCTGGAGGTTGGCCTGTGCGGTCTCGAGCTGGCGGCTGGGGACCTTGTCATCGAGGCGGGCGAGTTCCTGGCCTGCCTTCACCTGGTCACCCACGGCAACGCTCACCGTCTTCACCTGGCCGCTCGTGGCGAACGTCAGCTTGGTGCTCAGGGTGGCGTTCGCTGTCCCCGTCGTGCTGAGCGAGGTGACGAGGCTCCCCCTGGTTACCGTCGCCTCTTGCTGGGCGGCAACTGCGGTCGCCGCCGATGTGCCGCGGAACCAGAACCAGTACATCGCGACGCCAGCGACGGCGAGTAGTGCCGCGGCAGTGGCGAGCCAGATAGCCCGGCGCCGGGTGCTCGTGCCCTCTTCGAATTCCGACATGATGGCCATAGGTGACAGTTCCTCCGGAGCCTGGCCGGGGCTCGGCTCCCATGCTGCGAATGGAGGCTCGCGTGGCAGACCACGCAACACGACCGTATCGCCGCGATGACGGCCGTTCTTTGCGGAACTGTGACACCGGCCTGCTGGTAAAGGGCGCGGTAGCGGCTGCCGGTGAACCCGCTACATTGCGAACGTGGAAGGCACGGCTCCAGCCCTCGAAGCGGTCGGCGAGAAGCACCTCCGGGAACCTGCCGGGCCATCGCGCCGGCGCGTTCTCAAGGGTTTTGGCGCCCTCGGCGGGGCAGCGATCGGCGGGCTCGCGCTTGTCGCCGGCTGTGCCTTCGCGATGTGGCGCCTGAGCTGGCCCCATACCGAACCGATCGGCAACCCCGAGTTCGGCATCAACTTCAGCTGCCGGCAGGCCGAGTATCTCCTCCTCGAGGATCCCGCGGCTGGCCCTGCCGGCTACGTCGACCGTAACCGCCCAGACCGGCCGGCGTGGTGCGCCGAAACCCTCGGCAAGCTCCTCGACCTTACGGGCACGAAACGCGTCCGCCTCGCTGTCGAATGGGCCACGGTCGAGCCCCGCCCGGGCGAATACGACTTCCGCCTCATCGACGCCATGCTTGCCGAGGCCGCCCGCCACGATGCGACGGTGCTCCTCGGGGTCGGTGTCAAGGCCCTTCGCCACCCCGAGTTCTATATCCCCGACTGGGTGGCGGCGAAGGCAGAGCTGGAAGACGACGCCATCATCTCGAACGATCCGTACCTTCGCGATCGCGCCCTCGAGATGATTGCTGCGGTGGTACGCCACGTGAGCGCCTCGCCGGTGATCGATTCGTGGGCTGCCGACAACGAGCCCTACGTTGCGTCAGCGCGGGCCGAGGCCTGGACGCTGGGCCGCGAGTTCGTTGCGAGAGAAGCCGCGACGATCCGTGCAAACGACCCTGCTGGCCGGCCCGTCGTCATCAACCACGGCCAGCACTTCGTCTTCGACCGGCGCTGGGAGGATGCGCTCGCCGACGCGGACATCCTTGGCGCGAGCGTCTACCCGTTCCGCAACTACGACATCGCGGGCCGCCAGTACGTGCTGCCGATCCTCGAAATCGGCCCCCTCGGGCCCAACTACGCTGCCCAGTCCCGTGCTGCCCGCGAGCAGGGGAAGCAGTTCTGGATCACGGAGATGCAGGCCGAGCCGTGGTTTGACGGCGATATGCGGACGCTCTCGCCCGACAACCCCTCCAAGAACCTTACTCACCATAACCTGGATCGGGTGATCGCCTACGCGCGGCGTTCGGGCGCCAGCCGCATCTACCTCTGGGGAGCCGAGTGGTGGCTCTACGAATCCGAGAGGTTCGGCGATTCGAGCTGGCTCGTCCAGGCGAGGCGCGCCGTCGACCTCGAAATCCCGGGTGGTGCACCGGGGCTGGTCCGCAAGTAGCACCGGAATGGCGGGCGGCACGCCGGGTTCGCTTACTCGCCAGCGAGCGCCGGGATGTTCTCGTAGTAGGGGATGACGACTTCGCCGGGTGCACTGGCGAGGCCGACCATGCTCTGCGTTATCGGGTGGACGATCTCGGGCGACGTTTCCACGTTGAGGAGCGCGGCCGTATTGGCGTCGAGGGCGCGGTGAACTGCCGCCGCGATGTCCTCGAAGTTGCGAACCCGTTCGCCGTAACCCCCGAAGGCGGTCGCCACGCCGTCGTAGTCGGTGTCGCGGAGGCGGCTGATGACGCCGTTACCGGCGCCGAAGATCATCTCCTGGCCGTGGATCGACATCCCCCACACCTGGTTGTTGTAGACGACGCTGACGATGGGCAGGTTATGACGGACCATCGTGTCGAGTTCCTGCAGGTGGAAGCCCACAGCCCCATCACCAACGATCTGGATGACGCGCCGCTCGGGGTGCGCAACCTGCGCACCGATGGCATAGCCGAAACCGACGCCGAGTGTGCCCAGGTAGCCGTTCGATAGCACCCCGCCTGGTGCACTGGTGCGGTAGAACATGCTTGCCCAGGCAACGGACTCGCCGCCATCGGCGGTGATGATCGGGTCGGGCCCGAGAGCCGAGAAGATCTCCTTGCTCGCGTGGAACGGGTGGAGGCGGCCGTCTGGCGCCTGGACGGGAGCCGCCTGGAACGGCACCTGGATGATCCGGGCCGCCTGGCGCGCCTGCTCGGTCCACTTGCTCCAGTCGGGCCATGCCCCCGGTGCGGCGGCGAGGGCGTCCAGTGTCTCGCGGCAGCCGGCCGCGACCGGCACATCGGCGGGGCGAAGACGCCCCAGTTCCGCGGGGTCGGCATCGACCTGGATGAGCGTTGCCGTCTCGGGGATGAGCCGCCCGCCACGCCCGCCGGTAAGCAGGCCGAGGCGCGCGCCAGCCATCATCACGAGGTCGGGAGGAGTTCCCATCGCACCGGCGGCGGCGAGCCCGGCCATGCCGCCGCAGTTGGCCGGGTGGTCGGGCGGGAGCATCCCCCATGCCTTGCCCGTGGTGTAGACAGGGATGCCGGTGAGGTCGGCGAAGCGGCGCACCTCGGCATCAGCGTGGGGGAAGAGGGTGCCGCCGCCGAGGACGATTGCCGGCCTCGCTGCCTTTCGCAGGGCATCGAGCGCAGCCTGGAGCGTGGCCGGGTTCGGTGCGGGCCGCTCGATGGCATACCCGGTGCTCCGGGTCGCGAGGCGCTCATCGATCGGCGTGAAGAAGACATCGATCGGGATATCGAGGAGCACCGGGCCGGGTTTGCCGCCATACGCCGTCCGCAGGGCGAGGGAGACGAGGTCGGGGACGCGCTCGGGGTGGGTGACGCGGTAGGCCCACTTGGTGACGGGAGTCGCCGCGGCAACCTGGTCGAAGCCGCCCTGGAGCACATTGAGGTGCGATTCACGGAGAGGCGGGCTGCTCGTGATGACGAGCACGGGGATTGCATCGAGGTAGGCGTTCGCCAGGCCGGTGTAGGCGTTCGTAAATCCCGGGCCGGCAGTAACGGCGCAGACCCCCACGCGCCCCGTGGTGCGGGCGTAGCCCTCGGCGGCGTGAACGGCGGTAGCCTCGTGGCGGGTGTCGATAAGCCGGACGCCGGCCTCGCGGCAGCCCTGCAGGAACGAATCGAGGTGGCCGCCGTGGAGGGCGAACACATCGGTAATGCCAGCTTCCACGAGGGTGCGGGCGAGGAGTTGGCCAGCGTTGATCTTCGCCATCGGATGAGCTTCCTCCGTGACTTGCGGGTCCCGGCGCTCATCTTGCTCCCCCGGCCGGGGGCGTGGCAAAGGCAGGGCGTGGCCTACCCCAGGGCGAGCACGTCGCCGACGCCGCCAGCGAGGCAGGCGCGGACCGTTCGCCCACGGGCCTGGAGGAGGCTTGCGGCGACACTCGAGCGATAGCCACTGGCACAGACGATGGTCGCACCATCGGGTGCGTCGGCGATCCATTCGTGGACCTGGTCGATCGGCCGGCGAAGAGCCCCCGGGAGGGGCAGGTCGTCCTGTTCGCTACTGAATCGCACGTCGATGACGGGGGCGCCGGCCGAGGCGAGTGTTTCGGCGACCTGTCGGGGCGAAACCGCCTCGACGCGGGAAAGGGGCCGCCCCTCGCTGGCCCAGGCAGCGTAGGGAAGGAAGCCGCGAACATCCTCGTAACCGATACGGAACAGGTCGATGGTGAGGCGCTCGGCCTGGGCAGCGTCGTCGGTCACGAGGGCGATCGGCGCGTTGAACGGCACCACCCAGCCGGTGTAGGCGAGGAGCGAGCCATCGTCTTCGATCGAGACCGTTCCGGGCAGGTGGCCGGCGGCGAAATCAGCGCGGCTGCGGGCATCGATGACGTGGACGCCTCGAGCGGCCAGCACTTCGAGCATCCCCGGTTCGAGTGCGGCGGGCTTCGGTACGCTGCCCCAGACCCCTGGTCCGGCCTGGTTCATGGGTGACATGTAGCGGTAGTAGCCGGGGATTGGCGCAGGCGAGGCAACCTGGACCGCGCGAAACGCCTCGAAGTTCGGGCTCGCGAGCGCGGGGTTCCGGCCAAGCTCAACCGAGAGCGGGCCCATGCGCTCGGCGCAGGCGCCGGCCGAACTGCAGAACGAGCCCGCGCCATGGGTGGGCATGATGGCGGAGCCGGGCCTGAGCGCCTCCTGGATGCGGTGGGCGGATTCCCACTGGAGGCGGAGGAGCTTCTCGGTATGGTCCGGGCCAAGGAGGTCGCTGCGGCCGGCGGCAGCCATCAGGAGCGAGCCGCCGGTAAATGCGCCATGCGGCTCGCCGCGTTCATCCAGCGCGAGATAGGCCATGTGCCCGTAGGTGTGGCCCGGCGCAGCGATGGCCCGGAGGGTGACCCCGCCGAGCTCAATCGTTTGACCATCAGCAAGGCCCAGGTGCGGGAACTGGAGTTCAGCGGTGCCGGGCGCAACCACCTGCGCGCCAAGGGCAGCCAGCTCGCGGCCGCCGCTCAGGTAGTCGTTGTGGACGTGGGTTTCGAAGGCGAAGGCGATATGCAGGTTGCGCGCTTCGGCGGCGCTGACGAACGGGCGGATATCACGCTGGGCATCGATAACCGCGGCCACGCCGCCCGAGGCGATGAGATACGACGAATCGGCCAGGCCCTCGGCGACGAACTGGATGATCTCCATGGCAACAAGCCTCCAGGTGGTGATACCGGGCGTTAGCGGGTGAGGGGCAGACCGTTCCGTGCCCAGGCAAGCGTGCCGCCCGCGACTGACCGGGCCTTGAAACCGGCGTTGGTAAGGAGCCTGGCGCCGACGAGGCTGCGATTGCCACTCCGGCAGATGACGAGGATCTCGCGATCGCGGGGAAGCTGGCCGAGCCTGAGCGACAGTGCACCAAGGGGCACGTGCTTGGCAGGGTGGGCGTGGCCGGCTGTCCACTCATTGGGCTCGCGTACGTCGATGAGTACGGCTGTTCCGCCCTGCACGAGGTCGTGCGCCTCGGAGACGGTGATTTCGAGGGGATCGGGGGCGCGGTGAAACCAGCTCATACGGTTTGTGGTCAGCCTGTCCTTGTAAGGAGTGTGACGATGCGGGAGAGACGCTCTTCGGCGGCCTCGGGGGATTCGCCGTGTAGGCACTCGGCGATGTAGCCGTTGGAGACGGCCGCCGCGGTGCGGTCGAGGGCAGCACGGATTGCAAGGATCTGGGTGAGGACGGCCTCGCAGTCGCGGCCCGCTTCGAGCATGCGCGCAACGCCGCGGACCTGGCCCTCGATCTTGCCGAGGCGTGCAAGGACGTCTGCGAGTGCTGCCGGGTTCGCTCCTGCTTCTGTCACGGATTAGCCTCTCCTCTCGGGAATCATACCCCTACCTGGGTGGGGTATCAAGGGTAGGCCGCGTGCTTTGCTTGCTCCGGCACAACGACTCCCGGACGGCCTCAGGCGGCGTGGCGGCGGAGAGGGCGGACGACAACCTTCCGGCGGCCTGTCGCTTTTGCCTCGTAGAGGGCCGCATCGGCATCTTCATACGTCTGGGCAAGCGACTGTTCGCGGCTATCGCCACCGGCGTGCCATGGGGCGAGGCCGCCCGAAACACTGACGTTGATGAGGATGGCGCGTTCGAGGGCGATCGGGGTGGCGGAAACAGCGTTGGCCGCGGCCTCGACGGCCTCGCGGACTTTCGCGAACGGCTGGTAAAAGAGCACCGCGAACTCCTCGCCGCCAACCCGCCCAAGGACAGCGCCCTCGGGGAGGAGCGACCCGAGGCGGCGCGCGACCTCGACCAGGACAGCGTCGCCGGCCGGGTGCCCGTAGGTGTCGTTCACTGTCTTGAAGAAGTCGATATCGAAGATGGCGACGGCCGTGGGGCGGGTCTGATGGGCATGGGCAAACCACGCCCGGCGGTTCGCTGTCCCGGTGAGCATATCGCGGTTGGCGAGCTGTTCGGCAGCGATGCGGAGCTGATCGAGTTCCTCGGCCTGCTCCCGCAGGGCAGCGGCGTTGGCCTGCACCACCTCGAGCATCTCCTCCACCTGTTCGCGGCTGCGGACAGCCTCGGTCACGTCACGCGCTACACAATAGCTCAGGCCGCCGGTAACGGGCGTGACAGCCCACGAGAGCCAGCGAACCGAGCCGTCACGGGCGAAGAAGCGGAGGGTGAGATCGCGGACCTCGGAGCCGGCCATGGTTGCCCGGGCACGTTCGATCGCACTCCCCCGGTCATCGGGGTGGGCAAAGTGCCAGGCGGACACACCCAGGAGTTCCGCCTCGGAGTAGCCGAGCGTCTTCTCCCAGGCGGGGTTCACGCGGAGGAAGCGTCCACCGGGGGTGACGACGGCGATCATGTCGACCGAGAGGCGGAAGATGCGGTCACGCTCTTCCTCGGCGCGTTTGCGTTCGCCAATGTCGCGCGAGGTGCCCTGGACGCCAACGGGCTGGCCACTGCTGTCGTAGACGAGCTTGGCGTTGAGCGAGACGTGGACCGTGTGGCCGTCTTTGTGGATGAAGTCGGCTTCAAAATCGTTGAGGATGCGGCCCTGTGCAATTTCGCTCACGAGTGTCTCGGGAAACGCACCGCCGGCGTAGAGCGTCGCCGCATCGACCCCGGTGAGTTCGTCGGCAGTGTAGCCAAGGAGGGCTTTCGCCGAGGGGCTGACGAGCGTGAAGCGGCCGGAGAGGTCGGTTTGATAGAACATGTCGTGGAGCGACTCGAAGGTTGCACGATAGCGTTCCTCGCTCTCGCGCAGGGCGTCCTCCCACTTCTTGCGCTCGGTGAGATCGCTCGCGACGCAGAGGTAGCCGGTGAGCAGGCCGCTGCCATCGCGCAGGGCGCTCACCGAGAGGAGGACGGGGAAGCGCTCGCCGTTGCGGCGGATGTACGTCCACTCGCGCTCATCGGGCTGGCCGGTAAGTGCCGACTTCGCGACGAAGACGGGGAAGCCCGGGCGGATCTCGCTCTCAAGCTCGGCCGAGAGCGCCTTTGCGCGATCGGCCAGTTCGGCGCGATCGTGGAAGATGACGGGTGTCAGCTTCCCGGCGAGGCTCGCCGTGCTGTACCCGAGCCAGGCCTGGGCGGTGTTGTTCATCATCGTGATGTAGCCGTTGGGATCGGTGGCGATGATGCTCACGTTGGCGCTGTCGAGGATCGCCTGTTGAACGGCGCTCGAGCGGCGCAGCTCGGCCTCCATCCGCTTCTGCTCGGTGATATCGGACTGGATGACACTGGCGCCAACGAGGTTCCCGGACGTATCGCGGATGGGGGAGACGGCGATGCGGACGTCGACGTGGTGTTCGTCGCGGGCCACGCAGAGCGCCTCGAACGGTTCGGTGGGCTCCCCACGCTGCACCTGGTCCAGGCTGTCCCAGACCTTCGCCTCGTGTTCCGCGGGGACGATGAGGAAGATACTGTGGCCGATCATCTCATCGGCCTCGTAGCCGTAGAGCCGCTCCGCACCGCCGTTCCAGCTCAGGATCATCCCGCGGAAGTCCATGGCGATGATCGCGTCGTTCGTGGATTCGACGATCGCCGCGAGGCGGGCAGCGCGCTCCTCCGTAGCCTTGCGGCCGGTGACATCGCGGGCGAACGAGACAACGGCCTCGACAACGCCATCGGTGATGATCGGGTAGAGCACCACGTCAAAGACCTTTCGGCCGGTGCTCATAGACCAGGCAGCGTGGTAGGCATCGAAATCGAGGACGAGCTCGTCGCGGTAGATCACTTCGCCGGCGAGGGCACGCCGGAAGAGCGGGGGCAGCCCGGAGCGTGAGAACGTGGGGTCGCTGAAGATGTTGAAGGTGCGCGAGCTACCAGCGCGGACCGCAAGGGTGTTGCGATGGGCATCGTTGATGCGGAGGATCGACCCGTCGGGGCTGAAGACGGCCGATGCCACGGGCGCGTTGTCGAAGATGGCGTTGGCGAACGCCTCGCTGGCGCGGAGTTTCTGCTCGGCCTGGCGCCGCTCCTGGATGTCGCGAACCGAGCCGATGAACCCGACGATCTCGCCCGAATCATCGCGATAACCGCAGAGCCGGAGTTCACCGGGGAAGGTAAAGCCATCGGGCCGGGCGAAGCAGGTCTCGGTGAGGATCGGATCGCCGTCCCAGTTTGCCATTCGCTGGCGGATGTAGGCGGCGGCCTTCGGGTCGGCGAAGAGCTGGTCTCCTTCGAGACCGACGAGGTCGGCCCGGGGGCGGCCGAACATCGTTTCGCCGGCCGGGTTCACCATTCGGATGTGGTGGTCGGGTCCTTCGACGAAAACGGCGTCGCCAAGCCCCTCGAAGAGATTTCGGAAGCGGGACTCGGAATCCTGGACGAGTTTCTCGAAGGTGATCCGTTCGGTTACGTCTTCCATTGAGCCGACGTAGGAGCCGTCGCCCCCGGCCGGCGTAAGCCGGACGCCGACGATCGAGGTCCAGCCATCGGGCCGGACGACACGGAACTCGGCCGTGAAGGGGATCCCGGCTCCGCGCGCCTCGCTCCAGAGGGACTCGAGATCGGCGCGATCCTCGGGATGGGCGGCGTCGAGCCAGCACCCACCGGCGGCCTCCTTCTCGCGCCAGCCGATGAGCCGGCGAAAGGTCGCGTTCGTGTAGAGGCAGTGCCCCTCCGGCGAGGAGAGAAAGACGCCGAACGGCGACGACTCGGTGATCGCCTGGAGGTGAGCCTCGCTCGTTGGAAGGGCCGTGTCGTGCCCTGTCCCGGTGGCGAGGCCGGACCGGTCCGTGAGATGGGAAGCGGCGATGGCGGCGAGGTCATCGAGCAGCGTGAGCGCCCCGGTGGCCCAGTCACCCGGCTCACGGTTGGCCAGGCAGAGCAGGCCGAGCAGCTCGCCCTCCTGGCCCTCGAGGGGTGAAACAGCCAGTGCACCGGCGGCAAGGTGGCGGATTCCCTCATAGCCGACCACGCCGGTGTCGGCCACGGCGAACGGGACCGGGCGGCCGGGCCCAGGATTCCCGAGACCGAACAGGGCGGCAAGAGCAGAGGCATCAGCGCCGTTCCAGCTCGCCGCGATCCCCGCGGCAGCGGCGATGACCGGGACCGAATCGCCTGCCAGGAGGAGGCACGCCCCATCGGCCTGCGCGGCACGGTGGGCCACCGAGACGGTTCGCACCAGTACCTCGCCGCTGACCGGCAGGCGCGCATCGTTCGTGTGCGCACCTGGCGTGTCAGCAGCCGCGGAGGGGGTGCGGTCGCCCCGGTTGTGGGCGTGGCGGTGAGAAGAACGCATGCCGGGCTGCCCCATACGTTGAGCGTTGTCATTCGAATGGTCGGCAGGGGAGCGGGCGAGGCACAGTGCCGGGGAGACCTTCGCCCCCGGAGATGTCGCGGCAACGATACAGATATGCAGTCCATCGGCCGGCGAACGAGCGGGCTCCGCCGCTACCAGGCACGCGTGCTCCATGGGTTGCTCCGGAACACGGTGGCTGTCGCCGGGTGCAGGGCCCGTTCCCAGACGGTGATGTTTCCGCGGCAGGCAGGGAAGAACCAGGTCTCGGCCGCATTCGTCGCGGCACTGCTCACCCAGCACGCCCGGCGGGGCGGAAGCCTCATCGTGTGCGCCCCGACCTACACCCCGCAGGCCCGGATTAGCCAGGAGCGGACGGAAGCGGCGCTCGCAGCGGTTCGCCCGGTGCTACCCCCTGGCACCCGCGTGAGCTCGGAGGCGAACATGCTGCGCTGCGGGCGGGCCGAGGCCGTCTTCCTCTCTGCATCGTCCGAGGCGAACGTCGCGGGGCATACCGCATCGATCGCGCTCATCGCCGATGAAGCGCAGGACATCGATGCAGACTGGTTCGACCGCCAATTTCGGCCGATGACGGCTTCGACCGGTGCGCCCGTGATCTTCTTTGGGACCGCATGGGATGGCTGCTCGCTCCTCGAACGCGAGGCCGCACGTAACCGGGAGACCGACGGACGCCACGAGGGTGAACCGTACCGGGACTTCGTTCCGCGGCATCACGAAGTGAGCTGGCGCGAGGTGGCAGCAACGGTGCCCGCGTACGGGCGGCACGTCCGATTCGAGCGCGAACGGCTGGGCGCGGGCCACCCGCTCTTCCAGACGCAGTACGAACTGACCCCGGCGCGCGGGGCCGGCGCGCTCCTCGGCGATGACCAGCTGGCGGCACTCCACGGGACGCACGAGGTGCTACGGGGGCCACGCCCTGGCGAACGCTTCGTCGCGGGCCTCGACTTCGGCGGCGAGGGCGAGCGCGCAGACGCGACAGTGCTGACCATCGCCCGGGTCGTTGGCGGCCGGGCCGAGGTCGTCGCCATTCGCAGGTGGCAGGCGCACGGTTTCGCGGCGCTGGTCGAGGCAGTGGCCGGTGAGGTTTCCCGGTGGCGAATCGAACGGGTTTCGGCCGATGCCACCGGGATGGGCGCCCCGCTCTGTGCACAGATAGAGCCGCACATCGGGCCGCGGCTCGAACGGGTGATCTTCACGGCACAGAGCAAGTCACAGCTCGGGTTCGAACTACTCGCCGCGGCTAACACCGGGAGCCTCGCGCTTCCGATGGACGACGGATCGGGCGAGTTGGCTGCCTGCGTGGCCGAGCTGCGCGCCTGCCGGTCGAGCCTGGTGAGTGGTGGGCTCCTGCGCTGGTTTGCCCCGGCCGGGGCCCACGACGACCACATCGCAAGCCTGGTGCTCTGCCTCCATGCCGCAGGCGGGCTACCGGCGCCGCGGGTTGCGAGGGGGCGGCGAGGCCCGTGAAGCGGCCTGTTTCTTCCTCCGATACTGCATTGTGACCCGGCCCTTGCAAGGGCCGGGGGATCACAGCTCCTGGCGATGCCTGCTGGCTATTGATTCGATGCGGACTCTCTCTTCGACGCTCACCGGTTACGGCCGTACGCTTCTCCCATGTCGACGTTCAAGATCCTGCTCACCCCCGGCGATGGCATCGGACCCGAAGTGCTGGACGAGGCGACGAAGGTGCTCGCCCGCATCGAGAAGCGCTTCAAACACGAATTCATTTACGACGAAGAGACGATCGGTGGCGCCGCACTCGACAAGTACGGCGTGGCACTGCGGCCCGAGACGGTGGCGAAGGCGAAGGCTTCGCAGGCGGTGCTCTTCGGCGCTGTGGGCGGCCCCAAATGGGACGACCCGAAAGCGATCAACCGGCCCGAAGATGCGATCCTCGGGATGCGCAAGCAGCTCGGCCTGTTTGCGAACCTCCGGCCCGTGCGCATCTTCCCGCAGATGATCGGGCAGAGCACCCTCAAGCCCGAGGTGCTCGAAGGTGTCGACATGATCGTCATCCGCGAGCTCACCGGCGGGCTGTACTTCGGGACCCCGAAGCGCCGCTGGGAGAGCGCGAGCGGCCGCCAGGCGGTCGACACCCTCCGTTACAGCGAGAAAGAAGTAGAGCGCGTCATGCACGTTGGCTTCCAGCTCGCCCGGCAGCGAAGGAAGAAGCTGACCAGCGTCGACAAGGCGAATGTGCTGCGGACGGGCCAGATGTGGCGGGAGATCGCGGTCGAAGTCGGCAAGCTCTACCCGGACGTCGCGCTCGACCACCTGCTCGTGGACGCAGCGGCGATGAACCTGATCCGCAAGCCGGCGAGCTTCGACGTCATCGTTACCGAGAACATGTTCGGTGACATTCTGACCGATGAAGCGGCGATGCTTGCAGGCTCGATGGGGATGATGCCGTCGGCGAGCCTGGGGCGGCGGCGCAAGGATGGCACGGGTATCGGCCTCTACGAGCCGATCCACGGGAGTGCACCCGACATCGCCGGACTGGGCAAGGCCAACCCGCTCGCAATGATCCTTTCGGTGGCGATGATGCTGCGGCTTTCCCTCGGGCTCGAAGCCGAGGCCTCGGCAATCGAGGAGGCCGTCGATGGGGTGATCGATGACGGCTATCGCACGCCGGACATTGCCGCTGCAGGCGAAAACGTGGTCGATACCAGGAAAATGGGCGACCTGGTCGCTGAGCGGCTCGGATAGAGCCGCTCAGCTTTGATTTGCGTACCCCGCCGCGTCAGGGCCAGGGAAAGTGGTCGAAAGAATCCCGCAGGAAATCCCGTCTCTGGCAGTGCCAGAACCTCGGCGAAGCGCTATAGTTCATCGTCATACACCAGGGGAGAGCGCCGATGGCCGGCCGGGAACGCGCTGTCGCATCCAGCCAGGATGAACTGGCGCGTCAGCGCGCCCACCAGCAGGCAGCCCCGGCCGGTGTTGAGGGTGCGAACGAGCTCCTTCCTGCGCCGCTGATCTCCATCGGAGCAACACAGGCCCCTGCCCTGCTTCGCACGAGCGACTTCCTCACGATGCAGCGGCTCGTTGGCAACCGGACCGTCGGTGTCCACCCACGGCTCCAGCGGCACCACGAAGGCGGCGACACCGAGGCGGACGAGGTCGAGCGGCTGGTGGCGCCGATCGCGCGGCGGCCCGAAGCCGGGGATTCGGAGGACGAGCAGTTCGAGGCAGGGGAAACCGCGGAGGGCGAGGTGCAGCGGCATCCCGGTCCTCCCGGGCACACCCATCCGCCACAACTGCCACCGCCGCCGCCGCCAATCCAGCAGAACCAGCTTCCGCCCATTCCCGGAGGCCCTGGCGGGACAGGGCGGCCGCTTCCACCGCCTCCTCCACGCAGGCTTCCGCCACCCCCGCCACCGATTACCGGCGGGCAGCAACAGCAACAACCGGGTGGGCCTCCGCCGCCACCCCGGCGCACGCCGCCACCAGTCCCGGGCGGCCCGCCTCCGGGCCCGCCGCCTCCAATCCCGGGCGGCCCACCGCCCCCAGTTCCCGGAACACCTCCGCCAGTTCCCGGAACACCGCCCCCCGTGCCCGGAACACCTCCGCCGGTTCCCGGAACACCTCCGCCGGTTCCCGGAACACCGCCTCCGGTTCCCGGCGCACCTCCTTCGTCGAATATCTTCACGTGGGGGATCAAGGAAGGCACCGGCTTCAAGAGCAAGCTTGGCAAGGGCGTCTTCAATGTTGGTGAGGGACTGGTCAACGCGGCCATCGCGCCCCTCAACCCGCGCTGGTGGTACAAGGCCTACTCCGATATCGCCGGCATCAAGGCTACCGATTACGGCGGGGGAACATCGGGCAAGGTACTTGCCGTCCTCTCCGGCCTTTCGCAGATCGCCCAGAAAGTCGGCAGTGTGGCGGGCGTCCTCAGCCTGGCACTCGGTATCGCGAGCGTTATCCTTGGCTCGCTGATGGGTGCAGGGGCGGCCTGTGCACTTGGGTCGGCCGTTTGCGGGCTCATCGCCTTCATCGCGAGCGGCGTCGCCTTCGTCCTCCAGTCCATCCTCGTGGTCGGTAACCTCATCAAGGGAGCGGGTTCGGCGACAGGCGACCAGAAGAAGCGCCTCTTCTCCGACATCGCGGCGCTCATCGGGTCGGCTCTCGGCATGGTTGGCGGCGGGCTGGGCATCAACTGGGGCGGAGGCCACGGCCTCTTCAGCTCGGGTTCCCAGTCCGTGATGGACAGCGCGACCAAGGGCCTCGCAAGCGCCGGGAACCTCGTCAACGGGCAGGTCGTCGGAGCTACTTCGACTGCATCGCAGGTGGGCCAGCAATTCGCCAACGCCGGCCTCGGCCAGGTGTTCGGGACCGTCAGCGACGCGACGAGCGAAGGCTTTGGCTCTATCGCCGCCAAGCACGACCCGTTCCTGGCCCAGCGCTTCCCCGCCATCGGCGCCGTCCAGCGCGATGAGGATGAGCAGGACGAGGGCGAAGGTGGCGCCAACCCCGGCGAACTCAAGTCCGCCATCTCGCAGTTCCTCGGCGCCGTGACGAAGAGCAAATCCGACGATCGCAAGGTGCAGACCGATATGCTCGGTTCAATCAAGGCGATCGACGAGACGACCATGCGTGCCGACACACCACTGAGCAGCGTGCCCGGCGCAAAGCCGGGCATGCCGGAGATGTCCGTCTCCCAGGGCGCCCAGCAGATCCCGGGTAAGGCCGCCGAAGCGCAGCAGGCAGTCGAGGAAGTCGAACAGAAGACCGGCGAGCCCGCGAAGTTCAAGAAGAGCGATTCGGAGAAGATCGACAAGGCCGGCAAGGAAGTGAAAGAGGCCGAAAGCAAGCTTGGGATCACGGGCGAAGAGCCGAAGAAGCCGTCGCTTTTCAAGCGATTCAAGGACTGGCTCATCAGCAAGGTGCTCAACATCAAGCAGCGCATCAAGAAGATCGCGCAGGCTGCCAAGGCCAGGATCATCAGCTTCACGATGGACGTGTTCGGCATCTCGAAGGACATGGAGGAGCTGAAGTCGGCCACCGGTACCGACCGCGCAGCGAACGAGCAGGCACTCTTCGATGCCCAGGAATCCGAGGCTTCCGCCGACGAGACCGAAGAGAAGGCACGCGAACTTGCGGGCAAGCTCTAGGCCAGCGAACGGGAGATGACGCCAGGAGAAGAGGAGCTCACGATCACCCGGCAGGTGGTGCGCGCAGGATTCTCTGAAGCGGCCGTGCTGGTCATCGGCGGGGTGATCCTTGGAGGCATCGGCGGGCTCTGGGGTGTGGCGGCCGGTGGCTCAATCGCCGACATCGCCGCCGACGCCGCAAAGCCCTACCTCGCGATGGTCGTGGTGTTGCCCGCCCTGCTCGTCCTCCTCAACTTCACCCCGCCGAAGCTGGCCTACTTCGAGACGCTGGCACGGGGGCTGACCGTCGGGGGGATCGCCGGGGGTATCGGCGGAGTCATCGCGGCGCTCGGCTACTTTGTCCCGGCGGCGAACCTGCCAATCATCCTCCGTGGCAAGAACGCCAGCGATATGTACGACGCCCTGCGCGGTGAAGTGGGCTTCGTCCGGGTCCTCATCGTCGTCATCGTCTCACTGGTGGCGGGGCTGGCAGCCGGCGCCCTCACCCATTACCGCGTGGCCGCCTACCAGCGAATGCAGCAGCGCTGACCACGGGAGCACCCGGTTTCTTCGTCATTCTCACGAAAAGCGCGTGGGTGGCAGCCTCGGTTCGCTACTCGTCCTCGCCGCTGGCCGCGCGTTTCGCCGGGATCTCTTTCGCGATTTCGCGGAGCTGGCCAAGGACACCGTTCTGGACCGAGTCGCGCGCAGCCCGGATGGCGCTGAAGACGGCCCGTGCGTTCGAGCGGCCGTGGCCGATGACCGTGACGCCTTCGACGCCGAGAAGCTGGGCTCCGCCGTACTCGGTGTAGTCGAGGCGGCGCTTCACCTTGCGCAGCTCGGACATGAGGATGAGGCCGGCCGCACGGTTCCACGGGGTGAGCTCAACAGCCTTGCGGAGCTCACCGAACATGAGTTCCGCGATTCCCTCGGCTGTCTTCAGGACAACGTTCCCGGTGAAGCCATCCATCACGACGATGTCGGCAACGCCGCGCGTCAGGTCCTTGCCCTCGACATTGCCGATGAAGTTGAGGCGGCTCTTGCGGAGGGCACCATTGACTTCGACGACGAGATCGTTTCCCTTGCTGTCCTCCTCGCCGATGGAGAGAAGGCCAACCTTCGGGCGCGGGATCGCGAACATCCGCTCCATGTAAGCCGAGCCCATGTGGGCGAACTGGAGGAGGTGAATCGGGCGGCACTCGGCATTGGCGCCCACGTCGAGCAGCATCGAAAGGTGGTCATCGCCGGTTGGGAAGATGGTGGCCAGCGCGGGCCGCGAAATCCCCTTGATGCGTCCCAGGGTGAGGAGCGCGGCAGCCATCGTGGCGCCCGTGTTTCCGGCCGTGACAAAGGCATCGGCCTCGCCGCTCTTCACGAGGCGGAGGCCAACGTTGATGCTCGCTTCGGGCTTTGAGCGCACTGCCTCGGTGGCATGTTCATCCATCTCGATGACATCGGCCGCTTCGACGACACGGAGACCGGGGATCTCCGTGGTGCCCTGGAGTTCGCGGCGAATGGCATCGAGCTGGCCAACGAGGGTGAGTTCGACGCCGAGGCCGCCCGCGGCCATGAGTGCACCTGCCACGATCTCCTGCGGGGCGTTGTCGCCTCCCATCGCATCGACCGCGATTCGTACGGTCATCCCTGCACCCTCCGGGCGATTACGATCATCCGCTCGCTGTCGTTCGTCAACGGGCCAAGGTCGTAGTCGCCATAGATATCGGCCAGCACGAGGCCGGACATGGCCAGGAGGTATTCGATTTCAAAGCGATAGACGTAGCGAAGCTGGTGCTCTGATGAGCGGCGCCGGACGAGGCCGTCATCGTCCACTTGCTCGTAGATGACACGAAGCCAGCGGGTCTGGGCGGCGAGGTCGTCCTCATGCACATGCCAGGCGTCGAACTGCGTGCCGTCGCTGGTTTCGCCGGCGAAAACGAGGACCGGTTGGCCGTTTGAAGCCGGGTCGAGCCAGAGCGCGGGACCGGGGAGGTCGATGGCGAGCGTCCCGTTGAACTGGAGGGCAGCAGCTATCGCCTGCAGCCAGGCGATCTGCTCTTCGCCATGCTCGCAATAGAGGAAGACGTCCTGCGGGATGAGGACAAAGCCATACCGCCCGGGTTCGAGTGCAAGGCTGGTGAGCGACCCCTCGACCCACTCGACGTCGATAGCGTCGTCCTCGGCCTTCTGCCGGGCCTGGCTGAGCATGGCGGGCGAGGCATCGATACCCACGACGGTATGACCTGCCTTCGCCAGCTCGATAGCGATGCGGCCCGTGCCGCAGCCTACTTCGAGGACTGGCCGGTCGGTGCGGCCGGCGAAGGAGAGCCAGAGGCCGATGTCGTCGCGGAGGCCGGCATGGATGGCGTCGTAGAACGTGGCGTCGGCGGCATAGAGGTCGGTCATTGCAGCGAGCGTACGACGGCGAACAGGCGTGGGGTAGCGGCAGGCCGGCACGCAAAGGATTTACACGCTCTTACTCGCGGGGCTGGCGGGCCTGCGTGTACCCTTCTGCCCATGAACGATGAACAGAGCAAGCGACTCTCGGAGGCAGCCGACGCGGTGATCCAGGCGAGCGACGCGGTGGACGAGGCGCGTGACGCCCTCAACGACAAGCGGTTTGACAGCGAGCTCGAACGCGAGCGGATGCAGGCAGGGCAGCAGATTGCCAGCAAGCTCGACGCTGCGGGCAAGAAGATCGATGACGCGCTGCGGCGCGGTACGGTGGCGGCGGCAGCACTCGGCCGCCCGGGCGCGTATGCCAGGTTCCAGGAGGCAAAGGCCGCGGTGCGCGATGGCCGAAGCCTTGGCAAGTCGAGCGCCGACCAGGATGGGACCGCAAACAAGCGGGCCCGGGGGCAGGAATCGCTCGAAAAACTCGAGGCGGCACTCAGAGCAGCAGCAACGATCGTCTTCGGAGAGTAAGCGCGGTGGCGCGCCAGCGCGCCTGCGAATGGGCGAATGGGCGAAAGGGCGAAAGGGCGACGGTGTAGTTGCCGGCCCGCGCCACGAGTGGCTCCCATCGAAGGGGGACCTGGGTGTGGGAGCGACGGTGGCGTCGCCATGGGTGTTTGGCTCGCCCATTCGCCCATTCGCCCCCTCGCCCATTCGCCCCCTCGCCCATTCGCCCATTCGCC
>CAZDUX010000024.1:0-41448 GCA_964508715.1 uncultured Anaerolineaceae bacterium | reverse complement strand
CGCCCGCTCTGCTCTGGCAGGTACCGAGGGGCGGATTAATCAGCGAATCCCTAACTCCCCGCCGGGGACACATGCCAAGCATCCGGCACAGATTCAGGCAACGTGGACACCTATCCATTTTCAGGTGGCTGTCTGGGGGTTATCGGGTAAGTAGGAACGGGGGCCCGGTGGGGTGAGGCGGGTGCATGGCACCCTGATCGTCCCGCTGGGGTCCCCTCCGGAATGTTGGCTCCGCCCGCGGGCTCAGGGGTAGGACTGGTGAGGCCAGGATCTCCACGGCAGAGGTGGAGATGGTACGAAGGGGAGAAAAGCGGAAGGAGAACTCCAGAAGAGGTCTCTGAAAGAAGCCCGCTCTCTCCCGGGGTGATACGCACCCTTAAATTGAGACCCCTTAGGGGTATGTATCAGTCACAGTCTCTCGGGGGCATGCCCTGGCCACGGTTCTCTTTCCGCTTCGTCTTCGTGTACTTGGTGTAAGTGGCGGCACTTACCTTCGCTCGCTGGCAGACCAGCCTCTGCGACGGGCGAACACCCTCCGACTTCAGTTCCGCGATTGCGACGTCGATTCGGGCGAATGCATCCTGGTGGCGGCGTTCGTTCTCCGACGGCCGAGTGTCGTCGAATTCGAGTTTTTCTATCCGGAGACCAGGGATGGGGATCGGTTCGAGCAAGTGGACCTCCAGTGGCGTGGTTCGTGACACGAGCCGTGCACGGTGCACCGCCTGGTAGACCTCGGCTTCGCGATGAGCTTTGAGGACCTCTTCCGCCCGCGCGTCCTCAAATGAGAGGAAGTTCCCCTCCCACTCCTGTCCTTCAAACCGCCTCCATGCGTAGCCGAGGTCGCCGTCGATAGGCTTCTCATCGTCATGGAAAAGCGCTTCAGCCAGCGGCCAAATCACCTCCCGCAAGGGTGGCTGTGGCCGGCCAACCACGAACAACCTGTCCACGTGCTCGAGGCGGTTCGTACCACGAGCGCGTCCCCACGTCTCGATATTCTTTGTGAGGAACCCGGTATCTACCATGGCCTCTCGCTGCTCTGTATACACGATCACACCGTCTGAGGGTCCCGGGCCATTCGAGATGGTGGTCAGTGCCCGCTGTACCTGCCGCAGATTCTCGGGTTTCCGCATCGAGGTCTTTGCCGTCCGGAGCCTGAGATCTTGAGTCAGTTGAACTCCCGGAGCTGATAAGACCGCCACCACGTGGTGCCGCAGTTTACGAGTCCCAATAATCGAGCGAAGCAGTGGCCAATTGGGCGTAGCGTCAAGCCAGAGGATGGTAGCCTGCCCCAAACCCCTTCGAGGCGGCAGGGCTCGCGGGCGCGTGAGCGCTATCGCACAGGCGTTGTAGCTCAGATAGCTGTTGAAGTCCCGGCCAGAAAGAAAGGCCGGGAGTTCTTCCCCGAGCACCTGCGCCAGCGGCCGCAGCCTCTGCCACGGCTGTGCGAGTATGGTGTCGAGGTCGGCTGCGGCGTCGGGTTTCATCCGAAGTGCTGTTCCGGAACCGCGAATTAGGTCGGACAAGTCGCGACCCTCACGACGGGCGGCTCGCCAAAGGCCGTCCCAGACCTCAGCACCCGTCAGATGGCCATCCTCCGCTCGCTTCAGTGCCGCACGCACCACCTCCACGAGCCTGCGAAGTGAGCCCCGGGGTGTCTCTTCTGGGGACGGCAGGTCTTCGAGAGAGAACCGCTCCTCATCAAGAAAAGCGGCGGGCCGCGGATCGTCCACGATGATGAGTTCACGCCCACTCAGGAAGCTTGGATTGAAGAGCTGGTCGGTGCTCCCCACGATGACCTGCGCGTTGTCTTCGAACTGTGCCCACCAGGTGCAGCCAGTCCGGTAAGGGCAGCGAGGTGAGTCCTTCGTACCACAGGCAAAGCTGGCGATGGGTAGCCATTGTTCGCGGAGCCGTCTCACCACGTCGATCCGCCGACAGTTGGCCTCGTTGTGCCCTTCGACGTAGCTCCCACGCAGACCTCGACGCGCTGCTTCAGCGATGACTTCCCCGGCTAATGCGAGCGTGGGAAGCGTGAACGCTGCTCGGACCGAGGAACCGGACAGTGCCGATAGCACAGTCGAGGTCTTGCCAATCCCGGGCGTCGCCTCAACTACGGTAACCGCTCCAGCAAACATACCCGGCTCGGCGACAACCTCTCCAACCACCGTTGCCACTTGCCGCCGTGCATCTCCGAGCGAGCTCAGGTCTTCAGGCATGTGCGGAACCAACCCGGCGCGGACGCGGAGGCTGGAGTTCGGGCATCGCACGCGTCACGCGGCGAACACGAACCAGCGCTCCGCACTGGTACGCATCATCGATACCCTTCGGGCCGCCAAGTTCAAGCCCTTCCCAGGTAAGCCGGCGCACGACGAAACCTTCCCCATGCAGCCTCCTTGTCCACCGTTCGCGGGCTTTCAGGGTGCGCGCATTGGCATCCTCATCAAGAGCAAGGAGAACCTCGAAGGGTTCGAGGCGGGCGATCGTTTCGAGGTGCCCATGCTGGAGCGCGTGCCCGTTGACCCCAAACGCCCAGATCCTACCCTGCTCACTCGCTGCGTATGCCTTTAGGGGTCCCTCGACCAGAACGAGGCTGCGTTCCGGACCGGGTTCGCCGGCTACGAGGTAGACACTTTGGAGGCGTGTCCCGCGCGGCAGCAGGTACTTCGGTTCGTGGTGGTACAGGCGGTACAGGATACCGGTGATCCTCCCGTTTTCGTCTCGTGCAGGGATCACGAATCCATCGGTGTTGGCGGCATTGGGGATGCCGCTAGAGTCGTACAGGCCGGTCTGCCGGAGGGCTTCGACACCCTCGAGGCCGCGCAGCACAGCCATGATCCCGGCGGTAGCTGCTTTCGTTCGCGGCACCGAGCGGAATCCGAAGGCAATCGCGCGTTCAACATCCAGCCCGCGCCGGTTCAGCTCCAGCTCGAGTTCACGACGCACCTCGAGCCTTTGAATCAGTTGGCGGTACACCCTATCGCGGAGGGAGATATCCGGGGCTGGAGCGCTACGTGCTGCGCAGTCAGGTTCGGCGCAACGGACGCGCTGGATAGCGGCCGAACCATGCCGGCTGCCGCACGCGCATGTCCCATCGAGGGCATGTTGGTAAGTTCCATTGTCATCCTGGCGGGGTGACGGGATACGGGAGCAATACACTACCCGCCCGAGCGAGTAGCCCCAGCAGCGTTCCCCGCTAGCGCGTCGTGCGCTGACGGTGCCACAGCAGATCGGGCATGGTGCAGTCTCCGAATAGCGCTGCATGGCGGCTACTTCGAGCGGCGGTGCCTGGATGCCCGGCTCTTGGCCGAAGCGAGGGCGATGCGCGCGTAGAACTCCCTGCGTGCTGCCTCGGCGCGGCGCGTACGTTCGGCCAGGGGGAGGACGTGGTCGGGGTCGACCTTGTCAAGGAAGCTGGCCGCAAAAGTGGCGCGAGCGGCTGCGGTGGTCTCCCGGGGGTCGTGCCGGGCGTGTTGTGCGTAGGCGCCGATGCGCCCGGCGAGGGACTTGAGCGAGCGAGCGGTGTGGGAATTCTTTGCCATACCGGTCATTCCATTGGCACGAGATCTGCCCGATCGGTGGAGGTCGCGTGCCGAAATGAGCAGCTACTTGAAAGCGATGACCTGATCCCAGTCGGGTGCGTACGTCAGCACCCGCTTTTTCGAGCGGGTGAACGCCATGCGAAAGGCGTGGACGGGGTTGTCCGATTCACCGAAGGACCTCGGAAACCGAAGCCCAGGCCGCCTCTCGTACTCCTTCAGGCGGTATCTCCATCGCACATCACGCCCGCCAGTGCGGACCGAACGAGGCTCGCGCCGGGCGATCTGCACCACAGTCGTTACTAGCTCCAGGTCCCAGGCCAACGGTGGCAATCGGAGGTCCTTGCCGAAGGCCACGTCAAAACCAAAGGCCAGTGGGCGCGATAGCAGCTGCCTCAGCCCCGTTCGTGACCAATCGTCCCCGGGTGGTACTTCGTACGGACGGCCATCGGAACCTGCAAGAATGGCATAGAGAATCCCGGCCCAGTCGGTGCCGCGGAGATCTCCGAGCCGTTGGGCGGCGACACCTGCGAGCACGAGCTGGCCAATAGCAGCGAGCCAGTCCCTGGTGAGAGGCGGGTCGGAGACTGGCCCGGCACCTGGTCTCAGAACCTCGAGGGCCTTGAAGGCAAACAGCGCTTGCCCGTGCGTTTCCGGCCCGCTCTCAATTGCCAGGAATCGGCGGACGGCAAGAACGTCGGCCTTGATCGACTGCCGGACGGAGGATAATCCCTCCACCGCCCTCAGGAGTGCATCACGATCCATGCGGTCGAGAGCCGCGTTTGCCTGCACACCGGAGTCCTCGATAACGGTCTGCCACTCGCTGGGCGTGAGCTTGATACCGAAACGGCGCTCCACATCTTCGCGCAGCTCACTGAGGTCGTACCGGTCCATGCTAAATCCGGTCGCCGGGGCTGAGGCGGCGGTGCGCCTCGAGCGCGCGTTCCGCGGCCGCGCTCGCGCCGTAGCGGGTGAGCATGTCTCGCGTCTTCCAGCCGGCCAGATACATGAGGTCCGAGTCATTGATGTTCGAGGCCTGAAGCTGATGGGCGAAGGTATGGCGGAACTGGTGCGGGTGCACTCGCGGAACGCCCGCCAGCTCGCAGCGCCGCTCGATGAGCTGGTACATCCCGCTCGGCCCGATGCGGCCGCGTTCTCCGACCCAGAGGTACCGGCTGGTCGCGTGATCGTGCCTGGCGCGGAGGAAGAGATACTTGTCCAGGGCAGAGATCGCCTTCTTCCCTACGGGTACGCGGCGCTGACGGCGGCCCTTTCCCACGACCCAGACGACCGCCTGCTCCAGGTCCAGCCAGGAGTCGATATCGTTCTCGGGCTGGACCTTCAGGGAGGACATCTCGTTAACCCGGAGTCCGGTATCCAGAAAGGTTCGAATGAGGGCGTGGTCGCGGCGCTCGCGAAAGCCCTTCCCCTCACAGGCCTTGAGTAGCTTGGCGAGATCAGCTTCGCGGATGATCGGGATCTCCATCTCCTCGACCTTCGGCGGCTTCATCTTCGCCATGGGTGAGATGGTGATTTCGTCGATCTCGATCAGGTACTGGAAGAAGCGGAAGACGCCGCGGTAGCGGTTGAGCGCGGTTGCGGACTTGAACTGCCCGAGCATCCAGTTGACCCACTCTGTCAGATGCTCACGGGTGATGCTCTGGGGCTCGGTGGGCATGCCGTGGGTGGAGAGAAAGGTGCTCAATTGTTCCACGGACTCGCCGTAAGTCTGAAGGGTGCGCCGGCTCTTGTTTTCGGCAGCGAGAGAGCGAAGGAACGCGCGGCGGTATACTTCGAGAGCGCCGTCGGCCACGGTCGGCGCAGCATGGGCTGCTGTTGTCATGGTTTGGACCTCCTTGGCAACACAGGGTTATCATGTGAGTCTGATTAGTGGCAAGGCCCTGTTTGGGAGATTCGCGGGGTTAGATGCTCAGTCCAGATTCAAGGATCTCTCGTAGCGTGCGGCTGTAGCTCAGTGGATAGAGCATCTGTCTTCGGAACAGAGGGTCGGGGGTTCGAATCCCTCCAGCCGTACCAGGAAGTTGAGAGCGACGCCCAGGGAGGGGCGTCGAGGGACGGGCGTTACTTGTGGCGGCAGTGAGAGCGTGCCCTGGGCGATGGAGGCAACGATAGGGATACCTGGCTACCCACGGGGAACGGCGCTCCACCGAGCCTGGTGGTCGGTTTGGTCTTCAGCGATCAGGCGGGTGGCGAACTCACGAATTTGGGTGCGCTGCGGAACCAGCAACTCGCGCATGCTGGCACCTTCGAGCAGCAGATCGTCCGCCGGTAAACGCACTGGCTGGCCGGGCTATTGGGAAAGCGTGTCGGCCTGGCAGCCACGCTGGACGCTGCCGCTCTGCCAACGCCAGGGTGGCAGCGCACGGCCCTTCTCGTTCGATAAGCCACTGAAACATCGTCGCAATAGCTCGTATATGGACAAGCTGCAGAGCGGGGGCATACGGTGACTTTGGCCGTTTCACAACGGCGGCCGTCGGCGCCCTGTCGATTCGAGGTGTAGCTCCTGCGACATGCGCCTGGAGGTACACCATGCAGGCGACAACAACGCGACTCGACGAAGTGTGTATCAACACGCTTCGAACCCTGGCGATGGACGCGGTCCAGCTAGCGAATTCGGGCCACCCCGGCACCCCGATGGGTGCGGCAACGATCGCATACGTGCTCTGGACGCGCTTTCTTCGGCACAACCCGGGGAACCCGAAATGGACCGACCGGGACCGATTCGTGCTTTCGCCCGGTCATGCGTCGATACTGCTCTACTCGATCCTTCACCTCACAGGCTACGGTCTGACGCTCGAGGACTTGAAGTCGTTCCGGCAATGGGGCAGCCGAACGCCGGGTCACCCGGAATATGGGCACACGCCGGGTGTTGAATTGACCACGGGCCCCCTGGGAGCCGGGTTTTCAACGGGCGTGGGGTTTGCCATCGCCGAGCGGTTTCTTGCGAACCAATTCAACCGGCCGGGCCACACGATCGTTGACCACCATGTTTACGGGATCGTGAGCGACGGCGACATGATGGAGGGAGTCTCTTCCGAGGCGGCTTCGCTGGCTGGCAACCTCGGTCTCGGCAAGCTCATCTATCTCTATGACGACAACGGCATCACGATCGAAGGAACGACTGAGAAGACCTTCACCGAGCGGGTTGGTGACCGGTTTGACGCGTATGGCTGGCATGTCCAGCGGGTGGATGGGAACAACGTTGAGGAGATTTCGCAGAGTCTCGAGCGGGCGAAGGCCGAAGAGTCGCGGCCATCGCTCATCATTGCGCGAACCGAGATCGCTCACGGAAGCCCACACCTGCAGGGCAGCGCAGCAGCACACGGTGCTCCTCTTGGAGAGGAGGAAGTACGGCTGACCAAGCAGGCCCTCGGTTGGCCCGAAGAGCCGTCGTTCTACGTTCCCGAGGAGGCATTGCAGGAGTTCCGCAAGGCTCTCGGCCACGGTCACTCGCTGGAACAGGAGTGGGACGAACGGTTCGCGCGTTACCGGGCCGAGTTTGGTGACGAGGCCCGTCTCTTCACCACGGTCATGTCGCGCGAGTTACCACCTGGCTGGGACCGGAGCATCCCGGACTTCGCCGGTGAGACGAGACCCATGGCCACACGGGTTGCATCGGGCCGCGTGCTCAATGGCGTTATCGATGGCCTGCCTACGCTCGTCGGTGGGTCGGCGGACCTTGCACCATCGACGGAGACTTACCTCCGTGACCGTGGAGACCTCGGTTTCGACCAATGGAACGGGCACAATCTGCACTTTGGCGTCCGTGAGCACGCGATGGGGAACATCGTGAACGGAATGGCGCTGCACGGAGGGGTGACAGCCTATGGCGGCACTTTCCTCGTTTTTTCGGACTACATGCGTCCTGCGATCCGCCTGGCTGCGCTCGAGCAGGCGCACTCACTCTTCGTGTTCACCCATGACAGCATCGGGCTCGGGCAGGATGGGCCCACCCACCAGCCTATCGAGCATCTCGCCGCCTTGCGCGCGATCCCCGGTCTCACCGTTCTGCGGCCTGCTGACGCCCATGAGACGGCGGCCTGCTGGCGGCTGGCAATCGAGCGGGACGGCCCCTCCGCGATCGTCCTGACTCGCCAGGCGTTGCCGATCCTCGACGATGGTGCCCGGATCCGGGAGGGAGTGCCGCGTGGGGCTTACGTGATTGCCGAAGCAGATGGCGGCAGCCCGGATGTCATCCTGCTTGCGACTGGTTCCGAGGTATCGCTGTCACTCGCAGCCCGGGACATCCTCGAGGCTCGCGGCGTCCACACGCGGGTGGTCAGCATGCCCAGTTGGGAGGTCTTCGAGGAGCAGCCACCGGAGTACCGCGACTCGGTCTTGCCACCCTCAATCCGTGCGCGCCTGGCCATCGAGGCAGCTTCGCCAATGGGTTGGCGAACCTATACAGGCGATGGCGGGGATATCGTCGGGCTCGACCACTTCGGAGCGTCCGCGCCTGGTGAGGTGCTGTTCGAGAAGTTCGGGTTCACTCCGGAGGTAGTTGCAGCCCGTGCAGAAGCGGTAGCTGCGCGCTCGGCGGGAGAATAGGCAATGCGATTTGTCGTTGGCTGTGACCACGGCGGTTTCCCGCTCAAGACAGCTGTGATCGAAGCGCTGAGGTCGGCAGGTAACGAAGTACGGGACCTGGGCGCCTTCAATATTGATCCGGATGATGATTACCCGGATATGGTCAGGGCGGTTACGGAGGCGATCACCACGGGCCGGGCCGCAAGGGGGGTGCTTATCTGTGGGAGTGGTGTTGGCGCTTCGGTGGCAGCGAATAAGGTTCCGGGAATCCGTGCGGCGGTGTGTCATGACACATTTTCGGCCCACCAGGGTGTCGAGGATGACGACATGAACGTGCTTGCGCTGGGGGCCCGGGTGATCGGCCCTCAGCTCGCAATCGAGCTGGTGAGGACCTTCCAGTCGGCACGCTTCTCGGGTGCGGAACGGCATGTGCGCAGACTGGCGAAGGTTCGCGCAATCGAACAGGAGTACAGGCCGAGGGAGGATGCGGATGCCTGATATCGTGGAAGAGTTGCACCAATGCGGACAGAGTGTCTGGCTCGATTACATCCGCCGGAGCCTGATCACCTCTGGTGAGCTCGAACGGCTGCGAAAGCTGGGTGTGCGAGGAATGACCTCGAACCCATCGATCTTCGAGAAGGCCATCGCCGGATCAACCGACTATGACGGTGCGATCAAGGAGTTGGTGAAGCAGGGTATCCGCGACCCGTACGGCGTATTCGTGTCGCTTGCCGTCGAGGATATCCGGGGGGCGGCCGACGTATTCCGGCCCGTCTTCGATGCATCAGGGGGAGCGGACGGGTTCGTGTCGCTCGAAGCACCTCCGGGGATAGAACACGACCGTGATGCGACGATCGCGGAAGTGAAGCGCCTTTTCGGCCTTCTCAATCGGCCGAACGTGATGGTGAAGGTGCCGGGAACGGTGGAAGGCATCGCGGCGCTCGAAGAGCTCGTCGCGGCAGGAATCAACGTGAACGTGACGCTCCTCTTCGGCGTACCAGCGTACGAACAGGTTGCGGACGCATACATCCGGGGACTCGAGCGGCGGCTCGCCGCGGGGCAACCCGTGTCGGGCATCGCCAGCGTGGCATCGTTCTTCGTCTCCCGGATCGACACGAAGGTGGACCCGACCCTGCCGGCGGAGTCGCCGTTACGCGGAAAGGTCGCAATCGCCAACGCATGGCGGGCATACGGACGCTTCCAGGAGCGATTCTCCGGCCCCCGGTGGGCGAGACTGGCGGCAGCTGGCGCACAGGTCCAACGGCCGTTGTGGGCTTCAACGAGCACCAAGAACCCGGCATACAGCGATGTGCTCTATGTCGAGGAACTCGTCGCACCACAAACGGTCAACACCATGCCCGAGGGGACGCTGCGAGCGTTCACCGACCATGGGAAGGTAGCCGTCGATGTGGAAGGTCGTGTGCAGGCGGCCGAGCAGACGCTTGGTGAAGCGGCCCGCAACGGTGTCGACCTCGACCAGGTGACCGCGGAGTTGCTGGAAGAGGGCCTCGCAAGGTTCGCGACCGACTTCCAGAAACTGCTGAAACGGCTGGGGGAGGCGCTCCAGCCGGACACCGGGCGTCCTCCGCGCTGGACGGCGAACCTCCATGGGTTGCAGCAGTCCGTTGAGATCGGGCTCAATCACCTCGCCCAGGACCAGGTCGTGCGTCGCATCTGGGAACGCGACTACACGGTATGGAAACCAGATCCGACGGAGATCTCGAACCGGCTTGGCTGGCTGACGGTGGCCGACCGGATGGCTGGCGAATGTGCCGGGTTGCATCGCTTCGCGGAGGGGCTCGCGAAGGAGGGTTATCGGAAGGCCGTGCTGCTGGGTATGGGTGGGTCGAGCCTCGCTCCGCAACTCTTTGCGTCGACGTTCGGGCGGGATGCAGGCGGTCTCGGCCTCGAAGTACTCGATACCACCGATCCGGTGACGATCTTGCATATCGACAGGGAGATCAACCTCGGCCGCACCCTGTTCATTGTCTCGAGCAAGTCTGGAACGACGATCGAAACCCTTTCGCACTTCTCGCACTTCTGGGAGCGAAGCGGCGACGGACGTCACTTCATCGCTATTACCGACCCCGGCTCTCCGCTCGAACAGCTCGGCGAGAAGCACGGATTCCGGCGCGTGTTCCGAAACCCGTCCGACATTGGCGGGCGGTATTCGGCACTCTCCTACTTCGGGCTCGTGCCTGCCGCCCTGGTCGGGGCCGACCTCGACCGGCTGATCGAGAGCGCTCGAGAGATGGCGCATGCTTGCCACTCCTGTGTCCGGCTCGCGGAAAACCCGGGAGCCTGGCTGGGAACGGTACTGGCGCAGGCAGCCCTCAGCGGGCACGACAAGCTCACGCTCGTCCTGCCCGACGAGGTAGCGGCCTTCGGTGGCTGGATCGAGCAACTCATCGCGGAATCAACGGGCAAGGAGTCTCGCGGGATCATCCCGATCGAGGGAGAACCACTCGGAGAGCCGGGAGTCTATGGTAGCGACAGGCTCTTCGTGGGCATCGCGGGGGACGCGAGGCTCGATAGCCTGGCGGCTTCTCAACCGGTGGTTCAAGTGTCGCTCCGAGACCGGTACCAACTCGGAGGTGAGTTTGTCCGCTGGGAGTTTGCAACAGCCGTTGCGGGTCACCTCCTGGGTATCAATCCGTTCGATCAGCCGAACGTGCAGGAAGCGAAAGACGCAACGTCTCGCATCCTGGAGCAGGCATCGGCGATGCCTGCGGTGAAGCCACTCGGTGAACTACTCGGGACAGTCGAGCCGGGGGACTACATCGCCATCCAGGCCTACCTGCCGGAGAGCCCGGAACTCAATGATCAGTTGCGCTCGATGCGCGTGTCCCTCCGAGACCGTTTCCATGTACCGGTAACGGTTGGGTACGGCCCGCGTTTTCTGCATTCGACCGGACAACTGCACAAGGGCGGACCGAACACGGGTGTCTTCATCCAGCTGGTTGCGGACGACCAGGCCGACCTGGCAGTTCCGGGGAAGCCGTACACATTCGGACAACTGAAGCACGCCCAGGCGCTCGGCGACCTGGAATCCCTTCTGAAACATGGCCGGCGGGCGACTCGCACGACAGTGCAGGGACTATTGGAGGCAACCACAGGATGAAGATCGGAGTCGTAGGGCTTGGGCGCATGGGCGCCGGTATCACCAAGCGCCTCCAGGAGCATGGCCACGAGGTCAGTGGCTATGACCACGACCCGGCAATCTCGCCAACACATTCCCTGCAAGAGCTCGTTGCAGGTCTGCCAACTCCACGCGTTGTCTGGGTGATGGTGCCTGCGGGCGACCCAACGGAGGCCACGGTCACGCAGCTGGCCTCGCTGATGGCGGACGGTGACATCGTCATCGAAGGAGGCAACAGCTACTACCGGGATTCGATACGGCGTGCGGAGATGATGAAGGCACGTGGCATCCAGTTCCTCGATGCCGGGACATCGGGCGGTATCTGGGGCCTCGAGGTTGGCTTCTGCCTGATGGTCGGCGGGCCAGAAACGGCATTCCGGATGGTTGAACCGATCTTCGCGGACCTTGCTCCAGCCGGTGGCTATGCGCTTGTCGGGCCGAGTGGAGCGGGCCACTTCGTGAAGATGGTCCACAACGGGATCGAGTACGGAATGCTCCAGGCGTACGCGGAAGGCTTTGACCTGCTGCACGCCTCCGACTTTCCGCTGGACCTGCATTCGATAGCAGCCGTCTGGAACCAGGGCAGCGTGGTGCGCTCGTGGCTCCTCGAGCTGGCTGAGCGCGCGCTGGCGAAGGACCCCGGCCTCGATGCTTTGCGCGGTTATGTCGATGATTCGGGTGAAGGCCGCTGGACGGTGCTCGAAGCGGTTGAGCGTGGGGTGCCCGCCACGAGCATTGCACATGCCCTCTTCGCCCGCTTCAGTTCGCGCGAGAGCGATTCCTTCGCGATGAAGATGATCGCGGCCCTGCGGAACGAGTTCGGCGGGCACGCCGTGAAGCCAGAATGACCCTCCAGCCTCCTCCCGACCAGGATCTCATCATCGTTGGCGCCACGGGTGACCTTGCACGGCGGAAGCTGCTTCCGGCGATTTACAACCTCCACCTCGCGGGTCTCCTGCCTGCCTCTGGCGACGTGGTGGGGTACTCGCGCGATAGCCTGAGCACCGATGAGTTCCGGGCCTTCGTGAAGCAGTCGATCGCGCAGTTCTCCCGCACACCCCTCGATGAGCCGGCGTGGGCAAGCCTTGCGCCACGGCTTCACTATGCGGGCCTGGGGCAGGAAGGTATCGCCGAAGTCGCACGGCACTGCACCTATCCGCAGCGTTTGCTCTACCTCGCAATCCCGCCATCGGCCTTCGAAGAGGTGATCCGGGGGCTCAAGGGATACCCGGTGGTCAACGGAACACGGGTCGTCGTTGAGAAGCCATTCGGGTATGACACTGCCTCGGCGCGCCGGCTGAATGGGACGTTGCACGAGGTGTTCGACGAGTCGCAGATCTTCCGGATAGACCACTACCTTGGAAAAGAGACCGTGCAGAACATCCTCGTGTTCCGCTTCGGCAACTCCGTATTCGAGCGAATCTGGAACCGCGATGCCATCGAATACGTGCAGATCACCGTCGCGGAGTCGATCGGGGTGGAGGGCAGGGGTGCGTTCTACGAGGAAGTTGGGGCACTCCGCGACATCATCCAGAACCATGTCCTGCAAATGACGGCACTGCTGGCCATGGAGCCTCCCTTTTCCTTTTCAGCCGAACCGGTTCGCGATGAAAAGGCAAAGGTGTTCCACGCCATGCGGCCTATCATCCCGGCGGACGTTGTCCGGGGCCAGTACATTGCCGGGACGGCGGATGGCAAACCCGTTCCCGGGTACACCGAGGAAGGGGGTGTAGCCCCCGGATCGAGGACGGAGACCTTCGCGGCGATGCGCCTGTTCATCGACAACTGGCGGTGGTCGGGGGTGCCGTTCTACCTGCGCACCGGGAAACGCCTGCCACAGCGTGCAACCGAGGTGGAGGTGAATTTCCGGCGGCCACCGCTGTCGCTTTTCCGAGAGCTTGGTGTCGAGGATTTGCAGTCGAATCACCTCACCTTATGTATCCAGCCAGGCGAATCGATCACCTTCGAGTTCAATACCAAGGTACCGGGTCCCGAAATGGAGCTGCGCACGGAGCCCATGGTCTTTTCCTATGAGCACTCCTTCATGAAGGAGCCCGACGAAGCGTACGAGCGGCTACTGCACGACGCGATGTTCGGTGATCACACGTTGTTCGTGCGCGAGGACGCGGTCGAGCAGGCCTGGCGGGTAATCGAGCCTGTCCTCACACAGCCCCCTCCGGTTCACCCGTACCCGGCCGGAACGTGGGGGCCACCGGAAGCTGCCGCGCTGATCAAACCGTACTCATGGCACCTCCAGTGAGGCGCGAATTGCGCGTCGTGCCCGACATTGCCCGAGCCGCGATTGACGAGTTCCTCGTGGTCCGGCCGCGGACACTGGCACTCTCCGGGGGGAAGACCCCGGTGGATTTCTACCGGCGCCTTGGGGAGATCGAATTTCCGTGGGCGGAGACCGATGTTTTCTTCGCCGACGAACGGTGCGTACCGTTTGACGACGCCCCGTCCAACTTCGGAATGGCGCGGAGAGAACTCCTGTCGCGCGTGCCCGCCCGTGTACATCCGATGCCAGCAACCACCTGTGCAGCCGCCACGTATGAGGAGGAGCTTCGCTCCTTTTTCGGCCCGGCGATCCCCGCGATCGACCTCACGGTGCTTGGACTCGGGGAGGATGGACACACCGCGTCGCTCTTCCCCGGGGACCCGGCCCTCAACGAGACCCGGCACCTCGTAGCATCAGTGGAGCGGGCCGACTACCGGAGAATGACCCTGACGCTCCCGGTACTCTCGGCCGCGCGGGTAGCGATGTTCCTGGTGGCAGGTGAACGGAAGCGCGAGGCACTCGAACGCCTGCTGGCAGGGGCGGATATCCCGGCCGCACGCGTCGTGGGCCCCCGTGTCGTGATCATCGCCGATGAGGAGGCGGCAGCGAACCATGGATGACCGTAACGAGACAGGGAGACTTACGCACCATTGCGCGATGCGTGTGCCGAACCTGGCCATGACCACACGGGCGGCCCGGGGATGATCGTCCAGCCCGGCCAAAAGGGGGTGCATACAGCCTCGTCTTGACGGGGACCCGCGTGAGGTCATGTAGCGCTGGCTGAACGGCGCTTGTCGCAGATGAAAGGAGCCTGACTCGATGTTGCTTGCAGCGGACGTCGGTGGCACCAAGACCGACCTTGCCGTGTTTGAGCAGGGAAGCGAGCCACGCACTCCGGTCTCGAAGGCCGAACTCCCGAGTGGGGCTTATCCCGACCTGGAGAGCCTGGTGCGCGACTTCCTTGGCCGCGGCTCATGGCCCGTGACGCGGGCGGTTTTTGCGGTTGCCGGACCGGTCGTTGCCGGGCAGGCGAAGATCACGAACCTGCCATGGGCCGTTGATGCATCCCGCCTTGCGAGCGAACTGAATCTCGAGGCGGTGCACCTCCTGAACGACCTGGAGGCGATTGCCTGGGCGGTCCCAACGCTCGGCCCGGGCGACCTCCATACCATCAGCCCCGGGACACCAATGACAGGTGGTGCGATAGCCGTCATCGCTCCGGGGACGGGGCTGGGCGAATCCTTCCTGACATGGGATGGTGGCCGCTACCTGCCCCATCCTTCGGAAGGCGGTCATGCTGGCTTTGCCCCCTCGAATGCACAGCAGGCCGGGCTCCTCCAGTACCTTCGGAAGACGTATGACCATGTCAGTGTCGAGCGCGTTTGTTCCGGGCTCGGCATCCCCAACATCTACGACTACCTGCGAGATGCTGGCCTTGCGGCCGATGCCGAAACGGTTGCCACCGAAATCGCAGGTACCCCGGACAGGACACGGGCCATCCTTGCGGCGGCACTTCGTCCCGAAAGTTCACCTCTCTCCCTGCTAACGATACAAACGTTCGGCGCCATCCTTGCAGCGGAGGCTGGCGACCTCGCCCTGAAGGTACTGGCGACCGGTGGTGTCTACATCGCGGGCGGCATCCCTCCCCGGATGATCCCGCTCCTCGACACGCCGGAGTTCGTCGCTGCTTTTCGCGGCAAGGGGCGCATGGAGGACCTGCTCACCCATATTCCGATCCACATCGTCACCTCCCGGGCGGCACTCACCGGGGCCGCAATCTACGGTGGGGCCATGGTGGAATGAGCATCGCCGGTCAGGTTCCCCAGCATGGACGGTAATGGTGAGGCGGATGGGAGCCGTCGTGTCGTCTTCCTTTTCGATGTCGATAACACGCTGCTGGACAACGACCACATCATCCAGGATCTGACCGCATACCTGGAGCACGAATTCGGTGCAGAAGTACGACAGCGGTACTGGGCTATCTTCGAACGGCGGCGGGCGGAGCTTGGCTATGCGGACTACCTCGGTACACTCCAGCGCTATCGCAACGAGCGCCCCGATGACCCCGGTCTCCTGAAGGTAGCGTCGTTCCTCATCGACTACCCGTTCGCCAACCGGCTCTACGCGGGGTCACTCGACGTCATCGCTCATGTTGGGCAATGGGGCCCGACGGTGATCCTTTCGGACGGTGACGTGGTCTTTCAGCCGAGGAAGGTCGAACGCTCGGGACTCTGGGATGCGGTTGAAGGCCGCGTGCTGATCTACGTCCACAAGGAGCAGATGCTGGAAAGTGTGGCGAGCCGCTATCCGGCAGAGCACTACATCATGATCGATGACAAATTGCGCATCCTCGACGCCATGAAGCAGGCGTGGGGGCCGCAGCTCACAACCGTGTTCCCTCGCCAGGGGCACTATGCGACCGACCCTGCCATTCTGCGCCGCTACCCCGCGGCGGATGTCGAGGTGAACCGGATCGGGGATCTCGCCGACATCGATATCGCAGCCCTGCTTCCGGCTGATCTGGGAGGAGGGCGGGCACCGCGAGAGCAGCCATGAGGATCGCCGGTCGCGCTGAGCGCGATAGATCACGAATGCGCCCGCCGCAGCATCACCACAAATGCACCGGTTGAAGGGTGGCGGCCGAGCCTACGGAGCCACCATCGCCCGGCCGAGCGGGTAACGTGCACCCTGGCTTCGCTTCTACGAGTCCGGTGCACTGAATGACGCCGTAAGCCGCGGCGCCATATCCGGGTGCAGCCCGTGCGGCCGCTATGACTCGAGCGGACGCATATCCCCGTTCGCAGGGCCACGTGCTCCGGCGAAGGCGAAACCGAGGATTCGCAGCACCTCGCGGATAGTCGCCGCATCGGATGCCCCGGCAGTCCCCGAAAGCACTCCCTCGGCCGCCGCATCGAGCACTCCGAGCACGCCAGGTGTGTCCAGGTCGTCGTCAAGTCGTTCGAGTGCACGCCTGCCGAGCGGCGAATCGAGGTCGGCATCACCATTCGCGCTGGCAACAGCTTTCTTTAGCCGTTCATAACGGGGCAACAGACCGGGCATGAGGGAGGCATGGAAGTCGGCATCGGTACGGTAGTGCTCGCTAACGAGGTACATGCGCAGGTGGTCCGGCTCGAATTCGGTCATCAGGTTGCGGGCGAGGACGAGGTTGCCGAGCGACTTGCTCATCTTCACTCCGTCGAGCTTCACCATCCCGTTGTGCATCCACCAGCCACAGAACGGTGCCAGACCAAACGCCGTCTCGGCCTGGGCGATCTCGTTCTCATGGTGGGGGAAAACGAGGTCACGGCCGCCCCCGTGGATATCGATCTGGTGGCCAAGGTGGGCACTCGACATCGCGGTGCACTCAATGCTCCAACCGGGCCTGCCCGGACCCCAGGGGCTCTCCCAACTCGGCTCATCGGGTTCCGTCACCTGCCAGAGGAGGAAATCGAGGGGGCCGCGCTTCTTGTATTCGCGCTTCGATTCGGGGTTTTCGCGTTTGGCCAGTTCCTGGATGGTCACTCCGTTGAGCTGTCCGTAGCGTGCGAACTTCGCTGCCTCGAAGAAGACATCGCCGTCGACTACGTACCCTGTGCCGTTTTCGATGATCTTCGCGGTCGTCTCGATGATCTCCGGGATGTGCTCGGTGGCCATCGGATAATGCCAGGGACGGAGGACGTTGAGCCGGTCGAGATCCGTTCGGAAGATGGCGTCGTTCTCATCGCGGATCTCGGCGATCGGCCGTCCCCCCTGCCGTCTGGAGACCATGATCATATCGTCATCGATATCAGTGATGTTCTGGACGTAGCGCACTTCGTTGCCGAGGAACGTGAGGTAGCGGCGAAGCGTATCGAACTGCACGTAAGAAAATGCGTGGCCGAGATGAGTGACGTCGTAGGGCGTCACACCGCAGACATACATCCGGACCTCACCGGGCACGAGGGGGCGGAACTCACGCTTCTCATTGCCGAGTGACGAATACAAACGCAGGGCCACGCACGCGCCTCCTGAAAAGCAACCCGGTCAGCGTAGCAGAGGTTCTGGCGCGTTGCAGGAAGCTACGCACTCGGCGCGGAGGTATGTGCCGATGCTCTGCAACCCGTGCGGTCGCAGGGAATCGATCACGACAGCACGCCAGTGCCAATGAGCTCTGCCACGCGCTCGTCCGGCAACCCGAGGAGACCGGTCATGATCTCGAATGTGTCCTCGCCAACTTCGTGCACCGCCTCGTAGGGACCGGGCCGCCGGCCGTTGAAGCGTGCAGGGAACCGGTCGATCCCGTACTCTCCCCAACGCTCACACGTCGCCGTCGTGAAGAACTCCCGGTGCGCGAGTTGCCGGTCGCGGAGATTCAGATCTTCCGCATCCTGGACGGCGCCCGCCGCAATACCAGCGGCCTGGCATACGGCCATCACCTCATACCGGTCCTGAGTACGTGTCCAATCGGCGACAAGCGCGTCAAGGTCATCCTGGCTGGCGACTCGCGCCGCGTGAGTCACGAACCTTCCATCACCTGCCAGTTCCGGCCGGTTCATCACGCGGCAGAGGGCTCGCCACTGCCCGTCGCCCTTCACCGCGATTGCCACCCAGCGATCCTCGCCGCGCGCCGGGTAGATACCGTGTGGCGCCCAGGACCCGAAAGGATGCCGGTTACCTGCTGGTTCCGGATTGGTCCCATTTGCAAGGTGGTCCAGGAGCGCGGGCGCCATGATCCCGAGTGCCATCTCGTACTGCGCGACGTCAATCTCGAGGCCCTGGCCGGTGCGTTCGCGATATTCGATCGCTTCGAGCACGGCGCAGGCCGCGGTCAGGCCGGAGAGGTGATCGGTGAGGGAGAATCCGTACCCCAGGTCGTGGCGCCCGGGAGGGTTCGTGAGGTAGGTGAGGCCGGAAAGCGCGTGGAGCGTGGGAGCAAACGTCACGAAATCCTTCCATGGCCCTGTCTGGCCCATGCCCCCCATGGCGATGACGCTGATACCGGGATTACTCCCGGCGAGCGATGCCCGGTCGAGACCCCGGCGGCGGAGTACACCCGCGCTGAAGTTCTCGGTGATCACGTCACTCTTGTTGGCAAGCATTCGCGCGATCTCTCTCCCTTCTTCGCTCGAGAGGTTGATAGCGATGCTCTTCTTGTTGCGGTTCCAGCACATGTAGTAGGGGTGTGCGGGTGTGTTTGAGCCCGTCGCGCGTCCGGCCGTACCGACCTTGATGACTTCCGCCCCGAGGTCCGCGAGGACACGTGTACCGAATGGGCCGGCGAGCACGTGGGTGAAGTCCATCACGCGGAGGCCTTCGAGCGGGCGCTGTGGCTGGATGGGAGGTTTGCCGGGAGGCTGATTGGGCCGCGGGTCCCAACCAAGGTCACGAATCTCGACACGGGTACCCGGACGAGGGTGCCCGGCGTCGGCACTCGTCCGGAAGAAGCGGCCAGGGAAAGGTACATCGCCGAACCCCGGCACGTTCACTGTCTGCAGATACTCCCGAGCAGCGATCTGTGGGCTGGCAGCCGCCTGTGCGATATCCCAGACCACCCCGTATGGCTGGTGTCGCCGTTGCGACTCATAGAACATCTCATCGCCTTCATACGTCCCGACCCAGTCCCGCATCACCTGCATGACGTATGGCATGTCACGAATCATGGAGACGATACTGGGGTAGCGCTCAGGGTTGGCGAGGTCCTGGGCGGCGTTATCCTCTTTCATCCAGGGCAGCACGACACTGGCGAAGTTGAGTGCGACCGTCACCATCACGCCCTTTCCATCCTTTGCTGGATAGACTTCGTAGGCGCCGGACCAGTGGAGCGAGCCCTGGCGTTTCGCGACGCTGCCGTTCCAGGTCCCTTCCGGGAACCACCACTGCATCAGGACCTGCTCGGTGCAGGAGACGAGGGCTTCGTGAGCGGAGAGGACGACGTGCTGGGATGTCCCCGACAACCGCGCGGCTCGTACCCCGGCCAGGGCGACGATGGCCGCATACATCCCGACGGTGTGGTGGCTCTGGTTGCCGTAGCCGGTCAGTGGAGGTGTTTCGGCATTTCCCGTGACCGAGGCGGCTCCACTGAGCGCATTCTGTACGAGGTCGTTGGTCACAATCCCGCTCCACGGCCCATCTTCACCCGTTGGAAGGACAGAGATGCGCACGAGCCGGGAATTTGCCGCCGCGAGTTGCTCCGGGGGTATCGGCTCCCGTCCGGGTGTCCAGTCCTCGATGAGCACATCAGCCGCCGCCACCAGTCCGGCAAATTGGGCGCGCCCTCTGCTGGTTGCGAGGTCAATAACGACTGTGCGCTTTCCGGCGTTGTACCAGCTCTCCTGAACAGAGACCGCCGAGTTGCCGAAAAACGGTCCTTCATCCGTCAATATGTCGCCCTCGGGCGGTACGACACGCACGACGTCGGCGCCCCCATCGGCAAGAAGCCGCCCTGCCAGCACAGCATTCCAGCCAGCGATTTCGATCACGCGTAGCCCCGTGAGGGGTTGCTGCTGTCCCATGGGCCCCGATTCTACGGCCGTCTCACGTTCGCGCGAGTCACAATATTCTCAGTATTTATGTCTCTCTCTAGCTTCCGGGACGTAGGAAGAACCCCGAAAACGCCAAAATTAACCGCTGTTTCCCGACAATAACGGGTTGCCACCAAGGCATTTGCCAGTTACGGTGCCCGAAGCCCTCAGGAAACTGAAACAGGGGAAGCCCGCATGCCGATGTCCCAACACCGGCCGGCCCTGGCAGCCATCCTGGTCGCCGTTGTTGCCGTCCTTTTCGCCGTCGCTGCCGTACCCGCTATGGCCGCGCCGGCTTCGATTCCTCCGTCGAATCCCGCAATCGCCCAGGATGCTGCCCGCTACGATGGCACCTACCAGGGCCAGTGCTGGACGTTCGTCAAGAAGGTCGTCGCCGAAGTAACAGGCCGCCAGATCGGCTTTGACTATCGCGAGGGCTTCTTCGATGCAGGTGCGATTGAGGTGTCCCTGACCGATGCTGGCCCGGGCGACATCATCCAGATCGCCAACGATGCAGACACGAGTCCCGGCGCCGACTACGCAGGGCTTCACACCGCCATCGTTGTGAGCGCGAACGGCGATGGCACGTTCACTGTCGTCGATTCCAACATGAACTTCGATGGCGTCGTTCACATTCGTGAGAATTACAATCCTGTTGCTTCGGCCGGCCGTTATGGTGGCCTTACCTACCATATCTACCGCATCAGCGGATCGGGTACGGGGCCATCGCCGGCCGGCGCAGGCGTTACGAACCGCGTGCCAAGCGCCAGGCTCGTACCGGTTGATGCTGCGAGTGTGGCGGTCGGTGACACGCTGTTCACCAACACCCCGGGCGACGTCCTTCGGCTTCGCACCGCACCCAACGGCGACATCCTCACGGTGCTCGGCGACCGGACACAGGTGACCGTCATCGCCAATGCGGGGCTTGCGAACGGCTACCACTGGGTGCAAGTGAGCACACCGGCAGGCCAGGGGTTCGTTGCCATCGAGTTCATTGCAAAGAGCACGGCTACCGGCACCAACACGACACCGGCGGCCACACCATCGCCCACACCGGCTTCGACCTCGAATGGTGGGGGCACGGCGGGGGCCCGGTCCTCCGGCTCGGGGACTGTGAATCCAGTCCTCCCGTTCCGGCGGGTCGTTCCTGGTGTCACGGCAGACGAATAGCCTCATACGCATCGGACCTACAAAAGGCGAGTTCCTTACACGGCTCGCCTTTTTCTGTTGTCCCGCACTGACATCGCCAGCGGGCTACCATCCGTCGCAGAGACGTGCAAAGCTTGGCAACGTGCCATGGAGGAACCGCATGGAGTTCCAGGATATCCGCTACGACGTGAGTGCCGGTATCGCGACCCTCACACTCAACAAACCCGAGAAGCTCAACGCTCTTTCCTGGGGTTCGTGGGCCGAAATCGAAACTGCCATCAAAGCTGCCGATGCGGATGATGACGTCCGCGTGGTCGTGATCACCGGGGAAGGGCGCGGGTTCTGTGCCGGGACGGATCTCACTGTCCAAACATCTGAACCGGATTGGCCGTCCCGCCCATACTCCGGCCGCGGGGCACAGGAACGATCCCGCTACCTGGCTACGGCGGAGGTGTTCCATTGCCGCAAACCAACGATTGCGGCAGTCAACGGTGTTGCGGCCGGGGCTGGTTTTTCGCTGGCGATGGCCTGCGATATGCGCATCGCGGCGGAGAGTGCGCGGTTCGGCGCGGTCTTCGTGAAGCGCGGCATCGTCGCCGACACCGGTTGCACCTGGTTCTTGCCACGTCTCGTGGGGATGGAACGTGCACTTCGCCTGATGTTCACCGGGCGGATTATCGGTGCACGCGAGGCACTCGAGATCGGTCTCGCCGGCGAAGTGGTTGCTGACGCCGATTTCCGCAGTCGCGTCGCAACGTTCGCTTCGGAGATCGCAAACGGGCCAACGCTCGCAATTGAGCTCATCAAGCGGCTCGCATATGAAGGGCAAGGGCGCGGCCTCGATGAGCAGATTGAGATGGAACAGTTCCTCCAGCAGATCACCCAGGGCACCGAAGATGCCGCCGAGGGGATCCGCTCGTTCCTGGAGAAGCGTGAGCCCGTATTCAAGGGCCGCTGAGGCAGGCGTGAGAGACGGATTCCTGAACATCCAGGGTTCGCGGTACACGGCGGTTCAAGTCGACGTACCGCATGGCAGGGAGTAAACTGCTAACTCTCCTATACCAATGAGCGCACCCAGTTCTCCTGTCACCCATCGCCTTCGCCCCGGGCAGAGCGAGGCTCTCCGCCGCTGGGCCGAGGCCCTGCGCAATGGCTCTCGCCATGAACTCGTCGTAGTACCGGTCGGCTACGGTAAGACGGTCATTGGCGTTGGCTCATTCGACATCGCCTGTGGGGTTGGCGGAGCAGACACGTGCCTCTACCTCACACCCACCGATGTCCTTCGGACGCAGGTCTACAAGGGCGTTGGCAAGGCTATGCAGGTGCTGGCCAGCACCCGCACGGTCGGCAAGGTCCTCGCCGAAAATGCTGCCCCGGATCGAATGCTCGCCCCGCGGGTCAACTTCATCGTCGCGAGCTATCAGCAGGTCGCTGCCGCACCTGCCATCTATGAGCGGCTCTGCCGGGCACGAAAGGTTCACGTCGTGTGCGATGAGGCCCACCACCTGGGCGAGAAGGGGACGTGGGCGAAGGCGCTCGCCTCGCTGCCGGCACGCTCGATGCTCCTCCTTTCGGCCACGCCTGTCCGCCTCGACAAGGACGCGATCGCCAACGCCCGTTACGTCGCGGGAGAGGAAGGCGGCCTCGTCATCGATCCGCTCGTGATGGTCTCGATGAGGCAGGCATGGAAGGAGCGGCGCGTCCTCAAGCATCTGAACCTGCAGATGAAGGACTACGCGGTTCAGCTTCGCAGTGCCGACGGTGAGCTACTCGAGTTCACCGCCTCCGAGATGGCGGAGCTCCCTGACTTCGACCAGCGCTACGTTCGCCAGCAGCTCCGCTGGAACGAGGATTATGTCCAGCCGCTCATTCGTGAGTTTGCAGTCACGCTCCTCGCGAAGATGGCTGCCGCGCCGGGGCAACACCAGGGGCTCGTCTTTGCGGCCACGACGGAACACGCCAACCACCTGTACCGGCAGTTCGAGCGATTCCACCCGGAGCTTCGCTGCGTCGTCGTTCACAGTAACGAGATGAGTGACGCCGAGAGCGAACGCCGCATGCGCGATTTCCACGAAGGTCGTTACGACGTTCTCATCCAGGTGAAGAAGGCGAGCGAGGGCTTCGATGCGCCGGCAGTCAGCGTCCTCCTCAAGCTCGACGCCGTGTTCAGCCGCGGGCCGGTGATCCAGCAGCTTGGCCGCGGCCTCAGGTACAACCACGTCCTGCCCGAGCGCCAGAACCTCCTCCATGTCTTCATTGGCCGCGATCCACGCCTCGGGGCGATCGTCGAGCACCTCGAGCGCGAACTCCCGCCCGCTTCCATCCAGCGGACGGCTGACGGTTTCAGCGACGACCAGGTGTGGCCGAATGACGAGGATGATGACCCCTGGGGTGAAGATGCAGAGGAGGACGAAGCACCGCAGGCGGAAATCCTCGGTGTTGTCGAGGCTGGCGATGTCCACATGGACCACGAAGGCCGCTATCTCGAGGGCCAGCAGCTCACGATGTTCGGCGTGGCGGCTCCTCCCGTTCACCCGGAGCCAGCGCAGTCCATCACGGCCGACGTCGTTGATATCGCCGGGGAGCTCTCAGAAGCGCTCGAGTATTGCAAGACGTGGACCAATCGCGCAGCCCGCGAGCGGGCCCGGCGGGTAGGCGGCCGTGAGAATCACCATGCGACGCTCAATCTCGCCTACGCGAAAGTCAGCGGGAAGAAAGGTGCGCTCTCCACGCCGGCCGAATACCGTGCGAAAGGTGACTGGATGAAACGAAAGTACATGGAGATGCTGGGCTAAAGGAGTGCCATTGCTACCCGCAGGCCAATATACCCACCAAGCATCAGTGCCACGAAGATCCCGACGACGATACCTTCCTTACCGGGCCGCTTCATCCCAATCCCTCCTCGGGCACACGCTCCCAGAAGCGATGGCTTACCGCAACCTGGCGCACCCGCCCGGAACTGAAAAGGGACCCGCACGCGGATCCCCTTTCTGCCTGGCATGACCGAGCAGGCTCAGTCGCTGCTGAACGGGAGGTCGCCCTCAACACGCCGGCCCTGGCTCGCGTGGATACGGGCGATCTTCTCAGGCTCCGACTCGTGGACGGTAGTGGTCTTGGGGCCGCGGACCATCGCTACCCGTCCTGTCCGTGCGAGCTCCCGGATTCCGTACGGCTCGCACATCTTGGTCAGGCCATCGATCTTGTCCTCGTCGCCCACCACCTGGAGGATGATCGAGTTCGTCGCGATGTCGATGACATCGGCCCGAAACACGTTGGCGATATCGAGCAGCTCATGCCGGTTCACGTTATTGCAGCGAACCTTAATCATGGCGAGTTCACGCGGGATCATGTCTTCGTGGGAGAGGTCGCTGACCTTCACCACGTCGATGAGCTTGTAGAGCTGCTTCTCCACCTGCTCGACCGGCGCGCTTTCGCCATCAACCACCATCGTCATCCGGCTAAGGCCTTCGGCCTCGCTATGCCCGACGGTGAGGGATTCGATGTTGAAGCCGCGGCGCCGGAAGAGGCTCGCAACCCGCATCAGCACGCCGGGCTTGTCTTCCACGATGGCGACAACCGTATGCGTGAGGTGTGGACGATGGCCATTCGCCTGGGAGGAGCTCATCGCACCATCTCCTCGGCGGGCGCCTCGATGGTCTCGGAGAGTGCAGCACCCGCGGGGACCATCGGCCAAACGTTTTCCTCCTGGTCGATCTGGAAGTCGATCAGGATGGGGCCCCGGTGGGCTCGTGCCTCACGGATTGCGGGCTCGACTTCGGACTTCGTCTCGACGCGGATGGAACGGATTCCGTAGGCGTCGGCGAGCTTGCAGAAATCTGGCTGGGTGATGCCACAGCTGCTGTAATTCTTGTCGTAGAACAGCTGCTGCCACTGGCGGATCATCCCGAGATAGCCGTTGTTGAAGATCGCCATCTTCACCGGTAACTGCTCGTCGACGAGCACCGCCAGTTCCTGCATCGTCATCTGGAAGCTGCCGTCGCCGCAGATGGCCCAGGTCTCTTGCTCTGGCCTGGCCACCTGGGCGCCGATGGCTGCGGGCAGCTCAAAGCCCATCGTGCCGAGTCCGCCCGAGGTGATGAGCTGGCGTGGTCGCTTGTAAAAGTAGTGCTGGCCGGCCCACATCTGGTGTTGGCCGACACCCGTGACGATGTTCGCGTTGCCCTGTGTTTCGTCATACAGCGTGTGCATCACGTACTGCGGCAGCAACCGCCGCGATTCCCGGACGTCGCGGCTCGGGTGCTCCTCGCGAACCTGATCGATCCACTTAATCCACTCGGTACGGCGCTGCTCCCGGACAAGCTCGGTGAGCTTGGGGAGCACGTTCTTGGCATTTCCGACGATCGGAACTGCGGTCGGGAAGTTCTTCCCGATCTCCGCCGGGTCGATATCGATATGAACGATCTTCGCGTTTGGATTGAAGTCCTTGAAGCGACCCATGGCGCGGTCATCGAATCGCATCCCGATGCCGATAACCACGTCAGCGCCATCGGCGGCCATGTTCGCATAGAACATCCCGTGCATTCCGAGCCATCCGTAGCTCAGGGGATGGTCCTCGGGGAATCCGCCGATCCCGAGGAACGTGGTGATGACCGGGATGTTCGCTTTCTCGGCGAGTTCCACGAGTTCCTTGTGCGCGTCGCCCCAGATGATTCCGTGGCCGGAGATGATGATCGGGCGCTTCGCCTGGTCAATGAGTTCAGCGGCACGACGAATCATCCCGGCATGGCCCTCTGTTGTCGGCTTGTAGCCACGCAGGTTCACCTGTTCTGGCCAGTCGAACTCATCCGTCTCCTGGAAGACATCTTTGGGGATATCGACGAGCACCGGTCCCGGCCGCCCGGTAGTGGCGATATGAGTGGCCTCGCGGACAGTGAGTGCGATTTCACGCGCGTTCATCACGAGGTAGTTGTGCTTGGTGATCGGCTGGGTAATCCCGGTGATGTCGGCTTCCTGGAAGCCGTCCTTACCGAGGAGGGTGCGAGCGACGTTTCCCGTGAGGGCAAACACCGGAGTGCTATCCATCCACGCGGTGCAGATACCGGTCACCAGGTTGGTGGCACCCGGGCCACTCGTCGCCAGGCACACGCCCATCTTGCCACTCGCACGTGCATAGCCATCGGCCATGTGGGCCGAACTCTGCTCGTGCCGGCACAGGATATGGCGGATACCCGGGAACTCCGGGAGGGTGTCGTAGAGCGGGAGGACAACGCCACCGGGATACCCAAAGATCGTGTCCACGCCTTCGCGCTGGAGCGACTCCAGCACCATTTGTGCGCCTGTCATGCGCGCCATAGAACAGGGTCCTTTCTACGGCCAGTGGATTTGTACCCGCCCGAGCCCCGGTGAGGGGTTGGCCGGCGCCCGCCACGCCATGCGGTCGTGGCTATCCTCCCATCGGCCGTGGGCCAGGATGGAAGGACTCAAAGGCAAGGAGGCCGGACCGGTAAGCCCGCGATTCCTCCCGACGTGAGCCGTAGGCTTCTAAGCTTATGACGATCGTGCGGTTGCGAAAAGACCATGATTCCCGGTGTCGCTGCTCAGAGAAAACGTCAGGCTGCCATTTCCCGGGCACCATTGACGAGCAGGAGCGGGGTTGTCGCCCGCGGCTCGCAACTCACCCTTCACGGGTGATACGGTTTGGATGACATGCACGCTGATGCGGTCATCGTGGCCGCTGGCTCCGCGACCCGTTTTGGCGCCGACAAACTACTCGCCGACCTGTGCGGCCGGCCTGTCGTGGCATGGTCGCTTGCGGCCTACGAGGGTGCCGAGTCCATCGACAACATCGTCCTCGTCTGCGCTGAGGAAGGCGCCGAGCGCATGCGCGTGCTCGGCGCGCAGTTTGCACCGGACAAATTCAAGACAGTGGTGACCGGGGGTGCGCGGCGGCGCGACAGCGTGCAGGCGGGGCTTCTCGCCTGTCATTCGCCCTACGTTGCCATCCACGATGGTGCACGGCCCCTCATTGCACCGAGCAGTATCGATCGTTGTGTAGCGGCTGCTGAGGACCGCGCCGGAGCGATCTGCGCGATCCCAACCGTCGACACTATCAAAGAGGTGCGAGAGGGTATCATCACCGGCCATCCGGACCGCTCCCTCCTCTGGGCCGCACAGACTCCGCAAGTCGTTCGGCGCGAGACGTGGCTGGCTGCGGCCGCGGCCGGAGACGACGACGAAACCGATGATGCGGCGATGCTCTTTCGCTTCAGCCTTCCGGTCGCGGTCGTCGAGGGGAGCCCGGAGAACATCAAGCTGACACGCCCACTCGACCTCGAAATCGCGCGTCTCATCCTCCGCCTGCGAGAGGAATCGTGATACGAGCCGGAATCGGGGAGGATATCCACCGCATCGATGACGCCCGTACGCTCGTGCTCGGCGGGATCATCATTGAAGAGGGCCCCGGGTTGGCGGGCCACAGCGATGCCGATGTCCTCCTCCACGCCATCACCGATGCGGTACTCGGCGCAGCCGCCCTCGGAGATATCGGTCACTACTTTCCCCCGAGCGACCCGCGCTACGCGCATGCGGATAGCGCCGATTTCCTCCGCACGGCCCTCAGACTCGCACGCGAAGCAGGTTGGGGCGTTTCGAACATCGATGCCACGGTCAAGGCCGAACGGCCAAGACTCGCACCCTACATCGCGATGATGCGTGAACGGATTGCCGAAATCGCCGGGGTGGCCATAGAACGGGTAAGCGTGAAAGCAAAGACGAACGAACAGCTCGATGCCATCGGCCGCGGCGAGGCGATGGCTGCCACCGCGATCGTCCTCCTCGAATCTGCCGGCCACTGAGACGCCTGCACACGGCAGGGGACATGGGCACAGCGACGGCGGGCCCCCGTCTCCAGGGGCCCGCCGTCGTGCTTTGTTCGGACGTGACCTCAGGGACTATTCGTCCTCGTCGTCATCCTCGAGCGCACCGATGATCATGTCATCGCCGTCTTCATCCTCCTCATCGAGGAGGCCGATGGCGATGCCACGGCTGTAGCGCGCCTCGCTCTCGGCGAGCCGTCGTTCGAGGTCGGCCTCCTCCTCGAGGAGGAGCGCCTCGGGCACGTCGAGTTCGCCGTAGTGTTCGCGCTTTGGCACAACGATCTCAGCACGAGCCGGGATCAGCTTGCCGATGATCACGTTCTCCTTGAGCCCGCTGAGGCGATCAACCATGCCGTCGATGGCAGCATTGGTGAGAACGCGTGTCGTCTCCTGGAAGGAGGCAGCAGCGAGCCAGGAATCGGTGTTGAGTGAGGCCTTGGTGACACCAAGAAGGACAGGCTGTGCCGTCGCCGGCTCACCACCCTCGGCAATCACCTTGTTGTTCGTCTCCTCGAACTCGCGGCGGTCAACGAGGTCATTGGGCAGGAGGCCGGTATCCCCGGGGTGGTCGACCTTCACGCGTCGCAGCATCTGGCGGGTGATCACCTCGATGTGCTTGTCGTTGATGTTCACGCCCTGGGATTTATAGACCTTCTGGACCTCATCGACCATGTACTTTCGCACCGAGTCGCGGCCCTGGATGGAGAGGATATCGGATGGGTTGCGGGCACCCTCCGTGAGTTGGTCACCCGCGCTGATTGGCTGACCGTTCTCAACGAGCAAGCGAGCGGCCGCCGGGATCTGGTACTCGCGCTCCTCCCGGTCTTCGTAGACCACCTGGATCTTCTTGCCCTGGATGTGGACGACACCGGAAATACGCGAGATGACCTGGTCGGCGGTGAGCGCCTGGTCGTCGCCAGCACGCTCGGGGCCGGTGGCCAGGAGGGCGCCCGAGATGACCCGTGCCCCGTCCTCGACAGCGGCCTTTCCGCGCGCCGGGATGGGGTACTCTTCGACGAGCGTCATGACGTTGGTGACGCGGACGAGGCGCCGTTCACCATCCTGCATGGTCTCGACAATGCCGTCGGTCTCGGAGATGACCGCCTCGCCCTTCGGGGTGCGGGCCTCAAAGAGCTCCTCGACGCGGGGAAGGCCGCTCGTAATGTCGGCAGCAGTAGCCACACCACCGGTGTGGAAGGTACGCATGGTGAGTTGCGTGCCGGGCTCGCCAATCGACTGGGCAGCAATGATGCCGACGGCTGTCCGAAGCTGGACGAGGCCGCCGCGGGCAAGGTCGCGCCCGTAGCACTTCGCGCAGATGCCGCGCTCTGCCTCGCACGACATGGGCGTGCGGACGAACACCCGGAGGATGTTGAGCGCATCGATCCGGTCGGCCACCTTCTCGTCGATCTCCTGGTCGCGGTTGCACACCACCTCGCCAGTAGCCTCATCGACAACCGGAATGGCGGCGTAGCGGCCAATGATGCGGGCCTTCATCGGCTCGAGAGCGTCCTTACCTTCCTCACGCTCGATCCAAAGACCGGCCGAGGTTTCGCAGTCTTCTTCGAGGATGATGACGTCCTGTGCCACGTCGATGAGACGGCGGGTCAGGTAACCCGAGTCGGCCGTGCGAAGCGCGGTGTCGGCGAGGCCCTTGCGCGCACCGTGGGTGGAGATGAAGTACTCGAGGACCGTGAGCCCTTCGCGGAACGAGCGCCGAATCGGGAGCTCAATGATTCGCCCGTTCGGGTCGGCCATGAGGCCGCGAAGGCCGGCCATCTGGCGAATCTGGGTGATGTTACCCTTCGTCCCCGAGCTGGCCATGTAGTTGAGCGAGCCGTACTCGCTCATCCGGTCCTTGATCTTGTTTTCGATGTCCTTGGTGGTCCGGTTCCAGATATCGACCGTCCCCTGGTAGCGCTCATCGTCGGTGATGAGGCCCATCTGGTACTGGTCGAGCAGTTCCGCGACCTGGCGGTCCGCCTCGTCGAGGATCTTGCCTTTCTCCTTCGGCACCTGGATCTCGTGGATGGCGATGGTGATGCCGGAGCGCGTTGCGTAGTGGAAACCGGTGTTCTTGATCTGGTCGACGGCCTCGGCGGTTGCTTCGCCACCGAGCGTGCGGTAGCAGAGGGCTACCACCTCACGAAGGGCCGGCCGGTCCATCCCCATGTTGAAGAAGTCGGGTACGTGTTCCAGCGCCTCTTCCTCGCCTTCGGCGGCCGGGATGTGCAGTTCGGGAAGGATGTTATTGAAGATGATCCGGCCAACGGTGGTTTCGATGATCCCGCGGCGCGGTTCGCCATGGGCATCGAGGAGTGGCAGTTGGGGGTTGTCCGGGTTTGGCACGGGCCATTGCGGCTTCCAATCCTTACCGACCACGCGGCGGTGCGTGTAGACGCGGATGGGTGCGCGCAGGTCGAGGCGGCCGAGTTCGAAGTCGAGGACCGCAGTCTCGAAACTCCCGTAGACACCGCTCACCGGGCGGCCGTTGCTGTCCTCGGCGTAGGAGCCGTTCCCCTTCTCGGCTTTGTCCGTCATGTAGAAGCAGCCGAGCACCATGTCGAGTGACGGTGCGACCGTTGGCGCGCCGCTCGCAGGTGAGAGCAGGTTACGGGTAGAAAGCATGATCTGCTTGGCCTCGGCAACCGCCTCGCGGCTGAGGGGCACGTGAACGGCCATCTGGTCGCCGTCGAAGTCGGCGTTGAAGGCCGAGCAGACGAGCGGATGGAGCTGAATCGCGGAACCTTCGATGAGCACCGGCTGGAAGGCCTGGATACCCAGACGGTGGAGCGTGGGTGCGCGGTTGAGGAGCACCGGGCGGTCCTTGATGACCTCGTCCAGGACGTCCCAGACCTCGGGCCGCGCGCGCTCGACGATGCGCTTGGCGCTCTTGATGTTGTGTGCAAGGCCCTTCGCCACGAGCGAATGCATGACGAACGGCTTGAAGAGTTCGAGCGCCATCTTCTTGGGCAGGCCACACTGGTGAAGCTTGAGTTCCGGGCCCACCACGATGACCGAGCGGCCCGAGTAGTCGACACGCTTGCCGAGCAGGTTCTGGCGGAACCGGCCCTGCTTGCCCTTGAGCATGTCGGAGAGGCTCTTGAGCTTGTGGTTACCGCTGCCGCTCACGGCCCGGCCGCGACGGCCGTTGTCGATCAGGCTGTCAACGGCCTCCTGCAGCATGCGCTTCTCGTTCCGGATGATGATCTCCGGGGCGCCGAGGTCGAGCAGCCGCTTGAGGCGGTTATTGCGGTTGATGACGCGGCGGTAGAGGTCGTTCAGGTCGCTCGTGGCAAACCGTCCGCCATCGAGCTGGACCATGGGGCGGAGGTCCGGCGGCAACACGGGAAGCACCTGGAAGATCATCCACTCGGGCTTGTTTCCCGAGTCCATGAGCGACTCCACGACGTTCAGCCGCTTGGTCGCCTTCTTGCGGCGCATGCCGCTGGCAGTGAGGATCTCCTGCTTGAGCTTGGCGCGCAGGGGTTCGAGCTGGACACGCTCGAGGACCGCCAGCACTGCTTCCGCCCCCATGCCTGCCTTGAACACGTGACCAAAGAGGTCGCTGAGCTCGCGGTAGCGTGTCTCGCTGAGAAGCACGACCTGGTCGTCGCGAATCGGGTCGGCCAACTCCTCGAGGTCGCGCAGTCGCTCACGATACTGGTCCTCGACTTCTTCGCGGAGCTGCTTCTCCTTCACCTGGAGGGGGTGCAGCTCATCAAAGAGCGCGGCCTTGGCATCATCGAGCGCAGAATCGGCGACGAGGCTTTCGGCGTCCTTCATCTTCACCGTCTCGGTGTCGAAGGCCTTGAGCCTCTTCTCGGTCTCGCGGGTGACACGGGTGACAGCACTCTGTGTCACCTTCACTCCGGCTTCGAGGAGGCAATCGCCAAGGATCGAGATCTCTTCTTCGAGCACTGTGCCTTTGGCTGCCTCGGCAGCTTCCACGGCACGCTGCACGGCAGCTTCGAGCGCTTCGCGGGAGATGGCTCGCTCGGCCTCGATCTGCTGCTGGCGCTCTTCGACCTTCGACTGGAGTTCGAGGTTCGCGGCATCGAGTTCGGCTTCGAGCTTCTCACGCCGCGGTGTGATGTCGGCCACGCGCTCATCGATGACCGAGAGCATCTCGTGGCGGAGGTGCTCGAGCTCGCGCTCGCGAGCGTCGTCATCGACTTCGGTGATCATGTACTGGGCGAAGTAGAGTACCCGCTCCAGGTTTCGGGGGGACATATCGAGCAAGAGGCCGAGCTTGCTGGGGGTGCCCTTGACGAACCAGATGTGGCTCACCGGGCTTGCGAGCTCGATGTGGCCCATGCGCTCGCGGCGCACCTTCGCACGGGCCACCTCGACACCGCACTTATCGCAAATGATGCCCTTGTAGCGGACACGCTTGTACTTGCCGCAGTAGCACTCGAAGTCCTTGGTCGGCCCGAAGATCTTCTCGCAGAAGAGGCCATCCTTTTCGGGTTTGAGCGTGCGGTAGTTGATCGTCTCCGGCTTTGTGACCTCGCCGTACGACCAGTTCCGGATCTGATCCGGGCTGGCGAGCGAAATGCGAACCTGGTTGAAATCGTTAACTTCGAGCATTGAAGAACTGTTCCTCCGCTTCGAACCCGGAAAGGTTGATACCGAGCTCCGGCATGTCGCTGACGCCCTCTTCGACGAATGAGACGCTGCCGCCGTCGTCGTTCGAGACCTCGACCGAAAGGCCGAGACTCTGGAGCTCCTTGACGAGCACCTTGAACGATTCGGGGACGCCCGGCTCGAGGACATCCTCGCCCTTGACGATGGCTTCGTATGTCTTCACGCGGCCCACGACGTCGTCGGACTTGACTGTCAGGAGCTCCTGCAGGATGTGGGCGGCACCGTAGGCCTCGAGTGCCCACACCTCCATTTCGCCGAAGCGCTGGCCGCCGAATTGCGCCTTGCCACCGAGCGGCTGCTGGGTGATGAGCGAGTAGGGGCCAGTGCTGCGGGCATGGATCTTGTCTTCCACGAGGTGGATGAGCTTGAGCATGTAGATGTAACCGACGGTGACCGGCTGGTCGAACCATTCGCCGGTGCGCCCATCGCGAAGGCGCATCTTCCCGAAGAGGGGTGGCGGCAGCCCCTCCTCGTTGTAGACCCGCTGCGCCTCCGCCTCGAGGCCCTCCTCATCGAGTGCACCCTGCTTGATCGTCTTCTTGCCCGTGGCTTCGTTGTATTCGTTGAGCCAGATCTCGAGGCATGCCCGCTTCGCAGCACCGAGTTGGGGTGCGACGAAGATTGGCCGGGGGTCATACCCCCTGGATTCGAGCCAGGCGGTGGCGACATCAATATCGAACTCGCGATCACGCGGGTCGACATACCGGAACGAGCCCGATTCCTGGGCTATCCAGGCCCGGCCGAGGGAGTCATCGATGGCGGCGTCGCTTGCACCATCGAAGACGGGGCTGATAGCGCGGAATCCGAGGACGTTCGCGGCCCAGCCAAGGTGGGTTTCGAGCACCTGGCCGATGTTCATGCGGCTCGGCACGCCGATCGGGTTGAGGATGATGTCGATCGGAGTCCCATCCTGGAGATAGGGCATGTCCTCACGCGAGAGGATGCGGCTGATGACACCCTTGTTGCCGTGGCGTCCCGCCATCTTGTCGCCTTCGGAGAGCTTGCGGCGCTGCGCGATACTCACGCGGACGAGCTTGTTGACTCCGGCCGGGAGGCCTTCGTTGGTATCGCGCGTGAAGACCTTCACGTCGATCACCTTGCCGCGTTCGCCGTGGGGGACACGAAGGCTCGTGTCCTTCACTTCGCGCGCCTTCTCACCAAAGATCGCGCGGAGCAGCTTTTCTTCGGCGGTAAGTTCAGTCTCGCCCTTGGGCGTGATCTTGCCGACGAGGATGTCGCCCTCGCGAACCTCGGCGCCAATCCGGATGATCCCGTCTTCGTCGAGGTCACTGAGCGATTCCTCGCCAACGTTCGGGATATCCCGCGTGATCTCCTCGGGGCCGAGCTTGGTGTCACGCGCTTCGACTTCATGCTTCTCGATGTGGATCGAGGTGAACTTGTCCTCGCGGATCAGGTTCTCGCTGATGATGATTGCGTCTTCGAAGTTGTAGCCCTCCCAGCTCATGAACGCGCAAAGCACGTTCTGGCCAAGAGCAAGGTCACCGCCCTGCGTCGACGAGCTGTCGATGAGGGGGAGCCCCCTGGTGACGCGTTGGCCACGCATGACGAGGGGCCGCTGGTTCAGGCACGTGCCCTGGTTCGAGCGAGTGAACTTGGTGAGGTTATAGGCAACCTCGCCACGAACCGGGTCGTCGTAGCGGATGACGATCCGGTTGCCCGTCGCCTCGATAACCTCGCCGTCGTCTTCAGCCACCTTCACATGGCCGCTGTCGACGGCGGTGCGGCGCTCCATACCGGTGCCAACGAGCGGCACCTCGGGCCTCACCAGCGGAACCGCCTGGCGCTGCATGTTCGAGCCCATGAGAGCGCGGTTCGCGTCGTCGTGCTCGAGGAACGGGATGAGGGCGGTTGCGACGGAGACCATCTGCTTCGGCGAGACGTCGAGGAAGTCGATCTCCTCGGGAACGACGAGCTTGTACTCCTCATACACCCGGATCTCGACGCGGTCATCGACAAAATGGTTGCGTTCGTCGAGCAGGGCGTTTGCCTGGCCGACGATATAGCGGTCTTCCTCATCGGCCGTGAGGTAGGCGATCTCATCCGTTACCAGGGGAACGATTGGCACGGACGCGCCAAGTGCCTGGATTGCGGGAAGGTGACCGGCCGTGATCGTCTCGCCTTTCGCGACGATCGTCTTGCCCTTGTCATCAACGATGTCTTCGCGAGCATCCTGGCCCACGAGGCGCTCATCGTCGGGCGACATCTCGCGGAGGACGCGCCGGTAGGGCGTCTGGATAAAGCCGAACTCGTTGAGCCGGCCGTAGGTCGCGAGCGACCCAATGAGGCCGATGTTCGGGCCTTCGGGTGTTTCGATGGGGCAGATACGGCCGTAGTGGCTGTGGTGGACGTCGCGGACGTCGAAACCGGCGCGATCGCGGCTCAGGCCACCGGGGCCGAGTGCGCTGAGCCGCCGCTTGTGCGTCAGTTCGGCCAGCGGATTCGTCTGATCCATGAACTGCGAGAGCTGGCTGCCCCCGAAGAATTCCTTCATGGCGGCAACGACCGGCCGGATGTTGATCAACGCACTCGGCGTTGCCTCTTCCGGGTCGGTAATCGTCATGCGCTCGCGGACCACGCGCTCCATCCGAAGGAGGCCAACGCGGAACTGCTGCTGGATGAGTTCGCCCACGGCGCGAACGCGGCGGTTGCCGAGATGGTCGATATCATCCGGATGGCCGCGTTCGTCGGTGCCGCCAAACCCATTGTTCATCCGCACCTGTTCGCGAACGATGTCGACGAGGTCGCGCTGGCGAAGCCAGCGTTGCGGGTCCTCGGGGAGGCCGAGGCGCCGGTTGAGCTTATGGCGCCCGACGCGGCCGAGGTCGTAGCGGCGTGCGAGGAAGAAGAGCTGATTGAGCAGGTTGCGGGCGTTGTCATGCGTCGGCGGATCGCCCGGGCGGATCTTCCGGTAGAACTCGAGCAGCGCCTCGTGCTTGTTGTCGGCCTTCGGTGTTTCCTTGGAGATCGTCGTCGCCAGGTACTGGCGGATATCGCTGGTATCGACGTCCTCGAACATGGCGAGAACGCGGTCATCCGTCCCGAGTTCGTTTTCGAGTTCGCGCAGGGCCTGCTCACGGGCCTTATCCTCGGTAGCTGCAAAGAACTTCGCGAACCGGGGGTTGTCCTGATCGCCGGGAAGCACGCCCGGGACATCGATCGCGCGGAGAAGCGTGGTTACGGGGATCTTGCGCTTGCGGTCGACCTTCACGTAGAGCACGTCGCGGTTCGATGTTTCGAACTCGAGCCAGGCGCCGCGGTTCGGGATAAGCTTGGCCGAGATGAGCCGCTTGTTCGTCGCCGGGTCGAGATCGAGGGTGTAATAGACGCCGGGCGAGCGCACGAGCTGGGAGACGACGACGCGCTCGGCGCCGTTGATGATGAACGTGCCCTTATCGGTCATCAGCGGGAAGTCGCCGAAGAAGAGCCGCTGCTCCTTGATCTCGCCGGATTCCTTGATGCGGAGTTCGACATCGACGAAGAGCGGCGCCGAGAAGGTCATATCGCGCTCGCGGCATTCTTCCATCGAGTGCTTGGGCTCGCGGAACTCGTAATCACCGAAAACGAGGTCCATCTTGGAGCCAGTGAAGTCCTGGATCGGGGAGATTTCAGCCAGGAGTTCCCGGAGCCCTTCTCGTTTGAACCAGTCGAAGCTATCGAGCTGGACCTTGATGAGGCTCGGGATGTCGAGGACGTTAGGGATCTGGCCGTACGTTTGAATGTCGAGAGGGACAAAGTTCCCCACTCGCACCACGTCACGCGGAGTGGTCATCCTGCAGCTGCTCCTTCAGGACTTAGTGTGCGAATTGCGCAAACAAATAAGGACGATATTGTCTTGGGGTGAGGAAAACGATGGGCATAGCAAGCCGCTTACGAACGTACAACGCCTTGCCGCAGTCGTCAACCGGCGGTGTTACCCGGACCAATACGGCTAACACGCCATGCGCAGCACTACGACGCGGCGATGGCCTGCATCCGGGCGCGTACTACCCGGCCGTTGGGACTCGTACCGTCCCCATAGTACGGAACCGCCACCGATACGCCAGTGCCTCGCCCCGCCGCCACTACAGGAGAAGTGTCCAGTTCCCCGGACGAGGAAGCTCGGCAACGACCGGGGTGGGAAATCGTGTGGCAGGGAGCAGCACGTGCATTTCATGTACAAAGGGCCGGCGCCTTTCGGCACCGGCCTCAATTCAGCCGGGTGTCGTCCGGGCGGCGCTACGCGACAGGGGCAGGTTCGCGGACTGCCTCGATACTCAGGCCGCCTTCGTCGTCCGGCTTGCGATCGACCACGACCTTGTCTCCCGCCCCGAAGGTCCCGGAAAGCAGCATCTCTGAAAGCTTATCCTCGATGCTGTCGGAGATGAGACGGCGGAGGGGCCGGGCACCGAATGCCTGGTCGTAGCCCTTCTCCCCGAGCCAGTCCTTCGCAGCGATCGTGACTTCGAGGGTGACGCCCTTCGCGGCGAGTTGCTTCGTGACCCCAACGAGCTCCAGGTCGACCACCTTGCGGATATCCTCGGCGCCCAGTGGCCGGAACACCACCGTGCTGTCGATACGGTTCAGGAACTCCGGGCGGAAGACGTTCTTCAGCTCCGTCAGCACCTTGTCCTTCATCCGCGTGTAGCGGTCCTCGATGGTACGAACCTCGTCGCCCGAGCGCTGGAAGCCAAGGCCCGAGTCCTTCTTGATGAGATCCGAGGCGACGTTCGAGGTCATGATGATGATGGTGTTCCGGAAGTCGACCTTCCGGCCCTTCGCATCAGCCAGCCGCCCCTCGTCGAAGATCTGGAGGAGCAGGTTGAAGACTTCAGGGTGCGCCTTTTCGATCTCATCGAGGAGGATGAGGCAGTACGACTTGCGCCGAACGGTATCGGTGAGCTGACCGCCATCGTCGTAGCCGACATAGCCTGGAGGGGCGCCGACCAGGCGCGAGACGGTGTGCTTTTCGCTGAACTCGCTCATGTCGAGCTTAATCATGTTGTCCTGGGAGTCGAACATGAACTCGGCGAGTTGCCGTGCGAGGTGTGTCTTCCCGGAGCCGGTGGGGCCGACAAAGAGGAACACGCCGATCGGGCGGCGCGGATCCTTGAGGCCGGCACGGGCCCGCCGGACGGCGCGGGCGATGGACTCGATCGCCTCGTCCTGGCCGATGACACGGCTCTTGAGGCTCTCTTCCATCTTGAGCAGCCGTGCGCTCTCCTCGCTCGCGATGCGGGCGACAGGGATACCAGTCCACATGGAGATGACTTCGGAGATGTCCTCCTCGGTCACGACCGGGGTGGCGATGCCTTCTTCGCCTTCCTCCCACTCGCCCATCTCCGAGATCTTCTCCTGGAGCTTGATCTCCCGGTCGCGGAGTTCGGCTGCGTATTCGTACTGTTGAGCGGCGATGGCCTGCTCTTTTTCGCGGCGGAGGCTTTCGAGCCCGCGCATCGCCTCTTTCAGCGACGGGGGTGTGGCCGCGCGCCGGATTCGGACGCGGCTCGATGCCTCATCGATGAGATCGATCGCCTTGTCAGGCAGGAACCGGTCGATGACGTAGCGGGACGAGAGCTCGGCCGATGCCGTGAGTGCGGCATCACTGATCTTGAGCTTGTGGTGCTCCTCGTAGCGCGGCCGGATTCCCTTGAGGATCTCGACCGTCTCTTCGACAGAGGGCTGCTCCACGATGATGGGCTGGAAGCGCCGCTCGAGGGCTGCGTCGCGTTCGATGTGCTTGCGGTACTCGTCGAGTGTCGTCGCGCCGATGCACTGGAGTTCGCCACGCGCAAGGCTGGGCTTGAGGATGTTCGCGGCATCGACCGCACCTTCGGCCGCCCCGGCACCGACGAGCATGTGGAGTTCGTCGATGAAGAGGATGCAGTTGCCCGCACCCTTGATCTCCTCAATGACCTTTTTGAGGCGCTCTTCAAACTCGCCGCGATACTTCGTCCCGGCCACCAGCGACCCGATATCGAGTGTCAGCAGACGCTTGTTCTGGAGCGTCTCGGGCACGTCGCCGCTGACGATGCGTTGCGCGAGGAGTTCGGCGATCGCCGTCTTGCCCACGCCCGGCTCGCCGATGAGCACCGGGTTGTTCTTTGTCCGGCGTGAGAGGATCTGGACCACGCGCTCCAGCTCATTCGAGCGGCCAATGACCGGGTCGAGCTGGCTGTTGCGTGCCGCCTGGGTAAGGTCGATGCCAAGCTGGTCGACCGTGGGTGTGCGTGTTGCCTGCCGGGGGCCTGCCGCCGCTGCCTGCGGGGCCGACTGGCTGAGAATGCGCGTCGTTTCCGCTCGCACCCGTTCGAGATTTACACCCAGGCTCTCGAGCACGCCCGCAGCAATGCCCTCGCCCTCGCGGACCAGGCCGAGGAGCAGGTGCTCGGTGCCGATGTAGCTGTGGTTGAGGCGCCGGGCTTCGTCGACGGCGAGTTCGATGACCTTCTTGGCGCGCGGAGTCAGCCCAATCTCGCCCAGCACCGTGCGGTCGCCCCGCCCGATGATGAACTCGACAGCCGAGCGGACCTTGTTTAGCTCGACGCCGAGGTTTGCCAACACCTTGGCAGCAACACCGTCACCTTCGCGGACGAGGCCAAGGAGGATGTGCTCCGTGCCGATGTAGTTGTGGTTGAAGCGGTGGGCTTCTTCCTGCGCGAGCGTGAGGACGCGCCGGGCGCGTTCGGTGAATTTGTCGAATCGATCGGCCATGAGCTACTCCAGCCCCTCGGGTACGCCCGGGGTGCGTCTAACTGCCGCTAGCGTTGGCATCCTCCTCGGGGGAAGGTTCTGCCGCCTCTTCGGCAGGAGCGGCGGCAACGTTGTCCTCGGTGGCCGCGGTGGCCTTCGGCTCGTCCGCGGTAGCGGGAGCCGCTTCCTCCGCAGCCTCGGCAGCGGGTTGATCTTCCGTCACGATGGCCTCTGCCGTCGTCTCGGTAGAATCCTGAGTTTCGGCCCCGGGTGCACTCGATTCTGGGGCGAGCGCCGCGAAGGAGCTGCCACCTTCGGCATTTTCGAGGGCCTGGGCGAAGGCGTGGGCGAACGCCGAGACGGGCTCGGGGTCGCGGGCCACGGCACGTTCAATCGCTTCCTGTGCGGTGCGCGGCTGCTGCGGCCGTGGGGCCGAAGGTTCGCGGGCCGGGAGGCCGAACTGCTCACGAACATCGTCCGGGTAATCGATGACGCGGCCCTCATGGTCGAAGACAAAGCCCATCGCCTCGGCATCGGCACGAGCCTGCCGGAGGCTGAGGCCCAGGCGGTGCCGGTCCTTCTCGATGCGTACGAGCTTGACCGGGACGATGTCGCCTTCCTTCACCACGTCCTTGGGGTGCTGAATCCGGCGATTCGAAAGCTCCGAGATGTGGATGAGGCCTTCGACCGGCCCATCGAGCCGCACGAACGCCCCGAACTGCATGAGCTTGGTTACCCGGCCAATGAGGATCTGGCCAATCACGAACCGGTTGACCGTGCTGTCCCACTTCTCGGGCTGTGCTCGCTTGAGGGAGAGCGAGATCTTCTTCGTCTCGTGGTCGACCTTGAGGATGTAGGCCTGTACTTCGTCGCCGACGTTATAAAGGTCCTTCGCCTTCTTGCCGCGCTCCCACGTGAGCTCCGTCATGTGCGCGAGACCGTCGGCGCCGCCGAGGTCAACGAAGACACCGAAGTCGGTAATCGATGAGACGCGGCCGAGCCGGATCGAGCCTTCCTGGAGTTCGTCGAGGACCTTCTCCTTCTGGTCCTTGCGGATCTCCGCCATGGCGGCACGTTCCGAAAGGATGACGCGATTCCGCTTGCGGTTCAGCTCGATGACCTTGAGCTTTATCTCCTTGCCGACGAGGTTGGCGAGCTGGTTCACCGCCTCCGGGTCATCGCGGCGCACGCTGTCAACCTGTGAAAGCGGGACGAAGGCGTTCACACCGTCGACATTGACGAGGATGCCGCCGCGGTTGTGGCCCGTGACCTGCGCGTCGAAGAGCTCGCCCGATTCGTGGCGGGCGGCCAGGGTATCCCAGCCTTCTTCACCACGTGCACGGTCGAGCGAAACGATGGCATGGCCTTCGGCAGAAGAGGGCTGGAGGACCATCACCTTGACGGTGTCGCCAGCCTTGAGCCTGGCGACGCCGTCGACACCGAGGGAGAGCATCTCGCCCTGGGGAATGACGGCTTCGGTCTTGGTCCCGACATCGACGATCAGGCCATCAGGCGACGCGCCCATGACCATCCCCTCGACGATTTCTCCTCGGCGCAGATGGCTCGGCTGAGCGGCCTCGGAATCGAGGAGTGCCCCCATATCCATTTCCATTTCGGCTGGCTGGGGGGTTGGCTGGGCGGTATCTGTTGACAAGTGAGGCTCCGTTTGGTGGCGGCGCACAAGGCGCCACCCGAGTTCCTGAGATGGGTGTGGTTCGATTGTAGCAGCGGCCGATCCCTGTGTGGAAGCGAAACGCACGGTGCGCCGCCGGATGTTACGCCACCGCCATAACCATGTCCGAACCTGAAAACGTCCGTACCCCTCCGGGGGTTACCGTTGCGGCCGTCCATACGAGTGTACTGCAACGCTCGCACAAAAAAACCGCCCATTCAGGCGGCTTTTGTTTACCGGCGGCGGCCTATTTTCCCACCCAGTTGCCCGGGCAGTATCGTCAGCGCTAAGGCGTTTCACTTCCGTGTTCGGGATGGGAACGGGTGGGACCACCTCGCTCTAGCCACCAGTGAGGCTTAGTATGCCCACCCCCCGGGTTTCGTGCAAGTGCCGTGGGAGGGTGTGACTGATGATTTTGCAAAAGTGAGTAAGCGGGTAGAGGATAGGGGAGGC
>CAZDUX010000023.1:0-50635 GCA_964508715.1 uncultured Anaerolineaceae bacterium | reverse complement strand
GAGCATCATCACAAAGACTGGCCGAGCTAAAGTAACGTTGGAGACACTACACTAGTAGCGGGCCAGAGCCACGCGACGCTTGATGTAGTCGTCCAGGTCGCTTCGGCGTAGGCGGCGCGAGCGTCCTACCGTGAAGCTCGGGATCTCTCCTTTGGACAAGAGTTCGTACATCGCGGTGCGCCCAATGCGCAGCGCGTTCGCTGCCTCGCTGACAGTGAGGATGTTTGGTTCAGGGTTAGCTGTTGGCATAGTTCCAGTGTATTACGTGTGATTGCGTGAGTGGCGTGATATATTTGGACTATGAGCAATCAGTCTTCTTCTGGATCGGGAGGCTCGTTCAAACGCCTTGCCACTGGTCATTGGCAGCTTCGCTTCCGTGTGCGTGAATCCAACGGACGAACGGTGCAGCGTTCTGTCTCGGCGCCGACGAAACGCGAGTGCATCGAGAAACGAGACGCGCTCAAGTCACGATTTGCAGGGCTCGCTGCTGAAGCGCGTCGGGACCTCACCTTGAATGAGTGGATGGCGGAGTGGTTCGCCTGGTTACGTGAATCCCGCAGCATCCAGCTGACGACGCTCGACCACTACGTCGAGAACCACGAGCGCTACATCCGCATGTCGATCGGCGAGCTCAAGCTCATCGATATCACGCCCACGCTCGTGCAACGCTGGCTCGCATCGACGGAGGCGAGCAACGCAATGCGCAAGAAGATGCTGGCGACGCTTCGCGCGGCACTGACCCGTGCTGTGCGCCTCGAACTCATCCGCGATAACCCGGCCGCGGCCGAACGCCTCGATGTTCCGGTACACACGCCAAAGCCGCAGCCCCACCTCGAACAGGACGAGGTTGGCCGGCTGCTCAACGTCCTCCTGGCCGTTGCCTGCAGAGAGCGCACCCGTTCCGTCGGCGGTGTGCAGCGCGAACTGCTCGACGAACCGACGTTTCGCCGGCTGACCGACCTTCAGCACCAGGGCGAAGTCCTCGTTCCGCTCCTTGGGCTCACGACTGGACTCCGTCCGGGGGAATTACGCGCACTCACCTGGGAGAACGTCGATCTGGAGAACGGCCGGCTACGCGTCACCTGGTCAGCCTGTACGGTTCGCGACGTCGACGAGGCTCCGGTTGTGCACACCAACGGCCAGGTCATTCGCCCTCGCAAGCTCCTGCGCAAGGCACCGAAGAGCACCAGCGGCCGCCGTTGGGTTGGTCTGCTTCCGGCAGTTGTGGACGCGCTGACCAACGAGCGAGCACGTCAGCAGGCATTGAACTGGGAACCGACTGCGCTTGGAGATCTTGTCTGTCGCAACCGTTACGGAGGGCCGCTTTCCGAGAAATCGATATCCGGCCGTGTCACGCGATTCCTGGAGGCTGCGGGCATCGCGCGCCGTGGCTATTACGCGCTTCGCCACACGTTCGCATCTGTAGCCATCCAGTCCGGTGAAGGAGACTTCTCCATTGCAGACATGATGGGTCACTCGGACCCGGCGTTCACGAAGCGCACCTATGTGCACATGTTCGAAGCCCAACGTGAAGCGCGCGCGGAGCGTCTGACGGCCGAGTTCGAGGCGTATGTACTGCCAGCGCCGGCGAAATCTGTGGATTGACCGCGTCTGCGGCTACATGGTGCACATTCCCGGATCGAAGCGGCCGGTGCTGAGGCTCGTCAGTGCCTTGCTCGAGTCGAGGATTTGAATCTGGGGGGTAGGCTGATCGGTTGTGAGAATCGAAGTTATTGTCGACTCGTTATGACCGTTGCCATGCACATTTCGTGCACATCTTTCGCGAACTTCGGCGGATCCAGGCGGACGAAAGGAGGATTTGGGAGGTTTTCTGACTGCTCTTATTTGGTCGTTATCGTCAAGTCGAGATTCGATTGTGTGGCTGGGGACGGAGGAGTCGAACCCCCACGTACAGATCCAGAATCTGCTGTCCTACCATTAGACGAGTCCCCAGTACGGACTTCTCAAGACTACCATGACCATCGCCAAACGCTCCAGCCGACTGTCGCCTGGCGCCCGTTAGCCTTCGTGCTCGTGTGCGAGCAGGGCCCGTGCCGTTCGTAACCGCTGCAACGAGCGTTCGCGCCCCAGCAGGACCATCGAGTCGAACAGCGGGATGCCCTGTGCACGTCCCATTTCGGCCACGTACAGTACCGACACGAACTTCCGCAGCTTCAATCCGAGCGGTTCCTCCATCCCGCGGATGGCGGCTTCGATGGGCTCCTTCTGCCAATCACCCACCGAGACTGCGTCGAGTGCAACCAGTGCCGCATCGATGACGCGCCGCGCCACACCGAGGTCGCCGCTCAACTTCTCGGCGAGCAGGGCGGCCAGGTACGCCGGCGCCTCGTAGCCGAAGAGGAACGCCACGAGCGGTGCGATTTCATCCAGCCGTCCGACGCGTTCGCGCAGCAACGGCGACACCTGCGCAACCAGTTCCTGGTCGATTGGCCGCGGCACGTCTGGGCCGAGGCCGTGTTCGCACCACCGGGTGATTGCCGCGCGGAACGCCTCCTCGCTCATCTGCCGAATGTAGTGTCCGTTGAGGTAGTTCAGCCGCTCGATATCGAATACCGCCGGATTCGGCACGACCCTCGCCAGGTCGAAGTGCTCCCGGAACTCTTCGAAAGAGATGATCGTGGTGTGGTCGTCGAGCGACCACCCGAGGAGTGCGAGGAAGTTGACCATTGCCTCGGGGAGGTACCCATTTCGTGCGTAGTCCAGTAGGGCCGTGTCCCCGGACCGTTTCGAGAGCTTTTTGTGGTCTGGCCCGAGGATGAGCGGAAGGTGCACCCACTGCGGCGGCTCCCAGCCCAGCGCCTCGTAGAGCTGGATGTGCTTGGGCGCGCTCGAAATCCATTCATCGCCCCGGATCACATGGCTTATTTCCATCTCCGTGTCGTCGACGACGACGGCGAGGTGATACGTTGGGTATCCATCGGCCTTCAACGCCACGAAGTCGTCCTGGAGCGCGTTTTCGAACACGATGCGGCCCCGAACAAGGTCGTCGAGTACTGTCTGGCCTTCGCGCTTCATTTTGAAACGCACGACAAACCGCTCATCGTGTGCCCGTCGTCCCGACTCATCGGCGGATATTGTCAGGCAGAGCCCGTCGTAGCCGGGCGGCTGCTTTGCTGCGGTTTGCGCCGCTCGCATCTGGTCGAGCCGCTCGGGGGTGCAGAAGCAGCGGTATGCCTTCCCCTCATCGATTAGCCGCCTGGCCGCCTCCTGGTAGAGATGCAGCCGCTGCGACTGGAAGTACGGTTCGTGGGGGCCGCCCTTCCCGGGGCCCTCGTCCCAGTCGATCCCCAGCCATTCGAGGCTCTCCATGATGGCCGTGACCGATGTCTCCTGGAGGCGGTTCCGGTCAGTGTCCTCAATCCGCAGGATGAACTGTCCGCCATGGGCGCGAGCGTAGGCCCAGCTGAAGAGTGCCGACCGGATGTTACCAATGTGCGGGTCGCCGGTCGGGCTCGGTGCATAACGCGTGCGGACGCTCTTCACTTCACGAATCACCGGATGGAGATTCACACGTCCAGGCGGGCTGGCTCAGGGACGGTGTAGTCCAAGGCTAGCCGTTCGAGCCCAAGCGAGCGAACGACTGCCGTGAAGTCGTGAGGCAATGGCGCTGTGACCGTGAGGGTTCCGCCCGATGGATGGGGAAGCTCGAGCCGCCACGCATGGAGCAACTGGCGGCCCTCGCCGGGCCTCCCGTAGAGGCGGTCGAACATCACCGGGCAACCGATTGCGGCCAGGTGGACACGAATCTGGTGCGTCCTGCCTGTTTCCGGACGGATAACGACGAGCGCGTGTTCACCATCGCTGCCCAACACCTCGTATTCGGTCCGCGAGGCACGGCCCCGTTTTGCGATCGCCATCTTCGTCCGGTCGCCGGGGTGGCGTGCGATATCAGCGTCGATGACAGCCCGAGCGGGGCTCGGTACGCCGTCTGTCACGGCGAGGTACGTCTTGTGGGCGGTCCGGTGCTCGAATGCGGCGCTGAGTGAGGCCTGGGAGGCGGGTGTCTTCGCGAGGAGCAACACGCCGCTCGTGTCCTTGTCGAGCCGGTGGACGATCCCGGGCCGTTCGACCTCGAACTGTGCTGCGAGTGCACCGAGCCGCGTGAGCATCCATCCCGCGACCGCGGGCCCGGTATCACCGGATGCACCATGTACCGCCAGGCCGGCAGGCTTGTCTACGGCGATGAGCAACGCATCCTCATATAGGACCGGCAGGTCGAAATCGACGACAGCCACCGCGTGTTCGGTCACCGGGGTGTACAGGTCGAGCCGGTCGCCCGGTCTCGCGAGCACCGATTTCCGCACGACCTCGCCATTGAGCCGTGCGTGCCCGCGTTCAATGAGCCGTTGAATCCGTGCCCGGCTAAGATCGGTGAATGCCTCGGCGAGGAGCGTATCGATGCGGCCGGGCCGCCCTGCTACGTGCTCTCGCCGGACGGGTTCGCCGACGGTTCCTTCAGCATGGCCCATAGAAGCAGCACCACTCCGATCGAGATCGCCGAATCGGCGATATTGAAGGCCGGGAAGTCCGGCACATGCAGGAAGTCGACGACCTCTCCGTTCCACAACCGGTCGATCAGGTTCCCGACCGCGCCACCGAACATCATCGCAAGGCCGAGGCGCGTCAGCGGATGCGCAAACCCGGGATTGAACAGGTAGACGAGGATCGCGGCCATGCCGATCAGGCTTGTCACGACGAGCAATGGCCCCGCGTCCTGGAGCATCCCGAATGCTGCGCCCGTGTTGCGATAGTCGACCAGGCGAATGGGCCAGCCAGCATTCGGCCACGAATCACCACGCGTGATGTTCGACCGGATGATCCATTTCGTGAGCTGGTCAAGGCCGATGATGAGCACGGCAACTGCCAGGAACCAGCTGTCGCGCCGCCGCACCGAGATGCGCAACCCAGTGCGCGCCGGGGTCACTCGCGACGAAGCGTCTTCCATCCGATCCATCTTACCTCAACGTTGCATGGCGTCCCGGTGAAATGTATAGGCACATCATCTTGCCGCGGCGGCCAGCAAACCGATACGCTGGATGACACGAGCGCCAGCACAGCTCGAGGAGGCCGGTCAAATGACCCAGGTAATCGCCAGGGAGATGCGCTCCGACGGGAAGCTGCGGCTGCCGCCGGGTCAGCACCTTACCACCGGTTGGCCCGTCCTTCATTATGGCAGCATCCCGCGGATCGACCTTGAATCATGGAAGTTCCATGTCTGGGGCCTGGTCGAAGAAGAGAAGAGCTTCAACTGGGAGCAGTTCAACGCCATCGGCCAGACCAGTGACGTGAGCGACATCCACTGTGTCACCACCTGGAGCAAGTACGACAACGAGTGGCAGGGCATCCCGTTCAAGGCGTTCCTCGACCAGGTGAAGCTCAGGCCCGAGGCGAAGTTCGTGATGCTCCACAGCTACGGTGGCTACACGACGAATGTCCCGCTCGAGGACCTGATGCGTGAGGGCGTGATGTTCGCGCATACGCACAACGGTGAGCCGCTCACAAAGGAGCACGGCTGGCCGCTTCGCCTCGTCATTCCCCATCTCTACTTCTGGAAGTCGGCCAAGTGGGTTGGCGGTATCCAGTTCCTCGACCGCGACCGCCCCGGTTTCTGGGAAACCTACGGCTACCACATGTACGGCGACCCGTGGCGCGAGGAACGCTACAGCTAGCCTATTTCCGATCGTCGACTGGCCATTCCTGAAAGGCCCGGGGAAATCCCCCGGGCCTTCTTAGGGTCAGCGTCAGAACTCCAATATCGCCCGGCCCGCGACCTTCCCGGCCTGGAGCGCCTCTGTCGCTTCGTTGATCTGGTCGATGGTGTAGCGCGCAGTCACCATCGCATCGAGATCGAGCTGCCCTTCCCGGAACCAGCGGAGGAACATCGGGAAGTCGCGGTCGGGCCGGCACGATCCGCCGATACTCCCGATGTACTTCTTCTCGTTGAGCAACAGGTCGACTGCCTGGAGCTCAACGGGAGTCTGCGGTACGCCAACGAGGACCGCGGTCCCGCCGCTTTTCGCGCCAAGCACGCCCGAGCGAGCTGCCGGAAGGATCTGTTCCATCGTCGCCCGCACGCCTATGCAGTCGAAGGCGAAATCGACGCCCGCAACGGGCTGCCCCAGCATGTCGAATTCGGTGGTGCTGGCGGTTAGTTCGCGAATCTTCGCCACCGGGTCGACCTGGGAGGCGTTGATGCCCACGGTCGCACCGAACCTGCGTGCGAACTCGAGCTTCGATTCGTCCAGGTCGACGGCGATGATCGGGTCGGCACCGATCACAGCGGCGGCGGCAATCGCCGAGAGACCGACGCCGCCAACGCCGAAGATCGCGACGCTCTGGCCCTTCTTCACGCTTGCGGTGTGGTAGACCGCGCCAGCTCCCGTCATCACCGCGCAGCCGATGATCGACGTGACGTCGGTTCGTTCGCCCTTGTCGATGCGGACTACGTACTGCTCGTCGGCGATGGTGTTGTCGGCCCAGGTAAAGACGTTGCCAGTCACCGCTTTCACCCCACCGGGGACATCGAGTGCGACCGGGGCAGCACGGCGCGTTGCATTCTCACCGTCGCGTGGTACCCAGGTGACCATCACGTGGTCGCCTTCCTTCACATGCTCCACCTGGCCACCCTTCGCGATGACGACTCCCGTTGACTCATGACCGAGGATCACGGGGCTCATCCGCGGGCGATGCAATTGGTGCAGTTGCGAATGGCAGACGCCCGAGGCGAACTGCTTCACGACCACCTGGTATGGGCCGGGATCGGGCAGGTGGAGTTCCTCCACCCGCAGTGGTCCCGGCTGCTGCGGGACGACAACGACGCGTGCTGGTGTGGGCAAATCTGGCCTCCAGGAGTCTGGTGGCCGGGATTTTACGCCGTTCCGTTGTGTGGAGTCAGGCAATCCGGAAAGCTCAACCTGCCATTCGACAAACAGGGCAACCCGGGAGTCATCAGAAGGGCCGGGGCACGGGTTGCAGTCGACTTGCGCCAAGGGCCGCCGGATCGGACGTTGGGGCCGATGCGCCCGCCCACCGTGCTCGTTCTCGCCTTCGCCTGTTTGTTTTCGCTGGTGCTGGTGGCATGTTCAAACGATTCGACTACGGCTCCGGCACCTGCCGATGCCACTGTTGCGAAGAATGCCCTGCTGACCGTTGCCGATTTCCCCACAGGTTGGACGGTTGTGGATAGTGCCCGGAGCGGGTCGAGCCCGCTCGAGAAATGCCGCGACGCGAAGACCGGGAAGAACCAAACGGGCGAAGCCGAAAGTGGCTCGTTCACGAACGGCCCGGCAAGCGTTCGCCAGACGGTGCTCATTTACCGGTCCGCGGCTGACGCTGCATCGGCCATGGACTCCCTCGCGAATGAACTCGGCTGTGCCGTGAACCTGATGAACACCGGCAAGGCCGAGACAGCAGAGGCGAACATCTCGGGCGCCGTCGCAGGGACCGTCGCTGCGCCTGTTGTGGGCGACCGCACTAATGCCTACCGCATCAAGTTCCACCTCGCCCTCAAAGCATCGAAGGCGGAGGCCGACGGCTACATCGACGTGGTTTACGTCCAGTCGGGCCGCTCGATTGTGGGCCTGGTGGCATCGAATGCCTACGAGCCCCTTGCTGCTGACGTGCTCAACCTGCTGACCTCGAAGGCCGCCGCGAAGTTGCAGGGGTAGACTTGCGCCCACGGCTGTGAGCGAAGCACCTTTCGGGACTATCTTTGGCGTGCACGCCAGCGGACAGGAGATTCCCATGCAGTTCACGGACGCCCATAACCTCTTCCGCCAGACCGTCCGGAACTTCGTCGAGAAGGAGATCAATCCGCACGCCGACGAGTGGGAACGCGCCGGGATGTTCCCCGGCCATGACCTTTTCAAGAGGATGGGGGCCCTTGGATTCCTCGGCCTCGAATACGAACCGGAGTACGGTGGCGGAGGTGTAGACCACACCTACACGGTCATCCTCGGCGAAGAGATGGGCCGCTGCGACTCAGGTGGTGTCGCGATGGCTGTCTCCGTCCAGACCGATATGGCGACGCCAGCCCTGGCCAAGTGGGGGACATCCGAGCAGAAGCGCGATTTCCTTGCCCCCGCCCTCCGCGGGGAGATGATCGCGTCCATCGCTGTTACCGAGCCCGATGCCGGGTCTGATGTGGCGGGATTGAAGACGTTCGCCCGCCGCGATGGTGACGAGTACATCATCAACGGGTCGAAGATTTTCATCACGAATGGCACCCAGGCGGACTTCCTCACCCTCCTCGCCCGGACCTCCCGCGAAGGCGGATCGAAGGGCATGTCGCTCATCCTCGTGCCCACGAAAAACGCCGGCTTCCAGGTGAGCCGCAAGCTCGAGAAGCTCGGCATGCACGCCTCCGACACCGCCGAACTGGCATTCAACGACCTCCGCGTGCCTGTGACAAATCGCATCGGTCCCGAAGGAAAGGGCTTCCAGCTCCAGATGCAGCAGTTCCAGAAGGAGCGGCTCATTGCGGTCTACAACGCCGTTGGTGCCATGCAACGAGCCATCGAACGGACCGTCACCTACCTCAAGGAACGTCACGCCTTCGGCGGCCCCCTCATCAACAACCAGTCTATCCAGTATCAACTCGCCGACCTCATCAGCGAGATCGACCTCCTCCGCGAGTACAGCTACGCTTGCGCCGAGACGGTGAACAGCGGCAAGGACGCGACACGAATGGCAACAATAGCCAAGCTTCGTGCTGGCCGGCTGCAACGCCGGGTCGCCGATACGTGCCTGCAGTACCACGGTGGCATGGGTTACATGGCCGAGATGTGGGTTAGCCGCTACTTTCGGGATTCGCGCCTGCTCTCTATCGGTGGTGGCGCCGATGAGGTCATGCTCCGCATCCTCGCGAAGACCGAAGGGCTCGAGGCTTAGGCTGAGCTCGAACCACCGCGAAGGGACGCGCTCTCCCTGTGGAGGTGCGCCAGGATCTCACGATACGAGCGGAACAGGCCCGTGGAGTAGTAGGCGATGCCCTTCTCCGCGCAATACGCCCGGACAATTGGCCGCGCCTCAGCGAGCCGGTTACGGGGCATCGTTGGGAACAGGTGGTGCTCGATCTGGTAGTTCAGCCCGCCGTACCAGAAGTCGGTGAACCGGTGACCGTCCACGTTCCGCGACGTGAGCACCTGTTCGCGTAGAAACCCCAGCCGTTCTCCGCGATGAATGATCGCCATGCCCTTGTGGTTCGAGGCAAAGACCGAGCTGTTGTACAGCCCCCAGCTCACGTGGTGGACGAGCGCGAACGCGATGGCGAGTGACCAGCTTCCAAACTGAACCAGCAGCGCGGCGTAGAGCACGACGTGCAGTGCCATCATGCTCGCCTGGAGCGCCCTGTTTCGTACACGCCCACCGAAGAGGTGGCCAACGCTGTTCATCCGCATGGCGAACGCCTGGAACGGAAGCAGGAACACGAAAAGGTATGCCTGGACCGCGATGACGGGGCGTAGCCACCGCCGCCGGGTTGCGATTTGCTCGGCCGAGAACACCAGCATGGGAAACTGGATATCTGGATCCTCATCGATGTGGTTTGGTGTCGCGTGGTGTTGATTGTGCTTGGTATTCCACCACGTGTAGCTCACTCCGAGGAGCAGATTCCCCCAGAGAACGCGGCCAAACAGATTCATCCCGGGCGACCGGAATGCCTGGCGATGCCCCACGTCGTGGGCAAGCAGTGCGACTTGCGTCGTCGCAATGCCGAGCAGCACCGCATCGAGCATGAGGATTGCAGGATTACGGACGAGCACAGCCACTGCCACGGCGGCCGCGACGGTGCCCAGCGCGACAATCGACTTCATCAAGTAGTAGAGAGGCTGAGGCCGCATTAGCCCGGCCGCGATGATCCGACGCTTGAGTTCGGCATAGTCATCGGTGGGGCGGGCGGAGCGAGGAGGAGATTCGACGGGTGTAAGCAGTTGGGGCGAAGCGGTCAGGCCGGTACCTCGGCGTCAGATGCGGTGCGTGGCCGGTCTTCTTCGGGAATGCCCCATCGTACCGGCCGGTGAGACGCTGGGAGGCCCTGGAACCGTGGATATGCTCTCCTGCACCGTATCACGATGTTGCGTACGTGCCCGTCATGGCCGTCTGCTCCTGTTTACTGCAAACAGGTTTGCCATCTCGGTAGGCACAGGGCCTGCCACCAATAGTGGCAGGCAACCTTGCGTGCGCCGATCGATATCAACCTGGGGCCCTGCGATAGGCTATGGCCGACATATCGCTTTGCCTTATGCCACATTGTAGAGTCTACCCCGATCACGGGGCGATTCGCCCCACGGAGGAAGGGATGTCTCTTGGCGGATATGCGGGCCGGGTGGGCCATGTGGACCTCACCTCGCGCACAGTCGACTACCGTCCGATTCCGGAAGAATGGGCGCGGAAGTACGTCGGTGGACGTGGTCTCGGCGTCCGGTACGTGTATGAAGCAGGCCCGGCTATCGACCCTCTTTCCCCGGAGAACCCGCTCTGCTTCATGAACGGCCCGCTCACCGGGTCGGAAGCGACGATGAGCGGACGCCTCGCCGTCGTGACCAAGAGCCCCCTCACGGGCACTGTCACGGATAGCCACCAGGGTGGCTGGACCGCTGCGCGCCTGCGCTGGGCTGGTTTCGACGCGCTCATCTTCACCGGAAGGGCGAATGGTCCGGTCTACGCCGTTGTCGAAAACGGTAAGGTCGAGATCCGTGACGCCTCCGACCTCTGGGGCAAGGGCGCCCACGAGACCATCCAGATCCTCCGGGAGCGCCATGGCGGCGGTGATATCTCGGTCGAGGCCATTGGCCAGGCGGGCGAGAACCTCGTGAAGTTCTCTGCGTGGATGAACGAAAACGACCGCGCGGCCGGCCGCGGAGGCACCGGCTGTGTCGGTGGCTCGAAGAACCTCAAGGCAATCGTCATCAAGGCTGCTCGCAACTATCCTCGTGCCGCGAATCGCGATGAGTGGAAGGAAGCGCACCGGGCGGCACTCGGCAAGATCATGGACGAGTCCACCATCACGTCACCGCGCAAGGGTGGCCTCTCGCTCTACGGTACGAACATGCTGATGAACGTCTCCAACACGATTGGTGCTCTCGGCGCCCGTAACAGCCAGGAGACGCACTTCGATAATGCCGAGAAACTTTCCGGTGAGTACGTCAAGGAGACGATTCTCATCCATGACCCTACCTGCCATGCCTGCCCCGTTGCCTGCAAGAAGGAGGTTGAGGTAACCGACGGCCCGTATAAGGTGAAGATGGAGTCGGTCGAGTACGAGCCCGCATGGTCGCTGGGCGCCAACTGCGGCAACGATGACATCAACTCGGTCGCCTTCATGATCGACATGACGAACGACCTTGGCCTCGACGCCATCGAAATCGGCCAGGCACTCTCAGCGATGATGGAAGCCACCCAGCGTGAATACATCCCCGCCAGCGAAGGGCTCGCCTGGGGCGCCAGGGACGACATGATCGAGACCATCCGCGAGGTCGCCTTCCGCAAAGGCAAGGGCGCGAGGCTCGCCGATGGAATCGACCCGTTCGTGAAGTCGCTCGGCCACCCGGAACTCGCAATGACCGTGAAAGGCCAGGCAACCCCGGCCTATGATCCGCGGGGCCTCAAGGGTATGGGGCTGGGCTACGCGACCTCGAATCGAGGCGCCTGCCATCTCCGCGGCTACAGCCCCGCGAGCGAACTCGGCGTCATCGGCCTCAAGACCGATCCCCTGGCCTGGGAGGGAAAGGGGGAACTGCTCAAGCTCCTCCAGGACATCCACGCCTTCAGCGACAGCCTCGACCTCTGCAAGTTCAGCGCGTTCGCTGAAGGCCCCGAGGAGTACGCCGAGCAGTATCGTGTCATGGTTGGCCTCGACAAGTTCGATATGAACGACGCCCTGACCACCGGCGAACGCATCTACAACCTCGAACGCCACTACAACAACCAGGCTGGCTTCCGCGAAGGCTCCGACTATCTGCCAAGACGCTTCACCGATGAGCCTTCAAACTCCCAGGGTTCGATGGGGCAGGTCTGTGAACTCGACAAGATGCTCATCGAGTACTACGACGTCCGCGGCTGGAAGGACGGTGTCGTTCCTGACGAGAAGCTCAGGGAGCTCGCGGTCCTCTAACGCTTCGGCGCTGTCATTAGCAGTGAGGCCCTTCCCAGTGCTGGAAGGGGCCTCACTGCTTCCCGGCCTACCAGCTCCCTCCACCGCCCCCACCGCCACCTCCACCCGAAAAGCCACCCCCTCCGCTAAAGCCGGTGAAGCTGCTGCCCGAGTGGCTTGAACCCCCCGAACTTACCGGTGCCGGCACTGCCGATAGAGTCTCGTTCATGCCGGATGCCATCTGGGCGAGCGAGCTCGAGAACGCCGTCACCGCGAATCCCCGTGCGACATCGCCCCCCGAATACCAATCCATCGATTGCCCAATCTCATCATCGAGTCCGCGGAATGCGCGTGCCCACTTCGTCACGCTCCCGAAGACGATTGCGTAAGGAAGGTAACGAGCAAAGATGTTCGCCTTCTCGTTGAACTCCTGCTGCCGCGTCTCGGCAGTTTCGATGTAGAGCCGGAACCCAAGGACGCGCCGCAGCGCTTCACTCCCCGTGGCTGTGCGCCGCGACAGGGTGTGCGAGAGCGGTATCATTGCGAGCCCCGCGACCGGTACTGCATTGAATAGCAGCGCCCGCCCGATAGTAATACCCGCCAGGAAGCACAACGCCAGTCCGGCGAGTGTCAGCACGACAGACGGCATGACCCAGGCCGCTTTCGCCTTCCGGGGATCACCGACGAACCATTCGTGCCGGGCGGCATCCGCATAGAGCGCCTCCTGGATACTCTGCAGCCGCGAAGAGAAGTGAAATCGTAGTTCGGAGAGCCGAACCCGCGTGGCTGGCTTCTTTCTTCGACCGAACACACCCTCGGAAAACAACGCGTCGAGCGTGACCTGTTCGAAACCGAGGAGTTGCTTGTCACCATCCTTGAGTTTCGTCAGCCGCCAGTCCTTTCCCCCGGAGAATGCTCTTCGTCCCGTCATCTCCTCGATCGAAAGGTAGCCGCGGACCGCGAGGTCGACGATGGTTGCGGTGATGTCGAGCGTGTCGGGCCGTTCGTCCAGCAGGAATCCCATGTGTCCCGGGCGCAGGCCGTCGGGCGGTGTGAACTCGACCACCACTGGCGGCCCCCCGAATAGTGGCCTTCGATGTTGAGCGACGTCGTGTGTCAAATAGAACACGGTCTTGTACACGTAGTCGCGTCCATCCCGCCACCAGAGCGCTGCGAGCACGAGCGCTGCCGCGAGCCCGATGGCGATTGAGCCTCCGAGTTCGAACGCGTCGAGGGTATAGAAGTCGCGAAAGCTCTCACCGTGCCAGAGGAGCGGTTGGGGCACGGTCACAATTCCATGCGAGAAGGTTGCGAGGATAGTCACCTGGTCGCGTCGTTCGAGCCGGGTCGTTGACCGGAAATCGGCGGTCGGACTGCCCGTCCCGTCGGCGGCGCAGCCGCGGCTCACGGTGGAGACACCCTGGAAGCAACGCACCTCACTCAACGAGCCTGATGGCAAGGTCATGCTCGCATGAAACGCCAGGATCGGAACGGGCCACGCGCCGCTTGCATTCCAGTACAGCTCATCGTGGTTGGTGTAGGAGTCCAGCGCCCCGCGTACTGTGTACGAAACCTGGTAGCTCTGTGCGCCAGAGACGAATGTGTCCGCGTCGCCGATCCTGATACGGAAGGTATCTCCGATGGAACTGCTCTCGTACGTTCGGGCGGTGCCCTGCGCGTCTGTCACGCCTGTGACTTTGATGTCATACGTCCGATAGCCCCCCGTGGGACAGCTCGAGATGCGTGCCTCCTCACCGGTTCGCGCAGGGCTGCAATCAACCCGCCAGAATAGATCACGGAAGATCCCGTGCTTCTGGAGCGAATGGAAGTCGACGTCAATCCGTTCGTCGACGGAAATCGTCCCCGAAGCATCTACCAGGTAGTTCGCATCGAAGTTCGTGACTTCCCAGCCGGCCTCCATCGAGGTGTTCGCGGTCCCGCGCAACGGCTCGGTCGAGACTCCCGACACACATGCGGCCGCCGCGAGCACGATGAGTGCGCACGCGCCAAACGCAAGGATGATGGCCGCCAGCCACAGGACGATCCGCAGGCCGGTACGAACGACCTTCACCGCCGCGATTGTACGGAAGGGTGTGGCCGGGACAAGCTACCCGCCCCCGCGCATCGTCATGCGCATCATGAAGCTCGTCGCCGTCTCTTCGGATGGCCCCTCGAACTCGATGAACAGCACTGGAATTCGTGCATGGTGGCCGGTCGCCGGCTCACCCTCGATGAATCGTGCGGTCCAGCCCTCACCGGTGACAGTCCCATCTCCGTGGTCGGCGCCGCCGAGATCGCGGACGAGGTAGCCGATCAACTGGCTCGCTGAAAGGAGCCGGACCTCGAGCCGCCTCATCCGCCGGCCGCGGGCGGGAAGATATCGATCGTCGAGGTTGCCAGCACCGGCGTCTCGAGCCCCTGGAGATGACGCGATTCACGCCCATCGACGAATACCTTGATGTAGTCGCTCAGGCTCCCGTCGGTGTTCCAGATGAGCTCCCTGATCGCCGGATACCGGTCGCCGACGGCATCTAGGAGTGTCTGGACGGTCGCACCGTCGGGCAACTCGAACGGTACCTTCCTGGTGCCGACGATGCCGCGAAGGGTGGCGTAGAACGAGACTTCCATCGTGTGTGTCCTGTTAGCCCGGAGTGTTCCCAGCCTGGAGGGTCGCGATCGCCCGGTCGAGGTCACCGGCGCTCGTTACGTCTCGCATCACCCGCAGGAACCGGCCGACATCATTCGTGAGTGACCAGACTCGCTCGATCTTCGGGCCCACCGGGCTCGACGATGCTGCCGTGTCACCGTATGTGCCATAGAACGCGAAGTATGCCTGGTTGATCTTCCGGATGACGATGCCGTGCTCGGCCAGGTACTGGCGTGTGTCCTCCATCGCCTTTTCAGCCTCTTCCACCTTGCCCTGTCTCAACAGGTCGTCGACCCGGAGGCGCAGCGCACGCATCTCCTTGTCGTAGTCGGCCGTTGGCGCTGGCATGGGCGGTGCGCTCCCATCCTGCCCTTGCGGGAGGGAAACCGGGTGGTGTTTCCGAATGAGGTTGGCGATCTCCCGCCCGGCGATGTTCGCGGTCGTTTCGTTCAGCGTCTCAGCATCTCCGCCTTTTCCCCATTGCTCCCCGAGTGGAAAGAATGCCAGGTAGTGATGCGTCCACTCATGTGCCGCCGTATCGAGCAATGAGTCATACGACCGGTCGTCACGGACGATAGCCGGATACGCTGCTATCCCGCCGATGGGTACAACGATGGAGACTGTATCGGCATCGGTGGTCTCCGCTTCGATCTTCTGGATCTCCGACAGGCTTAGCCCGTTTTCGAGCAGCGTGTCGCCTTCGCGCCGGACCACAGTTCGGGGCGAGCGAACGAGTAGCTGGGGCGGCGTGGTGAGTTCGAAGTCAACCGGTGGCCATGTCAGGCGGACGGCGTTGAACAACGGCAGCCCCCGCTGAAGCCCGGCGCTGGTCACCGCTTCACCGATATACCGCTCAATCAGCCGCTCAACGGTGTTCTCGTACTGCGAACGCTGGCTTTCGAGGGCATCAAGCGCCACTACATCGGGCTCCGCCCGGGATTCCTCTGCGCGAATCGCACTCGTGAGTGCGAAATAGTGCGTAACGGCCTCCTGCCCGGTGCTGTCGGAAGGGTCCGGCCCGATCCCTATGCGGGCAAACAGGTTGTTGACAATTCCGTTCGCTTCCCAGCGCCACAGGTGATACTCATAGGGCGCCAGGGCGTCCCGGGGCCAGAGGACACTCAGGAGCGCGCCCAGCGGCAGCCCAATCCCTGCTGCAGCCACCAGGGCGAGTACCCAGAACGCTGGCCGCCACGGGCGGTACTCCGGAGAGGCTGCGGCGGCTACAGGCCCTGGAAACGGCATTACCACACAGGATAGCGCTTGGCATGCAAGGCCGGCGAAAGACGTGCCCGCATCAGCCCGCGAGGGCCGCCTTCAGACGGTCAATCTGTGGTACGGGGCTCGGGTCGGTACCATGCAACAACGCCAGGTAGCACGAGACGTAATCACCCCATGCCGTAGCAAGCAGAAGCTGTTCGAGGATCGTTGAGCCACCTACTTCTAACCGGTGCACTGGAATCCCGGTCTCTGCAAAGAGCGACGCGGTAACCTCGAAGCGCTTGCGCGTTCTTCGGTCATAGAGCGATGACTCGAGTGTTACTAACGAGAGATACTCCGCTGCCTTCGTGCCTGTCCCAAGGCCGACGATCAGGTTGTGGTCGGCCTCGGGAAGCGTATCTGCACCGGCGAGCGACTTGCCGTTTTCCGCAAGCTGATTCTTGAATCGTGAAGCCACCGAGCCCAGGTGCTCTGCGCCGATAACCAGTGCGACCCTCCCCTGCAGATCGTTGGCGAGCTGCTTCGCACCATTGCGGCCGTGTGGAATCCCGGGCACGAACTCGCGCTCCACCCACTCGCGGTGGAGCGCTCCGGCAGCGTTCACCTGGCCATCGTCGAGTGCGCAAACACCCATCTGGACGCCCATCCGCAGGAGCGGTGCGAGGCTGTGCGCGATTGCGGCCCGTGGTGCAGCGTGATAGCTAATACGGTGCACCACGACACCGTCGCTGGCGGCGCGCTCAGCAAGCCTCCCCCCGGTCGTTGTGGCGATGACGGTCGCGCCGCGCTTCCAGGCATCGTCGTAGCAGCTCAGCGATTCCTCCGTGTTGCCGCTGTAGGACGAAATCACCACGACACTCCGGTCGTTCACATAATTAGGAAGAGCGTAGCCGCGTACCACTGAGACGGGAATCTCCGACGTATCGGTGCAGAGTGCCGTGAAGTAGTCACCGGCGGTGGCCGAACCCCCCATCCCGGCGATCACAATGCAGGTTGCGTCAGCGGCGGATGGCGGGATCTCCATCTCGGCGGTCTCGTCCCAGGCCCTGGCCAACTCGGTGCCAAGGTCACGGATTCGGCCGAACATGTCCGACGCATCGAGCGCCAGGAGTGCCGGATCGTCGAGCAGGCTCAAGTGCCCATTCCGGCAAGCCGCTTACCGGCCTCGAGCAGTTGTGGCACGAGTGCTTGCTCCGTGACCTCCGTGTAGATCCGCAGCAACGGTTCCGTCCCGGAGAGTCGCAGGAGGAGGAATCCCTCGTCGATGAAAAACCGCCAGCCATCGGTCCGGTCACTGCTGACGACTGGTTTGCCTGCGAGTTCCGCCGGGTTCGCGGCATTGAGCGTGGCCTTGATGCGATCGTTGGATCCGGGTTCGAGGTCGAAGTCGAGCCGCTCATAGAAGTGCGGCCCGGTGATGGCGAACACTTCGTCCAGCAGCTCCGATGGAGGCTTGCCCGTTGCTGCGACGTAATCGAGCAAGAAGAGCCCGGAGAGAATGCCATCCCGCTCGGGCAGGTGGCCGCGGAAGCCGTATCCGCCGCTCTCCTCCCCGCCAATCAGTGCATTTTCGCGCATCATCAACGGCCCGATGTGCTTGAACCCCACCGGCGTCTCGAAGCAGGGCACACCGTAGTGGTCGGCCAGCAGCTTAGCCATGTTTGTCGTTGTCACGGACTTCACCACCGGCCCACGCATACCGCGATTGCCGAGCAGGTAGTTCACGAGGAGCGCGAACGTCCGAAGTTGGTCCACATATGCTCCTCGCTCATCCACGAGCCCCACGCGGTCGGCGTCGCCATCGTTGGCGATTCCGACGCTGTACTCGCGGCTCGACATCAGGAGCATGAACTCGCCGAGGTTCGCCTCAATTGGCTCGGGTGCGCGAATTCCGGGGAAGAGCGGATTCCGGTCGGCGTGGATCTCCCGCACCGTTGTGCTCCCGCCACTGAGCAGCTCGCCGAGGAGTCCGGCCCCCGCGCCATACATTGGATCGAGTGCCACGCGTAGCCCGGCGGCCCGGATTCGCTGGACATCGACCTGCTTCGCGAGCGCCGCCAGGTAGCCTGGGACCGGGTCAAAGCGGTGGATGGCATCGGTCGACGCCACGGCCGTCTGGATCGCTGTCGGATCGCCCAGGATAGCTGGTACGCGGCGCTCGATGTCCGCCACGATCTCCGGGCTCGCGCTCCCGCCATAATGAGGCTTCACCTTGATCCCGTTCCATCGGAATGGGTTATGCGAGCTCGTAACGACCACGCCACCGCATGCACCAATCTCGATGATCCGATAGCTGAGTGCCGGAGTCGGCGCCGGCCGGTCGGCCAGTTCTACCTGGAAGCCGTTTCCGGCGAGCACCCGCGCCACCGCATCGGCGAATTCATTCGAAAGGAACCGGGTGTCGTATCCGACGACGACCGGCTTCTGCTTGCCGTAGGTCTCAGCGAAGTGGTCGGCTATTGCCTGCGAGCAGGCTCGCACGTTCTCGAAAGTGAACGTCTCGGCGATGATTGCTCGCCAGCCATCGGTGCCGAAGTGGACGGGATTCTCATTCATTCCGCGCATCATACCGTGTGCCGGGGTCGAAAGACGTTCCCGGAAGGGCCACACTCCTTGCGCCGATATGAGTATTGCTTCCTGCGACCACCCCCCGTAGCACGGCTCCCGCGCCAACGATCACACCATCCGCGAGGACGCTATCCTCGACTACGGCGCCCTCACTCACGGTTACGTTTTCCCACAAGACGGAGCGTCGCACCGTCGCACCCGGCCCAATCGTCGTCCCCTCGCCGGCACAGCTCGATTCCACCGTCGCATCGGGGGCCACCGTTACTGTCCCGGCCATGCAGTTTTGGCCGGGCTCGAGTAGTGCCTGGTTCACGGCGAGGTACCGTGCTGCTGTACCAACATCGGCCCAGAGCCCCTCGAACCGGTACCCGAGCACCCGCCGTCCGCGGCCGACGAGAGACGGGAAGAGGGTCTCTTCGACGCGTACCGGTCCCGGTGGAATGTCATCGATGAGGTGTGGTTCGAAGATCCACACGCCGGCATTCACCAGCGTGCTCGGCTCGGTGCCCAGCGGTGGCTTCTCCACGAAACCGATCACCATGCCTTCGGCGTCGGTTACCGCCACACCGAATTGCGAAACATCTGGCATCTCGTACAGGGCAATGGTGAGTTCGGCCCGTGCCGCCTCGTGCGCTGCCAGGGCATGGGCAAAATCGAAATCGAGCATCACGTCGCCATTCACCACGGTGAACCGGCCCTCAATGCCCGCCTCGCGGAAGGCGTTGCGAATCGCCCCACCCGACTCGAGCCTCCTCTGTTCCTGGACGATTACCACGTTCAGGCCATTGTGATGCCCCGCTGGGTACGCCTCAGCGAGATCCTCGTTGTTCTGCCCCAGGGCCAGGATCGCGCGCTGGAACCCGCTCCGGTGCAGCCAGTCGAACAGGTATGCCATGTAGGGGCGGTTGCAGATGGGCACGAGGCTCTTGTGGCGGGTCAGCGTGAGTGGCCGGAGCCGCGTACCCTGCCCGCCAACGAGAACGATCGCATCCATCTGGGGCGGCCCGGGGGCCTAGAGTCCGCAGCTCACGGCAAGCTCCCTGGCCCGCGACGTGTCTTCCCATGGCACGTGAAGGTCGTTCCGGCCGAAGTGGCCATAGCTTGCGGTGGGCTTATAGATGGGCCGCCGGAGATTCAGGTCGCGGATGATCGCGCCTGGGCGAAGGTCGAAGTGGGCGCGGACCGCGTCCAGGATCGCATGGTCCGGTACGCGCCCGGTCCCAAATGTCTCGACTCCAATCGATGTTGGCTGTGCCACACCGATGGCATAGCTGAGCATGAACTCGCAACGCGTCGCGAGGCCTGCTGCCACGATGTTCTTTGCCACCCACCGCGCAGCATAGGCTCCCGAGCGGTCGACCTTGGTCGGGTCCTTTCCGCTGAACGCGCCGCCACCATGCCGGGCAATTCCGCCGTAGGTGTCGACGATGATCTTTCGGCCGGTAAGCCCGGCATCGCCCTTCGGCCCGCCAACCACAAACCGCCCCGAGGGATTCACGTAGATCCGCGTCCGGGGATCGATGAGCTTCGAGTCGACGATCGTCCCGATGATGTGTGCGCGAACGTCGGTCTCGATGGTCTCGTTGTCGACTTCGGGCGCGTGCTGTGTCGAGATAACCACTGCTTCAGCCCGCACTGGCTCCCAGTTCTCGTCGTATTCGATGGTCACCTGCGACTTGCCATCGGGCCGAAGCCAGGGCAACTCGCCGCTCTTGCGGGCCTCTGCCAGCCTCCGCGTGAGGCGGTGCGCAAGGGAGATCGTGAGCGGCATGAGTTCTGGCGTCTCGGTGCAGGCGAAGCCGATCATCATTCCCTGGTCACCGGCGCCCGTGTCGAGCTCCGCTCCGTTCGACTTGCCGTGCCTTGCCTCCCACGAGCGGTCCACTCCGCTGGCGATATCCGGTGACTGGCTATTGATTGCCGTGATAACGCCGCACGTTTCACTGTCGAAGCCGATATCTGATGAGACGTAGCCGATGTCCTGGATCGTCTTGCGAACCAGTGCCGGGATGTCGGCGTACCCATCGGTTGTGATTTCACCCGTCACGAGCACGAGGCCGTTGGTGATGGCGGTCTCGCAGGCGACGCGCGAAAGCGGGTCTTTGCTGATGAGGTCGTCGAGGACGGCATCGGAGATCTGGTCGCAGACCTTGTCAGGGTGCCCTTCCGTGACTGATTCTGACGTGAGGAGCCGGCGTTCGGCCATTGCGTTGCGTGTTCCTTTCGTTGCTTTCGTAGCCATGAGTGGGGGTGGCGGGCAACGAAAAGCCCCTCGACCGACGAGGGGCGGGCTCGAGCACCCGCCTTTTGTTGCCCTTCTTGTTGAAGGACCGCGTCGTCTTGGCACCTTGGAGGCTTAACCAGGTTGCCGGGCCCCGGGGCGTTGAGCCCTCCAGCCCTCTGGACGCTGATGAGATAGTAGCAGGGGATCAGTGGCCAGGCGAGAGGATAGCGAACCAATGCCCGGGCCCTTCTACCTCGCGCCGGGCACGGTGAGTGACCGGTATCAATATGGACAGGGTGGTCGCCCGGCCGGGAACTCTATGCCGGTACCAGTTGCCTCGGCGGCGCGCTCATCGAGTACTCCCGACCGCATGGCGTGAATGACCATCGCGCTCGAAACTTGCCCTATTCGGAAATAGCTGGAGCTTCCATGAAGTGGGAATACGCCTCGATCCTCAACGACGGCCCGGCCCCCAAGCCAACCCTCGATGCACTCGGCCAGGAGGGGTGGGAGCTTGTGACCGTGCTTCAGGGCGCCCAGACCCTGCAGCTGCTCTACATCTTCAAACGGCCCGCTAGATCCCAGGCTGAGGCCGCCACAGTGAGTGACTGATCTCAGTCAATCGCGTCACCGTGCAAGGCCGTGCCATCTGCGTTTCCCTGCTGGGGAGGCAGGTCGTGACGTTCGCGGCAAGGCGCGTTCATCGCGCACCCTCCACGCGTAGCAGCTTCCGGCACTCCCGGTTTGCAGCCTTCGCACACTGCACGGCTGGAAGTTGCCCGGGCGCGAGAGGCAGGCCGAGTGCTTCGTGCCAGGCTCCGACGCGATCGAATACCGCGCATTCGTAGCTATCTGCCATGCCGGCTCGGGCGATGTGGTCCGCCACGAAGCAGCGTGTCACATGGATTTCGTATGAATCCGAATCCATCTGCCGGGTTTCCATCTCCATGAGCGGAGGCCCGACGTAGACCGAATCGCCTGCTGCAATGAACTCGATCATTCCCGGCACGTTTTCGATGGTGTTCACATCGAGTGCTCGTGCCAGGCGCCGCGCCTCTGCGAAACCGACCGTATGGACCGCACGGTGGTTGAGCCGGTTCGCCATCTCGATACCGAGTTCCTCGCGGGTAGCTGTGAACCAGGCTGCGTCGTGGATGTACCAGGCGCGTCGCAGCAAGTCTTCCCGCACTTCGGGTGCTAACTCGGAAGCGGGCCTCATCGCCGCACCTCCTGAACCATCTGATTGCCAAACATGTTGCCTCCGGGGCCAGCCCCGTGTGGTGACGCGGAAAGTCCGCGCCGCGGCGACATTCGGGCTCGGGGTTCACGACCTCTGGCCTCTCAGGGAAGCGCATCAGTGCGCGGGTGCCTTAACCGCTACGACCTCCTCCAACCACGGGATGATATGAACACGTTTGCACCGCCGGCAGAGAATTTCGACTCCGGACTCGCTACGGATTGCGACGAGATTCCCGCAGGTGCAGCGCTCCTCTGCGCGTACGCATACGTGCGTTGCAGGGCGGTTCATGGCTCCCTCCGGAGGGAGTCGATGAACATCTTGCCCCACGTCTCCACCTTGCCCCGGTCCAGTTCCGCGTCGAGTTGGAGGTGGTGCAGCACATCGAACATCAATCCGATTGCCATGAACTGCCATCCGCCCAGTCGGGGTTCCAGGTCCTCTCGAACGAGGCCGGTGTGCTTTGCCAGATCGAGCTGTGCTGAAACCAGGTCCACGGTCGCCTTGAAATTTTCCGCAATGGCCTGCCGAACCTCTTCGTCGGAGGCGTCGCCAAGTGCCTGGAACCAGAGCCTGGCATAGGCTGACCGATCGTTGACGCGATCGTAGTAGGCGAGGCCAAAACGCCAGATCGTTTCGAGTGGATCACCTGTGCCGATGGCCGTGCTACCGATCAGATCGAGGAGTCTCGGACCAGCGTCCCGGAGTGCGGCAAGGTAGAGATCACGCTTGCTCGGGAAGTACCGGTAGATTGCGGCAGGCGCCACTCCGGCCGCTGCAGCCACATCTGCGGTAGCCGTGTTTGCATAGCCCGCCCGGGCGAAGACATCCTGTGCGGTTTCGATGATCTGCTGGCGTCGTTCGCCGGCCGGTTTGCGAGCAGCTCGCTGTCTCACGTTTACCTCTAGTAAGTAGTGACTCGCAAGTTACTAGCCCTGAATCCAGCCTGTCAACAGACCGTCTGCGAACCGCTGACACCGTATGGGCACATCCGGGAGACAAGGCTCTCATCTATACCGCCGATAGAAGAGTTGCGCATGAACCCTTCATTGGGCGTAAAATCGCCCTTACGGGGTCGCGGATCGTTCACATCGCTCGAACTTCCGCGCCCGGGCAATTACGCCGTGGGGGATATGTGGTGCGGGCAGATACATCGGACGTTGCGTTTCGCTTGCTCCTGGCGCTGGGAGAGATCTGGGAAGGGCTGGAGCGAGCAGATATCGACCCGACCTGCCGGGGCCTTCACCTCACCCAGGAACCCCTCGGCGGGTACACACGGTACTCGGCTGGCCCGTCCAGCACCCCGCGCCTCGTCGTCGAATGGAACGAATCATCGCGGCACCTTCGCGTCATCCGCTGCAACGAATGGCCCGGCGTCGACGCCACCATCTCCGCCACCGTCGCCGCTATCCGGCACGAAGCCCGCTCACGAGGGCTGACGGACGTCGTCGATCGCGTGCTTGCTCGCGCGTGTGCCGATCCGGCGCCCTCGCGGCGCACGGTGCTTTCTTCGGCTGCTCTCTCGTCAGTCCAGGTCACCGGCAGGCGCTCCTAGCGGGCATCCCCGGCGGGACAGTAGGATTCCCGCATGCGCCTTCCCCCTGAATCGCTTCCCCGGCGCGCCCGGCTTCTGCCGTTGCTCTTCGCCGCCCACGAACGCGATGGATACCTCCAGCACGAAACGGTCGCGGCGTGCGCCCGTGACGCTCGCATTCCGCTCGCCGAAGCCTGGGAAGCCGCAACTTCCTACCCGCTCTTTCGCTTCGATCGGCCGGCAAACGATCGACGGGTCTGCACGGGTCTCAGCTGCACCCTTGCTGGCGCTCGCACCGGCCCGGGTGATGAGGCCATGGATTGCCAGTTCCGCTGTTACGCCGCGCCAGTTGCCGGCGTCGATGAGCCGTTCGACGAGGCGTTCGTGCGCATCGCCGGCCCCCTGCTGGCTCCCGATATCGGTGACTGGCGGGGATATGAGCGAGCACTGGCGCTTGGGCCCGGGGCGTCCCTCTCCGAACTCCAGCGGGCGAACCTCCGGGGACGCGGTGGCGCCTACTTCCCCGTCGCCCGCAAGTGGAACAATGCGCTCGTCCACGAGCGGCCACTCGCCCTCGTGGTCAATGCGGAAGAGGGCGAGCCGGGTGTATTCAAAGACCGTGCACTCCTCTGTCTTCGACCTCGCCGGGTGCTGGAAGGGGTGGCAATCGCCGCCGCCATCCTGCGGCCGTCCGTCGTGGTCATCCTCGTCAATGGTGAGGCGACAGCCGCACACGCGTCGCTGGAATCTGCACTCGAAGAGTTTGGTCTTCCGGGCAGCCCTGAACCATGGGTTGTGAGCGGCGGTGGCGGCTACGTTCTTGGTGAGGAAACGACGCTTCTCAATGCCCTCGAGGGCCGTAAGCCCGTCCCTCGCCTTCGCCCGCCGTACCCGGTCGACGCGGGACTGTTCGGCATGCCCACGGTCGTCAATAACGTCGAGACCCTTGCCAACCTCTCCGTCATCTTCCGCGATGGTGCCGATGCATTTCGCGATTCGGGCGCCCCGGAGGCCCCCGGCACGAAGATCTTCTCGGTTAGTGGCGATGTCCTTGCGCCCGGGGTGTACGAGCTTCCACTCGGAACCAGGCTGGCTGACCTGCTTGAACGGGCCGGAGCGCCGGGCAACGGAGCCCCTGCTGCCGCTCTCTGTGGTGGCCCCTCGGGCGGATTTCTGCCACCCGCGGAGTTCGGATGGCCACTCCTCCCCGGCCCGCTCCACCCCACGGGAGCTTTCGCGGGTGCGGGCGGAATCGTCGTCATCGCTCGTGAGGCGGATATTCCGGGGGCAGCTATGGCGATGGCCGAGTTCAACGCCCATGAATCCTGTGGAAAATGCACGCCGTGCCGCGAGGGGACACCTCGAATCGTGACCCTGCTCCGCGAAAACCAGCACGGCGACCTTGGCGATCTCCTCGACGTCGTCGGAGCGGCATCGCTCTGTGGGCTCGGGCAGATGGCACCCGGCCCCGTCCGCTCGGCACTCTACTTCTGGCCGGAGCTCTTCTCATGACTCTCCGGATCGATGGCGCAGCTCACGAAGCCAGGGGCTCGCTTCTCGACGTAATCCTGTCGGCTGGGATCGATATCCCCCACCTCTGCAAGGATGACAACCTGCCGCCAATTGGCGCCTGCCGCACGTGCCTCGTCGAGGCCGACGGCAGGGTAGTGGCAAGCTGCTCGCTACCCGCGTCGTCGGTCCGAGAGGTTGTCACTGGTTCCGAACGCGTACGGCGGCTCCGCCGCGGTGTTCTCGAGCTCACGGCGGGTATGCTGACGGCTGTCCAGGAGCCGGGAGGCCCGCTCAGCCACACAGCCGGCAATGCGTTTGAGCGTGAGTCCGCCAATCTTTCGCGGTTTTCGCCACGGCCCCGCGCGGGCATGGATACCACCAACTCCTTCTTCGCCTTTGCCGAAGGGGCCTGCATCCTCTGCGGGCGCTGCACTACCGCCTGCCAGGACCTTCAGCACATCAGTGCCATCGGCCTTGCCGGGCGTGGGATCACGACGGCTGTCACACCCGGGGCGGCACAGACGTTCCGGGAGTCGGTGTGTACTTCGTGCGGTTCGTGCGTGGCCGCCTGTCCCACGAGCGCCCTGAGCCCGAAGCCCGGAGTAACGCCATGAGGCGCGTGTTCAGCACCTGCCCCTACTGCGGTGTCGGCTGCGGCATCGCCATCAACGTGAATGATGAGGATCGTATCGCCTGGATAGACGATCTCCCCGAGAACCCGTCGAGCGTTGGGATGCTCTGCGTGAAGGGCCGCTTCGGGACCACGTTCGTCCAGCACCCTGACCGGCTCACGACACCACTGATTCGACGGAATGGGTCACTCGAACCGGCATCGTGGGATGAAGCGCTCGATCTCGTGGCATCCAAGTTCCTCGAACATCGCGGGTACTTCGGCAGCTTCGCCAGTGCCAAGGCCACGAACGAGGATGCATTCGTCCAGCAGAAGTTCGTTCGCCTCGTGATGGGCACCAACAACATCGATCATTGTACGCGGCTCTGCCATTCCCCGAGCGTCGAAGCCATGCTCCAACAGCTTGGTAGCGGCGCAACCAGCAACTCCTACATCGACTATGAGGAATCTTCCTGCCTCGTCCTTGTCGGGTGCGATCCGGGCTCGAACCACCCCGTCGTAGCTTCGCGAATGCGCCGCGCGATTGATGAGCGTGGAACGAGACTCGTCGTGGTCAATCCACGTCGCATCGAGATGTGCGACCGTGCCGATGTTTTTGTCCAGAACCGGCCGGGAACCGACGTCGCCGTGTTCAATGGCATGGCTCGGGCGATCCTCGATGCCGGCCTGGAGAACCGTGAGTTCATCGATGCCCGCACCGAGGGCTTTGCTGATTGGCTGAACGCCATCGGGGAGACGAGTGTCGAGGAGTATGCGCGTGAGGCCGGGGTCCCGGTGGAAATCCTGCGCGAGGCTGCGCTGCTCTTTGCACGTCCGCCCCGGCTTGGCTGGCAACCCTCCGATTGGATTCCCGGGAGCAGCCTTGTCTGGGGGATGGGAGTCACCCAACACACGAATGGCACCGACAACGCCCGCTCGTTGTTGAACCTCGCCCTGCTCACCGGGCAGGTTGGGCGGCCCGGCTGTGGCGTCTCGCCGCTCCGGGGACAAAACAACGTGCAAGGATGCGGAGACTCTGGATGCATCCCTGACTCGCTTCCGGGCTATCAACCCTACGACGATGCAACCATGGCCACGTTCGAAGCACACTGGGGAGACCCGCTCTCAGCAGCTAGCGGCATCAAGGCCACTGACATGATTGAGCGCATCGCCCAGGGCACCATTCGGGCGATGTACATCGTTGGCGAAAACCCCCTCCTCAGTGAGCCCAACCTGCACCACGCGGGTGATCTCATCCGCTCGCTCGACTTCCTCGTGGTACAGGATCTTTTCCTCCACGAGACGGCCGAACTCGCTGATGTTGTCCTGCCCGCCTGTTCGTTCGCTGAAAAGGACGGGACGTTTACCAACAGCGAGCGTCGCGTCCAGCGGATTCGCCAGGCCATCGACCCTGTGGGCGGGAGCCGCCCCGACTGGGAGATCGTGTGCGACCTCGCTCGGCGTCTCGCACCTTCGCTTGGGATCGATCCCGCTCAATTCAGTTACGCTGGCCCGTCGGAAGTGTTCGGTGAGATGGCCCGCCTGATGCCCTTCCTCCGAGGCATGAGCTATCAGCGGCTTGATGCGGAGGGGGGGATCCAGTGGCCGTGCCCCGACCCGTCGCATCCAGGCTCTCGCTTCCTCTATGCCGAGAGTTTTCCGCGCGGGCTCGGCAAGTTCGTGCCCGTTCGGCAGTCAGCACCGGCGGATGAGACACCTGACCCCGAGTACCCATTCATCCTCAACACGGGACGAATCCTCTATCACTGGCATGGAGGCACCATTACCCGCCGCGTCCAGGGGCTCCTAGAGCGGGTTGGCGTCATCCCGGTCGCGATCCACCCCGATGACGCTCTCGAGCTTGGCATCGAGGAGGGCGATGCTGTCCTCGCGATGAGCCGGCGGGGCAAGCTCTCCGGTGAGGCGATTATCACCGACGGCGTTCAGCCGGGGAGCATCTTCGTTCCCTTCGTCAAGCTCGCCGGTAGTGCTGCCAACTTCCTCACGAACAACGTCTACGACGCCGAGAGCCGCATCCCCGAGTACAAAGTCTGTGCCGTTCGCATCGAGAAGAAGCGCCCCAAGAAGCGCATGGAGGACCGGACTTCGTGAATTCACGAAGTCCCGGCCCACCGGTCTCCCGTTGCGAGACGAGTAGTGCCTCCGATGGCGATGTCGTCCGCCTGCTACCAACACCGGCACCCCCGTTCTTCCGCAGCTCGGCCTGCTGACAGTTCGAAACCGTGGCCCGATGTATCCTGAGGCCGATGGAGCGCCGGTTACCCCCTGACTACCGCGGCTGGCAGGACCACGAGGCCAGCCTCCGCCGAATGACGACACCTGAGCTCATCCAGGAGATCCAGGATGGCCCGCCTGATCGCCGCCTCGCCGCTCTCTCGGTCATCGACCTGTCAGAAGTCGACCTCCCGATTATCCAGGACTGGATTCGCACGCTTCCTGACGCCGAAGCCAACGAACTCGCCGGGGCGATTCCGGTACAGCGTCCGCATGCAAGCTGCGACGAAGACCTGCGCTGGGTGAACCTCGCACGAACCGGTTACGAAGTCCGCCGCTTGCCCACGTTTCTCGTCATGCTCTTCTCCTCGCTCGAAGCCATGGAGTCGCGTCAGTGCCCCCAGCGTGACCGCGCATGGGATGCGGTCGGCGAATGGCTCGGCGACATCTACGACCGCCTCGCCGACAAGCAGGAGACTGAAGCGCTCGATGACATTTCGCTCTTCGTCTTCGAGAACTACCTCGGCCACGAAGCCATCTTCGAAGCGTTCTGCGGCCTGCTCGTCCGCCAGCAACCCCTCGCCCGGCGCGTTAGTACGAACCCATCCCTGCTGTTATCTGACCTGGATGAAGCGCATCAGCGTAAGGCACTCCAGGAAGCTGAAGCCGGGGGTGGCCTTCCCTTTCGCGAGTCCTGGCGATTGCTTCAGGGGCTCTGAAAGACCTCGCATACCGATCCGAGGGGCGCACGTCCGTCGATGTGCCATGCAGCATCCCCGCGGTCAGCCGTTGAGTACGCGATTCATGGCTGTGGTAGTGCGTTGCACCACGATCGTGACGCCGAGGCAAAGCCCGGGAACTCGAAGCAACGGTAGTTGTTGGAGCGGGAGACGAGGTTCGAACTCGCGACATCCTGCTTGGAAGGCAGGCGCTCTACCACTGAGCTACTCCCGCTCGCACGCTGCGTGCCCCGGGCTGGCCGCTATTGTACCAGAAAGGGGTCCGGGCCCTGAACACACACCCGCCCCACTCTTCTCATGGTCTTGCCATGGCGAGGGCTGGCTTCCGGTCAATGACGAGGATCATAGTAGTAGTCCCGCTTCGTTTCGGTAATCTGGCATCCATCGCGGGGGCCTGCCCTGGGTCCCGGAAGCTGCAAGTCCTCTCGCCCCCGCGATACTACCCCCACCACCGTGTATAGATGCCTCCGTGCTAAGCCATTGACGTGACCGATGTCACATCTATCCACCCGCGCACGACGAAGTATACTGATGTGGAGAGCCTTGCAGCGCCACGGAGGCCCAGACCATGACCAGTGTGACTTCAAGCCGCACGCCCTCGTCGCCCACACACCATGCGAACGCCGAGCGACAGTGGCACCTGGTCGAGGTGTTGGCCAATTGCCCGCTGCTCTTTGACATACCAATCGCGCAACTCGATGAAGTTGCCAAAGACTGCTCAATCGTCAGTGTCAAAGCGCAGGAACATGCGTTTCTCGAAGGGGAGCCCTGCCGTGGGATCTGGGTGATTGCCAGGGGCCGTGTGCGCCTCTACCACGCCGATGCGCAGGGCCGGCAGCAAGTCGTGAGTTTCCGCGGGCCGAACTATCCTCTCGAACTCGCTCCTGCACTCGATGGGCGCCCGCATACAGCAAACGCATTGGCGATGGAAGACTGCGAGCTAGTCTTCATGCCCCGTGCTGCCATGTCGCTGCTCGCGGTCAAGTTTCCGATCACGATTCGAAACACCCTCGATCAACTCTGCCTCGAAGTTCGCCAGCGGGATATCGCGGTCGCCATTGCGTCCCTTCGCGACGCCCGCGGCCGGGTCGGTTGTACCATCCTCCAGATGGCCCGCCAGTATGGCGTCCAGACTCAATGTGGCACGATCAACATCGAATACCGCCTTACGCGGCAGGATATTGCCGATCGCTCGGCGGTGACACTCGAGACTTCGATTCGCGTGCTCTCGGATCTCCAGCGCCGAGGGCTCGTACGCACCCGCGCCCAGAATATCGAGATCCTGAGCCTCGAGGGCCTGCGTAAACTGAGCGAGTGTGACGAATGCGAACTGGACTGCTCCGTGTTTGCAAAGCCGCGGCCGCGGCCAACGTAAGATCCAGTTACTGCCTCGAGCCACTGGCTACAGGTGATGCGTAGAAGCCGATCGCCTCGGCGACGCTGCGTTGGGTGACCCCGTGTTGCTTCACCACAGCCTCGAGCCAGTCGGGACGGGCCTTCGCGGCTACAGAAACGGGCTCTGTCAGCCCCGAGTGCTCCATGGCGAGTTGCGCGAACCGCGCGGCGTAGTCGGGCGGTCGAAGATCGGCTGCCAGTTCGACGAGTGCAAATGGGTCGGGTGTGCTCTCTCGCGCCGCAACTCCACGAACGATCGGGAGGCCCGGCTGGTCGCCTCCTCCGGCGATACCGTGCCCGTCCGCGATGATACATCCCCGAACCTGGGCTGGGCGGGCGCCAGCGAGCATCAGGCCAACGTAGCCGCCGAGTCCCCGGCCAAGCACCGTTGCTTCACCAACCATCTGGAGGGCGATATCGGCGTCACCCATCAGGAGTTCGGCCGTGTAACCACCGCCTCCCGACGACGTTGACTCGCCGTGGCCCGTGAAATCGAGGGCATAGATAGACCCCGGCCACGCTACGACGTCTGCGGGCACCTCCTTCGGTGAATGGTCTCCAAGACCGTGGAGGAGTAGCAGGTGTGGCCCGCCCCCATTGCGCAGGGTGTGGAACGCGAGCTTCATCTTGTTGTGTTGCAGGAACACGCTCATGCGAGGAACTCCAGGACGAGACTCGCCACCTCACGCGGGTGTTCGATATGGATGAAGTGGCCTGTGTTCTCAAACGGCACGAGGCGCGCTCCAGCAGGCAAATGGGGCAGGATCGCCCGGTGATTTGTCCCCCAACCCATCTCTTCCTCAACCGTTGCCGTGAGCCCCAGCATCGGGATCTCGAGTGTCTTGAGGCGCTGAAGCGACCAGCCCGGGTGCCACGGCCCGAAGCCGCCCATCCGGATCGCCGGATCGAGTTTCCATCGCCAGCCATCCGGGTCCCGGCGAGCACCAACCGTCACAAGGTAGCGCAGCCACTCATCCGAAAGGCGTGGATTCATACGCTTGCGCCGCTTCGCAAGGTCGTCGAGGGTTCCGGGCTTCCGCTGCAGTGAACTCAGAGCACGACGGTGTTCCAGCCACGCCTGCAAGTTCTTGAGGGTCAGGCCGCGCTGTTCCCGGTCCGAAACGTCCGGGTGCGGGTCGTCGGTGGGAAGACCATCGATCACCACGAGCTGCGACATTCGCCGCGGCAGGCATTCCGCGAGTTGGAGCATCATTCCCCCACCCTTCGAGTGCGCGATAACCGGCACAGGGTCGGGTGTCGTCGAATCGAGTACGGAGAGTGCATCGCGGACATCCGCATCCCATGAGTAAAGGTCGGCATGGTCCGAATCGCCATGCCCCCGGTGGTCCCAGGCGATCACCCGCCAACCGGCATCGGCGAGCAGTGGCGCGAAGACATCGAAGGTCCCCGCGAAGTCCGATCCGCCGTGTACGAGAAAGACGGGCGGATCATCCTCGTTGCCCCATTCGCCAACGGCGATACGGACGCCGAAGGAACTCACCCACCGGTGCCGGGCGGGCCGCCGCGCACCGGGATACGAAATCGCTTCCGGAGTGGTTGACTCCACGTATTCCCCCAAAGGCAAAGAGACCGCCCAATCCATTCTTGCAGACCTGTGCCGAACGAGCAGTGGCTCCTATGCCAGCTTCCCCTCGAACCCCAGGTCCTCTCCAGGGGCGGGTCTGCCGCCCGCCACCCATCCGATGTAGTCGATTTCGCCGGTGTCTACCCCGGCCCGTGCAAGTTCCCAGGCAAGCTCGGCCCGATGCTGTGCGGAGTGACCGAGAACCTGTGAGATCAGTACGTGCATGGGCATCGATGTCTGCCACCACGGGACGAAATGCGATCGTTCCTGGCCAGCCTCGCCCGCGGTCATGGTGATTGCGAGCAAGCCATCTCCGCTCTCGCGGTCGTAGCCGATGATCTCGTCGAGATCACTGGGCGGCAGGGGCCTTGCTGCGTTCCCGCGCAACACATCGAGGAATGCGCGCTTTGTGCCCACCATATGTTGAAGGCGGGTGAGCAGCGTATCTCCGTCGTAGCAGACCAGGTCCAGGACGTGCGGCTTCTCGTGGAAGCTCGCGATGACGGTCGCATTTGCCCAGGCGTTGTGCCTGAGCAGATCGGGTAGCAGGTACATGAGTGTCCTTTCGTGGTCCCTGTCAGGTCGATTGCCGCATGTCACGCTCGAACTCGCCGCGGGCAAGTGCCGAGAGGCGATGTGCGAGTGCACCCGAGCCTCTCACGAGTGGGCTGAACTTCCATGCGACCGCTTCCTCAAACGCCTCTGCCGTCGCCAGGGGAATGCTTCCGTCGGACACCATGATCCACGAGCCAGCCAGCAGGCGGAGATGGTACTCGGTGGCGCCCCGGTAGAGGCGTGTATCGATGCCGTCGACCAGTTGTGGGTGTTCGGCAATGACCCGCTGCGCGAGCACTCCGGCCGGCCCCATGATGAACCGGTCACGGTCGACCACCCGGCCGAATGATGTCATGAGCCGGCCATAGATCGCATCGTCGATCCGCGGTTTTCGTTTGAAGAACATCTGGCCGATCAGCCTAGCACGGCCCAAACCCGGTCCTCGTGAGCTGTGGAGACCACGACCCGGGAATACCCGCCCGCCTTGAGGCGCTCGGCCATCGCCATCGCCGGGAGTACCTCTTTATCGTCTCGCGGGTTGTTGAGCAGTGCATGGATGCGTGCCCCCGGAGGGACACCCTTTCGCCCACCCCTGGCATGGAGGAGCACACCGGTGATTGTCTCCTCCGATACGAGTTCTCCTGGCTGCTGACCCGTAATTTCGGCGACGAGTTCGGGCCGGTGTACCCACTTCTCCTCCAATGTCCTCCCAACAACCGTGAGCCCGACACAGACCACGACGTCGGTGCTCGAATCGGCGATTACCGGTTCATGTTCCCCTGGCGCCTTGAACGGGCGGTGCGCCGATCCATCTGCTTCGATGGCCAGAAGCCCGGCCCCCACCGCTGCCATCCGGTCAATGGTTGTCTTCTCGAATCCCTGCAGCCGTCCATGCGTCCCGGCGCCGCTCGTTGCCACGAGGGTTGACCCGGACTCGAGGGAGCGGGCCGCTGCCGCTACGATTTCCCCATCCGGAGCCGTTACGATGGCGGGCATCTCGATACCTGGCGGGCGAGTGAACCGCACCGTCGTCGTGATGATGGCGCTCAGTCCACGGCGATTCGCTCCCCGGGCAAGTGCATACACGAGGCTCGTCTTTCCGCCCCCACCAACGACCGAGACGATCGCGCCCGGCTCGATCCCAAACGCGGAATACAAGTCCATGCGATCATCTTACGGAGCGAACCAGAAATGAGGCGGAGGGCCAGGTCGTGGATTCTCTCGACGCGATAGTGCTTGCGGGTGGCAAGAGCCGCCGTTTTGGTTCAGACAAGGCGTCCGCGCTCCTCCGTGGGCAGCCGCTTCTTCAATGGGTGACATCGGCGCTCGACGAGGTCTGCGAGCGGATCGTCATCGTGCGTGCTGCCCACCAGGCCCTCCCCGAGGTCACATCGCGAGCCGACATCGTGGTCGTCGATGACCTTTTCGAGGCGAAAGGGCCCCTCGCGGGCCTGGTCGCAGGTTTCTCCGCCGCAAGGGGTGACCTCTGCTTCGCTACTGCCTGCGATGCACCGCTGCTCCAGCCGGGCCTTGTCCGGTACCTGGCGTCTCTTGCCGGCAACCACGATGTTGTCTGCCCGTTGGTCGATGGGTTCCATCAGCCGCTTTCGAGCATCTACCGGCGGACGACGTGTGAACCGCTCTTTCGCCAGATGGTCCTGCGCGACGAACTCCGTATCGTCCCCGCCTACGAGCAGCTCGATGCCGTCATCGTTGAAGAGACCGCAATCCGGGAGATCGATGGCCGGCTTCTCAGCTTCCGGAACGCCAACCAGCCTGAACGCCTCGCGGAAATCGAGCAGTTGCTGGGTTAGTGACCCTCACCGTTCGCGCCACCGCCTGATTGGCCGCCGTTACCGAGCTGGAGGTACCTGTCGGCGAACTGCTCGTTCACATGGAGCACTCCGTCATTGAGCTTCGCGTACTGGTAGCTGTCGGTGATCTTCGGGAGCGCATCGGCTGCCTCCTGCGTCGTGATGACCGCGCCTGCCGGTACGTAGCGGCCCTCGGCGATCGTCACGCCGATCACTCGTGCCCCGGGCTCAATGACGCAGTTCTTCGCAATGACCGACTTGAACACCAGGGCCTGCATCCCGACGAATGTGTGATCGCCCACGGCGGCGGGACCATGCACCTGGCTCTGGTGTGCAAGGGACACGCCCGCACCGATGAACACCGCGTACTTCTTGCCCTCGACCGTCACCTGGTTCTTCTCGATGATCTGCCCGCTCTCGAATGTCTCGAGCGCATGGACAACCACACCATCCTGCACATTTGAACCCGCGCCGATAACGATCGGCTGGCCTTCATCCCCCCGGATGCTGGCGAATGGGGCGATATACACCTTCGTCCCAATCTGCACGTCGCCGATGACGGATGCGAGGCTATCGATGTATGCCCCCGCTGCAATCTGCGGCCGATCGACCGTCGGATTGAAGGTTGTCGCGACGTTCGCCCGGGTATTGGCGGCGGGTGCCGCGGACACAGCTTCGTGGGCACCATCTGCGAACTTCGCCTGGTAGGCCGTCCAGCCTCCGAGGAGCGCGACCGCGAGCAGCAACGCACCGTTGAGCATCTGCTGGTGCGTCCACGACCCGATGGCCATGACTTTCGGGATCTTCGGGATATCGAAACTGAATTGCAGCGAGAGTCCACCCTCGGCCTTCCGGTTGATGGAAACCGGGGCATCGGCACCGGGCAGCGCCGTAATGTTGTTGCCGTCGGGTTCGAGCGCTTCGGCTGGCTCGCCCATGCTTCACTCCTCGAACGGCCGGGCCGCGAGACTTCACGGTAGGTATCGGAAGCGCTGGCTCACCTCTGCAGCAGGGTTTCTCCCAACGCGCCCGCCGGTCTGGCACGCATTACCGGGGCCGATGGAGTGCGGTTGACACGCCTATTGGCACACCTATGATCGATTCTACGTGTGGCTTCGGCGCTTCGAGCCTCACGATTCGCCTTTCTTGGGCGGATGCCGGATATGGCGGCGGGTGTCGCGTTTGCGGCCTCCCTGTCCAGGCGGCGGACTCGCAGCCCCTCGATGGGCGGCGAAGAGGAGGAATGGACAGGCGTGACAACTCTCGAACGGCCTCGAACAGTCGGCGAACTCCGTGCGGCGGGCTATGAAGTCCTTCCCGTACGCGAAGAGATGCGAAAAAACCTCATCGCGAAGATCCGCGGCGGCGAAGACCTCTTCCCTGGCGTCTACGGATACGAAGAAACGGTGATTCCGCACATCGTCAATGCCATCCTCGCCGGGCAGGACATCATCTTCCTCGGCGAACGCGGGCAGGCAAAGTCCCGCATCATTCGCTCAATGGTATCGCTGCTCGATGACGCTACCCCCGTCCTCAAGGGCTGCGAAATCCCGGAGAACCCGTACCATCCAATCACCCAGCAAGGCCGCGACCTCATCGCTGAAAAAGGCGATGGTGCCGAAATCGAGTGGCTCGAGCGTGACAAGCGCTACGGTGAAAAGCTGGCTACCCCCGATATCACCATCGCCGACCTCATCGGCGAAGTCGACCCGATCAAGGTCGCCGAGGGCCGCTATCTCTCCGATGAGCTCACCATTCATTACGGGCTGATCCCTCGTACAAACCGGGGCATCTTCTGCATCAACGAACTCCCCGACCTGGCCGAGCGCATCCAGGTTGGCCTGCTCAACATCATGGAAGAGCGCGACGTCCAGATCCGCGGCTACCGGATCCGCCTCCCGCTCGATGTCTTTGTTGTTGCCAGCGCAAACCCCGAGGACTACACGAACCGCGGGCGCATCATCACCCCGTTGAAGGACCGCTACGGTACCCAGGTTCGCACCCATTATCCCGCGAGGATCGAGCACGAAATTGACATCATGGAAGCGGAACACCACCCGGTGCCAGCCGACTTCAATGTCACCGTGCCGCCGTACATGAAAGAGATCATCGCCGAGATCTCGCGGCTCGCGCGCCGTAGCCCCGACGTCAACCAGCGCTCCGGTGTTAGCGTCCGGGCCAGCATCGCCAACTACGAAAGCATGCTCGCGAACGCCCTCCGCCGCGCCATCATCACCGGCGAGGACGTCGTCGTCCCCCGTGTCTCTGATCTTCCCTACGTGGTTCCGACGCTCTCCGGAAAGGTCGAATTCGAGACCGTTGAGGAAGGCCGCGAGGAGCAGATCATCGACAAGCTCATCCAGGGTGCCGTCGTGGCTGTCTTCAACCGCCACTACAACCTGGGCGAACTCGAACAGGTCGTCAATCGCTTCAAGTCTGGCGTGGCCGTTGAAGTTGGCGACATGGTGCCCAGCGAGACCTACGTCAAACTCGCCCAGCAGATCGAAGGCCTCTGGCCTGCCGTCCAGAAGGCAGGTGCAGGCACCAACCCCGCCGAAACCGCCGCTGCCGTCGAGTTCATTCTCGAAGGACTCCACCTCAACAAGCGGCTGAACAAGGACAAAGTCGCCGGTAAGGCCCAGTATCGAGGATGAACTGGCAGATCTTGCCGCTGCCCACGCGTGGCCCCCTGTTCGAGGGGGCCATTCGTGTGTACGGCGACGCCTTCGCCGAACCACCGTATTCCGACCCCGATCGAGGCGCTGAGATTCGCACACGCGTCCAGGAGATCCACTCGCTCCGGCCAGGGTTCCATGCCTACGCGGCCGTTGAACCGCCTGAGAACGTCATCGGGATGATCTACGGCTACCACGGGTCATCGGGGCAGTGGTGGCACGACACCGTCGCTCGCGCTATCTCCCCGCGCAGTGCTGCGGAGTGGCTCGCCGACTCATACGAACTTGTCGAAGTCGCTGTCGAACCGAAGCATCAGAGCGAAGGCGTTGGCACAGCACTGATTCGCCAGTTGCTCGACGGCCGCGACGAGCACACCTGCGTGCTCAGCACGCGAACCGATAGCGATGCCCACTATCTCTACCAGCGGCTCGGCTTCGAAGTTATCACGGAGATGCTCTTCGCCGTCCGCGGAGCACCGTTCTACGTCATGGGCAAGCGGCTAAGGACGGATTGACGCCGGTCGCCCGGGCAGGTGTCCAGGTGCTGCGACCGGAAGTCCGAGTGCCGGGCACATTCGGGATCGATCGCCATCGCCCTCCGGGAGCTCGGCGAGTGGGTGCTGATCCACCGTTGCCGCGGCTGCACGGTACTCCACGAAAACCGGATTGCAGGTGACGACAGCATAGTGGTGTTGATGCCCCTGGCCGCCAGGCCACTCGCTCAGCCACCTCTTCCGCTCGACTTCCTTCCATCTTCTCGAGCTTCGCGGGTCACTCCCCAGGGAGGGGCTCGCGGAGCCTTACCGCCGCCAACCCTAGAATCATCCCATGACCTCCGCGAAACGCACTCCACTGGAGTGGCTGCTCAAACAACTCGACCTCGAAGCACTCGATGATGACCTCTACCTTGGCGACCCGGGTCGTGGCCGTGGACGCCTCTTTGGCGGTCATGTGGCCGCGCAGTCGGTGATCGCTGCCGGTCGTACGGTCGCCGAAGGGACCATCCACTCACTCCACGCCTACTTCCTGCGGCCCGGCCGCCACGATGTCCCCATTCGCTTCGTCGTCGACCGTATCCGCGATGGCCGGACCTTCACGACGCGGCATGTGGTCGCCTACCAGGGTGGCGAGGCAATCTTTGACCTCTCTGCGAGCTTCAAGACGCCCGAAACCGGGATCGAACATCAGGAGGCAGGCCCTGAAGCCCCCGATCCCGATGGCCTGCCCAACTGGGAGGACGCGCGATCCGAGGCACTCGAGTCACACGAGCGCCGGCCCGATGGCCCCATCCTCATCCGTGCCGTCGACCCTGATCTTCCGGGCCAGAAGCAGCCACCACACAAGCGGATCTGGGTGAAGCCCGATGGTGCTCTTCCGGAAGACCCGCTCATCCATGCGGCGATGATTGTCTACGCCAGCGACCGCACGCTGCTCAGCACCGCCGCACGGCCCCACGGGCTGACCTGGGGGAAACGTATCAGTGCCAGCCTCGACCACGCAGTCTGGTTCCACAGCAGCCCGCGTTTCGATGACTGGCTGCTCTATTACAGCCACAGCCCCGTGGCACGCGCCGCGCGGGGCCTCATACATGGTGCGATGTATAACCGCGAGGGTGTGCGCGTCGTCTCCGTCGTCCAGGAAGGACTCATCCGAACCCCGCGTGAGGGCTGACTGATACCAGGCGGCGCCGGGCATCCGCACGGCGCGCCGCGTGGCACCCACGACCGTGAGTCTAGGCCCGGCTCGGAAGCTCCACCTGCACGTTGCCGCGCACGCTCGGCTCACCCTCTGCCAGCGTCACCACTTCGAGCTCCACGATATTCTTCCCGTCCTCCTGCCGCTTGTCGACCACGCGGCCCGCGAGGACCAACGGCCGGTCGGCGACGTCTGGGCGCCGGAAGGCGATTCGCAGGTTCTTCACCGACCCCTCGGTGCCGGCCCAGTCGCTCACGAATTGCGTGAGCCATGCCATCTTCAGCATGCCCGGCACGAGCGCGCCACCGACACCCATGCGCTTGCCAGCTTCAGCATCGGCAAATGCAGGATTGGTTGGGTTGTCGCGGCCGAAGAAGTCGATTGCGAGGTCGGCTGTTGGTAGCTTCTCGACAGGCGCCAACTCATCGTTGACAGACACATCTTCGTAATATCTCTGGCTCATTCGGCGCCCTTCGCCCCCTTCGGATCGAACTGCGTGATCGTGATCATCGAGCCAGCAACGTGGTCGCCGTTCGTGTCGTAGTAGTCGGTGCCGGTAGTCACCAGGACGCTGTAGCCATAGCGGCCGCCGAGGCGTTCGCGGATATCGGTGATCTGCGATACGGCCTGCAGAGATTCGCCAACCTTGAACGGCCGGGTGAACCGCCACTCTTGCTGGGTCAGCAGCCCTCCTGGAAGGATCATTGGCATCGACCGGTTTGGGCGGCCGCCAAAGCTCGAGATCACGTATCCCGCCGCCATGCCGCTTTCGTCGGCCCAGCGTGGGTCCTTGTCTTCGAGAAGGTCGCGCATGCGATAAGCATCGGCTTCCTTGACGGTGACGGTTGTCGGTTCGCTCTTCTGGCCGATGAGCGCGCGGTGCTCATCGGTGATGAGGCTCTGTTCAGGTACGGACAACGGGCATATCTCCAGCGAATTCAGCGAGATGGAGCATACCAGAGCGTCGATCGTCGCGCCTGTTCACTCGTCCCGTGGCATGATGCCTACGCTATGGATGCATAGCCACAACAAAGGAGAGACAACGTGCGCCTGGAACGCATCGGCATCATCGGTTCGGGCCTCATGGGGAGTGGAATCGCCCAGGTGGCGGCCTGCAGCGGCGTCGATGTGACGCTGGTCGACATCGACCGGGTGCGCGTCGAAGGCGGAATTGCGGCAATCCGCAAGCGCCTCGAACGCGAGGCTGAGCGCGGCCGGATTGGCAAGGTCGAGGCCCAGGCTGCAAGCGAACGCCTGTTTGGAGCCGATGATTGGGAGGACCTGGGCACTGTGGGTGATGCTGATTGTGTCATCGAGGCTGTCGTCGAGGACCACGCCGTCAAGACACGCATCTTCAAGACGCTCGGCGCCGTCTGCCGCCCCGATGCACTCCTCGCCAGCAACACGAGCTCGCTACCGCTCAGCGAGATGGCAGCTGCGAGCGGCCGCCCCGAGCGGGTCATCGGGCTCCATTTCTTCAATCCGCCATGGGCGCTCAAGCTCGTGGAGGTCGTCTCGACGGCGAGCACCACCGAAGAGACACTCGCCGATGCCCTGCAGGTGTGTGCGAAGCTCGGGCGTGTACCGGTGCAGGTGAAGGACACGCCGGGCTTCATCGCGAACCGTTTGCTCGTCCCGTTCATCTTCGATGCGATCGACCTGCTCGATAGCGGGGTGGCGACTGCCGAAGATATCGACAAGGCGTGCAAGCTTGGCCTCAACCACACGATGGGACCACTCGCGACCGCAGACCTCATCGGCCTCGATACGCTCAAGCTCATCGCCGAGAGCATGTTCGAAGAGTACGGGGAGCCGCGCTTCAAAGCGCCTACACTCCTGCGCCGCCTCGTTTCCCTGGGCCACCTCGGACGCAAGACCGGGCGGGGATTCTTTCACTACGAGTAGGCTGCTCAGTTCGGGCCGGGCTTGTAAATGAAGATTCGGTCATTCGGGCCGAGGCTTGCGCCCACGGCGGCGAGATTGGCCCGCTCGACATATTTCGCGTCGCCGACCTGGGGGTAGAGATACTTTACCGTGGGGGGCACGGAATACCCGCCAAATAGCGCCAGCATGACCGGCGTGTCAACGCAGTACAGCGTTCCACCCGCCGGCAGCGTTGGATAGGTGGCTCGCAGTTGATCGACCCATTTCTGCACAGAGCCCGGGTTTCGGCCGGCCCAATCCCTCACGCGGTCATTCCCGAGCACGACACCACCAATCACGACCAGCGCGATGAATACCGCGCTCGAGGCGGTGAGAGCTCGCGCGGCTCTCACGACTTCCGGCAGCACGGTGCGTACCTCGATCGCGGCCTGGACGGCGAATATTGCGAAGAACGGCGCCGCAAAATAGAAATATCGGCGGTCGAGCCCGAAAGCCAGCGGTGCAAATGGTGCTAGCGATAATCCGAATGCAAGGAAGAGGGCGAATAGGAGCCAGCGCCTCGAGATGGCCGCCCATGCACCCAGCGCTATGATCGCAACCCCTGCACCGTTGGATGTCAGCGCTCGTGCACCAGAGATGCCCGAATTGAACGGCGCCGGCCCGAACCGCAGGAGTTCCCAGGAGTTGGAGACCATGTGCCGGCCCCACTGGTACTGGAACTCGTCCGCGAACGGCGCCGTGAAGAACCGCGTTCGAATCACGGCATGGAGGCCGATGAGCGCCACGAGCGGAAGCAGAGGCAGATAGGCGCGCCAGTTGTACAGTCTCGTGCGTGCCGGGCAGCACAGGTACCAGGCCACGATAACCGGGACGATGGCCACTGCCGTCTCACGAAACCCGAGTGCTGCGACGCATAACACAGTGGAGAGCGTGACGAATTGCCATCGCCTCCGCTTCGAATCACTCTCTGCCGCCGCGGCGAAAGCAAGCCACGCTCCGAGCATCAGGGGGACAGCCACGCTGTTGAGGCTGGAAACCCACGCAATTGAGTCAACACCGGCGGGGTGCACGGCCACAATCAACGCGGCCAGGCTCGCACCCATTGCGCTGCGCAGGAGCCGCTTCGCGAGAGCCCAGGTCATCAGCACCGTCCCGAAATGCACGGCCAGGAGCAGCAGGTGATAGGGCAGCATGTGGCCGTGAAAGATCGGCCAGAGGGCTTTGAACGAGAGGAAGTAGAGGGGCCGCCAGAATCGGTCGGTTAGCAGGATCTCGCTCCCCTGGTACTGCGGCGTGATTGCAGCCTTTGCGAAGTCCGCAAAACTCAGGTCTCGCGCCGCCCGCAGATAGATGTAGTCGTCACCGAACGGTGGTGAACCGAGCGCGGGCCAGTAGATGACAATGGCGAGCAGGCAGCCCAGGGCAACGAGCACAACGGGTGCCACCGTGTGCCAGCGCAGGAGCGGCGCTGGCGGATCTTCAATCTGGAATTGGATACCGCGCGTGGGCTCTGGACGTGCAGCCACCGCCGCAGTCTACCCTCCCAGGTGCATACCCGCGCTAACGCTCCTGCCTCGCGGCTGCGTGGTTTCGCGATCTTCCACTCGCGGCCTACACTCTCGGCCTGGGCCCCGGCCCGACAAGTGGATGCGAGGTCGCGAATGGTTTCACCAGCCAGTGTCCGGGAGCAACTCCGCATCTCGCGCCACCTCGTCTCGCGCGATATGGATATCTACGGTGCCTGGCCAATGAAGTTCGGCCTCTTTTCGCGACGCCGCTCTCGGGTGCTCCTCTTTTTCTATCTGCTTTTCACGGTCCATACCTTCCCATCGGTATTCCTCTTTCGACTCCAGACCTTCTTCTACGATTGCGGCCTGCCGCCCGTCGCGACTACCCTCTCGCGCATCAACCACATCCTCTTCGGGGTCACTATCGGTAACCATGTGCGCACGAGCGGTGGACTCATCATCGCCCACGGCCACGTCGTTCTCGATGGCTGGACCAGGCTCGGCGACAATGTCCAGATCAACCCATTCGTGACGCTCGGCATCACGAATAGTGAACGGAAGCCGTTTGAACTCTGGGGCCCCACCATCGGCAACTTCGTCAATATCGGAACAGGAGCCAAGATCCTCGGCCCGGTGACGATTGGAGACAACGTGAAGATTGGGGCGAACGCCGTCGTCATTGATGACATCCCCCCGGACCACACTGCCGTTGGTGCCCCGGCTCGCTCGTTCCCGACACAGAAGGCCGGGAACAAATTCGAAGATGGCCCGCGCCTGCCCGGGAGCGATTCCTAGCCGAACGTCCGCAGGATGGCGTCCATCTCCTCGAGAATCGCCACGCACTCGTCATCGGTGTTGTAAAAGTGCGGTGCCACGCGAATGCCAGCCCCGGGACGGTAGTCGATAACGAAGCCGCGGCGAATGAGCTCGTTCTTCAACTCCTCCGTGTGCGGGGGGTTCACGGTTACGTGATTTCCCCTGTGTTCGAACTCCGCCGGTGAGTTCACTTCGAAGCCACGCGCACGTGCGCCGTCGTAGATGAGCTGAGACTGCCGCCGGGCCTTCTCGCGAATGATTGGAACCCCAACCGTGCGAATGACCTGGTAGCCCTCCCGTGCCTGGTAATAGGCGGGGATGTTTGGGGTGCCGCCCATGAACCGGCCGATACCTTCCGCATACTCGATCGGTGGCGCTTCGAATTGGAATGGCCGCGCATGCGAGAACCAGCCCACATCGCGGGGCGCCAGGCGGCCGACAAGTGCCGGGTGAGCGAACAGGTAACCTGCGCCAGGCCCTCCGCAAAGCCACTTCACGGATCCGCCAACGAGGAAGTCCACGCCCAGCTCCATCACATCCAACGGCACTGCGCCCATCGACTGGTAGGCGTCGAGCACGACGAGTGCGCCATGGTCGTGAGCCTTCTCGATGAATGGCCTTGGATCGACGAGCTCGGCTGTGCGGAAGAGCACGTGCGAGAGGACGAGCAGGCAGGTTCGGTCATCGATCGCGTCCAGGAGCGCATCGGCCGGGAACACGAGGGGGTCATCACCGATCCGCACCACCTCGGCGCCGATTCGCCGCTGTCCATCGAGGATGTACTCGACCGTTGGAAACTCACCGGCGCAGTGCACGATCCGGTTACGCGGGGCTTCGAACTCCATGCATGAGAGGATCGCAGCCATGGCGTTCGTAACGTTCTGGAACATCGTCATGGACCCGCGTGGAGCATGGCTGATGTCCTCGAGCACCGCCGCCGTCTCCGCCACGAGTGGCAGCCATGTGTCCCATGCGACAACGCCCTCGCTCGCCCAGAGATCGGTGTATTCAGCGAAAGCATCACGAACCGAACCGGGCATTGCCCCGAGCGAGTTGTTGATCAGGTATGTCTTTTTGTTGAGGATTGGGAACTTTGAGCGCCAGGCAGCTGCAAGGTCATCAGTCATACGCTACAGGATGCGCTACCGGCGCGGCCGGGAGAAGTGCGAGAAAGGGAACGGCCGCCTGTTTGGGGCGGCCGTTCTCGCATCTGCGCCGGTTCGGGCTACTTTGGCAGGCCCACCATGATGATCCCGTCCTCGATCTTCACGGGATATGTCTGCATGTCTTCGGCCTTCTTGTTGAAGAACATCAACTTTGATTGCAGCCGACCGAGGAATGGATGGTCATTGTTGAACTCGCTGCTGAATGGCTGCCGTACTACATGGCCCGTGGCGACCTCGAAGCGCGCACCGTGGAACGGGCACATCACGCACTCATCGCGCACCGGTTCGGGCTTGACTGGCGAGCCCGGGATCCCGCCCAGCGGCAGCCGGGCATGGGAGCAGAGGCCACCCATCGCATACATGCTCTCGCCCATCCGGATCATCGTGACGCGCTGGCTGCGCAGCCGGACTTCCTTCGGTACACCATCGACATAATCGCGGACCGTACCAGCCTTCGCCCAGCGGGTGAGCCTGGCCGCCGGGATGATGTTCTTGGCTTTGAGGGGCAACGGCGGGTCGATGCCGAGGAGCGGCGTTACCACGATCTGCATGAGCCCGCCCGAGATGAGGCCGGCGATGATGAGGACGATACCGCCAAGGGTGTGGCTCGAGGCTGTTGTCGGATCGCCCGGGAAGAACAACATGAAGATCCCACCGACGATGAGCCCGAGCGATGCGAGCCCCCACGTACCAAGCACCGAGACACCAAGAAACGCGAGCGCAGGAGACACAGCCAATTCCTCCGGGGGCGATACTACCCCGTTTGTGCCAAATTGCGCAAAGTCCCCATGCGCAATTAGCAGACTCCGATGATCAGTTTCAGGCCCCCGACAGGCTGGCCGAAAGCCCCTCCAGGAGCACGCGAACCTGCTCTGGTTCCTTCAGGTAGACACGGAGCCGCGATTCGAATCCCTGCCGGTCTTCGGAGGCGAACCAGTTGCGCCAGTCCATGAGCCCGAACCATGTGCTGATCACGACAAGCGTCTGGGGATTTTCGCTATCGCGCAGGGTCTCCCCGCTGATATACCCGGGTTCATCGAGGCATCGCGCGCGCATCTGCCTCAGGATGTCGGTCACCTGCCGTTCCTGCCCAGGGACAATCTTGCGTTCGATGATGACTTTCACTGCCACGGCATCAGTCCAATTTCAGCGAGCGGTAAGCCCGCCGGTAATAAATCAGTGGCTTGAGGCCGGGATTCGCCGCCGCTCCGACCACACGTCCAACGACAATCGTGTGGTCGCCCCCGGGGAAGGTGGCCTCCAACTCACAGTCCAGGTGGGCGACACCGCCCTTGATGATTGGTGCTCCCGTGTGCCATTCGTGCCACCCCACGAGCGACTCGAACTCCCTGGCCGGTTCACGCCCGTGCTTCGCAAAATACTGCGACACGTCCTCCTGCCCCTCCGCGAGGATAGTGACTGCGAAGAGCTTTGCGTCCTGCACCATCGTGGACATCAGGTTTGAGTTCGCCACGCACACCAGCACCAGCAGAGGGTCTACCGAGAGTGATGAGAAGCTCGAGGCGGTCAGGCCATAGACGAGTTCCCTGTGCTTCGTCGTCACGATGGTGACGCCAGCTGCCCAGGCCCCCAGTGCTGCCTTGAAGTCGTTCGGGTCGGCCACGGGCATCGGGCTACACTCCCTGCAGTGTGGGCGCCATGTCCCACAGCGGGTGCACCTCGATTTCCGCGAAGTAACGCGCCATCGGGAGCGCGGCAATGAGCTGGTCCATCTCCCGGGCATCACCCGCCTCGTAAATGGCCAACACCCCCACACCGGTCTCGCGATAGATGGCCCGGATCTTCCCCTGGTCGTACTGCGACTTCGTCGCTCGCAGTTGATCGGCCACGATGCCCTGCCACGCCTCCGCCGTCACATCGTGGGGTTGCCTGGAGATGAGACGTACGGAAAACAGCATGCAAGCTCCCCTGGTTCGGTCTCTGGATTATATGCGGACACCTGTGAGTGAACGAACCACTGGCCCATTGGCACTGTCAACGAACGAACAAGACCGTTGCCACGAGCACGCCATAGGAGATAACGGCTACCTTCAGCCACCGTTTTCCAAGCCTCCGCGCGACGCCGACGCCGAAGTATCCGCCAGCGAGCGCTCCGACTGCCATGATCGTCATCGGTAACCAGCGCACCGGCCCAAAGAACACGAAATAGACCATCGCCACGGCATTGATGAGCGCCGAGAGCAGCCCTTTCAGGGCGTTCGAGCTCTGGATATCATCCGGCAGCAGGATCCCGAGTGCGGCCAGTGTCAGGATCCCGACGCCGGCCCCGAAGTACGCTCCATAGATCGCCAGCACGACGGTCGCCAGGAGCAGCGGTAAGGGCACGTGCTCTTCATGCTGTGAGGCGAGCCGGTGATGTGCCGCGAAGCGGCCCAGCGGCTCCTGGAATGCCATGAGGGCACAGGCGAACAGGATGAGGAACGGAACCACACGGTCGAACACCGATGTCGGCGTGCTCAACAGGACGACAGATCCTATGAGCGCTCCCGCGATGCTCGGCACGCTCAGAGCCAGCACGCGGCGCCGCTGCCGGCCAAGTTCGCGCCGATACCCATACGAGCCGCTGATATACCCCGGCCAAAGCGCTACCGTATTCGTCACATTCGCACTCTTCGAGGCGTACCCGGCCGCCATCAGGGCGGGGAAGCTGATGAGCGATCCGCCGCCCGCCACAGCATTGACCGCCCCTGCTGCGAATGCCGCAATCGCGAGACCGATGGCAGTGAGCACATCCATCGGCTCGAAACGGTCGCCGCTCGAACGGCTACGCGCCACTCGTTAGCATGATGTCGTGGAGCAGCGGCCCCTGGTGACCTTCGACCTCGACGGTGTTATCTGCCGTCCACCGTTCGGCATCAACCCCGGGCGCGGCCAGAATAAGAAACGGACCGGTGAGGGAACAAGGAATCTTCTCTGGCGGACCGAGCGCTGGCGGTATCTCGGCCGGCGGCCAATGGATGGCGCGGCTGATGGCCTGCGGAGTATCGCGCTCGAGTTCGAGTTTGCGGTTGTCTCCGCGCGCTCGGGCGATGCGGAGGCTCTCACGCGGGGCTGGTTCGAGAGGAACATCGGTATGACGCCACGGCTTTGCCTCCGCCATGACTGGCATGAGAAGCCCGCCCAGTTCAAGGTGCGGACTATCAGCGACCTCCGGCCCATCGCCCACTTCGAGGATGACCCTCATACCGCACAATGGGTTGCCGAGCTCATCCCCGCCGTGTTCGTCATTGATTGGTGGCGTAACCGTTGGCTCTCGGGACCAAACATCCACCGCATCCAGCGGATCGAGGAGGCGCTCCCGATCCTCCGGGAACTTGTCGCGCGATCAACCTGATTCGAACTGGTTATACTTGCGCCGCATGGAGCTTCGCCTTACTCCCCGGCAACAGGCGCTGCGCACCGAGGTTCGTGACTGGCTCGGTGCAATCATGACACCGGATCTCGAAGGCTTCCCCTACGCCGAGGAGGAAGACCCCGAGCAACTCCGCTGGTTCAACAGGCAGCTTGCTGCCAGGGGGTGGATTGCGCCATCGTGGCCACGCGAACACGGCGGCATGGGCCTCGATGCAGTCGAACAGCTTGTTTTCGGTGAGGAGTTGTCCTACGCGCGCGCTCCCAGCGGTGCTCGTGGCCCTGCAGTCGGCTATGCCGGCCCCACCATCATGCTCTATGGCACTGAAGCTCAGAAAGCTCGCCATCTCCCGGGGATCACGAACTGGGATGTGGTCTGGGCCCAGGGGTTCAGCGAGCCCGGGTCGGGGTCCGATCTCGCCTCGTTGCAGACGGCTGCCGTCCGCGAGGGAGACGACTGGATTCTCAACGGCACAAAGATCTGGACAAGCCATGGTCACTATGCCGATTGGATGTATCTCCTCGCGCGAACTGACCCATCGGCGCCCAAGCACAAGGGCATCAGCTACTTTCTCCTCGACCTCCATTCCCCAGGTGTGAGTTTCCATCAGCTCCGCAACATGGCCGGCCGGGCTGGCTTCGGGCAGTTCTACTTCGATAACGTCCGGATGCCCGCTGACGCGCTTCTCGGCGATGAGAACCGTGGCTGGTATATCGCCACCACCACGCTCGATCTCGAGCGTTCGAATATCGCAAATGCTGGCGGTGCTCGGCGAACCATCGACGACCTCTGCACTTATCTCCGCTCCAACGGCCACGCGTCGCGCCAACAACGGCTTCGTCTCGCTGACCACCGGATCGAGGTTGAGGTCGTCACCATGTTCAGCTATCGCGTGGCGAGCATCATCGCCGGTGGTGGTGTGCCCAACCAGGAGGCGAGCCTGCTGAAGCTCTTTCTCAGTGAACTCGACCAGCGGATCGCCAACACCGGGCTCGGTATGCTCGCCATGCGCGGCGGCCTGCTGCCCGGTTCGCCTTATGAGCGCCTCCGAGGGCAGTTTGCCCTCACCTACCTCACAACGGTCTGCCGCACGATTGCCGGGGGCACAAGCGAAATCCAACGCAACATCATCGCGACACGAGGCCTTGGGTTACCGCGATAGGTGCGTGAGTTACGGGGGCCAACCCGGCGATGGGAGTGCTGACCGCCCCTACGAAGAGAGCTCACCGGTCAGAGCGCGACGCAACAGCAGCATCGCGGTCGTCACCGCGCGCCGCTTGATTGCGGTTCGGCCCTGGTTCATCGACATCGAGATGACACCCCCGGCACCATCCGGTCCCGCGACACTGATATGGACGGTCCCGGGCGCCTTGCCTTCCTGTGGATCGGGCCCGGCCACACCCGTGATACCGACACCCCAGTCTGTTCGCAGTTGCTCGCGCACGGCCTCGGCCATCGCCCGTGCCGTCTCCTGCGAAATCACGCCATGCTCTCGGATGACCTCCGATGGCACGCCGGAATCGATCTTCAGGTCTGTCCAGTACGTCACGATACCGCCGCGAAAATAGTCTCCGGCACCCGGTGTATCCGTAATCACGCTCGCAAAAAGGCCACCGGTGCACGATTCCATGCAACTCAACGTCTCGCGCCGTTCTGTCAGCAGCCCGCCAATGCACCCTTCGAAGGTGTCATCGTCCTTACCCCAGATGGCCCGGCCGAAGATCCGGTCCATCTCCTCTTCGACAGGGCGGATCTTCCGCCACGCCTCCTCGCGAGTCGCGCCTTTCGCTCCGATGCGGAGGTGCACGCCATCGGCCCGCGCATAGGTCCCGATTCCCACATCGGTTGACTGGTAGAGATGCTTTGCCATCTCATCGACCGTCCCCTCGCCGATCCCAACGGTCTTGATCGTCCGGGTGACGAGCACCTGCCCGTCGCCGCGGCGCTCCAGCTCCGGGCGAACCTCGTTCGCCCACATCCGCTCCATCTCAGTGGGTACACCGGGCATCGCGACGAAAATCCGCCCATCGCGCTCGACCCACCAGCCTGGCGCCGTCCCGCGCGGGTTATCGATTGCCCGCGCACTGGGGATGAGCCACGCCTGCTTGATATTCGATTCCGGCATTGGATAGCCACGCCCCGCGAACCAGGAGCGCAATCGCACTTCGAGTGACGGCTCGACGAACGGCGTCTCGCCGAGCAATGCAGCGATCCCTTCACGGGTCATATCGTCCTCAGTTGGCCCGAGGCCGCCGGTAAGGAGGACGAGGTCCGATCGGTCCCACGCTCTCTGAAACGTCTCGACGATGCGGCCCCGATTGTCGCCAACGACTGACTTGTACAGCAGATCGATGCCGAGCTCCGGCAACTGGCGGGCGATGAATGCACTGTTCGTGTCGACGATTTCGCCGAGCAGGATCTCGGTGCCGATGGCGATGATTTCCGCTTTCACGAGCAGAGTCTACGGTTTTCCACCGCGACACGTGTAGACCAGCGTTGAGCCGGGCCGCGCCTGCACACCGTACACTCTCGTAAATGGCACGTGGCGTCGTAGGCTCCAGGAAACGATCGCACCGCTCCCCTGAACAACCGCCGGTGGGGTCCTCACGCCTCGCCTCGCCGCCCTGGCCGCGCCTGCAGACGCTTCATCCGGTCCGGTCACTCATCCTGACAGTGGCGACCGTTGCCATCGCAGTCGTCGCCGACCTCGAAGGAAGCCGTGCGACCTGGATACAGATCGGCCTCGGGATGCTCCTTTTCCAGTTCTCTTTCGGCATCATGCGCGAGGCCGCCGACGCAGCCGATGGGCATAATTCGAAAGCCGGGAAGCCGGCCACGAGTGGAGGGTTCAGGCGCGACCGGGCTGTGCTGCTGGCGGGGGTCTGCGCCGGCGGTGGTCTGCTCGTCACCATCACGTTTCCGCTTGCTGCGTGGTTGGCCGGGGTAGCGGGGCTTGCCTGCGGTCTCGTCTACGTACTTGTTTTCAGACGTACTGTCCTCAGCTGGCTGCCGTTCGCGGTCGCTGTTTCGCTCATCCCAATGTGGGTGTATGCAGCGCTCGAGCTCTGGAATGGCCTGCTCTGGTGGATACTCCCGATTGGTATTCTCCTCGGCTTATCGCTGTACATCGCCAGCCGCCTCCCGAGCGTCGACCAGAAGAGCCGGCAGGCGAGCCGCCTGGCGTCCGAGCGTGTCGACGCCCGCCGCATCTACGGGATTGCGATCGCGGCCTTCGGCCTCGCAGCCTCGGCAGCGATCGCCGTACTCCTCTTCGAATCGCCTGAACGGGCGGGTCTCATTGCGGCCGATGCGATCGTCATCGCCTTTCTCGGCCCCCGGGCGACGCGATTGTTCGGGCGGGACGGCCTCGTTGGAGTCATCGCCGCGGCCACAGCCGTGATGGGCGTGGTGTTTATCTCAGCGGTCTAGTGTAGTGGCACCGAAGAGTCTTTGACGGTGGCGAGAGCACTTTGGGCACGGCCGACCTTGGAGAGGATGGCCTCGACGGTGGCAGTCCAGGTGTAGGGCC
>CAZDUX010000022.1:0-51169 GCA_964508715.1 uncultured Anaerolineaceae bacterium | reverse complement strand
AAGATCAAAATGAACAAGAAGAAGATCTGTCGGCACCGCTCGGGGACAATACACCCTAATCGGCCGCGCCTGGAGCAGATAGAATTGCCCGCATCCATCGCAGGCGAACGCGATGTCCATGGGACAACCGTAGTGAGCCTCGACGCGGATTGCTGTCTCGGTGACTGTGCGGAGCTGCTCGCCGGTCAGCGCCGGTGTTGCCACGAGGTCTCGTGGAGTGTCCTGCCTCTCGGTCCCCCCGGGGACAGGAACGACCCGCACGTGCTTGTCGACGCAGTCGCCTTGCAGCACTTCGCCGCGAAGGTCGCCCCTGGCCCCGCCTGCATCTCGAGCCTCGCAAAGCTGACCCGGATCGCATCGGCCAAGTCGACCGCCAGTTCCGCGCCGTCGAGCCTGGCGAGCAGGGGCGCGCATGCCTCCCGAATCTGCATGAGTGTTGGCTGTCCGATCTCATTCAGGAGCGGTTCCATCGCCTCGTCGAGACTGAGTGAGCCATGGAACGCCCGGTATGCATCGACGGCGACACCGAAACCAGGGGGAACGGGGAAGCCTGCTGCGCTGAGGCGTGCGAGGCTCGCACCCTTGCCGCCGATGCGGTCCGCCGATGTACCCTCACCGAAATGGAACCGGGAGCTGTAACCGCACATGCGGCGACCAGCCTCCGCACCACTTCATAGAGGATCTGCATCCCGAGGCGCAGGTTCTCGACGCTGATGCGCTCATTGTGGCCATGGACGCCGGCGAGTTCCTCAGGGCGTACCAGGCAGGGGACAAACCCATAGGCGGGGATCCCCCGCACGCGGTAGACACGCGAATCGGTGAAGCCGCTCGTCATCTCAGGAACAATGTGGGCACCCTCGGCATACTCCCGCACAACATCGTGAACAACCTCAATGAACCGCGAATCCATCGTCGATTCCGCTCCTTCGAACCGATTGAGGACCTCGATCGAGACTCGCTCATCGTCGATGACCGTGCGGAGTTCAGCGAGGAATGCGTCGGGGTCGACGTCGGGCAGGAGCCGGCAATCGAGCGTTGCCGTCGCTTCCGCAGGGATGACATTGACCTTGATCCCGGTGTTGATGGTGGTCAGCGAGACGGTGTTGCTCATCCGCGCCCTGAGTGACGGGCTGCGCTCGGCCGTCCGGGCCACGTCGGCATACTCGGCACTCCGCATCAGGCCCGCCTTCGTCATACCGTCGACGTGCGATTGCATGACCGGGATGAGCCGCAGCTCCTGCTGCCAGCGAGATACCCGTTCGAGCGCCTGTACGAGATGCTCGGCACAGTTGTCGCTGTGCGGGACGGAGCCGTGACCCGGCCTGCCGCGGACCGTGAGCTTGAGCCAGAAAGGGATCTTCTCCGAAGGTGCGACCTGGAAGAGCTGCGTCGTCCGCTGGCCTTCGAGTACGAGGCCATAAGCCCCTTCATTGATCACGAGCTCGGTGTCGAGCCACTGCGGGCGATGTTCGGCAAGCCAGTTCACACCGAAGGCACTGCCCGCTTCCTCATCGGCGGCGGCGAGGAACGTGACGCTCTCACGAAGCGGCACCCCCTGGCGCTTGAGCGTGAGGAAGACCATGAGCTCGATGATGCCCATACCCTTCATGTCGAGTGCACCACGCCCCCATATGACCCCGTCGCGCAGTTCGCCACCAAATGGATCCACCTGCCAGTAGCCGCGCTCGACGGGGACGACATCGGTGTGATTGAGGAGGCAAACGCCGCCTGTTGGCGGTCCGAGACGCGCGAAGAGGTTGCCGCGTCCGGGCGCTGACTCAACCGTCTCATAGTGGATGCCCTCGCGATCGAGGAGGCCGGACAGCCACTCGACGGCCTTCGTCTCATTGCCCGGCGGGTTCGAGGTATCAATCCGCAAGTATTCCTGGAGCAGCGCGGCTGCCTCGTTCGTCGCCTGGTCCCAGTTGATGTTCGTGGTCAACAGTTGTCCCTCCCGAGTCCACGGGAGTGTATCCGGCCGCAGCCGTGAAGGAACAGGCACAACCCTGATTGAGCCATACCCGCCATGTGGGGATAGTGCGGCGATGGACTACCTCCCGGCGGCCGGTGCGTTCCTCATCGCGGGTGCGGCTGGCTGGTTCGGGGCCGGCTATCAGCACCTGCTTTTCGGAGACAGTGCCCTCAGGGCCCAGCCCGCGACGGGGATGAAGCTGCGTGCGTTGCGCGTGTTCCTCGCTCTTGCTGCGGCCGTTGTTGCTGCTCTCGCCTTCCGTCCCGGCCATTACGATCCCGGCCCGGCGTTACTCACGGCTGCCTTCGGCTGCTGCCTCTGTGTGCTTGCCAGCACCGATTTTGACCGCCGCCGGATACCCGACCGGCTGACTGTGCCCGCGTTCGTGTTCGCGCTTGCGTTCTTCTGGGCATGGCCCGACCGCTCGGTGAGCGACATCCTCATCGGCACTGCCGCCGGGTTTGTCACAGGAATCGTTCTCGTACTCGCCGGGGGCTTCCTGGGCAATGGCATGGGTGTCGGCGACGGGAAGCTAATGATCCTCATCGGGGCACTCGCCGGCTGGCCAGCGATGATCGCAGCTCTGCTCTACGGGATCATCCTTGGCGGCATCGTCGCGGTGGCAATCATGATCCGGCGGGGGCGCCGCTCAACGTACGCCTATGGGCCCTACCTGGCGGCCGGGGGTGTTCTCGCGCTCCTCTTCACGGATCATTTCAACTGAGGGCCGGTTGCAGAGACTCGAATACGAGTTCGTCGCCGGGTTCGACGGTAGCGGCCGCCCCGGCTGGAAGCTCGATTACTCCCCTCGCGCCCTTGCCGCCGAAGGCGAGGCCGACCCATGGCCGAACACCGCGCACCACGCGTGTAACGCGGCCGTCCCGGTCGAAAAAGACAGCGTCGATCGCGAAGCGCATGAACATCATGTGGATCGAGCTGCAGGGCTTGATGACGAGCCCCTCGCCGTTGCCGAGTGGCGCCCGCAGCATGAGCCCGCGAAATCGCGTCCACGGGTTATCGGCTACCTCTGCCTTCCGGACGAGCTCGATGCCTCGGGTCACGTCGCGAACGTACTGCATGGCAGCTAGAAGGTGCCCTTCATCTGGAGGATCGCAGGGCCCCCGATCATGAGCATGATGCACGGGAAGATGAAGAGGACGAGCGGGAAGACCATCTTGATCGGCGCTTTGAACGCTTGCTCCTCCGCCTTCTGCCGTCGTTTCGTGCGGATGACGCCCGTTTGTACACGGATGACAGAACCGATTGAGATACCCATCGCCTCGGCCTGGACAATGGAGTTGACGAGTGCACGGAGTTCATCGACGCCAGTGCGGTCAGCCATATCGACGAAGGCGTCCCGCCGGGCGCGGCCCATCGTGATCTCACGCATCGTGCGGGTCAGCTCCTCGGCGAACGGCCCCTTCACCTTGTCGATGACACGGTTGAAGGCGGCATCGATACCAAGACCGGCCTCCACCGATGCGGTGATCAGGTCGAAGGCGTCGGGAAGCGACTTCCAGATCGCCTTCTGCCGCCGCTTGATCCGGCTGCTTAGCCAGATACGCGGACCATAGATCCCGAATCCGACGAGTGCGGCATAGAGCAGGAGGACGTTCTTGGGCGCGTTCCCCTGTGCGGCAAGCAGCGCGGCGAAAGCGAGCGGGATGAGCCCGGCAGCTATCGCCACGACCACGATGAACTGTCCCGGCTTGATCTTGAGGCCGGCCTGGGTGATCGACATCTCGAGCTTCTCTGACAGGCTCGAAGGGAGGATACCGTTCGCCCTGGTATTGACTGCGCGGATGATCGGCCGCAGGACGCGTGTTGTGAATGCGGCTTCGGGATCGGGGATCGCTTCGCGGGCCGGCCGCGTGTAGCGAAGACCGCCGAGGCGGTTGTCCATCGGTGATTCCGACGCCGTCCGATAGAACAGACCATAGACAATGAGGGTCACAGTAACGAAGGTCCCGAATGCGATGAGCATTTCCATGGCCCTACACCTCGATGTTCACGATTCGGCTGATAACGAAGAAGCCCATGACCTCGAGCAGGAAGCCGCCCCCGAGCATCATTCGCCCCAGCGGCTCGGTGAACATCGGTGTCATGAACTCCGGGTTGAGGAGCGTGAAGACGATCGCAAGGCCGACGGGGATCCCGCCGACGACAAATCCCGTCATCCGTTGTTGGGATGTGAGGGTGCGGATTTCACCACGGATGCGTTCGCGTTCGCGCATGGTGTGGGCCACGTTATCGAGGATCTCCGCGAGGTTCCCTCCAACAGTTCGCTGGATCAGGATGGCGGTGATGACGATGTCGAAGTCGGGGCTGCCGACGCGCTCGTTCATCGCCTGGAGCGATTGGTCGATGCTCGCACCCATCGCGGTGTCGCGGAGCATCCGGCGGACTTCCGTGGCCAGTGGCTCGGGCAGCTGCTCGGAAGCCGAGTCGAGTGCCTGGATCAGGCCGAATCCTGCCCGGAGTCCGCTGGAGAGCATCTGGAGGAGCTCGACAAGCTGAGCTTCCAGCTTGTGGAGGCGGCTGCTGATGCGCCGCTTCACCCAGAAGCCGACAGCCAGGAACCCAACCGGCAGCCCCAGCAGCCCTAGTTGTGGAATGGGCGCCAGCATCATCCCGACGGCAGTCAGCAGGGTGCCGACGGTGATCCGGAGAATGAAGTACTCCCGGGCATTGAGGGATAATCCGGCCCGCTCGAGCTGGACTGTCCACTGCTGGACGATGTTGCCGGAGACGAGGTTGATCCCGCCGAAGCTGACCTTCGCCCGGCGGCGGAGGCTGACCGACCCAAGTTGCTTCTGCTGTTCGTCCTCCATCGACTTCATCCGGTTGAGGCGTTGGGTGGTGTCGATGTCGACTGTTCCCCAGCGTGTCAGCCAGAGCGTCATGGTGAAGATGAACGCGCCAGCAGAGAGTGCGGCGAGTGCAAGCATGACTACCACCCCTCCCCGGATCCGAAGAGCTGGTTCGGCATGTCGATGCCGGCCATCGCGAACTTGTGGGCGAAGCTGGGGCGGATACCGGTCGGCTTCATCGAACCGTGCACCTTCCCGTCATCATCAACGTGGTCGAGTTTGAACAGGAAGATGTCCTGGAGCGTGATGGTGTCTCCTTCCATGCCGCTCACCTCCGTGACGTGTGTCACCTTGCGGGAACCGTCCTGGAGGCGCTGAACCTGGATGAAGACATCGATGGCCGACGAGATCTGCTCGCGTACTGCTTTCGCCGGGAGTTCCATGCCGGCCATGAGGACCATGTTCTCCAGGCGGGCGATGGCGTCGCGCGGGTTGTTCGCATGGACGGTGGAGATGGAGCCTTCGTGGCCGGTGTTCATCGCCTGGAGCATGTCGAAACACTCCGAGCCGCGAACCTCGCCCACGATGATGCGGTCGGGGCGCATGCGAAGGCAGTTGCGCACGAGATCGCGCTGGTGCACGGCGTTCTTTCCTTCGATGCTTGGCGGCCGCGCTTCAAGGGTGATGACGTGGTCCTGCTGGAGCCGGAGCTCGGCCGGATCCTCGATGGTAATGATGCGCTCCGTGTTTGGGATGAACGCGGAGAGCGCGTTGAGCAGGGTGGTCTTACCGGTACCGGTACCGCCGCTGATGATGACGTTGAGCTTGCCGCGAACACACATCGCGAGGAACTCGGCGGTGGCTTCGCTCATCGCCCCCACGGCGATGAGATCGGCCATGCGCATCTTGTCGGCACGGAACTTCCGAATGGTGATTGTCGGCGCCTTCGGGGAGACCGGCGGGATGGTGATGTTGACGCGCGAGCCATCGGGCAGGCGCGCATCGACCATCGGGCTCGATTCATCGATGCGGCGGCCCAGGGGGGCGACGATACGCTCGATGATCCGCATCGCGTGGTTCTTGTCGCGGAATCGCGCCGGGCTGCGGAAGATGCGCCCTTCCTGCTCGTAAAAGATCTTGTCGAGGTCGTTGACCATGACTTCTGAGACTGAAGGGTCACGGAGGAGTGGTTCGAGCGGCCCCAGTCCGAGCACTTCGTCGGCGACAGCTTCGAGGAGCTCCTCGCGAGAGGCGCCACCGAGTTGCAGTCCTTCCTGGCTGATGAGCTCGCGGGCGGCACGGCGGACAGCCTCGCGCTGCTGCTCTGGCTCGAGGCCTTCGAGGGTGCCGTGTTCGAGTTCCTCGATGAGGAGTTCGTGGAGGCGGATCTTTGCGGCGTCGGCCGCAGGATTTGAGCGTGGGTCGGCTGGCGCCCGGTTCGGTTCGGCCCGCCGTCGCGGGGGTTCGGCTGGCTCGGAGCGCAACGTGGCCGGGGGGCGTGGCGCCGGGCCAGGCTGGTTTGCTGCTGGCGCCGGGGGAGCCGGTGCTCGTGGTACATCTTCGACTTCGCCCCAGCCACCGCGGCGGGCCTGGGATGCCCCGAACTGGCCAGACGGCCGCAGCGGGGTTGGGCCGGGTTGTGACGACCGCTGCAGTGGCGGTTGTTGCGATGGGGGGCGGTTGGGCTGAGCGCCCGTGTTGGGGGCGCCCATCCGCCGGCGTGCACCTGCCCACCCAAACGGTTGTGGCCGTTCTTCATCCGGGCGTTCAGTCTCTTCTGCCACCGTTCATCCCTCCGCGCTGGTTTAGGCGCTCTTCCTGAATGCTTTGAAGATGCTTCCGAGGCCGCCACCGCTGCGCCTTGCGCCCTTTGAGCGCTGGCGGATGCCGGAGAGGGCACGCGCGATTTCACGGATCTCCACGGAAACCTTGCTGTTCGGGCGGTTCATGACGATGGGACGGCCGAGCTGGGCGGCCTTCACCACTTCGTTGTCCTGGGGGATTCGCCACCAGAGGTCGCAGTCGAGTGTGCGTTCGACGTCCTTTTCACGGACGCCCGTGTCGATGCCGGCCCGGTTGAGGACGACCTTGATCCGTTCGTCGTCGTTCCCGAACCGCTCGTGCAGCATTTCGAGCGCAAGGACGGTGTCCTTGATGCTCGCCATGTCGAGGGTGGTGATGAGCAGGATCATCGTGCCAACCTCGATGGCGGCCGCGACGATCTCATTGAAGGTGCCCGGCGTGTCGAGAATGACGAAATCGTGCGTCTGGGCGAGGACATCGACGACGTCACGGATGTGGGCCGCTGAGAGGTTCCGCCAGTCACTCGGGCGGGTTGGCGCCGGGAGGATCCGTACGCCCGATTCGTGCTGCACCAGGTATTCCTTGAGGCTCGTACGGTCGACGTTGTCGAGATTCCGGGCCAGGTCTGCGATTGAGCGTTCGACAGGGATATCCATGGTGATGGCGACATCGCCAAAACGGGTATCCATATCGACGAGCGCGACCGTCTGGTGTGCTTCGGTAGCGAGGGCGACGGCCAGGTTGGATGAGATCGTGGTCTTTCCGATCCCGCCCTTGGCGCCGAACACGGTGATGATGGTGCCCTGGGCGACAGGCTCGGCGAGCTCGCCGCGGCGGCGCATCGCTTCTCGCTCCTTGCGTTCGAGGACCCGCATGATGGAGTTCTCGAGCTCCTCGGAGTTCAGCGGCTCCTGGAGATAGTCGGATGCGCCAGAGACCATGGACTGCCGCATCAGGCGGATGTTCGCCTCGGTGGAGAAGACGATGACCGGGAGGTCGGGCATACCGTCGTTGATGCGGGAGAGGGTCTGGACAGGTCTCACGAGCGGTTCTTCGATGCGCATGAGGATGATGTCGGGCTGGAGCTGGTAGGCGAGCGTGAACGCCTCCACTCCATAACCGGCTGCGGCGATAACCGCGAAGCCGAGCATGCCGAGCATCTTCTGGATCTCCGCCGAGCTCTCCCGGTCGGGATCTACCACGATAATCTGCGGTACCCTCGTCATCCTGTTCCTCCACCGTCTGCCCCCGAGACCACCGGGGGCCTTGTCCGTTCAATCGGCTGTCCGCCGGCCCTGTGTTAGTAGCGACCGGCGGGTCATTGGCGTTCGCCTACTTCTTTCCGAAGAGGTCGTCGTAGGTCCATTGCTTGGTGCCGGTGATGTCGCTGGTGTCGCCCTTCTGGCGAAGGAGCAGGCGCCACTGGCCAACGTCTTTCTTCATCGCATCGACAAGGCTTGCCTTCGCGGCCAGGTCGGGCGGGAGAGCGAGCGTGATCGAAATCGACTTTTCGTAGGTCGATCCGTTATCGAGTGGCTTCGCATCACCCGGGTTCGCGGGAGCCGAGACGCTCGTGGAGCTCGCTCCGGGCGTGGCGTTTGCCGCTGGCTTGTCGTCGACCTTCGGTACGCTCTTCACGAGTGTCTGGGACATGGCGAGGACTTCGACGTTCTGTGCCAGGACATTCGCAACCACATCGGGTTTCTCCTGCCCGGTGAGCGCATCGGTGCGGGTAAGTGTCACGATTGCGAGAAAGTCGACGTGATCGCCTGGCTGAGGCAAACCGCCGACGATCCACCCCTCGTGCGGGACCTGGAACGATACGGCCCGCATCCCCTCGGGAACCTTGTAGGCAGCGGTGTTTTGACCAACGAAGGTGGTGACTTTGGCATCCACGACCTGCTCGCCTTCGAGCATCGGTGTGGTCGCGACCTTACCGATCAGGTCATCGGTTTTCGTCAGGTGGCCAGGAAGGAGCGCGCCCGAGGGCAGCGCCTTCATCGTCACCATATCGGCCGTTATCTTGTCGCCCACGTTGATGGGTTTTGCTACGACTACGACCGATGTCGCACCTGCACTCGCGTTGAGCGCACTGTTGACGTCGCCATCGCCGCCACGGCTGTTGAGGAACGCGAACATGAGCATCGCGCTAAGAATGCCGAAGACGGCGGCGAGCATGAGGACGCCACGATTGCGGGTCGACCCCGCTGCAGTTGTCGCGATAGAACGTGCCACTTGCTCCTCCTCCTGTTGGTATATCGGCGGTGTACGTGTTCACCCACAGGGGCACAGAACGAGCTGATAACGAAATCCGGGCCTTTGCATCTGGCTTCTCGGGTGAGAGTGCCGGCGCAAAGGCCCGGAGTGTGGTGGTGCGGCTGGTGAAGCGGCTTACCTCGTAAGCGCGATGTGCGTTTGCTGGGCAACCGAGGTGAACGCGGCATCGAGGTCTGCCGGTGTCGGCGCCTTGAAGTACCTGCCGCCGCCGATCGAAGCGATCTGCTCGAGGAACGAATCTTCCACGTAGGGGCCCACACCGATCGTGTAGATGAGCGTGGTGCGGTTGGGATATTCGTTTATGAGCCGCTGTGCCTCTTTGATGGCGTCGGCCTTGGAGCGTGACTGGTGGCTCGCGTCATCGGCCCCGCCTCCTCCCGAACAGCTCGTCGAACTATTGTACGCAGATTGCGAGTAGCTGCCTCCACAGTAGGTGTTGGCGATGCCGTCCGTAAGGAACACGAGCACCCGTGTGGAATCGGACCGTTTGCCGGAACCGTTGAGCACCATGCGTCCAACGGCCAGGCCGTGGGGCGCATTCGTGCCGCCGTTCGGAGCGCCGAGCGCGGCGATGCTGTTTTGCAGCCCCGTGAAGCCCGACGTGAGGTTGCTGAGTATCGACCCCTGCGCCGAGAACGTCGTGACACCGATCCGGTCGAAGTTCGGGTTGAACAGGCTTATGAAGTGGTTTGCGTCCGCTTCGATGGTGTCGGCGTAGTCGAATGGGCCGGATGCTGATGGCGCCGAAAGGTTACAGCCGCTGTGATGGAACAGGACTGTCGACCCGGCCGCGTGTGTTGTTGCCACTCCGGATGTGCCAAGGAACGTGTTGGCCAGGCCACGCTGGACGGTCAGGGTGTTCCCGCTGACCTTCGTGATTTTCATGATCTCGTTATCGATCTGGATGATACCGGCCTGGTCGGAGCCGCCGGGATTCCAGCTGAGGTAGCTCTTCCCACCGCCGCCGAACTTGCTGGAGTAGCTCGTGCTGCTAAACATCGCCCCGTTGTTTACGGTGATCGATGTCGCCGAGCTGGTTATCGCCGCCGTGAGCGTGATCTTGTCGGCGGTGCGGCCGGGCCCCATGTTGGTGCCGAATGGTCCCTGGTTGCTCGTCTTGGTGACGGGCGGATACGACCCCCAGCAGGTCGATCCGGAGACGTCGAGTACGAGTGAGATATCGAGGTACGTCGAAGCCGCGGCAGCGTCGGCACTTACGCTCCAGTGGCTCAACCCGACGAACTTCGCAAACCAGGTGTCGATATCCGCCTGGGCATGAATCTGCACGCCATCGTTCGCCGTGACGGGGAACGTGACGTTGAAGTCCACGTTACTGCCCTGGCTCCGGATGAAGCTGCTGTTCTTGGCCCAGTATTCGTTTGCCTTTGCCTCGGCGTTCGCCTGGTCGGGCATGGACTGAGCGGCAGCGAGGGCTGCGGCATCGACAGCGTTCTGAATACTGGTCCTTGCCCACAGGAAACGGCCAACATCCACAGAAAGGCCTACGAGGCCGAGAAAGACCACGAGGCCGAATGCGAACAGGACCAATGCCTGGCCCTGCTCTCGCCGAGAGTCCCTGTGCCGAAAGAGCGATCGCAGCATCGCTTGTGCTCCTTCCTGGTCGCAACCCCGGGGAGAGGGGTTGGATGTCCGTGGTTACTCGAGTCGCATCGATGAGTGCGCTGAGATGGTTGGTGTAGCGAGCGCTCCGCCACCGATGAGGTGGAGGAGCGAGCCGATTGGTGTCACATAGTTGAAGGCGTAGCTGATATCGACTGACGTCTCCGACCCACGTGCCCCCTGGATGTTCGTCTTGGTGACCGTCATCCTCGCCGAATCGAGCGAGCAGTCCGATGGGAAATTGCTGCAATACGCATCGTGGATCCTGGCATCGACCGTGTTGCTGTCCGATTGGACAGCGGCGGCTCGAGCCCCTTCGCGCGCTGCATTCGTAACAACCTGCCAGGTGTAGAACGCACGCCCGAAATCGACGAGTGCAAACATCAGGATCAGGAACACCGGGAGGATCATCGAGAACTCCACGAGCGTCTGGCCCGATTCCGATTTGTGCACGCGCTGTAGCAGCCGCCGCCAACGGGCTGATGATGGTGAAACCGTGTGGCGTGGAGTTGTCATGATCGGCTCCATCGGGAGTTGGCACGTTGGTGGAGGGGCCGACGGCCCAATGGCATCGGCCATCTCCACTGTTTGCGTGGCTTTACAGGGCGTTCGCTGCCTGGTTGAGCGCCGAGCTGACGCTTCCCTGGAGGACGCCGAGTGCGGCCACACAAAGCACGGCCACGAGTCCGAGGATGAGGCCGTACTCGGCCAACCCCTGCCCATGATCCTGTTGTGTTGCGGCCTGGGCCCGTGCGAGGAGCCGCAATAGCCTCTGAGTCATAGCACCAACTCCTCTGGTTGTTCGAACGGCCAGGGTTGTACAACCCTGGCCGTTCAACGTCCCCGGCACGGGATCCGTGGACGGGGACCGGGCGAACTACATATTGCTGGCGACAGAGTTCAGCGTGCCGCTGATGCTGCCCTGGAGGACGCCGAGGGCGGCGACGCAAAGGACCGCAACGAGTGCGAGGATCAGGCCATACTCGGCCAGGCCCTGTCCTTCTTCGCGGCTCTTCCAGGCGGCTGCCTTGCGAATCATCCAGTTGTTGATCTTGGACATCTTGGTTCTCCTACCTCTCTGGTTGGTCTTGGGTCCGTGACCCTGGTCTCGCCCGACGGAACTGCCGGTTCCTCCCCGCGTCTCCAGCGAACCCCCGGCTCTCCAGGTTGGGAGTGGCCTCCGGATGGTCGCTGAAACCGGACCGGTTGCTCCGTGATGAGCTATCAGGAACTTCGGCAGCCATGTGCCCCGTCAAAGACCAGGATTGTGGTATTCACCGTTTTGCCCCCTAACGTACCCGGGGCGTTCTTGGAGGAGTCCGTCTGGCCGACGCAGCCATTCATGCCGATCACTAGCGATGAGGCGTTGCCGCTCGGCGCCGCACATCCTTCTCTTGGACTGTGACATGCAGATCGTACGGAACCAGGCAGGCGGGAGCCGTGAGGCCACCCTCGCGAAGCTTCTCCCCTATATCCAGGATGCGGCACTTGTCGTGCTGTGCGCGTTCTTCGTGGTTCTCCACGGGCGCCGCGTGGTGGTTGAGCACGTGTACACGAGCCTGCCCTTCCTTGCGGAGAATGCCCTGCTCGTCGGGATCTTCCTCTTTCGCCGGCGCAGCCGTGTCACATCGAGCCGGCCAGTTGACTGGGCGATTGCCTTCGGCGGGGCCTGGCTCCCGCTCTTCATGCATCCCGTCGATAGTGCCAACGCGAGCCAGCTCGCGGGGCTCGTCATCCAGCTCGCCGGTCTCACGGGGAGCACCATCTGCATGGTCTTCCTCGGCAGGAGCTTCGGGATTGTCGCAGCCAACCGGGGGGTGAAAACGGCTGGACCGTACGGTCTTGTCCGACACCCGATCTATGCCGCTCACCTGTTGACAATCACCGGCTTCCTGGTCGGCAACTTCGACCTGATCAACCTCGTCGTCTATGCGACAGTGATGATTTGCCAGTACTTCCGGATCCATGCCGAGGAGCGTGTCCTTGCCGAGAGCCAGGAGTACCGGACGTATCAACAGGCGGTGCCATGGCGCATCGTCCCCGGGGTGTTCTAGTGCGCGCCTTTGGGAGCACGACCGAAGGAAATCTGCCCGTTTCGAGACTCGTGAGGTCCTGGTTTGCGACTGTACGGCGGCGGCCGGCACTCGTCTGGTGGCCGGTTGTCCTGTGGGCTGCATGGTTCGTCCTGAACCTCGCGTTTGTGTTCGTGCGGCGGCTTGGCGCTCATACCTTCGCCCCGAACGATGTTGAAGGCATCGAGAGTGTTCTCTTCGGTGGAGTGCCGACGCGCTGGCTGCAGGCGAATCTCTATCAGCGAGGAGTCCCATGGCTCGATTTCGCGGGGTTCGCGTTTCATGGCATCTGGTTTGGGTTGCCATTCGCGTGGGGTTTCCTTGCAATGCGATACGAGCGGGCGAAGCTTGCCGAGTTCCTCTCGTGGACGACTGTCGTTGTCTACCTTGGCGCGATTGTCTTCATCCTTGCACCCGTGCGGCCACCCTGGATGGAAGCGGGGGTAACCCGCGTACTGGTCGTGAGCCGCGGCGGCTATGCGACGCTCGATGACAACCCCTACGCGGCCTTCCCAAGCCTGCACGCGGGCCTGGCGATGACCGTCGCGTTGTTCTTCTTGTTGCGCTGCCCCGGCCACCGCTTCTGGGGCTGGCTTGCCGCGGCAATCACCGCCGGCATCTCGTTCTCCGTGGTGTACATGGGCGAGCACTGGCTCATCGACGTCCTCGCCGGCTGGGCGGTGGCGGGACTGACCGCCTACCTCCACATGAGTGGACGGGTTCGGCGTCTGCTGGCGCGGATACCTGGCGATCCGGTGGGCCGCTTGGTGAGGTTCAATGCACGCGTCTATGCCGCGCCTGCCGCTGAGCAGTTGCACCACGCACCCATCCCATTGCCGTGTGCGCCGGCGGAATCCGAGGCTGCCTAACGCCGGAGGATATCGGCGATGGCGGGGATAGCTTCGCCGGCCTTCGCGCGGACGACTACGTCGGCTATTTCCGAGAGATCCGTCTCAAAGGGGTTGATCTCCACGAGCATCGCGCCGCGCCGCTTGGCCATGACCGGAAACTCGGCGGCCGGGTAGACCACCGCCGAGGTGCCCACGACGATGAACAGGTCCGCCATCGCCGCCTGGCGGTAGCATGTCATGAGCGCGTCGTCGGGGATCGGTTCGCCGAACATCACGACGTCGTTCTTCATGATGCCACCGCATTCTGGACATAACGGCGGTAGCCGGACGAGCGAGAGGGTCTCGAGGCGGTCGCGCGCACCGCAATTCATGCAACGGACAAGCGAACGGTTGCCGTGAATCTCGGTGATTCTCTTCGAGCCCGCCCGGTGGTGCAGGTTATCGATATTCTGGGTGATGATGTGCTGCAGGTACCCGGCCTGCTCGAGATCGGCCATCGCAAAATGGCCAGGATTGGGGCTGGCTACATTGATGGCGTGCGCGAGTTCGGTGTCGTTCTGCTCGATCGCCAGTTTCCACCAGAGCTCGGGGTCGGAATTGAAGAGGTCCCAGCCATCGATTGTTGGCTCACCCTGGCGAGTCCAAACGCCCTCGGGGCCGCGATAGGTGGGGATACCGCTCTCGGCCGAGATGCCGGCACCCGAGAGTGCGACCACGTGATTGCTGCGCCGAATGAGCGCCGCCGCCTGGCGAATAGCGTGGTCGACCTCGTCACGCGTCGGTGAAAGTGATTGCTTCAAGTGTCGCCTCTGTGGGGAGATGGTACGCCACTTCAGCTTCGAACGCCGCGACTTGTGCCCGCTTTTCAGTGTCCGACCAGCCCAATCGCGCAGCAGCGATCCCGGCTACCTGCTCGTGACAGCAGAGGCCCCGGCACGATCCCCAGGAGATCCCGGTACGCCGCATCATGAGGTCGGCGAGCGTCTCGACGTGCTCCCATTCACAGGCGTGGAGAATCTCACCGCTGATGGCGTGTGCGTGCTCGCAGACCACCTCCGAGCCGGCAGCGATAACGTCGCCGAGGACGCCACCATATATCCGGAGATGACGGCGAACGGACAATGGGAGACCACTTTCGCGGAGGGTTTCGCGCCAGCCAGGAGCGATGGGCTCACTGCTTCGCTTGCGGCCGATGAGCGGCCGCAGCTTCGCAACGACTTCTTCGGCAAGGGGCCGGAAGGTGCTGAGCTTGCCGCCGACGACGCTGTAAAGATTGGCTGCGCCAGCATCCCTGTGACCGATGACGCTGTGACGGCGGCTGATCGCTGCTTCCGGGCCGCCTTTCACACGATGCAGCGGCCGCAACCCGGCATACGCGTAACGCACGCGTTCACGGGTGATGCCGAGGCCGGGGAGCAGTTCGCGTGCCTCGCTCAACAGGTAATCGATGTCGCTGATGGTTGGGCGGGCCTGGCCCGGGTCGCCCTCGTAGCGGTCGTCGGTGGTGCCGATCAGCAGGAGGTCGTCCTGGGGGACGGCGAAGAACACGCGGCCGTCGGACTTCGCGGTTGAGAACACCGCGTCTCGCACGGGGCGCTCGGGGAGTTCGACGAGAATGTGGCTCCCGCGAGTGACGCCGAGCAGTTCCGCCTGCTGGATGGGAGCGGTCTGGAGCACAGCGTCAACCCATGGGCCGGCAGCGTTGACGATCGCACGAGTCGCAATCTCGAAGGTGGCGCCGGCGTGCTCGACCGTGACAGAGGCCACCTGGCCAGCTTCGACACCGATGCCGATGACGCTCGTATGGTTTGCAATGAAGGCGCCTTCGCGCTCCGCTGAGAGTGCCAGCTCGAGGCAGAGCCGCTCGGGAGCGATGATCCGGGCGTCATAGAACGTGAACCCCCCACTGGTCTCGCCGGGGAGCCCGGGCGCGAGCTCGTGCAACCGTTCGTCCGAGAGCCGCCGGTGTGCGGGAACTCCGCGGTAGAGGGCGAGGAGGTCATAGGCCGAGAGCCCAATCTCGAGCTGCCATCTCGGCCGCCGGGTCCATGGCAGCATCGGCAGGATGAACCGCTGCGGCTTGACCAGGTAGTCGCGCGTCTCGAGTAGCCAGGTGCGCTCGCGCAGCGACTCGAAGACGAGCCGGACGTCACCATGTTCGAGGTAACGCAGACCGCCGTGGATGAGCTTCGTCGAACGCCAGGACGTGCCGAAGCCGAAGTCGCCGGCTTCGAACAGCCCAACGCGGAGACCCCGGGCGGCGGCCTCTTCCGCAATGGCGCAGCCGTTGATGCCCCCGCCGATGACGACGAGGTCGAGCGGCGGTCCGGCAGCAAGATCAGCGAGATTCATTCCGGGGCGGCCCAGTGGAGGGTGCGGCCCACGGCACGCCGCCATTGCTGCAGCCGGTCGGTGCGCTCTCCTGCGCTCATGTGCGGCTCGAAGGTGCGTTCGGGCTGCCAGAGGCTTGCGACCTCGTCAATGTCACTCCAGATCCCTGCCGTAAGCCCGGCGAGGTAGGCCGCCCCCATCGCCGTCGTTTCGGTGTTCTTCGGCCGAAGGACGGGGACACCCGCAAAGTCCGCCTGCATCTGCATGAGGAGGTTGTTGGCGCTCGCCCCACCGTCCGCCCGGAGCTCATCGATAGGCTGTGGAAGGTCCGCGTTCATGCAGGTAACGAGCTCGGTACTCGAGAGGGCAATCGCTTCGAGTGCAGCGCGGGCGAGGTGGCCCTTTGTGCTTCCGCGGGTAAGCCCAAGGATGGCTCCACGAGCGTACGGGTCCCAGTCGGGGGCACCGAGGCCCGCGAAGGCCGGGACGATTACCACGCCACCACTATCGGGGACGGACGCCGCCAGTCCCTCGATATCGTCCGACCGCTCGAAGAGGCCAAGGTCATCACGCATCCATTGAACGAGGGCGCCAGCGACAAAGACCGAGCCTTCGAGCACGTACTCGGGGCCACGCAGGCCAGCGTTCGCGCCGATCGACGTGAGCATCCGGTTCGTCGATTCGACCGCCTGTGCGCCACCATTCGCGAGGAGGAAGCAGCCGGTGCCGTAGGTGTTCTTCGCCACACCAGGCCGGGTGGCCGCCTGGCCGAAAAGTGCAGCCTGCTGGTCGCCTGCAACCCCGGCGATGGGGACAGGAGCACCGAAGACCGCCTCGCTGGTAAGCCCAAATGCGGACTGCGATGGCTGGGCCGACGGCAGGATTGCGCGCGGCACGCCGAGAATGACACCGAGGGCCTCATCCCAGCGCCCTCGCATGATGTTGAAGAGCAGTGTCCGGCTGGCGTTGGTGTAGTCGGTAACGTGTCGTTGACCGCCCGTCAGCTTCCAGATAAGCCAGCTGTCGATGGTTCCGGCGGCGAGTTCACCTGCTTCGGCACGCTTCGCGAGTGTTTCGTCCCGCTGGAGGAGCCACGCCAGCTTGGTGCCCGAAAAGTAGGGGTCGAGTGTAAGACCCGTGAGTTTCCGGAACGTCTCTTCGTGGCCATCAGCACGAAGGCTGTCGCAGATGGCTGCCGTGCGGCGGTCCTGCCAGACGATGGCATTGTGGATGGGCTCACCGGTTTTCCGGTCCCACAGGACGACGGTCTCTCGCTGATTTGCGATGCCGATTGCCGCAATCTCGCGTGGCTCGAGTGCCGCGTTACGAAGCGCATCCTCGATCGCACCCTGCTGCGACTGCCAGATCTCCTCAGGGTCGTGTTCGACCCACCCGGATTGCGGGTAGTGCTGGGTAAACGTGCGCTGTCCTACAGCGCCCACCTGGCCGGACGAGTCCACGATGAGTGCACGCGAACTGGTGGTGCCCTGGTCGATTGCGAGGATGTGGCGCGCCGGCATTGATGAAAGTATAGGCTGTGGTACTCAGCTGTCGCGTGCCTGGGCTTCGAGCCGTGTGAGTCGTTCTTTCAGGCGCCCATTTTCTTCACGAAGGCTCTCGAACTCACCGCGCAGCTTCGTGATCTCGGCGTCGGTCCCGGCACCTTTCCGGAGGATCGCGGCATTTTCGCGCGCGATCCGAATAGCCCTGCCGTCGAGTTCGCGGGCGGCCAGCTCTTCGAGGGCTCCTGCCTGGGCCTCATCGCGCAGCGTCTTGAGGGCGTTGGCGGCGGCCATCCGTACACGAAAATCCGGGTCTCGCAGGAATTCGGCGATCGCTTCGCCGGTGCGGCGCTTACGCTCGGGGAAGTACTGCCCGAGGCGGCCCATGGCGCTCACTGCACTCTGGCGGCTCTGGGCGAAGGCTCCGTACCTGGCGCACTCGGCGATGTCATCGAATGCGCGCTCATCGCGAAGCTCGACGAGCCCATCCAGGCATCCGCTACGGACGACCTGCCGGAATGACGGACGGCCGATGTTCGAGCGGATAACCTCGAGCGAACCCGGGCAGCGAAGCTTGCCGATGCTCCGGTTCGCCTCGGATTCCACGAACCACGACTGGTCGCGCCCTGCCAGCGGCTGAAGTGCAGCGAAAACCGACTCGTCGCCGTGGAACTCACCAAGGGCGGCGACAACGCCTCGCCGTGCCTTTGGATGGCGGACTTTGAGCGACCGAAGGAGCGCATCGCGCGCCTCGGTGGTGCGGATGGCGCCCAGGGCCTTCGCGGCCGCGGCCTGCACGGCCCAGAACCTGTCGTTAGTTACGGCCTGTTCGAGTGCGGCGACCGCCTCCGGTCCACCCTTCTTGCCGAGCGACGCCGCAGCAAGCTGGCGGCCGTAGACGTCATCATCCGTTGCGAGTTGGTAGCGAAGCTCGGCGATCGACTTCTCGAAGTCGAGGTCCTTGAGCACCCAGTTGTACGGATCAAAACGACAGAGGTCGGGCTTTTCACGGAGCGGGAAGACGAAGGTCTGCTCGGCCTCGGTGATCTCCACGTGAAATACGGTTGGCTTTGCCCGGCCCTTGCGAAAGTCGATCGCCACGGGGAGACGGTAGACGGGCGTGCCGTCGTCGGTCTTCTGCGTCTGCCTGACGCTCACTGTCGCGAGTCTCGTGGCCTCGTCCCAGCTCCAGCTCACCTTGAGCTCCGGGTGGCCCGGCCGAAAGACCCACTGGTCGAAGAACCATTCGAGGTTTCGGCCGGTTTCGGCATCGATCGCGTTGATGAGGTCCTGCGTGATAACGCTCCGTTCCTGGTTTTCCCGGCCATAGCGCCGGATGGAACGGAAGAACGGGTCATCGCCGAGCACACCGCGAAGGGTATGAAGGACGACCGAACCCTTCTCATAGAGGTGCCGGTCAAAGAGGTCGATAGGCTCGTGGTAGATATTCGTGACGATTGGCCGGCGGTAGCGCTCATCTTTGTAGAGGTTCGTGTTCTCGATGATCTCTTGCCGGTACTCGTCGGCGCCGAGGTGATGCTCGGTCCAGAGGCACTCCATGTAGGTCGCGAAGCTTTCGTTGAGCCAGCCGTGCGACCAGTCACGGCAGGTGAGGAGGTCGCCCCACCACATGTGCGCGAGTTCATGGGAGACGAGGCCATCGCTCGTGAAGTCACGGGCACCCTTGGCGTCGACCAGGAGGTTTTCAGTCATCGTGGTGGCGCTGGTGTTTTCCATGCCCCCGAAGACGAAGTCGCGGACGACGATCTGGCTGTACTTCGCCCACGGGTACTTGATCCCGGTGACCTCCTCGAAGAGCGCAACCATCTGCGGTGTGTTCGCAAAGCTGCGGGTAGCGTCTTCGATGTCCTTCTCTTCGACGTAGTAGTCGATCGTGAGGTCCGGACGGCTGGCATCGATCCGCGAGAACTCACCGGCAGCGAGGGTGATGAGGTAAGTCGCGTGAGGACGATCCTGGTGCCAGTGGAAGGTCCGGGTCCCGTCCCTGTTTTGCTTGTCCTGCAGCAGGCGGCCATTCGACAGTGCAAACCAGTTGCCGGGAACGGTGGCGATCATCTCTGTCGTCTGTTTCTGGTTCGGGTAGTCGTAGCAGGGGACCCAGTAGCGTGTGTCCTCATCCTGGCACTGAGACCAGACCTGGACCGGTTTTTCGGGGTAGGCCTCGTCCGGTGCGATGAAATAGAGCCCAAGCCGGGGCGTGGCGCTGTAGGCGATGGCTACCGTCGTTTCGTCGCCGCGCTGCAACGGGGCTGGAAAGTGGATGCGAAGCTTCGCGCCATCGTAGTCGAAGCGCGCGGCCACTTTCCCGGTGGTGACCGACTCGATGCGCATTTCAATGGCGTCGAACTCGCAGGATGTGACACCGTCGTTGAGTGCCCGGACGGTGTGCGTGGCCACACCGGTTACATTCTTCCCCACGACGTCGAGCGCTATCTGGACCTTGATGTGCTGGACGGCAACATCGCGATCGCGCGGCCACATCGGGCGGTCGCCCGGGAGCGCATGGGGTGGTGTCGACGGTTGGAATCCTCCACGGTGGAGTTCATATAACCGGGATCCTGACATCAGCCCCCTCCAGCCCAATCGCAGGTGCACGAATCGTATTCACCACTCGTGATACGAGCGAAATCCAGGCACGGGTGCGAGGCGAATTACCGGGCGTTGGCCTGGAGCCACGCAAGCACGTCGGCCCCATGTGTGCTCGTGTTCACCTTCGTCCAGGTTTTCGCGATATGCCCGGCCGGGTCGATGATGAAGGTTGAGCGGATGACGCCCTCGTACTCACGGCCATACTGCCGTTTCATTCCGTATGCACCGTAGGCCCGGGCGGCCGCGTGGTTGTCATCATCGATGAGGAGGGTGAACGGCAGGTCGTACTTCTCGGCGAACTTCTGATGGGAAGCCGCGCTGTCGGCACTTACACCGAGTACGACTGCGCCTGCCGCCTGGATGGGCCCGTAATTGTCGCGGAAACTGCAGGCTTCCTTCGTGCAGCCGGGGGTGTTGTCTCTTGGATAGAAATAGAGCACCACCCACTTGCCCCGGTAGTCGCGGAGTTCGTGCGCCTCCCCGGCCTGGTCCTTGAGTCGGAAAACGGGCGCCTGGGCCCCTGGCTGCGGCATCGTCATCGTGTGCTGCCCCTTGCGGTTGAACTGATCTTCACTGTAGGTGATCGGCGAGGTCAGCCGGAGATCTCGATCGCAAGATCGAGGAGGTCGAGGCGTGGTAGTGGGGATCTGTTATCGAACACCGCCTGGAGCGGCACTTCAACGGAGCGCCCCGACTGGCGGGCCACCATCAGGCCAGTCCGTCCTTCGAGCAGAGCTTTCACGGCGCGAGCACCCGCCTCACTCGCGATGATCCGATCGCGCACGGTTGGGCGCCCGCCGCGCTGGATGTGACCGAGGACCACGACGCGATACGGCACGTCGATTTCGCCACTCACGATCCTGGCAACGCCAAATGCGCCCCCGGCCTCGTCGCCCTCGGCGACAACGATGATGTGGCTGCGCTTGCCCCGGGCGATTGACCGCTTCAGGTGCCCGACGAGGGCGTCGAGTTCGAGTGTCGCCTCGGGGACCAATACCCCGGCGGCGCCTGCGGCAACGGCGGTATGGAGCGCGATTTCACCGCTCTTCCGGCCCATCACCTCGATGAAGAACATGGTCCCCGTCGACTCGCTCGTGTCGCGAACCTGGTCAATCGCCGCGACAGCCGTGTTCACAGCCGTGTCGAAGCCGATCGTCTCCTCAGTCCCCCAGACGTCATTGTCGATCGTGGCCGGTGCACCGATCACTGCGATGCCGTGCTCGTTCTGAAGTGCAAGCGCACCGCGGAAGCTGCCATCGCCGCCAATGACGATGAGACCGTCCACACCATCGTGGCGCATCTGGTGAGCGGTGGCCGCGCGGACTGCCGGGTCGAGGAACTCCGGGCAGCGTGAGGTGCCCAGGAATGTACCGCCGCGCTGGATGATATTTCCGACCGACCGGTCGTCGAGTTCGTCGTACTGGTTCGTGACGAGCCCGGTGTAGCCATCGAAGTAGCCGATGGTCTCGACACCAAAGGAGGTGGCCGCGCGTACAGCAGCGCGGATCGCTGCGTTCATACCCGGGGCATCGCCCCCGCTTGTCAGGATTCCGATGCGCTTCATGGCCTCTACTGTCGAATGCTGATTCGTGCCGTGCAATGGCGGCAGTCGGGCCCGGTGGAAGCCGTGTCCGGTCGACCGCCTGCCCGTGAGTGCCAAGATCCCGGAAAGAACGCGAGTGGCGGACCTTCACAATCGATTGCCTGCGGGCGTGAAGGGTGCGTAGCATCGGCCGGGATGAGCGTGAGGCTGCTCCTGGCGGGTAAGGCGAGACTCTATACGGCGATTGGAGCGGCTTTCGTCGCACTCACCGGAATCGCGGCTGTGGCGGCCATAGTACTGAACAGCGGTGGTGGTACACCTGTCGCGGCGTCGCCTGCTTCCCCCACCGCAACAGGGACAGCAACGGCGACGGTGACCCCCACGAACACCCCGATACCGAGTCCGACGCCAATCCGCTTCGCCGGGATCCTCGATGGCGTGCCGATGTCCGAGGCGGAATGGGCGGCCCGGAAAGACCTGCTGCCCATCAGCGTGATGTTCGACAATAGCCCCGATGCTTACCCACAGGCGGGCCTTGACCGGGCGGACATCGTTTACGAGGCGTTCGTCGAGGGTGGGATCACCCGCTTCATGGGTGTGTACTGGAGCCAGGACGCCGAACTGCTCGAACCGATTCGCAGTGCGCGCACGCCGTTTGTTATCTGGACTGATGAGCTTGGTGCAATGTATGCCCACGCCGGGGAAGCAAGCACCGACAATGACGCGAACGCGGGTGGACAGATATACCAGTGGGGAATCAAGGACCTGAGCGCATTCGGCGGGCCGGCGAGCGGAGCCTACTACCGGGATAGCTCACGGTACGCACCGCACAACCTCGCAACCAGCACCAGGGCCCTGCGTGATGCTGGTGAGCGCGCCGGATATACCGGGCCGCCGGTTGCTGAACGCTGGCAATTCAAGGCCGATGGTGAGGGGACCGATGGCCTGCCGGATGCTGGTGGCGTCGAGGTCAACTTCCAGGGCACACGCTACCCGTGGCAACTCATCCAGTGGCACTGGGACGCTGCGATGAAGATGTACCTTCGCTACCAGTTTGGCGGACCCCATATCGACGCCGTGAGCAAACAGCAGCTTGCTTTCAAGAATGTCGTGGTCATGACGGTGCCTTCGTACGTCGAAGATGAGGTGGGCCACGTGCTGCTCAGCCAGGTTGGCGAAGGGAAGGCGCTCCTCTTCATCGATGGGAAGCAGATCGAGGCGACGTGGAAAAAGGCCGACCGGAAGGCGCGTACGCGGTTTTACGATCGGTCGGGCAGGGAGATCGCCTTCGATCGTGGCCCGATCTTCATCGAGGTCATCGGGCTGCAGAGCTCGGTGACAGTCACGAAAACCGCGGCCGAGCTCCCGCCTATCCCCGAGTACATGCCACCTCCCCCGGCGCCGCCATCGACTACCGAGCCCGCGGATTCACCGTCACCGGCAGCATCGCCATCGCCGGGCAGGTCACCATCGGGCACGGTATCACCGAGTTCGACAGCTACGAAGACCCCTCCGGGCTCGGTCACCGGGTCGCCGCCAGCGGGCAGCGCGACGACCAGCCCGCCGCCATCTACCGCAACGGCACGCCCAACCGGCGCAACCCGGGAGCCAACATCGGCGGGCTCTGCGGCTACGCTCACGCCGGCGGCAGCCTCGTCGCCAACGCCGTAGCTCGCTACTCGGCGGCGAACCCTCGGCGCATGGTGTTCTCGGTGACTACCCGGGGCACCATGAACTGGAGCAGGTAGTCCGGCCCGCCGGCCTTGTCACCGATCCCCGACATGCGAAGCCCTCCGAATGGCTGACGGCCGACGATGGCGCCCGTAATCCTGCGGTTGATGTAGAGGTTGCCCACTCGGAATTCCCGCCGCGCATGGGCGATGTTCCTGGGGTTGCGAGAGAAGAGACCACCGGTGAGCGCGAAATCCGAGTCCATGGCGATGTCGAGTGCATCCTCGAAATCGTGGGCACGGAAGAGAAGGAGCACCGGGCCGAAGATCTCTTCCCGCGCAAGACGGGAATCGCGAGAGATGTTCTCGAAGACATGTGGCGCGACGACATGGCCCGCTCCGTTCACCCGGGTGCGGGCGACCATCGTTCCTTCGGCCTCGCCGAGAGCAAGATAGCCCTCGATGCGCGCCCTCGCTTCGGCCGAGACGACAGGCGGCACCTGTGTGTATGGATCGTGAGGTGGTCCGACAACGCAGCTCTGGACCGCGGCTCCCAGCCGCGAACGGAACTCCTCGTAGGCACCTTCGACCACGACGACGCGGCTGCAGGCGCTGCACTTCTGGCCTGCATAGCCAAAGGCCGAGGCCACGACACCCGACACGGCCTGATCGAGGTCGGCATCATCATCGACGATGATGGCGTTCTTTCCGCCGAGTTCGGCGACGACTCGCTTGATGTTGCGCTGGCCTGGCCGAACGATGGACGCGGCCTCCATGATGGAGCGCCCGACGGCATTGCTTCCCGTGAATGCGATCAGATCCACCCCTGGATGTTCGACGAGGTGCTGGCCGGCCTCCTCGCCCGGGCCGGGCAGGTATTGGACGACTCCGCCGGGGACGCCTGCCTCGTGAAGGAGGCGGGTGAAGTAGGACGCGATAATCGGTGACTGCTCGGCGGGCTTGAGGATCGCGGTGCAGCCTGCCGCGAGCGCGGCGCTCGACATCCCGCAGATGATAGCCAGGGGGAAATTCCAGGGGGCGATGACCGCTGCGACCCCGCGCCCTTCGTAGAGGAGCTGGTTATCTTCTCCGGGAACCCCCAGGTCCATGGGCTGGCCCTGGAGCCGCTCGGCCTGGAGTGCGTAGTAGCGCAGGTAGTCGATAGCCTCGCATACATCACTGTCGGCCTCGGCCCACGTCTTACCGCTTTCGAAGATCTCGATGGCGGCGAACTCCAGCCGCCGCTCCGAGAGCAGTGCAGCCGCCCGGCGAAGGATGGCGGCGCGACCGGTGGCCCCACGGCCGCGCCAGGCGGGGAACGCTTGCCGCGCATTGAGGACTGCCTCGTCTGCGCTCCCGGTTGTTGCCCGCGCTACCCATCCGAAGACCGCCTGCGGATCACCGGGATAGGTCACGACATCCCAGGCGCCCGTCTCCACGCCGGCTCCTGCCAGGAGGAGCGGGTGATAACCACCGAACCGGTCTCGTACCTCCGCGATCGCGTGATCCATCGCCGTCCGGACCTGGGGGAGATTGAACTCGGCGGGGGGCTCATTGGTGAAGGCACGCACTTCGCGCGGTTCGGGGCCCGAGGGCCACGGCCGGGCAAGCAGTTCCGCGGGGTCGCCCTCTTCGTGGCGATGCATCATCCACGATTCGTTCGAGGTGTTCTCGAGGAGGCGGCGAACGAGGTAAGCCATTCCAGGCAGGATTTCTCCGGCAGGGACGTACACGCGTGTCTGGTATCCCATGCTCTGGATGGCCTTGCGGAGCCCCTCCGCCATCCCGTAGAGCATCTGGAATTCGATGGCGCCGGCTGGCAAACCGGCTGTTTCGGTTTCAGCCAGCGCAACAGCGATGCTGCGCGGGTTGTGCGTGCCGAATGCAGGCCGAAGGAATGGATGGGCCGCGACAAGCAGCCCGACGCAGTGCTCGAAGTTCGCATCGGTGGCGGCCTTTTCTTCAAAGACCGGCGGGTCACGATCCTCCTGCGCGGCGAGCACGACCTCTTCGTCCCAGTACGCACCCTTCACCAGGCGGACGGTCATCGGGACATTGCGGCGCCTGGCAAGTTGGTGCAGATGCTCGATGTCGTGCGTTGCGTCTTTCAGGTAGGCCTGGACGACGATCCCGGCCCCGTCCCAATCGCGGAACTCCGGTGACAGCATCACATCCGCGAAGGTGACATGTGTCGCATCCTTGAAGCGATACTGCTCCATATCCACATTGACGAACACGCCGCGTTCACGGGCCCGGCGAAGGAGCGGAAGCAGGCGGCGTTTCACCGCTTCGCAGGTTGCCTCGGGTGCGGCCGGTTCGAAATGGGACGTCAGAGCGGTCAGCTTCACGGAGATGTTCGGCTTCGCGACGTTAGAGGTCCCCGTGGGTGCTCCTGTGGCGATAGTGTCGATGAGGGCAAGGTAGCGCTCGAGGTAGACGTCCGCTTCACGTTCCGAGAGGATCGCCTCGCCGAGGAGGTCAATGGTGTAACCGATACCGTCGCCAGTGAGACGACGGAGGCGGGGCAGTGCCTCGGCTGGACCCGAACCCCCGATGAATCGGTTGGCCATGGTCATCACGCCTTCGCGGACGACGCGCGAAAGGACGGGACGGAGTGCCCCCCGGCCCGCCAGGCCGGTTCCGAGGCGGATGGGAGCACGGCCGTCGTCACGGAAGTACTGGCGCACGTGGTCGGCGATGGCCTGGCTCGTCTTCAGACTCGGAAGGACATCTACGAACCGGAGAAGCTTGACGCGAAACTGCGGGTCGGCGCTCGCCCAGCCCATGAGCCGTTCCTGCCACCAGGCCGGGGTGAGAGCGATGAGTCGCTCGGGCTTCACGCGCGAAAGGAGCTCGCGCCCGAGTTCGTTCACCCTGGACTCGAAGTCCTGCCCGCGTTCATTCCCCGTAATCGTCGTCATGGTTTCATCGTACGCGGCTGCCCTGGCCGCCGTGCGCAGTTAGCACGCTCCTGTCACGCGTTGGGGCGAACCGCTAGCATGGAGTCATGGAATCACGTCCACGGCGCGTTGCCGTCCTTGGATCGACTGGGTCCGTCGGTAGCCAGGCACTCGATGTCATTCGCCAGCTACCCGGCCATTTCGAGGCCGTGGCGCTCGCGGCAGGACGAAACGCGGACCTCCTGGCGCGACAGGTCGCCGAAGTCCGGCCGAAGTACGTCTTTAGCGAAGTCCAATCTCCTGCCTTGCGAGAGGCGGCTGAGCTCGCAGGGGCCCGGTTCATTCCAACGGACGAGATGGCCGTCGCCGGGGACATCGATATCGTGCTCGTCGCGACAGCGGGCGCTGCCGGGCTGATGCCCACGCTCGGTGCACTCGAACTCGGGCGGCCTGTCGCGATCGCAAATAAAGAAGTGCTTGTAATGGCCGGGCACCTCGTGCGGCGGGCGATGCTTGCAGGCGGCGGTGACATGCGGCCCGTGGACAGCGAGCACTCTGCGATCTGGCAATGTCTCTGGGGCGAGGAGCAGCATGAGATCCGGCGCATCCTGCTGACCGCCAGCGGCGGCGCCTTCCGCGACTTCGACCGCTCGCAGCTCGCGGCAGTGACCGCTGAACAGGCACTTAACCACCCCACATGGAAGATGGGTGCCAAGATCACCATCGATTCAGCAACGCTGATGAACAAGGGAATGGAGACGATCGAGGCGATGTGGCTCTTCGGCGTCCCTATGGAGAAGGTCGAGGTCGTCCTGCATCGCGAATCCATCGTTCACTCACTTGTTGAATTCAGCGACGGTAGCGTGAAGGCCCAACTGGGTGTCCCCGACATGCGGCTTCCGATCCAGTGCGCCCTCGCCTACCCGGAACGGATGCCTGCGACGCCAGCAGCCACCCTCGACCTCGCCGCGGTAGGTTCACTCCATTTCGGCAAGCCCGACATGGACCGTTTCCCGGCGTTGCGCCTCGCGATGGAAGCCGGGCGCCTGGGTGGCACCTACCCGGCGGTGATGGCAGCCGCCGATGAGGTGGCGGTGGAGCGTTTCATGGTCCATGAGATCGGCTTCCTCGACATCCCGGCGATCATCGAACAGGTGCTGGCCACGCACGAATCGACCGACGATCCAGATCTGGAGACCGTGCTCGCTGCCGATGCCGATGCGCGCAGGCAGGCCCGCGCAGTCAAGGTTGGAGTCCCTGCCTGATGTTTCTTGCCATCGACCCCGTCGCCATCGCCCGTGCGGCTGGTCCGTTCCTCGGAATCCTCGTAGCACTCGTGGTCATCCACGAATTCGGCCACTTCGTTGCAGCCAAGGCGTTTGGTATCAAGGTGCTCGAGTTCGGCATTGGCTTTCCGCCAAAAGCTGTCACCTACTGGCGGCACGGTGGCACCGATTACACGTTGAACTGGCTGCCGATCGGTGGCTTCGTCCGGTTGCTGGGCGAAGAGGACCCGACAGACCCGCAATCGCTGGCCGCCGCGCCCCGCTGGAAGCGGCTCACCGTGCTGTTCGCCGGCGTCTTCATGAACTTCATCATCGCCATCCTGCTGATGACCATCGGATTCATGGTTCCGCGGGAGCGTTCGCTTTCGATGGCGATGATCCAGCAGGTTGCAGTCGGGTCGCCAGCGGCGAACGCGCAGGTCGATGGGACCATGCGCGACGGTTCAAAGCCCCAACAAGGATTGCAGCCGGGAGACCTGGTCCTTGATGTCAACGGGCGCGATATCAAGAACACGAGCGAACTCGTGTACGCCAACCGCCTTCACCTTGGTGACACGCAGACGTGGACAATTTCGCGGGCTGGCTCGACGCTCACGGCACACGTCTATGCTCGCTGGTCCCCTCCCATCGGCGAGGGGCCGACCGGCGTCCGAATCGGTGCGCCCAGCGTCTGTTCCGATATCGACGCGGATGGGAATCCGACGAACTGCCAGCTGCGCTATCCGTACTCAGAGGATGTCTCCTACCCCGTTTGGGAGGCCCTGCCGAAGGGCGTGAGTGCACTCTGGGATACGATGATCCTGACCAAGAACGAGATTGAGGCTCGAATCAAGGCGGGGAGCGGCGGCAGTGGTGCAACCCAGGATGGCCCGGCATTCCAGGGGCCGGTCGGTATCGCCAGCGCTACCGGCGAAATCATCCATGAACAGGGCTGGCGGCCCCTCATCGAGCTTGCCGCACTGCTCAGCCTGAACCTGGCTATCTTCAATGTCCTGCCAATTCCCATGCTCGATGGCGGGCGGATGTTCATCATCCTGATCGAAATCCTCCGTGGCGGGCGCCGCATCGCACCGGAGAAGGAAGCGCTGGTGCACCTTACTGGCTTCGCGCTACTGATGGCGATGGTGCTCATCGTCACGTTCTTCGACATCTCCCGGATTGTCAGCTAGGCGGGCCGCGTGCTGTTCGATGTCATCTTCGTCAGCCTGTTCGTCACCGGTTGGCTCATCTGCGCGTTTCTGCCATGGCTGGTGCTTTCAGTCGCGACCCGTGGGAATGCGGGGCTTGCGAACTTGCCGCTCTGCCTGTTTGCCGGCCTCGTTGGTGCGCTTGCGGTGCCAATCATGGGGTTCGATGGCGCCGGAGGCCTGTCGATGAGCTTCCTCGTGGCCGCCCTCGTGCCGTCTCTCCTGCTCGGTGCACGAAGGCTCAGCGTCGGCGCTCTGCCGGCGCACCGGGCTGCTCAGAAACCTGCTCCGAAGGAGATTCGTCCCGAATGAAGCCCCTCGCGCTGTCGACCATGTACGCCCAGCAGCAGCGTTTCGATGACGGCGCCGCGTTCGCCCGCTACGCTGCCGAAGCGGGCTACGACGCCATCGAGATCAGCCACTCGACACAGGAAGGAAAGCTCCAGCAGATCCTCGCGGCGGGCATCCTGCCGGTGACGTCGGTGCACCAGCCGGCGCCCTGGGTGCGGCATCACGACGGGCGGGGCAACTCGCACGTGAACCTGGCCGCGACCGATGAGGACGAGCGGCGGGCCGCAGTGGAGTACGCGAAGGCCAGCATCGCGTGGGCAGGGCGCATCGGCGCGGACCGGTTGGTGGTGCACCTGGGGCAGGTCAGCGACGTGCCGGAACAGTTCGAGGAAGAACTGGCGATGCGGAAGATGTTCGACTCGGGAGACATGGACGCGGAGCAGTTCGAAGCGTGGCGCGAGGCGGCTATCGCGAAGCGCAACGGGGATGCGGAGCCGTACCTCGCGGCAGCGAAACATTCCCTGCAGGAACTCGTCCGTGCCGCGGAGCCGCACCGCGTCACGATCGGGCTCGAGAACCGCTACCACTACCACGAAATCCCGCACCCGCACGAGTACGAGGAGCTACTCGACGGGCTTGCGCCGGAGCAGGCGGGCTACTGGCACGACACCGGTCATGCGGAGGTGCTCCACCGGCTGGGCTTCATCGACCGGCACGAATGGCTCAGCCGGAACAACCATCGCATCGTGGGGGCGCACCTGCACGACGTGACGGGCATCGGCGACCACCGTGCGCCGGGCGACGGCGACGTCGAGTGGGACTACATCGTCGCGGGCATTTCGGGGCTGGCGCGCTATACGCTGGAGATCAACCAGCACCAGTCGGACGAGCGGGTCGTCGGCGCGATTGGGTTCCTGCGGGGATTGGGCCTGAAATAGCGCCAGGATTCAGGCCGCGCGGCGCCGGAAGAGCCAGATGACGAGGAGCACCGGCAGGGCCACGAGCCAGGCGAGGATGAGCACGGCCTTCATGGCGAGGCCGGCGCCGGGGATGACGCTGCTCGTCATCTTGCGCTCGTAGCCGCCGGTCTCGGTCTCGACGCCATCGAGTTGGCGGGACAGCCAGGTGTAGCCGGGAACCATTCGGTGCACTTACTCCAGGATCGCGGAGTAGATGATGTTCTTCAGCTGGCCGCGGAAGTTGAAGGTGGCGGAGGGCATGAGCTGGGTCATGAAGATGACCGAAAGGTCCTCGTAGGGGTCGACCCAGAAGATGGTCGAGGCGGCGCCGCCCCAGTAGTAGTCACCTTCGCCGAGCCCGCCGGACGCGACCTCGTCGAGCGTCGTGGCGAAGCCAAGGCCGAAGCCGACGCCTTCGTAGGCGGTCTCGGAGAATGCGCCGATGGCCATCTTCGTGAGATCGGCGTCGCCCTTCAGGTGGTTGCGGTGCATGAGTTCGAGCGTGCGCGGACCGAGGATGCGGGCGCCGTCCAGTTCGCCGCCGTTGCGCAGCATCTCGCAGAAGCGGAAGTAGTCGGCCGTCGTCGAGGTGAGCCCGCCACCACCGGAGAGGAAGGTGGGCGCCTTCGCGTAGCTGCTGTTCTTGCCGTCATCGATGAGCTTGAGGCTCTTGTCGGGCTCGCGCTGGTAGTTCGAGGCGAAACGCTCGACCTTTTCGGGTGCGATCGAGAACGAGGTGTCGGCCATACCCAGCGGGTCGAAGATGCGCTCCTGGAGGAAGCGGTCGAACGGCATCCCGGAGATGATCTCGACGAGTGCGCCGCAAACGTCGGTCGAATACGAGTACATCCAGCTCTCACCCGGGTGGTAGCGAAGCGGGACGCGAGAAAGAGCGTCAACGAACGTGCTCAGCGTCGCGCCCTGGGTGCGGACCACGCCCTCACGCCGGTATGCCTTGTCGACCGGGTGGTTCGTCGCCCCGTACGTAAGGCCGCCGGTGTGGCTGAGGACGTTGCGCATGGTCATCGGCGAACGCGATTTCTCGGTTACGAGGTCGTCGCCGTCGCCGGAGACCCAGACTTCGTGGTTCTTCCACGCGGGGATGAAGCGGGAGACGGGGTCGTTGAGCTGGAAGTGACCCTCTTCGAAGAGTGACATGAGAGCTACGGAGGTAATCGGCTTCGACATCGAGTAGATGCGGAAGATGCTGTCATCGCGCATCGGGAGGTTGCGTTCGCGATCCATGTTGCCGAAATTGCGGAAGTAGGCGGGCAGGCCGTGGCGGGAGACAAGCACCTGGCACCCAACGATCTTTCCGGGCTCGATGTAGTTGCGTTCGATGTGGGGCGTGATGCGTTCGAGGCGTGCTGCGTCGAAGCCTGCGGCAGTGGGTGCGGTTTCCATTCGGGCGCTCCAGGCATTGAGGGTGAGTGTGGACATCCTAACGCCCTGCCGGGCGAGATGCCCGGCGAGCCGGTACGCTTCTTGCCAGCAACGCAAGGGGGACGATCGATGGAGTACGTGAAGCTGGGCAGCACGGGACTGCGGGTCTCGCGCATCTGCCTGGGGATGATGACCTATGGCACGAGCAAGTGGCGCGACTGGGTGCTCGACGAAGATGACGCGCGGCCGTTCGTGAGGCGCGCGCTCGACCTGGGTATTACGTTCTTCGACACCGCGGATGTGTATTCACTTGGGGTGAGCGAAGAGGTAACAGGCCGGGCGCTGAAGGATATGGCCCAGCGCGACAAGATCGTCATCGCCACCAAGGTCTGCAACCCGATGAGCGGTGATCCGAACGATCGGGGCCTCTCACGCAAGCACATCATGCAAAGCATTGACGCTTCCCTGAAGCGGCTTGGCACGGACTACGTTGACCTCTACCAGGTTCACCGATGGGATCCCGGTACGCCGATCGAGGAAACCATGGAGGCACTGAACGACATCGTCCGGGCGGGTAAGGCGCTCTATATCGGTGCGTCGAGCATGTACGCCTGGCAGTTTGCAAAGGCCCAGCGCGTGGCGCAGGAGAACGGTTGGAGCCGGTTTGTGAGCATGCAGAACCACTACAACCTCGTCTATCGCGAAGAGGAACGGGAGATGATCCCGCAGTGCCTCGACCAGGGTGTTGGCATCATCCCCTGGAGCCCGCTTGCGCGCGGCTTCCTCGCCGGCAACCGCAGCGCAACGAAGCAGGATGAAACGACACGCTCACGATCCGACGATTTCGCTCATTCGCTTTACTACCAGGAATCTGACTTCCAGGTGGTCGACGCGGCCTCACAGGTCGCCGCTGAACGGGGCGTGAAGCCGGCCCAGGTTGCACTCGCGTGGATGCTCGGCAAGCCATATGTGACTGCGCCGATTGTCGGTGCGAGCAAGATGTATCATTTAGAAGAAGCGGTAGCAGCCACCGAGCTCCGATTGACCGAGGACGAGGTTAAGGCCGTGGAAACCCCGTACGTTCCGCACCGCGTGCTGGGGCACGGGTAGGGGGCGGGTACGCACGACAAGCGCCGGGGTAGGGCTATACTCCAACGAGATGACCCAGGGAGGTTCCGATGGTGCTACAGCGAACCGGTCAGGTTTCTCGGGCGGGACCCGCGCGAGGAAGGCGTGAACACAAACCCGTCAGTCATCCGGCGCGCGGCGCAGCGGCCGATCTGCTCAACCTCCAGAGGGCCATTGGGAACCGAGCTGTGAGCCAGCTTGTTGGATCCCGGGTCGATCGGCTGGTCGACGGTTTCTATGGCGATGGAACAAAGGTGCCGAAGAGCCGTATCACGCTGACTCCCGCGTTCAAGGCGAAGCATGTTGCCGATGATGCGATGAAGGCCAGGCAAGTGACGGGAGCCCGAATTGATTCGGGGAAACCACCAGCCATGGTCCAGGGCCAGCTTGGCAACACGGTTGCCAGGGAGGAAGACTGGATCACAGCGATCGACAACAGCACGGCGGTCATCCCGGATCAGGATGCCTGGAGTGGCGGAATGGCCATCAAGATCACGGGATGGGATGCAAAGCGGACAGCTCCAAACGAACGCAAGATCGCCCTCACGGCACTCGCCGACGCTGCCCGGACGGTTGGTGGCTACATGGCAAAACAGGGTGGCAAGGTGGAGATCGACCACGTTGCCGGCCAGCAATCCTGAGATAGAGAACAAACCGCCTTCGCGGCGCCACCACCGCGGTGCCAACCACCCCCGTCGGCGCCAGGGATGGCAGTCGTTACGGACGAGACGGGCGTCTTGTGCGGAATGCTCATCGGCTGGTGATGAAGTGCGGGGAGCGCTGGCCTCGCAGCCGCAAGGTGCAGACCTCTGAATACGACCCGCTACTTCCCCGCCGGCTCCGCCCGCTTGATGTAGAAGGTCATGCTCTGCATGGCAAGGACGGGGTCGATGTGGCGGATGGTGACACCGTGGGGAACGTGGGCGGTGATCGGCGCATAGTTCAGGATGGCGCGAATGTCGGCGGCGACGAGGCGGTCGACGACGCTCTGTGCTTCGAAGGCTGGCACAGCAACGATGCCGATATCGACCCGATGGTCGCGAAGATAGATGTCGAGCTCCCCGGCATGGTAGACGGGGACACTGCCGAGTGATTCTCCAACGAGTTCTGGGTTTGAGTCGAAGGCGGCGACGATTTCGAAGCCCTGCGGCCCAAAGCCACCGTATTCGGCGATGGCCTGGCCCAGGCGGCCGACCCCGACGAGACAGACCCGCCACTGCCGGTCGATGCCGAGGATTTCACGTAGCTTTGAGAGCAGGCCATGGACGTTGTAGCCTCTCCCCTGCTTACCGAAACGGCCGAAGTAACTGAGATCCTTTCGAATCTGCGCAGGGGTGACGTCGAGCAGTTCGCCGAGTGCCTGCGAACTCACGACCGCCTCGCCTGATGCCGCAAGCTCGGAGAGGGCTCGTGCGTAGACAGGCAGGCGGTTGATGACCACTTCCGGGATTTCAAGCGTCATAAGCGGCGGGGACCGTTTGTGAAATCCGTAACGGAAGAACTATACGATCACGCGTTCTATGCGGTCAATGGGCATAAGCAATAGCCACTATACGCCTTCCGCCGTCTTGTTATTGGTTCGTAATGCATCGAGCCGCTCCGCGATAATCCGATCATCACGTGGGTCCACAGTTCGCGGGTCGAGCAGCACCTCGCCATCGCTGATCCGGGTGATGATAGGCGGCTGAACGGTGCGAAGTGCCCAGGCATAGTGGTCGGCTCCGCCGGGCGGTCGCACCGCGGCGCACCATGTCCGGACTCCTTCTCCGGGAAGCGACCCCCCACCGATCATCGTCACGCCTTCTCGGAGCCTTGCCGCGGGGCCGGCCGCACGGGCCCAGCGAAGGGCGCGGCGGCGGACAGTGCTGAGCGGGATGGAGGCCATGCGCCAGACCGGGATCTCGTCGCGCTCATGGCCCTCGGCATAGCTCATCAGGGTAGCGATGAAGGCGGCGATTGTCAGCTTGTCGACCCGGAGTGAGCGGGCGAGCGGGTGGGTGCGGAGACGTGCAACCAGTTCGGCCCGGCCGATGATGATCCCGCACTGGGGGCCACCGAGGAGTTTGTCACCGCTGAACAGGGCGAGGTCGGCGCCGGCAGCAAGGCTCTCCTGGACGGTGGGTTCATGGGGGATGCCGTAGGCGGTGGTATCCACGAGGCAGCCGCTTCCGAGGTCATCAAGGAGCAGGCCGCCACGATGGTGGGCGACGGTGGCAAGCTCGTTCAGTGTCGGTTCAGTGGTGAAGCCCACCACTCGGAAGTTCGAGGTATGCACACGCAGGATCGCTGCCGTGTTCTCAGTCCACGCGGCATCGTAATCATGCGCGTAGGTGCGATTCGTGGTTCCGACCTCGACGAGGTTTGCTCCGCTCTGGCGGAGCACATCGGGGATGCGGAAGCCACCACCGATCTCGACCGCCTGGCCACGAGAAATAATGACTTCGCTGCCCCGGGCGAATACCTGGAGTGCCATGGAAAGAGCGGCGGCATTGTTGTTCACGATGATGCCGTCCTCGGCGCCCGTAACCCGGTGAATGAGTTCACGAACGTGGTCGTGGCGGCTCCCACGTGTACCGGCCTCGATATCGTATTCGAGGTTGCTGTAGCCACGTGCGATGGCATCCATGGCGGCGATGGCCCGCTCCGACAGAGGGGCGCGGCCGAGGTTCGTCTGGAGGATCACACCGCCAGCATTGATGACGGGACGAAGTGAAGGGATGAGGTGCTGGGTGAGCAGTGACCGGACCCGCGCAACGATGTCATCGTGCGTGGGAACCGTCCCTCCATCACGGATGCCGCTGCGAGCTTCGGCGAGGACCGTGCGTGCTGCAATGGCTGCAAGTGCATGCGGGGTTCCATCAGTGCCGAGCGCGCGCAACACAGCATCGACTGACGGGAGGGCCCGAGGGTTGGGAGGCATTGTCAGAGTGTAGCGCCGTACCGGTATCTGTTCTGCGAATGCTGCCATTGGTGGCATCGAACGCACGCGTTCATATGTTGACCACGTAGATGTTACCGTTGACCATAAGACCACCCATTCCCTCGGAGATCACCTGTGAATTTGCGCATCCCTGGGCCGACCCCGGTTCCGGATGAGGTCCTTGCTGCTACCGCCGGCCAGATGATGAACCACCGCGGCCCGGAGTTCGCCCAGATCATCCGCCGCGTGACCGATGGCCTGAACTGGGTGTTTGGCTCGTCGAACGATGTGCTCTCGATCACGACATCGGGTACGGGTGGCCTCGAGACGGCTGTCGTCAATACCCTGAGCCCCGGCGATCGTGTTCTCTCGGTCTCCATTGGTTCGTTCGGCGACCGCCTCAAGAGCATCGCGAAGACGTACGGTGCCGATGTCGTGAGTTATGCCCTCGAGTGGGGCGATGCTGCCGACCCGGCGGTTGTCGGGAAGATGCTGGACGATGATCCATCGATCAAGGCAGTCATGGTCACACACAACGAGACATCGACCGGGGTCACGAACCCGCTCGAGGCCATCGCCCGCGAGGTAAAGCAGCGCAACCGGCTGATCATTGTCGATGCGGTGAGTTCGATGAGCTCGGTGCCGTGCCCGGTGGAGCGCTGGAACCTCGATGTGGTGGTGAGTGGCTCCCAGAAGGGCTGGATGGCTCCTCCGGGCCTTGCCTTCGTCTATCTGAGCGAGGCAGCATGGACGGCAAACGCCGAGGCGAAGATGCCGCGCTTCTACTTCGATGCGGCCAAGACGCGTGACTCGCTGGCCAAGCTTCAGAACCCCTGGACGCCGGCGATGAGCGTCTATTACGCGATGGACCGGGCGTTTGAGATGATGCGCGCCGAGGGGCTCGAAAGCATCTTCACACGTCACGAGGCGGCAGGCTCGTACACGAGGGAGCGTGTGAAGAGCTGGGGGCTGAAGCTTGTTCCGACCGATGAGCGATACGCATCGAATACCGTGACCGCTGTGTGGTGGCCAGATGGCGTCGACGGAAAGGCGATCAGTAAGCGGGCCCGCGAGGAGTTCGGTGTTGTCCTCGGCGGTGGCCAGGGGAAACTCGAGGGGAAGATCTTCCGGGTCGGCCACCTCGGCTGGTTTGGTCACGACGATATCGAGCAGGCGCTCGATGTGGTGGAGAAGCTCCTCAACGAGGCGAAAGCAGCCGTCTAGTATCGCTCTAACGAGGGATGTTCGACGCCGGTATCGAGAGGTGCCGGCGTCGGTGTATCCAGGATGGTGCGACCCTCGTTGGTCTCCCCGGTGACTCCCCACTGGCGCGAAATTGCACTCGCTCCCCGCAGACCATTCCGGTACGGTTGAATACCATCAAACCTATCGCAATTCGTGGACCGGGGCTGACTCGATCGGCGAAGGCGGAAGGAAGTCCCTCCCCGAGTTCCGCCATTGGGCGGATGAGCGACGGGTGATCGGGGCCATATCGTCGCAGGGACCGCCTGGCAGCGGGCCGGGCAAAATGGAGGAGAGGACACGAATGGTTGGTTCACTGAATGGTACGAGTGCGCCAGACGTTGTCATTGAGGCACGGAACGTCGTGAAGACGTACAACACCGGCGGTGTTCTTGTGCATGCCCTCAAAGGGGTGAGCCTCGAGGTCCGCCGTGGCGAGATGGTCGCGATCATGGGCCCTTCAGGGTGCGGCAAGACAACGCTCCTCAACAGCCTCTCCGGACTCGATGATTTCGACTCGGGCCTGGTGCTCATCAACGGCGCAGACATCAATAAGATGGCCGATGACCGCAAGACCGAATTTCGTGCGAAGGATATGGGCTTCGTCTTCCAGACGTACAACCTGCTCCCCGTACTCAACGCGGTCGAGAACGTTGAGCTGCCGCTCATCGTGTCTGGTACCAAACCCAGGGTTGCACGCGAGATGGCGCTGGCCGCACTCGATCTCGTACACCTGCGCGATAAGGCGAAGAACCGTCCATCGCAGCTTTCGGGCGGTCAGCGGCAGCGCGTCACGATTGCTCGGGCGCTCGTGAACCGGCCGGCGATCATCTGGGCCGATGAGCCGACCGGCGCACTTGATTCGGCGACTGCCAATGAGATCATGGATCTGATCGTCGATTTGAATACTGCCGAGCATCAGACGTGCGTGCTCGTCACCCACGACCCGAAGGTCGCCGCGCGCTGCCACCGGACGATTCACATGGCCGATGGCGAGATCTCGCACGAGAACACGCAGGCCGAGATGGTTGCCGTGGCGGCCGGGCACTAGGCGTCATAATGAGCGAACTCTTCGGCATATCGATGACCTACATCGCCGCGGGCTGCGTTGCGCTCACCGGCGTCATCCTCCTGTTCGTGGCCTTCATCGCCTGGCGGAACCCGGTGATGTTCAAGACGGGCCTCCGCAACATCCCCCGCCGCAAAGCGCAGACCACGCTCATCATCGTTGGCCTCATGCTTTCCACCGTGATCATCACTGCTGCGTTTGGCACGGGCGACACGATGACGCACAGCATCACGAATGAGGTCTACACCATCCTCGGGCCGGTCGATGAAATCGTCGTCTGGGACACGAAGCTTCACCCCGCTGCGGAGGACCAGCAGGTCATCCCGCTGACCGACGTCCAGAAGCTCGAAGATCAGTTCAAGGATGACCCGGACATCAAGGGCTTCATGCCGTACTTGCGGGAGAGCCTGCCGATGTACAACCAGCGGACACGGCTGAACATCGGCTCGGCACAGATCACCGCGGCCCAGCCGGATGACTTGCAACGCATCTGGGGGGGATTGAAGGACGTCGATGGGAAGCAGGTGACGCTCGCTGCCAACGAGATTGCAGTGAATGAGTCGGCTGCTGGCAAGACAGACACGAAGGTGGGCGACACCATCTCGATCTTCTACCAGGGTAAGCCAGTCGGCCTCACGGTTAAGGCGATCCTCCCAAATAGCATGGTCAGCGGCTCGACCAACACGGTAAACCGGTCGGGTGCAGCGGTGAACTACGACTTCCTGGCCGGCCTCACGAACCGGGCCGGCATGGCGAACTTCGTGGGTGTCTCAAACGATGGGACAACGCACGGAGGCATCGGCGCGAGCGGCAAGGTGACCGAGAAACTGAAGTCGGCGCTTGCAGGCACGAACTACACCGTCGAGGAGGCGAAAAAGGACAACGTCGAGTCGGCGCAGCTGGTGGGGAATGTCTTCACTACCCTGTTCGTGGTCATCGGCCTGTTCTCGATCGCTGCTGGCGTCCTCCTGATCTTCTTGATCTTCATCATGTTGGCGGCGGAGCGAAAACCAGAGATGGGGATGGCGCGGGCAGTCGGGGCAAAGCGCCGCCAGATCGTTGAGAGCTTCCTTGCCGAGGGGATGGGGTACGACCTCGGTGCAGCCCTGATTGGCCTCGTTGCCGGGGTCGGCGTGGCTGCAGCGATGGTCTACTTCGTCAAGTACGGGGCGGCGGATAGCCCGGACTTTGGGCTGAACTTGCAGTTCAGCGTGGCCGCGCGGAGCCTGGCGACGGCATTCTGCCTTGGTGTGATCACGACCTTCATCGTCGTGTTCTTCGCTTCGTGGCGTGCCAGCCGGGTCAATATCGTCGCCGCGATCCGCGACCTTCCAGAATCACACCCGGCGAACCCCGAGGCGGCTACCGTTATCGGGTACCTGCGCGGCACCCTCAATGGGTTTGTCGCATTCGGATTCCTCACCGTCGGGTTTATCGGACTGCTGCATTACCAACCACTGCTGCCGTATTTCCTTCTGATGCTCTTTGGGGGCATCGTCGGGCCGTGGGTCGGAATGGTGCGGAACCACAACTTCGGTGCACCGGCCGGGAAGCGGAAACAGGGTGACCGCCTGCCCGTCTGGCCGTGGATACTCGGAGGGCTGACGGCGATCCTCGGCGTTGGTGTCATCGTTCTCGTTGGCTATGCCCTCGCAATCCTGACGGTCCGCCTCACACGGGAGCGTCCCCCCCAATCGATCCCGCTCTGGCTCGTGTTGGCAGGAATCCTTGTTCCACCGTTGGGAGTGGTCCTGGTTTCCCTCCAGAGCCGCGGTCGCTCCATTGCCTGGAGTGTCGGCGTTGGTGTCGTCGGACTCGTGGCGGGCATCATGCTCGTTGAATGGGGTGTCTCGGCAGGAAAAATGTTCCCGTTCGGATTGGGTGTGTCGATCGTTGCCCTCTGGGCTGCGGTCTCACTGCGCTATTTCCATATCCACGAGCGGCTGAGTTTTACGGTTACGAGCCTGGTGCTGCTGATTCTCTGGTATCTGCTCCCCGGTGGCCGGCTTGAATGGCTTACCGGCAAACTCACGAGCGGTGTCGAGATGTTCTTCCTGAGCGGTGCCACACTCGTCACGGCGGGCACATTCATCGTTGTGTACAACGCGGATATCCTCCTGCCGCTCGTTGCTCGTGTTGGTTCGCGATTTGGGCGGCTCGTGCCGGCGATCAAGACAGCGGTTGCCTATCCCCTGACGTCGCGTTTCCGTACCGGGCTCACCATCGCGATGATCGGCCTGATCATGTTCGTGCTTTCGATGCAGAGCGCCTTGAACACGAACTTCGCAAAGGCGTTCAGCAGCGATGACGCGCTGGGTGGGTTCGACGTACGCATCCAGGTGAATGCCAACAACCACACCGACCAACTCGTCCCGGCGATTACCCAGGGAAACCAGGGGCTGCCAGCCGACCAGCAGGCTGACCCGGCGAAGATCGCCGCTGCGGCGGAAGTCCGGAGTGCGAGCCCCTTCGAGATCAATATCAAGGACCCGGAGGCGAAGTTCACCGACCCGGCAAAGGAATGGAAGCAGTACCTCATCCTCGGGGTCGATGACACGTTCGTGGAGAACCAGAAGCTCCCGCTCGAATACCGCGCTGCTGGCTATGCCGACGACAACGCGGTCTGGCAGGCGGTGAAGTCGGGCAAGAACTTCGCAATCATACCCGCGGCGCTCACCGCTGGTGCCCAGGGATTCGGTCCGCCCACAGGTATCGATCAGCCACTCGAACTCGAGCGTTCGCGAACGAAGGAGGGTTTCGCACCGTTCACGCTGACAATGCGCGACCCAGGCACGAAGCAGGAGACGCCCATCACCGTGATCGGTCAGATGAAATCGACCGAAGGGGTGTTCTGGCCGGGAATCGTCATCTCGAAACAGAACCTGCTCTCGGCATTCCCCGAATCCAAGGGACAGGAGTTCTTCCTCAAGCTACAACCGGGCACCAATGCGAAGGCCTATGCCAAGCACGTCGAGGCCGCCCTCATCCAGGCATCGACAGACTCGCTGCGGCAGGTCATCGATGACAACCTCGCCATCAACCGGACATTCCTCAATATGTTCCAGGGGTTCCTGGCCCTGGGCCTTCTCGTTGGCATTGCCGCACTCGGGGTCATCTCGTTTCGGGCGGTGGTTGAACGCCGCCAGCAGATTGGGATGCTGCGAGCGATCGGCTACCAGCGGAAGATGGTGCAGCTGAGCTTCCTGCTCGAATCGGGCTTCATTGCGGTCGCTGGCATTGCGCTCGGGCTGGGCCTGGGGGTGAGCTTCGCCTGGAGCCTGTTCACGAGTGGCGAAGTGGGCAGTGAGTCGAAGAACATCGCCTTCACCGTGCCGTGGCTTCAGATCACCGGCGTGACGGTGTTTGCGTTTGTGGCCTCGCTCATCATGACGTGGCTGCCCGCGCGGAATGCGTCGCGCGTGGCTGTCGCCGAGGCGCTGCGGTACGAGTAGAACTGCGTTGCGAGACGCGCGAAGGGCGCTGCCACTGGCAGCGCCCTTCGCATGTGTGGTTGGTGAGAGACTAGACGAGGCGGATGAAGCGGCCGATGCGGACGGTGTTACGGGCGCGAATGAGCCGCTCCTCGGAACTGGTGGTGCGTGGCCGCTCAGGGGCCGGAGCCTCGTGCCTGGGCTGGCTGTAGTACTCCTCGCGGAAGTGGGCCTCCACGGAGGGCTCGCTCTGTTCAATGAGGTAGATGGCGGAAACGGGATCGATCGTCATGGCTGTCCTCCCATGCGTTCCATAATTGTTCGAACAATCACAAGTTACGGCACGATTCGAGCCAGGTGAATCCCCTGCGGGCCTGTGATAGAACACTCTGATGTGACTATCGACTCCAGAGTGAGATGAGATAGCTGTCGGGGCCCATCACCTGGCACTCGTGCGAGTCGCCATCGAGATAGGGAGGGGTGACGCTGATGCCACCGAGGCGAAGTGCCGTACTGAAGGCCACCTCGGCGTCCGCAACTCGGAAGCGGAGTTCGGCGCCAATACCGCGAGCGACACCCTCCACTGCAAGGGCACGGTACCAGGGGTGTCCGCGGTACGATTCGTCGGCATGCACCATGATGGTGCACGTGCCGGCGCGGAGTGAGGCAAAGCCGGGATGGCGCTCACCGGGATCCAGCCCCGCCACCTGCTCGAGAAATGACGCGAGCGCAAAGACATCTGTGCTCCAGAGGATGACGCCGAAGGCGTCCTCTGTGGTCATGAGCCGTGCTCCCGAACCTCCACCGCGGCAACTATAACCTGCAGTCAAGTATCAAGAGAAATACTTGGCATAATGCTGCGCTGTGTGATGGCAGCGTCAGGCCGGCCGAAACTTCGGTAACGTCACGTCTGCGTGGTGCTCCCAGTCGACGATGACGGGCATCCCCACGCGGATCTCGTCGTTGCTCACGCCGACGAGATTTGTTGGCAGGCGTGGCCCTTCAGCGAGCTCGACGATGGTCACATTGTAGGGCAGGTCGGCAGCGAATCCGGGGTGATAACGCTGGTGCATGATGCCGAAGGTACGAACGGTGCCGCGGCCGCTCGCCTGTTCCCAGGCGGTGTCAGTCGAAAGACAGTTGTCGCAGTGCATCCGCGAAGGGAGGCGCCATGTGCCACAGTCGTTGCAGCGCATCAGCATGAATTTCCCTTCTGCGGCCCCATCCCAGAATGGCCGGGATGCATCGTCCGGCTGGGGTAACGGTTTCGAAACCTGGGGCTGGTCGCTCATCGTCTGCCTCTCAATTCGCGTGCGGGCTCAGGATGAGCGCCGCGTGGTAGCTGAGGTTGCCGCCGTTGCCGGTGCAGAGGATACGGTCGTTTTTCGCAACCTGGCGGTCGCCGCCGTGACCACGACCCTGGATGATCGCCTCGCTCAGCGGCGTCATCCCCCACATGTAATAGGCCGAGAGCTCGCCGCCGCCGGTATTCGTGGGCAACGTACCACCTGGCCCGAGCTTGCGATCTTCGACGAACGGCCCGCCCTCTCCCTTCTTACAGAAACCGTAATCTTCGAGCGTGACGAGCACCGTGTAGGTGTAGCAGTCGTAGAGCTCGCAGATGTCGATATCTTCAGGGCCGCAACCGGCCATCGCGAAGACCGTTTCGGCCGCGAGCCTGGCGCCGGTTTCAGTCTCCCAATCGCTCCCGGGACGGCCAGAGTCGCCCGGATGACCCTGCCCCATGCCATGAACGTAGACAGGTGGCTGGGGCATGTCCTTCGCCATGCTGGCAGGGCTCACGACGATGGCGACCGCTCCATTCGAGACGAGGCAGCAGTCAAGGAGGTGGAGGGGCTCGATGATCCAGCGCGAGGCGTGGTAGTCCTCGATGGTGAGTGGGTCGCGCATCTGGGCGAGAGGGTTCATCACGGCCCAGGCACGTTGGGCGATGGCGATCGCACCAAGCTGGTCCTGGGTGGTGCCGTAGAGCGACATGTGACGCCGGGCGGCGAGCGCATAGGGGGTGTTCGCGCCGAAGTAACCGGCTGCTGCATAAAGACCCGCCATACCCTGGGGCCGGCCAGGGTTCCTCGCGGCGCCGCCGTAGGCCGAGCCAGAGGATGTCCCTTCGCGCAACGGTGCATCGGCAAAGACGCAGACGACGTGGGTTGCGAGGCCAGCGGCGATCGCCATGGTGGCGTACTGCACCATCTGGGCCGCTGTCGAGCCCGCAGCGTTCATGTGATTGAGCAAGCGGAGGTTGTGGAGGCCCGTGTAATTCTGGAGGTTGAGGCTGATACCACCCCCCGTGAAACCAGTGACCCCGGCGTTGATGAGCAGGCCATCGACCTGCTCCTTCTGCAGCCCGGCGTCCGCGATTGCGAGACGAACTGCGTCAGCTGCCAGCTCGGTGGCTGATTTCCCGTAGACGCGGCCCATGGGGGTCATTCCGAGGCCTGTGATCGCCGAGGCCCCGCGAAGCGGATGTACCATGAACAGAGAACTCCTTGTGCGCCCGATTCTACCGGGAGCCAATTCGCCCGCAACCGCGTTCAGAAGCGGTAGTGCTCGAAATCGCGGGCTACTACCGTGTTTGGCAGCCCGTTGTCGGTGACGTCCGTATTGATGTGGGTGAGGATGAGCGTCGACTCGCCGGGCAGCGCGGCCCGGACACGCGGGATATCCTCCACCAGGTTCATGTGGACCGGGATATTGTCAGCGCGCGATGCGCACTCGCTGATGAGTACTTCAGGATTGCGGGCAAGATCGTAGACGGCCTGGCAGAGCGTGGTGTCGCCGGTGTAGGCAAACCGCCGGGCCCCAATCGCACAGTGGTATCCCAGGCTTTGGACCAGCCTCGGATCGTGCACGACCGGCACCGCCTCGACCGTGAGGCTGCCGAGGGTAACAGGCTGGCCGGGGAGTGCGGTCCGCCACTCGAGGTCGTAGGCGCCGCCAATATCGCCCGGGAACACGCTGGCCGAAATGGCACGTGTGATCGCCTCGGTTTCTGGCGGCCCGACGATGGTGACCGGTTTCGTGCGTCCCATATGCTTCCAGTGCAGCAGGAGTAGCGGCAGGCCGAGGAAATGGTCTCCGTGGTGGTGGCTTATCACCACGGCATCGAGTTCGTTGGGATTGATGTCGAGCTTGTTCAACGATTGTAGTGCCTGCGGAGGCGTTTCGAAGAGATAGCTGCCGTTCACGAGAAAGCCGTTCCAGCAGAGTCCCCCGGGGGCGAAGGCGTTGCCAGTTCCAATGAAGTGAAAGTCAAGGTCGGTCACGGGCTTACTCTACCGAGCGACAGCCGCTATCTGCCAACGGTCGTTCGGCCATTGATTGGATCCCTTGTGTGCGGCGGGGCACAATTCAGGGGTGAGTTACCGCGTCGGCATCATCAACGTCACCGGATATGCAGGCATGGAAGCGGCGCGCCTGCTCTGGAAGCACCCCGGGGTCGAACTGGCCTCCGTTACCGGGCGTTCACTCGCCGGGCAGCGCCTGGGCGAAGCGTTTCCACACCTCGCGGTCTATGGCGACCTGCGTATTTCGCCGGAGGTCGATGCCGAAGTCGACATCGTGTTTTCGGCTCTCCCAACGGCTGAGAGTGCGGCCGCGTGCGAGCCCTTCGTCCGCAAAGGCGTCAAGGTCGTGGATATTGCAGCCGATTTTCGCCTCAAGGCCCCCGGTGCATTCGAGCAGTGGATGGGAAAGACCCACCCGGCCCCGGACCTCGTGCCCGAAGCTATCTATGGCCTGCCCGAACTCAACCGCGGCGCGATCGCCGAGGCGAAGCTGGTAGCTAACCCGGGTTGCTACCCCGCCACCTCGATCCTGGCGCTTGCACCGGCCTTTGCCGCGGGGCTTATCGAGCCACAGATCGTTGTCGATGCGAAATCAGGGATCTCGGGCGCCGGCCGGGGGAGCGGCGGTGGCTTCGGCTACAGCGAAGTCAACGAGGATGTCTCCGCCTACAAGATCGCGAACCACAATCACCAACCCGAAATTGCGCAGGAACTCGGGGCGCTCAGCGAGGGGATTGAACCGAAGGTGACCTTCGTCCCGCACCTCGTGCCCATGACCCGCGGGATCCACGCCACGTGCTACGCACCGCTCAAGACCGGTGTCTCAAATGATGATGTGCGCGGCCTGTATCGTGACTTCTATGATGCCGCGCCGTTTACGCGGTTGACGGCCGTGCCACCCCACACAAAGCACACGCTTGGCAACAACATGTGCCTGGTGCACCCCGTCGTTGATGAACGGAACGGCATGCTCGTGGCCGTTGGCGTACTCGACAACCTGGTAAAGGGTGCGGCGGGCCAGGCAATTGAGAACATGAACCTGATGCTCGGGCTGCCCCAGGAGATGGGCCTCGACCTCCCGGCGGTCTACCCGTAATGGCCTTCGAGATCGACACGAACGGGACATCGACCTCGGCCGAGGGGTTTTTTGCAGGCGCTGTCTACGCGGGTATCAAGACCTATGGCGAAGACAAGCTGGACCTCGCAATCCTTGCCTCTGACCGGCCGTGTACCGTGGCTGCCACGTTCACAAAGAATATGCTGCATTCGGCGGCCGTCGACGTGAATCGTGCTCACCTTGCAGGCGGAAACCCCCAGGCCGTTGTTGTGAATGCCGGGGTTGCCAACTCGAGCACGGGTGACCGGGGCCTGGCAGATGGCGAGCAGATGGCGGCGTGGGCGGGTGCGAAACTCGGTCTTGCCGCCAGCGATGTACTCGTCTGCAGCACCGGGGTCATCGGCCATTTCCTGCCGATGGAGAAGATCGAGGCTGGTATTGGAGCTATCGAATTCTCACCACTCGCCGGGGACCAGTTCGCACGAGCCATCATGACCACCGACACGCGGCCCAAGCACGCCTCACTTCGTTTCGGGCCGTACACCCTCGGCGGATGCACCAAGGGTTCGGGGATGATCCACCCCAATATGGCGACGATGCTTGCCTTCCTTACGACCGATGCACCCGTTGCACAGCCGTTTCTGCAGGATGTGCTCTCTGGAGCGGTCGAGAAGTCGTTTAACCTGCTCTCCATCGATGGTGATACGAGCCCCAGTGATACAGCCATCTTGTTTGCCAATGGCGCCCAGGGTGGTGAGACGATCGATTCGGCTTCACCGACGGCAGACCTCTTTCGAGAGGCTGTGGAGACGCTCTGCGTGCATCTCGCGAAGGAGATGGCGCGCGACGGCGAAGGCGCGACGCGGCTCATCGAGTTCTCCGTGACGGGTGCGGCCACCGTGGAGGAGGCGCGGTCCGTCGTTCGCCTCTTTACGACGAGTTACTTGCTCAAGAGCGCTGTACACGGCGCCGACCCCAACTGGGGCCGAATCGTCGCGGTCATTGGCCGCTCCGGGGTGAGCGTGAACGAGCCGGCAGTGACGGTGGATCTCTGCGGTGTGCGCGTCTTCGAACAGGCACAACCGACGGAATTTGACGCCGAAGCACTCTCCCGGCTGATGCGCGGCGACACGGTGACCATAGCGGCCGGCCTCGGTGTGGGCACGGCTTCGGCAACGGGCTGGGGCTGCGACCTCTCTGCCGAGTATGTGAGTATCAACGCGGACTACCACACATGAGCCAGGGGCCGCTTGTCATCAAGATCGGTGGAAGTACGCTCGGTTCGGCCGACACCACGTTTCGTGACGTTGCCGCACTGGCCGCGGGTGGCAACATCCCGGTCGTGGTCCATGGTGGCGGGGCCGAGGCGAGCCGCTGGCTCGAGGCGATGCAGATCCCATCACGGTTTGAGCGAGGGCTGCGCGTCACTGATGACAAGGTGTTGCCCGTTGTCGTGGCGGTGTTCGCCGGGCTCGTGAACAAGCGCATCGTGTCGGCCATCAATGCGGCAGGGGCACTTTCCGTGGGGCTGTCGGGAGCCGATGGGCGGATACTCGAGTGCCGGATTGCCGCGCCAGAGCTCGGCTTCGTGGGCGAACCGGTGGTGGCCCACCCGAAGGCCATCGAGGCGCTGCTGGCGGGCGGAATCATCCCGGTTATCAGCTCGATTGGGTACGTGCCGGGAGATGACACCGACCAGCTCGTAAACGTCAATGCAGACACGATCGCTGGCGAAGTCGCGGCGGCCGTTGGTGCTTCGCGGCTGGTATTTCTGACCGATGTAGACGGTGTTCGCGGCACCGATGGAGGCCGGATCCCGGAACTCACGGGCGCGCAGGCCCGCGGCCTCATCGCTGACGGAACCATCAGCGGCGGGATGATCCCGAAGGTCGAGGCGTGCCTGCACGCACTGGGCCTCGGTGTGGATGTGCGGATTGTTGATGGACGGGTACCCGGGGCATTGCGGCAACTCGATGAGAGCGGAACGCGGTTCGTCACGTAGCCCGCGAGCCTTCAGGATTGCTCGTTAACGCTTTGCACGAGGCGCCGTTGTTACAATCGAGCGAGCTTCGGCAGGAGATTGACCGTCATGACCAGCGAGCTTTTGGCCGAGCAACTGCCGGAGCAACCGCTCGATCTGGCGGATCCTTCGCTCTACCTCAACCGGGAGCTGAGCTGGCTGGAGTTCAACGAGCGCGTCTTTGCTCAGGTTAGCGATCGGCGAAACCGACTCCTCGAACGTGTGAAGTTCCTCGCTATCACAGCGAGTAACCTCGATGAGTTCGCTACCAAGCGGGTTGGCTGGCTGAAGCGGATGCTCAAGGCCGACCCGCGCATGCGCACGGTCGACGGGTTATCGGTCGCAGAACAGTTGAACCTGGTAATTGATGCCTGTGTTGATATGCGACAGCGGATGGACGCTGCCTGGAAGGATGTCCTCACTCCCGAACTGGCAGCGCACGGCATTCGAATCGTGCGCTTCGATGATCTCGACGTTACGGAGCGTGGGCGGCTGCGTGAGTACTTCGAACAGGCGATCTTCCCCGTACTGACACCACTGGTGGTCGACCCCGCACATCCGTTCCCGTTTCTCAGCGGTGGGTCACTGTCGCTCGGCCTGAATGTGCGACACCCGTCATCAGGTCAGGATAGGTTCGCGCGGGTGAAGGTGCCGCAGAACCGGCCGCGCTTCGTGCAGGCTGGTAACCTCGATTTCGTACTCCTCGAGGACCTTATCGCCGCTCACGTGCACCTGCTCTTTCCGGGGATGGAGGTGACATCGTGGCAGGTGCTGCGCGTGCTTCGTAGCGCTGAAATCGGGAGCCCGGGCGAGGAGTCAGACGACCTGCTCGAACTCATCGAGCGTGAGCTCCGCCGCCGCCGCCTGGCCGATGCCGTCGCCCTCGAGGTGACCGGTGATCTCCCCGCCGCCAGGCGCGAGATGCTGCTCGAAGAGCTCATGCTGACCGACCGTGACGTCTACCAGACCGAGGGACCGCTTGGCCTGGCGGACCTGATGCAGTTCGCGTCGTTACCGATACCCGACCTCTTCGACCCACCGTTCACGCCCTCCGTGCCATCGGCGTTTGTTGTCTTGAAGGATGAGCCGGGCTCGTTTTTCAACGTGATCCGCGAGCGCGATATCCTCGTCCACCATCCGTACGAATCGTTCGATGCCACTGTCGTGCGGTTCGTCGACGAAGCCGCCGATGATCCGGCGGTGCTGGCGATAAAGCAGACGATGTATCGCACCTCGCCCGACTCGCCGATCCTGGCGTCGCTCATCGATGCCGCGGGGCGTGGGAAGCAGGTCGCGGTCCTTGTGGAGCTCACGGCGCGATTCGATGAGGCGAACAACATCGAGTGGGCACGCAAACTCGAAGATGCCGGGGTTCATGTGGCCTACGGCAACCCGAACCAGAAGATCCACGCGAAGTGCTGCCTCGTGGTCCGCGAAGAGGTCGCGGGTGTGACGATGTACGCGCACATCGGGACCGGTAACTACAATTCGCGAACGGCACGGCTCTACACCGACCTGGGCCTGTTCACGGCCGACCCGGTCATCTGCGCGGACCTCGTCCAGCTCTTCAACCACCTCACGGGCTTCGGCACGATGCACGACCCGCGCGAGCTGCTGGTTGCACCGATCTCCCTCAGGCGAGAGCTCGAATCGCGGATTCGCCGGGAGATGGAACACGCCAGGGCGGGCCGGCCAGCCCGGCTGACATTCAAGATGAACGCCCTCGAGGACCGGGAACTCACCGAGGCGTTGTACGAGGCATCGCGTGCCGGTGTGCGTGTCGACCTGATCGTCCGTGGTATCTGCCGGCTGCGGCCAGGGCTCCCTGGCCTGAGCGAGAATGTCCGTGTCGTGAGTGTTGTCGGCCGGTTTCTCGAGCACTCGCGAGTCTACCGCTTCGACAACGGCGGTTCGCCGGAGGTCTACATCGGGAGTGCCGACATCATGAAGCGGAACCTCGATGAGCGGGTTGAAGTGCTTGCACCGGTTCGAGCACCGGACCTGCGCGCCCAGCTCGATGCACTCCTCGAGATGTTGCTGGCCGATAGCCGCCAGGGCTGGACGCTCCATGACCGAACCTGGCGCCGGGATGCGTCGGTGATTGAGCCAGGAACCCAGGCAAACCTGCTGGCCCTCGCACCCTTCAGCTAATTGGCTGTTTCCCGGATTGGCGCCGGTGCTCTACCATCGTGACTTCATTCCCTCACGGAGAGTGTCATGACCGACTGGGTAGCCCAGGAGCACCACTACCTCTTTCAGAACTACGGCCGGCAGCCGGTGGTGATTGAGCGTGGTGCGGGTACCCGTGTATGGGACACCGAAGGCCGTGAGTACCTCGACCTCGTGTGCGGGCTCGCTGTCAACGCGCTCGGACACGCGCATCCGGCAGTCGCTACGGCACTTGCGAAGCAGGCGAAGACACTCATCCAGACATCGAATCTCTACTACACGACGCCGATGATCGAGCTGGCGCAGCTCCTCGTTGAGCACTCGTGCTTCGACCGGGTCTTCTTCTGCAATTCGGGCACCGAGGCAAACGAGGCCGCGATCAAGCTTGCCCGCCGCTGGGGCCACGACGTACGCAAAGGTGCATACGAGATTATTAGCTTCAACGATGGTTTCCATGGCCGGACGATGGGAGCACTGGGGGCGACTGGAACCACCCGATACCGGGAGCCGTTCGAGCCGCTGGCGCCGGGCTTCATCCATGTTGACTGGAATGACATCGAGGCCGTGAAGGCAGCCACGAATCAGAAGACCGTGGCCATCATGATGGAACCGATCCAGGGCGAGGCCGGGGTGAACATGCCGGCGCCGGGATTTGTCCGGGCGATCCGTGAGTGGTGCGACGAGCACAGGCTGCTCCTCATCTTCGACGAGATCCAGACCGGCGTGGGGCGCACCGGGAGGCTCTGGGCCTACGAGCACGAGGGTGTCGAGCCGGACATCATGTCGCTGGCGAAGGCGCTCGCGGGTGGTGTGCCAATCGGCGCGATCCTGGCAAAAGAAGAACTGGCATCGCACCTCGTGAAGGGTGACCACGGCACGACGTTTGGCGCCCAGCCGCTGGCCGCAGCAGCCGGCCTGGCAACGATGCGCTACATCCTCGACCATGATGTCGTTGAACAGGGTGCGCGGGCGTCGGAAACCCTCCAGTCGCGGCTTCGCTCGATGGAGGACCGGCTGCCCGTTGTCAATGAAGTGCGCGGCCTCGGTATGCTCCTGGCCGTCGGCCTGGTGCGCGATATCTCGGCCGATGTTGTGGAGGCCTGCCGCCAGCGCGGGCTCCTGGTGAACAACCCGCGCCCGAACACCATCCGCCTGATGCCCCCGCTAACGATTTCGGATGAAGAGATTGAGCGGGCCTGCGACATCCTGGAAGAGGCGATTGTCTCGGTCACGGGCGGTGGGCAGTAGAATCACCGGAGTTCGAAGTTCGGTCGATGCGCTCCGCCCCGCCAGGGGACATTGCCGATTTGGGCGCCTGTGTCCGCTCAACGACGTTGGGTGGCTGGCAGAGGTCCCCGGTTTCCCGAGAGCCTGGCGCTCGGGCACGCAACTGTCAGACGTCCACTCGGGAGAATGGTTCGCGGTTCAGACCGCCACCAGGGAGCGGCATCCTCTCGTGTGGCCCATCTTCGGCTGTACACCCCGTCCCGGCAGCATGCTGTCAATCAGACCCGCATGCTGAACCACTGTTCACCATTTGCCTTCAAGACCAGTCCACCTTCTTCCATCAGTGGACATAATCGCCCGGCAGTTGGCGTGGCCACTTTCTTTGAGCAGCGACGCGACGGTCGCAGCGGTTGCGCGTGGAGGCCGATCGGCCGAAACTGAAGGAAGGTTCCCCGATAGCTCAACGGTAGAGCACGCGGCTGTTAACCGCGGTGTTCGAGGTTCGAATCCTCGTCGGGGAGCCACTTCCCC
>CAZDUX010000021.1:0-53937 GCA_964508715.1 uncultured Anaerolineaceae bacterium | reverse complement strand
CCCGTCTCTGCCGTCCTGGGCGTCTATGAACGCCAATGATCAGCGAATCCTTAGAAACGCACGAGCCGCACGTTGTAGATACCGTCGATCGCTTCGATCTGGTCGAGCAATCCCTCGCCCGGCACCTCATCGACGGCAATCAGCATGAGCGCGCGGCCGCGTTTGCCACGGCGGCCCACCTGCATTGAACGGATATTGATATCGAACTCGCCGAGCAATGTACCAATCCGGCCGATCATCCCGGGACGATCCTCGTTGTCACATGCGAGCAGGTACGAGTTCGGCTCGGGGATGAGGTCCACATCCAACGCATTGAGGATGACGATGTGCGGCTGCGCGTTGACCACGGTTCCGCCGACCGTGACTTCCGCCTCGCTCGTAACCACTTTGACGTGGACGAGGTTGACGAAGACCTCGTGCGAAGCCCGCAATCGCTCCTCGATATTCCAGCCGCGTGACTGGGCGACGAGGTTCGCGTTGACCACATTCACGTTCTCCTCGCTGATCGGCTTGAGGAGCCCGCGGATGACTGCAGCCTTGAGCGGTGTCACATCGTGCTCGGCGATCTCGCCGTAATAATCGATCTCGATCGTCGTGAGCTTGCCCGTGATGAGCTGGGTCGCCACCTTTCCAGCCATCTCCGCCACGGCCATGTATGGCTGGATGACCTTCAGGGTTTCGGGCGCAAGCATCGGCGCGTTCACCGCATACCGGGCTGGCTTCCCCTGGAGGATCTCGACGATCTGCTCGGCAACGTCGAGTGCGACGCGTTCCTGGGCCTCGGCCGTCGAAGCTCCGAGATGGGGGGTGGCGATGATGCGCGGTTCGCCAAGGAGCGGGTTATCGGGAGTCACGGGTTCTTGCGTGAACACGTCGACGGCGGCACCAGCAATCTTGCCCGCCTTCACCGCCTCGGCCAGAGCAGCCTCATCGATTATCCCGCCGCGAGCGACATTGATGAGGCGCGCACCGTCCTTCATTTTCGCAATCTCAGCCGCGCCTATCATGCCGCTCGTGCTCGCCGTCAGCGGGGGATGCACGGTGAGGAAGTCAGAAAGCATGAGCACCTGGTCGAAATCGACCGACTCGACACCCATGGATTTGGCACGTTCGACGGGCACGAACGGGTCGAAGGCGAGTACACGCATCTCCATGCCAACCGCACGCCGTGCGACTTCGGAGCCGATCTTTCCGAGGCCAACGATACCGAGTGTCTTCCCCCGGACCTCGGTGCCGATGTATGTCTTACGGTCCCACCTGCCAGCACGCATCGAGGCATCGGCCTGGGGCACGTGACGGGCAAGGGCCATGAGCAGGGCGATCGTCTGTTCGGCTGCGGCAACGGTGTTGCCCTGTGGGGCATTGACGACGATGACGCCTTTTTCGGTCGCCGCATCGAGATCGATGTTATCGACACCGACGCCCGCCCGGCCGATGACCTGGAGCCTGGTCGCTGCCTCGACAATCGGGCGTGTCACCTTCGTCTCGCTGCGAACCACAAGCGCATCGTACTCAGCGATCATAGCCACGAGTGTGTCGGCCGGCTGTCCGGTCTTCACATCAACGTCGCCCACGGCGCGGAGCATCTCGATGCCTTCGGGTGCGATTGGGTCGGCGATGAGGATGCGCGGGCGTGCGGTTTCGGGCATGGTGGGTTCGGTCTCCTTGAAAGTGGCGAGGGCGAGTTCGATCGCGGCCGGGATGCGTGCCTTGCCGGATTCCCAGCGGCTTACGGTGGCCTGATCGACACCGAGCGCTGTGGCGATGGCGGCCTGGGAGAGCTGGAGGGCGTTGCGCCGGGCGGTGAACTGCGCAGGTTCCATGCTATGCATTCTGCATCTTCACCTGACTCCATGCAAATTGCATGGAGAGGCAACTCCCATGACTGGAGGCCGCAGGGCTACGCGAGATAGGTGGCGAGCCCTTCCTCGAGCGGTGTGAGTGGCAGGCCAAAGAGGGCGGTGAGCCTTGACGTATCAGCGACGCCATCCATGGTGATGAAATCGATGGCGTCGGGTGTGAGCGGCCTGCCGGGAAGAACCTGGGCGATACGTGCCACCAGTTTCATGAGAGCCTTGGGCTGGTGGAGCAGAAATCGCCGGCGATGCTCGACCTTCAGGGCCGTTCGGATGACCTGGTCCATCGTAAGAACTTCGGGGCCGCCAATCTCAACGGTCTCGCCCATCGCTTCCGGCGTAGTGAGTGCCCTGGAGACATGGCGGGCGAGGTCACCGACAAAGAGCGGGTTTATCGATGTCTTCCCATCACCAATCACGGGGATGAACGGGAGGAACCGTGCGAAACCGAGAAATCGATTGAGCGAAACATCACGCGGGCCGTAGACCCAACTGGGGCAGAAAATGGTGTACCCGAGCCCCGAACCCCGGATGTACTCTTCCTCCCACCACTTGAACCGCTGCCAGTGAAAGGGGGCTTTTTCGGCCGAACCCACTCCGGAAAGGCCGATGAAGTGCGTGACACCCTGCGTCCTGGCCGCGTCGACAAGGTTCTTCGTACCACCGAGATCAACGCGCTCGAAGGTGAACCCCTTCTTCGGGTTTTCAATCGGCGAGTTCGGGAATTGCACCGCATCGACGACGGCATCGTAGCCCTCGAGCCGCCCATCGAGTGTCTTCGGCTCGGTGACATCTCCCTGCTCCCAGCGAGCCCGGGCATCGACCGGGTCGGCAAGGTGCTGTGATCGCGAGAGGATTCCGGCCTCGTGACCATCGGCGAGTAATCGCGAGACGATAGCCCGTCCGAGGAAGCCAGTACCACCGGCGACAAGTACACGCACAATCCACCTCCAGTCCGATGTTCACCGCAGCCGGGCAGCACCGTGAACTGCTGCTCCACACACCCTACCGCGTGGAGCAAAGGTCCATCGTGTGCGAGCCGACACGCAGGCCACGCCTCGAAGCATGTTGAGGGTGGCAGCCCTGCTCTGGGGCCCGGGCCACTGCGGCCGGTACACCGGGTGGGATGGCGAAGTCTGAAGGAAGACAGAACCATTATCGTCCGCTCCGATGGTAGAGTCGGGACACCGGGAGGAGGGCACATGCAAAGCTGCAGCATCTGTTTCTCCCTCGCGCTCGATCCTCGCCCGGCAAGCGGCTCAATCGGGATCTGGACCTCCAACGCAGCACTCATCGAGCACGCATCGGCCGAGCTTGCCGTTGCACCCGATGGCGATCGGCACGTTGTCGTGGCTGTTTGCCCTGAGCACGTCGTGGAGGTCTATCGTGGCCAGATTCCCGGGCTCGCGATGGCATGGAAGCTGGCGCCACACCCGGTCGAGCGGCCGCTGGTACAGTCCCTGACCTGAGGCACTGCTCCGTCGTCGGCCGGTCTCAGTCGCTGGCGCCGCGCAGCAGTGTTCGCATTCCCGGCTTGAAGACGACCTTCCCGTTGATGACGACCACCTCGTTGTTGAGATAGAGCTGGACGGCCTGGCTGAGCACGCGGCCTTCAAGCGCACGGCCCTTCGATCGGACGTCATCGACCGAATCGACACCGACTTCGATCTGGAACACGTCCTGGAGGATAATCGGCCCGGCATCGAGGTCTTCGGTGACGAAGTGGGCGGTGCAGCCGGTTACGCGCACACCGTCTTCCCAGGCACGGCGGTACGGGTTCGCCCCTGGAAAGTAGGGCAGGAGCGAGGGGTGGATATTGATAATCCGGCCGGCGTACGGCTCAACAACTGCGGGAGTGAGGATCTGCATATAGCGTGCGAGCACTACGACCTCTGCACGGGTCTCTTCGAGCCTGCGGAGGAGGAATGCTTCGTGAGCCTGCTTATCGGTGCTTGGGAACCAGGAGAAGGGCAGGCCTGCGGCCTCGGCGACCGGCCGGAGAACTTCGTGGTTGCCGATGACGGCAACGATATCACCATGCAGGTGGCCCGCCCGGTGATCGGCGATGAGCTGCTCCAGGCAGTGGGCTTCCTTGCTCACCAGGATGGCGACACGCTTGCGTTCACGTTCGTTGTGGAGGGAGACGCGGATCTCCATGCCGATCTCCGAGCCGATGGAGAGCAACCCGGTGACCAGTTCGTCGAGCGAGATCGAGGCGTCGGTGATATCAATCAACATGTCCATCAGGAACTGGCCGCGCACGACTCGCTGCTCGATGTCCTCGATATTGATCTCGCGCTCGGCGAGGTGGGTGGAGATGCGGGCAACCACACCCTTCTGATCGCGGCCAAGGACGCTGACAAGGGCAAGGACACGCGACATCGCAGGGCTCCGTGGGAAGGGATGGGCGCTCCCGCGCCGGGAATGAGCGTATTCGAGCGGCGCGGGACGGTCGACCGCTGGCATCTTGGCACGAGGGTGGCTATAGTTCCGGCGGCTTTCCCGTGGTTTCTCGCGGCCGGCGCGTTATTGGATTCACGGAGAGATCCATAGCGGCCACCGGGGGAGTTCACGGGAAAGGACGGAACGCCTGTTCGTGGGGAAAGCAGCCGTTCCGCGTGATACGAACGCTCGCAAACAGGAGGTGGAGCGGGAAGCAACAGGGAAGAGATCTTGTGCCGGCGACCGTAAACGATTGTTGACATTACCCGGACCGGCGCGCACCTTACCGTTCGGTAATCGATTGAGGAGGGAACTTAACACGATGACCAAATCCCCATGGAGGATGCTCCTGGGTATCCTCGCCGTCTTTGCGGTGATGGCTATCGCAGTTGCCTGTGGCGACGATGACAGCACCTCGAAGACCAGCACGCCGTCGAGCGGCGCAACGACATCCACAACCACCGGCGCAAGCGCCACCGCACCCGCCAACCAGGCGCCTTCGGGCACCATCACCATTCGTGGTACACCGTTCGAAACCTGGGACCCGCACTTCAGCGACTTCGCCCAGGACATCGCCCACTTCTACATGGTGTGGCGTGGCCTCTACGAGTTCGACCTGAACTCGCCGCCCAAGCCAGTACCTTCGCTTGCCGACGGCATGCCGGCGATCACCGACGGCGGCAAGACCTACACCGTCAAGATCAAGCAGGGCCTCAAGTGGTCGAACGGGGACCCGGTTACAGCCGATGACTTTGTCCTCGGCGTGCAGCGCACCTGCAACCCGGACAACGCCGGCCACTACGAGTACGTCATCACCGAAATTGTCGGCTGCGATGCGTACTACAATTCCAACGGCGATCCGAAAGCCACGCCTCCGAAGCCCGCTGCTGACGCCGCTCAGAAGGAGACGCTTCGCAAGGCTGTTGGCGTGCGCGCCGTCGATGCCAACACGGTCGAGTACAAGTTGACCGACCCGGTCCCGACCTTCACCACGAAGCTGGCGATGTGGGAAATGATGCCCATCAACAGCAAGAAGATTACGAAGGTCGATGACAAGTGGCCGGGCCCGCTGGAGAACACCTACACGGGCCCATTCATGCCAAAGGAATACAAGGAGAAGGACCACATCACGCTGGTCCCGAACCCGAACTGGTCGGGCGCGGCGAAGCCGAAGGTTGCCCAGATCATCATCCGGTACATCGATGACGCTGGCGTGGCGCAGAACGCCTATCGTAATGGCGAACTCGATGCCACCCTGGCCAACCCCCAGGAACTCGACGCCACACAGAAGGACCCGGTCCTCTCCAAGGAACTCGTCGAATACCCGGCGACCCGGACGATGGGCCTCGAGTTCAACATGACCGACCCGCTGATGAGCAACAAGAACTTCCGTGTCGCCCTCTCACGCGCGATCGACCGTGTTGCACTCAACAAGGTGGCGAACAAGGGCGCGAACATCCCGACCACCAACTGGATGCCGGAAGCACGCTCTGGCGTAAAGGAAGGCGCCTACGACTCGTTGCTCGGCTTTGATGTTGCTGCAGCGAAGAAGGCGCTCCAGGACTCGGGGATTGCACCGGACAAAGCGGGCTTCACGCTTCTCCTCGTCGACACCGCCTCGAACAAGGCGAACGGTGAGTTCCTGCAGCAGGCGTGGAAGCAGAACCTCGGCATCGATGTAAAGCTGGAGTTCGTCGACTCCAAGACGCGCTCATCCCGCTTCAACAAGACCGACTTCCAGGTCGTCATCGGCGGCTGGCAGGAAGACTACTCGGATCCTGAGAACTGGATGCTTGGCCTCTGGGAGACCGGTGGCTCTATCAACAAGACCAAGACCAGCATTCCCGCACTGGACGCCCTCCTGAAGAAGGCCCAGTTCAACCAGAACGACACTGAACGCCGCCAGCAGTATGCGGAAGCCGAAAAGCTCCTCCTCGATGGCGCCAACGGTATTGCCCCGCTGTACCACTCCGGTGTTCACGTCCTCATCAAGCCGTACATCAAGGGTATGGCGGAATCCAAGCGCCCCGGCGACACCTTTGTCGCAGGCGACTGGAACCCGGAGAACTGGTCGACCACCAAGAAGTAGGTTGCCCGGACCAGCCACGCTGGCCAGGTGACTCTGACACCTGCTCCGGGGCTCCCGTATTGGGAGCCCCGGAGTCAAGAATTCGGGACGCTACATGCTTGCCTACGCCATCCGGCGCGTGCTGCTCATCATCCCTCTGATCGTCGCCGTTGCCACGGTCACGTTCTTTCTCATGCACACGGTGCAGGGCGGCCCGTTTGATGGCGACAAGCCATTGACCCCTGCCACCCGGGCAGCCCTCGAGCGCCGTTACGGACTTGATAAGCCGCTCGTTGAGCAGTACGGCATGTACCTCAAGAACCTGGCGACCGGTGACCTCGGAATTTCGTTTTCGAACGATCGCCCGGTGCGCGACATCATCCGCGACCGCTTTCCGGTCTCGCTCCAGCTCGGCATCTGTACGTTCATCTTCGCACTCGTTGGCGGGCTGACGTTAGGGATCATCTCGTCGCTCAACCAGAATGGGTTGGGCGATTACGTGGGTGTATTCATCGCCACCAGTGGTGCGGCATTACCCAGCTTCGTCCTCGCTCCCCTCCTGGTGATCGCCTTCGCGCTCCACCTGCACTGGTTCGATACCATCGGCTGGGAGATGTGGAACTACAAGAAGATGGTCCTCCCCACCGTGGCGTTCGGGTTCCTGCCGATGTCATTTGTCGCACGCATCACGCGGGCTTCGATGCTCGACGTACTGCGCCAGGACTATATTCGAACGGCGCGAGCGAAGGGTGTCCGGGAGTTCGTCGTTGTGATGCGCCACGCGGTGAAGAACGCCATGATCCCCGTGCTAACCGTGCTGGGCCCGATCTTCGCGACGCTCGTGGTGGGGTCGTTCATCATTGAGCGGGCGTTCCAGATCCCTGGCCTTGGGCGGGCGTTCGTGGATTCTGTCCTCATCCGCGACTACGGTGTGATCATGGGGGTCACGGTCTTCTATGCCCTCGTCATCGCAGTCATGAACCTCGTCGTCGACCTGCTTTATGGTGTCGCCGACCCGCGCATCCGTTACTAGAAGGAAGCCACATGGCGGCCAACCAGACCATCGCCCAGCCGTTCGATTTCGGTCGGGATGTGATTCACACCAAGCAGCGGGGCCTCTGGGGGCAGGCATTCCAGCGGCTCATCCGCAACCGGCTCGCCGTCGTGTCGGGGATCCTGCTCATCGTTTTCCTTGGTGTTTCCCTTGCCGGCTCCATGTTCGATGTCGTTCAGCGCCACGACCCGACGTTCCAGGTCTATACGACCCCTTCGGGCGAGGACAACACGAACGCGGGCCCGAGTTCTGAATACTGGCTCGGGACGGATAATCTCGGCCGTGATGTCTGGGCGCGGGTACTCGAGGGGACGCTTTTTTCACTGAAGATCGGCTTTGGCGCCGAGTTCATCGTCGTCTGTATCGGTATCTCGCTGGGGATGGTTGCGGCGCTGGGAGGGAAGGTGACGGACGGCATCATCACCTGGATCACCGACCTCTTCTACGCCTTCCCGGATCTCCTGGCGATCATCCTCCTGCGGCAGATCCTCTTCGGGCGCGATTGGCCAATCATTGGGACAGGCGACCCACAGATCCCCGGGGCGCCGTCGGTACTCATCGCAACGATTCTCGCGATCTCGTTCGTGAGCTGGGTGACGATCTGCCGGCTCGTGCGCGGGCAGATGCTCTCAATCAAGAACCAGGACTATGTGCTCGCGGCCCGGTCGATAGGGGCGGGCAACTGGCGCGTGGTGCGGGCCCACATGCTGCCGAACACGCTGAGCACGGTGATTGTCGCCATCACATTCGGTATCCCGACACGGATCTTCGCGGAGGCGGGCCTCGCGTTCATCGGTCTTGGCGTTCCGCCACCAAACGCAAGCCTCGGATCGCTCATTACCGACGGCTACAACCAGCTGATGTCGAACAACCTGCTCGTCATCTGGCCGGCGATCATGGTCGGGCTTCTCATGCTCTGCTTCACGTTCCTTGGCGATGGCCTGCGTGACGCGCTGGACCCGCGAACCCGGAAGTAGGAGAGGCCGAAGGTTTGCCGCTCTGGGGGAGCGCTGGTACCATCGGTCTGTCCTCGGGGGGCTGTAGCTCAATCGGGAGAGCGCAACACTGGCAGTGTTGAGGTAAGGGGTTCGAATCCCCTCAGCTCCACCACCTTCCCGCCCCAGAATGCACGCAGGGCCCCTCAATCGAGGGGCTTTTTGTTGGCGAAGGGCAAGCATTTACGGCACCTTCTGTGATAGATTCGGCACGCCTTTCGCACGAGGACAGGATCGATGTGCGAAACCAGGGCCTATGGTGCGTGCGTGGTCACTCCCGCCATCGTCTGGGTTGCCTTACTGGCGCCGTTTGTGGTCTGGCCACCAATCGTGGTTGTCATCATGCGCAAGATGAAGGACGACTCTCCCGGCACACCTTCGCTACGAAGCCGTTCGGAGGCAGTCATTGCAACAACGCTTGTCGATGGGCGGCTCGAACGGTGCGGGGCGACCATCATCCTCGCGCTGGGGCCCGCCGCCCGGCTCCAGGGCCGCAAACCCGCCGTCGTCTGCATTTCGAACCTCGGGGAGCCACGAGGACCGCACCATGCGCTCGGGGTATGCGGCATGGCTGAGGAGCACTGAGCGGCGGCGTCAGACGAGGTCGAGGGCGTTGGGCTCAACACCACGCAGCGAGAATGGGCCCGCGTGGACTATCGACGCATTGATCAGTGAACCAACTCGAGCCGGGATGTCGAGGTGAACGAGTTTGCCTGTACGTGTCCGGCCAAACGCCTGCTCGCCCCGGATTCCCTCGATGAGGATCTCCTGGACCGTCCCAACGTAGGTGTCGTTGATCTCCTGCGAGATGCGAGCCTCGATCGCCTCGACTCGGTGTAGGCGGCGTGCTTTTTCCCCGGGAGGTACGTCATCCGGCATCTTGCGCCATGCGATCGTCCCTGGCCGGGGCGAATAGGCGGCAACGTGCACCTTGTCGAAGCGTAGTTCCTCGAGGAGGGCACACGTCTCCTCGAAGTCTGCCTCGGTTTCTCCCGGGTAACCGACGATGATGTCAGTTGTGATTCCGGCGCCCGGCATGAGTTTGCGCACTTCGGCGATCTTCTCGCGGTATTCGCCCACGGTGTAGCCGCGGCGCATCGATTCGAGCACAGCGCCGCTCCCTGCCTGCACTGGCAGCGAGAAGCACTCCATCACCTTTGGCAACTCCGCCACCGCCTCGAGGATGCGGTGGGTCATGTCTTTTGGATAGGAGGTGAGGAAACGAATGCGCGCAATCCGCTCGATGGCGGAAACCTCGCGCATCAGGTCACCGAGGTCGGGCTGGCTTTCGAGGTCGTGGCCATACGCCTCCACCGTCTGACCAAGAAGCGTGACCTCGCGCACACCGTTGCGCGCCAGGTAGTTGACTTCGCGGACGATTTCGTCCATTGGGCGGCTCTTCTCGCGGCCGCGGCGGTAGGGAACGATGCAGTAGGTGCAGAACTTGTTGCAGCCGTGAACGATAGGGACGTACGCGGCGGGGCCTTCCGGGATGGCATAGGTGCTTGGCCAGAACTCGCCACCGAGATCCTCGTGGGGGCCCTCAACGAGTTCCATGATTGGCCCAAACTGCTGTGGCCGGGCAAAGACATCGACCTGCGGGAAGCGCTTTTCGAGCTCGTCCGTCTTGAGGCCAACCATGCAACCCATGACGGCCACTTTCAGGTCTGGCTTCTGTTTCTTGAGGTCGCGGATTCGCCCGAGCTTGGAATAGGCACGGTCCTCGGCATGCTGGCGGACACTACAGGTGTTGAGCACCACGATGTCGGCACGTTCAATGCGGTCGGTGGCCTTGAGCCCGAGGCGATCGAAACCTGCGGCGAGCTTCTCGCTGTCGGCTTTGTTCATCTGGCAGCCGACGGTCCAGAGGTAGTACTTGGTGGTGCTCATGGGCGACAGCCGGGGAAGTGGTAGCGAAGGTGGCGGAGGGAGAGGGATTTGAACCCTCGACCGAGTTACCCCGGAACCCGCTTAGCAGGCGGGCGCACTAGACCACTATGCGATCCCTCCGCGCCGAACTTCATTGTAGGCAGAGGGCCGGGATTCGGTCACGCTGCCAGCAACGGTGCGGACCACCGCGGAAGCGGGTAGGCTGGCGCCATCTGCCGCAGAGGAGAGCCATGCGCTACGGAGTCGCGATTCCCCAGGCCAACCAGTTTGCCGAGCCATGGGCCATCCGCGCGATGGCTCATGCAATCGAGGAACTCGGCTTCGATTCACTCTGGGTGAGCGACCACGTCATCGTGCCGGAGGGTTCGAACTACATCCCGGAGCACATGGCAGAGCCACTGGCGGCGCTTGCCTTCCTCGCGGCGGAGACCCGTCACATCACCATCGGCACGAGCGTCCTCATCGTGCCGTACCGCGACCCCGTGTTCACGGCGAAGTTCCTGAGCACGGTCGACGTGCTGAGCAGTGGCCGGCTCGTTGCGGGGGTAGGAGCCGGCTGGCTAACGGAGGAGTTCGCTGCGTTGGGCGTTCCATTTGAAGAACGCGGTCCCCGCACCGACGAGTATCTGCGCGTCATTCGGAACCTGTGGGAGACACCGACATCATCGTTCAAGGGGCACTGGAAACAGTACACGAACATGCGCATGTTCCCGAAGGCTGCCGCTTCACGCCGTGGCACAATACCAATCTGGGTCGGCGGCACCGGAGAGCCGAGCATCCGGCGAGCCGCCGAGCTCGGCGATGGCTGGCATCCCATCAACCTCTCTCCCGGCCAGTTGCGCGAAGGTGTAAAGCGCTACCACGACCTCTGTGCGAAGTTCGGACGCCAGCCCGGTCCAATCTGTCTGCGTCACATGCCGGGCGGGCGAACATCGCCATCGGGCCCCCGGCAGCTCCTCACCGGTTCAGCAGAAGAGCAGGCCGGCGACATCCGGGCGTGGTCTGAGGCGGGGCTCGATGAACTCATGCTCTCGCTCCCCGCGCGTTCAGTGAACGACCTCGTCACGACCCTTCGCCGATTCATGCGCGAGGTTGCGCCGCGCGTCTGAGCGTTATCCGGGCCCGGCATACAATTTGACCATGCCGGCAGCCGTGGTCGTGGTTATCTTCACTGTTCGAAGTGACGGCCTTTCGGTGCTGCTCATCGAACGCGCGGCCGAGCCGTGCCAGGGCCAGTGGGCGCTACCCGGCGGACTGCTTCAACCCGATGAGACACTCGACAGTGCGGCCATTCGGAAGCTCGCCGATGAGTCCGGGGTTTCGGACGTGTTCCTCGAACAACTGTACACATTCGATCACCTTGGCGAAGGGCGAGCGGACATCGTGGTTACCTACTTCGCACTGGTTGACGTGCTGCGAACACGGCTACGAACAAACCTCGAGTGGCGCCCCGGCTGGTATTCGGTGCGCCGCCTGCCTCCGTTGGCGTTCGACAACGAACGAATTATCAGCTACGCCGAGGAGCGGCTGCGGAGCAAGCTCGAGTACACCAACGTGGTGTACAGCCTGTTACCTGAACACTTCACACTTACGCAGATGCAGCGAGTGTATGAGGCGATCCTGGGCGAACCGCTCGACAAGCGGAACTTCCGGCGACGCGTCGAGGGCCTGCGAATCGTCCAGGAGACAGGCCAGACGGTGAAGCAGGGCGCCCACCGGCCGGCGATGCTCTACGAGTTCGTGAGCCGCGAGCCCATGATCCTCTGAACGCCCCGCCAACCTGACAGCCGTCATATAGCCTGGACCACCCCGCCATGGCAGTATCCCGTGACGAACTACTCACGACTTGAGTAGTGGAGAACGAAATGGCGATTCGAGACCTCACCGTCAATGAATACGCGATCCTCTCACTGCTTCGGCTGCTGGGGCCGATGCATGGCTACCAGATGGCACGCTGGTTCGAACAGGACCTCGCCGAGGTCTGTCCGATCGAACAAAGCGCCCTCTACGCCTACCTCAAGAACCTGGAACAGCGGGACCTCGTCAATTGGCGGGAAGTGCGGGTGGGCCAGCACCCGCCACGAAAGATCTTCCAGCTCACCACCGCAGGAGAGGGTGAAGTCGATACCTGGCTTCGGCGGCCGGTGGAGCGCATGCGGGAGGTGAAGCTCGACTTTCTCCTGAAGCTCTACTTCCTTCACCTGCTCGATCCGGCGCAGGAACTCGTGCTGCTCTGGGCCCAGGTGGAGGCATGCGATGCGTATCGCGACCGCATGTGTGGGCGCCTCAACGATGCGACCGGTTTTGAGCGGCTCGTCCTCCGCTCGAAGGTTGCAGCCGCCAACTCAACCAGCGATTGGCTCCGGGCCTACCAGGACGAACTCGAACTGGAACTCAAGGGAGAAAACGCGTGACGAGGAGTTCGCATCTGGGGAGAGGCCGGCATCTCATCCTGCTGGCGTCGCTGGCTATCTCACTCGCTGTGATCACCGCAGCTTGCGGAAAGGAGGAGCCCGCCAGTGGTTCCCCGTCGGCCCGGCAATCATCGTCCTCGGAGGCGCTCTCCGGCGAAATCACCGTCTTCGCGGCCTCATCGCTGACCGAGTCCTTCAACGAAGCGGGAACGGCGTTCAGCAAGGCAAACCCGAACACGAAGGTGACGTTCAACTTCGCGGCCTCGTCGGCACTCGCGACGCAAATCAACGAAGGTGCTCCCGCCGACGTCTTTGCTTCCGCGGATGCCACCAACATGGACGCTGTCGTATCGCAGGGCCATGCATCGGGGCCGGTCATCTTCGCAAGGAACGCCCCGGTCCTCGTCGTGCCCGCAAACGACCACGCCATCGAGACATTCGCCGGCCTTGCCAGGCCAGGCGTCCGGCTCGTCCTCGCAGGCAAAGCCGTCCCAATCGGCAAGTACGCACGCCAGATCCTCGCGAATGCGTCGACTGAGTCCGGGCTCGGCACCGATTTCTCGGCAAAGGTGCTGGCAAATCTCAAGAGCGAAGAGGCGAACGTCCGTGCAGTACTCGCCAAGGTCCAGCTTGGTGAGGCCGACGCGGGATTCGTCTACCAGACCGATGTTGGCGCCGCAGGCGGTGATGTCCGTGTCATCGCCATCCCGCCGCCGTACAACCTCGTTGCCGAGTACCCGGTCGTTATCATCAGCGACAGCAAGAAGCAGGACGTTGCGGCCGCGTTTATCAGCTTCCTCCGCTCGGGCGAAGGGCAGGCGATCCTCGTGAAATTCGGGTTTGCGCCGGCCGGGACGTAAGATCACCGGTGCAATCGTGAACGGACGAATCCTCGACCGGACCGCCGGTGTCACCGTGGCACTTCTCGCAACAGTGTTCGCGCTCTTCTTCCTGCTGCCATTTGCCGGCCTCGTGAAGCGGGCGATCGATGACGGTGGAACGTGGGAGTTGATGAGAACAGGCCAGGTGCGAAACGCCCTCTGGCTTTCGCTCTGGACGTCCGTTGTCACAGTGGTATTGGCCATCCTCATCGGCACGCCGGTTGCGTACATCCTTTCGCGCACCAACTTCCGCGGAAAGGTACTCATCGATGCAGCCATCGACCTGCCGATCGTCCTGCCACCGACGGTCGCCGGCGTGGCGCTACTCACTGCATTCGGCCGGCGCGGCCTTATCGGCGAACCGGTTGAATCCTGGACAGGATTCACCTTCGCCTTCACAACCGTGGCCGTCGTGATGGCACAGTTGCTGGTCTCGGCCCCGTTCTATGTGCGGGCAGCGCGGAGTGGCTTCGACTCGTTCGACCGACAGGTAGAACTCGTGGCCTACACGCTGGGAGCATCCCGAACGAGGACGTTCTTCCGGATCGTTGTGCCGCAGGTGTGGCCCGCACTCCTCGCCGGGGTGGTGCTCTGCTGGGCACGGGCGATGGGTGAGCTTGGCGCTACGCTCATCTTCGCCGGCAACTTCGAAGGCAAGACACAGACCATGCCGCTTGCGATCATCCAATCCCTGGAGGGGAGTGCGCTCGGTCTCGCTGGGGCCGTGGCGCTCTCACTCGTCCTCCTCGCTGTCGCACTGCTCCTGCTCACGCTCTTTCGGCTGGTAACAGGCCGGGCAAGCGCCACCCCATGAGCCTCGAACTCGACGCAACGCTGAGGCTCGGGGAGTTCGCCTACGAGGCGCACCTGGAGGCACGCGACGAGATCGTCGTGCTCTTCGGGCACTCGGGAGCGGGAAAGAGCGTCTCACTTCAAGTGGTCGCGGGCCTCCTCCGTCCAGACTCCGGCCGTGTGGCATTCGAAGGCAAGACCCTCTTCGATTCGACCCGGGGGATCGACCTTCCTCCCCAGGAGCGCGGAGTGGGATACGTTGTCCAGGAGCTGGCACTTTTCAACCACCTCACCGTGGCGGGGAATATCGCGTTTGGCATGCCGCCCGGCACCGACCGCGAAGCACGGGTCACCTCGCTTCTCTCGCTGCTGAGCCTCGATGGGTTTGGCGACCGCAAGCCGCGGACACTTAGCGGCGGACAACGGCAACGTGTCGCGCTCGCGCGTGCACTCGCCCGCGATTCGCGGCTCCTCCTGCTGGATGAACCGTTCAGTGCGCTCGATGAGGCATTGCGGGCAGGGTTACGCCGTGAACTCCTGCGGCTCCGCTCCGAGCTGGGGCTAACGATTGTCTTCGTGACCCACGATTTGCGGGAAGCACACCTCCTCGGTGACCGGCTGGCCGTCATCGATGGCGGCAGAGTGCTGCAACTCGACCGCCGGGATGAGGTGTTTCGGCGGCCTGCCAGCCGTCGTGTCGCTGAGCTCACCGGGGTATCGAACGTCTTCCCCGGGCATGTGATAGCGAGGACCGGTGACGGCCTCATCGTCGATGCAAATGGGGCCAGGCTGCGTTGTGCGAGCTGCCAGCCGGGGATTGCGACCGGGGAGGTGGTGGATGTGGCTATCCGGGCCGAGCGTGTGAACCTGCGGCGCGCCGCCGAAGATCAGGAGAACACGATCGAAGCTGCGATTCGCGAGGAGTACGCCTACGGGCCGACGCACACCCTCTACTTCGGCCCGGCCGGTGCGGGCCCATCACTCGAAGTGGAGATCGCATCGCGGCCGTACGAGGTACTGCACGTGGCCAAGCAGCGCGTCTGGACGCTCGAACTTCCCCCCGCCGACCTGCATGTCATGCGCCGTTCGCCTTCGCCACCACCAGGAACACCGGATCAGAGCCCGGCCCAGGGCTTATGTTGAATGCACGCATGTCTTCGAACGCACCGGAGAGCCGGAAGTAGAGGCCGATGAGGTCGGCGCGCTCGATGTCGCCGAGTTGCTGCCAGATCGCGACTGCCTTGGTGGGGAACATTCGGTTTGAATAGGCGACTGCGAACGGCGCCCCCGGCCGGAGCACGCGTCCAACTTCGGCGAAGACTTCAACCGGGCGAACCAGGTACTGGATGGAAACGCTGACGACCGCCGCGTCGAAGGAGTCGTCTTCGAACGGCAGGGCGGGGTTCGCATTCAGGTCCTGGACGATGCGCTCGGTCAGACGCGGGTTCTCTGCGAGCTCCTCGGCGTTCAGCCCAAGCCCTGCCACACGTTCGAGCGGAGTATCTGCAGGAAGATGCGAAATCCAGCTCGACATGAGATCGAGAACGGACTGGCGGTCCTTGAGGACCTGGCGATAGAACGAAGTGAGCGCTTCGATTGCGGCATCGTCGATGTGGGTAACGAGGCGGGGCTGTTCATAGAACAGAGCGTCATCTGTCTCGTCGGCGCGGCGGAAGTATTCGGCGCGCAGCGGTGGTGGATAGCGCTCTGTCACAGCCGCCACATGTTGCCGGGAATCACCGGGAACGTAAACAGTTGGAAAATCGCCAGACCATACCTTTCGGGAATGGTTGAGGGGGCCGAAGGTAACGATAGGGCCATCAGGTGAGATGGCACCAGGAAAGGTGGACGCAATGGAACTGGTCCAGGATGCCTACGTCTGCGGCCACCTGCGTTCGGGCCGCTACACGCAGCGCGAGCGGCCGGCGATTACGCTTCCCGGGCGGCTGACGAGATCGCGCTATGGGCAGGACAGCGCATTCCACCTGTCGTGGGAGCCGATCATGGCGACAGCCGCCGCCGCGACGCTGGCCCGGCTCATCCAGAACGACTAACGGGGTTTTCTTTCGTTCTAAGAACATTTGTTCTATCTTTGGTTGGATGGCCGGATTCGTCGAACTTCACGCCCATTCATGCTGGTCGCTCCGCGAAGGTGCAAGCAGTACCGATGAACTCATCAGCCAGGCTGTCCGCCTCGGCTACCCCGCGCTCGCAATCACCGACCACGACAACCTCTATGGGGCGATGGAGTTCGCCAGAGCGGCACACGAGCAAGGTCTCCGGCCGATCACTGGCGCCGAACTAACGCTGGCCGGCGAAGGCGAAGCCACAAGCCACATCACCGTCCTCGCCGAGAGCGTCGAAGGTTACCGAAACCTCTGCCGGATCCTGAGCGAGGCTTACTGCACCTATGGCAAGGACACACCTCGAACGGAGAAGCGCTGGCTCTTCCAGCGCAACGAGGGAATAATCGTCCTTTCGGGATGCGACAGGGGGGAGATTTCACAGCTCCTCGACCGCGCCAGGCGCGAGGACGACCCCACGCTCCGTCACCAGGCCGAGGCCGTTGCCGCCCAGTACCGTGAGGCGTTCGGTCCCGCGCACTTCTACATCGAGATCCAGCATCACGACGTCTATGGCGATACGCGCCGAATGAAGGACCTGGCTGAGCTCGCCGAACGCACCGGCCTCGAACTGGTCGCCACAAACAACGCCCACTACCACGTCCGCGAACGGCACCGCCTGAATGATGTGCTCGTGGCTGTGCAGCACCGCCTGACACTCGACAATTCGCACCAGGTGCGCCGTCCGAACTCCGAGTTCTTCCTCAAGAGTCCTGAGGCGATGGCCCGCCGCTTCCGGCGCTACCCGGAGGCGGTTGAAAACACGATCATCATCGCCGAACGCTGCCGTTTCGACCTCACGCGCGACCTTCCCTACCGCCTGCCCGACTACCCGGTGCCGGAAGGTGCGACCCCTGATAGCTTCCTCCGCGGTATCTGCGAGCGGGCATTCAGGCGCAAATATGGCCCGCTCGAAGCACCGGCCACTCGCGCTGATGCTCGCGACCGCCTCGAACGCGAGCTGGCACTCATCGCCAGGCACGGGCTCACCGGGTTTTTCCTCGTCTACTGGGACATCCTTCAGATGGTGAATGAAATCGCGCAGGAGCTTCACGGGCGGCCGAAAGATCTCGCCTCAGATGAACGGCCCGTCGCACGGGGCCGCGGGTCGTCGGTGAGTTCGATCGTCTGCTACCTCATCGGGCTGTCGCATATCGATCCGGTGAAGAACAACCTCTACCTCGAGCGCTTCCTGAACGAGGAGCTTCACTCCCTGCCTGATATCGACATGGACTTCCCGCGTGACATCCGCGACGAACTGTTGAAGCGTATCTACGCGCGCTATGGCGAAGAGCACGCCGCAATCGTGGCAGCTTTCCCTACCTACCGTTTTCGCAGCGCGGTCCTCGATGTCGGGAAGGTACTGGGATTACCGGCGCCCGTGCTCGCCAAGCTCAACAAGCTCGGTGACGGCTTCGCCGAGGCCACCGCTGTTGCTGAAGAGATGCAGCGCATCCCTGAGCTTCGGCCACTCGTCAATGCCCCGATCTGGAAGGATCTCGTCGAACTTGCCGGGCAGGTTGCCGGGTTTCCACGGCACATCAGCCAGCATGTCGGCGGTGTGGTCATCTCGGCCGACCCACTCTCATCAGTCGTCCCGATCGAGCCAGCGCGGATGGAGGGCCGGTTCGTCTGCCAGTGGGATAAGGATTCGGCCGGCGACGCGCGTTTCGTCAAAATCGACTTCCTCTCCCTCGGCATGCTTTCGGCAGTCAACCAGTGCCTCGATATCATCGAGGAGACCCAGGGTGTCCGCGTCGACCTCGGCCGCATTCCGCACGACAGTCCGGAAATCTACGCATCGATCAAGGCTGGAGACACGATGGGCGTCTTCCAGATCGAGAGCCGGGCCCAGATCCAGACACTGCCACGAACCCAGCCGAAGAACCTCGACGATCTCGCGGTGCAGGTCGCCATCATTCGGCCGGGGCCAATCATGGCCGGCGCGTTCCATCCCTATATGGAGTACCGCGAGGCGCTGGCTCGTGGTGAGGAGATCGAGGTCGACTACGGGCACCCGGAGTTGGCGCCGCTGCTCGCCGATTGCCTTGGCGAGACGCTCGGTCACGTGCTCTACCAGGACCAGGTGCTGCAGATCTCCTGCGCTGTCGCGGGTTTCACCCCGGGCCAGGCCGACCGCCTGCGCCGGGCAATGAGCCGCAAACGTTCGTCCGAGGCGATGCAGGCGATCGCCGGAGAGTTCTATGCCGGTGCCGAACGCAAGGGGGTAAGCCGGGAAGCGGCAGAGGTGGCATTCGAAAAGATGGCCGCATTTGCTGCCTTCGGCTTCCCCAAGAGCCACGCAGTCGCCTTTGCATTGCTCGCCTATGAGTCGTGCTGGTTACGTTACTACTACCCGGCCGAATACTACTGCTCGCTCTTCAATGCCCAGCCGATGGGCTTCTACTCGGTGGAGGTACTCACGAACGATGCCCGCCGCCACGGTATCGAGGTACTGCCACCCGCGATCAACCTGAGCCGCGCAGGCGCCTGGCCGGAGCACGGTGACATACGTCTCGGTATCGAGCAGGTGAAGGGATTGGGCGGCGGGTGGTTTGCGAAGCGTGGCCGCACCGGCATCGCCACTACCCCGGACCAGATCATTGCCGAACGCGACGCGAACGGTCCGTTCCGGTCGCTCTACGACCTCCTCACGCGGACTTGCATCGGCCGTGAGCAGGTGGAATCACTCATTCGTGCAGGCACACTCGATGAGTTTGGACTACCGCGGCGGGAGCTTCTCTGGCAGCTTGGCCTGCTCACGCATGAGCCACCAGCCGGAGTTCCTGGATCGAAGAAAGCATCGAAGCCGGTGCAGCCCGCACTCCCGCTCCCGGTTGAACAGGACATGGCCGCCTTACCCGAACTCAGCAGGTGGCAATCGATGGCGTGGGATTTCGACCGGCTCGGACTCAGTGACCGCCACCCGATGGCACTCGTGAGGCCACTCCTGCACGAAGGGCTTATCACAAGCCGCCACCTCGGCGGGATCATGAACCCCAACCGCCTGCCGCAGGGGATGGTGGTAGAGATGGCAGGGCTGGTCGTCACCCGGCAGCGGCCGGTCACCGCAAGTGGCGTGATGTTCATGCTTCTCGAAGACGAGTTTGGGCTTGCAAACGTGGTGGTCTACCTGCAGCTCCAGGAGAAACAGCGCGAACTGGTGCGCACCGCACCATTTGTCATCGTGAAAGGCCGGGTTGATAACGGGAACAGCGGTCTGCCGAATATCATCGCCACGAGCTTTCGCGCCTGCCCTCTGCCCGGGCTCATCGAAGCGCCAGATGCCCACAACTTCGGCTGAGCCGGCCACGAAAATCTCTCGAGTAGCGCGTACCATGGTCATCACAAGATGAGAACGTGGCTAGAATGCACGCGTGTTCACGACGATTGATGCGTTCCTTCGCTATTTCGCGGGGGTGAACAAGCGCGCACTGCGCGACATTGCTGCCCTGCCACCCGAGGCCGACGGTTGGACGCCAGCCACCGGTGAAGGCGAGAAAGCCTGGAGCATCAACAAGCTCATCGGTCACATGGCAGGCTCGCGGCTTTACTTCGCGAGCGCCTACCTCGACCGCGGCTGGATTAGTCCGCCACCACCTGACGTTCGCAGCCGTGCGCGCTGGATCCCGGCGCTCGAAGAGAGCTTCGCCGCGTTTTCGCAACTCATCACCGGCACCCCAAACGAATGGCTCGAGCGGCGCATCCGGATGATCGATAGTGACGGCACGCTGGCCGGCTGGCGCATCCTCATGATGATGCTCGAACACGATATCCATCACCGCAGCCAGATCGATACGTACGCCGGTCTGAACGGGTGGGACGTACCACAGATCTACAATCGCAAGGCGGAGGAGATCGGCGAACGCCAGGCTGAGCAGCGCGCGAAACATGGGTCCTAAGGATCGGCCAGCCCGCTCTAGCCAGTGGCCACGTTCCCGGCCTGGCGGTCGTATTGAAGTGCGGCGCTGGTCAGCCGCATGACATCCTTGCGGTCGAACGGTTTCCGGAGGGCCCATGTCTGGCCACTGCGCGCAAGCCAGCTCAAGGTCTGCTGCTGGTCATACTCGGTAGTGAGCAGAATCGGGACAAACGGGTAACGCTCGCGGATCGCATGGTAGAGTTCGTTCCCCTCGGGAATCGTGACGTCGACCACGACGACAGCAAGGGTACGAGCACAACTACGGAGGACATCGAGGGCGGACCAGGCCTCCGCAGCCACACAGACCTTCAGCCCGAGGTCTTCGAGCCCGGCTGAGATCGCGGCCACGGAGGCATCATTCATGTCAATCACAAGGGCGCACTGTCCGGCCATGTCCACGTAGTCGATGGTCTGCTCCCACAACGGTTCGAGCGCTGCTTCAAGACGCTTGCGCTCATCGACCGACTGGACGATGGCGCAGTATGACAGCCGGCCCTGGTAGACAACCGGGAAGCTGTGAACGTCGACCCAGAAGACTTCGCCGGACTTCTTTTGGTGGCGCCAGTTGCCAGCTCGTATCTCGAGGCGAGGGCGGTTGGCGACGTACCGGCGTACCGCCTCAACTTCAACCCCGGGCCGGATCTGGGGTATCTCAAGTGCCAGGAATTCGTCATGGGTATAGCCATAGACGGTGAGCGCTGCATCGTTCACCGCCAGGAACCGGAGCGTCTCGGCGTCGAACACCCACATCGGCAGGCTGGCTTGTGCGAGCAGTTCACGAAGCTGCGCATCCGCGTCGTCAGCGGCGAGGATCGTCTCTTTTCCGGACATGCAATCACCCCCGGCCAGTGATGAGACCTTCCCGGTGCCTGGACACTCTCCCGATGGGCATCAGCCCCGACCAGCACCTTCGCGCGGATCCTACTGCGCAGATCGCGCCGGCAGGGATAAGGAATGAAACTAACTGTATTATTGGTTTTTACTGTTCAATCCAAAACAACGTGAGACAGGGATCACCGGTATCAGCGCTAAACCCGGCTGCCAACCGGTTCACATTCGGAAGATACCCCAGGCCGGCTCCGGGATCGGTGCATTCATGGCAGCCGAGAGGCCGAGCGAGAGCACACGGCGGGTGTCACACGGGTCGATGACACCGTCGTCCCAGAGGCGTGCCGTACTGAAGTAGGGTGAGCCTTCAGCCTCATAGCGCTCGATGGTCGGTGCCTTGAAGCGTTCCTGTTCCTCCCTCGTCATCTCTTCCCCACGGTCAAGCCGCACCTGGAGCAAGACACTCGCCGCCTGCTCACCACCCATGACGCTGATGCGCGCATTGGGCCACATCCAGAGCTGGCGGGGTGAGTAGGCACGACCACACATCGCATAGTTCCCGGCACCGAAGCTGCCACCGATGATCACCGTAAATTTTGGTACCCGGGCGGTAGCGACTGCCGTGACCATCTTCGCACCGTCTTTCGCGATCCCTGCGTTCTCGTACTGCCGCCCAACCATGAAGCCCGTGATGTTCTGCAGGAAGACAAGAGGCACTTTGCGCTGTCCGCAAAGTTCAATGAAGTGCGTCCCCTTGAGCGCGCTCTCGCCAAAGAGGATGCCGTTATTAGCGACGATCCCCACGGGAAAACCGGTGATCCGCGCGAAGCCGCACACGAGCGTTGTGCCATAGCGGGCCTTGAATTCGTGAAAGCGCGAACCATCGACAATTCTCCCGATTACCTCTCGGACGTCGAACGACTGGCGCGAATCGGGCGGCACGATGCCGTAGAGGTCGGTCACGTCGTGGAGCGGCTCCTCTGACGGCTCGAGTTCCCACGGGTACTGCTTTGAATGGGGAATGCTCTCGAAGATGGAGCGGACGATGCGCAATGCTTCGGCGTCGTTCTCGGCAAAGTGGTCGGCCACGCCACTGACGCGGGTATGCACGTCGGCGCCACCAAGCTCCTCCGCGGTTGTTATCTCACCGGTCGCAGCCTTCACGAGCGGGGGACCGCCGAGGAAGATCGTGCCCGTACCGCGGACGATAACCGTCTCGTCACTCATAGCCGGGACATACGCCCCTCCGGCGGTGCACGACCCCATCACCGCCGCGACCTGGTAGATGCCTTTCGCGCTCAACTGGGCCTGGTTGTAGAAAATCCGGCCGAAGTGGGTGCGGTCGGGAAAGACATCGTGCTGAAGCGGGAGGAACGCTCCGCCCGAATCGACCAGGTAGATACAGGGAAGGTTGTTCTGCTCGGCGACCTCCTGTGCACGAAGGTGCTTCTTCACGGTGATCGGGTAGTACGTCCCACCTTTCACAGTCGCGTCATTCGCGACAATGACCACCTCGTGGCCGGCGACCTGCGCGATACCGGTGACGATCCCCGCACTGGGGACGTCATCGTCGTAGACACCATCAGCCGCCAGCGGGCTGAGCTCGAGGAACGGCGTCAGTGGATCGATGAGCCGCTGAATCCGCTCGCGAGCAAGGAGTTTGCCGCGCTCGTGGTGACGCATCACGTATTCCGGTCCGCCGGCCGCTTTGACGCGTTCGAGCCGGGCTCGAAGGTCGGCGGCGAGCGCGAGGTTATGGTCACGGTTGGCTTTGAATTGTGGATCCCGAAGGTCGGCTCGTGTGGGGAGTTCGGAAACGTCGTGCCATTCCATAGGGCGAACCTTACCGTTCGGCACCTTAGCCGAGAAGCGTGGTGAGTATGGCCATTCCGGCACTGAGGAGGAGCACGGCGAAGATGAGGCGCCGGAAGAGGACGTCACTGACCTTGCGGTAGAAGGCGTTCCCCACGAATCGCCCGGCGAATACACCGGGTAGCGCGACCGCCGCCGCCTTCCAGGCGAGCCAGGTGGACGCACCACCAAGGGAAAGGAGCACCACCGCACCGACTCCGCCAACGAAGAAGAAGAACGTCGCGGTCGCCCGGAAACGCATCGGTGGCAGCCCCTTGCCCTGGAGGTAAATGACGACGGGCGGCCCGGACATGGATGTGGACGTATTGAACAGCCCGCTGACAAATCCGACACCGATGTCGCCAGCGCGGCCACCGTGGTGGAGCCGGAGGCCACGAATGAGCAATACCGTGAAGGCGATGACGGTAACCGCGATCGCAATCTTGAGCACGGCAGGATCGAGGATCACGAGGACGGCAACGCCCACAGGCATCCCAAGGAATGACCCAAGGATGAGCATCCCCGACGCCTGCCAGTCGACGGACGCCCGCATGTGCCGGAGTTGTATGGCGTTGAGCACCACGGAGAGGACGTTGGCGAGAAAGACGGTTTCTTTCGGCCCGATGAGGACCGCCAGCACGGGTACGATGAAAAGCGAAAAGCCGAACCCGGAGAGCGACTGGATGAACGAGGCAGCAGCCGCACTCAACAGCACGGCAACGGTGAGGCCCGCATCCACCTTGCGTTTGTACGGGTAGCGGGCCACTCGGGCAACACGCGCCAGTTAAACCCCCGTACGGTATGGTTCGATGTATGGAAGTTGCGAATGAACTCATGGTCCGCGGCATCGTGGTGGGCGTATTCCAGGAGAATTGCTGGGTTATCGGGAACCGTCGCACGGGAGAAGCGATCTGCATCGATCCTGGCGACCAGCCTGACGAGGTGCTCGCGCTCGCCCGCGACATGGGTGTGACGATCAAGCTCATCGCGAACTCACATGCACATGTCGACCACATCCTCGGCGTCCATGGTGTGCACAATGCGACGGGTGCGAAGTTCCTGCTCCACCGGGATGACCTCGACCTCCTTCGCAACGGCTGGAAGGGCGTGGGGCAGCGCTTCGGTATCGATATCGAGCACGGCCCTCCCGACCCGGACGCCTTCGTGAGCGAAGACGATATCCTGGAAGTTGCGGGGCTGCGGCTCCGCGCCATCACCACACCGGGCCACACGCCGGGCAGTGTGAGCTACTACGCCGAGGAGGGGATGCTCTTCAGCGGCGACACCCTCTTCCGCGGTTCAATTGGACGGACTGACCTCCCTGGAGGCAGCCTCGAACAGGAGATGAACAGCATCATCGACAAACTCCTGGTGTTGCCCGAGGAGACGATTGTCTTGCCCGGTCACATGGACCAGACAACGGTCCAGTTCGAAAAGCGGCACAACCCATTCGTGCTCGAATGGATGCAGCACCGCCGGGATATTGGCCAGGCGTAGCCGAAGGATGTGGCGAACGGGGACGATCGCAGGCGTGCCGGGGGCCTCGATACCGGCATGGCACCAGTGACGCCGCCAGTTATGACTTCGAGAAATACCCGGGGGAGCAGATCACCGTGCCCGAGATGACATCAGAACGGCGGGACGCCTTCCTGCGTGCGCCGCGAATCGCCAAACTCGCAACCCTGCAATCCGACGGCAGCCCAACGATCGTCCCCGTCTGGTTCGAGTGGACTGGCAGCGAGGCACTCGTCTTCACCTCCGCCACGAGCCCCAAGGTGAAGCGCATTCGGCGCGACCCTCGGGTCGCTCTCACAGTCGAAGAGCCAGCCGGCCTCCCAGAGGCATGGGTGACTATCGAGGGCCGGGCCACTCTCGAAGCTGGCGGATTCACCCTCGCCGAACGCCTGGCGGTGCGCTATTACGACGAGGTGAAGGCGGCCGCCGCGCTCGCTACCTGGGGAAAGAACCCGGAGATGTGGGTGTTGTTACGCATCACGCCCACGCGAATTCGGAGTTCCGCGCCATGACCAGGCAGGACGCGCCGGCCGATAGCGGCCCCACTATCGGATTCCATGGAGCGGCCGGCACCGTGACCGGTTCGCGCACGCTCATCACGAACGGGACGCAGCGGGTGCTCATCGACTGCGGAATGTTCCAGGGAGACCGTGAACTCCGCGAGCGGAACTGGGCGGCGCCACGATTTCGTCCCGGGTCGGTAGATGCGGTACTGGTCACCCACGCCCATCTCGACCATTCTGGCTACCTTCCACGTCTCGTAAAGGAAGGCTTCGCAGGCAAGATCTACTGTACGGCGCCCACGGCCGAGCTTCTCCGCGTGATGCTTCTCGATTCAGCCAGTCTGCAGGAAGAAGATGCCGAGTACCTGAACCGCAAGGGATACAGCCGGCACAAACCGGCACTGCCGCTCTACACCGTCGAAGACGTTGAGCGCACCATGCTTCGCGTCCGAAGCGTGCCGTATCATCGCATCCTCGATCTCGGCGGTGGGATCCGCGCGCGCTTCTTCGACGCAGGGCACATCCTCGGCTCGGCGATTATTCTCCTGGAACTTCACCGCGACGAGGGGCTGATACGGATTGTGTTCAGTGGTGATCTCGGGCGTTATGACATGCCACTCCATCGTGACCCCGCCCGCCTGCCGGCCTGTGACGCGCTCGTAGTGGAGTCCACCTATGGCGACAGGACGCACATTCGCACGCCGCTTGTCGAGCAGCTTCGCGGGCCAATACTGCAGACACTCAAGCGCGGCGGTACGGTCCTCATCCCATCGTTTGCCATGGCGCGCACGCAGATGGTGACACTGATGCTCCGGGAACTGATGGCCGACGGGGAACTCCCACAGATCCCGATCCACATCGACTCGCCGATGGCGACCGAGATCACGAAGATCTATAACCGCTACCTCGGGTCCGAGTACCTGGACTATGAAATCCCGGGCGCTTCCACTGGAACCCTTTTCCCGCGGTCAGTGCGCTTCCACCGCACGGTCGATGAATCGCGCCTCATCAACGACCTCGAAGGACCCCGGATCATCATCGCCTCGAGTGGGATGCTGACGGGTGGGCGCGTCCTTCACCATCTCAAGCGGCTCCTGCCCGACCGGCGAAACCTCGTCGCGATGGTCGGCTACCAGGCTCCGGGGACGCGTGGCCGCGACCTCATCGAAGGGGCACGGGTCCTGCGTATCCACGGGCAGAACGTTCCCGTTGAAGCACGGGTGATCACGCTGACCGGGCTCTCAGCGCACGCCGACCAGAACGAACTGATGCGCTGGATTCGCTCGGGCGCCGAGGTACCACCGGCCATCTTCCTCAACCATGGCGAGGATGAGGGCACGCGAGGACTTGCCCGCCGGATCAAGAGCGAACTCGGGTTCGAGCCGTACATACCGGAACACGGTCAGGAGTACGACGTCGGCTGGCTACTCCATGCCCGAAAATAGATAACGAGGTTGCTCAGGCAGTCACAGGGGTGCCTGTCCTCTCCTTGATGAACTGGCCAATCCGCTCGACGGCCTGGTGCGCTTCGGGAAGCATGGGGAAGAGTTGCCACACGTGGATCATCTCCTCCCATGGCTCCAGCGTCACATCGACACCTGCAGCCTGAGCCTTCTCGGAGATACGGACCGCATCATCCAGTAGTGTCTCGGATGTTCCCACCTGGATGAGCAGCGGTGGAAGCCCCGTGAGATCGGCGTGGAGTGGCGCCGCAAGCGGTGTCTTCGGATCGGCGCCGGCAAGGTACTGCGCTGCCATCCCCCGAAGGCCGTCGCGCTGCACGATCGGGTCAACTGATGCTTTCGATGTCATTGAGCCGCCCGTGCCTTCGAGGTCGACCCACGGCGAGAGGCAGACGCCCGCTGCGGGCAGCGGGTCACCTGAATCACGAAGGGCGAGGAGTGTCGCGACTGTCAGCCCGCCACCCGCGGAATCACCGGCGATCACCGTTCGGGCCGCCGACCCACCGTTGGCGAGCAGCCAGCGATAGGCGGTAACGGCATCCTCCACTGCCGCCGGGAAAGGGTGCTCCGGCGCAAGCCGGTAATCCACCGAAAGAGCCCGCGCGCCGCTGGCGGCTGAAATTCGCGCGACAAGCCCCCGGTGAGTGGCGATTGAGCCGATGACATAGCCACCCCCGTGGACGTAGAGCACATTCACGCCAGGGTTCGCACCGGGGGCGCTGCTCCATTCACAGGGCACCCCGCCGGCACTCACTGCCTCCGTCACGGTCCCATCTGGTGCGGGGAACATCGCACCCATGGCCTCAAAGCCCGCTCGTGTTTCTTCGAGGGTTGGCGCTGCGGCAACCGGCCGAGCCTTCAGCATCTCGATCACGGCATGTAGTTCCTCGCTGGCCATCATGGTCCTCCCGGCAATCGAATGGTGGCTATGGTGCTCCGGCCGGTTGAGGACTGCAACACTGGAGCACGCTCGTCTCGCGATCGCTACACTCCGCCAATGTTCTCTTCCGTCCTGATCGCCAATCGTGGCGAGATCGCCATTCGTATCATTCGAACACTCCGCCGGCTCGGTGTTCGCAGCGTGGTGGCCTGCTCCATCCCCGACAGGCACAGCCTTGCCGTCCGGATGGCCGACGAGCACGTTCTTCTCGATGGTTCGAGCGCGGCGGAGACGTATCTCGATGGCGAGGCAATCATCGCGGCGGCCAGGGCGGCCGGTTGCGAGGCTGTCCATCCCGGCTATGGGTTTCTCAGCGAGCGGGCAGAGTTCGCGGAACGGTGCGCGGCGGCAGGGATCGCCTTTGTCGGCCCACCGCCGGCAGTCCTCGCACGCATGGGTGATAAGTCGGCGGCCCGTCGCCTCGCTTCCAGCAATGGTGTCCCCGTCGTGCCGGGGTGGGACGGCGCTGATGATGATCGGTCACTCCTTTCCGAAGCGGCCCGCATCGGGTTCCCAATCATGATCAAGGCACGTGGAGGCGGGGGCGGACGGGGCATGCGCGAGGTCTACGATCCAGGTCTCTTCACCGAGTCCGTGGCCAGCGCCCGGCGGGAAGCGGAGTCGGCTTTTGGCGATGCGGGCCTGCTCATCGAGAAGCTCCTCACCCACGCTCGCCACATCGAGGTGCAGGTGCTCGCCGACAGCCACGGCAACGTGGTTCACCTGGGAGAACGCGACTGCTCGGTGCAGCGGCGCCACCAGAAGCTCATCGAGGAGACCCCCAGCCCCGTCGTTGACGCGTTGCTGCGCGAGGAGATCACGGAGGCGGCGCTTCGCCTGGCCCGGGCTATCGGCTATGTGAACGCCGGGACGTTCGAGTTCCTCGTGGCAGAGCCAGGCTCAGCCGGCAAGCGACCGTTCTACTTCCTCGAGGTGAACCCGCGTTTGCAGGTCGAGCACCCCGTTACGGAGGAGCTCACGGGGATTGACCTCGTGGAGCTCCAGCTACGAATCGCAAGTGGAGAACGCCTGCCATTTGGCCAGGCAGGCGTCCACTTCGAGGGCCACGCCATCGAGCTGCGAATCAACGCTGAAGACCCGTGGGATGGATTCCGCCCGAGCACGGGCCGCATTCGCAGCGAGTCGCTGACATCCCTCAATGAGCGAGTCGACGCAGGGTTCGAGGCGGGTGACATCATCCCGCCTCACTACGACTCGCTCATCGGAAAAATCATCGTCCGCGGGACGGATCGGCCCGAGGCCATCCAACTCGCGCTCAGGGCAGTGCAGCAGAGCACCGTCGATGGAGTCAACACAAACGCCGGGCTACACCGGGCTATCCTTGCCTCGAAGGCGTTCAGGAGTGGAGAGGCATCCGTTGATTGGCTCGAGGGGGATCTCGAGCCGTTGCTCGCTGACGCCAGGACACCGGATATGGTATTTGCGGTGGCGGCAGCCGGTATCACTCTCTGCCGGTCCAGGGAGGGGACGGGGTTCCCCACATGGGTGGGAGCGGGAGAGATGCTTACGTGGCTGACAGACGGCAATGAGCGGCGCCAGGTGGGGCTCCGTGAGCCCGTCCGAAACGAGTTCGCTGTGGTGGTCGATGGCCGCCACCACGAGTTACGAGTCACGGCGGTCTCCCGGCACAGGGCATCGCTACGAACGGCTGGTGATGGTGCCGAGTTCACGGTGCTCGTTGACCTGGATGAGAGCGGCCATGCCACCGTGATGCGGGACGGTGACGAGCCCGCGACGTGGAACCTCTGGCTCACACCACCTCCACCTCAGCCCCGGCGAGTGGCGGCTGCGAACGGCGGCGCAGCACTCGTCACTTCACCGCTCGCCGGCACGGTCGCGAGCATCCGGGTCGTTGAAAGGCAGCCTGTTGGCGCCCACGAGCTACTACTGACGATCGACGCCATGAAGATGGAGCATCGTATCGTGGCCCCTCAAACGGGCGTGGTAAAGGTGGTTCATGTCCAGGCCGGCGACGTGGTGCGAGAGGGCGACGTGCTCATCGAAATGGCGGGAGGCGGTGAAGATGCTGCCTGATGAGACCCGGAAACTGTCTATCCTGTTACCCTGCGGAAGGTAGACTGCGGAATATTCATGACAGTGAGCAGAGCAGCCGCCGCATCCGCCCGCGCCGGGCGCCGACCCGCGGTACGCATCAGCTACGCGTCGTTTGAATCCCGGGTTGCGGCCGGTGCGCTCGACATTCTCGTCCTGTTCATCATCGCGTCACTCCTTGTGACTGCGGGCTCACTCGTGGTGCTGATTTCGTCGGACTTCGAGAAGGTCGACCCCTCGAGCACCGCCATCAATATCTTCTGGGGTTGCGCAGGAGCCATCGCCCCGGCATTTCTGTTGTACTTCTTCATCAGCCTGGCGTGGAAGGGCCAGACCGTTGGCGCGGCGGTTCTCCAGATCATGGTTATCCGTTCCGATGGGCGGCCACTGGGAATTCTCGGCGCAATGGCCCGCGTCATCGGACTCCTCATCTACGCACTCATCGTCGCGGTCGGAATCATCGCGGCCTTCGCCTTTCGCAGTTCATCGGCGATTGCGGCTGCCGCAGTTGGTGGTGCGTTTCTGCTGGCGGCGGTTGGGTTCATCATCGCTGCATTCGACTCCCACCGAAGAACCCTCCACGACCGGATCGCAGGGACGATCGTCGTGCGGATCGCGTAAACGGCGCCGATGCACCCCGAGGAAGACTCCGACTACTCCCGTGAGACCCATCGCGAGCGCATTTACCACGCCGCGACCACCTCACGCGACGGACGGCGGACACTGCTTTCGGGGGCGCTCGCGCTCACGGTCTTTCTCCTCGTTCTCGCCCTCAGCGCACGGCAGGTAACTGCCCCGGGGCCAGCGACACGGGTTATCGAAAGCGGTATCGCAGCCACTACCGACATCGACCGCCTGATCGCCGAAGACCAGCCGGCGCTGAAACAACTGGCGCAGTCGAACCCTGCGAGCACGTTCTCGGTCCCGGGATACCCGATCAAGGTCTACGTGAACCGGGATGAGGTGAACCTGCCGCCCGGCCAGCTTCGGGATCACCTCCTCGCCCGATCGTCGGCAATCGTCTACAAGGAGGGGCTGAGTGCGTTCGATCGCACTGGCAACCAGTCGTTCAGCCGGTTCTCATCCCTGGGCCTGCTCGACTTCCTCGCCAGCCAGATATCCGAGTCGAACCATCACCGGGCAACGTTGTACACCCTTCTGCTGACGGTCGCTCTCGCCGTGTTGTCGGGGTGGGTACTCGTTTCACATGCCGGCTGGTCGCGGGTTCGCGTCATGGGTATCGCCGCGCTCGCAGGGTCGTTGCCCATCGTGTTCCTGTTTGGCATCGCGTGGGTGGCCGCGGGGCGATTCGGGGGGAATGGCCCGTTCGAGCAGGATCTCCAGGATATCGGCCAGTCCGTACTCATGGTGCCGTTACGCAACGCGGCGATCGTTGCCTTTGGCGGAACGATTCTTGCGGTTATCGGCCCGGTGTTCGGTTACCTGGAGCGCCGCTTCGTGCCTGCACGCCCCGGTGCCCTGGAGCCAGCTGCCGAGGATGACCCTGGCTCCGCCTGAGGCGCCACCCGGAGCGTGCTCGATGGGCAGTCGGGCTCGAGCGGACAGCGCTCACACGACGGGCGGCGGGCCGTGCAGATCCTCCGGCCATGCTTGATGAGGAGCATGTGGAAGCGGTAGTAGTCGTCCGGGTCGACAAGCCTTTCGAGGAGTTCATGAGCTTGCTCGGGTGTGGCCTTCCACGGGATGAGTCCGAGCCGCTTGGCCACCCGCTCGACATGCGTATCGACCGGCATAGCAGGACGCCCCAGGGAGAAGAGGAGGACACAGGCCGTTGTCTTCGGTCCGACCCCCGGGAGACTCCGAAGCCAGGCCCGTGCCTCGTCCATTGGGAGGTCAGCGAGGAATCCGATGTCAAAGTCGCCCTCGCGGTCGCGGACGGCCCGCAGGATGGCCTGGATACGTGGTGCCTTTTGTTGCGCCAGTCCACCGTTCTGAATCGTCGCTATCACTTCCTCGATGGGGGCATCGGCGATGGCTTCCCACGACGGATAGCGGCGCATGAGCTGGACGAAGGCGCGGCCGCTGTTGGTGTCGGCCGTGTTCTGCGAAAGCACCGTGAGGATGAGCTCGGCCAACGGATCACCCGTCGGCTGATGGTGCGGTTCGCCATAGAGTCCTTCCAGGCGGGGCATGATCTCGGCGGGAGACAGCGGCATCAGCTACTCACCATCCGGGCTGCAATCGATGGCAGGACCGGGATCCTTGCGACCTCGCGGGCGTACGTCGATTCACCTTTCTGAACCGCGAAGAACGCGTTCCAGAGGAATGGGGTGTGTGCGCTGGCGAGCATCCATGGCCGGGCCGCGCGGCGAAGCATGCCATAGAACATGAATCCGATGAGGCGCGCGGCCTGGAGTTCGGGCATGATCTCCCGGTCGATGTCGCGCTGGTACCGTTCGAGGCTGCCATCTCCACCCATCGCCCGGAGTGTGTTTCGCGCGGCGATCCGGCCCGACTCGATCGCGTAGAAGATCCCCTCCTCGGTGAACTCATCGGCAAGCCCGGCCGCATCGCCAGCCAGGATCGCATTTCGATCGGCGATGCACTCGCTAGCACGCCGGAAGCGAATCTTGTGGCCTCGCTGGATATCGATGTCGGTGCTGCCGAGGCCCAGCCGGTCAATAAACGCCTGCGTGTGGCCCTTCATATCGCCACCCTGGCCTGGTGGAAGGACGATACCAATCGAGAGCACTTCGGCCTTGGGGAAGAGCCAGGCGTAACCCCATGGCCAGTAGCCGAGCTCGATGAGGGCAGTCGCACGGTAGGAAGCGGCTTTCGATCGCGGCACGCGTACTTCCACCTCCCAGGCCGGGCATTCGGCGATACCATCCCCAAGACCCGCCATCTTACCAACCGGGGAATGGGCACCGTCAGCACAGATGAGGAAGTCTGCCCCTGCCTCGAATCCATCCGCGGCGCGCAGACGGACGCCGCCATTCTGCTCCAGGTCACGGACGGCTGTGCCAGGCCGGAACTCCGCACCTGCCCGTCTCGCCTGATCGAGGAGCAGCGCGTCAAACCGCTCCCGCATCACCATGTGGGCAAACGGGGTGGCCGAATCCTTCACGAAACGGTTTCGCCCCTGGTTCGTCACCTGGAGCAGGCTGACCGAGTCTTCGATCACACTTCCAATCGGGAACGGAAGGAGCCGCTCGGTTCGCAACGGAATGCCCCCGCCACAGGCCTTGTACCGGGGAAACTGCGCGCGGTCGGCAATGAGTACTCGTGCACCGCTCGCAGCCAATTCCCGGGCGGCAGTGCTCCCGGCCGGTCCGGCGCCAACAACGATCACGTCGAATCGTGTCACCCTCCGATTGTACTGGTGCGGCTCTTCACGGGCTGGCGCGCACTCGGGCCCCGCCTCGGCTACGATCGTTAGCGATGACTCGTGAGGAGATCTTCCGGCTCACCGAGCTGACCACGTGCGGCGGCTGAGCATCCAAGGCGGGGCCAGCGGCCCTGGCGCAGGTGCTGTCGCCACTCAATGGTCTGTTCGCAGAGACTGACCACCCGAACCTGCTCGTAGGGCTTGGGGTGGCCGATGACGCCGCTGTCTATCGAATTGATTCGAAGACAGCGGTGGTGGCCACGCTCGACTTTTTCGCGCCGATAGTCGATGACCCGTACACCTTCGGCGCCATCGCCGCAGCGAATGCGATGTCCGATGTCTATGCGATGGGTGGCGAGGTCGTGATGGCGCTCAACATCGCGGCCTTCCCGGAGGATCTCCCGAACGAAGTACAGCGCAATATCCTCCGTGGCGGGTTCGAGAAGGTACGGGAAGCCGGAGGTGTGGTGGCCGGTGGTCACACCGTCTGGGACAGCGAACCGAAGTTCGGAATGAGTGTCCTCGGGCTTGTTCACCCGCGCCGGATTCTCTCCAAGAGCGGGCTGCGACCCGGCGACGTCCTCTACCTGACGAAGCCCCTCGGTACCGGGATGATCCTCTCGGCGGCGAAAAACCACCGCGACGGTGAGGGGTGGCAAACCGCTGCGGTCGCCTCGATGCTGCATCTCAACCGGCATGCCTCGCACCTTGCGAGGGCAGCCGGCCTTCGGGCCGCAACGGACGTCACGGGATTCGGGCTGCTGGGTCACCTCTGGGAGATGACCGAACGTTCAGAGGTTGCAGTCAGTGTCGACTCGCGTGCCGTCCCGTTGCTCCCGGGCGCACTCGACTGCTCGGCCTCTGGCGTTCACACCGGCGGCGAGGGCCGGAACCGTGAATGGGTCGGCGAGAACGCACGAATCAGCGGCCGGATTGACCCCGGCGTGGCCGCGCTCCTCTTCGACCCTCAGACGTCTGGCGGCCTGCTCATCGGCTGCCCAATCCGGAAGGCGCCGGCACTGGAGAGGGCATTCGCGGCGGATGGTGAGCCAATCTGGCGAATTGGCCGCGTTCGAGCCGGGGCGCCGTCAATCACGGTTACGTGACTCGGGCTTGGTTCGATGCGCCGGTCGAACCGGGGGCTGGTTGCGGCAGCGGACGCGTGGTTTCCCGCATTGTCCCTGCCATGGGCCGTTCCTATACTCGAAATGCGTCCCCTGAGGCGGTGGAGGAGTAGTTGTGACAACCACCGTTGCGACGGAGTTCGAGACAGTCATCGGTCTCGAGGTACATTGCCAGCTCCTGACACGAAGCAAGATGTTCTGTGGCTGCAGCGCCGATTACGCAGGTGCGAACCCGAACACGCACGTCTGCCCGGTATGCATGGGCATGCCCGGCACGCTCCCGGTGATCAACGAGCAGGCTATCGAGTACATCACGATGACCGGCCTGGCGCTCAACTGCCAGATTGCCGAGTTCAGCAAGTTCGACCGCAAGAACTACCACTACCCGGACCTGATGAAGGGTTACCAGATCTCGCAGTACGACCTCCCGGTCTGTGCGAATGGCTGGCTCGACATCGAGGTGAACGGGTATCAGAAACGCGTCGGCATCACCCGGGTGCACATGGAAGAGGACACGGCGCGGCTCGTGCACCGTACCGACGCTATGACAGGAGAGGCGTACAGCCTCATCGACATCAACCGCTCGGGCACGCCGTTGATGGAGATCGTGAGCGAGCCAGATATGCGAACAGCGGATGAGGCGCGCGAGTACCTCGTCCGCCTCCGGCAGATCCTTCGCTTTATCGGCGTTAGCGAGGCGAACATGGAGGAGGGCAACTTCCGCTGCGACGCCAACATCTCGCTACGCCCCAGGGGCTCAACGGCCTTCGGGGTGAAGGTCGAAATCAAGAACATGAACTCGTTCCGGGCAGTACACGAAGCGCTTCTCTACGAAGAGCGGCGCCAGGCGGAGATCCTGCGGAGCGGGGGCACAATCGTTCAGGAGACCCGGGGATGGGTCGACGAGCATGCTGAGACCGCGAGCCAACGCTCAAAGGAGCATGCACACGACTACCGCTACTTCCCCGAGCCGGACCTGCCGCCACTCAAGCTGAGCCGCACATACGTCGAAAATCTCCGGGCGAAGCTGCCCGAGTTACCGCATGTCAGGAAGGAACGGCTCCTCTCCCTTGGTATATCGGCGCATGAGGCCGAGACGCTGACCGAAGCCCGGGAGCGCGCCGATTATCACGAGATGCTGGCGAACGCGATCGGCCTCGAACCGGAACGATCCATGAAACTCGCCGCGAACTGGACGCTCGGCGAGGTGGGCCGCTGGTGCAACGCCAACAGCCGGGAGATCACCGAGTTCCCGGTCGCGCCAGACCGGCTTGCCGAACTGGTGCGAATGGTTGAGGACGGCGAGGTGACGGGCCAGGTCGGCAAAGATGTCTTCGAACAGATGACGGCAAGTGGCAAGCGCGCATCGGAAATCGTTGAAGCGTCGGGACTCGCCCAGATCAGTGGGGCCGATGAGCTGACAGGCATCGCACGCACCGTGATAGCCGCCAACGACAAGGCGGTTGCCGACTATCACGCAGGGAAGAACTCGGCCATCGGCTTCTTGATGGGGCAGGTGATGCGGCAAACGGGCGGGCGGGCCAACCCACAGGTAGTGCAGGAGCTATTGCGCCAGGAACTGGGGAAGAAATGATCACCAACCCTAGCGATATTCTTCGAGAGTGGTACACTGCAGGACGATGACGGTCCGAAGGCTGGCCGACCAGAACGCCCTGAAGTGGCTCTACCCCGGAATGCACATCAAGCGGTGGCTGCTGCTACTGCTCTTCGGCGTCGCGCTCATGGGCCTCGGTATCGCCTACGTGCTACGCGAGGCGTACCTGACGTATACCCTCCCGGGCATCTTCTATTATGTCACTCTCCAGTTTATCCCCCGCTGGGGGCGTGGGCTGCTCTTCATGTTCCTCTCGCTCAGCACCGTCGCAATCGCAACCTGGAAGCTGAATGAGTCACTGCTTTACGCATTCGTCCGGCCCGACCGCGAGCACCCCACCAACATGGTTACCGCGATCTACAACAAGCGGTTCCTTAGCCGCGGGCCGAAGATCGTGGCCATCGGTGGCGGTACGGGGTTGTCGACGTTACTCCGCGGGCTCAAGGATTACACGAGCAACGTCACGGCCATCGTGACCGTTGCCGATGACGGTGGCTCGACTGGCCGCCTCCGCCAGGAGTTCGGCGTCGTCGCCCCGGGCGACCTTCGCCAGTGTATCGCCGCCCTCGCCGAATCCGAGCCGCTCATGTCGAAGCTCTTCCAATACCGCTTCAGTGAGGGAACAGGGCTCGAGGGGCACTCGTTCGGGAACCTCTTCCTGGTTGCGATGTCCGAGGTCACGGGGAATTTTGAGACAGCAATCCACGAGGCCAGCCGGGTCCTCAACGTTCGTGGAACTATCCTGCCGTCGACGCTCCAGGACGTGACCCTGAGTGCCCGAACGCACGAGGACGAGATGGTCCACGGGGAGCACAACATCAGTGAAAAAGGGACGGCGATCCGCGACCTGTATCTCAATCCACCCGATGCAGAAGCGCATCCCGATGCGGTTCGCGCCATCCTCGATGCGGACATCATCATCATCGGGCCGGGCAGCCTGTATACGAGCGTGATGCCCAACCTCCTCGTCGAGGGCATCAAGAAGGCATTGTTCGCCACGTCGGCACCGCGCATTTTCATCTGTAATGTCGCAACCCAGCACGGTGAGACGGACGGGTTCAGCGTGGCAGACCACCTCACAGCGCTCGAGCGGCACATGGGGAAGGGCGTCATCAACGGCGTGGTGGCGAACAACAACATTGCTTCCCGGCTTCCGGAGGCGTGGAACTCGAAAGCCGTGGCCATCAGCAACAATGGCATGGAGGCGTTCGCCGGCGTCGTTGTCGTGGAATCAGATGTAGTCGCGGAAGAGAACCGTTACCGGCACGACCCTGCGAAACTCGCGGCTACGATCATGCGCATGTACGATAACCGGGACGCATTCAGCCAGGCGCCACGCCGAAGTGGAACTGGCGAAGCAGTCCTTCTTGGCCGGTAAGAACACCCATGCTGCTGCAAATCCTTCAGATCACCATCTCCATCATCCTCATCATCGTGGTCCTGCTCCAGGTGAAGGGGTCGGGGTTTGGTGCGGCCCTCGGCGGCATGTCGGGTGGCTCTGTCTTCCGCACGAAGCGTGGCCTGGAGCGGACGCTCTTCCAGGCCACAATCATCCTGGTCATCGTGTTCATCTTCGTATCGTTCCTGAGCGTCCAGTCGCAGAAGTAGCGTGACCGCGGCTTGCGGTCGTACGGCTGTTCACAGGGAGCGCGCTCCTGATATCGGACCATTCGGGGAGCGCAAGGCGTGAGTGAACAACCTCGTCCCCGTTTCCAGCGCCGGCCAGAACCCGAGAGGCATCATTCCCGGAAACCGCTCCTCCTCGCCGGGATCTTCATCGTTGCGGTCTTCGCGGCCGTCAGCGCACTTGTCTTCCAACTCCGCGGGGGCAGCGGGACGTCTACCCTGCCGGGTTCGTCCTATAGCGAGGCCCTTGCCGGCACCTACCAGCGCATCAACCCGCTCTACTCATCCACCAACGAAGTCGATGACGATCTGGTGAAGCTCATCTTCTCGGGGCTCGTGAGGCTCGGGCCGGACGGCGAGGTTCTCGGTGACCTGGCAGACCTGCCGGCGATCACCGACGACGGAAAAACCTACACGTTCAAGCTCAAGAAGAACCTGAAGTGGCAGGACGGTGTGGCTATCACTTCCCGTGATATCGCCTTCACGATCTCCCAGCTCACCAGTCCCGATTTCAAGGGCGATCCGGCACTCGCCGAGGGCTGGCTCGGAGCCCAGACGGAGACCCCGGACGACTCGACTTTCGTCGTTCACCTCAAACAGGCTTCCGCGCCGTTCCTCGCCCGGAGTGCGACGGTCGGCATCCTGCCACAGCACCTTCTCGCGAGCCTGAATCCTGCATCACTCTTCGATGCGCCGTTCAATACGGCGCCGATTGGCAGCGGCCCCTACCGCCTCGAGAGCATCGACACACGCGAGGCGAAGCTCACGGCCTACCGCGACTACCACCTCGGAAGTCCTGGCATCGAGACGATTCGTTTCCGGTTCTACCCGGACTATTCGAGTGCGCTGCGGGCACTCCAGGCAGGTGACGTCAAGGGGCTCATGCTTCGCGACGCGCTCACCGAAGCACAGGCCACTGAGATCAGGAATATCAAGGGGATGAAAGTCGAGGCGGCCGGACGCTCCGACTACCTCGTGCTCTACCTCAATAATGACCGGACGTTCACCGATGAGAAGGTCCGTCGTGCGATCTCACTTCTCATCGACCGCAAAGCGATTGTCGAGCGCGTCTTCTTCGGGGCGGCGACAGCATCGAGCTCAGCAGTAGCCCCCGGAACGTGGGCATATGCAAAGGAGTACGACGACATCCAGACAAACGTCGCCGAGGCAAAGCAGCTGCTCGATGAGGCAGGGTGGAAGCCACACCCAACGACCGGGATCCTCGTCAATGGCGGCACCGAGTTCCGGATCACGATTCGTACCGACAACGACCCGGTGCGCGTTGCTGTAGCAAACGAGATTGCAAAGGACCTCGAACCGGTTGGTATCCGGGCAACCGTGGTGAGCACCACGTTCTCCGTGCTGCGGCGCGACTTCCTGCAGGAGCGCCAGTATGACGCGGCAGTCGCGGGCTGGTCGCAAGGTCCCGACCCCGACCCGTATTTCGGGTGGCACAGCACCCAGACGGGAGCAGCGGGCCTCAACCTGGCGAACTTCACCAGCGCCGTCGCTGACGGGCTGATTGCGAAGGGGCGGACGACGAACGACCTCGACGTGCGAAAAGACGCCTACCGGCAATTCCAGGAAGTCTGGGACGAGCTGGAGCCAAGCGTCGTCATCGCCTACCCGCAGTACCTCTACGCACACACGGACGCGATCCAGGGAATGACACCGGGGGTCTACTTCACGGCATCGCAACGTTTCGCCGATATCTACAAGTGGCGCGAGTAGCCCTGATGGATTCACCGGCAACTCGTGTCGTCTTTATGGGGTCGCCAGCGTTCGCCGTCCCTTCGCTCCAGGCACTCGTGCGCGAGGGATACGACGTGGCACTCGTGGTGACCCAGCCCGACCGGCCGGCAGGCCGCGGGGGACGGCTCCAACCACCGGCGGTGAAGGTCGCCGCGGAAGAGCTGGGGCTCAATATCGTCCAGCCAGAGACGCTGAAGGACGAGTCGCTTCGCGAGATGCTGCGAGCGATCGGCGCCGACGTATTCGTGGTCGCGGCCTATGGCAAGATCCTGCCGCGAGCGATCCTCGAGATACCCCGGCGCGGATGCATCAACGTTCACGCATCGCTGCTCCCGAGATGGCGCGGCGCTTCTCCGATCGATTCGGCGATCCTTGCGGGCGACCGGGAGACCGGCGTCAGCATCATGGAGCTCGTGCAGAAAATGGATGCCGGGCCCGTCATCGCCCAGGCACGCACCCCGGTCGGGCCCGAGGACACCACCGGGAGCCTCGAGCCGCAGCTTGCCGAGCTCGGCGCCGAGACACTGGTTCGAGTATTACCAGGGTGGCTTGACGGTTCCGTCACCGCCCGCCCGCAAGATGAGTCGCTGGTCACGACGTGTACGCTCATCAAGAAGGAGGACGGATTCCTCCGCTCCTCGATGCGCGCCGTGGACGCCGAACGAGCAGTCCGGGCGTACCAACCATGGCCCGGGGCTTATGTCGTTTATGATGGAGAGCGGCTGATGATCTGGAAGGCACACGTCGACAACGCGATCGCCGGCGAACCCGGCACCCTCACCCTCCGAGGCAAGCTACCCGCAGTTGCGTTCGCGGATGGCTGGCTGGTGCTGGATGAGGTCCAGCGGGCCGGCTCGAAGCGGCTCTCCGGCAGGGACTTCGTGAATGGTGAACGCGGCCACCTGGAAGTGCGTGTAGAGCTACGAAATGACTGACATCTACCGGCTTTTGCCATCGGAGATGGATGCCCTTTTCACCGGTCTCGGACAGCCCCGTTACAGGGCCGACCAGGTGCTCCGCGCGCTGTACCGCGAGAGCCCGGAGACTCTCGCGGACCTCAAACAGCTTCCAGCACCGTTGCGCGAGCAGCTCACTGCCGCGGGCTTCACCATCGGGGCCGCGACAGAGGTCCGGCGGGTGGTGAGTGTCGACGGCCTGACCACCAAGCTCCTGTTACGAATGGCCGATGGCGTCCTGATCGAGACCGTCCTCATGCAGTATCCCGAACGTGCTGGCCACCCGCGCTCGACAGTATGCGTCTCCACGCAGGCTGGCTGTGCCATGGGGTGCGTGTTCTGTGCCACCGGTCAAATGGGATTCGAACGGAATCTCAGGGCCGAGGAGATCGTGGCACAGGTGATGCACATCGCGCGGCTCCTTCGGGGACGTGGTGAACACGTGACGAATATCGTCTTCATGGGTATGGGTGAACCACTCGCCAACTATGGCGAGACGGTACGTTCGCTGCGCATTCTGACCGACCCGCGGGCGTTTGGACTGGGTCAGCGCCACATCACCATCTCGACCGTGGGCATCATCAGTGCCATCGACCGGCTGGCGGAGGAGGGGCTCCAGGTCGGGCTGGCCATCTCGCTCCACGCGCCGGACGACGAGCTTCGCCAGCGGCTCGTCCCGACAGCCGGGCCGCATTCGGTGGGCGACCTGATCTCAGCAGCGAAGCGGTATTTCAAGCAGACCGGACGGCGGGTGACGTTCGAATACGCGCTCATCTCGGGAGAGAACGACTCTCCGGAGACGGCAAGAGAACTCGCACTGCGGCTCGAGGGCAGCGGATGCCATGTCAACCTGATTCCCGTGAACCCGACAGCGGGTGGCTATCAGCGTCCGCTTCGCACGCGCGTCCTCGAGTTCGAACGTATCCTCCTGGAGGAGGGCATCAACTGCACGGTTCGCGTCGAAAAAGGGAGCGAGATCTCGGCCGCGTGCGGTCAGTTGCGGACAGATGAGAAGAACCGCGACGTGCCAGAGGCTATGACGCTACCCGTCGTACCAGTGCGCGGGCGCCGGCAAGCAGCGTCCTTCCCAGGACCATCCCAACCCCAATAGCGATCGCCGAGCGCATATCGAGCCAGGTATGGACTTCACCGCGGACGACGGGTGACACGAGGACAGCCGTCTTCACCTGGTCACATGCGACCGACTTGCCGACGACTATCCCTGCAGTGCTCTGGCGAAGCGTTCCCTGGTCGAACGAAACGAACATGGCACTCGACTGGTTGAGTTCGGCCTGGCCCGCGCGGAGGCGTTGAACCGCAGCCTTTTCGAGCATCGCCTGGTTGGCTTCGAGCGAGCGGACGGCACTGCGGTCGACGTGAAGGTGCGTGGCGCTCAGTTCGTCGTAGCGGCCGTTCGTGGCCCGGGAGGTCGAAGACCCGTTCTCGAATGCCATCGTTGCGCCTCCTGCGGTTTCTCAACGTAGACCGCAGGGCGGGAAGAGGCAATGCTCGAAGAGGATGCGAACCAGCGACTTTGATTTTCTCCTGCCGCCCGAGCTCATCGCCCAGCAACCCGCCGAGCCGCGCGACAGCTCGCGCCTGATGGTCCTGCACCGCTCCGAACAACGCACCGAGCACCGCGTGTTTCGGGATATCGCGGATCTACTCACTCCGGGCGACCTGCTCGTCGTCAATGACACCCGGGTGATGGCAGCGCGGCTCTTCGGCCACCGGGAAGACACCGGTGGAGCGGTCGAAGCTCTGCTCGTGAGGCCGTACACGGATACACGGTGGGAAACGCTCTTCCGGCCGGCTCGATCGGGGAGGGCCGGGCAGCGGTTCGTGTTCGACACGAGTGCCGGCGCTCTTCGTGCGACGGCATTGGGCCGCTCAGAAGGGTCCGTTGAGCTCGAGTTCGAGCGCGCGTTTGACCCATCGAGCGTGGGCAAGGTCCCGTTGCCCCCCTATATCAAGCACTACGAGGGTGACCCGGAGCGCTACCAGACGGTCTACAGCCGCGATGCAAAAAGCGCGGCGGCACCTACTGCTGGCCTACACTTCACACCGGAGCTCCTTGGCCGTCTCGCCAGCCGCGGCATCGAACGGGTGAGTGTGACGCTGGAAGTCGGGCCTGGCACATTCAAGCCGGTTACCGTTGAGGACCCACGTGAACACCACCTCCACGCCGAGTACGTGAGTATTCCGGCAGGGGCTGCGGCGGCCATCCAGGATGCTCGTGCCGAGGGTCGCCGGATTGTCGCGGTTGGAACGACGGTCGTTCGCACGTTGGAACACGTCGCAAGAGAGCGCGGACAGATCGAAGCGTACGAGGGCTGGACGAGCCTCCGGATCCTGCCGGGAGATGATTTCCGTGTCGTTGATGTCCTGATCACCAACTTCCACCTGCCAAAATCGACACTGCTCATGCTTGTAAGCGCGTTTGCCGGTCCGGCGTTCGTGCGGGATGCGTACACAGAAGCGGTCCGCGAACGTTACCGCTTCTACAGCTTTGGGGACGCGATGCTCATCCTGCCCTGACACGCCCTGGCAGCGACCAGCGTCCATCCGGGTGCTGTTCAATCAGGCCGTCGTGCTGGAGTGCAGCGAGGTAGTCCGCGAGCCGGTGGCGGTGCCGTTCGGGAAGACACTCGGCGAGTTGGTCAGTCTCGAGGACCTCGATTCCCCGCAGGGCATCGACAATACGGCCCCTGGCGAAGCGGGCTGTCTCCGCGAATGGGATGGTCTTCCCGCGGATGGCCGGCGTAGAAGGCGAGCCACTGAGCCGCCATGCGCAGCGCCGGGCGATGGGGCAACGGTCACATGAGGGCCCCCGCACGGCACAGACCACGGCCCCGAGGTCCATCAAGGCGAGGTTGTGGTCGCGTACGTCATCCAACGGGAGTATCTGCTCTGCCCCCTCGCAGATGCTCTTCGCGGGTACTGCCTTCACCTGCTCAACCCCCAGCAGCGCTCGCGCGATAACCCTCGCGATGTTCGTATCCGCGACCGCGATGCGTTCGCCACGGCCGAAACAGCAGACCGCGGCGGCCGTATATGGCCCGACACCTGGGAGCGCGAGCAACTGTTGAGCGTCGACCGGAAGCTGGCCTCCGTGGTCTGTCACAACGCTGCGCGCGAGGCGATGCAGGTTCAGAGCGCGCCGGTTGTAGCCCAGGCCTGCCCACAGGTCGATCACCTCGGCGGGTGTGGCGGCTGCGAGACTCGTGAAACCGGGCCAGGTGGTGAGCCACCGTTCGAAATAGGGCAAAACCCGTTCGACCTGTGTCTGCTGGAGCATGACCTCGGAGACAAGGACAGCGTAAGGATCACGCGTCAGCCGCCAGGGTAGCGAGTGCCGCCCATTCGCCCGGTACCACTGCATGAGGGCGTCATGGGCACCGGCGTCAAATCTCGCGGATATCGCGGTCGCCTTCATTCATCTCGTGCATCAGTTCGAACGCACGGTCGGAGACGAGGACGTCGAGGAAGAGCGTCCGTTCGAGCGCCAGGCCGTCATCGAGCGGGGTCTCACGCGCCATGCGCACGAGGCGCTTGATGTGGGCGGCTGCCCGCGGAGATTTCGCTGCCATCTCCTCGGCGATGGCAACCGCGCTTTGGAGCACACCACCGGCGGGCGCCAGTTCCTGGACAATCCCGAGGGACAGGGCCTCTTCGGGGGAAACGGTTCGCCCGCGGAGCGTCATTTCCAGTGCTCGCGCCGTCCCGACGAGGCGCGCAAGCCGCTGGGTTCCGCCAGCACCGGGCAGAATGCCGACATTGATCTCCGGAAGGCCGAGCGAGTGGTCACCCTTCTCTGCGACCCTGATGTCACACGCCAGCGAGAGTTCGAAGCCACCCCCCATAGCCGTGCCATTGATCGCAGCAATAACTGGCTTTGGCATCGACTCGATGCGGCGAAGCATGTCGTCGATTCCACGCGCCGGAACCGGATTCGTCGGGTCGACGGTTACGCCCTGTTCACGAAGCGCACCAGAGAGCCGCTCGAGTTCGTGGACAGAGTAGTGACGGATGAATATCCCGGGAATGCCACCGGTGAGCACGAGCACCCGGACCGAATCGTCGGCTTCAAGTTCCGCAAGAGCCCCATCGAGTTCGGGGACAGTCTCACGGTCCATGTATCCCATGGGTGGATTCGTTATGGTGACAACTGCCACAGCGGCACGCCGTTCGACCGTTATCTGCCCCATCGCATCACCTCAGCCGTGGATTATTCACCCCAGCTATCGTCATCGTCACCCTCTTCTTCACCGTTGTGTGCAGAAGCAACCGACGGAACGAGGGCGATCTCACGGCTCTCTTTTCCCTTCTTCGGCGCGGGAACGGCGCGAAGTGCCTCGTTGAGTGCCTTGAGCTCAGCCGCGCCCGCACCTTCAGGAGCAACGACGGCAACGGCACCAGAGTCGCGAAGGACACGCAGATCGGAGACTGAGGCGCTCGCGCTCACCGTCACCACGAGCTGCGTGCTCGAGAACGAGGCCAGGCGCACGAGAGCAAGCTGATCCTTGAGCGTCATCGCTCCATCCTGGCGGTCGATGAGCAGCCCATCGAGGCCGAGCGGTCCAAGCGAGCGGAGGGTCGTGTCGTCGAAGCTTTCGCTGGCAACGAGGAGTTGCCCCATGCGCTCGGTATTGACCGCTGCCGAGGCGGTACCGTCGAGCGTACTGATGACAAAGTCACAGCCTGCTTCGGCGAGGGCATCCGCCCCGGGCTCATCGAGCGTCGCGATCCAGGCGCCGGTGGTGATCTTGTCTTTTGCGAGAGGGCCGATCATCCCGGCCAGCGTCTTCGCGGAATCGCCTCTCAGGACCACGACATCGGCACCTGCCTCGATCGCTGCGCGCGCACCTGTCTCGGTCGAGGCGGTGGCAGCGAGCAACATGGCGCGGGGTGTCTCCCGTGTGCGGGCGCCGAACCCAATAGCCGGGCCTTCTCGCCGCATGATGCGGGCGATCTTCTTTTGTAGTTCGCTCATCGGTTATCTCTCCTGTTCACGGCGGCGGACGACGTTCCCGCCCTTCAGTATTGCGTGGATGCTTTCATCCCGGGTAAGCACGGCAAGGTCGGCCAGTGGATCCGCGTCCACAACGAGGATATCGGCGGCCAGCCCGGGCCGTAGATCACCGGTTTCAGCGTCGATGCGGAGCAGTTCGCTCGCCCAGCGGGTCGCTGCGAGGATGGCTGCGGCAGGCGAGAGCCCGTGCTCGGCGATGCGCACGATCTCCTGGGCGTTTTCACCGGGCCGGCTCAGCGGGGTGCCCTGGTCGGTGCCCATGGCGATCTTCACCCCGGCTCTTACGGCCCGCTCGAAGCTTGCCATGTGATCCTGCAATACGCGATCGCTCTTAGCGACGGCAAATGCCGGGATCCCGGCGGCAAGCCCGCCTTTCGAGATCAGGTACGGCGCGATGAGCGTGGGAACGAGGTAGGTGCCGTGCCTGGCCATCAGTTCGAGCGCCTCGTCATCCAGCCAGACCCCGTGCTCGATCGAGTCGACTCCAGCACGAATGGCGTTCTTGATGCCGTCCGTTGCCTGCGCGTGCGCACCGACGACGCGGAACGCCTTGTGCGCCTCCTCCACACCGGCGGCAAGCTCCTCCTGTGTGAACGATGGCGACCTCGGATCGACTCCCGGCGTCAACACACCACCGCTCGCGAAGAGCTTGATCGCCTTCGCACCGGCTCGGAGCTGTTCGCGCACGGCCTTGCGCACCTCATCCGGGCCATCGGCTTCCCGGGCGATGAAGCCGTGCCCATGGCCACCGGTCATCGTGACACCCAGGCCTGCTGCCAGGATCCGGGGGCCGGGGAGAAGGCCTGAATCAACAGCCTGCGCAAGGTGGATGTTCAGGTGCTCGCGCGCGCCAAGGTCTCGCACCGTGGTGAAGCCGGCCGTGAGCGTACGTCGTGCGTGCTCTGCGGCCTTCCAGGCCTGGACGGGCAAAGAGTCGGTTCGAGCGGTATCAAGGCCATTTGCATCGCCGCTCGCCGTTATGTGCACATGACAGTCGATGAGTCCCGGGAGGATATATGCACCGGTACAGTCGAGGGCCTCGGAACCCTCTATGGGCGTACCTTCGGCCACGAGCGCATCGATGGACTGGCCTCTGACGACGATGTCGACCCCGCTTCGGAACGTGCGCGACTCGCTGTCGAACACCGCTCCGCCGCGGAGTACGAGTATTCGGTCAGGGGCACTGGCCATGGCCTGGCTGGCATTTGTCACGGACCACCATTGTCAGCGTGGGAGCCATCCGGCGGCAACCGCCGTGCAAAGAACAGCGGGACGTATCGCACACCACGCGGCCGGCCCACCCCGTTCTCTGCATTCTCGAGATCACTGTTGGAGCCCGATTCTTGTCATCGTCCCCGCGATGCCGACCCCGCGCCGGCCGCAACGGGAACACGATGAGTCTTGTCACGAGGGGGTCGCCCGGTAGGTGGGATGTCCTGGCAGAGCGGGCATAGCCGGGTCGCGTGGTATGGTGAAATCCATACTCTCAGACGTTCAGGAGGCCGGTGTGAAGAGCTACAAGAGCCCACCCGAGATGACCATCGACCCGGAAAAGAAGTACACAGCGACCATCGAGACAACCGCAGGCACGATGAAGGCCGATCTTTTCGCAGGCGAAGCGCCGATCACCGTGAATAACTTCGTGTTCCTCGCCCGCGACGGGTACTACGAAGACGTGATCTTCCATCGGGTCATCAGTGGATTCATGATCCAGGGCGGCGATCCCGGCGGAACAGGAACGGGTGGCCCAGGTTACCGCTTCAAGGATGAACCGGTGAACCGCAAGTATTCCCGCGGCACCCTTGCGATGGCGAATGCCGGCCCCAATACGAACGGCAGCCAGTTCTTCATCATGCACGCTGACTACCCGCTGCCGCCCAACTACACGATTTTCGGGAAACTGACCGAAGGTGAAGAAGTGGTCGACACGATTGCTAACGCACCGAAGGGCCCGCAGGACCGCCCGACGAACCCCGTCAAAATGACGAAGGTGTCCATCAGCGAGGCGTAAGCGGGCATCGCTCACCTTCCAAGCGGCGTACCCCTGGTGCGCCGTTTGTGATCCTGATGGCTCCGGCGATGCACGAACACCACAGCGAACTGCGCTACCTTGCGAGCGGGGCTCTCCCGTAGGATCAGGACTCATGACCGACCCCATATTCCGCCGGGATGGCGACCGTTTCCTTCCGACCGAGCTCGCACGTAGCCCCTGGGGCGCAGCGGTGCTTCATGGGGGACCGCCCGCCGGCCTCCTCGCCCGTGCGATTGAGCAGGCCTCGCCGGACCCGGAATTACACGTCGCACGCCTGACCGTCGACCTCTTTCGGCCGGTGCCGAAGCAGCCTCTGACGACCGAGGTGCGCGTGGTTCGCGAGGGCAGGCGCATCGCTGTGCTGGAAGCCGGCCTCCTCGCGGATAACGTCGAAGTCGCGCGAGCGAGCGGCCTCCTCCTCCTTCAATCGGAGATCGACCTCCCAGAGCGGTACCTCCCGCCATCGCTCTTGCATCCACTTCCCGAAGGACTCCCGATAACGGGACTCTCGGGAATGGTGAACCCGGACGGTGGGGTGCCGCGTGCAGTCCGGGAAGCTGATGTTCCGCCGGGTGGCGGGTTTCACACCACTGTCGAAGTGAAGCGTGTGTCGGGTGCGCCCGGCACGGGCAGGGCGACGGCGTGGATTCGCATCCCGGTTCCGTTCGTCGAAGGCGAAGAGCTCACACCACTCGTCCGGGCCGCTGCAACCTCGGACTTCGGCAATGCGCTGGGGCACATCCGTCCTTCGGAAGAGTACGGCTTCATCAATGCAGACATCACGCTCTACCTTCACCGCTTACCAGAGGGAGAATGGCTCTGCCTGGAAACGGCGAGCACCGGGCAGCCACACGGCATCGGACTTGTGGAGACGATCGTGCACGACCTGAACGGAGCGTTCGGGCGGGTAAGCCAGGCGCTCATTGTGAACCGGAGAGCAGCCGGGCGCTGATCTCACTCAGCGGAAGTTGAGGTAGTACTTGCTGGGCGTCGGGCCCACCTGGTGCTGGTACTTGCTGCCGGTCTCTTTCGATCCATAGGGGAACTCAGCCGGTTCGCTGAGTTCGAGGAACGAGATCTGCGAGACCTTCATGCCGTGGTAGAGCATGATCGGGAGGTTCGCCACGTTCGAGAGCTCGAGCGTCAGAGCTCCATCCCAGCCCGGGTCGACGTAGCCGGCAGTGGAGTGGATGAGCAGGCCGAGGCGGCCCAACGACGATTTCCCCTCGAGCCGCCCGACGATGGTGTTCGGGAGCTTCACCCGCTCGTACGTGACAGCGAGCGCGAACTCGCCGGGGTGCAAGACGAACGGCCGCTCGTCGTCAATCTCCACGAGTTCCGTGAGGTCCGGGTATTCCTGCTTGACATCGATGAACGGCACCTGTGAGTTGCGAAATACGCGGAAGAGGTTGCCAAGGCGCAGGTCGACACTCGCTGGCTGGATGGCGTTAGCACCCAGGGGGTCGATGACGATGCTGCCGGCTTCCAGCTCACGGCGGATGGTGCGGTCGCTCAGGACCATTCGGCTCGGCTCCTGCGATAGTGTATTGGGAAGGGTAGCGGGTGGCGGCGGTTGGGTGGAGCAAGACCGCCTTCCGAGCCGCGACCTGGTAAGCCCAGGCGGATCCAGCCAGGCCAGTAGAATCCGCCTATGAGCCGTTGGCAGGCCGGGCAACGGGTCTTCACATTCGCCGTTGCATTCGCTGGCGCCCTTGTCGTCCTGTCAGCATTCGCCAACGGCCAGTCGAGCGGCGGGTGGACGTTTCTCGCGGTCGCGGTTGCGCCGCTCATGGCCGTGCCGATGATCCCGGTCTCCATCGCCGCATGGCTTCGAGACCTGCGCCTTCGCCGCCCGAACCCGTAGAATCCGCCCGAGTTCTCTCGGAGGGTACCCGTATGGCTGGTCCGCTCGAAGGTGTGAAAGTGGTGGAAATGGGGGTCTGGGTGGCCGGTCCGTCGTGCGCTGCGGTGCTGGCCGATTGGGGCGCCGAGGTCGTCAAGATCGAGCCGCCAGAGGGGGACCCGTTTCGCGGTCTCTTTGCCGGGCTCCTGGCGATCCCGATGAACCCACCCTTCGAACTGGACAACCGGGGCAAGCGTAGCATCGCCCTCAATCTCGAGAATGCCGAGGCCCGCGCGATCGCCCACAAACTCGTTGATGAAGCTGATGTCTTCGTCTCGAACATGCGGCCACGCGTGCTGGAGAAGTACGGGCTTTCGTACGATGAGTGCTCGGCGCGCAACCCGGGACTCGTCTACTGCCAGGTGAGCGGCTACGGCATCCAGAGCGAGTCCGCAAACCGGGCCGCATATGACGTCGGGGCGTTCTGGAGCCGCGCAGGAATCGCGGCCAGCCTGACGTACGGAGACAACGAACCACCTACGCAGCGCGGTGGTATGGGCGATCACATGACCGGCGCGAACGCGGCGGGGGCGATTTCGGCCGCACTGTATGCACGGACCAGGACGGGGAAGGGACAACGTGTCGCGGTTTCCCTGCTCCGCGTCGGGATCTACATGATGGGGTGGGACACCAACACGTCCCTGCGCATGGGGACACCGGTGGTCCCCTATGACCGGCACCATGCAGTGAATCCGATCATCAATTCGTTCCGCGACAAGGACGGGAAGTGGTTCTGGCTCCTGCTCCTCCAGGCCGATCGACACTGGCCCGACCTGGTCCGGGCGCTCGATGCACAGCACCTGGACCAGGACAAGCGGTTCAACTCCATCCCCAATCGCATGGCAAACGCCCCGGAACTGGTCGCTGAACTCGACAAGATCATCACCCGGAAGTCGCTGGCTGAATGGGAGCCGATCTTCGACCGCGAGAATGTGTGGTTCGCCCCGGTGCAGCGGATCGACGAGGTGGTGAATGACCCGCTGGCCGAGCAGTCGGGCGCGTTCGTCGACATCGAAGCTGCGGACGGCGTGCATCGCCAGGTGGCAACACCGGCCGATTTCTATGGCACGCCGGTAGAGATCCGTGGCTGGGCCCCCGAACTGGGCCAGGACACAGAACTCATTCTCCAGGACCTCGGCTACGACTGGGACCGGATTATCGCGCTCAAGGAAGCCGGCGCAATCCCGTGAAGTTCGAGCGGAAGGTCCGGAAGGCCTGGCTGCCGGAGATGCGTGTCGCCTACATGGAGCAGCCTGTCGCAAGCGAGGACAGCTCCATTGAGGACTATCTCAACGCGTATAGCGAGCTGTGGCAGCGGTTCAATGAGTGGCGCGAGCGTACTCGCCCCGCGCTTGGACGCATCGATGTAGCAGCCCTTGCATGGACCCTCCGGGGAGACGATGAACATCTGCTCCTGCGGGCGGCAGTCCCTATCCGGGGGGACTACCAGGCGCCGCCGGAGGTGCGGACCGCGATCTTCCCGGGCGGCACATTCCTGTACTGCTACGCCGACGATAGTGACGAAATCGACCTTGCATTCCAGGCGGTGAACGACGAACTGGAACGCGGGAGCTACGAACCCGCCAGCGGGCCAATCGAGGCTTACAAGTTCAGCTACAACTTCGACCAGCACCCGGCAGACTGCGGCTACCTCGTGAAGGGTGATCGTCCCACGGGCTACGGTGGCCACCACGCCCCGCTTCCAATCGCCAGGGGTTAGCCTCGCCGCGCAGAACACGAAGTACGGCGCCCGCGAGTTGCCTCGCGGGCGCCGGTGAGATGTTGGACGGACGCGATTCTACGCGCGGGGCAGGCCGAGACCCCGGGTAGCGATGATGTTGCGCTGAATTTCGCTCGTACCACCCTCGATCGTGTTCGCGATGGAGCGGAGGTACTGGTACTTGTAGCGCCCATACTGGCCGGCATTCTCGATGCCTTCGCTCTTCGAATCGACCTGCCCATAGAGACCGAGCACCTTCATCGCTGTGCGGGCGATGCGCTGGTTCAGCTCGGTGCCATAGAGCTTGGCGACGCTTGCCTCGTGTCCCGGTGCGACGCCTTCCTTTGCCTGGATCGAGATGATCTTGAGGCTCATCTGCGTGGCCACGCCGGCTTCAATCATCCGATCCACCAGTTCGTAACGGACGGAAGGATTGTGCGTAAGGGTGCTGGCAGCACTCGTCCTCGCGACCTTGATAAGGTCCTCGACGCTCTGGCGAGCGCCAACCGCGCCACCGATATTCGAACGTTCGAAGCTCAGCGTCGTCTGGGCGAGGTACCAGCCGCGGTTCTCCTCGCCGATGATATTGGCCTTTGGCACACGAACGTCCTCGAAGAAGACCTCGTTGAACTCGTGCGTCATTGCCATGTTGATGAGCGGGCGCACCGTGATCCCAGGCGACTTCATATCAACGATGAAGTACGTAATCCCGCGGTGCTTTGGCGCCTCGGGATCGGTGCGGGCAAGGAGGATCATCCACTTGGCCATGTGCCCGCCGGAGGTCCAGATCTTCTGGCCGTTGACGACGTAGTCATCGCCATCACGAATGGCACGAGTCTGGAGGCTGGCAAGGTCACTCCCGCTTCCGGGTTCGCTATAGCCCTGGCACCAGACCGTGTGGCCATCGAGGATCTCGGGCAGGTACTTCTGCTTCTGCTCTTCGGTTCCGTGGACGATAAGGGTGGGGCCCGCAAAACCGGTGGCGATGCCGCCCGGGCGAGGAGCGCGTGCTTCGGCCATCTCCCAGTTGAAGATGAACTGTTCCATCACGCTCATACCGGCGCCGCCATATTCCCTGGGCCATGCCGGGGCGATCCAGTGGCGCTCGGCGAGTTTCTTCACCCATTGGTTCCAGGCTTCACCCTGGCCGCCCCAGCCGCCTTCACCGCGAGCGATATTCTTCGGGGCTTCCTTATCGATGAAGCTTCGCACTTCGATGCGGAATGCGGCCTCTTCGGGCGTATCGTTGTAGTTCACAGGGGACCTCTCGGATTCGGATTCGTGCACCGATTGTAACCCAGCCCGGCCTATTCCGGTGATGGCCATGGTGCGGCGCAGAAATGGCCATCGTGCCATCCGCCGTCGTCCACGAGCGACGGACTGCCGTTATTCCAGTTGGTGGCGACGGCTTTCGGTCAGAAGCCCGGCCGGTCAGTTCGACCGTGTTGAAGACACGCCGGAGGACGCGGCAGCTACTGCGCGTCGCGCCACATGAACCAGATTGGCGGCCCGCCGTTGGGCACCTGGAAGACCCCGGTCACCTTGAAGCCGTTGCGCTCATAGAGCGGCAGGTTCTTCTCCTTCGAACTCTCCAGGTACGCCGGGATACCCTCGCGGTCGCACCGTTCGAGGACAGGCGCGAGTAACTGCGTGCCCACACCCCTGCCCTGGTACACCGTGTCGGTACCGAGCACGAAGAGGTAGAAGTGCGGTTCGTGCGGGTGTTTCTTCTCTATCGCGTTGATGCCGCTCATCACGGGCCACATGCGCTTCCAGGTGGTTACCTTCGCCATGGCCGGCACGAGCATGAGCTGTTGAAGCAAGCCCATCTTCCACTTGCCGGGCGGCGCCCAGAGCGCTCCCCCATGGATGCCATCAGTGGTGTAGACCTCACCATGGGGCATGGAGAGGTGTTGGAGCGAGATATTCATTGCGTCGCCTATGCGGCGGGTGCGGTGATCGTCCTGGGCGGCCATCCAGTTGAGCAGTGGGTCATCATCGAAAGCCCGGGCAAGTGCTGCATTCAGGGGCGGTACATCTTCGCTGGTTGCCTTGCGGACGGTGACAGCGAGCCGTTCGCGCTTCGCTTCGACGGTCCCGGGTGCTTCTGCCTGTGTCATATCATATCTCCCGTGGTGTCGTAGGAATGGTACTCCTGTCATACAAGTGCCCATCCTGGCCCCAACAATGAGTGGCGCGAACCGCTACCATAACCGCCATGTCCGCAACTCCAGCATTCAACCCACCAACCCGCGTACTCATGGGCCCGGGCCCAAGCGGCGCACACCCGCGCGTCCTTCGCGCCATGACCGCGCCCATCCTGGGACACCTCGACCCCGAATTCCTCGCAATCATGGACGAGTGCCGCGAGATGCTTCGGCAGGTGATGCGAACGCGGAATGACGTCACGCTTGCGACTCCCGGGACAGGCACCAGCGGCATGGAGGCTGCGGTGATGAACCTCGTGGAACCGGGTGATCACGTAGTCGTCGGCATCTGTGGTTACTTCGGCGAACGAATCGCCCAGATGGCCGAGCGGGCGGGCGGTGAGGTAACGAGGGTGCAGGCGGCATGGGGTTCGCCGGTCGACCCGGAAGCCGTTCGGGGTGCGGTAAAGGCGGCGGGTAACGTGAAACTCGTCGGGATGGTACACGCGGAGACTTCGACAGGTGTCCGTAACCCGGTCGAGCCATTCTCTTCAATCGCAAAGGAAACCGGAGCGCTGCTGCTCGTCGACTGCGTGACCTCGCTCGGGGGCCTGCCGGTAGAGGTCGACGCCTGGGGAGCTGACGCCGTCTATTCGGGGACGCAGAAGTGCCTCTCGGCGCCTCCCGGTGTCGCGCCCGTCACGATGTCGGCGAAGGCGTTTGACGCGGTGAAGGCACGTGAGACGCCCTGCAACTCCTGGTACCTGGACATGGCACTGCTCGAGGCCTACTGGGATGGCCGCCGGGCGTACCACCACACGGCGCCGATTTCGATGGTCTATGCGCTGCACCAGGCGCTCTCACTCGTGCTCGAAGAGGGGCTCGAGAACCGCTGGGCACGGCACGAACGCAACGGCCGGGCCCTGCAACGCGGCCTCGAAGCCATGGGGCTCGTGCTCCACGCCGAGGAAGCGTACCGGCTCCCGGTGCTCACCACCGTCCGCATTCCAGAGGGGGTGAACGACGGCGAAGTTCGCGGTGCGCTCCTCGAGCGGCACGGCATCGAAATCG
>CAZDUX010000020.1:0-53939 GCA_964508715.1 uncultured Anaerolineaceae bacterium | reverse complement strand
TCACCGGCATGAGCCGCGTCCGCATCATGACCCTCAACGACGCCCACATCTTCTGCACCGACACCGACATGGTCGAAAGCGAAGTCGAAGGCGTCCTCAACCTCATGGAAGAGGTCTACGGTACCCTCGGCCTCAAGAAATACCGCTATCGCCTCTCCCTTGGCGACCCTGATGACCGCGAGAAGTACGTCGACAACCCGCCCATGTGGGAAAAAGGTGAGGCCCTCCTTCGCCGCGTCCTCCAGAAGGTTGGCCTCCCCTTCACTGAGGAAAAGGGCGAAGCCGCCTTCTACGGCCCCAAGATCGACGTCCAGTTCCAGACCGCCATGGGCAAGGAGGAAACCCTTGTCACCATCCAGGTCGATTTCCACCTCCCCCACCAGTTCGGCCTCGAATACGTCGCCGAAGACGGCAGCCGCAAGGAGCCGATCATCGTCCACCGCGGCGTCATCTCCACCCTCGAGCGCATGGTCGCCCTCCTCATTGAAGAGTACGAAGGCAACTTCCCGCTCTGGCTCGCCCCCACCCAGGCCGTCGTCATCCCCATCGCCGACCGCCACGTCGACTACGCGAAGGAAGTCGCCGCTGCCCTCCGCAGCCAGCACATCCGCGCCGACGTCGATGCCCGCAGCGAACGCATGAACGCCAAGATCCGCGAAGCCCAGCTCAAGAAAGTGCCCTACATGCTCGTCGTCGGCGACCGCGAAGCCGAAGCCCGCGCCGCCGCCGTTCGCGTCCGTGGTGGCACCGACCTCGGCGCCATGCCCCTCGGCGACATCGTCGCGAAACTCGCGCACGAACGCGACACCAGAGCCCTCGTTCCCTAACCCGACCGGATTACTCGGCGACGCACGAGGGGCAGCGATCAAGCGATCGCTGCCCCTCGTGCACTACGCCCGGGACAGTACTACGACCAGTAGTTGTTGGCCGCCGCGACCGTCTGGAAGTGAATGGCAATCACCTGCGACGACGCAATGAGCTGCGCCGTGTCGTGGTCATACGCTGCCCGCAACGACGACCGTACCTCCGCCGAAGGTTGCGTGACCTTCACCCCAACCCGTGCGAGTTTCACCGCCAGGTCGAAACCCTCCTGTGGTGTCGCCGTCTTCAACGAAGGCAGCCAGACGTCATCAGCCATGAAGCATCACCTCACAAAGAATCATTCCTTATCCACCATAGCCGCTTCTGTACCGGCAGGTACAACCCCGTCACCGTTCGAACACGCACCAATATCCCATCCACCGCCCCGGACGCCCATCACCTTGACGCGCCTCGTGGGCGATGCTACAAACCGCCCACCGGGAACATAACGCTGCGATGAGCTGTCGGTTCCGATGCATATACCCGTCGTCGCGTTTCGAGGAGGCCCCATGCCTGCTGCACTTGATGGCGTGCGCATAATCGATCTGTCGGTCGGTGTCGCCGGCGCCTACTGCACGAAGCTCCTCGCCGGCTTCGGAGCCGAGGTTATCAAGGTCGAGCCGCCCGGAACTGGCGACCCTATCCGCGCTTTCCCCCCGGCCGCAACTGCCGGGTATCCGCTCGAGACGGGTGCACTCCATCTCTACCTCAATGCCAACAAGCGCAGTATCACCCTCAACCTCGATACGCCAACCGGCCAGGACCTCCTCGGCAAGCTGCTGCGAGAGGCTGCGATCCTGGTCGATGATCGCCCCCCAGGGACACTCGCGGTGCAGGGTTTTGCTCCCGAACGGCTCGAGGCCGATTACCCCCACCTCGTCACCACCCTCATCTCTCCATTTGGGCAGGACGGCCTCTACGCGCATCTTCCCGCCACCAATCTCACAACCTTCGCAAGCGGTGGACAGATGGCGATTACCGGCGACCCCGACCGTGAGCCACTCAAGAATGCCGGCTACCAGGCGGAATACCAGGCGGGCCTGAACGCCTTCACCGCAACCCTGGCCGGTCTCTGGGCCGCCGAATCGAGCGGCGAGGGCGACATCATCGACATCAGTGCCATGGAGGTCATGGCGTCCACGCTCGAACTCATGCTCAACACCTACTCCTATCTCAAAGCCGATGTCTGGGCCACGCGCCGCGGCAACATCCTCTCGTCCCTGATTGGTATCTACCCCTGCGCCGATGGCTACCTTGGCGTCCATGCCATGCCTCGGAACTGGCCCGCCCTCGCCAGGCTCATGGACGCCGACTGGATGCTCGATGACGAGCGCTTCCGCGATGGCGCGGGCCGCCTTGCAAACGACGACGAGCTTCGCGCACTCGTCTACGCATGGGCCGCCGACAAGAACAAAAAGGAAGTCTTCGCAAGGGCCGGGTCAATGCACGCACCCGTGGCCTACGTCCACGACATGGCCGACCTCCTCGAGTCTCCGCACCTCGAGGAACGACGATCGTTTGAACAGGTGGAGCATCCGCTCGCCGGACCGCTTACCTATCCCGGCCCCCCGTTCCGGCTTTCCGAGACACCATGGCGCTCCGGCCCTGCGCCACTGCTTGGCGAAGACACGGCCGAGATGCTCGGTAACCTTGCCGGTATCGATGACGCCAGCCTCGATGTGCTGCGCGGGAACGCGGTTATCCAATGACCAGTCTCCCCCTCCAGGGCGTCCGAATTGCCGACCTCACCGCTGTATGGGCTGGCCCCTACGCAACCCGCATCCTTGGCGACCTTGGTGCCGAGGTCATCAAGATCGAGTCCCCGAATAACCCCGACCTCCTCCGCGCTCTTGGAATGCTCCCGCGCGGAACCGAGAACGCCTGGAACAAGTCGGCCTACTTCAATCACAACAACCGGAACAAGCGCGGTGTCGCGCTCGACCTCTCGAAGCCCCGTGGCAAACAGCTCTTCCTCGACCTCGTCAAGACCTGTGACGCCGTCATCGAAAACTATCGGGCCGAGGTCATGGATAACCTCGGTATCGGCTACGAAGTACTTCGCTCCGTCCGACCCGACATTATCCTCGTCTCCATGCCAGGCCACGGGAAGACAGGCCCCGAGCGGGACTTCGTCGCCTACGGGACGAACGTCGAGCAACTCGCCGGCCTCGCCTCGCTCACCGGGTATCGCGACGGCCCACCCCAGAAAACCGGGATCAGCTATGGCGACCCCGTCGCGGGCGCTGCCGCCGCCGGCGCCCTGGTGCTCGCCCTCCTCGCCCGCAAGCGAACGGGTCGCGGCCAGTATGTCGAGATTGCACAGCGGGAAGCACTCACCGGCCTCATCGGCGAATACATCGTTGGCTACTCCATGAACCACCGGCTCCCCGAGCGAATCGGAAACCGCCATCCATTCCTCGCACCCCACGGCTGCTTCCCGTGTGCCGGCGACGATACCTGGATCACCATCGCCTGCCGTTCAGATGACGAGTTCACCTCACTCTGTACCGTCATCGGTCAGCCCGGCCTTGCCACCGATGCGCGCTTCGCAACCGCACACCAGCGTTACGCTCACCAGGCCGAGATGGAAGAAATCCTCGCCGGCTGGACCAGGACGAAGGAACGATTCGAAGCGTTTGCGGAGCTTACAGCAGCCGGTGTCCCGGCTATGCCCGTTCTCAACTATGCGGACATCTATGCGAACCCGCACCTCCGTCAACGGGGGTTCTTCGAGCGGGTAACCCACGCCGATGCCGGGGAATGGGACATGGAGCGCCCGCTCTACCGGTTCGCCCACCGTCCAACAACGATTCGCCGGAATGCCCCGCGTTTCGGCGAAGACAATGCCTACGTCTTTGGCGAAATCCTCGGCCTCACGCCCCAGGAACAGGCCCGGCTCGAAGCGGACGGGGTAACGTCGTCAGTCCCCAACATGGCTGGCCACCAGTAAGCGGTTCCGGCCCCCTCCCGCTCTAACAGGCCTGGAAAACCGCTGCTATCCCCTGTCCACCACCGATGCACATGGTCTCCAGGCCGAACTCCACGCCTCGTCGCTCCATCTCGTGAAGCAGCGTCGCGAGAATCCGCGCACCTGTTGCAGCAATCGGGTGGCCCAGCGAAATCCCCGACCCGTTCACATTCAGCCGGTCGAAGTCCTGCTCCTGGAACCCCCATTCGCGTGTGCAGGCCAGCACCTGGGCCGAAAACGCCTCATTGAGCTCTATCAACCCCATGTCGGCAAGCGAGAGACCGGCGCGGTCCAGCGCCTTCTTGCTCGCACCAACGGGCCCGATTCCCATCACCGCCGGGTGCACACCGGCTACTGCCCACGACCGCAACTTCGCCATCGGCCGCAATCCCAGCTCCTCTGCCCGTTCGTTCGTTGTCACGATGCACGCGGCCGCCCCGTCGTTCTCCCCGCTGGCATTGCCGGCTGTTACTGTCGACTCCGGGTCAACCTTTGCTCGTACCGGCCGAAGTGCGGCGAGCGCCTCCAGTGTCGTCTCGCGCCGCGGATGCTCGTCCTGGGAGTGGACGACCGTATTCCCTTTGCGGTCCGTTACCGGTACACCCACCAGCTCCTTCTCGAACCGGCCTGAATCCATCGCAGCGATAGCGCGCTGGTGCGATCGGAGGGCGTACGCATCCTGCTCCTCGCGCGAGATCCGGTACTCTCGCCGCAGGTTCTCTGCTGTCTCGATCATCCCCCCTTCTACGATGTAGCGGGAGCTTCCTGTTGTCACCCGCCCGCGGTCCAGCCGGTCGATGAGTTGGACACCGCCGCGGTTCGGCCCCCACCGCATCGCAGAGGAGTAGAACTCCACCTGGCTCATGCTCTCCACTCCCCCGGCGATGACCACGTCGGCAACACCGGTCTGTACCTCCATCGCAGCCGTGCAGATCGCTTGCAACCCCGATCCGCAACGGCGGTCCACCTGGATTCCGGTTACCTCCACTGGCAGGCCTGCTGCCAGTGCAAGGAATCGGCCGGTAGCCGGAGCCTCCGCATTTGGGTACGACTGCCCCATCACGCACTCATCGATAGCGTTGACGTCGATCCCGCTGCGCCCAACGACTGCCTCGATGACCAGCGACCCCAGCTTCTCGACGCTGACATCGCGCAACATCCCGCCAAACCGGCCAACCGGAGTCCGGACCGGAGAACAGATAACCGCCTCTCGCATGACATACCTCGGTACAGAATTCTTGCCTGGCACATTGGCCCGTCTCGTGATCGAACCCGGTCACTCAGTCGCGAGGAGGAATACCCCGCTTGAGCAACTCCTTCGCCTGCGCCACACCCCTCGCCCGCCGCTCGCCATCGGGCCCTCGCAGCGGGTCGTCATAGGTCAGGTACTTCAGGAAGTACGTCTGGTAGGCCGAGTCGGAGTACGCCGTGAAGCCCTGGACATCCTGGCAGTTGTTCACCGAGAACTTCACCTGTTGCAACCCGAAGCGGGGGTTCTCCGCCACCCGTTGTGCATACGCCAGCGTCTCACGCTCCAGGTCCTCCGGCGCGTAAATCCGGTTGACGAAGCCATACTCGTACGCCTCGCGAGCAGTGATGAAGCGGTTCTCGTAGAGGATCTCCTTCGCCCGCCGTACTCCCAGGTCCCACGGCGCAGTGAAGTATTGCGTGTGCGACGGGAGGAAGAGCGCGTTGTCCGCGGCGAAGATGAAGTCCATCGATGAAGCGAAAATCCAGCCACCGTAGATGCAATACCCGTGCACCATGGCAATCGTCGGGATCGGCAGGTTCCGCCAGCGCATCGACGCCTCATACCAGTATGCCCGCCATCGCCGGTACTTCGACTCCGAGTCGTCGGTGGCGCCCCGTTCGACCCAGTCCGCCGCTGCCTCGGCTGTTCCAAGGTCATGTCCCGCTGAAAAGCTCGGGCCTGCCCCCGAGAGGACGACGACGCGTGTCTCCGGCGCCCGTACCGCCCGCTCAAACGCATCATCCATCTCCTCGACCATCCGTGGCGGCTGCGAGTTGTGATACCTCGGACGGTTGAGGATTACCCTGGCCACCTCGCCGGGCTCGAAAACGATATCGCGGTATTCCATGCCTATCTCCCCTTCCGGTATCTGGTCATGCTGGCGGCCCCGATCCGATGATCCCCCGTGCATCCAGCTCCATGAGACGCTCATCGTCGATGCCGAGGATACGCCGGAGCACCTCATGGCTGTGTTCACCGTGGCGAACCGGTCCCATCCGGATCGTCCCCGGCGTCCTGCTGAGCCGCGCGATAATCCCCGGCATCGGGGCAGGTGCGATCCCCTCCGGCTGGCCGGTCACCTGGAAGTACCCCGTCTCGTTGAGTTCAGGGCAGGCCACGACGTCAGCGATACTTCGCACGCGCGCCGCGGGTACACCGAGGGCGTTCAGCTCGGCTTCCACATCCAATGCCTCGCGGCACTCGGTCCAGGCACCGATCGCCTGCTCGATCTCATCCTCGATCGCTCTCCGCTCTTCCACCGCCGCAAGATGTGGCGAAAGCAGCGCATCGACACCCAGGCAGCCCGCAAGCCGCTCCCAGTCCGATTCGTTCCGGACACTGATGGCGACCCACTCATCGTTCCCCTTGCAACGGAAGATACCGTTCGGCACGAGCTTCAGGTCCCGGTTCCCAATGCGGCCCAGCGTCTCCAGGTCATCGCTTTCGAAGAACTCACCGAGCATCGCGATCATCGATTCCTGCTGCGAAACCTCGATATGGCAGCCCTGCCCCGTCTTCTCCCGCCGGTAGAGAGCACTCAGCACCGCGGCTGCCCCGTTCAAACCTGCAACCGGATCCGGATACATCACTCCCGAGACCTGCGGCCGGCCTCCCGGTTCGCCAAGCAGCCATGAGTTCGACGACATCGGCTCGATTGTGCCGCCGATCCCGGGGAAATCACGATACCTTCCCGAGAGCCCGAATGCAGGCATCGACAGCAGGATGATCCCGGGGTTGAGCTCTTTGAGGACGTCGTAACCGATCTTCAGATTCCCCAGCACCCGCGGCGTGAAGTTTTCTGTCACGACGTCCGCCGTCTTCGCGAGGCCGAGAAACAACTCCCGGCCCTCCGTTGAATTGAGGTCGAGGGTAATCCCCCACTTGTTCCGGTTGACGCTGTTGAACAGGTGCGACCGGTTATATGGGCGCTCACCTGGCCCGTCGCTCGGATAGATCGAAAGCCCCCGAGTCGTGTCGAATCCGCCCCTCCAGCCGTCAGGACGTGAACGGGCCTCCACCTTGATGACCTCGGCCCCGAGGTCACCAAGCAACTGGAGTGCGTAGGAGCCGGCCCACGCTCCAGTGAGGTCAACGATGCGGACGTGTTCGAGAGGTGTCCGGCTCACAGCGCCACCTCGCGCGTGGCAATCAGCTTGAGCGTCTCCGCCGTTTGCGCCCCGAGCGTCGGCAACGCACGGTCTGCGCCCGGCCGCTCCCCCTTCACCCGGAAGCTTGGCCCGGGGAAGCGCCGCCCTCTCGTATCTCCTGCCAGGCTGTCGAAGCTCTCCCTCGCGGCAAGGTGCGGGTCGGTCGGCAACTCACGGGGCTCCATCACCATTCCGCAGATGACCCGCGCCGAACAGAGTTCCTCGAAGATCTCCTGCCGGGTCTTCGTGCTCAGGATGGGTGCGAGCGCAGCGTGAATCTTGGCGAGATGCCGGTTTCTCCCCTGCTCCTCCGCGAATATCGCCGCGTCCTCCGGGCTGAACTCCAGCCCCCACAGCGCCACGAGCGTATCCCACGTCCGCTGCGCATACACCATGATGCTGATCTGCCCATCGGCACAGTCAAACACCATTCCCGGGCTTGGGGGCCGCCGGTACGGTGCACCGTTCTGGTAGGAGCACTGCAGGATCGATGGACTCAGGATGTTCACCATCGTCTCCAGTGCCGAGACCTCAACCCGCTGGCCGCCGCTGTCCTTCTCACGGTTGATGAGCGCGGCCAGCACGCCAAGATAGGCAGCAATCCCCGCCGCCACTGCGGTCTGGTCACCAGGCTCTCGGAGCGGCGATTCCCCCGCCTTCCCGTTCGTGTAACACATCCCCGAAAGTGCCGAGACAATCAGGTCCGTGGAGGGGCGGCCGGCAAATGGCCCCGTGTGCCCGAGGTCGCTTGTCGATGCATGGATGAGCCGCGGCGCAGCAGCCGCTATTTCAGCCAGCTCCCGCGATTGCCCCTCACACTCCACATCCGAGACGAGCACATCAATAGCCCCCAACAACTCCCCGAGGAGCCTCCTGCCTTCATCCGTGTGCCAGTCGATCACCACGCTCGACTTGCCACGGTCGAGCCATGCCGAGAAGGAGCCCTCATTCTCGGCCCCGGGTAGGCTGAGCTTGATCACCTCGGCTCCCGCGTCCGCCAGCATCTTCCCGCAGAATCCTGCGCGTGGAGTGCTGCTCACTTCGATGGCCCGCAGGCCCTTGAGAAACGACATCGGCACTTTCAACTACTCCCGTTGTTCACACCGGTCACGCCCGGCGTTGTCGTGGATCGAGAATGTCGCGCAATCCGTCGCCCAGTACGTTGAGCGCGAGGATGAGAATGAAGATGGCACAGGCCGGAAAGGCCATGAGCCACGGCGTTTGGTAGATAAGCGCAAACGAATCCTTCAACATCCCGCCCCATGTTGGTGTCGGCGGGCGTATACCAACCCCGAGAAAGCTGAGTCCCGCCTCGGCCAGCACGGCGCCACCCATGCTGAGCGACGCCACCACGATCATCGGCGCCATCGCATTCGGCAGAATGTGACGGAGCATGATCCGAACATGCCCGGCGCCCAGGGCACGCGCAGCCATGACGAAATCCGCGGACCGGAGGGAGAGCACGCGGCTCCGCATGACTCGCGCATACCCTGGAAAGGCACTAATCCCAAGTGCCAGCGCCACAGTCAGGAATGACGGTTCGAGCACGAGTACCAGGGCCAGTGCCAGCAGGAGCCCCGGAATCGCCATGAACGTGTCCGTCGCACGCATCAGGATGGCATCTGTCATGCCCCCGAAATAGCCACCAACCAGCCCGATTGGAATGCCTGCAAGGCCGGCGAAGAACACCGCAGCCACGCCCACACCCAGCGATATCCGAGACCCGTAAATCACCCTGCTGAACACGTCCCTGCCGAATCGATCCGTACCGAAGAGGTGCGCCCGCGATGGTTCATTGAGCGAGGCCAGCCCGTCCGCCTCCGTCGGGCCATATGGCGCCACCAGCGGGGCGAAGATTGCCAGCAAAACGATGATCAGGAGAATCGCTGCCGCCACCGCCGCCAGAGGGTGCTGCCGGCAGAGGTACCACGAGTTACTCAGACGCTTCCGGCTGCCGCCCCACCGCATAGTGAGCGACGGTTGCCGGGCAATATCTCCATTCATTCCCGTCCTCGCTACGCGTACTTGATGGTGGGGTCGAGCTGTGCGTACAGGATGTCCACCAGCAGATTCACAACGACCGTGATAATCGCAAAGACAACCACCACCCCCTGGAGCATCGGATAATCGCGCGTTGAAATCGCAGTCACCGCCAGCCGCCCGATTCCCGGGATGCTGAACATCGATTCCGTGATCACAGCACCCTCGAGCAGCACTGCCATGCGTAGCCCGATGACGGTAACCACGGGCAGCAGGCTGTTGCGCAGCGCGTGGTTGAGGACCACCGCCCGGTTCGGCAGCCCTTTCGCCCGGGCCGTCCGGACATAATCGAGACGAAGGACCTCCAGCAGGCTCGAACGCGTGTGACGCATGATCGGCGCGGCGATACTCAGCCCGAGCACACCCGCCGGGAGGATCATGCTCTTCATCGCCTTCACCGGGTCATCCCACAGGTTCGTGAATCCACCAACCGGGAGCCAGTGGAGCCTCACATTGAAGATGAGAATGAGGAGCATCGCCGACACGAACACCGGTACTGCGATACCCGACATCGCGATCAGTGTCACCGCCATATCGATGACCGACCCCTGTCGAAGGGCAGCAACAATACCAAACAGTATTCCAAGGATGACGCCGATTATGAGTGAAACGAATGCCAGCTGGATCGACGTCACCAGCCGGGTCTCGATCTCATCGGATACCGGGAGGTGGTTCCGTGCCGATTTGCCGAAATCTCCTCGAACCGCATCCGACGCCCAGTCAAGATACTGCACCGCAAACGGGCGGTTGAGCCCGAGACTCTCGCGGATCTGGTCCATCTGTTCGGCCGTGTATCCGCTATCCGACTCCCCGGTCAGTGCCGTCACGGGGTCCCCCGGCAGCCCCCGCATGATGGCGAATACCACGATGGTGACAAGGATCACCACGACCACCGACTGCAGAGCTGACCTGAAGATATAACGCGTCATAACAACCTGTCGGCGACCCTGTGCAGCCGGGGCCCGCGCTCGATACAGGCCCCGGCCGCATCGGTGATGATTAGGCGAGCCAGGCGCGCCGTAGGTCCGGGTTGTAGCGCTTCTCCTGGAGAATCGTCACGCCCTGGAGCTTCTTCGAGAGCCCGTAGTAGACAGGCGTCGTGATGGTCCATGCACGGTATGATTCGTCATACGCCTTCTTCAGCATGTCCTGGTAGAGCTTCTTGCGATCCTTCTGATCCATCGTCGTCTGGACTTTCGTGATCAGCGCATCCCAATCCGGATTCTGGGGACGGCCAGGGTTATAAGCCCCCTTGCTGCCAAGGCGAGTGAGGAAGTAGTTGTAAAGCTCCCCGTTCTCGGCCGTTGCCGTCGCGGTTGCAATCGGATACTCGCCCTTCACGCGGAACTTATCCTGGTAGACAGCAACCTCCAGCTTGTCGACGGTAACGCGGATCTTCACCTTCGCAAGCTGCTGCTGGATCGCCTCTGCCGTCGCCTGCGCATAAGTCGCAAGCTTGAGGTCGATCCCGTCCGGATAACCAGCAGCAGCAAGCGCCTCGGCAGCCTTCTTTGGGTCATACTCATAGCGCGGGAGCGACGGATCGAAGACCCAGCTATCCGGAGTCAGGCAGTCAGTGGCAACCCCCGCCAGCCCAAACGCAATCTGCTGATTCAGCTCATTGCGATTGATGGCATAGTTGATCGCCTTGCGGAGATTCAGGATGTCGGTTGGTGGCTTGTTGATGATGAACTCGACGCAATCAGCATAGCCTGCAGGTACCTCGTACCCGGTTGCGATGTTCGAAGACTTCACCTGCTTGACACTCTCGAGCGGCACATTGTTGACGAGCTGCACATCGCCCGAAAGAAGTGCCGCAACGATAGTCTCGTTCTCCGGGATAATACGGTTGACGATCTTGTCGAGATAAGGGAGCTGGTCGCCATTTGGCGCCTTGATCGGCCAGTCAGGATTCTTCAGGAAGATCGAATCACCATCCTGGACAATCCTGTCGATGGTGTACTGGCCTGCCGAAACCGGCTTCTTGTTGAATTCGTCCGGCCCCATCTTCTCGAGAGCCGTCGGCGAGATGACAAAGCTCGAGGGTAAGAAAGTCGGGAGGAAGATCGCATTCGGCGATGTGAGCTTGAGGACTGCCGTGTACTCATCCGGCGTCTCTACGGCCTGGATGAGCGAAAGTGCCGGCCGGACCGGTGCATTGAGTTTCGCATCCTGGCCACGCGTCACCGAATACTTCACGGCCTCCGCGTTCAATGGCGTACCATCCGAGAACTTGATGTCCTTGCGAAGCTTCAACGTAACAGTCGCCGGATCCGGCTGCTCAAAGCTCTCTGCCAGGTTGGCAACAATCTTGTCGCCCTCGTAGCGTAGGAGTGTCTCCGCATACAGGCGGTTGAAAACCGCCTCTGAACCACCACTTGTGCGCTGTGGGTCGGCAAATGTGACATTTGTCGTCCGGGCCATCGTGAGCGTGCCCCCACGCTTTGCCGCACTCGTCGCCGCAGCCGAAGGTGATGCCGCAGCCCCTTTCGTTGCGGAGCCCGCCGGGCTCGCAGTCTTCGAGGTTGAATCGTCATCGCCGCCGCAACCCACAAGGAAGGCGGATGTAAGACCTCCACCAATCAGTGCGGAGCCACCAAGAAAATGCCGGCGCGAAACGCTACCCTGGCGCCGGCGGCTCCAGTAACTACTCTTCTCCATCCGAGAAGTCCTTCCTGCCCGGTCTCCATCGTTGGAGCTGAGGCACCCCGACAATACACACCATCGGGTGCCGCTTGAACTTCAAGTTCAGCAACAAATCATTCAGCAACTACAAAGCGGCCGCGGTGCCGCCGCGAACACCCGATCGCACGGACTACCCGTAAGAATCGCGCGGCCGCACTCCCCAGTGCCGACTCTTCGAGGTAGATGAGATACACCGGGTACGACGCATCGAAGCCCCGGATCCGCACCTCGGCCAGATTCCCCCGTGTGAGGTCGTCCTCAACCGCCTGCCGCACCATGAATGCCGGCACGCCCATCGCTTCCGATAGCGTCTTCACCGCAAGCGATGTGTCGCCCTGCGCCGCATACCGCACCTTTCGTGAGAGGTCGGCGGCCAGCCATTGCTCCAGCGCCACCCGTACGCTCCCAACCGAAAAGCCAACCACGGGAAACGGTTCCAGCTCCTCGAAATCGATCTCCCGGCCGGCGAGTGGGTGGTCCGTCGGAGCCACCAGCGTCAGGTCATAATCCGTACAGTGCTCGAAAACCAGGTCATCCGTCATGAAGGCAGGCCCACAGAGCCCGAAATCGAGCTCCTCGGCTCGGATCAGCTCGATCGCCTCATCCGGCCGGCAGCTGTGCAGGTCAACCGTTATCGACGAATCTTCCGCCCGTAACTGTTCGGCCGCCTCCGCGATAATCCCGAAATAGGCAAGCGCCCCAATCCGTACACGGTTTGCACGCCGTTCCGCCCGGCTGCGCCGTTGCATGAGGTATCGGTCATTTGCCAGGGCAATATCCTCGGCGAACTGGTAAAGCGCCTTGCCTTCAGCGGTCAGCAATACCTCTTTCCCGGATACGTAAAAGAGCTTCCCCTGGCACTCTGTCTCGAGCTGCCGAATCTGGTTATAGATTGCCGGCTGCGTCAGAAAACACTTCTCTGCCGCACGCGTGTAACTGCGCTCATCTGCAACACGCTTGAAATTGAGAAGCTGCTCTAATCGCACAACAGGACATCCCTTGGTGATGGGAACCTGAGTCTACACCATCTCACCCGCGCCCCGTGATTCCTTCGCGCCGAACCCCTTGTTGCACCTATCATCACCCCGTGGGCACCATCCCCCCACCCCGTCCAGTGGAGCCTGTCATGGAAACCCTGCTTGTCGAACGCGACACCGAACTACCCGGCCTCGTCACCATCACCCTCAACCGGCCCGCCAAGCTCAACGCCATCTCAACAACCGTCCACGAGGAACTCCAGCAGACCTGCCGCGAGCTGCGCGACGATGCCGAAGCCCGGGTCATCATCCTCACCGGTGCAGGCCGTGCATTCTCAGCCGGCGCCGACCTCGGCGGCTCCGTCGGCGCGTCCACACGTCCCACGTTCACCGACCGGTACGCCAGCGGGTCTCCCCTCGAAGAACGCATCCGCTCGTCAATCGGCAATCGGACTGCGGAGGCCCTCGAAAGCCTTGGTCAGGTCACTATTGGCGCCGTCAACGGCCTCGCAATCGGGGGTGGCGTGGTCATTCTGGCCTGCCTCGACATCCGGATCGCCGCCGAATCAGCCTGGTTCTCCATCCCCGAAGTCGAACTCAACATCCCGCTCACCTGGAATGCCCTCCCCCGCCTCATGCGGGAACTCGGTCCCGCCCGTACGAAAGAACTCGTCATGAGCTGTGACCGTTTCTCGTCGAGCGATGCACTCTCGTGGGGCTTCCTCAACCACGTTGTCCCCGATAGCGAACTTCTTCCCCGGGCGCGCTCTCTTGCCAGGAACCTCCTCGAGAAAGACCCGATAGCCCTCGCGCTTACCAAGTCCACCTGCAACGCCCTCGCTGCATCGTTGATCCCAACCCACGTGACGCACAGCGACCCCGACTACCTCATGCTCAGCCGCCTCATCCCTCGCCAGCGTACGAAACAGGAGACCGCAGCAGACAACCCCGCCTCCTGACCATCTACCCCTACCTCCAGCCGCGATTGCTACCACGGCGAGATGCCCCCGCCAACACCTCCGACCCAAACGAGGAGGGCCATTGCCCTCCTCATGTCGTGCATACTGGCAGCGCGTAGGGGATTCGAACCCCTGAAGTAGCACAGTCCCATCCGCCGCAACTACCCGGTCGACGGAATGACCTCGTCCATGATCGTCATGGAGTGCCTCCCGTCGTGTCCCGCATCAGCGTAGTGCTGACATCACGTGGTGATGCTCCGGCGGGCACCGAGGGTTCGACATGTTAGCGGGGCCGATCGGCGGAAAGCCTGGGAAGATCTCGGGCTGCTCGTCTCCAGGGGAGCCTGTTTGGTGGTTGCCATGCTGGCGCCTCGAGTCACTATCCGGCCGCGACGACAACGGGTAATGGAAGGTCCTCGCGGTGTTCAGATTCAGCTCGGCGGGTTGTGTCGCGCAGCGCATAACACTCCGGAATCAGATGCCATCCCGTGCCGGGGTGGGTCACAGCATGTTTCGCCCGCGTGACCGGGCAGCGCCCTGAACCTCTGCGGGGCCCTCCAACGATGACACGGGCCAGCGCGTCCATGCGATGCTGCCAGGCTCAGGCAAGTTCGCCTGCATAGATCCCCTCGTATGAGCGGGCTGCGATTTCGCAGGCAGCTGTGAGCTCACGTGAGGCCAGCGGATTCGAGGCCCGCTCCCGCCAGTGCTCAACCCTCTCGAGTGCCGCCCGGGCGCGCACGTCGCCAGGCGCATCCACGGGGAGCCCCAGCCTCTCTGTAGCCGGGCTACTCGAAACCAGGCGGCGAACTTCGGCCACCTCCTCCCCGGTTAGTCCTGCAGAGCCGGTGAGCGCGATATGCAGCAGCCTCAATTCAGCGAGTTCGTGGGCCGACGCCTCTGCCATTTCGATCGACCGGCGAATTGAGCGTGCGGCACCCGGATTGACATCCTCAACCGCGCGTGCGGTAGCACGAAGCTGAAGTAGCGCCGATCGTGCTTTCAGGTGCCCCGCTCGTGATGCGAAATACTCGTCAATGAGCGCCTGCAGGCGCCCAATTCCCGACACCTGCGTAAGCGCCCGGGCCAGCGCCACTGCCGACTCACTTCTCCCCTCCCCGATCTCCCGCAGGGTAAAACGCAATCCGAACAACCCGAGTCGTCCAAGCAGGATTTCCCGTACCTCGGCCGTCAGGGGACTGGCCTCCGACTGGCGAAACCGGTCCACCGAAAGCAGCAGCGACCGGTACTCAGGCTCGCCCATCCCGGCAAGCTGCCGCAACCAGGCAACCTCAGATTCGCGGAGTGTAGCCCCTGTTTCAGCCAGGAGGCCTGCCATGGGCACCACATCCGCCACTGCCCCACGAAACAGGGGGTCGGCCGCATAGCGGCCAGCGATACGGCCTGCTGCCTCCATCGCGTCTGGGCGGGCGGCGCATACCTCATCGGCGCGCGAAAGCACTGCCACTGCATTCACCGGCGACGCCGAGACGATGGATTGGTCGTACAGGCTGTCCATCACCTCGAGATCGGTTCGGTGCAGGTGGCGCATCAGGAAGACCACCGCGTCCGCCTCTGGCGCGAACCGCTCATCCTCGTCCCTCAGGAACGATGCAACTCGAATCCGCACCTCCTCGCTCGTTGACCCCATGCCGGGTGTATCGATGATGGTCAGCTTTTCGAGCGCACTGGACGGCCAGGCCACCTCGAGATGGCCGACATCTCCGCGTGCCTCATCGAGGCCGATTTCGAGCATTTCATCCCCGCGGCGAAAGGGCAGCTTCTGTCGCGTCCCCCCGGTCAGGACAGCCTCGACGTCGTACGCAAGGCCATGACGGTAGTGGCCGACGTAACGTGTACATTCACCAGCATCCGTGGCCGCTATCCGCTCCCCCAGCAGTGCGTTCAGCAACGTCGACTTGCCGGCCTTCACCCTCCCGACGATCGCCACCCGCAGCGGTTCGTGCAGCCCCTCTCGGATTTTCTGTACCTCTTCCACGGGCCCGCTGTCGCCGAGTTCGTCGATGGCGCGCGCGCAGGCCGCATCCACACGTGCCAGCAGTGCAGAAGTCACGACGTCCGCCTCGGTTCAACAATCTCGTTACGGCGCTGTACCAGCCGTTCGAGCATCGCCTCGAGCCGGGCGTCCTGCTCCCTCAGCTCACTGATCTGCGCCTCGCGCGCGGCCCCGCTCTCCTGCAGGCCACGCTCCAGGGTCGCCACTGTCTCGGCGCACGTCCGAATTCGTTCCGAAATGCGTTCGTTGTAGTGCTCACGCAGGCGGCGATTTTGCTCACGAGAAAGGTCGCGCAGGGCTTTGTTTACTTCGAATTCGGCCTCATCGAGGAACTGGCGGATTGCTGTCCGTGCCTCCTGCCTGCGTACAGCGACCTGCCTCTTGCGCTCATCCAGCACCTGCCTCCCGCCGAAGAGCGCGGCTATCCCCAGCAGCACCCCCGTCGAAAGTACAATCCCCGCAAGCCCCGTCATCATCCCCAGCAGGATCAGCCCACCCTGGGCGCCCCGCAGCCCCGAAAGGCCCAACCCCACTGTCGACCCTATGGAAGGCATCGAAAGCGGCCGCGGCGCCCAGTGATTGGACAGGTCGATCGCCGGCCGCGACCCGACTGCCGTCCCGATCTGGAGGTCCTCTTCCGCCAGCAGCGAGGTGACCTGCTGTGCCACGCTATCGGCGCCGGCCTCCATCTCGCGTACCACGTCTCGCGCGACCTCCGCTGCCTGTTCGCGAACATAGACCGTCAGCTCGGCCCAGATCGCCTTCGGGTCACCCCGGGCAAGCTCATCGTCCACGTGGCGCTGCAGGTCGCGCATGCGCCGCCGGTACTGATGATCCACGCGTGCCACCAGCTCGGTGAGGCCATCATTCATCACGGTTGGCCACCGCGCGTTGCCCTGGCGCAGCCGCTCCAACCGCGCCTTCGCTTCCCGCGATGCCTGTAGCCGCTCCTCCATCGTCCCGGGGGAAAGGCGTGCGTCGAGCCCTGCCCGGGTGGCAACCTGCATCTCAGTCAGGCTCAGGATCGCCGCATCCAGGACACCGGCCACGGCGATCGTTGTCATCTGCCCGGCGACTCTCTCCTCCAGGAACTGGATGAGTGCCGGGAACCCGCTCTCATCGTTCAGGCCCGGATCCCTGTCTGCGAGCGCCCCTTCCCGTAGTACCGAGGAGACCGGCACACACTCCAATGCGAGGCCCGCAGTCTCGAGAAGCCTTCCGTTCGCCGCGTAGACCTCCCGCCAGTGAGGGAACATATCCGTCTTCGAAAGCGCGATCACACAGGCCGGTGCGACCTCAGCCGCGCCCTCGAGGAACTCCAGTTCCTCGTGCGTCAGAGGCGACGATGCATCTGTCACGAAGATCGCCCCATGGACGGCCTGCAGATAACCCAGCACGATCGCCGCGTAACCGGGGCGGACCCCGTTGGCGCCCGGCGTGTCCACCACGGTCACCCCGTGCTGCAGCAGCGGATTCGGCAGGTACACTTCGACAAGCTCCGGGCGGCCCGTGGCGGTGTTGCCTTGCTCCGTCACCAGGCCCGGCAGATCCGCCAGGCTGTACTCACGCCTCTGGCGTTCCCCGTCCTCGACCTGCCAGGCGACAACCCGCGCCTCCTCCCCGTAGCGCAGGATCGAAAGGGTCGATGTAGCGATGTCATCGTCGACCGGGCACACGTTCGTACCCAGGAGTGCGTTGACGAGTGAACTCTTCCCCTGTTTGAACTCCCCCACCACCGCGATGGTGGCGTCGGGGTTCCTGAGCCGCCCCCTCGCGTTCGCTATCCGCCGGGACAGATCCTCACGGCCCAGCGCCGCAGCCGCCTGCGCGGCAAGGTCTGCATAAGTCCCTGCTTCCTCGATTGCTCTTTCGACTTCGCTGGTTGCGGGGGGCTCCATAGGGGCACTGAGCGTACCCGATCGCCTCATCCCGTGGGAAGGACCGAACGGTACAATTCGCCCGTTCGAGAGGAGACGGAGAAGTGAGCTACGTCATCGGCGTTGACGTGGGAACCACCTACACCGCAGCCGCCATCGATGTGAACGGGCGGACGGAGATCTTCCAACTCGGTTCTCACGCAGCCTCCATCCCTTCCATCGTCGTGCTCCGTGCCGATGGTGAAGTGCTGACCGGCGAGGCAGCAGAACGCCGGGCACAGACTGAGCCGGCGCGCACCGCCCGCGAATTCAAACGCCGCCTCGGCGACCCTGTCCCACTCCTCCTCGGTGGCACGCCCTATGGCGCCGAAGCCCTCTATGCTCACCTCCTTCGCAGCGTGGTCGACCAGGTAGCCCGGCAACGTGGCGAGCCGCCTGCCATGGTGGTCGTGACACACCCGGCCAGCTACGGCCCTTATAAGCTCGACCTCCTCCGCCAGGCCGTACGCCAGGCAGGCATCGAACGGGCCGCCATGCTCAGCGAGCCGGAGGCTGCCGCCATTCACTATGCGGAGCAGGAGCGCCTCGAACCCGGCGCGGTCGTTGCTGTCTACGATTTCGGCGGCGGCACCTTCGATGCTGCTGTGCTGCGCAAGTCGGTAGACGGCTTCGAACTCCTCGGGGAAGCCGAGGGGCTCGAACGGCTCGGAGGAATCGACTTCGACCAGGCCGTACTCGGGCTCGTGAACACGGCCACCGGAGGAGCCCTCGACAGGCTCGACCCCGCCGATCCGGCGGCGCGGGCCGCCGCCAATCGCCTCCGGGAAGAATCCCGCGAGGCCAAGGAAGCACTCTCCTCCGATACCGAGAGCGTTATCCCCGTGCTCCTCCCTTCCCTGCAGACCGAGGTGCGGCTCACCCGCGAAGAGTTCGAGGAGATCGTGCGGCCCCGCCTCAGGGAAACCACCGCGGCCCTCGAGCGCGCCGTCCGAAGTGCCGGCCTCGAACTCGAAGAGATCGATCGCATCCTGCTCGTAGGCGGCAGTTCCCGTATTCCTCTCGTGGGTGCCCTCGTGCGCGAGGCCACGGGCCGTCCAACTGCTGTCGATGCACACCCCAAGCACGCGATAGCGCTCGGTGCCGCGATCTTCGGCCGGGATCAACTCGATAACGTCACGGTGACGGCAGACCTGCCCCGGCCAGCCGTCTTGCCCCCATCGCCGGAGCTACAGGAAGCGGAACGTCAGCCCGATAGTGCACCCGCACCCGCAGGCACGATGGCCTTGACAACAGCCTCCGCCAACTCGATACCAGCCGCTTTGCGTGGCATGTTTGGTTCTCCCCCGCGATGGCTGCTGCTTGCGCTCGCGGGCCTGGCCACCGTGGCTGCGATTGCAACAGGGCTCGCCTTCCTCCTTCCAGGTGACAAGAGCGGCGGTGACGATAATCGCACCCTGCTCGTGGCCGGCGCCCCAGCGGCGACTGCGGGGGCCAGCGTTGCTGCAGCTGCGGTCGCGAGCCCCAGCCCGTCACTCACCAGCACGTTCACGGCGACGGCCACCGCTACCCCCAGCCCCACCAGGGCTCCATCGCCGACCGTAGTCGCGACCTACACCCCGACGACTCGGCCACCTACTGCTACCCCTGCGACTCCGCCACCCACGGCAACACCTACGGCTCCGCCACCGACCGCAACTACCGGCGCCGTCTCGGCCACAATCACCGGAGTGACCGTCGCCGCCGACCACTTCCAGGTCGCCTTCACCACCTCGGGCTTCGCGCCCTCGCTTGCAGGCCACCACCTGCACTTCTACTTCAACACCGTCCCGGCGGCCGCCGGGATGGACTACGCAGGGGCCAGCCCGTTCGCCGGTTACATGCCCTCCGACCGGCCGCAGAATGCCCAGCAGATATGCGTTATCGTGGCCAACGCCAGCCATGCCGTCGTCGCGGGGAGCGGCAACTGTGCGAGCCTTCCGACACCGGGCTACTACTGATCTCGTCCGCCGCCCACCGTGTCCTCGCGCTCACAGCCACCCGTTACCGCGTCCAGCCGGCTCCACGTTTGGGCATCGGCCGGGACCCAGTCATGGAACATCAGGCCGCCGGGCTCGTCCGCCATCGCCACTGAAACTCTGAACCGCATCTCGCCAACGACCCTGTCCGACCAGTTGACGTCGTAGAACCAGCGGATCTTCGGTGCGCGAGGCGGAACCCGATCCCAGAGATTGAGTAAGCGCCGCACGTAGCGTGCGTTCCCATCGAAGACACGCTCCATCACCGCGGCGAAATATGCCGTCGTCGTCTCGGGTAGAGGCACTGCACCACGGTGGTGTCCCTTCAGCACGCCAACGGCCACGGAGACCACTGCTTCCCAGTTGGTGACACGGTCTGCGAATCGAGGGTTGGTCGCAAAAGTGGCGAGATTCCTGTCCACGGGCCCGGGCAGTTCGTGTTCGAGATCCACACCCCAGAGCCTTTGGGCCACGCCATTGGCGGCTACCACCTCCATCAACTCGCTGGTGACGTGGCACGGCCACGGCAGGGTGTCGGCCAGCGCCCGGGCCTCATCGACCGTGTACATGTAGTCCGGATTGGTTGGGCCAAGCCTCTCTCCATCCGGCGCGAAGCCGGCCCCGACCAGGATCTCGTTACGCAGCCGGCGGTCGACTTCGAGTACGTCCAGCAGGGACGTGAGCAGTGCCCGCGATGGGCGGCGAAACCCGAGTTCGTACGCTTTCACGGTCTGCGCCGAAACACCGGCATTCGCAGCCAACGCCGGTCGCGACATGCCGATGTCGGAGCGTGCCTTACGCAGCAGGGCAGCCCATTCGGTCACACGATGCCTCCACCGCCACCCCCCGATGCCAGGGGTTGGCGGATACGCAGCGTAACCGATCTGGAGGCGGTACAGATGCCGCAGGGGCAGGCGCGCGCATGCCCCCGGTTCGGGTTATACCCTCCCGGTCACCTCAGAAGAGACTCGAGCCTCAGGCGTCGTCATCCTGTGTGTCGTCATCACCTGAGCTGTCGGTGTCATCATCGCTGCCCGAGGAACTCCGCAATGTGTCGAACGGGAGAGTGGATGAGCCAAACGAGAGGTCTCTCGGATCCCCGCCCATGCCCGGGCCCGAATAGGCACTCCCGTCCAGGGGGTCGACGTCGGTCCCTGTAACGGGTGCGTGCATCGTTCCACCGCCCTCGCCCCCCGGGCCTGTTGGCTGGCCAATCAGTCCCACGTTGTCGTTCGCCACTCCCGCAAACGGTCCCGGCCCGGATGGGGTATTGATCGCATCGCTATCAGCCATATCAATATCCCCGCTGCCTATATCATGTATCCCAAGAGCCTCCCGTAGAGACTCCCGGAAGGCGATCTGAGCCGGCGTCGGCTTCCCTCCTTCGCCCATGGGGTCACCCGGATCTTTCACGCCACCGCCAGCAGTGCCCGCGTTGGCATCCGTTTCCTCCTGGCGTGCTCGCCGCCGAGCGAGCCCTTCGGCACGGGCAGCGGCGGCTTTGGCCTCTGTCTCTTCAGCGCTATCTTCATCGTTAAGATAGGTGACAGCCTTGTCTATTGCCCAAGTTGTGAAGGGACTAGTCGCCTGCTCGACCGACGATCCCACTGACCATCCAATGGCCCCTGCCGCAATCACTCCGGCGGCCGTTGCGCCAGCTCCCGCCGCCGCCGCGCTTACCCCTATCCCAACAACCGAGGCTTCTGTCGCTGTGATGGCCCCTGCGGCTGTGGTGAGTGCTGTATAGGCGCCCGCAACCTTGATCCCCGCATCCGCAACCCCATCGTGTGCCACACTCGGGCTGCTCTCTTTCGCCGACGCGTCTCCGATCAACCCCTCCATCAGTCCAAGCCCGGCCGTCGCGTCACCATGCCGATCGCCGAACATCGAACCGGCCGAATCGTGGCCACCCGTCACCTGCCCCGCCACTTCCGCTGCATGGTCTGCGGCGGGGTCGTCCCCTTCCCGGGCTGTTCCGAAATTGCTCCCCGCCGCCACTGCCGCGAGCTGATGGTCGTGCCCCGACGTGGCCCCCGATGCTGAAGCACCTGGCGCCGACGCGAAGACATCGAGCCCGCCCTTCAGGTCAGGCCGCGATGCATCGAGCTGTGACATGGCACCCGTGGCAGCCGCGTCCAGGTGGCCTCGTGCCGTGTTGAACCCGAAGGGATCGCGCCCCCCTTCCGAGGTCGTGCCCCCGCCACTGCCCGATTGCGATTCACCACCGCCGTCAGCCGGCAGATGCGGTCCCGTTGCCGCAGTTCCGCTGTCCCCCGACTGCGTCCCCGGCAGGTAAGGTACGGTGAGTTCTCCCGTGTGCTCGTCTCCGCCTGTCCCGGTCTTCAGTTTCGCCTCCGCCATACGCTCACGCATCGCCTCGGCGGCCGATTCGATCCCGCTCGTCTTCGAAACGGCCGCCGTCTTCGCCTCCGCTGTAGCCGCAGTCGTGCTGCTCGAATTCAGGATTGCGGCGCTCGCCTTCAGGTCGGCTGCACCCGCCTTACCCGTCCCGGGACCCTGGTGGGTCACGTTCGGCTCACGGTCCTCGGCCTGGGCGTTCTCTGCGGCCTCCTTCACCGCACTGTCGTTCCGGATTGCCCTGGGGGTTGCGCTCTTGGAAAGTGGAGGAATGCGCTTCAGTGCCATTGCGAAGGTCGCCTTTCCCAAAAAGGATTGGTTAGAGTCCGCATGGGGTGCACCGGAAGGCAACGGTAGAACAGCTACATAGAGTACCCGATCCGGTCCCGCCCCCAACCTTCATGGCGCTGGGCGTGACCCCCGCCAGTCAGCCACGCAGATTGTTCCCAGCCCAACGTCCCGATTCACTGCACGCTGCCAACGCGCCTCACCGCCGGCTTGCATCGATCATGATGCGGGTGCACTCGACGTGCATCGGGCGTTGACCTATGTTGGCAGAGCCGTGGACTGCAAGGCAGTCAGACCGCGGAACTCCCGGCGGAGGGTCAAACCTGCCGCCGCGGTGGGAATGTCGATGGTTCACGGAAATGCCCGGACTGAGACTACGTTGCGGCGGGGCCACATGAGGAACGAGCGCCGAACTGGCTGGCTACAAACTGGCCACAACTGATGAGGTTCGTAATCACGAAGCGGGAGCCGAAACCGGCTCCCGCGGATTCAAGTCATGTGGTAGCGCATAGGGGATTCGAACCCCTGATCTCCGCCTTGAGAGGGCGGTGTCCTAGGCCGCTAGACGAATGCGCCGTGTCCCTCAGCGTATCTCAGCACCCCCCTTTCATTCAAGGAATCGCGCCTTCGCCGTCGCCCAGGCGGCGCGCGCCGCTCCTGCTCGTACTCCTGGCCCTTTTCGCTGCCTGGCCCTTTATCTCGGCCTGTACGGGCGGCTCCTCCAGGTCTGTCGGCACCACGACCGCGACCGCGGCCGATGCCCCGCTTCCGGCCCTTACCGCCCTTCCGCCCGACCTCGAGCAGGTGCTCGATCGCATCGCCGAACTGCGTGGTCTCCCCATACCGCAGGGTCTCCATGCTGGCTTCATCGCCCGCTCCCAGCTCCCCGCCCTTCTCCGCCATCTCACCACCGACGACGACCGCCGCGTCTTCGCCAACACGACAACCCTCTACCGGCTCCTCGGTCACCTGCGAAAAGACCAGGACTTCGAGTCCGTCTACAACGAGTTCACCGGCCAGGCAGTCATCGGCCTCTATTCCCCTCAGGACAAGGCACTCTGGATAGTCCACGGCGACAACGAGCCGCTGGAACTTAGCCACCTTCCGAAAGAAACGCTCTCAACCCTCGCCCACGAACTCACCCACGCCCTCCAGGACAGCAGCTTCGACCTGCTCGCTCACTCTCGGGACGTCGAGGACGATATCGACCGCTCCCTCGCCTACTCCGCCGTTGTCGAAGGCGACGCTGTCATCACCGAGCGCGCCTACGCCGGCAGGTATCTTGCCCTCCTCTCGAACCAGTCGATCATGGCTGCCTTCCAGGGGCCGCTTGCCGACGTCCCCGCATCACTCGCCCGCGAGTTCTACTTCCCCTACCAGGACGGGACAGCCTTCGTCGAAGCGGTGAAGAGCAAGGGCGGCCAGCAGGCTATCGATGCACTCCTCGCGGCTCCCCCGTCAGGTACTGCCATCATCCTCCATCCAGAGCTCATCACCGCCGGGTTCCAGCCCGCGAAGGTCACCCTCCCCGACCTTGCCACTGCCCTTGGGAGCGGCTGGACGAGGGAGTCCGGCGGCGCCCTCGGTGAATTCGGGTTGCGAAACTACCTCCAACTCCGGCTCCCCGGCCTTGACGCATCTCGTGTTGCCGCTGGCTGGGCTGGCGATCACTACGACGTCTACGCGAAGGGATCCAACTCTCTCGCGGTCTTCCGTATCCACTTTGCTACGCAGGACGATGCCACCGAATTCGCGGCCCAGCACGCCAAATTCCTTGCAGCCCAGCAGTCAGACCATCGCACGGTTGACGAAACGCTCGAACTCACGGCCACGAATGACGGCAACACCACGATCCGTCTCGCGCAGGCCGGGCCTGATATCGTGTTCGTTATCGCCTCGAATGAAGATACCGCCCTCCGTGCAGCGCGCTCCCTCCATGGAGGTTGAGATGCGTCGCGCTTTCGTGGGCTATCCCACGATCGCCCCGGATCTCGTCAGCGCTGCTCGAAGGGAACTCACATCGAGGTCCGCAGGTGCCCGCCCTTGCTGTAGCGCGATGGCCGCCGCTGTTCCTGCCGCCTCACCCGTCGCGAAACACGACGGGATCTCCTTCGTCGCGTGGTGCGCCCGATGATCGACCGAAATGCAGCGGCCCGCCGCGAGGTAGTTCCCAATCCCTGGCGCCAGTAACGATGCGTATGGGATTGCATACGTGGCCCCATACTTCGTCCAGTGCCCCGTAATCGCGATTGAGTCTGCAAATGACTGGTCCATGTCCTCCCGCGTCAGCACCCGTCGCCCCAGAAGCCGTCGCGATTCCGTGATCCCCAGCGTGGCCGCGAACTGCGCCAGCCAGGCTCGCTCGAATCCGGGGACCTCGCCGCGCAGCCGGTCGAGTTCTGCTCGCACGAGTCGCCGGCACTCCACCTCGGCGTACGTCAGGTCATCGGGGTTTGTGGGGTCGATGTCTCGTCCGATGCGCTCTGCCGCGCCCCACGGGTGCAGATACCCTCCGCCATTTCCTGTCCGGTAGTACGAAAGCCGCTGCGGCGAAGCCTCTGCCGCATCCACGTCGACGTTCGCGGTTCGAAACCAGAGCCATGGGTGAATCCGCTCCGACGCAAATCCAACCCCTGCCTGCACGCCGATATCCAGGTCGCCCGTGGCATCGATGACCGCCCCACAGGCGATCGCCTCGCGCCCCGCTTTCGATTCGAAAACGACGTGCGTGATTCGCTCGCCGTCGCGAACCACGCCCACCGCCCAGCGATGAAACCGCAGGTCGATGCCAGCATCGAGCACCATCCGGTCGGCCTCAACCTTGAACTCCTCCGGGTCGTAGGCTACCGAATACCGAACGCAGTGCGGCCCGCTTCCCCACACCAATCCGAGACGCCGGTATTTCTCCACCAGCGCCAGATCGGGCGACCCCCATTCCTCTCGCGGAGGGAAGATACAGGCCCCCCGAGCTGCCAGCCGGTCGACCACCTCCTGGCAGAGCCCCGCGATAACCTGCTTGCCACGCCCGTCATCCAGCGTCAGCAACAGGATGATGAGCCCGTTCGTTGCGAGCCCGCCGAGGCTCCCATAGCGCTCCACGAGCATCGCCCGGGCCCCCGCCCGCCGCGCGGCGACGGCCGCCGCGATCCCGGCTGCTCCGCCGCCCACCACGAGCACGTCCGTCTCTGCGATGACGCGAGTCTGGCGCGCCGGCTCATCGATGTATGTCGTCATGGCGCGATTCTACGCGGACGAGCCGTACGCCTGCTCCGCTCACCACTTCGATCCGGAATTGTTGAGCACGCCCGCCCGATCGAAGATGGAGAAAACACCCCGGAGAGGCCACCATCGCAACTACCGAGTCCTTCCACGTCGACGCCAACGAACTCCTCGCAAAGGTCAGGCAGCTCCTCCACGAAGGCAACGTCCGGCGCATAGCCATCCGGCAGGACGGTCGTACCATCGCCGAGTTCCCGCTCACGGCCGGTGTCATCGGTGCGGCCTTCGCCCCTGTCCTCGTCGCTGTGGGTGCGATCGCCGCGATCCTGACCGACTGCACGATCGTGATCGAACGCCGCGACCCGGAGACCGAACCCGAGGCACCTGCGTCTTCCCAATCCACGGAGCCCGCCGGCCATGCCTGAACCCGTTGTGATCACGCGCTGGAAACACGACGAAGCCCCCACCGATGCGACCCTCGAATCACGCCTCCGCCGTGATGGCCTCACTCCATCGTGGTGGTCCAATGACCCCAGCGACTATTACGCCCCGCACGAGCACGACTATCACAAGGTCCTCTACTGTGCCGCCGGCTCCATCACCTTCATCCTCACGCCAACGAGCGAACGCATCGAGCTCCACCCCGGCGACCGGATGGACATGCCGCCCGGCTGGCCCCACGCCGCCATCGTTGGGCCCGAAGGCGTCCGCTGCGTCGAGGCTCAGAAGCCTGCAACCACTGCCTGAACGCCAGAACCTGCCCGAACAGAAAAGGGGCCCCACGAATGGGACCCCTTTCTTCATTGGCGAACTCGGCGGTTAGCGGGCGCGCCGCTTCCCGAGAGCCATCGTTGCAAGGCCAAGGCTCACAACCGCAAGCCCAAGCCCGGCGAGGACGATATTCATCCCGCCACCAGTGGTGCCACCGGTACCCGTCGACGGAGCCGCCGGAGTCGCACCCGGCGTCTTCTCGCCGTGGACCAGGTCGATCGTCGGCGTCGCCGTCGGAGTGGTCACCTCGACCGGCTGGGTCGCCGTCTTGGTCGGCTCCGTAGCAGTCGGCGTCGGAGTGACCGGCGTCGGGGTCGCGGTAACGGGCGTCGGAGTGGTCGTCACCGGCGTTGGCGTCGGAGTCGGGATGTAATCCGGCGGCGACCAGCGGACGTTCGCGAAGAGGACCGTGTACACCTGGCCCGCCGTCGTCGCGTTGACTGCCACCGACGTTGGGTACCCGCCCGCCGGGGTGAAGGCGCCAACACCCTTGGAGTTGACGTTCTCGCTGACGATGTAGCTGTTGCAGAGCGGCAGGTTGGTGAAGCTCGCGTTGCCGCTTGCATCGGTCACCGCCGACTGCGAGATGCTGCAGCCGCTGACGGTCACCGACCAGCCAGCCCCGTTGCTCGTCACGAGCCCGTTTTGCTCGGTCTTGTGGACGTTGATGGTGACCGCGGGCTGGTTGTACACGCAGACCGTGTACGCCGGGCTCGTGGTGCTGATCGACTGGCTCGCGACCGAGCTCAGGTAGTTGCCATCGGGAGCGGGGCAACCCTGGCCGCCACCGCTGAGGACCTTGTAGCCGAGCAGCGTATAGCCACTGGCCGCATTCTCGGCCACCGAGAAGGTCGTCGACGGATGGTCAGTGTCCATCGAGATGATGAACACCTGGCCCTGGCCGTCCTTGATGCTGAAGTTGCCGCCACCGTTGGCGTTGCTGTTGGGCGTGCTCACCGTGCCGGTGAACGTGTCCGTAGCCGACGGGAACTGGCTGACGATCTTCTTGATGACCGTCACCGACCCGGAGACTTCCTGCGGAGCGTTCCGGTAGTTGAGGACGCAGATGGTTGTGGTGCTATTGGCAGCAACCGTGATGTTGTTCGGGTCGAGTGCGGTCGCACCGGAAGGGCCCGTTGGGCAGACGCCGTCGGCGTTGCCGAGATAGAAGCCATCCTGCCGCCACTGGCCGTCGCCAGGGCTGAAGACCGTCCCCGACTGCTCGGTGATGGTGTGACCGGAGCCGGAGAGGATGCCGGTGAACGTCTTCGACTGGCCGCTCTGGAGATTCCCCCAGGATGAGCCATCGAAGAGACCCGTGAATGCCGGGTTCGGGTCGTTCGGGGCGAGCGTCGAGCCCGGCTCAACGACCTTCTTGACGACGACCGTGCCCGTCAGGCGTTCGTTGGTGAAGGTCACCGTGCAGGTCTGGCCGGGGTTCACGGTGATAGTGGTCGTTGAGGGGTCGGCGATCTTGTTCTCGATCGCTTGCTGTGTCTCGACCGCAACGCCGCCTTCGCAGGTGGAGGTGACGTTCATCGCGGCCCAGAGGCTCGTATCGAGTGCCTCGCTCACGGTCACCTGGCCGGCTTTGACCTCGACCGCGTTCCATTCGTCGTGGGCGGAGGTTCCCGTACCATTCAGGCTCGGGTTCTGTGACCCGTTGCCATCAGTGACGGTCACTGTCGGAGCCTGCTTCGTCCCCCCGTTCAGGACATAGTCCTTCTTGACGATGATGCGGCCCTTCTGGGAGGTATTGGTGATGCTGCAGGTCACGTTCCCGCCAGCGGGGACGTTCACCTCGTCGTTGCCGGTGAGGGCATCTGCCGGAATGCACGTCCAGCTGCCGGCCGTGTAGCCGGGCAGGTCGCTTTCGCTGATGGTGTGGCTACCCGGGTCTACTTCGTTCGAAGTACCCCAGGTCGTCTGGCTGCCATCGATCGACGGCGTGAAGTCGGATTGGCCGGCAGTCCCGCCATTCGTGTTGTCGACGATCTTGTTGAGTGTCAGGTGGCCCTTGGCCGGCACGTTGTAGGCCGTGCAGGTCACGCCGTTTGCTGACATTGCGGAGGAGCTGTAGAGCCACTCCCAGTTATCGTCGTTCTGGAAGTCGCCGGTGCACTTGAGGGCGCCAAAGCCGTAACCGGCCCCGGGCTGGAAGACCTCCTGCACGTACACCTGCTTGTCGCTGATGAGGTGCGAGATAACCGAGCTATTGAGCGGTACCGTTGTGGTACCGGCTGCCACCGGGATCGTCTGCAACAGCGTGCCGCCGGACCCGTTGCTCCGGTTGCTCGTCCAGAGCTCGAACTTCCACTCAGTCGCTGCCAGCTCGCAATCTTTGCCCTGCGACGTACCGAGGTCACCATTGCTCAGGCCACTCGGGCCGTCGGGCTTGCCGATGTCGTTCTGGCCACCGGCGCTGTTCCGCGGAACATCCGTGTAGGCCGGGCAGATGTACTTCGAGAACGTGGCGCTGATGGTCTTCGGAAGCGTCTTGTTGCGGAACACGACCTTGGTGACGTCGTTACCGACTACCGCCGTGTCGTTCTTGGAGCCGAATCCGTAAGCACTGTTTTGCGGGTATGCGGGATCGTCCCCGTTCCATGACCCTTCCCAACCGTACGTTGGAGGCCTGGCGCTCCATTCGGTCACAGTGACGTTGCCCTGGGGAACCGTCACCGTCGTGCAGACCTCGCTGCCATTGGTTCCAGCAGTCGTATCCGACGATGGCTCGTAGGCGACGAGTTCAACCGGGTCGTGGCCCGTCACGTTGAACTTGAACTTGCCACCCATCACGAACCCGTCGCCGTTTCCGACGACGACTTTGCAGATCTGGAGGCTGCGGCCGCAGAGTGCCGGATCACCCTGGAGGGTAATCGTCGGACCCACGGCGTTGACCACCGGCTGGGTCCCAATCTGCATCGTTGCAGTGTTGTTGAACACCTGGTCTTCGCACGTCCGGGCAATTGTCCCGGCTGGCTTGACGGTGAATGTCACGGTCGAGGAGTTCGTCTCTCCGGCCGGCATGGAGCAACTGACACCGTTGGATGACGTCAGTGCAGTTTCGAAAGCCGCGGGCGCGCTGTTCGGGTCGCAGTTCGCCCCGCCAGTAAACGCAGGCCCGCTCGACACCTTCACGTTTGAGTCCTTGATGACGACTGCCTGGTTCGCACCAGGAAGGGTCGAGGGGTTCGTCACCGTCACCGTCCAGGCGATGGCGCCGGGGTCTGTCACCGTGATCGGTGCGGTGCCGCCGTTCGGGAGGGTCTTGGTGATGTTCGGCTGCCCGCACAGTGCAGGAACGCCGTCGATTGTGTACTTGGTGGTTTCACCGCCGCCTACCGTGCCAATCGGATTGCCCGAGGCGGACGACCCGCGCCAGACCTGTGCGCTGTTGTTTACCGATTGCGGGAGGCACTGAGCTGTCGGCGCGGTCTTCTTGACCTTCACCGTTAGCACCTGGCCGGCATTTGCCGTGCATCCTGTACCATTCGTGAGATCTGCGCCTGTGGTGGCCGTGCACGTGCCGTTGGAGACGCTGACGAGGGTCGCCCCATCCTTGATAAAGACGTCGACGGAATCGCCGGTGTTGGCAGTGTTGTCGATCTTGATGTCCCAGTAGGCAAAGCCACCCGAGATATCCTCAGTCGCCTTCACCTTCGATACGCCCGGATTGGAGATGGCCACGAACTTGTTGAGCACGCAAACGACCTTCGTCGTGTCCTGTGCGACCGTCACCTGGTTCGTGGACGGCGAGTACCCGCTCTCATCTGTTGAGCACGCGGTCGTCGAATCCACGACCTTGTACCCGACGAGCACGATTTTTCCGCCGGTCACGGCCTTCGGCATCCCGGTTTCGGTGACTGTGTAGGTACCGCTTGGAACGGAGCTGAAGGTCTGTCCATTCCCCGTGTCAGGTACCGACCATGTCGACGCTGACCCAATCGCGGGCGAGATCGTCCCGCTATACGGCCCGTTACCAGTTGTGATGCCCTTCCCGACCTTGTACACGATAAGCGAGCCATCAACCGGGCAATCAGTGACGTTCACCGTCGCCGGCCCTGCTGTAGCACTCGGCTTGCCGGTCTTCGAAACCGTCACCAGTGGGTTCGTGATGGGCTCACATGCGGCACCAGCCGTCGAGGCCTTCACGGTGATTTCGACCTTCCCGGGGTTCGCTACCGTACCGGCCGGGATACTCAGAATTGTGCAGGTTAGCTTCTGGGAAGCATCGATTGAACAGCCACTCACCGGCGGGCTGATCGACCACGAGAACCCGGCCGGCAGCTGATCCACGAGCCCCCATCCCGTCGCGGCGGGAGCACCCGAGTTCGTCACGGTGATCTTGAACTGTGCGTCCTGGCCCTGCTTCACGCTCGTGTTCACAGCCGCCTTCTGGACATTCACAACAGGTGCCGTAAACGTCAGTTTCGCGTACACACAGGCCATGTTCGTAGCCTGTTCCTTCGTATAGAAATACGTCACTTCGCCTGGTAGCGAACTGCCATCTGCCGGGCAGTTCCCGCTTGCCAGTGGCTTAAAGCCCGTGAATTCGAGCTTATAGAGATTGTCGCCCACCTGGAATTGCTGGTCGGAGAGGTCTGGCAACCCTACCCGGTCAGCACAACCATTACTGTTATCGGCACTTGGATACTTACATCGATTCGCATCATTTGGCGTCTCATCATGCGTGAAATAGACGCTAAGGTTCACCGTCTGTACGGGGTCATTGAACACGAGGGGGAGGCTGAGTGTAGCCCCCGTCATCGCTGTGAAGTTCCCGTAAATCGGATTATTGAAGTGCGTAAACTTCCCAAGCAGGAAACTCTGCCCCGCTGTGAATGTCACCGCCGGACCACCATCCCAGCGGTACCCGCTCTGGACGCTCGAGTTCAAACAGCCGCCAGAGGAATTCTTTCCCCATCGGATCTCATTGGTGCCGGTACCACTCAGGCATTCCGCACCGTTTGCAGATGCCCAGGTACCGCTCGCACTCGAGAGACCCAGCGCTTTTGCCGAATCCTGGCGGAGCATCACCCCGGCGAGGACCGCCACCATCACGGCAAGCAGGCCCAGCACGGCGAGGCCGCCCTGCCTCCGTTTCGATTTTCCATAGAGTGCTAGTGTCATGTGCCCTGGTTCTCCCTTCTTGCCGGGCCCGCGCCCGGCCACCGGGGGATACCTGCAATATCCCCGTCTCTGGCCCCGCTCGCTCTCTGACCAGGATGCGAGAGGACCGCCCCATTGGCTCCACCCCCCTGCAACTTTCGCTGCAAGTGAGTGAATCACCAGTGTACAGTACGGGATCTCCCTACTTGAAATCCATTAGAATCACGTTAGGGGGCCGTTTGGCCCCCAACAACTATGTGCAATCCTGGCCCGCTTTCCTCTCCCCCCGGCCCCCGCTCCGCTGGCGCCGCACCTGCCTTCGCGTAGAATGCGGCCCACATCGAGATCCCGCCATCCAGGAGGAGACAACATGCCCACAGGTCCGCTCGCCGGAATCAAGGTCCTCGAGTTCACCCAGATTATCGCTGGCCCGTTTTGCGGGATGCACCTCGCCGATATGGGCGCCCAGGTCACCAAGTTCGAACCGATCGAGGGTGAAACCTGGCGCCTCACCGGCGAACTCATCCCCAAGGAATCACGCGTCTTCATGAGCCTCAACCGTGGCAAGCGCGGCGTCGCCATCGATATGGCCCGCCCCGAGGCCCAGGAGGCCATCCTCCGCCTCGCCAAAGACGCCGATGTCGCCGTCATCAACTACCGCCCGGGCGTCGCCGAGCAACTCGGCCTCGATTACGAGACCCTGAGCGCAGTCAACCCCCGCCTCATCTACTGCGAAAATACCGCCTTCGGGCGCAAGGGCCCCCTCGCCCAGCGCGGCGGATACGATCTCATCGTCCAGGCGCTCAGCGGGCTCATGGCCGGCGAAGCGAAGATGCAGGGCGATGTCCCGACCTACATCTATCCCGCCGTCGCCGACTACGCGACCGGCATCCAGATGGCGAACTCCATCTGTGCCGCACTCTACTGGCGCGAGAAGACCGGCAAGGGCCAGCGCATCGAATGCACCCTTCTCGGCACCGCCATGGCGATGCAAACCAGCCAGTTCACATGGATCGACGCCTGGGATGATGACATCCTCAATCCCATGCTCCACGGCATCACCGATGCTCGCAAAGAGCTCAAGTCGTTCTCGGAACAGGTCGCCATTCACAACACCTTCCGCCCTGCCGCCGGCGGTAACATCTACTACCGCGTCTACCAGACGGCCGATGGCTTCATCGCCGTTGGCGCCCTCAGCACCCCGCTCCGCGTCAAGGTGCTCGCCGCCACGGGGCTGGTCGACCCTCGCTTCAAGGAAGATGGCACCTTCGAGCTCGACCCTTCGGGCTGGGAGATCGCCGGTCCACAGCTCGTCGCCGAAGCGGAAGCCCTCTTCCGCACGAGAACGACCGCCGATTGGGGCGAACGTTTCCAGGCCCACGGCGTCCCGGCCGGACCGGTCTTCTTTGTCGAAGAGCTGTTCGGCCACCCGCAGGTGCTCGAAAACGGCCTCCAGATGGAGATGGACCACGAGCTTCTCGGCCACCTCAAGATGGTTGGCCCGCCCTTCCGCATGTCCGAAACGCCCCTTACCCCGCAGGGTCCCAGCCCTGTCCTCGGCGCCGACACCGACACGGTCCTTGCCGAAGCCGGCTACTCCCCCGAGGAGATCGCCACCCTGCGCGAGACCGGGGTCATCCGGTAGCCTCGGCCGGTTCTGCCTCGTGCCCGCCCGGTGCTCGCCGCCGGAAGGGCACGAGGGCTGCGGACTCCGCCCACCAGTGTCCGCTGCGGAGTTCGCCCGCCTGCACAACGGCCAGCGCGATCTGGGGGAGTTGAAGCTCGCTTCGATAACAGAGGTAGCGCGGCTCCCACACCGGTTTCCATTTCGATTTGAATGCACGCAGCCCCTGGAAATTGAATGCGCGGCCGCCATGGATATAAAGGATGCGTAGTGCGCGCTCCACGATACCCGTGCCTTCGATGTTGGCAAGCGGCGCCAGGCCCAGCGCGAGCGTCTCGCATCCCTCCTCACGGTACTGCTCGGCGAGTGCCACAATCAGGAGGTCCATCACCCCTTCGGGTGCATCCGGGCGCCGGCGCATCAGGTCGAAGTTGCCGGCCTTGCTTCGGTAGCCGGGAATCGGGTTAACGAAAGCCTCGATCCGCCCGGCCGGCGATGTAACAACGACGACGCCCGTCTCGCGCAGGTAACGCCGGTCGAAAAGGCCGAGGGTGAACGTACGCTCCCGGTGGCCGCCGTCGGCGAGCCAGGCGTCCGAAATCTCCTCGAGTTCATCCATCAGCGGCCCATCGATTTCACTCAGCCTGTCGATCCGGTAACCATCTCGTTCGAGCCGGTTCGTGACGTTCCGGATGTGCTTGAAGCTTTTCCCCGAAAGCGAGAATCCCGGTAGCGGGATCAATGCCTCCTCCCCGATCTTCAGCGCATTGAGTCCGCACTCGCGCAGCAGTTCACAGCCCGTACCTGTTACCTGGTGATACGCGAATGCCCAGCCGTTCAGGTCGCAGAACTCCGCAAATTCCTGTGCCAGTGTGATGCACGACGCACGTTTACCAATGGGCTCACCGAGCACAACTGCTGTGTGCCCCACCACCTTGTAACCGATGAACGCCTCCCCATCGTCTGCGAAGAAGTAGTCCTTGTCATCGAGGAGGTGGAAATAGGCAAGGGTATTGGTCGCATATTGTTCGAGCAGCCGCCGGACGTGATCTCGTTCCGTGCCAGATACGAGTTGCCGATGAACCACGGGATGGAGCAGGTGCCATGCCGCGATCCCCAGCACGAGGAGCGCCATCACTCGTACAGAATCGATGAACCATGCCCCGTGCCGCGTCTCGGGTGCTACCGTCGTTGCGGGCAAGATCAGCATCGCCCGGAGTGCGTTGCCCAGTGCGTCGAGAATATTCGTGCGCTCGACAAACTCGTAGTCGAGGAAGTACATCCCGATGACTCCCCAGAGGAAGACGCCGAGTTCGCCGAACACCAGCCACGCAACCCCGCGGCGGGCACGAAGCGGGTCGCTTCGCGCGCGGAACAACCGTGCCGTCGCCACGAGCAACAGCCCTGCCGCTATCGTCGCGCCCGAGCCGATGACGTCGGTTCGTTTCAAGGGGTGGGCCGCCAGCGATACCAGGACTGCAGCCATGGCTATGTTCCATGCCTGGCGTTTCCCATGGCGCAGACCTGGCGCCACCGAGATGAGCGCAAGGCCGGCCGCCAGCAAGACGTAGCGCGCACCGGCCACCGCGACGTATGGAATCTGGTGCCGCACTGGTCCCGCATGAATCAATGGGTGACGAAAGAGCGTGAGTGCGACATCGAGCAGCCCCAACAAGAGGACGATTACTGCAACGGCGTTCCGGCGGCCACGGCCAGGCATTCCTGGCGGACCGCTCATGCCGGGCCCTTCTTCCTCGCCAGTTGCTGGGCAGCGTAGCCTCCTATGGCGAACGGCACCCAGACTTCGAACAGGCGGTAGGTGATGACTGCGACAGCAGCCGTGGCACCGGGCACCCCGTATGCGGTGAAGGTCGCCCCGAGCGATGCCTCGGCGAAGCCGATACCCGCTGGAAGCACACCGATGATCGAGAAGAGCACCGAGAGCGCGTAAGCCACGACGGGTGCCTGCATGCTTGTCCATTCCCCGAACATCGCAAGTACTGTCCAGATCGTCGCGACCCCAAGAACCTCAACGAGGAGTGCGTGTACCGCCGGCACGATCATCCGGCGAGGCTGGTTGATCAGCAGATGGATTGCCTCGAAGAGTTCATCGGCCCCGCTGTCGTCCGGCTCGGGTCGGTTTGCCGCCCCTCTGCCAAATGCACGCATCACCCGCCATCTCGCTTCCGGCGGGATCCGGTGCAGCGTCCGCAGAGCCGCCCGGCTGCGTATCCCCACTGCAAAAGCGACTCCCTGCACTCCCACATATATCGCGAAGATGGCGGAAGCTGCGACGTCGATACCCGTCAATTGGCCGTCCAGCCAGACGACCACAAGCGCGATGAGCAGCGTGAGTGCGAAGGCAAGGTGACCCAACTGGCCGGCCAGCAGGTATGAGGTAATCACGAGCCCTCGTGGCTGCCCGCGCCGGTTAGCGTCCTGAATAAAGAGAGCAATCCCGCCCATCCCTCCTGACTTGGCGACCATGTTCACGAACGTGCTCCCCGCTGTGAGCCAGGCCATCGAGTGGAACGGGATGTCGAGCCCCACCGCCCGATACGTCGCACGGTGAAAGGCAGCCATGTTCAACAGCCAGAGCCCCGTCAGGGCTACTGCGAGCCCGAACAGGGGCAGGTTCGCATAACGCACTGCATCCCATGCTGCCGGGACCTCGGAACGATTCGCCCACGCAAACACGCCCCCGAGCATGACCACGAGACCGATGCCGCCAACCTGGAGCACCCGCCCTGCTGACGGAGTTAGTCGTGGCGCCTGCGTCGATGCGTGCCCACTCATGCCTCCATTCTCGGTCTCCACTCGTTGCCGTCGAGCGCTCAGCGGCCTGTTTCCGTGCTCACGGAACCACATTGGGGGGCATCCCAGCGGCCGGCAATTGCTTTGCCTTAACGCTCGCTGGTGCCATAGTTCGCCCCGACTTATCAGTCGGGAGAACATGTAGATGCGGATTACCTGGATACCGGCGGCGGCGGCGCTCATCGCGGTCGCTGGCCTGAGCCTGGTCGCTGCGGCCTGCGGCGACGACGACAACACTACCTCGACATCGGGCGGCGGGAAGCTCACCGCTGCCACCGTCGACTGCAAGGATCTTGGCCTCACCGCCCCGGCTCGCATCAAGAGTGCCGGCAAGCTCGTGGTCGCCTCGGATCTCAGCTATGCGCCCGTCGACTTCACGAAAGAGGGCGGCAGCGACCCCATCGGGCTGGATGCCGACATCGCCAACTGCGTCGCCGCTGCCTGGGGCGTCAAGGCCCAGATCAACAACACCCCCTTCGATGCCATCATCCCCGCCCTCACGAGCAAGCAGGCCGACATCATCATGTCTGCCATGAGCGTCACCGATGAGCGTCAGAAGCAGGTCGACTTTGTCGAGTACTTCAACGCCGGGTCGGGCATCCTCGTCAAGGAGAGCAACCCCGGCAAGATCAATTCGGTCGCCGACCTCTGCGGAAAGAAGGTCGCCATTCAGCTCGGCACGATCCAGGTCGACCAGGCCAAGGCCCAGAACGAAAAGTGCCTCCAGAAGATCGATGTCCAGACGTTCGAGCAGAACACCGACACCATCCAGGCAGTAGCCTCGGGCCGCGCCGATGCCGCCCTCATGGACTACCCGGTCGCCGTTTACGCCGAAAAGACCGTCAAGGGCACGAAGCGCGTCGGCGACCAGTTCGAATCTGGGCCCTACGGCATCGCCGTCCGTAAAGACGACTCCGAAGTGAGTACGGGCCTCAAAGCCGCCATCAAGGCCATGACGGACAAGGGCAAGATGGACACCATCCTCAAGTACTGGGACCTCGAGGCCGGCAAGTTGAAGTAGCACGGTGAATGAGGAGGCGCCTTCGAGGCGCCTCCCGTTCGCCCGGAGGCGGTCATGGGGCTCTTCCTTGCGGCCGGTAGCGTCGATTGGGGCTACATCGGCAGCCATCTTTTCTCGCGCATCGTCTTCGAGGGCATGTGGCTCACCATCCAGCTCTCGGTTCTCGGCACGGCCATCGGCATCGTCCTCGGCACGCTCTTCGCCCTCATGCGGCTGAGCAAGGTGCTGCCCCTCAAGTGGTTGGCACTCGGCTACATCTGGTTCTTTCGCGGCACCCCGCTCATCGTGCAGATCGTTTTCTGGTATTTCGCCCTCCCCCAGGCCTGGCCCGATTGGATGCCGTGGAACGGCCAGATGACGGCCTTCCAGACTGGCGTCCTCGCGCTCGCCATCAACGAGGGTGCCTACATGACCGAGATCATGCGCGCGGGTATCCAGAGTGTTGACCCCGGCCAGATGGAGGCTGCCAAGAGCCTGGGAATGACGTATCCGCTCTCGATGCGCCGCATCATCCTTCCCCAGGCGATGCGTGTCGTCATTCCGCCCACTGGCAACGAGTTCATCGCCATGCTCAAGAACTCGTCTCTCGTCTCCGTCATCAGTGTGAGCGAGCTCTTTCTGGTTGCGAAGCTCCAGTACTCGTCCACCCTCCTCTACTTCGAGTGGCTCATCATCGCCTCGCTCTGGTACCTCGCGCTCACCACCGTCGCCAGCATCGTCCAGGCCTGGCTCGAGAACCGGTACCGGCAGGGCACCTACGGGCCAACGGAATCCGTGTTCAGCCGCACACGCCGCCCCAACTGGCTTCGCGGCAAGAACCTGGCGCACTGAGTTGCGAGTCAGAGTTGCGAGTTGCGAGTAATTCGAATCGATGACGAAGATTTCGCGGCTTGAGGAGTTAGTGGCATTGCAGAAGGCTCGAGAGCTATGCCGTGAGGTGTATCGGGCCACTCGCACCCCCCGCGTCCGCGAGGACCTCGACCTCGAGCGGCAAATCCGGCGTGCTGCAGTTTCAACCCTCTCCAACATCGCCGAGGGATTTGAGCGATCATCGCCTGCCGAATTCGCCCGGTTCCTCGCAATCGCAAGAGGATCTCGTGGAGAAGTCCGTGCCCAACTCCACGTTGCCGTCGATGAGGGCTACCTCATCCCCGGCGAGTTCGAGGCCCTCAATGGCATGGCGGAAGAGACTGGCCGCATCATTGCTGGCTTGCGCCACTCAGTCCGCCCACACTCGGAGACGGATCAGCGACCATGACGCGAGACGCGCATCTCAGAACTCGTAACTCGCAACTCCTGGACGTCATTGACGTCCAGAAGCGCTTCGGCCACGTCGAGGTCCTCCGTGGTATTTCCATGACTGTTGTAGCCGGCGAGGTCGTGGCTATCCTTGGGCCTTCCGGCTCAGGGAAGTCGACCCTCCTCCGTTGCATCAACCACCTCGAGAAGATTGACGGCGGCCGCATCTACTTCCAGGGACGCCTCGTTGGCTACACCGAGGCCGGCGGCAAACTTCGGTCCCAGCGTGAGTCCGACGTCGCAAAGGTCCGTCGCGAGATGGGCATGGTCTTCCAGCGCTTCAATCTCTTTCCCCATCTTTCAGCCCTTGGCAATGTCATGGAAGCCCCGGTCCAGGTGCTAAAACTACCCAGGGAACAGGCTCATGAGCGCGCTGTCGCCATGCTCACCCGTGTAGGCCTCGCCTCGAAGCTCGATGCCTTCCCGGGTCAGCTATCGGGTGGCCAGCAACAGCGTGTAGCCATCGCCCGGGCGCTCGCCATGAATCCGAAGCTCATGATGTTCGATGAAGCCACCAGCGCCCTCGACCCCGAACTCGTCGGTGAAGTCCTCGCCGTGATGCGCGATCTCGCAGCCGAAGGTATGACCATGCTCGCCGTCACTCACGAGATGGGCTTTGCCCGAGAGGCCGCACACCGCGTGGTGTTCATGGACGAAGGTATCATCCAGGAGGAGGGGACGCCCGCCGAGTTCTTTGGCGCACCAAGGACCGAGCGCGCTCGGAACTTCCTCCGGCGCGTCACTGGCGACCATTAATCCGCCGCCCGCGTGCACTTCCGGTCTCGGCCAGCGCTCGCACGCTTTCTCCCAGTTGGCGCCAATCCGCCACCTGGTCCTCCCGGCTCCGGTGGAGTTCAGCCTGCCGCCCTGGATGATAGAGCACGCCCAGCATGGTCCCTCGCCACGGTACGACGCATGCCACATGACCACGGAGCGATAACCCATGAGGCTCAAGCACCCCGAGTGAATCGAGTGCCACCCGGCCCAGCGCCACCACGAGTTGTGGCCGCACCAGGTCAATCGTCCCCGCGAGATACGACCGGCACCGCTGCACCTCCGATGCCAGGGGCCGCCGGTTCCTTCCGCGGCTGTCCAGGGGCAGGCACAACACGGCGTTCGTAATGAACACCTCGTCCCGGCGTAATCCTGCCTCCCCGAGCAACGCCTCGAACCGACGGCCCGACTCGTCTCCCGAAAATGGCACTCCCGTCCGGCCCGCTCCGATCCGTCCCGGCGCCTCGCCGACGAACATCACCGCCGCATCGACCGGGCCATTGCTCGCACCGAAGATGGCGCTCCCTGGCCTCACTCCATGGCATTGCCTGCACGCTGCCGCACGTTCGAACAGATCCACATATCGAGCGTACCGCACGCCCCGCGGCTCTGAGACTCGCGGCGGCGTATGCTTCCGTCCGTGCGGTACCGTGGTGCGCTTGGGTTGCTCGCGTTCTGGGCCGTGGGGCTCGTTGTCCTCCGCCAGACCATGATCCCGGCGCAGGTCTGCCCACCCGTCGATTCGGCGTCCCTCCTGGCGACCGCCCGGGCCGCGGCTGGCTGGGTTGAGCGAGCACAGAAGCCCGACGGCAGCTACCTCTACGAGTGGAACACGGCGACTGACGTGGAATCATCCGATTACAACGCTGTCCGCCACGCCGGTGTCACGATGGGTCTCTACATGCTCGCTGCCGAAGCTGGCGACGCGAGCGGCATCCCCACTGCTGACCGTGCGACCGGGTGGATGGAAGACCATCTCATCCGTCACGACGACTGGGCAGCCCTCCGTGACCCCACTGATGGCCGCATCGAGCTCGGCTCGGTCGCGCTCATGCTCGCCGGCCTCGAACAGCGCCGCATCGCGACCGATGACGCACGCTACGACCCGCTCATGCACGAACTCGCGCGCTTCATCCTCCTCATGCAACAAGACGATGGCAGCTTCCTCCTCTCCTGGGATCCGGTAACCGGGAAGCCCAACCCGTTCGAGCGTTCGAAGTACGCGACTGGCGAGGCGTTCTGGGCGCTCACGCTCATGCACCGCCTCTTCCCGAGTGAGAGCTGGGACAGGCCCGCCCGAAAAGTCGCCGACTACCTCTCGTTCAATCGCGACCGCGTCGAAAACCAGAAATTCCCACCCTGGGCCGACCAGTGGGCCGCGTATGGCCTCGGCGAGATGGCCAGTTGGCCCCCGACCGATTCCAATATCGCCTACGCACGTACCCTCGCCGAACGCTTCGGCTTCCTCGTCCGTGTCGAATCCGGGCGGGGCAATTCCTGGTGGTCGGATATCCTCCGCGGTCCCCGGGCTCGTGGCGCCGGCATGGGGACCTGGATTGAGGGCCTCGACTCACTCTGGCGCCTCGCCTCCATCGATCCCCGGATGGCCGACATGAAAGACGCTATCGGCGATCGCGCTATTTGCGGTGCCGGAATGCTCGCCGCCCGCCAGGTTACGAAGTCGCAGGCAGCATCCTCACCACGTCCTGGCTTGAGTGAAGGAGCATGGTTTGCGGACAACGTAACGCGCATGGACGACCAGCAACACTCCCTTTCGGCCACCCTTCGTGCCCGCGACATCATCGATGAACGGAAAGACAAACGATGAACGACTTCCTTCGCCTGGTCGTGATCTTCTTTGCAGCGGTCAACCCTGCAGCAGTCGCGGCATCGTTCAGCCGTCTCCAGCAGCCGGGCAACCATCACCTCCGTTTCCGGCTCCCCATCGTGGGCGCTGTCATTGCTCTTTTCCCCTTTGCCCTCACTTGCTGGAGTGCGCCCCACCTTCTCGATTGGCTCGATATCGCCCCGGAATCGTTTCGCGTCGCCGCCGGAATCGTCATGGCCACGATGGGCGTCCTCGCCATCTGGTTCGGCGCCATCACCACCGATACCGACCACATCGACCTCCGGGGCGCGGCCTTTCCGCTTGCGGTTCCCTTGTTCGCTGGCCCCGCCGGCCTCATGGCTGCCGTCAGCTACGGTGCCGATGATGGCTTCGGCCGCGCGTTCGGAGCAGTGACGGTCATCGTCATCGCAACAGGCGTACTCCTGTGCGCCCGCCTCGAGCGTGCCCGGGCTCCACTCGGTGGCACGGCGCGTATCACGGGCGCACTCCTCGTGGCGGTTGCAGCGGGTCTCATCGTCAGCGGTATCAGGGACATCTGATCCATGCCACTTCGAAACCGGGTCACTCCCTCTGGTGAGATCGTAGCCACCCCCGAACGCGGCCTCTTCCTCGGCAACCGTGGCTGCATCCACGACGATTCTGGCAATCTCCGTCCACGTCATTGGCAGGTGGAACGCTGGATCACCTGCCTGCTCGAGTTCAAGGGACGCCGCCAACAGCTCTTTCGGCCGGGCTATTACACCCACCTCTTTTTCCTCGACGAGGCGACGGCACTTGCAGCCGGGCATCGCCCCTGCGCCGAATGCCGCCGCTCCGAATTCGATGCCTTCCTCCGCCTCTGGGAGCGTGTGAATCCCCGGTCACCTGCGCCCGGCGACAGGCTCCGTGCGCCCGAGGTTGATCGCATCCTCCATGCCGAACGCCTCACTCCGGAGGGGCAGAAACGCACTCACCGCGCTCTCCTCGGTGATCTCCCCGATGGTGTATTCCTTGCCCTCGCCGATAGCATGCCGTACATGCTCTGGCATGGGGCACTCCGCGCCTGGTCGCCCGGAGGATATACCACTATCCTCCGCAGGCTCGACCCACGGGCCGAGGTGAACGTACTCACACCACCGGCGATCATTCGTGTCATCGCCGCCGGTTATGCGCCCATCGTCCATTCAACCGCGGCGGGTTAGGGACCTTCGGCCCCCGTGCTTCCCACGACTGCCCGTATCCCGAGGCGGTATTATCGGGAAACATCGAGCTTCGAGGAGGTGTCCGATGCCAGCAATGCCGCACGAACGTGTTGTCCGCGTGACTCAGCGGTCTGGCATCTGGCTGGCCTGGACGGACCACGAGGAGATCAAATGGTTCGAGTCTGAGGCCGAGGCGGTCCAGTGGGCCATGCTCTGGGCCTTCGCCGAACGCCCCGCCAGGGCCGAACTCCTGAATGCCGAGGAAGAGACCCGCGAGATCCTCGTCCAGTACTCCGCCTGAGACTCCACCTGCTCTACCATATTTTTCCGAGCGTGATTCGATTCCTTGCTGCAGAATAGGGCGATCTCCCGAGGAGTAGCCCCATTGCCTAATTCGCTGTCCTGTGTAAAGACCGGTCCGCACCAGGTGGCCATGACCACCATCCCCTACCCCGATCAGCCGGGACCGGGCCAGGCCCTCGTTCGCACCACCCTCAGCACCATCTGCGGGAGCGACATGCATATCGTCGATGAGATGCCCATTCCGGGCGGTGTCCCCATGGGCCACGAGGCAGTCGGTATCGTCGAGGCCGTCGGGGCTGGCGTCACTGCCTTCAAGGCCGGCGACCGGGTCGTTACCAGCTGCCTCCTCTGCTGTGGTGTCTGTGCCCGCTGCATGGACGGCGACCACCAGGTGTGCGAAACGTTCAATGCTCCCGCCAACCTGCTCTTCGGTGCACAGGGCGAGTTCTTCCTCGTCAATGGCGCCCAGACGAGCATGGCGAAGGTCCCGGACAACCTCACCGACGAGCAGGTCCTTTTCGCCACCGACATCATGTCCACCGGCTTTGCCGCCATTGAACGCGGGGGTATTCGCCCCGGCGACACCGTCGCTATCTTTGCCCAGGGCCCCGTCGGCCTCTGTGCCACGGCCGGTGCTCGCGCCCTTGGTGCGGGCACCATCATCACCGTGGAGTCAATCCCCGAGCGTGTCGCAATGTCGAAGCGGCTCGGCGCCGATGTCGTCGTCGAACCCTCCGAGGCGGTTGCGAAGATCATGCAACTCACCAACAACAAGGGTGTCGACATCGCCGTCGAGGCTCTCGGTAACCAGGCTACGTTCGAAAACGCCTGTGCCGTCGCACGTCTTGGAGGCACCGTCAGTTCAGTCGGCGTCTATGGCGCCTTCCCTGTCCTCAACCTCCCCACGAGCGGGTCATTCATCCACCGCCGGCTTGTCACCACGCTCTGCCCTGTTGGCACGGACCGCATGAACCGTCTCATGGGGCTCATCGCAGGCGGCAAGGTCGATCTCACACCCCTCTTCACGCACTCGATGAAGCTCAGTGAGACGCCGGCCGGTTATGACCTGTTCCGCAATAAGACGGGTGGCGTCCTCAAGATCGCACTCCGCCCGTAACCCGCCATTTCCAACGGGTTGCACCGGCTGCCAGAGAATCGATGAGGGACTCCTCGCTGCAACCGGGCCCCAATAGTGGGGCCCCGGTTGCAGCCGATTGGCCAGCGGCAATCACTATGTTCTCGAGAAGCGCCGTTTCCGAAAGCGTAGGTGAGTCAGTCGTCGACGCTCTCGGGCGGGGAATCAGTCTCGAGCCGGGCGATAGTCCGCTATGGCCGGTTCACGCTCCGCGGTCACGATCCCTTCTACTTAAATATGCCTTCAACAGAGATATCAGTCCCCGGACTCAAACCCGTTCGCCAGGGCACGCGGGCAGACTCACGGCACGGCTGGGGCGAACCACTTCGCTGCACGGCTGTTTCGCGGGCTGGCCATCCCCGGGGCCCATTCGCACCACGGTGGCGTTTTCTGCCAACGCCTCGTTCAGCGGAGCGAGTGATGCGCAGGCCGCGCGGCGTTGCGGACTCAGGGCCACTGTCCTATCGCTGTCGCTCCAACCACGTATCGATCAGCCGCCGCGCAATCGACATCCGTCCGGGGATGTTTGGCAGGGAATCCGCTCTAAACCACTTCGCATCCACAATCTCGTTCGGATCGATCTCGATCTCGCCGCTTGCCCACGTCGCGTGGAATCCGATCATCAATTGGTGCGGGAACGGCCATGGCTGACTCCCCATGTACCGGATATCTCCCACCTGTACTCCCACCTCTTCGCGGATCTCCCGGGCAACGCACTCTTCCAGGTTTTCGCCGGGCTCCACGAAACCGGCGAGCGTGCTGTACATCGGATTCGCGCCGAACGTGCGTCCACGTGCCAGCAGGACCTCGTCCTCCCGCTCAACGAGCGTGATGACCGCCGGCGCCAGCCGCGGAAAGGCCAGCATCCCGCACGAAGGGCACTTGCGCGCGCGCTCTCCCGGCGCATCCTCGGTCGGCGTCCCACACCGCCCGCAGAACCGGTTGGTCCGGTGCCATTCCGCCACCTGGATGGCTCGCCCTGCGAGGGCCCACGTCTGTTCATCCGTATTTGGGAAGAGGCTGAATAGGTTCTCGTGCCGGTATCCGTCCGGGTCGTCTCCCGGCGAATCGACTCCCGCCGCCCATACAGGCGTCCCATCGAGCAATCCCAGGAAGTGCTCGTGGTCGACTACCAGCCCCAGGTCGCTGGGGTGCACCGCACGCAGCGGCTCGAGCCCCTCGTCGCCCGGTGTGACAAGGACGGTGTTTCGGCCAACGCAGAACCAGATCCCCTGCTGGCCAGAAGCATGTTCAGGCGCGGTGATGAGTGATTGAAAAACATGGTGAGGCACAAACCGGAGCGTGTCCCAATTTCTCGCGCCCGTCAATGCCAGCCCGGTTACCTGCGTCAGCACTGCGGCCGCAGGGTGCGCTGGCGAAGCGTCGCCAGTGGCACCCCCGCACCGAGCCGGCGAATGACGATCAGGGCGATGAGTGTGTCCATCCCGCGCTGTGACCGTGCACCCGCGTGCTTCTCCTCAGAGAAACGCCCCATCTCACATCGTGTGGAACCCGAACGTAAGTGCCCTGGTATCCGCGGAGTCTATGCAAGAGCCGACCAACTGGACCGGAGGGCCGCAACTATTGCGTCGGTGGCCGCACCGTGTCGAGCCGTTCGGTCGAGGAGATGCGGCTCAGAAGCGAACTCGCTCGTGGCACACACATAAGCAAGAGAAGGGACAGCGATTCGCTGTCCCTTCTCTCCGGTCCGCTCTCTTGTGAGCGCTACTTCTGCAGCACGTTCAGTGTGCAGGCCGACCCGAGACCGATCACATGTGCCATCCCGATCTTCGAGCCCTCAACCTGCCGGGCACCCGCCTGGCCACGCAGGTGCCAGACGATCTCGGCGATGTTCGCCACGCCTGTAGCGCCCAGCGGGTGCCCCTTCGAAAGGAGTCCGCCAGATGCGTTGACGACGGTCTTCGTCTTCGGCTGGTACGTCTTGTCCTGGAAGGGCGCGACGTCCTCCTGGTACTTCGTTGGGATCTTGTTGCCCAGCCACGGAGCGCCACTGGCGATGTGCATCGCGGCCTCACCGTCGCCGCACAGCCCAAGGTTCTCGTAGTGCAGGAGCTCGGCCGTGGCGAAGCAGTCGTGCAGCTCGACCTGGTCCAGGTCGGCCGGGCCAATGCCCGCCGTCTCGTATGCGATCTTCGCTGCATTCCGCGTGAGCGTATTGATGTCCGGGAGGGTCAGGTCGCGGTCCGTGTATGGATCGCTCGTCAGGACGCTCGCCGCCACCTTGATCGGCTGCGTCGTGAACTGGCGTGCCTTGTCCATCGAGCAGAGGATCGCTGCCGCCGCACCATCGCCCGTGGGGCAACACATGAGCAGCGTGTTCGGGTAGGCAATTCCGCGTCCGCTCATCACCTCGTCCAGCGGCGATTCCTTCTGGTACTGGGCCAGCGGGTTCATCGTGCTGTGGTAGTGATTCTTTACCGAAGCGAGTGCGAAGTGCTCCTGCTTCGTCCCGTATTTCCGCATGTGCTCGGCGCCAGCCATGCCGAAAACCGCGGGCATCATGTACGAGCCAACGCGGCCCTCGAGGCTCGTTGCAGGGTCGCCCCGTGAGCCGAGGAGGCCCTGCTTGCCCATCTGCTCCGAGCCGACGGCCATGACGATGTCATAGGCGCCACTGGCGATCGCGAGGTAGGCCTCGCGGAACGCCGTCGAGCCCGTAGCGCAGGCGTTGGCCACGTTGACGACAGGGATGCCGGTCTGTCCCATCTGCTGGAGGATGCGCTGCCCCGAACCAGAGGTGGCGTAGAGGTTCCCGCTGTAGAGCGCCTCCACCGCCTTCATCTCCATGCCCGCGTCCTTCAACGCCTGGAGGCTGGCCTGTGCGGCAAGCTGCGAAACGTCACGGTCTGGGTAGCGGCCGAACTTGATCATCGATACGCCGATGACGGCTACTTCTCGCATGGGATCTCCTTTTCGACTGCGAGTGGTGCGGCGAGTGGGAGGCCGCTAGACGGGCTGGAACTTGTAGGCAATGTACGAGTTGCCTTCCTTGTCCTCGGAGACCTTCTCCGTCAGCATCTTCACCTTCATACCGAACTTCATGTTCTCCGGCTTGGGCTCGATGCCAACGATATTGGTGTTCACGGCCACCCCTTCGGGCAGGTCGACAATCGCTGCGATGTAGGGGGCCTGGACGTACGGTGTGGCCTGGTAGATCACCGACCAGACGTAGACTTCGCCCTCCGGGCTCAGCTTGATGTTTTCGAACGGCCCTTCTGTGCTGCACTTTGCACAGTAGAGGCGTGGCCCGACGTAGACCGTGTTGCAGTTGCTGCAGCGGGCGCCGTTCAGGTAGTCCTGGTCGCGGGTCTCCCCAAGTGTCAGGTGCGGAACGATCGGACGAATCTCGGGTGCGGCGGCTGTCTCAGCCAAGCGAACTCCCCCTTTCGAATTGGGACGATGGCCGGGGCCGTTAGCGCGCACAGCAGGCTCCCCCGGCCCGGGGCTCATGCATCTCGCATTGTTGTTCCCATCCGAAGGCTCGTCAACACACACCCGGTGTCAATCCGAACCTCGAATGGCACCTACACCAGCGCAAGCGTCACGTCTGTCACCCCGCCCAGGCACATCGATGCCAGGATGCGCATTCCCGCGTCGCGAAACGATGCGAACGCCTCTGTCGTGTGCCGGAATATCTGTGTCTCCAGCTTCTGGATCCCCAGCTCTCGCGCCACGCGTGACGTCGCGTGGACCAGCCGTTCTGCAACTGGTCCACGCGCGTACGCCGTCTCAATCCCAATCGTCAGTTGTGCTGTGTGTGGGTCGTTGCCCCGCTCGATCAATCCAAATCCCACCACGAGTTCACCCAGCCGCGCCACCACTGTCCCTTGCGTCCAGTCGATCGTATCCTGCTGCGATGCCCGCCGCAGGTGCCCCGGCGCAAGACACAGGTAGTGGAGGTTCGCCCCCGCCACCAGCTGCACGAGTCCCCCGAAATCCGGCGGCCGAAGTGCATGCACTTCGAGGCTCTCGAGGATTGCATTGGGCGACAGCGGCGAATTGGCACTCGTCGACATGTGTGCAGTCTCGGGGTTGGCTCCAGCCAATGCGCCGGTCGAGTGGCCGCCAATCGCGGGTCCAACGATCCTAACGGCTACCCGCTATCATGTTTCAGCCTAGACGTATCAAGTTGTCCCGGGAGAGCACACCATGACCAACGGACCCATCGTCGTTCCACTCGATGGCTCGAAAAACGCCGAAATGGCGATCCCTTTCGCACTTCGGCTGTCCGACATCTACGGACTTGAACTGCGGTTCGTGCACGTGCTCCACGGCGAACAGGCAAAAGGCGAAGGCGCCCTCGAAAAAGCCACCGAGATCTTCCGAGACTACGTCGAAGGCCTCCTCGAGTCCCGCGGTAAGTCCGATGTGCCGCACCGGGCCGACGTCATCACTGGTCCACCCGCCGCCGAAATCATCAAGTACGCCGAAGACGCCGCATTCATCACCATCGCCACCCATGGCCGCGGGGGGATGAAGGCGACGTTCATCGGGAGCGTTGCCGACAAAGTCGTCCGAGGCGCTCGCGTCCCTCTCGTCCTGGTGCCGCTTGCTCCCGATCCCCGGCCCGTCGGCGAGGGGCCCATCCTCGTCGCGCTCGACGGCTCAGAGGAAGGCGAACGCGGCCTTCCCCTTGCTCGCGAACTTGCCGCGAAGCGCGATGCCAAGGTCATCCTCATCCGCGCTTTCAACCTGCCGCCCGCCATGGGCGTCGAGTTCGCACCCTACCCGGCCGACCTCCTCATCACCCTCCAGGCCGATGCTGAAGAGTACCTGCGCCAGACCGCGAAGGCAGGGGAGACAGCCGTCTGTGTGCAGTCGACTGCGGCCGAGGGTATCGCCCAGGCTGCGGAGCAGTTCGACGCGGGACTGGTCGTTGTTGCTGCCCATGGCCGTGGATTCGCTGCCCGCCTCGCACTCGGTAGCACGACGGACCGTCTGATGCACATGATCAAGCGTCCGATGCTCATCGTTCACATGAAGCGCGAGGAGGCGTCGCGCTAACCCGCGTAACCCCCGGCAGCCGGCGTTCATCGGTGCAAACCGATGGCACCATATCCCCGACTCCGCCGCTACGGCCGGGCACCTACGCCTGGCCAGCTGTCAGCCGCTGCAGGAGACACCCTTACCCCGTCTCGCAGAGAGCAGCGGTGGCAGGCGTTGGGCCCATACCTGCTGTCCACTCGGCCACGGATCGGGGAACTCCCCGAACCTGGCCCGCTGCTCCCGCTAATCCCCCGTCCGTCACCTATTCCGGTGTCGCTCGCCGCCGACCGTCTCAATAGCGAGCAATCTGAGGAGACCAGCACCATGGTCGATCCCGAAACATTTTTCATCGTCCCCGACGGTCACTCCTGGCGCCTCTATCGAAACGAGCAAGCGATAGACGTCTCGTTTGTCGACCTCGGTGCGGCCTTCGATGCAGCTATCCAACTGGGAGCCGGACGCCCCTTTCGCATTATCCTCGAAGAGCGATCCCGCGTGGATGTTCGCGCCGCCTGACCCCCGGAACTCCGACACGCAAAATGGAGCAGGCGCACAACGTTGCACCTGCCCCATTGGTCTTTCGAGCAAGCCCTGCCGTTATGCTGGCACGGCGTCCATCGCTTCTCGCAGGCGGCCAGCCGCGGCCTCCATCGAGGCATAGAGCGCATCTGCCTCTGGCTGGCTCAGGTTCGCCTCTAATGCTGGAACGAAGATCGACTCTTCCTTCGCGAAGTGCGTTGCCACCAGGGTATGCAGACCGTACAGCAGCCGCTGCGCATCACTAATCTGCGCGTTCGATGGCCCCGACGGCGGAATCGCCGCCATCAATGCCGCGAGTTCTTCTGTCGCGCGCTTGATCTCCACGTGCTCCCATTTCATCGTCGCCGTGGCACCCGGTGACTTCATCGCCTGCTCCACCACCGGATACAGCACCTCGTCCTCGGCCATCGCGTGAATCATCAGGTGCCCCGCGAGAAACTCCACATTCGGTGCAATTCGCTCACGCAACAGGCGTGCGTTATTCGCCGTGATCCCCGCCGCACTCGTCCGAAGCTGCTCAATGTGTGGCAGCAACTCCTGGTGTTCATCGTGCAAAGCCTGCATTTTGCTGGGCATTCGTGGTTCCTCCTGGGGTACCTGTCTTGGTTACACCCCACGTTCCTCCAACGCCCACGGCCCTGCTTTGACCTAAGTCACAAATCGCAAAATTTCGATGAGCCCAGGTGGGACCGGGCCACCATGGCAGGCCATTCGTGCTCCCGGGCATGGCTCCGGTCCACCGCTCGCACTCATGATTCCCGGCCTACCCCGCGCCCCCGCTGATCTGCAGTACCGCTCCTGTCGTGTAGCTCGATGCAGCACTCGCGAAATACAGTGCCGCCCCCACGATTTCGCCTGGCTGCCCGCCCCGCTCCAGGAAGATGGTGCTCTTCGCGCGCTGGTTGAATGCCTCCATGTCCCACGCGTGCGAGATATCCGTCAGGAACGGCCCCGGCATGATGCAGTTCACCCGCACCGATGGCCCAAACGCATGTGCAAAACCAACGGTCATCGCGTTCACCCCCGCCTTCGCTGCCGCATACGGGATGATGTCCGCCCGCGGGTGAATTGAGCCCGTGCTCGAGACGAAGATGATTGAGCCGCCGTCACCCGCGGCCATCCGCGTCCCCACCATCGCCGTCAGACGGAACGGCCCCTTGAGGTTCACGTCCAGCACCTTGTCGTAGAGTGACTCCGAGACGTTACTCACATGGTCGTAGAGCGGCGACATCCCCGCGTTATTCACCAGCACGTCGACCTTCCCGAACGTCTCGTATGCACGCTCGGCCAACTGCTCCACCTGGCCCCATTCGCCCACGTGACATGCTACCGGCAGCGCCTTCCGCCCCGTGACCGATTCCACCTCGTTCGCCAGCACCTGGCATGACTCAATCTTCCGGCTTGCGATCACCACATCGGCCCCGCAGGCGGCGAACGCCAGCACCATCTCTTTGCCGAGCCCACGGCTTCCCCCGGTAACCATGGCCACCTTCCCGGTCAGGTCGAACATCTCCAGCGGATTCGCCACGGCGTGCAACCCCCAATCCAAGTGTTTGCCAAGCCTACGCCACTGGCGTTGGCCGATCGACGAATGCCCACACACCCTTTCGCCCATTCGCCCACTCGCCTACGATTCGTCCATCCAATCCCGTGCACTGGAGGACACCAGATGGCTGACGCCTTCGAATTTCCCGTCGACCGCACCCAGGTGATGCTCTTCGCCCGGTCGCTACTCGACATCAACCCCGTCTACTCCGACCCCAATGCACCCGAGACGAAGGCCGTCGGCGGGATTATCACCCCACCAACCTTCGTCCAGTGCAGCGCCCACTGGCAGCCCGACTACCCGCTCGACCTCACCCGCCCGCGCACTGGACCTCCCCCGGCGCATCGCGGCGACAACGGTGGCGGTGGACTTGGCCGCGGGCTCCATGCCGAGCAGCACTACGAGTACCACCACCCGATCCACGTCGGCGATACCCTTACCGTCACCTCCCGTCCCGGCGAGAAGTGGGAGAAGGAAGGGCGCCGCGGCGGCAAGCTCCTCTTCAGCGAGTCCATCACCGAGTACCGCAACCAGGACGGCGTGCTCTGCGTCACCGCCCGCAGCATCGGCGTGCAGACCGAACGCGCGGTTGACCAGTAGGCGAAGGAGAAACCGATATGGCTTTCAAGGTTGGCGATAAGCACGAAATGGTCGTCATCGAGAACGTGAGCCGTTCTCACATCACCAAGTACGCCGGCGCGAGCGGCGACTTCAATCCCCTCCACCACGACGATACGGTCGCCCAGAAGATGGCCGGCTACCCGTCCGTTTTCGCCCACGGCATGCTCTCCATGGGCCTCACCGGGCGCATGGTGACCGACTGGCTCGGCAAAGCCTCCCTCAAGAAGTACGGCGTCCGCTTCACGAAGCAGGTCTGGCCCGGCGACACCCTGACGGCCAAAGGCGAAGTCACGAACGTCGCCGATGCCGGTAACGGCAAGCAACTCGTCACCGTCAAACTCGTCACCGTGAACCAGAACGGTGAATCCGTCGTTGAAGGCGAAGCCACCGCCGAGGTCTAGCCTGCCTCTTCCTCGATTGTGAAGGCGCCCGTCGAATGACGACGGGCGCCCGGGCGGATGGGCTTGCACAGCCTGCAGACGGGACCCGATGTTGGTGTTGCCAACAGCCACTGAACCCGCCTCCTGATACCGGATTGTGACGGACACGCCTGCCGCATTCCGCGACGCTATGTCTCAACCCGGTAAACGCCAACAGACGGCTGCCAATTGTTGCCAACACCGGCCGGGATGAGACTGATCCGATGAACGAACACCTTTTCGACGGTATCAACGGCCTGGCTGGCCACTCGGATGCTATCGATTCCCTGTTCCGCTTCCTCGCGAACGATGGCATCTACGTCCTGGCCGGGCTCCTCGCCGTCCTCGGGCTCATCGAACTCCGGCGGGATCGACGGTTTGCCGTTTTCGTCGCCGCTTCAGCTGTAGTCACACTGATCATCACCGGCGGCCTCATCGTCATTGCCGGCCACCTCGTCGTCGAACAGCGACCGTTCGTCGCCGACCGCGACACCGTCCTCCTCATCAAACACGCTGCCGACAATGGTTTCCCATCCGACCACGCCTCGGTCTCAGCCGCCATCGCCGTCGTCGGCATGCTCGCGTGGCACCGATGGATCCCTTTCCTCGCCTTCCTTCTGTTCATTACCGGTTTCGCCCGCGTCGTCGCCGGAGTCCACCTCCCTGGCGATATTCTCGCCGGCTGGGCCGGTGGTGCTATCGCTGCGCTCCTCTCGTGGCGCACCCTCCAACTCGTCCTCGTCCGCCTCAACAAGCCAATTCAGAGCCGCCAGCCGGCATCGCCATGAGAGACAGGTGGCTACCCGCCACTACCTGGCACTTGTAACTTGCTACCCGTTACTTACGATCGGCCCATGCCGTTCACCGACGAAGCAACCGCCTCCGCCTACCGGTCCGCCTGGGACGCCTGGCAGAAGCAACTCGACCACCTCCACCGTGTTTTCCTCGAAGGCGAAACCATCCGCCCCGACCAGCTCAAGGGCCTTCTGAACCGGGAGGCGCGCGCCAAAGACGCTTACGATGCTGCTCGTCTCCGACTCCTCGGTTTCGAGGAATCACCCCTCGCGCCTGCCGCTCCCGACGATAATCCCTTTCGCTGAGACACCCGCCACGCCCTGTTGACGCCCTCTGCGCTACCATCAACTCACAGCGAATCGTTCGAAGGGGATATCTGGAGGGATGACCGCCACCACTCGCGGCCGACGGCCACTCAATACGCGTGCGCTCCTCTACCTCGCGCTCGTGTTTGCTGGTGTTCTCCCGGTCCTGGTCTTTGCTATCGCAGGCGTCAGCTCCAGCGATTTCAGCCTCAAGGGTCCTGGCGGCCCCGCACTCGCTTTCTCGGCCGGCGTCCTCTCGTTCGTCTCGCCCTGCGTCCTTCCGCTTGTTCCGATCTACCTCACGCATCTATCTGGTGCGAGCTTCGAAAATGGGCGTGTCGTCGCCAACAGGCGCGTTACCTTCACGCACGCCCTCGTCTTCGTCAGCAGCTTCTCGTTTGTCTTCATCGCCCTCGGGACCGCTGTTGGCCTCCTCGGCTCCTATTTCCTCCAGGACAACCAGCGCAGCCTCGGGCAGGTCGCGGGCCTCGTTCTCGTCCTCATGGGGATCCTCATCATCCCCAACCGTGGCCGCCGCGATCCCCTCCGGTCGGCGATCCTCCTGCTCATCCTGACCGCCGTCTACTTCTTCCTAACCGATGTCGCCCAGATTCGCGGCGACCGGATCCGGACACTCGAACTCGGCATCGTCCTCGCCCTCGTCTGGCTCCGCTTCGCTGGCTACCTCGAAATCCCCTTCCTCTCTCGCACCTTCGAGATCAATGTGGACAGGCGGCGAAAGGTCGGCTACACCCGCTCAGCACTCATCGGCGGCGCGTTCGCCCTCGGCTGGACTCCCTGCATCGGGCCCATTCTCAGCAGCATCCTCGTCCTCGCTGCCGATTCCGAGCAGGCCTTCCGCGGTACGTACCTGCTCGTCGCGTACTCCGCTGGCCTGAGCATCCCGTTCCTCATCGCGGGCCTTGCCCTCTCCGATGCGACTGTCGTCCTCCGCCGAATCCAGCGCTACTCCGGCTGGTTCGAACTCGGCGCGGGGCTCATTTTCGTCGCCGTCGGCATCCTCCTCATCACCGGCCGCCTCACCGGTCTCAACAGTTACTTTTCGTTCGCCGACTTCAACGGCGGGCTGTGATTTGCGACCTTTGGGTGTCCATCATGATTTTGCACGGCAGGTGGGGAAGCGCTTCCAGGAGTGTCCC
>CAZDUX010000019.1:0-58739 GCA_964508715.1 uncultured Anaerolineaceae bacterium | reverse complement strand
TCACTCCGGCGATCTCTCCCCGCTCGTGAACATTAACTGTGGCGATTCACAGGCGTCCCCGCTTACTGCGGCTTGCTGATGTGGCCGATACGCCCCCGGCGCCAACGTACGACGCTTTCGGGTTAATCGGCGCGCGCGGAGACTCTTGACGCTGTTCAGCGTAGATAAGAGAGGCGGGACTCTGAGTTCCAGTTCCTCAGCTACGACAGAAGCCGCCTTCCTGCGGCTTGTACACATCGCTCGAGTACCAACCTCGCATGCAGGGTGGTTCAGACGATGTGCAATCCGACGGCCAACTTCGATGCTTCCGCTTCCTTCCCGGCAAGCTCCAGTTCGCGACAGGCGGTCATGAGCAGCGCGCGCAGACGCTCGTTCTCCGCCTCGAGCTGATTGAGGCGCGTCGGCGCTCCAGCCCACTTTCGTGCAAGAGCGTGGACGGCTTCTTGTTCGAGGACGAAACCGTGGAACGGAGTTCCAGGCCGGCCACGGCGTGCAAGGACTGTGTCCTCCCAGGAGCCTATCTCGAGAAGGACGGCTCCGGCTCGTTCTGGGCGAAGGCTATGGCGAGCCGCTCGGCCTCCGGAAAGCTCATATGGACGTCACCGCGATGATTGATGAAAGCTTCCGGGGCGATTGCATCCAGTAACTGTTCGAACCCGGCTCGGTCAGCAAGCCGCATGAGCGGTCCAAGCCTGGACTTCACATGTGCATCGATTTCGACGGAAACGCTCTCGCCACTCGAATCAAACACGAGTTGCACCGCGTTCATCATGATGTGGTCGGCATGGACCGATAGCTCACGCAGCACAGCGAGGCGTCCTTCCTCATACAGGGACACTGTGTGGTCGTGCCAGGAAGCCAGGACGTGGCGAAATCCGATGGTCTCTTCCACGCCGGCAAGTGGCGGCTCGAGGTGGCGGATCGTGACGTGCTTGGTCTCGTCCGCTTTAGCAACCACAAGCACATGAACAACTACCTGCTGTGCGCCGGCTTTCGAGCGGACAGCGTACTCGGTATCAATGGCGATATCCTGGTAGCGCAAAGAGTCTCCTTTGACTGAAGAATGGGGTCGAGGGAACCGCCTGGCCGTCCTCGAGGACCCGGGAGTCGGGTTCTTGCCGACGGGCCCGTCACTGGGAAAGTCCGGCCGTGGCGGGACCGCGAATGAACGTATGCGTACGGAGCCACGACATCACGGAATGTGCACCATGTGTGCATCTATCTCGTGATTTTGTTGATGTGCCGGGTCGAGTTCAGATTCACACTAGACGTAATTGAGTCGCCTGAGCAGCAGATTCTGGATCTGTACGTGGGGGTTCGACTCCTCCGTCCCCAGCCAGCAGGTTGAATCATGGCGGTCCCCAAACGGAGCCGTTTCTTGTATCCGGCGAGTGCTCTTACCCGCGCAGCTGACCGTCGTGGATTTCTATGACGCGGTCGGCGAGGGTAGCCATGTCGAGATCGTGGGTGACCATGATGCCGAGCTTATCGCGACCCTTCACTTCATCGATGAGGGAACGGACGACCTGCTGGCCGCGTATCGAGTCGAGGCTCGCCGTCGGTTCATCAACGAGGACGAGCTGCGGGTCATTCATGAGGGCACGAGCGATCGCGACGCGCTGACGTTCGCCACCAGATAACTCGGTCGCGATGGCGTTGGCGCGCGGGGTGAGTCCAAGCTCATCGAGGAGCCGGCCAGCCCGCTCCTGTGCCGCCTTCCTTGGCCCGCCGCGGATCTGCTGCATGAGGAGGAGATTTTCGCGGGCGGTGAGATAGGGAACGAGGTTATTCGCCTGGAAAACGTAGCCCACGGCATTACGCCGGTAGGCAGCGGCTTCGCCGTTCGACATCTTCCCGACTTCGCGGTCATCCACGCGGATCGAACCTGACGTTGGAGTGAGGAGCCCGCCGATCATCGCGAGGAGCGTGGTCTTACCGGAGCCACTCGGACCGACGATGGCGGCAAACTCACCTGGTTCGATGGTGAAGCTGACATCGCGAACGGCATGGACAGCGTTGTCCCCGCTCCCGTAGGTCTTGCTGAGATGGCCGACATGGAGACGTACTGGCATCGTCCCGCTCCTACTGCTGTTGCCCGAGGGCGATGATCGGGTCGACTCGAATGGCCTGCCGGGCAGAGAAGATGGCACCGACGAGTGCAGTCACGATCATCGCAACGGACGTAATGATGAAGGCGTTTGTCGTGAACGCGATGGGGACCTGCGCCGCGAGCTGTTGGAGTCCCCGGTTCGTGAGCCAGGCGAGCGGGATCGCGATGATCACACCCGCGACAGCCAGCGTGAGTACCTGGACCAGGATCTGACGGACAACGAAGAACGAGGTCGCACCAACGGCCTTGAGGACACCAATTTGCGGGACCTTCTGGAGCGTGAGGACATAGAAGAAGACCCCAATGATGAGGGCACCGATGAGGTAGCCGAAGAACATCAGCGCATCGACGGTGGACTGCTGGGCGCTGACACCCTCGATGTTCCTGAAGGCAGTGTCCTTGGAGACGATCGTCACACCGTTGGGGTCGAGAGACGGAAGGTTGTGGCCCTTCAGCAATACAATGCTGGCCACAGGCTGTTCACCGCCCTGGCCGCCATACTTCATGCCTTGCCAGGTGCTCCGGAGGACGTAGACCGTCGGCTGGAAGAAGAAGGCACCCTGGTCGATCTCGCCGACTATCCGAAACGTGCTCGATGTGAGCTTGTAGGCGAGGATGACGGTGTCGCCGACGTTGAGGTCTGTGGCGTTGAGGAACGTCTTATCAGCAAGGAGAGCATCCTGCTCACCGGGCTCGAGATTCCGACCCGAGATGATTTTCGGTTCACCAATGCTCCCGAGATCGAAGCCGACGAGTGCTGCGGACTTTGCCTTTGCACTGATCGTCCCATCAGGCTTGCGGATGTTGACTCCGTAATAACCGAGCGGCGTTGAGGCGGTGACGCCAGGCAGGCTGGTGATCCGGTCAACGGTATCCTGGCCAAGTTCGGAGCGGATGACGCTGATGTTCGACGTGTCGGAGTAAGCGATGGCATCGGCGTTCCAGTTCTTGAGTGCGCGTCCCGAGAGCTCGCTCAGGCCGATGCCCAGGCCATTCACCATCAGCACCAGGTAGGTGATAAGGGTGACGATGAGGCCGATGAGCGAGAACTGCAGTTTCCGGCGGCGAATTTCGGTGAGTCCAAGCATCAGGTGTTCTCCGGAGTGGAAGGGAGGGTTGGGAGCATGCCGTGGAGCACGAGATCGAGGTAGGCCGAAACCGAATCGGGCGGGGCGAGTGGGAAGCGTCCCGGGAGTACCTGGCGAAGCATGCCGTCGGCGAAGATCATGGCAAGGAGCGTCTCAGCCGCGACGACGATATTCGTATCTGTGCGAATGAGGCCGGCGGCGCGGGCAGCAGCGAGGTAGCGCTCGAGGATGTCGTAGACATGGTTCGTGATTCGCATGAGACGTTCATCGAGTTCGGGGTGGTGGCCCCATTCGCCGAGGGTGGTGCGAACCGCCTGGTGACTGGCGAGGAAACCGTGAAGCGTATCGAGCAGGAAGGTGCGAAGTTCCGGCTCGAGAACGGTGGGTTCAGAGGGAAGCGGATTGGCATCGATTTCGGCGATGGCGATGGCAGAGTGCCAATCGAGGGCCGCCCCGAGCAGCTGTTCTTTGGAGGGGAAGTGACGGAAGAGAGTGACCTCGTTGACGGCAGCCTCTGCGGCGATGCGCTTCGTGGTTGCTCCGTGGAAGCCCTCAGCAGAGAAGATACGGTGCGCGGCAGAGAGGATGCGGTGCCGCGTTTCGTCCATGATTGAACAGTAGCAAGTGCGCGCTTGCATGCGCAAATGCGCGGATAGCCGATTCTCGCGCGAGCGAGGGGGCGATGCTACATTCGTGCGGGGCCACGGGGTCCTGCAGGGCTGGCCACGGCGCTGGCCTTTCGCGTCATTATCCTTCCCCGGCACCGGGACAAACGAGGCGACATCGCATGCCAGAACAGCTCACCGCCGAGCAGAAGCTCGCGCAACTGCAAGAACTCAAGGCGAACTTCGCGCAGGGTGGCGGACCCAAGCGCATCGAAGCGCAGCACGCGCGGGGGAAGCTCACCGCGCGCGAGCGCATCGACCTCCTCCTCGACCCCGGCAGCTTCGATGAGATCGACCCCCTCGTCCGGCCACGCGGCTCGGCAGCGGGCGCGGAGACCGGTGAAGCGGTGGTCACCGGCTGGGGCAAGGTCGATGGGCGTCCCGTGTACGTGTTCTCCTATGACTTCACCCTCTATGGCGGCTCGCTGAGCGAGGCAGTCGCAGAGAAGATCCTGAAGGTGATGGACCTGGCGATGATGACCGGCGCGCCCATCGTCGGTATCCAGGACTCGGGCGGCGCGCGCATCCAGGACGGGCCGGAGAGCCTGCGAGGGTTCGGCGAAATCTTCGCGATGAATACGCTCGCAAGTGGCGTCGTGCCGCAGATCAGCGTGGTGATGGGCCCATCGGCGGGCGGTGCGGTCTACAGCCCGGCGCTTACCGACTTCTGCTTCATGACCGAAGGCAGCGGCCAGATGTATATCACGGGCCCGGACGTCATTCGGGCGGTGACGGGCGAGGAGGTTTCGCACGAGGAACTGGGCGGAGCCGACGCCCACGCAGTACGCTCGGGCGTGGCCCATTTCGCCATTGCCGGCGAAGAGGAGACTCTCGCGGAGGTCCGGCGGCTGCTCTCGTTCTTGCCCTCGAATAACGCCGAAGACGCTCCGATGGCGCCGACAAACGATGACCCGAACCGTGCGGATGACGACCTGCTCTCGATCGTCCCGGCCGAGCCGAACCGGCCCTACGACGTGCGCGATGTGATCGATCGCCTGGTCGACGACGGCGACTTCATGGAAGTGCACGAGATGTGGGCCGGCAACATGGTCGTTGGATTTGGGCGGATGGGAGGCAAGCCAGTTGGGTTTGTCGCCAATCAGCCCATGCACCTGGCGGGTTCGCTCGACATCAACGCCGCGCGGAAGGCTTCGCGTTTCGTACGCTTCTGCGACTGCTTCAACATCCCGCTCGTCACGCTCATCGATGTGCCGGGCTACCTGCCCGGCATCAGCCAGGAGTACGGCGGCATCATCACGCACGGGGCGAAGCTGCTCTACGCGTACAGCGAAGCGACGGTACCGAAAATCGCAATCCTGCTGCGCAAGGCATACGGAGGTGCTTACCTGGTTATGTCGAGCAAACACCTGCGTGGTGACATGAACTTCGCATGGCCCACGGGCGAAGTAGCCGTGATGGGTCCCGAGGGGGCCGTGAATATCGTGTACCGCGAAGAGATGGCGAAGGCAGAGGACCCGGAGCAGCGCCGGAAGGAACTCGTGGAGGAATACCGTTCGAAATTCGCGACGCCCTATATCCCGGCGGGCCGCGGCTTCCTCGACGATGTCATCGACCCCCGGCAGACACGGGCCAAGATCATCCGGGCCCTGGAGATGCTGCAGAACAAGGCCGACCGGAATCCTCCCAAAAAGCACGGCAACATCCCGCTGTAGGGTTCACACGTCCCGGCTTTGCAACACGGGGCCGCGCAATGCGGCCCTCTGTCGTAAGACCCTCATGAATGAGCAGAATCGGGGGACTTTTCCGCACACCCTTCGGAGAGTCCCTGATCTTGCCGACCTTCATTTCAGCGCACACTGATTACATCAGGCTCGGCTCTGGGGGCACGGTATGGCTGGAGATTCGAATGTGGGGGCGGCTCAGCCGCGAAGGGATATCGTCGGGGCGATCGAGGCGTTGCCGCCGCTGCCAGCAGTGGCCCTCCGGGTGATGCAGGTGGCACAGGATCCGAGGTCCTCAGCGTCCGACCTCGCCATCGTCGTGTCATCAGACCCCGGGCTCAGTGCGCGGATCCTCCGCATCGTGAACTCCGCGGCCTACCGGCGTTCGCGCGAGATCACATCGGTGCAGGAAGCTCTCGTGATGCTGGGATTCGTGCAGGCACGCAACATCGCCATCAGTGGTGCAATCGCCGGGGCGTACGCACCGAATGCGCTCAACGCGCTCTTCCGTATCGAGACGTTCTGGCGGCACTCCATCGCCGTCGCATTCAAAGCCTCGGAACTGGCCGGCAGGAGCAGGCGGCTCGACGTGCCAAGCGCATTTACGGCGGGCATTCTCCACAACATCGGCCGTCTCGCCATGTTCTACTTCGACCCGGCCGGGCTCGATCAGGCGGTGGCACAGGCGATCGCCCAGGACGCGCCAATTGAAACGATGGAACTCGAACTGCTGGGCTTCGACCACACCGAGATTGGCGACGCCCTGGCCGCGAAGTGGAAGCTCCCGGAGGATGTGCGCTCCGCCATTCGCCACCATCACGATGACGACCTGAACAACCAGACGATCGCCGGCGTTGTCCACCTCGCGGACCGGTTCTGCACATCGAATGGACTGTTGCCCGGGTACATCGTCCCGCTCGAAGGAGGCTCTGTCTCCCAGCCGCTCGACGAGTTCCTGCGCCTGGCGAAGCAGGTCGATGCCTTGATGGAACTGGTGAGCGGCAATCCAGTGAACGTCCGTGGCGGGGCGAGGGCCGGAGCGGCCTGAATCGGGCGTTCGCATCAAGCGAGCCGTTTTGCTAGTGTGAAGTGGTTGCGGCAGGTTCGTACCCGCCGTCCCCATCTCTTCACACGAGCTGCACGATGACGAAAGTCGGCATCATGGAGACGGCCATTCGCGACGGCCACCAGTCTCTCCTCGCGACACGGATGCGCACCGAGGACATGATTCCAGTCCTCGAACTGATGGACTCGATCGGGTATCACAGCATTGAGTGCTGGGGAGGCGCGACGTTCGACTCGGCGATGCGCTTTCTGAAGGAAGACCCATGGGAGCGGCTCCGCGAGGTAAAGAAGCGGCTCAAGAAGACGCCGACCCAGATGCTCCTTCGCGGCCAGAACGCCGTCGGCTACCGGCACTACGCCGACGACGTCGTCCGCGTGTTCTGCGAGAAGGCCGTCGAGAACGGTATGGATGTCTTCCGGATTTTCGACGCCCTCAACGATGTGCGGAACCTGGAGACAGCCTTCGACGCCGTGAAGCGGGCGGGCGGGCACATCCAGGGCACACTCTGCTACACGATCAGCCCGGTACACACGGTCGACAAGTTCGCCGAGATGGCCGATCGGATGGTCGAGATGGGCGCCGACTCACTCTGTGTGAAGGACATGGCCGGGCTGCTCAGCCCGATGATGGCCAGGGCACTCGTCGGCCGGATCAAGAAGGACCACCCCGACAAGCTCGTGCAGATGCATTGCCACGACACATCGGGCTATTCGGAGATGGCCTACCTCATGGGTGTCCAGGCAGGAGCCGACGTCATCGACACCGCAATTAGCGCGCTCGCCGGCGGCACATCACAGCCGGCCACCGAGACGCTCGTCGCAGCGCTCGCGGAGGACCCGGAACACGCGACCGGGCTCGACCTCGACAAGCTCTCGCAGTTGGCCGACTACTTCCGCGATGTTCGAAAGAAGTACTGGAAGTTCGAAAGCAACCTGCTGGGCATCGATGCCGGCGTCCTCATGCACCAGGTGCCGGGAGGCATGATCTCGAACCTCGTCGGGCAGCTCCGGGAGCAGGGCCAGGAGCACCGGTTGAAGGATGTACTGGCCGAGAACGCGCGCGTGCGCGAAGACCTCGGCTTCCCGCCGCTCGTTACACCAAGCTCACAGATCGTGGGTACGCAGGCGGTCCTGAACGTCCTGACCGGCCAGCGCTACGGCAACGTCACACGCGAGACGAAGAACCTGGCCAAGGGGATGTACGGCGAGACCGCCGCACCCATCGCCCCGGATGTGCTGAAGACGATCCTTGGCGATGACCAGCCGATCACCCATCGCCCGGCCGATGACCTCGAGCCGGAGATGGAGAAGTGCACGGCGGAGATTGGCGACCTGGCCCAGAGCACTGAGGACGTGCTGAGCTACGTGATGTTCCCGCAGCCAGCACGCGAGTTCCTGCAGTGGCGAAAGGAGGGCGGCGGCCCCGAACGGGAACTCGTGGCCGCTATCGTTGGCGCACTGGCCATCGGTGAAAAGAAGGCGGTGGCTGCTCCCGTGGTCGTCGCAACCGAAAGCGCCGCAAACGGCGCCGGCACAAACGCATGGCGGAGCTTCGGCCGCATGCGCCAGATGCGCTAGGGGAGAGCACGACGATGGCGAAAGTGACGATTGGCGGCCGCTCGTACGAAGTCGAAGTCCGCGGCGACACGGTCGTGGTCGACGGCCACGAATACCCGGTCTCCGTGCGGGAAGAAGCGCAATACGCAACCGTGACGGCGGGCGGCGTGGCCTACCGCGTTCAGCTCCCGCCGCAGGGCGAGCGCCAGAGCGGCATGGAACTCGAGGTTGACTACCGGCCCTTCAAATTCGAATACGAAGGCCGGCTCGGAGGCGGGCCCGCGCCTCGCGCGGTCAAGGCGAGTGGTGTGCCTGCGGCGGCGCCCTCCGGGGGTTCGGCAGCGAAGGGCGCGGTAAAAGCGCAGATCGCGGGCCGCATCCTCAGCGTGAAGGTGAAGGTTGGCGACCAGGTCGCGCGCGGCGACGTCCTGCTGATCCTGGAGGCCATGAAGATGGAGAACGAGATCAAGGCGCCCGCCGATGGCACGGTGAAGGAGCTATTGGTGAAGGACGGGGACCGGGTGAGCGAGGGCGCCGGGCTCATCGTCATCGGATAGCACATAACTGTTTCGCATACGAGCACCCGGGCGAGTCTATCGTTTTGGGCTATAGCTCACGGTTGAGGTATTCACAAGACGAGGGAACGTCCGATATTCTGCATGGACGGCACGCAGCCGATTCGGAGGCAGAGTTTGGCGATTTCCGAGGCCCCAACGAACACCAGCGAGATGGTCATCGCGAACGCGAAGGCGATCCACCGCAACCTCTCCGTCCCGGTGCTCTATGAGCACGCCGTACGCCGGGGAGAGGGCAAGCTCCTCCAGGGCGGGACGCTCGCGGTGCGCAGTGGAGCCCGGACCGGCCGAAGCCCCAACGACAAGTTCGTGGTCCAGACGCCGGACATCTCCGAGCACGTCTGGTGGGGCAAGCACAACCAGCCGATGACCGAGGGTGTGTTCGAGAACATCCGCGCCAAGACGGTTCGCTACCTGAAGGACAAGGAGCTCTACGTCCAGGACTGCGTCGTCTCGCAGGACCCGGCGCACCGCCGTACGGTTCGGGTGATCAGCGAGCAGGCGTACCACAGCATGTTCGCGCGGACGATGTTCATCCCATCAACACCTCTTCCTTCCGGGCAGGATCCAGAGCTCACCATTCTCCACGCACCTTCCCTTCTACTCGACGGCGAGTCCGACGGCATCAACAGCGACGCCGTCGTAGCGTTGAATCTCACCGAGGGACTCATCCTTATCGCCGGTGTGGCATATGCGGGCGAGATGAAGAAGTCCGTCTTCACCGCGATGAACTACTACCTGCCACTCGAGGGGGTGCTTTCGCTCCATTCGGCAGCGAACGTCGACCCGAAAAGCGGCAAGACGGCCCTCTTCTTCGGCCTCTCGGGGACCGGCAAGACGACGCTCTCGACCGACACGGAGCGGCTGCTCATCGGCGACGACGAGCACGCCTGGACCGAGCAGGGGATCTTCAACATCGAAGGGGGCTGCTACGCCAAGGTCATCCGCCTCTCGCCCGAGGCTGAACCTGACATCTTCGAGCAGACCCACGAGTTCGGGACCATCCTGGAGAACGTGATCTTCGACGAGGACTCGCGCGATGTGCACCTCGATGATGATTCGATCACGGAAAACACGCGGGGCAGCTATCCGCTCAATTCCCTGCGGAACGCCTATGACGGGCAGGTCGCTCCACACCCGGCACACGTCATTCTGCTCACCGCTGATGCCTTCGGGGTGATGCCACCGCTTGCGAAGCTCTCGAAGGAGCAGGCGCTCTACCACTTCCTGAGTGGCTACACCTCGAAGCTGGCTGGCACAGAAGTTGGCATCACCGAGCCGTCGGCGACATTTAGCCCATGCTTCGGGGCGCCATTCATGGCACTCAATCCGACGGTGTATGCGGAACTCCTCCAGCAGCGCCTGGAGATGACCGGCGCCGAGACCTGGTTGGTGAACACCGGCTGGATCGGTGGCAAGTACGGCGTCGGCAAGCGCATCAGCATCCAGGACTCGCGCAAGATGGTGCGCGCGATCACGAACGACATGCTGAGGGGTGTCTCATTCCGCAAAGACCCGATTTTTGGCTTCGACGTGCCGGTGGCCTGCCCGGGCGTCGATCCCGGCCTGCTCAACCCGCGCGACATGTGGGCGAACAAGGACGAGTACGACGCCGCCCAGGCTGCGCTTGCCGAGAAGTTCAAGGCGAGCTTCGAGCAGTTCCGCAACCTGGTCGCACCCGAGGTGGCGCAGGCCGGGCCCTGAGCTCCGTCTGAGCGTTCGACCCAACAGCCCGTTGAACGTAGAATCAGTGCGTCAGGCGGGCCGTTTTCGTTGGCCTCTCATGAAGACAGCAGGAGTAGCAGGTGACGGTCAAGTACCTTCGCGACCTGCGCCACCAGGGCACGGTGGCCGAAATCGCCCGGGTGATGTTCCCCTTCCCGGACGATGAACACCCGGACTACGAGACGATCGTGAATGAGCCCAAGCCGAAGCTTTCGGTGGGCACATCGAAGGGCCAGGACCTCTTCCCCGACATCGTCGTAGTCCGCCGTCCGGGCCAGTGGCTACTGATGATGGCCGAGGTGGAAACCGCGGACACGGTGAATGACGAGTCGGCCGAAACACAGTGGCTGCCGTATTCGCTGGTGGGTGACCTTTACATCTACGTTCCCCAGGGCTGTGTCGAAGAGACCAAGAGGCTCTGCAAGAAGCACGGTGTGAAGCAGAAGGGCATCCGTACATGGCGGTTCCGGCCGGTGTGGGGCCTCGACGTTGCCAAGGCGTAGTACACTTCACACGACGTGAACATCTTCTTCGATGTCGACCAGACCCTGGTACATATTGACCAGCACGTCAATCTCCTGCGCCCCGGTGCGCACGACGCCATGCGCCGTCTCAAGGCAGCCGGTCATGACGTTTATGTCTGGTCGGCCACTGGCGAGATGCACGTCCGCCGGATCGTGGCGTTGCACGGGCTGAGCGAGTGGGTCGATGGAATGTTCGACAAGGATGCACGGGTTCAGCCCCGGCCAGACTTCATCATCGACGATGACTGGTACCTGGTGGAGAAGTACGGCGGGCATTGTGTGAGCCAGTACAAGGGCAATGACCCCGATGACCGTGAGTTCGAAGCCGCACTCGCCCGCCTGATGGAGCTGGGATTCCTGTAGCTCTCTTGCCAATGGCCAGGTGCGCCGGGCGCAGTGCCGGATCGCGCGACCAGTCAGATTGAAAACGGTACCATTCGGCCCCATCCGCAACCTCGGTGCGGGGTGCGGCCACATGGAGCGCGAGTTCCGCGCCTGCGATGCTAAACACGTGGGTGAGTCTCTTCGTATCCTCTTCGTCGAGCCGTTCTACGGGGGCAGCCACCGGGCATTCCTCGATGGTCTCGTCCGCCACTCCCGGCACCGCATCGAGCTCTTGACGTTACCCGAAGGCGAGTGGCGGCGGCGGATGAGACGTGGGGCGCAGGAACTGGCCGGTATGGCTGGAGTGCTCGGCCGGAAGTTCGATCTCCTGGTTGCGAGCGACATGCTCGACCTCCCGGCGTTCCTGGCGCTCACGCGGCCGCGGTTCGACCGAATCCCCGTGCTTGCCTACTTCCACGAGAACCAGTTCACCTACCCACGCATTCGCGGAACGAAGCTGAACTCATGGTTCGGGCAGATCAACTATCTCTCGGCACTGGCGGCGGACACCGTCGCCTTCAACTCCGAGTACCACCGGCAGGACTTCCTTGGGGCTCTGAAGACCATGGCAGGCCAGCCGAACAACTGGCTGGTCAATGAACGCATCGCGGACATCGAGGCGAAGAGTTCGGTGCTGCCGGTTGGTGTCGAGCTGGCATGGCTGGACGAGCTACACGTGGAGAGAGCCGGCGGAACGCCACCCCTTATCCTCTGGAATCACCGCTGGGAGTTCGACAAGTCCCCGGAGATGTTCGTCCGAGTAGTCAAACGGCTGGCCAGCGAGGGTGAGGAGTTCCGGCTGGCCATCGCGGGCGAACCCGGAAACAACCCGTCCCCGGCAATGGCGGCACTGGCGCGGGAGCTCCCCGAGCGAATCGAGCACGCAGGCTTTGTGCCCGGCCGAGAGGTCTATGCGCGGCTGCTCTGGCAGAGTGACCTCGTGGTGAGTACCACGCGGCACGAGTTCTTCGGGGTGGCGATGGTGGAAGCCATGTACACGGGCTGCGTGCCGATCGCCCCGCGGCAGTTCACCTACCCAATGCTCGTACCGCACCAGCTCCACGCCGATTGCCTGTTCGATAGTGAAGATGATTGTGTCTCGAAACTGCGAGCCCTCATTCGCCAGCGACCGGCAGGAGCCGCGGACCTGGTCCGGGAATCGGCGGAACGGTTCGCGTGGGATGCGGTGATCCCGGCCTGGGATCAGGCCTTTGCGCTGGCCTCTCGCGTTTCCCTATAGACCGGCGCATGGAGATGCTGTGAACAGCTCACAGATGGAGTGGTTCTCCTAGGATAGTCTCATGCTGACTCCTGTTGCGGTTACTCCAAAGCACCTCGAAAGCTATCGGTCGTCGGTACGTGAAGGGGCCATCGAGGCCATCCAGCGTGACGCCATCCACCTCGCAGGGAAGCGCGTCCTGCACGTAAATGCGACCCCATTCGGTGGCGGTGTCGCCGAGATCCTGGCTTCGCTCGTGCCACTCATGCGCGACCTGGGCATCCAGGCCGACTGGAAGGTGATCACCGGTACAGACGAGTTTTTCAAGATCACCAAGAACATGCACAACGCGCTGCAAGGGAAGGCCATTGAGTGGAGGCCAGAGGACCGGCACACCTGGATTGAGCAGAACCGTGCCAACGCCCGGGACTGGGATGACGACTATGACTTCGTCGTCATCCACGATCCTCAGCCGGCGCCGATCCTGAAGATCCTCCGGGCCGACGGTTCAGGGCCGGCGGGTAAGTGGATCTGGCGCTGTCACATCGACCTGACCGACGCCCAGCCTGAGGCCTGGGAGATGCTCAGTCCCTTCGTGAAGGAGTACGACGGCAGCATCTGGACAATGCGCGAGTACGTACGGGAGGGAACACCGGCGGAGCACCTTTTCATTGCGCCACCAGCGATCGACCCGCTGAGCCCCAAGAACCGACCGCTCGATGAGATGACCGTACTCGAGGTGCTCACGCGCTATGGCGTGGATCCGCACAGGCCCGTCATCACACAGGTATCGCGTTTCGACCCCTGGAAGGACCCGCTCGGCGTCATCGACGCCTACCGGATAGTGAAGCAGCGCCATCCCGGCGTGCAGCTCGTCCTGGCGGGCTCGATGGCAGATGACGACCCCGAGGGCTGGGAGTGGTACGAAAAGGTGCTTCGGCACTGTGGCGAGGACTACGATATCAAGGTGCTAACAAACCTCCAGGGTGTGGGGAACGTGGAGATCGGGGCATTCCAGCAGGCTTCGCAGGTCGTCATCCAGAAATCCCTGCGTGAGGGCTTCGGTCTCGTGGTTGCAGAAGGGCTATGGAAGGGCCGTCCCTGTGTCGGCGGACGTGTCGGGGGTATACCCTTGCAGATCAAGGACGGCGAAACCGGCTATCTCGTCTCATCGGTGGAGGAATGCGCGCAACGCGTAAACGAATTGATGGACGACCCCGCCAAGTGCGACCGCATGGGGCAGGCCGGGCGAGAGCACGTCCGCGACAACTTCCTCATAACCCGGTATCTGCACGACTATGTGCGCATGTTCCTGCAGCTCGCGGGTGTGCCCGCCCCGGTATGAGTGAATGACCGCAACGGTCCGAAGAGCCTGGAAGGCCCTTCCCAGGCCAGTGCGGGTTCCGCTCATTGTGCTGGCGAGAACGGTCCGGCTCTATAGCGACGATGGCTGCGGGACATTCGCCGCGGCCATCGCCTATTACGCGATCTTCTCGGTGGTGCCGCTGAGCCTGATCATCCTCTCGATTTTCGGCCTCGTGGTGAAGGAGGAGTCCATCACCCAGTTCGTGTTCGACCAGTTGCCACTCCAGGAGACCCCGTCAGTACGTGAGAGCGTGCAGGAGATCGTGAAGCGGGCGCAGGAGATATCCGTTGCCGGGTTGTCATTCGGCGTCATCGCCCTGATCTGGTCATCGAGCGGGATCTTCTCGGCAGTGCGCAAGGGGCTCAACGCGGCATCACACCGGAAGAAGGCGCGGCCGTACTGGCACGGCAAGCTCATGGACTTCGCACTCATCCCGGCGCTGGGCATCCTGATCACCTTATCCGTAAGCCTGACGGCAATCTCACAGCTCATCATCGAGCACCTCGGAAGCATCGGGCCGTTCGACCTCGACACGAACCTGGCGTTACGGATGTCGTCGTACCTCATCCCGGCGGTCATCTCGTTCAGCATGTTCGCACTGCTCTACAAGTACGTGCCGACCGTACGGCCGGCATGGTCGGAGGCGCTTTCGGGCGCGGTACTCGCAACCGTCTTATTCGAGATCGCGAAGAACTTTTACGCGATGGTATTCGCGCTTACCGTGTTCTCGAAGGACACGGCGATCTACGCGGGGTTCGGAAACGCACTCGGTTTCCTGCTGTGGCTGTTTGTGAACGCCTCGATCCTGTTACTGGGGGCCGAGTTCGGCCGGGCCGTGCGGCACGAGCGTCAACCGGACGAAGCCGGCGAGGACCACCCGGCAGCGCCCGTCGAGGTCGTGGCGCAGCCACCGCACAGGAGCCGCGGCGTGGTGTGAGGCACGAAAGCGTGCCAGGAGAGGTTACGTGTTGCCGCGCTGCATCCTCTGGACCGTGGGCATCGGGATCTCGATACCCGCATCAATGAACGCCTTCCCGATGGCCGCGACATTCGGACCAAAGATGGATGTCCGGTTGCCGGCAACAAATGCGTTGTTCGCCTCGATGCGCCCGGCCTGGCCCTGGAAGTGCGGGGCGACGTAACGGGCCCAGAGTTCGAAGCTGTGCTTCGTCTTCTCCCAGGTCGTCCACTCATGAGCGAGGCCGAGCAGGCCACCAACGCCGCCGGACATGTCGATGATCCGTTCGATCGCTTCGATGGCGTCGTCGGGAGTGCCAACGATGGCGCCGCCGCGCTTGACGACTTCACGGATGTCGTTCGACGCGTTGGGGTCCGACGGACGGCCGAGGGTGTTCTCGAAGTAGTCGACGTTGAAACGCACGGAGCCTTCAGCAACGTCGTTCATGGCGGTTTCCCGGTCATCGGCGAGGTGGAAGGGGATGACGACGCGCCAGTCAGCACGGTCGACGGTCTGGCCGGCCCTGGCGGCAGCGTCCTCGGTCATCTCCCATGTCCTGGAGAGCGAGATGAGTCCGCCGGGCTGCGAGGCCGCAACCGAGAGAACACCAACGCCGTTCTTGCCCGCCGTAGTTGGCCCTGCTGGTGAGAAGGTGCTCGCCACGAAGACCGGGAGGTGGGGGTAGGTGTAGTTCGCGAGTTGAAGGCGTGCATCCTGGAGCGTAAACCAGTCGGTCTTCATCGTGACGACTTCGCCGTTGAGCAGACGCATGATGGCGCCAAGCGCCTCATCCATTCGTGGACGCTGAGTCAGCGCATCGATACCCATCTGGTAGGCGTCGGAGGTGAGGGCGCCCGGGCCGACACCGAGCATCGCCCGGCCACGGGTGAGGTGGTCGAGCTGGACCATGCGGTCGGCGACCATGAGCGGATGGTGATAGGGAAGGCTTACCACGCCCGTGCCGAGCTTGATGTGCCTGGTCCGTTGAGCGGCGGCAGCGATCATGATCTCCGGCGAGGCGATGATCTCCCAACCGGCACTATGGTGCTCGCCAAACCATGCCTCGTCGAAATCCAGGCGATCGAGATGCTCGACAAGCTCGAGGTCACGTTCGAGGGCGACGGTCGGGTTCTCGCCTATGCGATGGAAAGGCGCCATGAAGATACCGAACTTCATGCGCGCGGGTCGGAACGGAGACATGCTGCAACTCCCCGGGGATGTATCCCTGTCCTGGTGTGGGGCGAATCTTACCGAGTAATGCCGCGGGCGTCAGTGGCCCGGGAGTTCAGTCGCGGTGGGGGCACTTCGGCGAAGGTAGAAACGCCGGTTCGAGATCCCCGTAAGCTCCCAGCCCTGGGCGCCAAGCGCGTTGAGCGCTGCAAGAAGACCGAGGCCCCGGACAGGATATTTCGCTGTGGCGCCGGGCACCTTTGGATGCGCGAGAGACAGCGAGAGCCGGCGGCGCTTGCCGCGGACACGAACGAGCTCGGCGTACTCCCAGGCTGCCGGTGCCAGCGGCTGGGGAGTCTCGCGTGGATGGTGATGTTCGGTGGTGAGCACCCCTGGGGGCGTCTCCTTCCATTCACGAGGTGAGACCAGGGCCTCGAGTCCCTGGCCGAGTCCCGAGCGAGCGCGTGCCATGTGATCTATCCCGGGGGCGTGGGATGTGGTTGCCAGCGATACTATCGTGAGCCAGCTTGATTTGCGCAAACCGCGCCATCCCACCGGAGAACTGCCCCGGGTCGCAACGTTTCACAACGCCCGAGCGTGATGGTGCTTTCTACGGGAATCGGTTGAACCAGAACAGCGACGATACTCCCCCGAGAAGGATCAGGGCGACGCCCGCACCCACGAATGCAGGAGTGACATCGCGCTGCTTCGTGTCGTGACCGATCTTTTCGCCAAGTGACGCATAGATGCTCTCGAGCTGCGACGCGGATGGCGCATCGAAACTCTCGGCGCCGGTGGTCTCGGAGACGGACTGTAGCGTGCCGGGGTCTGGCGGGACGGCAACACGGCGGAGGCGGCCGAGATTATCGCGCACTTCGGCGACACCATCGGGCGTACCGAGAGCGATGGTGTAGATCGGGACGTTCGCGTCCTTCGCCTGGGTCGCAGCCTCGGTTGGGTCGGCTCCGGTATTGCTGGCACCGTCCGAGAGCAGCACGATGACGGCCTTCGGACGCGCGGGCTGACCACTCCCACCGGCGGCCGGTGTGGGTGTTGGTGTCGGCGTCCCGGCTTCTGTCGAGGGGGCTGCCTTCGTCTGCGCCTGTTCGTCGGCGGCGATCAGGTCGAGCGCTCGAAGGATCGCGTCGCCCATCGCGGTTCCACCGTTCGGCACCATGGCCCCGAGCGCCTGTTCGACGGCTCTCTTGTCGGTTGTCGGTGTAAGGCGGACCTGAACGACGTTGGAGAACGACATGACGGCGACTCGGAAGCCACCGGGGAGTTGCCGGACGAGGGCCTCGGCCGCGCTCTGAGCCGCAGCGAGCCGCGTCGGCTGGATATCGGTCGCATTCATCGAGCCGGAGATGTCGGTGACGAGAACGACCGTGCCGTCCTTTGGGACCTGTTGGTCGACGTGGGGGCGGGCAAGGGCGAGGAGCAGGGCCGCAAGCGCACCCAGGTACACAACGGCGGGGACATGCCGCCGCCATGCGGGCGCACCTTCCACGATGTTTGCCAGGAGGTCGAGGTTGGTGAACCGCACGGCGTATCGACCCCGCCGCCGCTGCATCATGATGTAGGCGATGCCTGCGACGGGAATGAGGAGCAGGAACAGGAGTGCGACTGGCCAGTCGAAGCTCACGGCATCACCTCCTGTTGCTTCAGGAAGCCGGCAAACGCGCGAAGCCAGTCTCCGGCGGTGGTGAGTACGACGTGGCGGGCCCCGGCACGGCGGAATTCGGACGCGAGTGATTCACGCTCCTCGCGCGCAGCGATTGCAAAGCGTTCGCGGAGCCGCCGGCTCGAGGTATCGACACGGAGCTGGCGGCCGGTCTCGGGGTCGACGAGCAGGAGGTCGCCAACGTCAGGCAGCTCCTGCTCGCGCGGGTCGCGGACTTCGACGGCTACGACACGGTGGCGGGCACAGAGCGGCACCAGGGATGGCAGCCAGTCGCGGGCGCCCCGGAAGTCTGAGACGAGGAACACGACCTTTGCCTGGCCGGCGACACAGCTAACGCGTTGAATCGTCTCTGCCAGGCCGGTGACGACAGGTTCCTGTTCCTCCTCGGCCGCAAGATGGCCGAGGACGTTGAAGAGGCCAAGCATCCCGGACCGGCCTCCTGCCGGTGGGATGAGCTTCGGGGCCGCGTTGCCGAACGTCACCACCCCAAGCCGGTTTCCACGGCGTGTCGAGATATGGCCGACGGCAAGCGCCACTCCCTCGGCAACATCGGCCTTCCGGCGCTCAGCGGTGCCGAAGGTCATCGAAGCGGAGGCGTCGAGGACGAGCCACGTCGTCAGGACACGCTCGGCAACCTGGACACGAACATGCGGCCGGGTCGTTCGTGCGGTCACGTTCCAGTCGATCTGGCGAACGTCGTCACCAGGTTCGTACGGACGAACCTGGGCAAGTTCGATGCCCGCACCAAGCATGTTCGACCTGTTACTGCCCGGGAGAAGCCCCGAGACACGCTTCTGGATGGTGAGGTCGAGTGCTCGCAGGATAGCGTCGGGCATTGGCCCTGGCCCGGGCCGGGCCGGCGTCCGGACCAGGTGGAGTCCCGGTCCGCTGCTCACGCCGTGGCCTCGTCGGCAAGCTCGATGTGGGGGGCCTGGACACTCGAGAGGGCGGCATCGAGCACCTGGTCTGTTGTCACCCGCTCGACCAGGGCTTCATACGTGAGTACCATGCGGTGGCGAAGGACATCCTTCGCAAGTTCGCGGACATCCTGGGGGAGCACGTAGTTGCGGCCCCGGAGCACCGCGAGGGCGCGGGATGCGTGGATGAGGTTGATGGATCCCCGGGGGCTCGCACCGTAGGCGATGTAGCGAGCGTAATGCGCCATCCGGTATTGCGCCGGCTGGCGGGTGGCGTTCACGAGGGTGACGGCATACTCCGAGACCGCGCGGTCCACGTAGACCTGGCGTGTGAACTGCTGGTAGGCGCGCAGGGTCTCAACCGGGAGTACCGCGTGAAGCACAGGTGGCGGAGTCAGCGAACGCTCGATAACAGCCATCTCCTCGCCGGGTGTCGGGTAGTCAACGAGGACCTTCATCATGAATCGATCGACCTGCGCCTCGGGGAGGGGATACGTACCTTCGGACTCAATCGGATTCTGCGTGGCAAGCACGAGGAACGGGTCGGGCACGGGATAGCTCTTTGGGCCGATAGTTACCTGCCGCTCTTGCATCACTTCGAGGAGTGCCGACTGGACCTTGGCCGGCGCGCGGTTGATCTCATCGGCGAGAAGGATGTTGCAGAAGACCGGGCCGAGTTCCGTGTCGAACGAAGACCGGTCGGGCCGGTAGATGCGGGTACCGACGAGGTCAGACGGGACGAGATCCGGGGTGAACTGGATGCGCTGGAAGGTGCCGCCGAGGACATCGGCCACGCTCTTAACGGTGAGCGTCTTGGCGAGCCCTGGCACACCCTCGATGAGCAGGTGACCGCCAGCAAGCAAGGCGACGAGGACACGCTCGAGCATCGCCTCCTGGCCAACAATGACTCGCTTGATCTCGAACATGGCGGATTCGAGCGTCGCCCGGGCAGCGGCGGCACCCGGCAGTATCGGCGGTGTGGAATCGTCCATTCATGTTCCTCCGTGGGATCGGACAGCTGCGTCCCTCGAGGGTGCGCCATCGGCCGGCAACCGACAGTAAATTGTGGTGACACAGGCGCCGCCAGGAGGTTGCCTGTGAAAAACCTCCGTAATGCCCGGGACCGCTACGATCGGGCGATGGCCCGGGTACAGGCGATCCCACTCGCATACAACACCGTGTATCTCGTGGAGGACGCGGGTGAGCGCATCCTCATTGATACGGGTCCCGATTACCAGGGCGCGAGTTCGAGCCTGGCCGATGCGCTGGGCGAGCGATCGCCAGCGCTTGTGGTGGCCACCCATGGACACCTGGATCACGCGGGACTCGGCCGGTGGTGGCAGGACGAGCGGCACGTGCCCGTGGCAATGGGCGCCAACGACGCCCACCTCGCCGCCGCCCCGCAGTTCACTAACCCGGCCGAACTCGAGGCTTTCGCCACCTGGGTCCGCTCAACCGGTGCACCGCCCGAGGTGGAACGCGAAATCATGCAGAGCCTGCAATTTCGGCGCGAATGGGCGATCACGGCAGCGACCGAACCCGGCTACCCTGTAGTCGGGAGAGACCGTCGCTGGCCATCAGGGCTACGCTACCGCTCGTTCACACCAGCACGTCTTGTCGAGCAGGATTGCGACATGCCAGCGGGCCTAAGGGTGCTGGCGGCGCCGGGACACACGCCAGGCAACCTGGTGCTCGTGCACGAAGCGGAAGGCTGGTTATTCTCGGGCGATCAGTTGCTACCCGAGATTACGCCGACACCGGCGATCCAGCCGGTTCCGCCGGGCCAGGATGGCGACTGGCGGTTCCGGAGCCTGCCTGCCTTCGTGCGTTCGTTGAAGAGACTGCAGGAGATCCCTTTCGAACGTTGCTTCCCAGGGCATGGAGCGCCGTTTGGCCACATCGGCCAGGTTATCAGCACGAATCTCGCACAAATCGAACAGCGGACCGAGAAGGTTGCGGAAGCACTGGCACGGCCGGGCAACGGGAGTGTCTGGAGCCTGAGTGAAGCGCTCTATCCGCGTGCGGCCCGGCGGCGTTTCTGGCAGATCGCTGCCACTATCCAGGGGCACCTCGACCTCCTGGAGGCCGAGGGGCGCGTGCGCCAGGGTGAAGGCAGGTACGAGCTCAACCGGGGCTAAGCTGCCATGAGGGCGGTCGGTGCAACCCCGGCCGGCACCAGGCGATTGTGGTCGACCCAGAGAAGGAGGCCGGTCTCTACCCGGAAGACACCGTTGAGGTAACCGAGGCCGCTCGTGTCGCCGGGTGTCACAACAGGCTGGAAATTCTCGTTGCTGACACTCATGACCTCGGCAACCTCGTCAACGAGCAGGGCCACGGGCCCATCGCCAGCCTCGACGAGGACGAGACGAGTAGAGGCATCGAAGGTGGGCGTTGGAATACCGAACTTCCAGTGGAGATCGAAGATGGGGATGACGCGCTTGCGAACGTCGGCGATACCAACCACGCCGCCAGGAGCACCCGCAATGGGAGTGATCTCGAGAAGCGGCAGAATCTCGTCAACGGCATCAATGTCGAGCCCGTAGGCGGTTTCGCCGACACGAAAAACGACGAGTTGCCGGGGTAAGTGGGAGAAGTTCGAAGCAGGCACGGGCCAACCCTCGCGCAGTGTGCAGTGATCATCGGCAGCTTTCCGGCGGGCTGGAGCGCGAGATACGCGCTTTCACCGTGGCGCCCCAGAGCGCTCCCCGCTTGACCAGCACATCGGAGGACAGGCGATGAGCGCTCCCGCTCGATACCGGCGCGGATCCGGGCGTGCATCTGGTCCATGCGCATGTCTCGCTACGCGGAGGCGCAGGACTGCTGCACAGGGTCTCCCGCATGGGCTACCTGATCTCACTGACCACTCATACAGCACCTATGTCGATCGGGGCCGTTCCCGCCGAAACATGAAGGGAGGGGTGGACCGTGACGGTCCCGGGGAACGGCTGTGACGCAACCACAACAAAGGCACGACGACGAACCAGCAGGAAAAGGGCCGCGGCCGCTAGACGAGCGCCTCGCGGCACTGCGTAGCTCAGCGAAGCGCGACCCCAGCTTCCTTTATCTGCTTCCGAGTTCCATGGAGCCTCCCCGGCAGCATTCACGCCGGAAGCCTGTGCTGATCATCGCAGCCGTCGGCGTGCTGCTGGCCGTCGGTGCGCTCGCCACGCTCATGATGAGTAGCGGCGGCGACGGTTCCAACGCCACCCCTACGCCGGAGGGCACGCAGCCGGCATCCAACGCCATCATCGCACCCGTTTCGGGCCGCGATTCCCCGACAGCGACACCGACACACGCGATCCCGACGCCGACTCCGCGAAGTGCCGATGACGCCATCCACGAGGGTGCGATCCCCGTGCCCGGGACGGGGACAGCGGTTCCACCGGAGAGCCCGCATCTCGTGACTCCCCTGAATACGAAGGCACGTATACTCGACCGGTTTGGCTCGCCACGCGGCGACAACTCCATGCATGGAGGCACGGACCTGGCCCCGTCCTCGGGGTCGAACACCTTTGATGTCTTTGCATCCTGTGATGGCACAGTCGCCGGGATCGACCACTCTGGCACCTATGGGGACTTCCTCGTCGTCGACTGTGGCGGCGGGTGGAAGACCATCTATGCGAACCTCGCCGAGGTGACGGCGCCGAATCGCCAGAACGTCGCCGCCGGGGTGACAAAGCTCGGCGCGGCATCTGGCAGCCTCCATTTCGAAGTTCGTTATGTTGACTTTGCCATCGATCCCGAGCGGTATATCAACTTCACCGCTGGCCCGTTGCCGCCAACACCAACGCCAGCACCATCGCCATCTCCGACAGCGACCGGGACGGCTGTGCCGCCTTCAGGCAGCGGTGATTCCACCGGATCGGGCCCCGGCACCGATACCCCCGAAGCACCAACCCGGACACCACTTCCGCCCACAGCGACTCCCACGCCACCACCGCCAACGGCTACACCGACCGCAACACCAACCTCGACGCCCACGCCACGCCCGCCGCGGAGAACTGCCACACCGCCTCCGGTTATCAAGTAGCCGTTCAGTCACTTCACGGGTTGTTTGGCAGGCATCAACTTGTCGTATACTCCGCCCGAATTTCGCGGTAGACAACAGAACGCGGTGCCGCAAAGGCGGGCTTGGGCGATGGCAGGCGACAGCAACGACCAGTATGCGTATCACGTCATGGAGCGCCGGCGGGAGATGGCCGTGCTCCTCCACCAGAAGCCCTGGAAGGCCTCCGACCTGGCTGACGCGCTAAAGGTGACGGTTCGGACGGTCCAGCGTGATTTCATCTGGTTCGCCGAACAACTCGGGGTCGACTCCATTCCCCATGACCGCGTTGGCTACTGGCTCGATCCCGGCCAGCACCCCGTGCCATCGCTCGAGCTCACCCGCGATGAGGCACGGGTGCTGATGTTCGCGATGCGCCACCTGCTGCACAACAGCACCGAGCAGCAAGCCGACGCGGTTTCGCTGCTCAATAAATTGGCCGCCAGCTTCCCTGGCGCGATCTCGACACAGGTCGCCCTGACACTGGACCAGCTGAGGAAGCTCCCGGTGAGGGGGCGGAACGCTGAGACGCTCTCCCGGCTCACACATGCATGGCTCAAAGGCGAGATCCTCTACGTTGGCTACCAGGCGCCGGGAGCGGCACGCCCGGCTTCGCGCTGCTTCCAGCCGGTAATGCTCGAGGCCAGCGCCAGTAACGGGGCGACATACGTCATCGGATACCATTTCCACCGCGACCATCCAGGGCTTATCACCCTCAAGCTCGAGCGAATCCGGAGTGCCACTCTCCACGGCAACGTGTGCCCATCGACCGGTCAAAGCCACGCCGCACTGACAGAAGAAGACATCGCCGAGGTCGCACGGCCGCTGCTGGCGAAGCTGGCACGGAGTTGGTCCGGCATCGTGCCCGCCGACACGAGCTATGACTGCACCATTCGGTTCACCGGTGACGCCGCGATCCGTGTACGGGAGATCCCCTGGCGGCCAACGCTCCGGTTCGAGGACGAAGCGGACGCGGTGCTCATGCATGTAACTGTGTCGGAGTTGTTTGACTTCGTGCCGTGGGTTCTCTCGTGGGGTGCCGATGCCGAGGTCATCGAACCCGTGGCGCTCCGGGAACAGGTCGCCGAGATGCTACGCCTTGGCGCGGAACGATACGCGGCGGGCAGGGTCTGAGTCGGGCGTTCCGAGCGCATTTCGGGGGTGAGCTACCGGCCTTCACAGCAGTCGGCCAACCGCCATGTTCGCCATGAGCAAGCCAGGGATGCGGGAACGGGTAGGACATGCCACGATCGGGTGCGCCTGCATGTCCACGACATGGAAGGACATGGATGCGAAACGGTGCCGGGGTGGCGGAATGGCAGACGCAGCGGACTTAAACTCCGCGGCCGAAAGGCGTGGGGGTTCGAATCCCCCTCCCGGTACCAGGTGATTTTGAATCTGGAGTCGACGGATTATTGGCGTTTGCGGGCGAGCGGGTTTCGAGTCTGCTGCCAATTTGCCGCCATTTTGCCGCCCAACTTTGGAGCTGGTGACTGTCAATTTGTGCGGCGAAGGGCGGCTGAGAGGGCTTCGGCGGCGTTGGGTTGGATGTCGGGGAGAACGTGCGAATAGGCGTCGAGGGTGAAGGCGACGGTCGCGTGTCCGAGGCGTTCACTGACCATCTTCGGGTTGATTCCTGCCCGAAGGACGAGGGTCGCAGCGGTGTGGCGCAGGTCGTGGAAGCGGAGCGGGGTGAGCTTCGCTGCTTCGACCGTTGCTTTGAACAGTCGGTAAATATCGCGGGCCGGCCAGTAGTCGCCGTATGGCCCGGGGAATACCAGGTCTCGGTCAGCCCACGTGGGGCCATATGCGAGCCGGGATTCGTTCTGTACCCGCTTGTGCTCTCGTAGCAGGGAGATGGTCGAAGTGGCGAGGCGTCTCCTGTACAAACCCTCGGCATGCCCCGCTTCTGTGCCGTGGGGGCTGCTTTGTTGGGGAATACCGATTGGCATCGCCACCCACTCGTGTCATCATACCCATTGGTCAGAACGCACTGGTCAGAAAGCCCCGCGTGGGCAAGTGGAGCAGTAGGTATGCGAGAGTTGAACGGGAAAGTCGTGGTCGTCACCGGGGCGGCGAGTGGCCTGGGAAGGGCCCTCGCCATTCGTTTCGCTGCCGAGGGCATGAAGCTCGTGCTTGCAGATATCGAGCAGCCAAGGCTCGAGGCCACCGCCGTAGAAATCCGGACGACGGGTGCGGACGTGCTGGCCGTGACGACCGATGTGTCGGACGCAACGTCGGTTGCAGCGCTCGCCAGTGCGGCAATGAGCACGTATGGCAAGGTGCACATCCTGTGCAATAACGCCGGGGTGCTCGGTTCGGGTCTCCCGATCTGGGAGTCGAGCGTCACTGACTGGCAGTGGACGCTCGGGGTCAACCTCTGGGGTGTCATCCACGGGATACGGTCATTCCTCCCTCTGATGCTCGTCCATGGAGAAGGAGGGCATGTCGTGAATACTGCCTCGGTCTCGGGGCTTATCCCCGGCGGCGGCATCTATGGAGTCTCGAAACACGGCGTCGTGAGCCTTTCAGAGACCCTTTACACGCAGCTCAAGACGCGCGGTTCAAAAATCGGCGTATCCGTGCTCTGTCCAGGGTATGTGGCGACCAACCTCATCGATTCCGACCGAAACCGTCCTGCTGAACTGGCACCCGACGACGAGACCCAATTCAACGAGGCGATGCGTCAGGAGGCACGTAACCGGCTGGCGGGCGGCCTAAGCCCCGAAAGAATGGCCGAGCAAGTACTGAACGCAATAAGGGGAGATCAGTTCTACATCCTGACTCATGACGAGTACGACGACATGATCCGGACACGGATGGAGAACATCCTGAGTCACCGGAACCCGGCCGTCGCGGCGCCAGCTTAGGGGGAGAGAGTGCAAACGAGGCTGTTTCTTCTGAGTCCGCCGCCGGGCGTTTCTCGCGAGAACTTCGATTCGTGGTATATCGGGGTCCATGCGCAGGAAGCGCGCCTCCTCCCAAATGTCTGTTATTACGTCAGTTATCGTGCTGAAGCCGTTCCTTCGAGCGTCACTACACTGGCCGGTGACTGGTACCGGCTCACGGAAGTCGGCACCGCACCATTCGTGCCAGCACCTACGCCGACATGGACCCCACCCCCATATCCCGAGCGCACGAGCGGATCCACCAACTGGTGGGAGGAGCGGACCATCCTGATAGGCGACAAGCCCGAGTACGATCTACTTCGCGAGACGCCCTTCGCAGAGGGTGATGACACGTGATCCGCTGGCTGAGCTTTGTCCGCTACCCGGACGGGGTCTCACGCATGGAGGGAGACCGTTGGTTCCTCGGAACGCGTGTGCAGGAATTGAAGCAACTCGAAGGGATATGTCGTTACGTCACGTGGCGGGGCGAAGACGATCCCGGCGAGCGGAGGGAACGGCCCTGGCATCGGCTCACGGAGATGGGTTTTCGTGACTGGCCTTCGTTCGAAAGGGCGATGACTGGCTTCCCCATCCTCTCGCAACCGCCATGGGACGACGGCGAGATCGAAGTCGAGTCCATCTTCATCGGCGATAAACCGGAGTATGACTTCTTACGAGACCTGTTAGATCCGGGCGACATCACCACATTCGGGGAGGAAGCGCAATGACAACGCCAACGACCATCCAATGGACGCTGGAGAAGCTGAAGGGGCTAAACAGCGCGGAGGCGCTCGCTCTCTTCGGCACATTACCGTCGGTGACCTTCGATGAACTCGAGGGTGAATACGCGGGGACGATTCCCGACGGGGGAGACCCGCAAGTCCGCGATGCACTCGCGAAAGGCATCTTCAACGAAGAAACGCCGTTCGGGTGCTGGCTCGGCAAGGCGGTAGTGCGGACAGGCGCAACCGCGGGCGAAGGCTACAACTACTGCAGGAAGCCGGGCGGCCGGATCGTGCGCCATCACCGGTTTGGCACCGGCATGGAGACCTCTTACATCGATGGCCAGACCGTCTTCACGGTCCGGTATTCAGCCTTCAAGAACGGCTCCGGAGATAACGACCTCGTCGATGAAGTACGCCGCGTAGGAGACGGGCTCTACCTTTGCGTGTCAACTACCCGCGCTGAAAATGGCGGGCGGACAGCGCCCGGCGTCTTCATTCTTTCTGGCCCGACCGGGCCCTGGGTGGGTGTGGACGAGCGGGGCCTCGAAGCTCGTGCCGGCCAATAGCTCCGTCCCCGGACGTCTCCACGGGAAGGTCGCGATCATCACAGGCGGTGCCAGTGGCATCGGTGAGGCGTCCGTGCGCCTCTTCGCGTCTGAGGGTGCAAACGTCCTGGCCGTGGACATCGCCGATGACCTTGGCGGCAGGCTGGCAGCCGAGCTAGGCGAACGCGTTCTCTACCGTCACGCGAACGTGGCGGTGGAGAACGATGTGCGAGCCTGCGTGGACGAGGCAGTGGAACGGTGGGGGCGGCTCGATTTCATGTTCAACAATGCAGGGATCGGTGGCGTCGTCGGGCCAATCGAGACCCTCGATATGGATGCATATGACATGACCATGGGGGTGTTGTTGCGCAGCGTCTTCCTGGGCGCCAAGTACGCGACGCCCGTAATGAAGGCTCAGGGAGCCGGCAGCATCCTCAGCACGTCTAGCGTAGCAGGGATTGCCAGCGGTTACGGTTCACCCGTCTACAGCTCTGCGAAGGCGGCAATCATCCAGTTCACCCGATCCCTCTCGATTGAGCTGGGCCCGTTTGGGATACGGGTCAACGCGCTATGCCCCGGGAATATCGCGACGCCCATCTTCGGGGCCGGTCGCGGCTTGAGCCATGAAGAGGCACTGGCATTTGCCGAAGACATGAAGCCACGCCTCGCAGAAATGACACCGATCCCGCGTGCCGGATTACCAATCGACGTAGCAGAGGCCGCCCTCTGGTTGGTGAGCGACGGGGCAAGTTTCGTGACCGGGCAGGCTATCGTGGTGGACGGGGGGCTTACAAACGCTCGCCCAGCCATCCTCCAGCATCGACTGGCTGCCATGTCAGATCCGAGGTAGGAACATGGCGATATTCAGTATTGGCACTAATCCGATCATCAAGACGGCCTCGCCTTCACCGGCCAAGGTAATGATTGTACCGCGGGAGATTGACCGAATGCAGATTGCTGGATATGTTTGCCCCGCCATTTTGAACCGTCGGGTCAAAGCATCATTGACTGGCACGAAGGTTCGCAGATTGCCGAGTTGCTACGGAGGAGGACCTGGCACACGGAGCACCAAATGATGCTTATTAGGTATACCTTCTAGGAAAGATGCACTGCGGTAGTGCCGCCGCCGCAAGCAGAGTGCCCGGCGGGACACTACCCCATCAAGGGGAAAAGAGAAGATGCACGAATCGGAAAACTACTGGCTTCGTAATAGGCGGCTCTCACGGCGGCGAGTTGTCGGCGGGGCGGCCGTTGCTAGCCTCGGTGCAGGGGCGTTTGCACTCGTCGGCTGCGGCGACGATGACAACGGAAAAAAGACCACCGCGCCATCGAACACGACGGCCGCCGGAACAGCAGCGACCAAGGCAGTCGGCAGTGCGACCGCGGCGCCGACATCGACGCGGGTTCCCGGCGGGATACAGCGTGCCGTCTCTCTTGGCGCGATGGACTTCGACAATGTCGACCTCCACCGTGTACGCGCCAACCCGACGTTGTGGATGTCGAACTCAGTCCTCAACAAGGTGCTCCGCCACAAGAACCCTGATACTGGTGAACTCGAAGGGGACCTGGCCGAAACCTGGGAGGCACAAGATGCCGCGCATTACGTCTTCCATATTCGCAAGGATGTCAAGTGGCAGAACACCCCATTGACGAAAGGGCGGCAGCTTACTGCCGAAGATATCCGCTGGCACTGGCAGCGCCAGAAGGATGGTAAGCTCCTTGACGGAAGCACGGGTGACTTCGTCAATAACACGCTCTACAAGCAGATAGACAAGATCGAGGTTATTGATCCGAACACTATCAAAGCGACACTCGTTACGCCGAATGCAACCTTTCTCGATAGCCTGGCTGCCTTTACCCAAGCAGTGCCGAACCGTGAGGCCACCGAGAAGTATGGGGAAGGCGACCCCAAGACTCGCACAGAGGACGCAATGCCGGCGACCGGTGCGTACATCCTGAAGCAGTGGCGTGCGGATAAGGAAGTCATCTTCCAGAAGAATCCCGACAACTTCCGAAAAGGCGAACCTCTGCTCGATGGCGCTGTCGTGCCACTCCTCTTTGGCGACCCATCGGCGCACCGAATCGCCTTTGAACAGAAGCAGGTGGACTACTGGTCCGGACCAGACGACAACACGACGAAGGCTGTCCTCGGCGCTCATAAGGGCCAGATGTGGGAAGCCCTGACTGGTGTCGCCAACACCGTCTACCTGCATCTGAACATGAACAAGCAGTTCAAGGACATCCGCCTCGTACGCGCGATGAACATGGCCCTCGATCGCCGGGCCCTCATCCAGTCACTACACCAGGGTCTTGGGCAGGTCAGCGGTCCGGTTACCTGGCTCCAAGAAGGCTTCGCCATACCGACGAACGAGCTTATCCAGATGCCCGGTTACCGGGCTGATCGGGATAAGGAGATGAAAGACGCTCGCGACCTCTGGGCGGCCGGTGGCGGGCCGGCACTCGGTGAAGTGAACGTCGCCGTCATCCAGGACTGGCTCAACGTCTATCCCGATACCATCACCATCCTCCCCGACATGTTCAACAAGGCTCTCGGTGTGACTCAGTTCGTATCGCGGCGAGCGACCTACCCCGACGTGACATCGAACCTCGCGAACGGGACGTTCCCGAACTGGTTCGCCTGGACATCGGCGGTCGCAGGTCCCGATCCGCGCAACGGTCTCCGCGCAACGTACCTCTCAACAAGCACAACCAACTACCAGCACGTGAAGAACGCGGACCTCGATGTCCTCCTCGAGAAGGCGATCCAAGAAACGGACTACAAGAAGGCAGTTGACCTCACCAGGCAGATCCAGAAGATCCTCGTAGATGACGCCTCGTACGGAAATATCAACGCCTACAACTACATCAGCCGCTCTGGGGGCTGGAACTACTACCATCCGAACCTGAAGGTCCCGGCGACCGCGGACAAGGCAGGCGAAGGGTATAACCTCTTCGCCGGGCATCTCGCCCCTGCCACCGTCTGGATCGATACGAAGGATCCGACCTACCAGGGACGGCCAGCAGTCAGCATCTAGCCGCTGCAAACGGCACAGCCTCTCTATTCCGACCCGGGGACGGCGATGACCCAGTACATACTCCAGCGTTTGGCACTCAACATCGTCGTCCTCTGGGTCGTGGCGACACTGGTCTTCTTCGCCACCGATGCACTACCGGGCGACTACGCAATCCGGCAGGTATCGGCTCAGATGGAGGCCCAAACCGACTACGCAAAGGCAATCGATGCCGCCCGCAAGCAGCTCGGACTCGATAAGCCGGTCTGGCAGCGCTACGTATTCTTCATCGGAGATGTCGGGCGACTCGACCTGGGACGCTCGTTCGAATCCAACCGCACCACTTGGGACGAGCTTGAACAACGTCTACCTTCAACCCTGGAACTCGGCTCACTCATTGTTCTCGTGGCATTTGCAACCAGCATTCCCATCGGCGTGATGAGCGCGATTAAGCAGAATACATGGATTGACTATGTCTTGCGCGTATTCTCAATCTTCGGTGTTGCCGCCCCGGTGTTCGTCACTGCCCTCGTCCTGACTTTCCTCGTGCTCAGATTCGATCTTTGGACCATCGATATTGTGGGTGCACCCCACGTCTGGACAGACCCCGGGGGCGCGTCGCGGCTCTACGCTATCCCCGCGCTCGCCGGCGGGATCTCGGCTGGCTCAGGCATCATGCGCATCTTGCGCTCCCAAATGCTCGAGGTGATGCGAAATGACTACATACGGACTGCGTTCGCCAAAGGGCTGGAACCGCGACAAGTATGGATAAGGCATGCATTGAAGAATGCGATGCTGCCGGTGCTCACTGCCATGGGCTTCACCATAGCAGGGATTGTCGGTGGTCAGATTATTCTCGAGAACATGTACAATATTGATGGAGTCGGCCATTACCTATTTGCACGACTCATTGCTCGTGATCTACCACCATTCCAGGGGATTGTAATTATCATTGCTACAGTAGTTGTCACTGTAAACCTTGCTGTTGATGTAGCCTATGGATGGCTCGATCCGCGCCTAAGGTACGGGTAGGAGACCAGCGTGACATCGCTTGAACGGGCCCAGGTACCAGATCCGAGTCAATTCCTTGAATTGGGGAGGAAGCCACCATCGGTATATCAGCGGGTAGCCCGGCTTGTCCAGCGGAACAGGTTGGGTACAGTCAGTTTCTTGCTCTCATTCCTCGTCCTCATCGTCGGTACATTTGCACCACTGCTGCAACGTTACCCTGAAGGAGAGCAGTTCCAGACGGACAACCCGGAATTCAACCCGTCCGCGAGCCCGGTAGAGATCGCCAAGAACCCGAACCTGAGTACCCCATTCACGCTCGACCGCTTTGAGAAGCCCGGGGCCAAGCACTGGCTTGGGACCGACCAGCTCGGCCGCGATCTCTACGCCCGCATTATCGTCGGCGCGCGGTTGGCGATGATCATCGGGATCGGTGCGTCCTTCATCTCCGTCGCCACAGGTTCGGTCACGGGCCTTGTCTCTGGTTACTTCGGCGGAAAGGTGGACTTTGTCCTTCAGCGCGTGATCGATGGCGTTCAAGCGTTCCCCGGGCTGGTCCTTCTCCTCGTGCTCGTACAGGTGGTTGAGAAACCGAACCTGCCCCTGACCGTCGGGGTCCTCGGATTTCTCGGGTGGGCCTCATCCACGCGAATCATGCGTTCAGCGGTACTGGGCACGGCAGCGGCTCTATACATCGAGGCGGCGCGGGCCAGTGGCGCATCCGACATGCGGATTATGTTCAGGCACATCCTTCCGAATATCCTCGCCACTATGATCGTCATCTTTTCGATCAGTATTGGCCTTTACATCCTCGCGGAAGCCGGGTTGTCGTTCCTTGGTCTTGGGCCGGCAGACCAAACCACTTGGGGCAAGATGGTGAACTCGGGACGGAACCTCATCGATAGCCATCCTGCTGAGTCGCTCATCGCCGGTGCGGCGATCACCTTCACCGTCCTCGTTTTCAATCTCGCCGGCGACGCTCTTCGCGACGAATTGGACCCACGCCTAAGGGGGCGTTAGCTACCGCCAGCTCTGCTCGCTACTTCATCAGCAACTCACAGTCCGAAGGACGCCAGCCTGGCTCAGGCTGGCGAGGGGAGCGCTCCAGGCCCGATCAAGCCTGTCAGGATACAACGGGAGGGAGCCACTCCACGGGCAACAACCAGCTTCATGGCCGGGTACCTGGCAACCGTGTCCCCCCCCACCCGGGACCGGCAGCCCGCTATCAACCGGAATCGGTACTCCAGTCCACCCATTCACCGTTCGCCTTCACCGCCATTTCCGCTTCTTCCATCGACAGACAGAATCGCCCGGCACTTCAGTCGCTTCCTTTCGCAAGTGCTGGAGGAGTGAATGCCCGGGCGCTCTCTCAGGCAAAGCGATCCTGTTCATTCGAGGCGAAACCGAAATAACAGGTGGCACGGGTGCATTCGGGGCGTACGGGTGGGCAAACCAGGGGCGTCTCACTCGCGTGGCACGGGATATCGACGCCCCTGAACGCCGTCTCCTATTTTTGCCTGCCGTGCCGACAGGCTAGAACCGGGTGTAGCCCCCGTCTATCACGAACTCATCGCCGGTGTGGTACCGGCTCGCATCGCTGGCGATGTAGACGGCGATGCCCTCGAAGTCACCGCCTGCACCCCATCGCCGGAACGGTACGCGGCGAATGACGGCCGACTCGAACTTCTCGTTGCCTACGTTGCGCGAGGTCATTGGTGTTTCTATCCAGCCGGGCGTAATGGTATTGGCGGTAATCTTGTAGCGAGCAAGCTCGACGGCAAGGCCGCGCATGGTGGCAACGAGCGCGCCTTTGCTTCCTGCGTAGGCCTGGCCCCGAGGCGCGCCGTCGATAACCGAACTACTCGATGTTGCTGCAAGGCGGCCACCCTCGCCGCGTTCCACCATGTGCCTGGCGGCTACGCGGAGGGTGAAGAACGCGCCATAGAGGTTGACCTCCCAGACGCGCTGCCAGACCTCGGTCGGCTGCTCGTAGAAGGGAAGAGAAGACGCCGATCCTACGCCAGCGTTGGCAAAGCACGAGTCTACCTTCCCGAGCGTTTCGACCGTTTCCTTGAACGACGCATCGACCTCCGCCTCATCGGCAACATTGCAGCGAAGCGCAAGAATCCGGGTTCCATGTGCTTCGAGCTGCTTGCGAGCGGCCTCATTCTTCTCCGGGTTGGTCCCCCAGATACAGACATCAGCGCCCGCCTTTGCGAGCCCTTCAGCCATACCAAGGCCGATACCACTGTTACCACCGGTCACCAGGGCAACCTTGCCACTCAAGTCGAATTCACGCAGAGCCATTCATAACACTCCTATCTCTATGATCGGGGTCACCTCCACCAGGAGGCCGTTTCTCAACGTATCATTCGCGAAGCCGGGGAAGATTCGGGGCTCAGAGCCACGAGCAACTCCTCGGGCGGGAACCGGAGCAACGGTCCGCTCCGGCACGGCGGGTATTCTACCACGAAGATTATCCGCACAAGTATATTTGTAGACGAACGCAGGTCAATGTTCCGCCGTCGGTGTTGGCCACACCGCGCAACGGGTCTCGAGGACTATGCCCAGGCTGACCGCGGCAAGCGGTCACTCCGGGACATTGAGTTGGAAGACAAGCCTGAACGGAATAAACTATCGAGTCAGAAGCAACTCGCTCACGACGAGGTTTCTGGGAAAGGCACCGCGCATGAGCTTCCACTCTATCCTTGTCGCCAATCGTGGGGAGATAGCGATTCGCATTAGCCGTGCGGCAGCGAGTCTCGGGCGGCGAGCCGTCACAGTGTATCCGGCCGATGATGCGGCCAGCCTCCATACCCGGTCGGGCGACGACTCGCATCAGTTGCCAGGGACGGGCGCACGGGCCTACCTCGATGGCGACGCCATAATCGCTGCCGCCAGAGCAACCGGTTGCGATGCCGTTCACCCGGGGTATGGATTCCTCGCGGAGCAGGCCGAATTCGCCCGCCAGTGCGAGGCTGCCGGCCTCACCTTCATCGGCCCGAGTGTGGCCAATCTCGAGCTCTTTGGCGACAAGGCACGTGCCCGCACCGCAGCCCGGGTAGCCTCGGTCCCCATCCTTCGAGGCATCGACCATCCTGTGACACTCGATGAGACACGCGAGTTCCTGCAGTCACTCGGTCACGGTTCGGGCGTGATGATCAAGGCCGTCGCGGGTGGCGGCGGAAGGGGCACGCGGGCGGTCACCAGCGAGGAGGTTCTGGAGGCCGCTTTCCGGCGCTGTCAGTCGGAAGCAAAGGCGGCGTTTGGCCTGGGAGATGTGTATGTCGAGGAATTCATCCCTCGCGCGCGCCACATCGAAGTCCAGGTCCTGGGCGACATGCAGGGTAACGTGGTGCACCTGGGTGAGCGCGAGTGCAGCCTGCAACGGCGCAACCAGAAGGTGATTGAAATCGCGCCGGCACCCGCGCTCGATCGGGAGCTTCGTGACGAGATCATCGCAGCTGCCATGCGGTTTGCCAGTGCAATCGGCTACAGGAACCTGGGCACATTCGAGTTCCTCTTGGACGTCTCGGGCCGTGACGGAGCACCACCATTCGTATTCATCGAGGCGAATGCTCGCCTGCAGGTCGAACACACGGTGACCGAGCAGGTCACCGGCTTCGATCTCGTCCAGGCGCAGATTCAGCTTGCCGAAGGAGATTCACTCACCGACCTTGGGCTGGCTGCATCGAGTCCGGTGGCGCCACGTGGTTACGCAATTCAGGCCCGCGTAAACATGGAAACGATTGGGGCGGATGGCCGGGTCGTGCCATCCGCCGGTGTCCTCACGGCTTATGACGCTCCCGGCGGACCGGGAATCCGGACGGACGGTTTCGGGTACGCGGGTTACGAGGTGAGCACTAGCTACGACTCATTGCTGGCCAAGGTCATCGGGTGGTCGCCGTCCCCCCGACTGGCAGATGCAGCGCGCCGCGCTTCACGGGCCCTTTCGGAGTTCCGAATCGAGGGTGTCCGGACCAATATCCCATTACTCCAGAACATCCTCGACCACCCCGACTTCGCCGCTGGCCAGACGTACATACAATGGATCGATGACCACATCACCGAACTCGTGGAACTCGACGAGCGGACGAATCACTTCATCGCGGCTGCAACCCCCGAACGCCGCAGCTTCGATGAGGGCTTCGCGGGCGCACGAATCGACACCCGTGATCCGCTGGCGTTGTTTACCCATGATGCGAACCTGAAGGCGGAGAAGGCGGCTACAGCCCGGGAGAACCCACCAGGTGAAGATGGCATGGTCGCACTCTGCGCACCGATCCAGGGCACCATCATCTCGATCGACGTTGAAACCGGCCAGCCAGTGCTGAAGGGGCAGCAGGTCGCCGTTGTGGAAGCGATGAAGATGGAACACGTCATTCTCGCGGACCAGAGCGGCGTCGTTCACCGCATCACCATGTCGGCCGGTGATGTCGTCCGCCAGGGCTTCCCTCTCGTGTACCTTGCCGTGGCCGAAGTCGACGGAAGCGTTGGAACGCAGCTAACGGAGACCGACCCCGACCACATCCGGCCAGATCTCGAGGAGCTCTTCCGCCGGCGAAGCTTCACACTCGACGAGAGCCGCCCGGAAGCAGTTGCGAAGCGGCACGCCCGCGGGTATCGCATGCCTCGCGAGAACATCGCACGCCTTGCCGACCCGGATTCATTTCGGGAGTACTGGCCACTCATCGTCGCCCGGCAGCATCAGCGGTTCGACATGGAGACCCTCCGCCGCGAGACTCCAGCGGATGGCCTTGTCGCTGGTACGTGCTCAATCAACGGGGACCTCTTTGATGACAGCCGTTCCCGCGCAATCATCATCCATTACGACTACACGGTACTTGCAGGAACACAGGGCGGCCGGAATCACTACAAGCAGGATCGGATGTTTGAGCTCGCAAACCGATTTCGCATTCCTGTCGTTCTCTTCGGGGAAGGTGGCGGCGGCCGGCCAGGTGATGACCGCACGGGCCCTGGCGTGGCGTTCGATAACCGGACCTTCACGCAATTCTCCCGGCTGAGCGGGTTGGTCCCACTCGTCGCGATCGTGAATGGGCGTACGTTTGCTGGAAACACCGCACTGGTAGCTGCCTGCGATGTCATCATCGCAACGGAGTCGACCACCATCGCGATGGGCGGGCCAGCGATGATTGAAGGCGGCGGACTTGGAGTGTACACGCCGGAAGAGGTTGGCCCGCTCTCCTTCCAGGTGCCAAATGGCGTCGTGGATATCGTTGTCAGGGATGAAGATGAAGCAGTCGACGTCACGAAGAAGTATCTCTCATACTTCCAGGGCCCAATAGCCAGCTGGTCGGCACCTGACCAGCGCCGGCTCCGGCATATCGTGCCCGAGAATCGGTTGCGGCTGTACGACATGCGCGAAGTCATCAACACCGTAGCCGATGAGGGCTCGGTGCTGGAGATTCGGCCAAAGTTCGGTATTGGTGTCATCACCGCGTTTATTCGCATAGAAGGGAAGCCGCTTGGGCTGATAGCGAATAACCCGTTCCACCTTGCTGGTGCAATCGACTCCGATGGTGCCGACAAGGGCGCGCGATTCATGCAACTCTGTGACGCCTTCGACATCCCGATCGTGAGCCTCATGGATTGCCCGGGGATCATGGTCGGGCCCGATGCGGAGCGCACGGCCCTCGTTCGGCATTCCCTGCGGATGTTCAATGCCGGGGCGAATCTATCGGTACCGCTGTTCGGAGTCGTTGTGCGGAAGGCGTATGGGCTCGGTGTGCTCGCGATGTGCGGGGCGAGTTCAACCGTCGGCTTCTTCACGGTGGCCTGGCCAACGGCGGAGTTCGCCGGCATGAACATCGAGGGGTCGGTGAAACTCGGCTATCGCAAGGAGTTGGCGGCGATCGAGGATCCAGAGGAACGGCGCACGGAGTTCGATAAGCGGGTGCAGCGCGCATATGAGAGCTCGAAGGCTGTCAACGCAGCGGTCGGTGGGGGGCTGGACGATGTCATCGACCCGGCAGAAACACGCAGCTGGATTGTTGAAAGCCTCAAACGCTTGCCGCCGCCGGCTCCACGCACCGGGAAAAAATATCCCTATATCGACCCGTGGTAGCGCGACTACTGCGTACACCGCGCGACCGCGATGTGACACCTCCAAAGCGGGCGCGGCGGTGAGCGCTACCAATGGCTCCTGTTCGATATACTCCGTTCGGCAGGGGCCAGGCAGGAGCGGCACTGGCTGAATCCATTGGCTGATAAACGAGGAGAGACTGTGACCGACCACCCGAGGGTCCAGAATGGGCCGGCCGTAGGACTGCGCGGACATCGGATGATGAATCCCCAGCGAAGCGAAGGCCGCCGTCGCGAGATCCTCCGTAGTGCCGCAAGGATCTTTGCCCGGTCCGGCTATCATGCAACAACTGTTGACGACATCGCACAGGCGATGGGGGTGAGCAAGGGTGTGGTGTACTACTATTTCCGGTCAAAGGATGAGATTTTCGCGGAGGTATTGAGTACCGCGATCGAGGGAGCACTCGCACGTCTTGCCGCGGTAACCGCGGAACCTGCGCCATGCGGAGCCGACATCCTGCGGCGGGCAATCGGTGTCCACGTCGAGTACAACCTCGATGATACGCAGGACGGGTACTACGCCATGCTGGTGATCCATGATGTGAAGGCCCTTTCCGCTCCAAGCTTCGAGTCGATTCGGCGCCTCCAGCATCAATATAGCCAGGCCTTCACGGCTATCGTTCGGCAGGGGATGGAGGATGGGAGCCTCAAAGTGCGCGATGTTGGAGTGACCACGCAGACGATTCTCACCGCGATTAACTTCGTTAGTGAGTGGTTCCACGCTGACGGCCGGATGACTGCGCAAGAAGTGGCGAATGACATCACCGGCCAGCTGATGCAGGGAGTGTTGGCAAACCCGTAGTGGTCAGACCGGTGGGCGGTCTGCAATCACCTTCTTTTCAGTGATCTTTGCGATTGCTTCCTCACCGTAGCCGAGCAGGTCGTGAAGAACGTACTGGTTATGTTCGCCAAGAAGCGGGGCGTCGGAGATGAACTCAACCGGGGTCTCCGAGAGGTGAATCGCCTGCCCTGGATAGCGGTGGCGCCCGGCGGTGGCATGCTCGAGTTCGACCAGGAACCCACGGGCATTGAGGTGCTGGTCATGGTAGAGCCCCGCTGCATCGAGGACGGCGCCAGCAGGAACACCTGCCGCCTGGAGTAACTCCATCGCTTCACCGGGGCTGTGGCCGCTCGTCCACTCGCTGAGCAGCGAGTCGAGTTCGTCTTCGTGGTCCTTGCGAGCGGCGACGGTGGCGAAGCGTTCACTGAGAAGGCGTTGGTCGCGAAGGACTCCCTTCAGGGCGTCCCATTGCGCCGCGTCTTCCACGCCGATGAAGACCCAGGCATCGTGGCCGGCGCACCGGTAGATCCCGTGTGGCACCCGACCAGGGTGGCGGTTGCCGGGCCGTTTTGGCCGTTCACCAGTGAGCTGCCAGGCAACGAGATCACCACCGACGAGATTCGCCATGGACTCGAGTTGGGAAAGGTCGATGTGCTGGCCCTCGCCGATTCGCTGCCGTTGAGACAGTGCTGTCAGGAGTGCGGCAGCAGCATGCAGACCGGCCACCGGGTCGGGGAGCGCCACGCCGAGGCGCTGCGGGCCTTCACCTTCATAGCCCATCAGGCTCGCGATCCCGCACTCCGCATCGAGGATCGAGCCGTAAGCCACGCTATCGCGCATGGGTCCGTCGAGGCCATACCCGGGCATCGAAACAAGGATCAGCCGCTGATTCACACGATGGAGGGAATCGAAGCCGATACCGAGGTTTCCCAGTACGCGCGGGCTATAGTTCTCGATGACGGCATCGGAGACGGCAGCGAGTTCCAGAAATGCCTGGCGCCCTTCCGATTGTGCCAGGTCGAGGCTCAGGCTCAGCTTGTTCCGGTTCATCTTGTTGAACGCAGCGTTTCGGTTCCAGGGGTCCTGTCCAGGGTCGTTGTCGGGGTAGAACGTCACACGGTCTGGAGTCCGTGCCGTAATCCGAGACGGACCCCGCGCCGCGGGATGTTCAACCTTTATGACCTCCGCACCAAGGTCGGCGAGAATCCGGGCGCCGAACGGACCGGACCAGACACGTGTGAGATCGAGGATGCGGATGCCTGCAAGCGGCGGAGCCTTCCGGCTGGCCTTCTGCGAAGGCACTGACCCCGTCGCCGCGTTCACCAGCGACGGTGCGCGATGGTCCTCCGTACCGAGTGTGGCTTTGCTATCGTCCAGGGAGCTCAATGGCATACGGAACGGCGGGCCGGGAAGCAGAAGCCTGGCCCCGCCGGGCCCGATGATGGGGCGCCAGAATCCCCGTGCTTCGAGCTGTTCGTGTGTTAGGAGTTCATCAATTTCGAGCGCGGGCGCCACAGGCACCCGATACGCCTGGCACTCCCGGGTGATCTCCGCCCGGCTCCGTCCGAGGAACCACGGAGCGACCTCGGTATCGAAGGAGTCGGCATTCTCAATGCGTGCGAAGTTCGTCGTGAAGCGGGGATCGGCGAACAGGTCCTCGCGGCCCAGAAGCAGGAGCAGGCGCTCCAACTGGTCGGGCGTACTGGGGGCGACCGCCACGGTCCCATCGGCGCAGCGGTAGTAGGTCACCGGGTGAAGAGAGTCGTAGCGGTTGCCGTTCCTCGGCTGGATGCGGCCGTTATACGAATACCGCGTGATGGTCCACTGATGGGCTGAGGCGAGCGACTCCATTGCACTCACCTCGACCGACTGCCCCTGCCCGTCCCTTGCCCGTGCCAGCAGTGCCGCCATGGCCCCAACATAGGCATGAGCACCGGCCATGTACGCCGGGATGTGCTCGGGTCCATTGAGTGGCTCGCGGGAGGCATCGCCTGTCATGTATGAGTACCCACCGAGCGCATAGAGTGTGCCCGGCAGTGCCGCGTATCCCGCGTAAGGACCACTCAGTCCAAATGGTGAGATATGGATGACAATGAGATTCGGATAGCGTGAGCGGAGAGCTTCGGAAGAGGCCGCAACCCACTGGGGCCAACGCTCATCAGTTATCACCACGTCAGCAGAAGAGAGCAACCGCTCGAGTGCGTCCCCGGCAAGTGCAGTGCGGGTGATTGTTTCCTTGCCCGCCCCGAGATAGATGGAGAGTGCCTTCTCGCCAACGGCCACAGCACCGCTATCCAGGCCGATTGCAGAAGGCACATCGGACTCTGTGATGGCAAGGACCCGTGCGCCGTAGAGGGCAAAGAGCCGTCCACAATATCCGCCCGCAACACCCGTCGAGCATTCCAGCACGGTGAGGCCGGCGAGCGCTCGGGCGCGGCCGCCTGACTCATGCAGATTGCCGTCAGTCACTCTCCTCAAACCTTCCACAGCGGTAGCCCGCGAAATGCCCCTGGTGGTTGTTGATACGGCAAGGGGTTCTCGCGTTCACGGGCTGGTCATACCAGAAGATGGCACAACAGGTGAGCGTGAGCAGCATGATTCTTGTGGTTACTCCAACTTCCGGCGGCATCCGGGATCTTTCATCCGCAGCATCCCCTGTTGAATTGACCGGCTCGATTATTCGCGGCAGTATAGACCTGTGGTCGACGACGTCAAGCGAAGCCGCGACCCTTCATCGGCAGCCCCTGCAGCGGCTGTCGAGACGCCTCTCCTGGGGTTGCGCGGGCACCGAGTGCTCGATCCTGCGCGCAGTGCCGGCAGGCGTGCCGCCATCATCCAGGCGGCAGCGAGAGTCTTCTCTCGGAAGAGCTACTACGCAGCGACAATGAATGATATCGCCCAGGAATTGGGCGTAAGCAAGGGTGTACTCTACTACCAGTTCCGAAGCAAGGAAGAGGTGTTCCTCGAGATCCTGTCTACTGCGATCGGTGACGCGCTGCACCGCTTGCGGATTATCAAGGCAGAGAGCACAGCGCCACATACATGCCTTCGCGATGTTATCCGCGACCTGGTCCGGTACAACCTCGATGACTCCACACCAAACTATGCTGCAATGCTCGTTATCGATGACATTGAGGCTCTCTCCCCGGAGGGCAGAAACGTCATACGGGAATTGCAGCGAGACTACCGCGATGAGTTCGCGGATATCCTCCGGGATGGTGTCCGGCTAGGCATCTTTGATATCCCTGATATTACGATCTCTGCAATGAATATCCTTACTGCTGCCAACCGGGTATCCCGTTGGTTCAGGAAGGGGCATTCATCAACGGCCGGGGATGTCGCAGACCAGTTAGGCGACCAACTAGTCCGGGGGATAATGGCAGATCGTACCTGAGGTGAGGTCAGTGACGGAACCGCAAGAGACAAGGGTCCCCGCACCTATTTCCGGGATCATTCTCGACGTCATGGTTGGGCCTGGTGCCGTGGTTCACGTGGGGGACGAGATCATGGTCATTGAGTCCATGAAGATGGAGATCCCGATCGAGGCCAGCACCGAGGGTACGGTGGCTCGTATCCTCGTGAAGCCCGGCGATCACGTGAGCGAAGGCGACCTCCTGGCGGTGATAGCATGATGCCCGGCGAGCAAGCATCTGAACAGGGCCGCCCGCAGAGAGCAACCGGCTGGGACCCTGAGGTTGCCGAACTCGAGCAGCGAAGAACGCTCGCCCACGGCATGGGTGGGCCGGACGGTATCGCACGTCAGCACGGCCAGGGCAAGCTCACCGTTCGTGAACGTATCGACCAGCTTGCCGACGCAGGTTCGTTTCGCGAGTTCATGGGCCTGATGGGGCATGCAACATACGATGGCACCAACCTCACAGCGTTTACCCCGAAGGCGGCCGTCGAGGGGTTCTGTCGCATCGATGGCCGCAAAGTCGTGGTCACAGGTGGCGACTTCACGGTTCGCGGCGGCTCGGGCGGCGGGTCGCACGGTGGGCTTGGAATGGAGATGGCGGCGAATCGCCGTGCGCTCGAGTGGCGTGTGCCGTACATCCGCCTGCTCGATGCCGCCGGTGGCAGCGTTCGCTCGTTTGAAGAGATGGGCCGGACCTATCTCCCCGATGGGAACTCTTTCACCATCCCGGATGTGCGGCTCCTGCGCGAGGTTCCGGTTGTCTCGGCGGTTCTCGGCTCCGTCGCGGGCCTGCCCGCGGTCAACGCGTGTATTGCGCACTTCAACGTGATGGTGAAAGGGACGAGCCAGCTCTTTCCAGGCGGACCGCCTGTTGTGAAGGCAGCATTGGGCTACGACGTAACCAAGGAGGAGCTCGGCGGCCATGAGATGCATACGCAGCTCAGCGGAGTAATCGACAACCTGGCCGAAACTGAAGCGGAGGCTCTCGGCATGGTGCGGCGGTTCCTTGGTTATCTCCCGTCCAACGTCTGGGAGATGCCACCAAGGGGGCCGCAAACGGACCCGGCCGACCGCCGTGATGAAGCGCTGCTCCGGGTCGTTCCGCGCGATCGCCGCCGTGCCTACGACGGGCACAAGGTGATCGACGCGGTCTGCGATGCGGGCTCGTTCTTCGAAATTGCCCCTCGCTATGGTCGTGCCCGGATAACCGGACTGGCACGAATCAACGGTTATCCAGCCGGTGTAATGGCCAACAATCCGATGTTCGGTGGTTCGACCGATGTGGCGGCCGGGGAGAAGATCGTGCGGCTCATCCAGTTGTGCGACACCTTCCACATCCCCATCATCTCGTTCGCCGACGAGCCGGGTTTCATGGTTGGGATTGACTCGGAGAAGCGGGGTATCGAGCGAGCAGGCGCGCGGCTCGTCATCGCCGTCTGCGACAGCCAGGTGCCATGGGCCACCGTCGTGGTGGGGCAGCTCTACGGTGTGGCCGGCCAGTGCCACCACCGCCCCACCGGGATGTTCCAACGGTATGCCTGGCCTTCTGCGAACTGGGGGTCGATGCACATCCAGGGAGGCGCGTCGGCTGCATACCGGCGGGAGATCGAGTCCGCCCCCGATCCCGAGGCCAAGCGGGTGGAGATCGAGGCGAGGCTGCAGGCGATTGCCTCGCCCTTTCGCACGGCAGAAGCGACGGGCCAGGATATCATCGACCCGCGCGATACGCGGCCACTCCTCTGCGAGTTCATGGAAGAGGCCCAACCAATTCTCCGCGCCCAGCTCGGCCCGACCGCCGTGCCCTACCGGCCGTAGGCTGCTCCCCGGCGGACGGCCAGGGAATCCCTGCACCAGGAACAGGCCGGGATCACCTCCACCGGCAGAGGTGTGGTTCGAACGCATTGCACAACGAACCCCCGATAACGTGCCGGGCGCGCAGCAACGGGACACCGCCCGCACCGGGAATGATGGCAAGGCAGGGGAAGATCAGCCTCTACCCGAACGAAAACAGGAGCTTGAAGCCCAGGGATGGGGTTGGCAGCAACACGCCGGCGCCCGGAAAGGGCAACACTACCCCGGCGAGCAGGCCGTAGCCGATTCCGCGCATCTCTGCCAGGCGCTGGAAGCACAGATAAGGGGCGTCCCAGGCTACGGTGGTGCACCTGCCGGGCTCCCGGGAGAATCGCTCAGTTCACCACGGTACCCCCTACGACTCGCCAGGCCGTTCCGATTCACGGAGCTCGGCACGAGTCCGGGCGCATATCGGGCCACCATGGTGAGCGAGGACCCGCGTGTTCGCTTCACCACGCCCCCGTTCGGGTGGAGGATACGATGTTGGCTGAATACCGATGGCCGCGGTGCACTTCATCAGAGCCATGGTGTCGTCAGGCACTGGTGGCATCGGGGTCTGCGTGGCGGCGGTTACCAGAGCACACCATCCGCAACCAGGTCGGCGATCTGTTCGCCATCGAGCCCGAGGAGGTCCCTGCATATCGCCTCCGTGTGCTCGCCAAAGAGGGGTGCACGCTGGAGTGGGAATCTCTCGCCGTCCCACGTGACCGGCTCGTGCTGCGCCAGGATTGATATTCCCGCCGGGTGCTCAACAGGCACGAGGAATCCTTCGCTCATGGGGTCCGCGTCAACAAGGTCTCCCAGGTTTTCGGCCACGGACGCCGGAACGCCCGCTTCCTGGAGATCGCGAGCGAGGCTCCACGCATCGCGGTCCCTAACCGACACCGCGATGGCACGCTCGATCTCGTTCTCTGCGGCCTTCCTTCCTTCGAACGTTGCGAGGGCGGGACGGGACATGAGCTCACGGAGGGCGAGAACATCACACAACGCCTCCCACTCGGCGGATGTTCGAACGGCAAGAGCGATCCAACGGTCCTCACCACGCGTGGCAAAAACACCGTGGGGACAGTGGGAAATTGAGCGGTTCCCTTCTCGCGGCGTCTCGTGGCCGTTGACGAGGTAGTCGAGGACTTCCGTGTCGAGCAGGTGGACCGTCGCCTTATACTGGGCGAGTTCGATGAATTGGCCCTCACCCGTTTCGATGCGCTGGAGCACGGCGGCGACAATCTGGAGTGCCGCGAAATAGGGAGAGGTGAAGTCGGAATGGAGGGTGCCAAGCCCGATTGGCGGCCTATTGGCAAACCCGGTGAGGCCGTTGATTCCGCCCATCGCGATCACCCCGTTGCCGACGGCACGCCAATCTCGGTGGCGGCCTTCGCTCCCCATCACTGGCAGGCTTGCCACGATGATGTCCGGCTTCACCGCCTTCAGGTCTTCATATCCAAGGCCCCAGCGCGCCATACGGTCGGGTGTGAAGTTCGAAGTCACGATGTCGGAACTGGCAATCAGCTTCTTCGCCAGGGCAATACCCGCAGGGTGGCCGAGATTGAGCGTGATGCTTTTCTTGTTTGCATTGCAGTCGTTGAAAACGCCATTGGTTTCGTACGACATGACGTCAGCGGGTTGGACGCCGACTTCCCGGATGCGATCCATTCGTGCCATTGACTCGACCTTGATCACTTCAGCGCCCAGGCTCGCAAGCAACCTCGTCGTCAGCGGACCAGCAATCATCCAGCAGAAGTCGACAACCCGGATGCCCGCGAGCGGTCGCGGAATCATGGCCTTCCACCGATCCCAACGATGCCGGATTCGACGAGGCCGGCAATCTCCGCCTCTCCAAAGCCGGCGATATCCCGCAGCACAGCACGCGAAGCATCGCCAAGGCGCGGCGCGGGCCGCGCATGCGCCTGGTAAGCGGACGAAATGAACGGCGGGCGGTAGCTCTCGACGTTGCGGCCACGGGCATCGCTTCCAATCGTCTCAAAGAACTGGCGGTCGCGGAGGTGCGGGTCGTGGGAGATATCGGAGACCGATTGCACGGGCACGACGAGGATCTGGCGGCGCTGCGCTTCGCTCACGAGTTCATCGCGGCTCGAAGACTTGCAGAGCCGTTCGGTCACAGCGGTGACTTCGTCCTGGTGTTCATAGCGGAAGTGCTGGCTGTCCCATTCGGGTGAGGCAAACGGAGCCTCGCCAAGCGCTTCCTCTACCCACTTCACGAAGGCGCCCCACGCTGGCGGATGTTGATAGAAAGAGACCCATCGGCCATCGGCGGCCTGGAAGATCGTCTGGGCACTCAATCCGGCGAGGCCGTGACGGCCTGGGATTGCGTGGTGCCAGTACCAGTAGTTCTGGTTGGCGGATTGGATCGTGGTCCACATCACGGCTTCCTGGACGGAGATGGTGGCACGGCCGCGATTTCCACGAATGGCTGCCTCGAGCATGAGTGAAGCCGCCGCCAGAGCTCCTGCAAGCGACGCCTGTTTGAAAGCGAGCGCGCCGGCCGGGAGATTCGGGGGGTCTTCAGCGTAGCCGTTCAGGTAGAGCAATCCACCGGCGGCTGTGGCTATCAGGTCGGTGGCATGCTCGGCCGGGGCCGCCCGGCGAAAGACAAGGTCAATCACACTCACCCGAGGCGCCACCGTCATCAAATGGGCCTCATCGAAGAAGCTCCGCGCCAACGGGTCTTTCGCGAGAGGAGCGACCACCACGTCCACCTGCTGGAGCACCCGATCGGCCACCCGCCACGCACGTGGGTCCTGAAGGGCGAGGGCGACACTCTGCTTTCCCGCGTTGTAGAGGAGATGGGCAAGGGCGCCCTCTGGTGCGCCGGCGCCATTGGCGAACGGTGGCCGGGTACGAATGGAATCACCCGAAATAGACTCGATGCGAATGACCTCTGCACCGAGGTCGGCAAGCAAGCGGGAAGCGAGCGCACTTGCTTCATCTCCGAAATCAAGGACGCGGCGGTTTGCGAGCGGGAGGGTCACCATTCCCCCGTGCCATATAGCAGGCCAGTGCTACGAGCCCCGGGAGATGCCGGTCCGTCTCCGGCGGCCACCAGGTTCGGGGTCCAGGCGCCATTGGTGCGGCACCCTTCCACTATCATTCGCGATCTACCAGGACATGCTCCTTCGAGAACCATATCGCGGAGCGCGTGAAATCGATGAAGTTCCGTTCGTCGGCCTCGGCGCGTTCGGGAGCCTGCCGCCGTTCGGCCGACGGCGGCGCGGAACCACGATTCATGTCGAACCAGAGCTCCGCATGGCCGGTGTACGGCTCGGTAAGCGTGCCTCGCATCTCCCGCCACGCAGCTTCGAGTGGTGTTTCGAATCGATGTACCTGGATATAACGAAGCACCCCGGACGCAGTCGCCTGTGACCGGATGATCGGGCCGTGTTGCGTTCGCCAGTACAGCTGTGCATCGGCGAAGGAGAGTCCCGGCAGATGCCGGAGCGGGTAGTAGAACTTCCGGATGGAGCTGCGTTCTTTCGCAACGATATCTTCGGGCGCTGGATTCACCTGCGGATACTCATAACCAAACCACAGCGGCGACGAGGGATGGTCCACGAACGTCCTCTCGTCAGCGACGATGGCGTCGATTGCACCGCGGCCGGCAGGCGTCTCGGCCGCAGCGGTGAGAGTTGCCATGCTGTCCCACCAGATCTCCGTCACGCCATCGTATGGAGGCTCCATCGGCCCGCGAGTGCCACCCAACAATCCCTGTCCTTCGGTGAGCGTCCGGACGAGCACGCACCTGGTCATAGCCAGGTGGCTCGCATGGCTGGCAAGCATGGGGCCGTGCTCGTTGAGCCAGTAGTGCTGGAATTCCTCGAGGCTCATGCCGGCCTTTCGGCGCAAGAGAAACGTCAACCTGATCATGATGTCCTCACCACTCCCGGAGATCGCGTTCTCAGTTCGGGAGGCCTGACTGGAGCAGCACCCCGTTATGGATAAGGAAGCTGCGGACGGTGTTTCCCCACTTTGCCCGCTCGAACCGGGAACCTTCGACGTGTTGTTGCCAGTCGTCAATGAGTGCTGCGTACCGGTTTCGCCCCTGGATGCGGATGCGCTTTTGGCCGTCCTTCCTGATGGTCGTCTCTTTGATGATCTGGTCGGGGTCTCGGTTTACGTGACGGCAAAACGCCTCGAAGATCCTCAGCCGTTCAGGATCATCGTGAAGGGGATCACCACCCCAGTGGGCCTGTAGCCCCTCCATCCAGGTGGCCACACTTGCGTAATCAGCCATGGGCCGGAGTTCAACGATCGGTTCGCCTTCGCTTTCGGCCATCGGGCTAGAGCGGGAGCCCGTATCGGTCGGCCAGCGACTTAATCTCGGCGATGCGTTCGGGATTATGGGGGGTTGCTGGTTCCTGGATCATCCGGGCCGCTTTGAGTTCTTCCACAACACGCGGGTCGCGGGCGAACGGAGTGCCATAGACACCTTCGTAATAGAGTTCCTCGAAGGGGGGCCGTGGCCGTTGGCCGCCACCATCCCGGGACTCGGCGGGATAGCCAACGAGGAGGGTCATCAGCGGCATCCATTCATCAGGTACGCGAAACACCTCGCGAAGCGTCTGCGCGTTGAGTGTCACAAGGCAAACACCAAGCCCCTCATCGACCCCGGTGAGGAGTGCCTGGGTAACAGCCCCGCCGACATCAAACGTGGATTGGGCCGGATATCCAGGGCTGCTCGTGAAGGGCTCGAGGATCTGAGGGTAGACGAACTCGTCGACGAACTTGTGACTCCAACCATGCGTCGGGGCGAGGGCACCCACATCAACCAGTTCTTTGAGCCGCGAGCCCTTGATTCGGTTCACTATGCTCAGGTCGTTGAACCAGTGGATGTGCACCGGGGCAAGGTCAACGTTGAGGGCCGCGACCGGCGTCTTGAGGCGGTTGAACTGGTCATCGGTCAGGTCTTTGCGGAAGGCGACGACCGCGCGCTGCCACTGAGCATTGACGGCGCAGGAGGCGAGCCGGGCTGCCTCGAGCATCTTCTGGATCTTCTCCCGCTCCACCGGCCGGTCCGGGTCGAAGAACCTGATAGAGCGCCTGGTGCCGATGACCTCTTTGAACTCCATGACAGCCTCCAATCCATACCAGTAATATTATTCTGGCCGGTATGATACCAGATCAAGGGTAATGCCCTGCGGGAGCCAGCAACCTTCCTGGTCGCCGGCATACGCGTGCATCATGGACCAGCGGGCTGGCGACTGTCGTGCGTGTCATGCCTCCGCGGGTGAGCAGATGCGGCCATGTGGAGGCAAACGGTCCGACCGGGATAGTCGAGGCAATGGCCATCGTGCTGTCCGCCAGGATCCCATTCCGCAGGACCCGCGAGTTCACCAACGAGAACATGGCGCAGGATGGCTCTCGAGGGCCGGTTGGACCGGCAAATAGGCACCGTCCATCCTGTGCGCCGGGCTCCGATCGTGCCAGTGTGAGCCGTGCCTGAGCTTCCCATCCCTATCGGCGTAGTCGGTGTCACCGTGCTCGTGACGATCGCGTGGGTCGCAATCCAGCGAAGGCGTTCGGCTGATGCGTTCAGGGCGCGCTACTTCAAGATTGTCGCCGTCGCCCTGCTCGCCATCCCGGCGCTGTTACTAGCCACATTGGCAATCGGCGAGATGGCTGGAGGCGACGTGGCCGGGGTGCAGCACGTTCCCGAGGCCCTCGCACTCGCGGCGCTCGCCGCTGCCGCGTGGAAATATCCCCGGCGCGTCGGCGCGATCCTGGTTGTGGCCAGTGTGGCCCTGCTCGCGCTCTGGTCCGCGCTGGCTCTGACGGCGGACCGCCACGATTCGCCGGCCACCATGGTCCTGGTTGCGGCGATGTTATTCTTGCCGCCCCTCGTAGCCGGCTTGCTCCTTTACGCGGATGGGAAACGCCGCGCATGAGGCTGCCCCGGGGTCGAGCATAAGCAGCACAGCTTCAACACCTTCGAACACCGCGGAGGCTCCCGTGGCACCGTCCTCTCAGGCCGAGAATCCAGTAGAACGTGGCGGCCGGATGCTCCTCCGTTTGGCGTGGACGGCCGTCGCCTTCATCCCCGTCGCCTTTGTGCTCGCCATGGTCGTCGGCGAGGGACTGATCGACGCCCTTGGGTACTCCAGCGACGATCCACCACTGTGGCTGGCACTGCTCATCGGGGGACCCGTCACGTTGTTGGCCATGGCGCCAGCGGCGCTCGCTGTCGTCTACGGCCGGCGAGCTCGTCGAGCTGGCAGCGGCCGCGCCGCCACCGCCGCCATCGTTATCGGCGTGGTGGTGACGACCTACTGGGGGCTGACGTTCGTGGCAGGCGTCGCCCAGCAGCTGACTGGCTGACCGCTCAGCGGCGCCGCCGCCCGAGGAAGCTCAACAATCAGCCGGAACAGGAAGCCTTCGCCATTTTCAGTACAAATGAATGGTGATGCCGATGTTCGTACAGTGGTGAAGGCCGAGGCCGTAGCGGGTGGTGTCGCCGGGCGGTTGTGGTAGCCGGGTATGGTTGGTTTGCTGGAAAGGCACGGGCTGGGCGACACTCCCGTAGCGCGTGCGCCAGGCTGGATGAACGATATGGATCCCGGGTTCCACCGGGGAAGTTGGGCCGGTTGAGATACTGGCTCTCGGCGGCGGGCAGGAGCTTCTGATGGGAGACGATAAACCGTCCGCGTGGACAGTCAGCGAGAGTGGTGAGCCAGCACTTCGGGGTGTCCAGTGTGCGCGCTGTGGTGCACTCTCCTTCCCGGCGCAGGACTACGGGTGCATTCGCTGCGGTGCTCATGGTGCGGCTCTGCAGCACCGGGAGATCCGGACAAACGGCACGCTGCTCACATTCGCCGTCGTGCGCACCCATCCGTCGCACGCGGTACCGTTTACCCTGGGTGATGTGCAGCTGGATGCGGGTCCGGTCGTCCGTGCACAGATCGCCGACCGGATGCCACTGACCGTTGGTCTCCGGGTTCAGGCGTCGGTCGTGAGTGACGAGCGAGGCGGGCACCTGGAGTTTGTCGAAGAGGCGACGCCATGAAGACCCTGGCAGATATGCGGCCCGTCTACGTGGTCGGGATCGGATTGCATCCCTACCAGAACCCGTCCGGTACGTCATACGTAGCCCTGGGTTTGCGGGCCGTACGTGAGGCGCTAACCGATGCTGGAATCGAGTGGCCGGCAGTGGAGAGTGCCTATATCGGTAATGCGCTCACGGGCATGGCAGCGGGCGCGGCGATGCTTCGCTACCTGGGGATCACGGGAATTCCGTACGCGCAGGTGGAAAACGCTTCGGCATCCGGTTCGACATCAGTCCGGCAGGCGTGCATGGAGGTGGCAGCCGGCTACACGGATGTTTCCCTGGCGATGGGCGTCGACACGGTGGACCAGTGGCGTTCGGGGCCATCGAAGGCAGGTATCCGGGGACTCGTGGATTCGCTCGCGGCGCCGTTCACCCACTTCGCGATGCTCACCGAGCGCTACATGCAGGAGTCGGGGGCGACCGCAGAGCAGGTGGCATTGGTAGCAGTGAAGAACCACGGGAACGGGGCTCACAACCCCTATGCACAACGGCAGAAGGCGCGGACGCTGGAAGAGGTGATGGCGCCACCGGTCATTTCCGGTGTGTTGACACGACTCCAGTGCTGTCCGATCGGCGAAGGTGCAGCGGCTGTAATCGTTATGTCGGAAGAGGGTATCCGGCGGCATGGTGTTGATCGCCGCCGAGCGGTGCGGGTGCTCGCCTCGGCGTCATATTCGGAGCTACCGCCGACTACCGAGAACTTTGACGTTGCTCTAACACGCACCACGACAGAGGCGGCCTACCGGCAGGCGGGGATTGAAGCGTCCGCGGTCGACGTCGTGGAGTTGCACGATGCATTCAGTATCGAAGAGCTGCTCTACGTGGAGGCGATGGGTTTCTGCCATCCGGGAGAGGCTGCAGCGCAACTCGAGGCGGGGCAATTCAATATCGGCGGAAGGGTGGCAGTGAGCCCATCGGGCGGACTCCTTGCAATGGGCCACCCCCTTGGGCCAACTGGCACCGGGCAAGTCGTCGAGGTGGTGCGCCAGTTGCGCGGCGAAGGAGGGGTGCGTCAGCAGCCGAATGCGAGGATCGGGCTGACGCACATGGTCGGGATCGGGCCCGTGTGCCTGGTGCATGTGTTGAAGGCGGCCGACTGACGAACGTCACGGCCGGGGGTGGAACATGAAGGAACCAGTACCAGCCGGCGAGGGTTCATCCTCTTTGGTTGACCAGCGCATCGCTGACTATCCCGACTGGCGTGGTGCAGTGCTAAGCCGGATGCGAGACCTGGTAAGGGAAGCAGACCCCGAGATCCGCGAGGAGCTCAAGTGGGCGAAAGCAGCGAACCCCGGCGTGCCGGTGTGGTCGCACGACGGAATCGTCTGCACGGGTGAGGTATACAAGGCCGTGGTGAAGCTCACCTTCGCGAAGGGTGCTTCATTGGAGGACCCGGCCGGGCTATTCAACGCCAGCCTCGATGGGAAGGTACGGCGGGCGATAGATATCCGTGAAGGCGAGAACGTGGACGCGGAGGCGTTCAAAGCGTTGGTTCGGGATGCGGTGGCGTTCAATACAGCACAGGGCAACCGCAGGAGGTAGCACACGCTGGGTTCGCATCGGGTATCGAGAAGGGGGCCCGCTCGTCAGCAGGCCCCCTTCTCGATGATGTCACCCTACCGGGCGTCGATCAGGCGAGTTCGAAGCGGTCGAGGTTCATGACCTTGTCCCAGGCGGCAACGAAATCGTGCACGAACTTCGCCTGGCCGTCGTCGCAGGCATAGACCTCGGCGAGGGCACGAAGGAGTGAGTTCGAGCCGAATACGAGGTCGACGCGAGAGGCACTCCACTTCAGGTCGCCGGTGGCACGGTCGCGGACCTCATAGACACCTTCCTGTGCCGGCCGCCACTCGTTATTCATATCGACGAGGTTGACGAAGAAGTCGTTGCTGAGGACGCCGGGGCGGTTGGTGAAAACGCCGAGCTTCGAACCGCCAGTATTCGCATCGAGAGCGCGCATACCACCAACGAGGACGGTCATCTCGGGAGCGGTGAGCGTGAGCAGGTTTGCGCGTTCGATGAGGTACTCCTCGGGGGAGTGCCGCTGGCCGGCCTTGTTGAAGTTGCGGAAGCCATCGTGCCGGGGCTCGAGGACTTCGAACGATTCGACATCCGTCTGCTCTTGCGTGGCATCGGTGCGTCCGGGGGTGAAGGGCACGCGGATGTCGGTGCCAGCATCGCGCGCGGCCTTTTCGACAGCCGCGCAACCGCCAAGAACGATGAGGTCGGCGAGGGAGACGCGCTTGCCGCCAGCCTGGGAAGCGTTGAAAGCGGACTGGATCTGTTCGAGCTTCTGAATGACCGTAGCGAGCTGCGCGGGGTTGTTCGCTTCCCAATCCTTCTGCGGGGCGAGCCGGATGCGGGCGCCATTCGCACCACCACGGCGGTCGGTCTGGCGGAAGGTTGCAGCAGACGCCCAGGCGGTGCCCACGAGCTGCGAAACGGTGAGGCCAGATGCGAGGATCTGTTCCTCGAGGGCGGCAATCTCCTGTTCGCCGATGAGTTCGTGGTCGACCTCGGGAACGGGGTCCTGCCAGATGAGTGTCTCGGCAGGGACGAGTGAGCCGAGGTAGCGTGAGCGCGGGCCCATGTCGCGGTGGGTCAGCTTGAACCACGCGCGGGCAAAGGCATCGGCGAACTCGTCGGGATGTTCGAGGTAGCGCTTCGAGATGGGCCCATAGATGGGGTCCAGGCGCAGCGCGAGGTCGGTGGTCAGCATCATCGGGGCGTGGCGCCGGGACGGATCGTGAGCATCGGGGACAGCGGTCGCGGCGGCCGGCTCGGTTGGGACCCACTGCAGCGCACCTGCAGGGCTCTTCACGAGATCCCACTCGTAACCGTAGAGGGTCTCGAAGAAGCTGTTGTCCCACGTTGTTGGCGTCGGGGTCCATGCGCCCTCGAGGCCACTGGTGATGGTGTCGCCGCCCTTTCCGGAACCAAATGAGTTCCTCCAGCCAAGGCCCTGGTCCTCGATGGGCGCGGCCTCGGGCTCGGGCCCGACGTGGCTGGCAGGGCCGGCGCCGTGAGTCTTCCCGAACGTATGGCCGCCTGCGATGAGTGCAACCGTCTCCTCATCGTTCATGGCCATGCGGTAGAAGGTTTCGCGGATGTCCTTCGCGGCGGCGAGGGCACTGGGCATCCCGTTGGGGCCTTCAGGGTTCACGTAGATGAGGCCCATCTGAACGGCACCGAGGGGGTTTTCGAGATCGCGGTCGCCGGTATAGCGCTCGTCCGCGAGCCATTCGCCTTCGGGGCCCCAGTAGATATCCTCGGGCTCCCAGACATCTTCACGGCCGCCCGCGAACCCGAAAGTTTTGAAGCCCATGGACTCGAGGGCACAGTTGCCGGCAAAGACAATGAGGTCGGCCCAGGAGAGCTTGCGGCCGTACTTCTGCTTGATGGGCCAGAGGAGCCGGCGGGCCTTGTCGAGGCTTGCGTTATCGGGCCAGCTGTTGAGGGGAGCGAAACGCTGAGTTCCGCGAGAAGCGCCACCGCGGCCATCGCTGATGCGATAGGTGCCAGCAGAATGCCACGCCATGCGGATGAAGAGAGGGCCATAGTTGCCGTAGTCGGCCGGCCACCAGTCCTGGGAGTTGGTCATCAGCTCGACGAGGTCTTTTTTGACCGCCTCGAGGTCGAGGGTCTTGAACTCCTCGGCGTAGTTGAAGTCCTCGCCCATGGGGTCGGAAAGAGGCGAATTACGATGGAGAACGCTAAGGTCGAGCTGGTTGGGCCACCAGTCACGGTTCGAAGGGGACAACTTGACAACTCCTGGCTGCGTGGTGAATGCGGTGAATGTGGTTTCGAGGTAAATGGCCCCGGAGCGAGAACGCGAGGGGGCGTGCACAGTCAATCCTAACGGGGGATTCGATGAGGTTCACCTATCACAGGGGAAATGGCTGAGCTTTGCAGCGAGAAGGTAAAGAGATGCGCAGGAGGAGTGAACCTGGCAGAGACAAGAGATGATGGCCGCAATGCATGCGGGTGGTCCGGAGACGACTGGGAAGCGACGGATGGGAACGAGCGGGTGTTAGCTGGCCGTCTTCTGTGCGCGGAAACCGGCCTGGGCTGATTCGTAGCCGCGGCGGGTCGTTTCGAGATTCTGGAGGGCAAGCTCGGTGAACTCGCCAGGGGTCTCGATCGCCGTGTTCCAGTGCGCGACGCCCGACCATGCCCGGACATAGATTCCCTTCCCATCTTCCGTGTGGGCAAACGGCATCGTGCCGAGGCGAGTGCGAAGTCGATCGCCAAAGTGCACGGCGCCATCGTCGGTGCACTCGGTCAGGACCACAGCAAAATGGGTGGTATCGATTCGGGCGACGATGTCCGATGTTCGTGCTGCCTCGAGCATGGTGGAAGCGACGTATTGCGCGGGCGAGGGCGGAGCGGGGACGCCGGGAGCAGGATGGTAGCCGGTAATCCGGACATCGAAGATGGCGAGTGCGGCACGGTCGCCATAGCGGAGGCTGCGAGCGATCTCACGACGGAGCAGGTCGTGCAGCTGGGCGGAGTTGGGGAGGCCGGTTTCGGGGTCGACGAGTTCAGCCGTGTGCTCGGGCTCCGCAACCGGGACGGCTGCCGGGCGAGGCCGCAGGGCACGAGCGACGAGGACGATGAGGCTCACCAGTGCGACTGCACTCCCGGGCAGGATCTCGCCGGTGGCGGCAAGTCCCAAACCAAGGCCGAGGCCAATGGATCCACCAATGGGTGCAATCCGGCCAACGATTGTTGCGTGGTTCTCAGGCGACGGATGGGCCATCGCTATCGCTCCTGGGCATGAATAGGGTCACGAGTGGCCTGCTGGTCTTGTTATTGGTGAGCGCTTCGTCCGCGGCGGCGAAGAGCTGACCGGGTTGAACAGCGCGGCCGGTGGCAACGCCGAAGGTGAGTGTGACCGGGATGAGGTTGGCCCACTCCATGGTGTTCATGCGCTCAACTTCCTGAGCGATGCGGCGGGCGATGAGGCGGCCGAGGTCGAGGTCGGCGTTTTCGAGGATGACACCGAAATCATCACCGGCCACACGTGCGGCGAAATCGATGCCGCGAATGCAGCGGGCGATACCCTGGGCCGCGCGCCGGATCATGTGGTCGCCGGCCTCATGTCCATGGGCCTCATTCACCGTCCGTGTCCCGGCGACGTCGGCGATGACGAGGGTTGTTGGCGTGTTGAGCGCAGCGGCGTTTTCACAGGATTCGCGCAGGCGATCGTCGAAGGCGCGGCGGTTGTAAAGCCCGGTCAGGTGATCGGTACGGGCCTCGCGCTCGAGCCAGCGGACCATGGTGTGGCGGCGGCGAAGGGCGCGGTTCTCCTGGTAGGCCGAGAGGATGCAGTCTGCGAGCCTGCCATGTTCGAGGAGAGAGTGGCGAGGGAGGAGGTCGTGGGCGCCAAGCTTGAGTGCGGGCTGGTAATCGGCATCGAGGCTCCCTCCGGTGATGAGCACGATTGCAACATCACTGCGATGCTCGCGGACATAGCGGGCGAGGGCGGAGTCGCGTCCGGCCCAGAGTCCGTAGTCGATGAGAGCGACGTCAAAGACACCCTCGGCGAGGAGGGCCTCGGCTTCACGGGAGTTCCTTGCCACCGTGGGGACGAACGAGCCATCGAGATGCAGCTGCTCGCGGGCAAGGCGAGCGTCGTCGGTATCGGTATCGACGATAAGCACGCGAAGTGTGCGGCGAGACTCGGGGGCAGCGATCTTCATGCCATGCGTTCCACCATGAGTATCGGCAAGCTCCAGCACCTGTTGAGTGGCTGGTTGCCGGAACGGCGGAAAGCAGGTGACAGTTGGGGTGTATCGGGGGGGGGGAGTGCGCTACCTACCCGAAGAGCGGGCCACCGGGATCGAGGACATCACCGCTGAAGGCGACGACAGAGGGACGCTCTTCGCAATAGCCCTCCGATTCGCACTTATCGAAAGAGAAGGCGCCACGCTTCTTATCAAGGTGGATATGCCAGGCGCCGAGTGCGAGGTTTTCGCCTCCACGATCGAGCTGGGCCTGGAGGATGGCGATGAGGGCGGCGATCTCTTCACGTCCCATACGGGTTCACGGCTCCAAAGTCAGCGATTGATAGAGACAAGTGTGACCGGTCGCAGCGGTGATCGCCACGATCCCGGGATAAAAAGGCAGATATCCCCGGCTAGACGAAGCCGCGGAGGAGGATCGCCCTGGCGACACGCTCGACCGCTACATCGAAGGCGGCCTGGCGGGGGCGGATGCCGTCCCTGGCGGCCCGGGCCATGACTTCGGTGAAGCGCTCGACCATCCGCGACTCGAGCTCCTCATTTACCCGGTCGAGTGACCACCGGAACTGCTGGATGTTCTGGGTCCACTCGAAATAGGACACCGTGACACCGCCCGCATTGATGAGAACATCGGGGAGGAGCTGGACGTTGCGTTCGGCAAGGACCCGGTCACCACTGGGGGTGACAGGATGGTTGGCGGCTTCGACTACCACCCGGGCTTTCACGTGGGGCGCGTTGCTGGCGGTGATGACTTCGCCGAGGGCGGCCGGGACGAGGTAGTCACAATCGAGCTCGAGAAGCTGTTCGTTGGTCACCGGAGTAGCTCCAAGGAAACCGGCCACGCTCCCGGCGACGGAGAACCACTTGTCGATTTCAGTGATGTTGAGCCCATCGGCGTTGTGGATGCCACCCTTGACATCGCTGACGCCAACGATCTTGAAGCCGAAGGCACTGGCGATCCGGGCAGTCCAGGATCCCACGTTTCCATAGCCCTGGATGACGACGCGGATATCGGCAGGGTTTGTACCTTCGTGGCGCGCATACTCGCGCATGCAGATGGCGACACCACGGCCGGTGGCCTGGTCGCGGCCGTAGCTACCGCCAAGTTCGACCGGTTTGCCGGTAACGATACCGGGCGTGTAGCCGTACTTCTGGCCGTAGGCGTCCATCATCCAGGCCATCGTCTGGGCATTCGTGCCCATATCGGGGGCCGGGATATCCCGCGCGATTCCAAGCATGGAGCCGATGTGCTGTGTATAGGTGCGTGTGAGGCGATTGAGCTCGGTCGGGCTCATGCGCGTGGGATCGCACATCACGCCGCCTTTTGCCCCACCAAACGGGAGATCCATGAGAGCGCACTTGTAGGTCATGAGCATGGCCAACGCCCGGACCTCATCGATATCGGCCTTTGGATGGAAGCGGACACCACCCTTGTAGGGGCCGCGGGCGCCGTTGTGCTGGATGCGGTAGCCCTCGAATATGTGCAGCTTGCGATCGTCCATACGAACGGGGAGCTGGGCGCGCTGCTCACGCCAGCAGGTGCTGAGGAGGCCGACGACATCGGAGTTGAGCTGGAGCCGGCCGGCTGACTCCACAACGGTTTCGAGGACGGACTGCGACGGTGAGAGTCTCTCCTCTTGTATCTCGGCTGCTTCCTGGGAGCGAGCGGCTGCCTGGGTCGCCATGATTACCTCCGAAGTACGCACTCTTCAACCGGTATTGTCGGCCACGGGTGGTGACGACTCCAGCACCGGCACACTACCGCGTGTTCCATATCCGCGTCAGACTACGCTTCATGTCAACGATCTTCGTGACGCGGGCCATCCCGGGCGATGCCCTGGAGCGGTTACGTGAGCGGGGGCATGAGGTGGATGTGTGGCCAGGCGTGCTTCCGCCGGACCCAGGGTCGCTCGGTACGGCACTCGCGGGGGCGGATGCCGCACTGACGATGGTGGTGGACCGGGTCTCGCGGGAGATGCTGGAGGCTGCACCAAAACTGCGAATTGTGGCGAACATGGCCGTGGGATACGACAACGTCGACCCGGCGGTGGCGGCTTCACTTGGCGTCTGGGTGACGAACACCCCGGGGGTGTTGGCCGAAACGACGGCCGACTTCGCGTTCGCACTGCTGATGGCCGCTGCACGCAATGTGGTGGCGAGCGACCGGGATACCCGATCCGGTGGCTGGAAGACCTGGTCGCCAACGGGGTTCCTGGGCACCGACGTGCATGGGGCGACACTCGGAATCGTTGGCCTCGGGGAGATTGGACTGGCGATGGCACGACGCGCCGGCGGATTCGGGATGCGAGTCATCTACACCAGCCGGACGCGCAAGCCAGAGCAGGAAGCGGCACTCGGGATCGAGTACGTGGCACTCGAGAGGTTGCTTGCGGAGGCCGATTTCGTATCACTCCACACGCCACTGACGACCGTGACACGCGGACTGATGGGTGCTCCGCAGTTCGAGCTCATGAAGCAGTCGGCGATCCTCATCAACACGTCACGGGGGCAGGTTGTGGACCAGGACGCGCTCGCCGCGGCAATCGAAAGCGGAGAGATCGGCGGTGCAGCGCTCGATGTGACGGACCCGGAGCCGCTGCCGTTGAGCCACTCCCTCTACACGTTTCCGAATGTCATCATCACGCCACACATCGCGAGCGCGAGCCTCGCGACGCGTTCGAAGATGGCGTTGATGGCGGCGACGAACATCCTCGAAGTGCTGGAGGGCCGTGAGCCGGTGAACCCGGTGAACCGGCCGGAGCGGGTCCGCGGGCCCGGCTCGCTTGACACATAACGTTCTTCAGCCGAAAAAGGCAGTACGCCCTGGACCAAAAGACCGCTGGCGACCCGAACGGAGTGTGCCTTGACGAAATCGACAAAG
>CAZDUX010000018.1:0-62387 GCA_964508715.1 uncultured Anaerolineaceae bacterium | reverse complement strand
TGCCCGGTCGAGGATGCTGGCCAATCGCGCATGAGCGTACTGCACGTAATACACCGGGTTCTCGCTCGACTGCTTGACCGCCAGGTCGAGGTCGAACTCCATCTGGGCGCCGGGTGACCGCAGCAAGAAGAAGAACCGGGCGGCGTCCTTACCGACCTCTTCGATGAGTTCCTCGAGCGTGATGATCTCACCACCGCGCTTCGAAAGCCGGACGACCTCGCCGCCGCGCTTTAGCACGACGAGCTGGTAGAGCAGAACGTGCAGCCCTTCGGCGTTACCGCCAACCGCACCTGTTGCCGTCTTGAGACGTGAGACGTGGCCATGATGATCGGCGCCCCACACATCGATGACGAGGTTGAAGCCCCGCCGGACAAACTTGTCGTAGTGGTAGGCGATGTCGCTTGCGTAGTAGGTTGGCCGCCCGTCGGAACGGATGACGACGTTGTCCTTGTCCTCCCCGAGTTCGCTCGAGGTGAACCAGGTGGCGCCTTCGCGTTCTACGAGCTGACCCTTCTCGCGGAGGATGGCCATCGACTCCTCGAACATGCCGCCCGGCTCATACAGCGACTTCTCGCTGTACCAGCGCTCGTAATGCACGCCGAACGCCTCGAGTGTCTGCGCGATCTGCCGGACCATGAGCTGGATGCCAACCTGCGCGAGGCTCGCGGGTGCCGGTTCGCCCTCAGGCCTGAGGTAGGCCCCCGCGGCCTCGTCCTTGATGGCCTGCGCGAGCGTAACCATGTACTCACCGGGGTAACCATCACTCGGTATGGGCGTATCTCGCCCGAAGAGCTGCTGGTAGCGCGCGTAGAGTGTCTCCCCAAAGGTGTCGGTCTGGGTCCCCGCGTCGTTGACGTAATACTCCCGCTCGACCTCGTAGCCGGCCGCGCTCAACGCCGAGGCGAGTGCATCGCCGATCGCCGCGCCGCGGCCATTGCCCACATGAAGGGGACCCGTGGGGTTCGCGCTCACGAACTCCACCTGCGCTTTCTTCCCCTTGCCAGCCGCGATATCGGCGTAGCCGGTACCGGCCGTTATCACGTGTTCGATCTGCCCCTGGATGAACGCGTCCGACAAGCGGAGGTTGATGAAGCCCGGCGCCGCGACCGTTGGCATCTCGATCGCCGGGTCCCCCGGCATGTGCCGCACAATCGCCTCGGCGATGACAATCGGCGGCTTCATCGCAGCCCGGGCCATGCGCATCGGCAGCGTGCTCGCAAAGTCACCGTTCGCGGGATCTTTCGGGCGCTCGAGGCCGCTGTCGGGAAGAGCGACGTCGGGAAGCTCCCCGGCGGTGATGGCGGCACGGACCGCCTGGGTAAGAAGCACCTCGAGGTGCTGGCGGATATCGCGAGCGTCGGCCATAGGCAGTCTAGGGTAGAGGGTGCGGCGAAATCAGAGAAGCGCTGTGCTAACGCTGGCTGAATGGGAACGCGCCCTCGCGTGCGAGCCCGGCCACCTCCCGTGCTGCCTCCTCGGCTCGCGCCACCACCTCGATCGGGTAGCTGTACTTCCGTTGGTGTGCAAGGAACTCGTCCTCATCCAGCAAGTCGATGGTGCCATCTGCGCGCACTACGACGTCGAGATCGAGATCTACATAACCGAGCTGGCAACCATCGAAAGTTGGTGGAGTGGTGATGTTGCAGTACCAGAGTGAGAGTGCACAGCCCGGCCGCGAAAGGCGGAATACGTTGTACCAGCGGTCGCGCCAGAAGTAGACACGGCTGTCATATGGCGAGCGGAACTCGCCGCGGCTGGTATAGATAGGAGTCCTGGCACGGTATTGGGTGACGATCAGTGTGCCATCGTCAGAGAGCACCTGGAACGGCTGAATCCAGTGAGCGGCACCGTCATACTTCGTAGCACGAAGTAATACACGAGAGCCGGGCGTCGCGCGGGGGCTGCGAAGCGTCTCCATCTGGGAATCATACCGTGACAACCGAACGGATGCTTTCCCTTACGTGAAGTTCTCCTGAATATTCTGATTAGTTGTTTGCGGCAAGACCCAGGACGACACCGAGGATCATCGCCACGGCGCCAAGCCCCCACGCGAACCACAACGCTGTCTGCGGGAAGTCAAAACGCACCTCCTGGTGCATCGGCGCCGCATTCGGGTCTGCCGGGGCATGGTGGGTATCGTGCGGGTCGTGCGCCTGGGCATGGGCATCGGTCATGTCGCACCCCTCGGAATGATTCCCGCCCATTCTCAAACGACGACGCGTTCCGCGCACATCGCTGCTACTCTCCTCCCATGACGCAACAAGCGCCCCGGCGGCGAAAGCACCTGGTCACGAAGCGGATCACCGTGCCCGGCAATTTCCAGCGTGCCTGCGACGACTACAACGCGAGCCGTTTCTTCGAGGCCCATGAGTGGCTCGAGGAGATCTGGCAACAGGAGCGGGGGCCTGTTCGCAACCTCTACAAGGGGCTTATCCATATTGCAGCGGGGTTTGTCCACATCTCACGGCAGACCGAGTACGGGTCCGAACGCCTCCTTCGCACGGCCGTCGAGTACCTCGCCCCATATCGCCCGCAGGGGGGCATGGGCTGGGACATCGAAACCATCGCGCGCGACGCGGAAGACGCCCTCGCTCGCGTTCGCCAGCTCCTCCCGGGCCGTCTCGATGAATTCGATCTCGCTCGCCGGCCGTTCTTCACCTTCGATGCGCTGGCCCTTGCCAGCGAAAGCCGGAGGTGGAACGCGTGGGGCTTCGACGCTGACGGCAATGCCCTCGAGATGGAGATCACCGTCGCCGAGTAGCTGTTAGCTCTCGCGCGGGTCCGGGACGTTCACCACGATCTGCTCCTGGCTGTTCCTCGCGAGGAGCAGTTCTGCCTCGGCCGTCTCGTCGAGGTTCTCTTCCATGTGCACTTCGAACGGCGGAATGAAGACGAAGTCGCCCGGTTCCGTATCTACGATGTGCTCGAGCTTCTCGCCCCAGCGAAACCGCACGTACCCACGAAGGATATAGATGCCACTTTCGTTCGCACCGTGGTGGTGCGCCCCGCTCGAGGCGCCCGCGGCATTGACTGCCGTCCCCATCCAGAGCCCTTCGGACCCGGTGAGTGCGTTCGAGATCCCCGCCTCGCGCTTCATTCCCGGTGTCTGGGCTGTACCACCATCCCGGCCTTCGGGTCGAATCACCTTCACCATGACGGGGATTCTACACGCTCCAATTCATCCCGCGCCGCTATCCGAAAACGCCGTTTGCTGCCAGTCTGGCGACCTCTGCGTCTGTCAGACCAGCCAGTGAGAGCACGTCCGCAGTGTCGGCGCCGGGACCCGAGGCCATGCCGCGCGCCCGCACGTCTGCTCCTCGAATTACGAATGGTGCCCCGACCGTCTCGCCGGCCTGGCCATCGCCGCCTTCGATCGGCTGGAATGCGTTCCGATGCCGGAGCGAAGGATCAGCGACAACCTCGGGCAGCCCTACCATCGGCGCCCAGATCACGCCGTGTGTATCGAGCTGCACCGCCCAGTGCTCGAGATCCTCAGCCAGGAACCGGCCTTCGATGAACGCCGAAAGCTCCGCTCCGCGTGCCCGCCGGGCGGCCATCGTCGCGAATGCCGGGTCTTCCGCCATCTCCTCGCAGTGCAGTGCCCGGCAGAGCCTTGGCCAGTAGGGGTCCGGAGTCATGTGTACAAGCAGGATCCAGTGCCCGTCGCGTGTCGGGTACGTGTTGAACAGCGGGTTGTCAGGTGCCGTCCGATCATGTGTCTTTGGCTGGCTCCCATCGACCAGTGTGCGGGAGATGTCCGTTGCGATGGTGTAGACACCCGTGTGCTGGAGCGAGATGTCGACGACCTGCCCGTCGCCCGTCATATCCCGAAGCCGCAGCGCTGCCAGCGTCGCCGCCAGTGTGTTGACTCCCGTCGTATGGTCTCCCTGGGCGATGCGGCTGAGCACTGGCGGCGCACCCGGATGTCCGACCAGCGACATGATCCCCGAGCGCGCCCAGAATGCGGAGAAATCAAACCCGGGCCGCGCGGCATCCGGGCCGTCGATGCCATAGCCGGTAACACTGACATAGACAACGCGGGGGTTTCTCGCCAGAACATCGCCGGGCCGGAGCCCGAACCGCTCCAGCCGGGGTGCCATCAGATTCGTGAGGAACACATCGGCACCCTCGATGAGCCGTAGCAGCAATTCCGGGCCGCCTGGAGCATCGAGCGCAATGGTGACGGACTTCTTGCCGCGGTTTTCCAGCTCAAAGAGAAAATTGAAGGGCATCCGCGCATCGCCGCCGGTGGGGACAACGCCGCGCATTACCTCGCCGCCCGGTGGCTCGATCTTGATCACCGTCGCGCCGAGGTCGGCCATCAGTGCACCCGCTGATGGTGCGGCGACGTAGTTCGCAGCTTCGATGACGGTGATCCCTTCGAGCGGTGCGGGCACGTCAACCTCGGGCTATTTCGTCGCCGTTTGAACGGCGCTATGGGCAGATCCTAGAAGATCGGGCCCGATTCCGTCCCGGCTTCCGCCTCGCCGACTGCTGCTTCGGTACTGAGCAGGCCCTTTGCACGCATCAGCCGGCGCCGTATCCCGCCGAGATCATCCTCGGAAGCGCCACCGAGCGCCCGCTGAAGCAGTGCAAACAGCGTTTCCCCGGTAATGAGCGTGTAGCCGTAGTTCTGACAGGCGATCTCCAGCGTGTGCGCCAGCTGATCGCCACGGCTGACGGGGTCGGTCTCACGTTTTCCGTTGGCCACCACCAGGCCCCGGGCCGCCTCGCCAGTCTTCAGCAGGCGCTCTTCGAGGCGGCGCTGAAGCCGTACATATGGCCACTCGACGACCTCGTCACGTGCACTCTCCGCTTCGAGTAACGCCTCTTCCCCGTCGCCTCGCACGGTGTACGGCTCTCCCATTCCCCCGTTGACGCTGAACCCAAGGATTCGCAGCGCTCCCACAACGGCCTCGATGAACAGGGGACCATCGGCCCAGAGGATGCGCCGGTGGTGCTCGAGGGCATCGTGCGCTTCCTGTGCGGTGGCTACCCGTGCCTCGGCCTGCGACAGTGTTTCGCGGGCGTCGGCAAGCTCCGCCTCCGCCTGCTCCAGCCCCGGAACCGCTACCGACTTCGCCCACCACGGCGGGTCTTGCACGTTGCCGCCTGCATTGAGCCGCCTGCAAACGTCAACTAGTTCCTGTGCGGCTTCACTTCGGAATGTCCCTGTGCTGTCAGATAGTGCCGGGACGAAGAGCACACGTCCGCCGCTCACCGAGAACTCCATGGCAATTGGAACACCCGATCCGCCCGTCGCGATGATGCGCCCCTGGCGGACCTCGGCCTGGCGATCATCGAATGTTGCTCGGTAGCTGATATCGCTTCGAAGGTTCCGCAGGTAGTTCGTCAGCGGATGGTCCTCGGCGGCGACACGAACCGTCTTGCCCTCACCTGCTCGCAGGTAGGGTGTACCCCAGCTGAGCCCCCCGGGAGCGGGGAGCCAGCTGTACCGGTCGCATCCCTCGAACCCTTGCAGCCCGGCCTGGATGGCGTTTGGCCGGGCGAAGACCACGACTGTCCCGCCGGCCTCCAGTAATCGCCGCGTCTCTTCGCCTCGCCGCCGGATCTGATCCGCTGCCGAGACGGCGGCCGCGCTGGTGGGACCGTTGATGACGGGCCGGCCATCGAACGCCTCGAACTCGCCTTCACTGTCCACCAGTTCTCTCGCCACGCGGGTGATACTCGCCGGGTCAATGATGAGGGCATCGTAGTCCGTGTAGCTTGGTGCAGTGAGGACGTTGTAGTTGTCGATCTCCACGTTCGGTAGCGGATAGCCGATGGCGATCACTCGCATGAGTAGCCTTCCTTCGAAAGAAACTCGGCCAGGCGCTCCCGGAGCGGCTCCGCCAGGCCGGGGCGTGCGAGCGCGGCGCCAACCGCAGCGACGATCAGGCCAAGGGGTCGCCCTGTATCGTAGCGAGCGCCCTCGTAACGGTATGAACATACGCGCTCGCCTGCGCGTATCTGGCTCGCAAAGGCATCGGTGATCTGCAGTTCGCCGTTCTTGCCTGGCACGAGGTGATCGATGTGCTGGAAGATGGTCGGGCTGAGGATGTACCGCCCAACCACGCCGAGATTGGATGGCGCGTCTTCTGGCGATGGCTTCTCGACGATCCCCTTCAGGAGGGCGGGATTCGCGTCCGGATCGATCGGGTCGCAGATGCCGTATTGGGGAACGTCCGCCGGGTCCACTTCCTGGACCGCGATGACGCTGCCGCCGCACTGCTCGTAGGCGCGGATGAGTTGCCCGGCAACTGGCTCGCGTGCGATGAGCAGGTCGTCGGGAAAGAGCAGCGCAAAAGGTTCACCCTCTACGAACGCTCGGGCACACTGCACGGCATGGGCAACTCCCCTTGGCGCATCCTGGAAAACCCAGTCGAAACGAGCGGCCTCAGCGAGATTTCGCAACTCCTCCGCGCCCGCCTCGTTGCCGGCAGCCCTCAGGCTGGCCTCGACACGTCCACCGGGGGCATAGTGATCGCGGATCGCCTCCTTGCCGTCGGCTATCACGAAGATGATGTGCGAGATGCCCGCCGCAAGGCATTCGTCGACTGCATACTGGATGAGTGGCCGGTCTACCACCGGCAGCATCTCCTTGGGAACGGCCTTCGTCGCCGGGAGCATCCGAGTACCAAGCCCGGCGGCGAGGATTACTGCTTTAGAAACGATGGCCATGGGCCGATAGTACGGGCCCGGAAGGTGAGCGGATATACAGCAAGGCTTCACGCTGCTATGATTCTGGTTCGTTCGCATTTTTCTCGGGGAGCAGTTTGAGGAAACGACCAAAGGCACCACCGAAGCCCGCGCCGCCGGAACCGCGTATCAATGAGCGCATCCGGGTACCTGAAGTACGCCTGATCGACGAAGAAGGTCGGCAGGTCGGCGTCGTCCGCACAGCCGAAGCGATAGCCATGGCTCGCACGGCCAACGTCGATCTCGTGGAGGTCGCGTCCAACGCCAGCCCGCCTGTCGCCCGGCTCATGGACTTCGGCCGCTACAAGTACGAACAATCGAAGAAAGAGCGCGAGGCCAAGAAGCACCAGCAGAACGTCCAGCTCCGCGAAGTCCGGATGAAGCCGAAGATCGACGAACACGACATCGACTTCAAGACGCGAACGGCCGCGAAGCTGCTCAAGCAGGGCGACAAGGTCAAGATCACCGTCATGTTCCGTGGGCGCGAAATCACGCACCCGCAGATCGGACGGGCACTCCTCGACCGGTTCGTCGTCGCGCTCGACGAAATCGCAAGCGTCGAGAAGGATCCGATGCTCGAAGGCCGGCACATGACGATCATCATGGCGCCGGACAAGAAGAAAATGGCGGCAAAAGCCCGCGCTGTTGCGGCGGCGGCTGCCGCTGGCCAGGCCCCCGTGGAAGAGGAAGAGGATGAAGCCATCCTCGCCGCTGCCGCTGCCGCCCCCGTCGTGGGCGAAGACGACGAAGACGATATCGATGAAGAGGCCGACGAGGCCGAACCCGTCGAAGCAGGAGACTGACGTGCCCAAGCTCAAGACCCACAAGGGCACTGCCGCACGCTTTCGCGTAACCGGTGGTGGCAAGATCATGCGGATGTACGGTAGCCGCAACAACTTCCGGCGCAAGAAGCGCAAGCCGGTGACGGTCCTCTTCGGCCGTACCGTGGAAGTGGCGCCGCAGTATCAGAAACACATCAGGCAGCTCCTCGCCAGCCAGGGCGAGTAGTTCGCTGCTCCAGGAGACCAGACATGAGCCGAGTTAAGCGTGGCTACACTGCCCACCGCCGCCACAAGAAGATCCTGTCTCTCACCAAGGGACACCGTGGCCAACGCCATCGCCTGTTCAAGCGGGCGAACGAGAGCATGCTCCATGCCCTCCGTTACAACTGGGAGAACCGGCGCGACCGCAAGGGCGACTTCCGCGAACTCTGGATCATCCGCATCAACGCCGCTGCGCGGCTCCATGGCCTGAGCTACAGCCGCCTCATTCATGGTCTCAAGGTCGCCGGCATCGACCTCGACAGGAAGGCCCTTGCCGATCTTGCCGTGACTCGTCCGGATGCGTTCGAGCAGATTGCCGGACAGGCGAAGGCCGCTCTCGCATAGGCCAGGTTCACGTACAGCCAGATCATCACGAGGCGCCGCAAGGCGCGTTTTCTGGTCCCTCTGCTTCCTGGAGACCCCCTCATGGCCAGCCCACTCGGACTACGGGGGTGAGAGGGTACTGCTGATGCTGGCCGGTGAGCATGAGAGCCCCGTCGGCTGAGAACGCTATTCGCCCGACCAGGTCAGTTTTGGCACCCTGGAGAATCCGAGCGCATACACGAGCCCGGCGAGCACGATGAGCACCGCGAAGTCGATGGCGAGCCCGAAGAACCCTGCACTGCTTGGCGCGTAGGCGGCAAGTTCGAGCGCATCGACTGCGTACGAGAGCGGGTTTACGTGCGCCAGCACGGCGAGCCACGTGGGCAGGTTGTCCACCGGGAAGAATGCTCCCGAGAAGAAAAGCAGTGGAAACAGCACCAGGTTCATCAGCAGGTGAAACCCCTGCATTGACTGGATGCGCGAGGCAAACGCCTGCGCAACACCGTTGAGCATGATGTTCAGCAGCATCACCGTTGCCACGGCGATCAGGACCCCCGCAGGAATGCCGTATTGCCAGTCGAAATCGACGAATGGCGCTGCAACCAGTAGCACGATGAGTGCCTGGATGACACCGATCGCCACTCCGGCCAGCGACTTGCCGAGGAGGATCACACGCGGGGAATGCGGCGATGAGAGGAACATCCGCATCACACCTGTATCCCGATCGCGGTAGAACGACGCACTCGAGAAGGTCGACGAGAACACCGACGTCATCACGACGGTACCTGCTACCAGGTACGCGGTGAAGCTTCCACCCCGCAGCTTGGATGGTGATAGGCCTTCGCTCACGCCATTCCCCAGGAAGATAAGAAATAGCAGCGGCGTGAGGATCGATGAGTACAGTTGTGAACGTGACCGCAAGACTGCCCTGATGTCCCGGCCGAACAAAGCCGACCACGCGGCAAACGTCTTCATGCCACTCCCTCCGCTATCCGCGTTCGGCGTGATACGTGCTGGAAATAGGCGTCTTCGAGCGAGGACCGCTCGATACTGACCGCCCTGATTGCACCCGGGGCAAGCTCGAACAACCGTGGAACGAATGCCGAGGCATCATCGACAGTAATGAACACGACGCCTTCATTCTGGCTTACATGCCCCTCACCGGCCCACGCTTCTACCTGTCGCAACTGCTCGTCCGTTGGCGAATCCCAGGTCACGCGGAGTGCCTCGCGCTTCAACCCGCGTTTCAACTCATCCGGGGTGCCGGTGACAACCACGCGCCCGGCCTGGATAAACGCCACCCGCTCACAGATCGCATCTGCCTCGCCGAGGTCGTTGGTCGCGAGCAGCACCGTCCGGCTGCCGCGCTCTCGCCCGAGCAACGCATCCCAGAGCGCTCGCCGTTCATCGGGGTCGACCCCCGTGGTCGGTTCGTCGAGCAGCAGGAGATCCGGGTCGTGGAGCAACGCACGGGCCATCTCGAGCCGCCGCCGCATGCCGCCCGAGAGCGTCGACGTGAGATCCTGCGCCCGTTGCGCAAGGCCAAATTCGGTGAGTAGCCGTTCACCGCGCTCGCGAATGACCGACGATGAAAGGCCGAATAGTTGGCCAGCGAGTTTCAACGTCTCATCGACGCGCATCAGCGGATCGGCGGTGTTCTCCTGGAAAACGGTCCCGACCCGCGCTCGCAGGTGAGTCGATGGTGTTTCGGCGAGCACCCGGAGGCTGCCCGTTGCCGGGCGGTCCATGGCTGCGACCATCGTGATGAAGGTGCTTTTGCCGCTTCCGTTTGGGCCCAGGAGGCCAAAAACACCGCCCCGTGGAACATCGAGGGTGAAGCTGTTGAGTGCTACGCGTTCGCCGTACTGCCGGGTGATATCGATGGCTTCGACGGCCGGGGATTCATTCGCCATACGAGAAGTGTCACACGCAGGGAACTCGCGGGCCACAAGCCATCGCTGTCACCAATCGTGTGTGCTGGGTGGGTTACGCGGGCGGGATATTCGCAACCATCTGGCCGATGATGATGAGCAGGACAATCGCTGCCATCGGGCTCAGATCCATCATGCCCGTATTCGGCATAACCCGCCGGATCGGCTCGATGATCGGTTCGGTCACGCGAAAGAGGAGTTGAAAGAGCGGGCTCGACTGGTCGATCGGGAACCAGCTGAGCAGAGAGCGGGCCACGATCGCCCAGGTGAGCATCGTGATGAAGAACTGGGTGAAATGAGCGACGTAGGGGTTGATGACCGTGCTCCGGGCTGACCGTGCCCACGCGGGGTTCGTCCCTCGAGAATACCAGAGACCCGGAAAGAACGAAGGAAGGATCCTAGCGCGAAGCAGCCTGGTTCACTACCGAGATCATGATGTACAACACCACGATAACGAGCATCGGGCTCAGGTCGATCATCATGTTCCGGGGCATGAATCGCCGTACCGGCTCGAGCAGGGGCTCGGTGATCTGTACCATCAGCCGTCCGAAGCTGTTGTTCTGCGCGTTTGGGAACCAGCTCAGGAGCGAGCGGATGATGACCGCCGCGATAAGCAGGTAGAGGAACAGGATGAGGATCTGAGCGACCTGAGCGTTCAAGCCGGCCCGCCCAGTTCGGCCGCCCGCCGGTGCGATGCCCGGATGCACTCAATGATCGATGCGCGGACGGCACCCTTCTCGAGCTCCAGCAGGCCGGCCGCGGTGGTACCCGCGGGCGACGTTACCATCGCCCGGAGATCGGCGGCATTCCGTCCACTTTCCCGCGCGTAAATGGCCGACCCGAGAACGGTCTGCACAACCATCTCCTCGGCCTGCGCACGGCTCAGCCCGATGCTCACCGCACCCTCGATCATGGCTTCGATGAACAGGAAGACATAGCCGGGCCCGCTTCCGCTCACGGCTGTCGCCATATCGAGCTTCTTCTCATCATCTACGAAGATCTCACGGCCGATGACGCCGAGCAGGCCACGAACCAGCTCCCGCTGTTCGACGCTCACGCCTGGCGTTGCGGTCCAGACGCTCATGCCCGCCTTGGCGGCGACGGGAGTGTTCGGCATGACTCGGACGATCCGCCCGTGCCGGAATTCGTTCTCGAGCGACGCGATTCGCACGCCGGCCATGATCGATAGCAGCAGGCTGTCTGGAGGGATTGTCCCCTGGACCGAATGAACATCCTGGGGCTTCACGCTCAGGATCACGAGGTCCGCGCTCGCCATCGAGTCGGGGCTTCCAGCCGTGACGGAGACGCCGTATTCAGCCTGGAGCTGGGCCCGCCGATGCTCGAGCAACTCGCAAACAGTGACCTGGCCTGGCTCAAAGACCCCGCGCTCGATTGCGGCGCTGAGGATCGCCTCTCCCATGACTCCGCCGCCGATGATAGTCACCTTCACGCGCGTTCTCCGAATATCGCCCGGCCGATCCGGACATGGGTAGACCCCTCCGCAATGGCTGCCTCGAAGTCGTCCGACATACCCATCGAAAGCGTCGCCAGGCCGTGGCGTTCGGCCAGCTCGCGAAGCTGGTGGAAGACTGGCCGCGCGGCTTCGGGTTCGGAGGCCCTTGGTGCCACCGTCATCAACCCCTCGACGCGGACGCTCGAGAGCCCTTTCGCGAATGTCAGCAAGCCGTGGAGTTCAGCCGGCGCCACACCGAACTTCGTCTCCTCTGCCGCGACGTTGACCTCGATGAGCACTCGGATGGGCCCGGTCGCTGCCGCCTCGACTGCCGTAAGCAGGCGTTCCGAGTCGACGGCATGAAGTATAGCAAACGACCCGAGCGCGGCTGTCACTTTGTTCCGCTGGAGGTGACCGATGAAATGCCACGTGGGCTCGATACCTGCTGCCTTGAGTGCAGCGGCCTTCTCGACCCCTTCCTGGACACGGTTCTCTCCGAAGTCTCGCTGCCCGGCACGCCATGCTGCGGCAACGTGGCCTGGCCCGAACCCTTTCGAGACCGCGATGAGCGTCACCGAGGCAGGATCGCGACTCACTGCATCGCAGGCGCGCGCGATCCGTTCCTGAATCAGCGCCAACCGCATTGCGATCACACGGTCGAACTCATCGGTCACGAGAGATCGGGCGGGTGCTTCGCTTCCCATACGCCTCGTGCGACGATCACCAGGATGATCGCCGCGATTCCCCCGAGGCCGGCAAACGGGCTGAGCGTGAACAGGTAGAAGATCGCGAAAAATGCGAGGACCACCGCCAGCAAGATCCCGAGCGGCACGGCCAGGACACGGAAGACCACCCACGTGATCGCCAGGGTCTCGCGAAACCCGCCCGACTTCTCATGCTTCGGATCAGGTGTCCCGGGGGAGTAGTAGAAGCCCATGACGTTGAGTGTAGACCACACGGGTGCGAGTGGCAGAAAGAAGCGGCCGGCAAGCACGGCTTGCCGGCCGCTCCCATTGCTACGACTCCCGCCGTGTCACCCGCACTTGTTGTAGAAGCAGTTGTGGCAGATGAGGCAGCCCTCGGCGTAGTACAGCACCGCGCCACATTCCGGGCAGCCCACGCCACTCGCCACGCTGTCGCTGTGGTGCTTCGCCGTTACGCTCGCCGCCGTGCTCTGGGCGATCTCCTCGGCCGGCATGAGCGTCGGCTGGATCGGCGCGTTCGAGCTATCGAACTTCTGCTCCAGCCAACGGAAGACATAATCTACGATACTCGTTGCGATCGGGATTTGCTTGTTGCTGGTCGGGCCGCTGGGCTCGAAGCGTGTGTTGCGCAGTTTCGAGGCGAGTTCTGAGAGGGGTACGCCGTACTGGAGCGCATAGCTCGTCAGCATCGCCACCGTGTCCATCAGGCCGCTCACGGTCGAGCCCTGCTTGTTCACGTTGATGAAGACCTCGCCCGGTGTGCCATCATCGAAGAGGCCCACCGTCATGTAGCCCTCCTGCTCGCCCACGCGGAACTTGTGCGTGATCGCCATGCGCTCGTCCGGCAGTTTTCGCCGGATCGGCCCGCCATGGCGGGCAAGGAGTTCTTCGGCGGCCTTGATTGCGCTCTGTGCGTCGGTCGGCGTCCGGGGCTCCTCCTTCTCCTTGTGGTAGAGCACCTGTTCCTGTCGCGAGCCGTCGCGGTAGTAGGAGATCGACTTCAGTCCCTCGTCATACGCCAGCATGTACAGCGCCTCGACGTCGGCCACGGTGTGGTCATGCGGTGCGTTCGCCGTCTTCGAAATCGATGAGTCGTTGTAGCGTTGAGCGGCGGCCTGCACGAGCACGTGCCCCACGGGCGAAACGTCATTCGCACCCACCAGCCAGTCCGGCGGGTTGCCGCCAAGGTAGAGGTCGGCCCACTGCGACGTGATGCTGTACTCGCCGGTACGGTCGCTCCGCAGGTAGTCGAAGTCGAAGTAGGGTTCTATCCCGCTGTTGACGCCGGCAAGGAGTGACGTCGTGCCCGTAGGCGCCTGGGTGAGCAGATAGCAGTTACGGATGCCGTAGTTCTCGATACCCTGCCGGATGTCATCGGGGAGCCGCTGGATGAACGGCCGGGTCAGGAACTCGGTTGTGAACGCCGGGAACGGACCGCGCTCGCGTGCCAGCTCAACGCTCGCCCGGTACGACTCATCACGAAGGGTTCGGAATACCGCCTCGGTGAAGGCGATCGATTCCGGTGAGCCATAGCGAAGCTTCTGCTTGAGCATGCAGTCGGCCAGGCCCATCACCCCGATGCCCATGCGACGGATCGTCTGTTGGCTCTTCCGGCACTCTTCCAACGGGTAGTGGCTGAGATCCACCACGTTGTCATTGAATCGCACGGCGTAGGGGATGTAGGCCTTGAACTCCTCGTAGTCGAACCGCCAGTTGCCGTCGAGGTCTTCACGCATGAAGGCATCGAGGTTGAACGCGCCGAGAAGGCAGGCGCCGTAAGGGCCCAGCGGCTGTTCGCCGCAGGGGTTCGTCGAGATGAGCGTCTCGAAGTAGCCGGAGTTCGCTTCCTTGTTCGCCCGCTCCATGAAGTAGATCCCGGGTTCGGCGCTACGCCAGGCGGCCTCGCAGATCTCATCCCAGATCTGCCGCGCCTTCACTGTTCGGTAGACCCGCCCGCCGAACTTGAGGTCCCAGTCGGCATCGGCCTTCACTGCCGCCATGTACGCATCCGAGAGGCAGACGGAGATATTGCAGCCTTCGAGGACCCCGGCCGTCTCTTTTGCATGGATGAACTCGAACACGTCGGGATGGTCGACGTCGAGCATGATCATCGCCGCGCCGCGCCGCGAGCCGCCCTGGATGATGACGGACTTGGAGATGAAGGCGAACGGCTGGGCCCAGTTCACGGGGCCGGAGCTCGTGCCGTTCACGCCCTTCACTGCATCACCCCGTGGCCGAAGCGACGACATGTTGATCCCGACACCGCCGCCTTTGCTTTGAATCTCCACCCACTGGCGCAGTGAGTCCATGATCCCGTCGCGGCTGTCCTCCGGGCTCGGTAGAACGTAGCAGTTCTGGGCGGTCACGCCGGCATGGGAGCCCATTGCCGCCATGATTCGCCCGCCGGGGATGTAGCGAAAGCCGTGGAGCAACTCGTAGAAGTGGTCCCGCCATCCTGCCGGGTCAGGCTCGTTTTCGGCGACAGCGTTTGCTACCCGCCGCCATGCCTCGTGAGGGAACTGCTCGCCGTTGTAGGCGTAGCGGTCGCGGAAGATCTTGAGCTGGATTTCGCTGTAATTCTCCGGCATCTCGCTGGATTCCTGCCGTTCATAAACCTGCGTCATTCGAGTCCTCTCCCCGGGAATTGAATGGAGATGTTGGAGCCAGCGGGCCGGCCCAGGGCATGCTGGCACGCCCGCCCCACTCGAGTGGCGGACTACCAGTATAGAACAAGCGTTCGGAAGAAGGAAGCCTATCCCGATCCGGAATTCGTCATAAGCGCCGCCCCATGAGCTCACCCTCACCAAGCTCGTCAGACCGGTACACTCCTGGCCCACCATTCGGGTCGCGAATCGCGATGAGTCCCCGGCCTCCGCTCTGCGCTCGCGCATCCGGAGACGAATAGTGCGTGACGAGTGCCTCGGCAGCCTGGTGTGGGCCATGCCGCGCGACGAGTTCAATGAGCTGGTCGGGCCGAAAGTCCCGTACAGCGATGAGGTAGGCCTTTTCGGAGAGTACGAGGCCACCTATCTCGGCCGCCCCATCCGGTGTTGTCCGAATTTCGCCTTCGAGGCGCAGGTTGTGCAGCTCCCAGACTTTCATCCGGCAGCCCCCTGCCCGACACCGGCTGCTTCGGCATAGTGGCGGCTCTCGACGTCCTGTAACAGGCGCGGACCGGCTTCATCTCCCTCCCCATCGGGGAATGGGAGTTGCAGCGAACGTTCCTCGAGTGTCGGCACTCGGCCCGATTCCAGGGCCTCTACCGCTTCCTTGAGCGATTCGATGTCGGTGAACGCCCGGTAGACCGAAGCGAAGCGAATGTAGGCGATATGGTCGAGCTTTCGAAGACCATCCATCGCCAGTTCTCCCACGAATGGCGATGGGACTTCGGGCCGCCCATCGGCGGCGATCTTCGCCTCGATATCGCTGACGAGGAACTCGAGCTGGGCTACCGAGATATTCCGCTTGGTGCAGGCGCGGCGGAGCCCGGTGAGCAGCTTCTCACGCGAGAAGTCCTCCCGCCGCCCGTCCTTCTTCACCACCTGGACGGTTGAGAGCTGGACCGTCTCAACCGTCGTGAACCGCTCGCCGCAGGAGATGCACTGCCGGCGGCGGCGGATGCCGTCGTCGTTCGCCCGGCTGTCGGTAACCTTGGAGTCGCGATAGTGGCAGAATGGGCAGCGCACTTGACGTAATTTCCGATGAAGTGTGTGTTCACGTGAACATTTCCACGCGACTTCCGGACTGTACCCCTACATCTGGTAGCGAGTCAACATCGCCGCTACCAGATATTGATGGTGATTACGTCACTCTCCGAATCTGGGCCGATTCGACGTGCTCCGCCAGGTCGCCAAAATGTATGCACGCAGCGCGTTCCCCCGGTGCTTCGTCCCTCGCTTCACAAACGGATCCTCACGCTCTCGAGCGCCGGTGATGAAAAACGCGCTCACGCCCCTCCAGCATTGTGGAGATTCAGATGGCGGCCTTCCCGGCCGCCATCGGTGGTTCCGTGATCTCGTGCTTGTTCCCGCTACTCGTCCGGGGGCTTCTGGGCGGCTCGCCGAATCGCGAATGCTGCCGCCTCGACTCGCCGGCTCAACCCGAGTTTGCCCAGGATATCGCTGACGTGGTGCTTCACCGTCTTCTCGGAGAGATACAACTGTTCGCCGATCTCCCGGTTCGTCATCCCCTCGGAGATGAGGTCCAGGATCTTGAGCTCACGTTCGCTGAGCTGTTGTGCGATGCGATCCTCTTCGCTGACCACGTTTCCGCGGCGGATCTGGTCGATGACCGCCGCACTGCTCACCGGGTCGAGGATCTTGCCACCCGTCCCGACCGTCTTCATCGCCTCGATGAGTTCGGCTGTCTGCACTTCCTTGAGCATGAAGCCGCTCGCCCCGGCGACGATTGCAGCCATCACGGCCTTCTCGTCCGCGAAAGAGGTGAGCATCAGGACGTTCGTTCCTGGTAGTTCTGAGCGGATCTCCCGGCATGCCTCAATCCCGTTGAGCTTCGGCATTCGCACGTCGAGTACGACGAGTTCCGGCTTGAGACGTCGTGCTTCTCGAACGGCCTCCGTGCCGTCGCGTGCCTCACCGACGACGCTGAACTCCTCGTGCCCCCGCAGTGCCGCTTTCAAACCGGCTCGTACCAGGTCGTGGTCATCGGCAAGCAGAACATGGATGGTGTCAGTCATCTTCCCTCCGTGGGAGCGAGACCCGGACGGTAGTGCCCATCCCCGGGATCCCCAAGACTGAGAGGTTACCGCCGAGGCGTTCGGTTCTCGTCCGCATGGTAACCGTCCCAAGGCCCGTGCGTACATGCGCCGTGTCAAATCCCATGCCGTTGTCCTGGATGGTAAGGGCCGTCTCCTCCGCGGTTTGCCGAAGGTCGATTGCCACCTTCGTTGGTGCGCCGTGGCGGATGGCGTTGCTCAGCGCTTCCCGGGCGATGTAGAGCAGGTCCTCGGATTCCCGGGTGCCGAGTTCCTGCAACGCTGCAGCCGTGATGTTCACGACCGTGTCGACCCCTGACGGCACGATCTGGCGAATCACGAACGCCAGGTCGCGGGCCAGCTCTGGCGTTGCCAGCGGCGACTCCGCCTCGAGCATCGTGATGTATCCGCGGATGTCGGCGATCAGGTCATTGATGCGATCGATTCCTACCCGCAGTGCGTCGCGCACCTCCTCCGGCATACCCGGACGGTTGGCGTTCATATCGAGTTCGAGCCCGAGGGCATAGAGTGACTGGATGGTGCCATCGTGCAGGTCGTGGGCGATGCGTGCCCGCTCCTCGAGCAGGAACACACGGCCACTGCGCTCCCGGGCCAGGGCACTCGCGACGCTCACGCCAGCCTGGAGCGCGAGCAGGGCCGCCGCGAGTTCATCGCTTTCGCTGAACGGCTCGCTTCGGCGAGTTCGGGTCATGTAGAGCGACCCGATGGTCCGGCCACCGGCACGAATCGGCACACCGAGGAAGGCGACCATGTCCGGGTGACCCGGGGGCCAGCCGCTCGATGATGGGTGTTTCGTGAGGTCGTCGAGGCGGATCGGACGGCTATGATTCGCCAGTTCACCGAGCAGCCCGCGACCTTGTGGCGGATGCCCCAACTTCTGGGCTGCCCCTTCATCGATACCCGCATAGATGAAACGGGTTAGCTTGTGGTCGTCGTCGAAGGTTGCAATTGCGGCGTAGTCTGCCTTCGTGACCGTCCGTGCGCGGGCAGCAAGGCCCTGCAGCACCTCTGCCAGGTCTTCACTCTGCGCCAGCATCTCGCCCGTCTCGGCCATCTCATCGAGCCGCTGGGTGATCAGGCTATTTGCATCGACCGACGATTCCGCACTCACCATCCCGCTATGCTACAGCAGGCGGTGTTGTCGTGGGCCAAAAGGCCCAATGCGGTACTCCCTAACGGCCCTAGAAGTGAATGGTCACCGCATCCACCCTGAAAGCATGGAAGCAGTGGTCCGGGTCGTCAGTGCAGACGGCGCGCTGAGGCGTGCCCTTGTCTCGCGGCTCACGGACGCACCTGGGATTACCGCCCGTGTTCAAGCCGACGTTCCCCGGGACTGGGACTTCCCGAGTGGCGACATCCTTGTGATCCCGGCGACGGAAGTGCCTCCAAAGCGATGCCGGTCACTCGTTGCCGCAGGTATTCATGTGATCGTGCTCGCCGCGCTGCCACGGCAGCTTGAACGTGCGAGTTTCCTCGCCGCCGGGGCGCTCGCCTACGTTGCGATGGCCGTCGACCTCTCGGCACTTACCGATGCGATTCAACGGGCCCTCACCTCTATCGCTGGATAGCACTCCCGCTCGAAGGGCGCCCCACTTCGAGCGCTGGCATCTTCCTACCCCCACCATCTTCGAAGACAACCAGAGCGTGAGACCATGTGGCAGGTGGGGTTTGCCCTCCTCCATCGAGATCGGGCGGCTTCGCTATGGAATACCCGGTCCTTTCGAGCGCTCGCCCGGTGAGGTCGGCGGCCAGCAGCCCGGTCTGCACCAGCAGCATCCGGCACTGAGCCCCTCGAACTGCAGCGGCAACTTCCTGTAACCTTCCCCGCACCAGTGGAGGTACCGAATATGCCAGGCAAGCTCGAAGGAAAGACCGCCATCATCACCGGTGCGGGTCGTGGAATTGGCCGCGAAGTCGCACTCCTCTACGCGCGCGAAGGCGCTCGCGTCATCGTCAACGACCTCGGCGTCTCGGTTGATGGAGAGGGCAAGGATAACAGCCCCGCCCAGATGGTCGTTGATGAGATCAGGGCCGCCGGCGGCGAGGCTATCGCGAACTACGCCGATGTTGCCGACATGGACCAGGCCGAGGACCTCGTCCGTACGGCACTCAATGAGTGGGGAAAACTCGATATCCTGGTCAATGTCGCCGGCATCCTTCGCGACCGCATGATCTTCAACATGACCGAGGAAGAGTGGGATGCGGTGGTGCGTGTTCACATGAAGGGGACATTCGCCACCTCGCGGTTCGCATCCATTCACTGGCGGCAGGCACGCCAGGGTGGCCGCCTCATCAACTTCACCTCAGGGTCGGGCCTCTTCGGTGCCCCCGGACAGCCGAACTACGCTGCGGCGAAGATGGGCATCTGGGGCTTCACCCTGAGCTGCGCCCGGGCTCTCGGCCGCTACGGGGTAACCGCCAACAGCATCGGGCCTGGTGCTGCTACCCGCATGACTGCAACGGTCCCACAGGATCGCTGGAGCGCCGGCCGACTGGCAGATGACGATCCCGAACGTAGCCCGGCAAACATCGCTCCCCCGCTCGTGTACCTCGCCAGCGACCAGGGCGACTGGGTAACGGGCCGCTGCTTTGGCATCAGTGGCTACCGGATCACGCTCTACTCCCAGATTGAGCCCCAGATCGTGCTCCAGGGCAATGAGCGCTGGAGCGTCGACTCGCTGTTCAGTCGCTTCGAACAGGCCTTTGGCCCGGCCATTCCGCGCCCGAAGAAAGACTGACCACGGGAAGACCCGACAACGGACTGGCCGCCTCAGCCGATAGATTCTGGCCGGGGCATCGCCGTTGCGTTGAGCGCGAACTCCAGGCGTGCCCGAAAGGCATCGACATCGAGGCTCATGATCTGGAGGTCATGGAGCTGTCCCTCCCGGTCCATCACCTGGTTGCGAAGCTTCGCCTCGGCCACGAAACCGAGCCGTTTGAAGACCGCCATCGCTGCCTGTTGGTCGACAGTCATCTGAGCGATCATCTTCTTTGCGCCCTGGGCCCGGGCGATCGCGAACGCTTGCTCGGTGAGTAGCCGGCCAAGGTGATGCCCGCGCATCGATTCCGCGACCAGCACACGAAGCTCCCGGACATGCCGCGTCCATGTGATGCCGTCGGACGCCACGTTTGCATACCCGACGATTTCGGCGCCACGCAGGACGACAACCGTCTCGGAGAGCCCGCCCTCGACGGCCTGAACCAGCAACGCCACCTGGTCGGGCTGGGTGATATCACGCCGCAGGAACAGGAGGTCGTGCGCAGGCAACGCCCGTGCGAAGGCGAGCATCGCAGCTTCATCGCCCGGCTCCAGCCGCCGGAGCAGCAGCTCGATCCCGTCAATCTCCACCTGGACAGGGAGTGTGAGCGGTTCGCTCGGCTGGGCCTGCGCCTGTTCGAGCACCGACCAGTTGGCTCCACCGATGATCCTGACGACCCAATTCAACGGCTTCATCCCTGCTCTCCTGTTTCCGGCTGCCGGCTCGCTGATAGTGCGCGTATGTCTACGCCAACGCGGCCGCGGCGGCAATCAACAAAGCAGGTCGTAGTCCCGATTGCGACCGCCCGGATGGACGACTACTGCCCGGGCGGTGGTGTGACCCCGAGCCTCTCACAGAGGTGCTGCGATTCGACATCGAACGCGCGGTTGAAACGCGCCCGGTAATTCTCCATCGCGATGGTTGCAACCAGTTCAACCATCTGCCCTTCGCTGAACCATTGCCGGGCGTCTGTGAAAACCTTCCCGGAAACATCGGCCGGTGTCGCGCTCATCGCTTCGGCGAGCGCCAGGGCCGCCTTCTCTTCCTGGCTGAACAGGTTACTCGTTTGGTAGTCGGCGAGGGCGGCGATCTTCTCGTCAGACGCTCCAGAAGTACTGCTCCCGGCAGTATTCGTATCCATTCAGAAGGGGCAGCCGACCAGCTGTGCTGCGCGCAGAGAGACCAGCGAGCGAAGCTGGTTGGTCAGCAACCCGCTGCGTGCAGGTGCATTACCAAGGGCACTGCTGGCGAAGTAGATTGGCGGCGTATAGGCCTGGATCCCGGCACTGATCACCGGTTCGCCAAGCCACGTTTCCGCACCGGCCAGCGCATCCCGCAACTCCCCCTCAACTTCATCCTTCCTGAGTGGTCTCATCCGTGCCATGGCTTTCCCCCTGAAGAGCATTCATACCGGCTGAGCATCTGCCGTCCGAGCCCGGCGCCCGCGGTGGTCTAAGCCCCTGGTTCGAGTGTATCGCGTTACGAGAGGCTCGAGTTGGGCCCTTACCCTGTGCCCACGCCGGCCAGCGAAGACTCTGCCAGCGCGAGTCGCTCGTCGGCCTGCATCGAAACCGGTATGCTCCGCGCACTTTCGCGTTTGGAGGCTGAGATGCAGGACTTCCAGGGCAGGGTCGCGGTCGTCACCGGCGCGGCGAGCGGTATGGGCCTCGCCTTCTCCCACCGCTTCGCCGAGGAGGGGATGAAGGTCGTCCTGGCTGATATCGAGGCCGAACCACTCGCCATGGCCGAAGCCGCCATTCGGCAGAAGGGCGGCGATGTCCTGGCAGTAAGGACCAATGTGATGACCGAGGCCGATGTCAACCGTCTTGCCGACGCCGCGTTCACCAGGTTCGGGAATGTCCATATTCTCTGCAACAACGCCGGTGTTGCAGCGACTGCCGCAACCCTCCGCTCACGGCCCTGGGAAACGCCCCTCGCCGATTGGGAATGGACATTCGGCGTGAACTTCATGGGAGTCCTCTTCGGGATCCGTGCGTTTGTGCCGCGCATGCTCGAAAACGGAGACGAGGGGCATATCGTCAATACGGCCTCGATGGCGGGCCTGCTCAGCGCGGCCAATCCCTACAACGTCTCCAAGCACGGTGTCGTCTGCCTCACCGAGGGTATCTACAAGGAGTTCAGGGGCATGGGCGCGAGGCTCTCGGCCTCGGTCCTTTGTCCGGGGCTCATCCGCACAGCGATCCTCGAATCAGAACGCAACCGGCCCGCCGAGTTCGGGCCGGCGACGAATATGGCCGGCCAGCGCCCGGAGGTCCAGGCATGGTCAGCCGGGTTCGCGGCGGCGCTCAACCAGGGAATTGAGCCCGAAGAGGTCGCACACCAGGTGATGGACGCGATTCGTAACGACAGGTTCTACATCCTGCCCGTGCAGCCAGGCATGTTCGAAAGCGTGACGGTACGGATGACTGACATCCTCGAGCAGCGAAACCCGACCCTCACCGCCTGAGCTATAGGCAAAACAGCTGAGCGATAGTTTTCGCCGATGGCTTATCCCTTGCACCAATAGAAGGATAGTTCCCGCGTATCGGTTTCCATTCGCGAATAGAGACCAGGCGCTACCTTGCCGCCGAGGCATCGCGGACGATCGAAGGAGTTCGATCCGGAGGCCGTACCGTGTACGCCACGCCCGATTCCTTCCTTTCGCTCATGATCGCTTGTCCCGACCGGCGGCAGGTGCGCTTCAGCTACGCCACAAGGATGCAGGCGGGCAGCCGAGGCGGCTCCTTCGATGCTGCTGGCGATATGGTGCTCGAGATGGCCGCCTACGCCGATTGCAGGCAGGTGCGATTCCCTGGCCACGGGCACGACAGCCTGGCGCTTGCGGGTGCATAGTCCTGCTACCGTAGGCCGGAAGGTGAATCCTGGTGGGACGCCGGTTTGCCTTTCCGGGTAAGGCTCCGAGCGGCAGTCAGTCGGCGAATGACAGGTCGAGGCTGATATCGAGTGCTCGAGCCGAGTGCGTGAGGGCCCCAACAGAGATCGCGTCAACACCGGTTTCGGCGATTTCCCGCACCGTGTCAATGCTGACTCCACCACTGGCTTCCAGCTTCGCTCGCCCCGCTGTTTTGCGAACCGCCTCGGCCATCGCCGCGATGGGCATGTTGTCGAGCAGCACCCACTCTGGCTTTGCAGCAAGCGCCGCTTCCAGGTCGTCGAGCGAGTCGATCTCTATCTCCACCGGAATACCCGGCGACCGTCCCCGGATGGCCGAAGCCCCCTGCACCAGCGTCAGCCCCTCGCGGGCCAGCGCCTCACGGTGGTTGTCCTTGATCATCGCCATCGAGGCAAGGTCGGGCCGGTGGTTCGTGCCACCCCCGCAACGGACCGCGTACTTCTCCGCCTCGCGCAGGCCGGGCGTCGTCTTGCGGGTGTCAAGGATGACGGCCCTGGTTCCGTCGACCGCATCCACGAATCGCCGTGTCAGTGTCGCGGTGCCGCTGAGCCGCTGAAGAAAGTTGAGCGCGACGCGTTCACCTTGAAGGAGTGCGCGAACAGGCCCTTCAGTGCTGGCCAGGGTGACACCCCTGTCGAATCGCGCTCCATCGGGAGTGTGTACCACGAATCTGACCGCCGGGTCGATGTGGCGGAATGCCGCCTCGGCGAAGGCTAGCCCTGCTACCACGCCCCCTTCCCTGGCGAGGAACTGCACGTTCCCCTGGAGGGCAGGTGCGACCGTGGCGAGCGTCGTGGCATCGTCGAAGGCATGGTCCTCGGCGAGCGCAGCGGCCACCAGCGAATCGATGAGCCCGCGGCGCAGAGGTTCAATCGCCACGCCGATACACCTGCCGATGCATCCAGTGTGCGTCGTCGAGTTCAGGGAAGTCACGGCGATAGTGTGCTCCTCTGCTCTCGGCTCGGGAAATGGCGGGCATCAGCATCAACTGCGCGAGACTGGCCATCTGGCGCCGCTCGAACCTATCCCGGTCGGCTGGCTCGCGATCTGGCTCGGGCCACGCCTCGATGCGGGCGAGTGCAGCACGCATCCCGGCACCATCCCGCTCGATACCGGCGCACTCCCACATCAACGATTGCAGGGCCGTGTGGGACGGTGCGAGCCGCAACTGGATCGTCAGTCCGATGCCGTCCGCTGAGCGTGGAGCCGCTCCCTTCTTACCCGAGAGTATGTGCTCTGCCGCACGCTTTCCAAAGACCACGGTCTCCAGCAATGAATTGCTCGCGAGCCGGTTTGCGCCATGGACTCCGGTACAGGCAACCTCGCCAACGGCGTACAGGCCCGGAATGGTCGTTCGTGCATCGAGGTCGGTGCGAATACCGCCCATCATGTAGTGTGCGGCAGGAGACACCGGGATTGGCTGGGTGCGCATATCGATCCCCTGTGCCTGGCAGAACTGGAAGATCCCCGGGAAGCGGATAGCCAGGTCCACCGTGATAGCGCTGCAATCGAGGAGCACGTGGTCGCTCTTCCCGGCGCGCATCTCGCTCACAATGGCGCGAGCGACGACATCCCGTGGCGCCAACTCCGCGAGGTCGTGGTATCGGGGCATGAATCGCTCACCCGCGTGGTTTCGAAGGATAGCCCCTTCGCCTCGAACCGCCTCACTGATGAGGAATGGCTGGTTCCCCTCGCGGCGAAATGCGGTCGGATGGAATTGGTAAAACTCGAGATCGGCGACATCAGCCCCGGCTTCGAAAGCGAGCACCACGCCATCACCCGTCGTCACGTCCGGGTTCGTCGTGTGTGAGTACATCCTGCCCGCCCCGCCCGTCGCGATGACGATGGCGGGAGCCCGATGAACCTCGTGCGCCCCGCTAAGAAGGTCGATGGCGTTCACGCCGGCGGCTATACCGTTTTCGACGATGATCTGTGTCGCAAGCGTGTGGTCGAGGATGGTGATCCGCGGGATGCGCACCGCAGCCCCGAGCGCGGTTTCGATCTCCGCACCGGTTCGGTCACCCCCTGCGTGGAGGATGCGCGACTGGCTGTGGGCGGCCTCGCGGCCGAGTGCGATCTCGCCATCAAGTGAATCGAACGGGACGCCGTAAGCGATCAGATCGCGGATTCGGTCGGGGCCCTCAAAGCAGAGCACACGTGCTGCCTCGGGATCGACGAGGCCAGCACCGGCGCTGATCGTGTCGGCAAGGTGTTGCTCGGGCGAATCCAACGGACCGATGGCGGCTGCAATACCCCCTTGAGCCCAGCGCGTGTTGCAGTCGTCGATGCTCCCCTTCGTAAGGACGAGGACAGGCCCGGATCGGCTCACCTCGAGAGCCACGAATAGCCCGGCAATCCCGCTGCCGAGGACGACGGCACGGTACTCCTGCTGCTCGCCAGGTGGGCTGGAGCGTGGCATGCGACTTAGTGTAACTATGACACTTACTCGGCGTCCACAAGCGTGAAACGTTAATCTCGCGCTACACTAACGGGCGCCGCCTACCGTGCGGCCCGCGGCCCGTGGCCGCCAGAACGGTTTCGGAGCCGAACACTTGGCCATCATCCCTATCGTTCGAGCCGGCAATCCGGTCCTTCGTGAAAAAGCGCGTCGTGTTCGCACCATCGACTCCTCGATCCACAAGCTCATCGAGGACATGTGGGAGACCATGTACGATGCACCGGGTGTAGGCTTGGCCGCACCCCAGATCGGGGTGCCACTCAAGGTCATCGTCATCGATGTCAACAACGGGCAGCCCATCGCACTCGTGAACCCCGAGATCGTGAAGCGGTCCGGTGAGCGGAAGGTTGATGAAGGCTGCCTCTCGGTCCCCGGCTTCCGGGGCGAGATTACGCGCTCCGTGAAGGTGCTCGCCAAGGGAATCGATCCCAGGACCGGCAAGGAAGTGCGCATCAAGGCTGAGAACGACCTCCTGGCCGAGGCACTCGAACACGAGATCGACCATGTTAACGGCATCCTCTATATCGACTACCTCCAGAGCCCCGATGCGCTCATTCCTCTGAGCGATGCACCCGAGGTCAGAGGCTGAAAATCCGCGGTCGCGCCGCGTTCAGGAGAGACCCGTGATCATTGAAGAAATCCTGGCCCGCGAAATCCTCGATTCACGCGGCAATCCCACCGTGGAAGTCAGCGTCCTGCTCAATGATGGCTCCATTGGTGTTGCCCGCGTACCGAGCGGGGCCTCGACCGGCGCCCATGAAGCTGTCGAGCTGCGTGATGGCGACCCGCGCCGATACGGCGGCAAGGGAGTGATGAAGGCCGTCAGGAATGCCAACGGCGAGATCCGGAAGGCACTCGCCGGCGTCCCTGCGACCGAACAGCGGCTCGTCGACCGGATCATGATCGAGCTTGATGGCACCGCGAATAAGAGCCGGCTGGGTGCCAATGCGATGCTCGGTGTCTCGCTCGCTGTCGCACGGGCAGCGGCGGAGTCCCACGGCCTGCCCCTCTACAAGTACCTTGGCGGGCCCGGCGCTCACCGCCTCCCGGTGCCGATGTTCAACATCCTCAATGGTGGCAAGCACGCTCCCGACTCGACCGACTTCCAGGAGTTCATGGTCATGCCCGTCGGTGCCGAGACGTTTGCAGAAGGGCTGCGCATGGGCGCGGAGGTATACCAGGCGCTCAAAGTTGTGCTGCACGATCGCGGCGCCATCACCTCGGTCGGCGACGAGGGAGGGTTCGCGCCATCGCTCGAGGGGAACGAAGCTGCTGTCCAGGTCGTCCTCGAGGCGATCGAGCGGGCCGGCTACAAACCCGGTGAGGACGCCGTTATCGCACTCGACCCGGCTTCGACTGAGCTTTTCAGCGGTGGCAAGTACCATCTCGCAAAGGAAAACCGCGTGCTCACGAGCGACCAGATGGTCGACCACTGGGCATCGTGGGTGGACAGGTACCCGATCCGTTCCATCGAGGACGGTCTGAGTGAAGACGATTGGGACGGCTGGGCGAAGCTCGTTACGAGGCTTGGCGACCACTGCCAGCTCGTCGGCGACGACCTGCTCGTCACGAACCCGGAGCGTATCCGTCGCGCTATCGAGGCAAAGGCTGCCAATAGCGTGCTGGTGAAACTCAACCAGATTGGCACGCTCTCGGAGACGCTCGAAGCAGTCGGCGTCGCCCACCGTGCAGGATGGACCGCGGTCATCTCCCATCGCTCCGGTGAAACGGAGGATACCTTCATCGCCGACCTCGCGGTTGCGACTGGCGCCGGCCAGATCAAGACCGGGGCGCCGGCACGCAGCGAACGGGTAGCAAAGTACAATCGCCTCCTCGAGATCGAGGCCGAATTGAGTGACTCGGCCGAATACGCAGGCTGGGATTGCATCCGGCAGCTCGGGACCCGCCCCGCCGCGGAAGAGGTCGCTCGCCCCAGGCCCTCCAAGCGCGGCGACGACCGGCGCCACCCGCGGACCCGTCACTAACAGGCATGACTCCCGAACTCCGGGCCATACTCGACCGCTTCATCGTTGATTGGGCGAACGTGAAGTACATTGCCACGACGCTTCCAAAAGGGGCGCTCGATGCTGAGGTCCCGGGGCTCGAGTGGAATGTCCGGCAACTCCTCGCACACATCGCGGGAAGCCTGGAGCACTACGCTGACCTCGCTGCCGGTTTCGTCAGCGATGAAGCTGCTCCCTCCCACCTCGACCCCGAGGAGTTCAACGCGGAGACGGTGGAGGCGGCCAAACGTACGCCCCTGCCTGCCATCCTTGGCCGCGCCGACCGTGCAATCAATAGCCTCTTCGGCACGTTGCATGCACTCCCTGACGACGCCGGGGACCGTGTGTTTGGCCAGCACCGGTTTGGCGATGCCCTGCAGACCTGGTCGCGCCACTGCATCGAGCATGGCATGGACCTCGTTGATGCGTTGCCACACACGCGTGACGATCCCATGGTGTTGAACTGGATCCTCTACGCTGACTTTGACGACGATCCGCCCCGCTTCGCCCGCCAGCAGCGGCTGCTCGACGAGGTTCGCCAACGGCTGGCAGAGGAGGGTGGTGATTGGGACGATGAAGTCTGGGACGAAGGAGAGGCCGATGCACCCTGATGTGGAAGCGATCCTGGGCGAAATAGACACCCACCGCCTGCACTTCACGGTGCTCTGCCGTGGCCTGACGACCGAGGATCTCAGCCGGCCGGTGCCCAATAGCTCCTGGCAGGTGCGCGACTTTATCGCCCACCTTGCAACTATCGATGGTCCCGTGGAGCAGATGTTCCAGGCCATGCATGCCGGCACGCCGGGCGAGGGTAGAACGGGCTCCGATGGCGAGAAATGGGATGTCGATCGCTACAATAACCGCCAGGTCGAGGTTCGCCGCGACCGAACCGTGAACGAACTGCTCGTGGAGGCGGCGGCAGCGCGGACGAAGCTCCGCTCAACGCTCGCGAAGCTCACTTCCGACGATCTCGAGAAGACACTCCATTTCGGTGGCGACGGAAAGCGGCCGGCAACCAGTATCCGCCTCGGCGATTACCTGAAAGGCTGGGCGAAGCACGACCCGATCCACGCCGCAGACATGATGCGCGCGATGCCCGAGAAGATGACCCCGCGCCTGGAACACTGGCTCGATGACCCGGCCATCCATGCCTATCAGAAGGCCATGAACGCGAACCCATGAGCACCCCGCGCGTTTCACCCCCGCGCATCTCGCCGCACGTTGCACGCGCCGCGAAACCACCGGTCGACTCACCGTCTGCCGACGCCTATCGCCAGACAGGCTTCGTACTCGGCCCTGCAATTGACCTCGCCTTGCATGGATTTGAACTTGAAGGTGCCATCGCCAGCGCTTCGAGCGATAGCAAGCACCGCACGCAGGCCATGGCTTCGGCGCTTGGGCTCTGGTCGCGGTCATGGCTCGCTCGCCTCGAAGCGCTCCATGCAGCCGAGTGGGGCAACTACCCGGCAGCCATCGCGCTCGTCCGCTCGGCGACCGACTATGCGGCGGGCGCCGTCTACCTCCTGGGCCAGGAGGCGGCCGAGTGGGTCGAGTGGCTGGAGAACGGTGGAATCGCCCTGGCGCCCGGGCAGCATGCTACCGAATACCGGCTCCATGCCTTCCGAGCGGCAGAGGTTCTCGCGGCCCACGAGGTTCTGGGCCCGATCTATCGAGTGGCCATGGATCTCTCGATGCCTCACTTTGGGAGCACGCTCCTTCTCGCTGGCAGTGATTCGGACCCGTCACGCGTGTTCATGACCTTTGGCGACCGTGACTTCCACGTTGGGCTCTCCGAGATCGTCATGGGGTGGCTGTTGCTCCTCTCGGTGGCTGCACTCGAGGCTGCCCTCGAACACGAGGGGACGTTTGCCATCCCCGACCGGCTGGCACTCGAAACGTTCGCTCGCGAAGCGCGCGAGATGGCTGCGTCTCCTGGGTGGTGCCGGGTCGAGGAGACGGAAATCGAGTTCCAGAAGCGATACTTGATCGAGAATTGGCGCAGAAAACCGGGCTCGGCTGCCAGGCGTCTCCTCCTGTAACCTTTGTGACCGATGAACGCCCGGACCCGCTGCCCTGTCGGCGAGGTCACCCGCCGCTGGATCGAAACGGCTCTTGGCCCCGGCAACCGCGCGGGCCGTATCTCGCGGCTTCGTGGCGGGACGAGCTCGGTCACCCATGCTATTCGCGTCCAGGTACGCAACGGGACAACGGTGGACCTCGTGTTGCGGCGGTGGGTATTCCCTGGCGGTGAGAGATCCCATGCTGACTATGTTGAGCGTGAGTCACGCACCCTGGTGGCCCTTCGCAAGTGTGGCTACCTGCTGGGTCCCGAACTCGTCGCTGCGGATTCGCAGGGGACTGAGTCGGGTGGCGCCCCGGCACTCCTGATGACGCGTCTGCCCGGGCAGGTGCTCCTCACGCCGAAGGACGCGAAGCACTGGCTGCGCCAAATGGCACGGGAGCTCGCGATCATCCACGAACTCCCGTGCGAGGCGCCTCCTTACGAACCCTGGTTCACCCGAGACGACCTGTTCCCAAAACCGTGGCGCATCGATACGGCTGCGTGGGCCAAGGCAGCACGTATCGTTGCGGCTGGACTCCCGGCTGAACCCGCCGCCTTCCTCCATCGCGACTACCAGCACTTCAACCTCCTCTGGACGCGCCAACGGCTCTCGGGTGTAGCCGACTCGACCGAGGCATCGCGGGGGCCACGTAGTGTCGACGTAGCACATTGCCGTTGGAACCTGGCCGTCCTTTTCTCGCCCGAACTGGCCGAGGAATTTCGGCTTGCTTACGAGGCCGAATCTGGCCACGAGACTGACCCCCGGTTTGACCTTGCCGAGTTGATGGGGCACGGCCCGTGGGTGAAAACCAGCATCCCGGACCAGGTCGCTGGCCGCTGTCCCGTCGATATCCATGGGATGGACGCGCGCGTGGAGACGCTGCTCCGCTCGGTGCTCGCGCGGTGTTGAGCGGAAATACCCCTTGCTGTTCCTGGCGCGGTTAGCGGCCACCCGATGTACCATCGCCGGATGCGAATGCGCACGATCGTCCTTGCCGTCTTGCCCGTTCTCCTCCTGCTGGGGAGCGCGTGCGGCGATGATGGCGGCAGCAAGTCCACGACGGCCCCGGGGAATAACGCCGGCCCCACACTGACAGACGAGGCGTACCTCAAGGCCATCTGCGTGGGAGTTCAGCAACTCTCCGACGCCCTTCTGACCAAGACGAATGTCCAGGACATCACCAAAGTCGTGAAGGACTTCAGTGCGTCGCTCAAGGCCCTCAACCCACCCGCTGACTTGCAGAAGTACAACAGCGACTTCACGAAGTACCTCGATGACACGACGAGTGAGCCAACCCGGCTCCTCACGAAGGCGCCCCCGCTGCCGAGCGATAGCGTGCGGCAACGTCTCGCCTCCAAGACATCGGACATCCCCGAATGTAAAGACGTCAAGTTCTTCAACCTGCCTGCATCGACGCCGGGCGCAACGGCCTCCGCCACCGCGAACCGCTGAGCAGGGCAATCTGGCGGTGCCGCAGGTGTCGTGGATGGTTCGGTGCCCGGAATCCCGAACCAGTTATACTGGCTTGAATTCCGAATCCTTCGGACAGGAGCTTTCGAACATGCCTACCCCGTACGCCTACTTCCAGGGCGCAATCGTCCCGCTCAGCGAGGCGAAGATCGGTGTCATGACGCACGCGTTCAATTACGGGACGGCGGTATTCGAGGGTATCCGCGGCAACTGGAATGAGGGCCAGCAGACCACACACCTCTTCCGCTTGCGTGAACACATGGAGCGCATCGCCCAGAGCTCCAAGATCCTGCGGCTCGACCTGAAGCTCTCAGTTGACGAATTGTGTGACCTTGCCGTGGAGGTGACCGAACGCAGCGGATTCAGCGAGGATGTCTACCTTCGCCCGATGGTCTACCTCTCGAGCGAGATCCTCGGTGTCCGCCTCCACAATCTCGAGACCGACACGCTGATCTTCCTCACCCCGTTCCCCGCCTACCTGCCTGAGATGGCGCGCTGCCACACGAGCACCTGGCGCCGTGTCGATGACACGGGCATCCCGCCGCGCGCCAAGGTAACCGGTATCTACGTGAACAGCGCCCTGGCGAAGACCGAGGCCAACCTGAATGGCTTCGACGAGGCGATCATGCTCAACGCCGACGGCCACGTCTCCGAGGGCTCCGGCGAGAACATCTTCATGATTCGCCATGGCAAGCTCATCACGCCGGCGCCCGCCGACAATGTCCTCGAAGGTATCACCGCCAGGAGTGTCATCGAACTGGCCAGGAATGAGCTTGGAATCGAATGCGTCGAACGCCAGATCGACCGTACCGAACTCTACATCGCCGATGAAATCTTCATGACTGGTACAGCGGCGCATCTCACCCCCGTGGTCGAAGTCGATCGCCGCGAAGTCGGTACCGGCCAGCCTGGTCCCATCACCAGCCAGCTCAGCAAGATCTTCTACGACGTCATCAAGGGCAACAACGAGAAGTACACACATTGGTGCACCCCGGTTCGCACTCGCGTCGCCCGCTAGGCAGCGTCATTGTCCGGCCGCCACGTGCCCTCGGCGTCATTGTCGGCGGTGGCCTTGCGGTATGGGCGTTTGTCTTTGCCGGCCTCGCGCTTCAGGCCGGTATCGGCGCCGAGGCCGAATTCAAGACGTTCCTTGCATGGCTCGTCGCCGCCGTCCTGGTGGTACTCGGGCTGCTTTTTGCTAACTGGGCGTATGCGCTCTGGGTGCTCGCCTACATCATCGACCGCGAGACGCTGACGATTCGCTGGGGATTCCGCGAGGTCGTGATCCCTATCGATACCATCCAGCGTATGGTCCCTGGTCGCACCCTCGATGAAGCACGGGTCGAGGGGCTCAACTGGTGGGGCTGCCACGTCGGCTCGGCTGACGTGAAACGAATCGGTTATACGCTGTTCTACTCCACGCACGGTTCTCCGGACGAACTCCTCTATATCGTTACGACCGAGGAGTCGTACGCCCTTACTGTGCTTGACCAGGCGATGTTCGCCGAGGAGGTGCAGGCACGGGCCGCGCTGGCACCCGTGCTGACGCATCATCAGCGTTCAGCCGCCACGGGCATCGCCGCATTCCCGTTCTGGCGCGACCGTGTGGCCATCGCTGCGGCGGCACTGAGCGCGATTGCCTGTGCGGTTCTCACCGGCTACGTGTACACGCGTTACCCGGGACTCCCCAGCGTGATCCAGCTCAATTTCCCCGCACTCAACGGCGTTGTAACCGTGGGCGACAAGAGCCAGCTCCTGCGTATCGCCTACCTCGGTGGAGGGATTTTCGCGGTCAACGCCGTGCTTGGTGTGCTTATTCATGCTCGCGACCGCGCAGCCGGGCTCTGGTTGCTCACCTCCGGTGGGATGCTCCAGGTCGTGCTCCTCGGTGCTGCAATCCTGGCCTTCGAGCGGAGCTGATCTTAGCGAGCGATCTTCGAAAGGAGGCGGATCCCTTCGCGGATCCCGTCTTCGCTGACGCTCGAGTAGCCCATCAGGAATGCGGCTCCGCGCGGTGGTTCGCCCGTGTAGTACGGTTTCGCTGAGTAGATACCAACGCCATCGCGGGCGGCGCTTTCAATGAACACGTGGTCGTTGTCGACGTCCTCGAGGTGGACGAGGACGTGCATGCCGCTCTGTGTTCCCATCACGCGAGCACGGTCGCCGAAGTGCTCGTGGAACGCTTCGAGGAGTGCTTCCCGCCGCCGCTCGTAGACCTTTCGCATGCGCCGGAGGTGCCGCTCGAAATGTCCCTCGTCGATAAAGAGTGCCAGGACAGCCTGGTAGAGCAATGCCACGTGACGATCCGTAAGCCACTTCGCCCCTGAAAGTGCCGGCTGCAGGCCTGGCGGGGCGACCATATACCCCAGCCGAAGCGCCGGTAGCAGCACCTTCGAGAGTGTCCCCGTGTAGACGACACAACCGGCCGAATCGAGCCCCTGGAGGGCGGCGAGCGGGCGGCCTTCGTAGCGGAACTCGCTGTCGTACTCATCCTCGATGATCATTGCGTTCGATCGCTGCGCCCAGTCGAGCAACTCCAGGCGCCGCGCGGCGGACATCACCACTCCCGACGGGAACTGGTGTGACGGCGTGACGTATGCCAGCCGGGCGTTGGGCGGGATGCAACTCACCAGGAGACCCTCGTTATCGCAAGGCACCGGTAAGAGCCGCCCGCCGTTTGCATCGAAAACAGCCCGTGCCCCGGGGTAGCACGGCTCTTCGATAACTACACCGTCGCCCGGGTCGATGAGCACTCGTGCGGCGAGGTCGAGCGCTTGCTGCGAACCATTGACGATGAGCACCTGCTCGGGTGTGCAGCGAACGCCGCGTGAGCGTTGGAGGTAGCGGGCGAGTGATTCGCGTAGCGTATGGAGCCCTTCCGGAGGACCATAGCCAAGTAGTTCGCGCGGGGGGTAATCGAGAACCCGCTTGGTGAGCGTGCGCCAGGCATCGATTGGGAACTCCTCAAGCGAAGGCGTGCCATAGCGAAACTCGTACGGATTCCGGAACGCGTCTTGCTGGATATGCGACCATACCTCGCCGTCCATGATCCTCCGGCCGAAACCAGCGAGCGGCAGACGGCCATTCCGGCCGTTGTCGAGGTGCGTACCCCCTGGTAGCTCGGGGGCATGAAAAGCCCGATCGGGAAGGTCGGCCGCCACAAACGTGCCAGAGCCGTGCCGCGCCGACAGGTACCCCTCTGCAATGAGCTGCTCGTATGCCTCGAGGACCGTGTTTCGTGCAAGGGAGAGATTGGTTGCAAGGGTGCGTGTCGGGGGGAGTTTCTCGCCCGGACGAAACCGCCCGGAGAGTATTCCGCCACGGATCGCTTCCGCCAGGCGGCGATACGCGGGCTTGCTTCCATCTTCGCTGAGTTCGAGCACGACATCCAAAGTGGCTCTACCTTAGCAGCCCCAAATGGATCGTCGTAAGGGGCCACTTTTGGCCACTGTGAACCAGTTCACAGAGTCATGGCTGCCCGATTCGTTCTTCTATCCACGGGACGATGAGGTCGATGATTCGCTCCCGCGGATCGGCCAGTTTCTTGCCTTCCTCGCCCACCGGGTGAAGGTAGTGATCGGCCCATGGCAGCACTGCGTACTGCTTGTCGTTCGCGCCGCTCTTCTCCACGAGTTCCTGCTGCTCGGAGGGGAAGATGTCACTGTCACCGTCGGCGTAGACGATGAGCGTCGGAATCGTGACGTGCTCAATCGTATCGGGAAGGTCGGCCTGGCTGCTGAGCCCGCTCCATGTCGAGAGCCATGCGCGCGGCGTCATCACGCGGGCCAGTCCACCGGGGCCGTAGTTCCCGATGATCGGGTCGCCCGGCGAGAAGATGCTCCCCAGTGGCCGCCGGCTGGGGTCGATTGCGGGGTCGAGGTAGGCGGGATTGGCGAGGGTGCGGTAGATGATCATGTAGCGCCCGAGCCGCCCGTGGCGGTTTACCAGCATGCGGGTTGCCCCATCCGCGCGCTCCAACCCGTCGCCGCGCAGGAGGCCGCGAAAGTACCGGTGGTCGGCAATGTATTCCCTTGCCCGAAGATCCAGCCGTCGATTGCGCTCTCGCTGGCGCTGGCGATAGGCGGTGACCCAGGCAGGGTCGTAGTGACTTGCCGCAGGGTACGGCTGGTACCCGTTGGCCGGGTTATACATGTCCCAATCAGGGTCGGTAGCCAGTGGATCGTCCTCATCGATGACCGCCGGATCGAGAACGTTCAGCATGAAGCGGCCCTCACCGAGGTGGGCGGCAACTGCGATATACAGGTCGCCTTCGGGCATTGCCTCTTCGGTGAACTGGACCGGTTCGCCCCCGGGTGTCGAGGTGAGCCGCCTGGATGGCTCCAGCCCCGCCTGCGACTGGTAGAAGCCGAGCAGTGAGCCTCCCCCGCTGTTGCCGAGGAGCACGATACGCTCATACCCCCGGTGCTTGAGCCAGCGCATACCTGCCGCGATATCGAAGAGCAGGCGCTCATGTACCATGTCGGTGTCGTTGTTGAGGTAGCGGCTGTTGTGGCCGAAGACGGCATAGCCGCGGGCGGTGAGGCCAGGTACGACATAATGGCGAGTGAACTCGCCGCGCGGGTGCATCAGGTAGACGGCGGTCTTCGGTTCGAACATCGCGGGGCGATACAGGATGCCAAAGCTCTGCGCAGTGTCGCTCGCTTCCAGCCATACCATGTCGCGCCGGACTGCCGGGTCGAGTTCGGTGAAGGCGAACGGCAGCCGCCGGACACGCTCTTCGAAGATCTGGGTCACTGCTGCATCTCCATCCTGCGATGGAGGGGCATCATACGCGAAGTACCACCCCACCTTCGGTGCGACGCCGGCCGCGAGACGGCGATCACCTACCCCGGCGGCTCGAACCAGGTGACTTACGCCTACGACGCCGCCAATCGCCTCTCGACTGTCACCGACTGGAACTCGACCGCCGGCCTGCCGGTCATCCTCGATGACGGCGGTTTCTACTTCACCTTCACGGCGATTCGTTCACCCACGGCCTTCCGGATCGCTATGGCGTCGGGTGCATCTTTGCCTTGCGAATAGACGATCGCGAAAACCCGGCCGAAGCGGTAGAGGTCAGTCCATACCAGCGTGCCGTTCTGGTCGGCTCGCTGGGTCACGAACGATTGCCCGTCATCGCCGGGGCCGGGCCTGGTAGCGGCAGTATTCGGGCCCGGGATGTCGGTTCCTGGCGGCGGGTTCGGGATCGCGCCAGCGGCCGCGTTCATCGAAGTGCGCGCCTGGTCGGCGGTGGGGAGCACGGTGAGGTCGATGCGAATTCCTGCAATTGCCTTGCCCTGGCTCGCATATTGGACAGCAACCGCATCGCCGCTGGTAGTCGGGATCTTCTGCGGCACCCCCATCTTGAAGCCAAGGTCATCCAGGTTTGGCAGGAGGGCCGGGGCCGTCAGCGTGGTTTCGGTTGTGACAGCCTCGCCTGGCCTGTCCTTGATGGTTTTCGAAACATCATCGCCATCCCCGCACGCCGCTACCATTGCACCCGCCAGCACGACGCTGATCAGCGCAAAGAACAGAGCTTTAGCACGACCTCGGAGGCCTGTTCGGGATTGAGGTGGTCGGTGTTGATCGTGAGGTCGTAGGTGCACGGCGTGAGCCATCCCGTCTCGTAGAAGCGGTGGAAATACTCGCGCCGCTCGTTGTCGGTTCGTTCGACCGTTTTGAGTGCCGCCTTTTCGTCGACACCCATACCGGTCATGATTCGCCGGGCACGGAAATCGGGCGATCCCGTTACCAGCACTCGTACCGTATCCAATCGATTGCGAAGGATCACCTGCGCAGCATGTCCCACGATGACGCACTGGCCGTGGTCGGCGACATCGCGAATGACCTGTTCCACGAACTTGCGGTAGTCGGACGAGGTGACGAGCGGGCTGCTCATGAGGGGAACCGGGTCGGCCCATCCTGCCATCGGCAGGCTCGGGCTGCCCGCTAACGACTCGAGGATCCGGGTCATGAGTGAGGGTGTGTGCTCGGCCTCGCTCACCACCCCTTCCGAAACCCCGGCCTCACTCGCAGCCGCGTGGATCACCTGGTAGTCGATATACCGGAACTCCAACCGTTCGGCGACTGCCCGGGCGACTTCTTCCCCCGCAGTGCCAACCTGCCGCGAAATCGCGACGACCCGTGTATTCATCCGCTGCCTCCCAACGCTTTGGCCCGCGCATTGTACGGGAGACGGGACGAGCAGGTGGAGGGCAGAAATGGCGAGCGGGCCCCGGTCCATCGGGGCCCGCTCTGTGCCGAAGCGGGAACGTGGGCGGCGACCGGAGAAGTTCCGCCTACGCGTGGAACGCGCCAGCCACGCTCTCGAAGCGTGCCAGCAGGTAGGGGTCGAAGCGGGTGCCGCCGAGGCCGTGCATCACTTCGAATGCATCGGCCATGGACATCGCTCGCCGATAGGGACGGTCGCTGGTGAGGGCATCGAACGCCTCCGACATGCCGATGATCTGGGCTTCCATCGGTACTTCGTCGCCCTCGAGCATCCCCGGATAGCCCTTCCCATCGATCCGCTCATGGTGACAGCCAACCCACCATGCCGCCGCACCCAGTCCGGGCACCTCGCTCAGGATGTCGCGGGCATACGTGGGATGGAGTTGGACGGCAGCCATCTCCTCGATGCTGAGGATGTCCGGTTTGCTGAGGTAGTGCGCGGGGACTCCGAGCGTCCCGATGTCCTGGAGCATGGCAGCGACTTTCACGAGGTCGGCACGCCGCTCGGTCATATCGCAGGCGAGCGCGATCTTCCGTGCCAGGTCGGCCACGCGCCGCCCGCGGCCGGTTTCCCGGCCATTCCGCCCATCGACCACGTCGCTGATCACCGCGACGAAGTCGAACAACTCGTCGCGCGTCATCACCCCACCATAGTTCAGCGACATCAGCGTCGCCGAGAGATCGTTGTCGAAGAAGCCGAGCCAGAAGTCGTCCCGCTCCGCAACCTGCGCCATCCGCTCGGCGAGTTCAGGGTCGACCTCATTCCCGGCCATCTCGCGGATGAGCCCGGGGCCCCGCCTTCGGATCAGCAACGGTGAGCCTTCGGCATCGATGAGTGATTCGACTCGGTCGGCCAGTGCTACCAGCCGGGAGACGACGGAGAGCTTCTCTCCGGCGACTGCGCCCGGTAGCCCCGACCCGTCCCAGCAGTCGTGGTGTGTTGCGATAGCCCGGGCCACGGCTTCACCGAGGCCCATCTTGCGGACGATTCTGCTCCCCATTTCACAATGGAGCGCCAGCGTCTCGATCACATTCGCCCAGCTGGCCGAGGCTGGAGTCTCGGAACGGCTCATGCGCGAGGGTCGCGAAGCCTCGATGTGCGGCCCCGACGCAGCCATGCCGACGTCGTGGAGGAGGCTCGCGAAGAAAACTTCCTCCACGCGGGCGGTATCGAGCCCGAGCTCCCCCGCGAGATAGACACCGACGAATGCAACTCGCTGGGCATGTCCCGGCCGCCGCCCCTCGGCGAGGTCGAAGGCGCGGCTCAACGCTGTAAGCAATGTACCGCGGCTGAGCCGTGGGACACCCGAGATGCCGGTGTCATCGTAAAGCGAAGGGTCGAGGAAGTCGGCCTTCACCGTCTGGATCTGTGCTTTCGACGCCATCAGAAGTCCTGCACCCCCGCGGCATTCCGCCCGCTAGCTACGTGGATATTCGGCGGCTCGCGAACGATCCGTAGAGACCATGGCGTGACGACCAGGGAAATCAGAAAGCGGCGTAGGGTGCTGCACGCACTGGCGTACACGGGGCGCGGTTAAGTGCAGGTTTGCCTGCACAACTCTGGCGAAAGGCGTAAACTGGGGTTGCTGAGCGCCTCCAATGGCCGCGCTCAAAGCGAAAAACGCCCACAGGGTATCGATGGACCGCTCCCGGCTTAGCCGGTTCGTCAGCCAGCCGCTGCAGGAACTCCCGCTCGGGGAGCCAGTCGTCGTATCCCCATTGACCACGGTCCGCGCTGCCGTGGCACGAATGAAGGAAGGATCGCATTCCTGCGTCCTCGCCATGGAAGATGACCGGCTCACCGGCATCTTCACTGAACGTGACGTTCTGACGAAATGCATGGAGGGTAGCTTCGACTGGGACCAGCCGATAGGCGGTTCTCTGCTCACAGCCCGGCCCCGAACGATCCCTGCGACCGCCTCGGTGGGTGAAGCGGTTGCCCTGATGCAGCAACATCACTACCGAACGCTCCCGGTGGCTCAGGACGGCCGGATCACCGGCCTCATCCGGCTCGGCGATCTGCTCACCCACCTCGCCGAAGCCTACCCCGAAGACGTCCTTAATTTGCCTCCACGCCCTCACCAGGTGATGGAGAGACCAGAGGGTGGATAAGTAGAGGCTCATGACCACGGAAATGCAGTCCCCGCCCCAGCACGCAGTCGAAGAACTCGACCGCGTCACCATCCGCTTTGCCGGTGACTCCGGCGACGGCATGCAGCTCACGGGCACCCAGTTCACCAAGACCACGGCTGTCTTCGGTAACGACCTGGCCACGCTGCCGGATTACCCGGCAGAAATTCGGGCCCCCACGGGATCGCTTCCGGGCGTCTCCGGTTTCCAGATCTCCTTTTCCAGTTCGGATATTCGTACACCGGGCGATCAGCCCGATGTACTCGTCGCGATGAACCCGGCTGCATTGAAGACGAACATCGGTGACCTCCGCCAGGGCGGCCTCCTCATCGTCGATGAAGACGAGTTCAGCTCGACGAACCTGAAGAAGGCCGCCTACATGACGAATCCGCTCGATGATGGTTCGCTCAAGGCCTTCCAGGTCATCCGCATCCAGATCACGCGTCAGAACGAGTTGGCCCTCGAAGGGCTGCCAATGAATGCCGCCCAGAAGTTCAAGTCGCGCAACTTCTACGCGCTCGGCCTGATCCTCTGGCTCTATGGCAGGCCCATGGATACCACCATCAAGTGGGCCGAAGATCGCTTCAAGCGAACCCCGGAGACGCTGGAGGCCAACCTCCGCGCCCTCCGTGCCGGCCATGCCTACGGTGAAACCACCGAGGTCTTCCATACACGCTACGAGGTGCCCGCGGCCGTCGTGAAATCCGGCACCTACCGCCATATCAGCGGAAACGAGGCGACCGCACTCGGCTTCGTGGCGGCATCTGTCCAGTCCGGTCTGCCACTCTTCTATGGCAGCTACCCGATTACACCCGCCTCCGACATCCTCCACGAGCTCTCCAAGCTCAAGGTGTTTGGAGTCAAGACCTTCCAGGCCGAGGACGAGATCGCTGCGATCGGTGCGGCAATTGGCGCGTCCTATGGCGGCCACCTCGGTCTCACCGGTACAAGCGGCCCCGGCCTGGCGCTGAAGAGCGAGGCGCTCAACCTCGCCGTCATGACCGAACTCCCTCTCGTCGTCATCGATGTTCAGCGTGCCGGTCCAAGCACCGGAATGCCCACCAAGACCGAGCAATCCGACCTCCTCCAGGCGATGTTCGGCCGTAATGGCGACTCACCCGTTGCCGTGATCGCTCCCTGCACTCCATCCGATTGCTTCTTCATGGCAATCGAGGCGTTCCGCCTCGCTCTCAAGTACATGGCACCCGTCATCTACCTGAGCGATGGCTACCTCGGTAACGGGTCCGAGCCGTGGCGCATCCCGTCGATGTCCGAACTGCCGAAGGTCGAGTACAAGTACGCCACCAAGGTGGAAGGCTGGCAGCCGTACCTGCGCGACCCGGAGACCGGTGCTCGCACCTGGGCCGTGCCGGGTCAGAAAGATCTCGAACACCGCATCGGTGGCCTCGAGAAGTCCGGCCTCTCGGGTGACATTAGCTACGACCCGCGCAACCACCACGAGATGACCCTCGCCCGCGCAGCGAAGATCGCCAACATGGTGCACGATATTCCCGACCTCGAAGTAAGTGGCCCGAAGACTGGTGACCTCCTCGTTCTCGGTTGGGGCGGTACCTATGGCGCCCTCTCGAGTGCTGCCGATGCAGCCCGCAAGGAAGGCAAGAGCGTCGCTTCGGCTCACCTGCGTTACCTCAATCCCTTCCCCCGAAACCTGGGAGAGGTTCTGTCGAACTACAAGCATGTGCTCATCCCCGAGCTCAATACTGGCCAGCTCTCGGTGCTCATCCGGAGCAAGTTCCTCATCGATGCGGTGCCCTTCAACAAGATCTCCGGGCAGCCATTCAAGATCCGCGAGATCCAGGCAAAGATCGATGAAGTCCTCGGCCTTCGCGGGCCGTACGTCTTCGAGTTCCCACGCAGTGCTGGGCTTTCGGGAGGTTGATGCGTGACGACGACAACGACCAGCGGCAGTGACCTCATCCCCGAGGATCTGCCTACCCTTACTCGCAAAGATTTCATCTCCAACCAGGAAGTGCGCTGGTGCCCCGGCTGCGGCGACTACTCGATCCTCGCCCAGATGCAGAAGGTGTTACCCGAGCTTCGCGTCCCCAAGGAGAACCTCGTTTTCATTAGCGGGATCGGTTGCTCGAGCCGCTTCCCCTACTACGTGGAGACATACGGCTTCCACTCGATCCACGGGCGGGCGCTAACGATCGCCAGCGGTCTCAAGACGGCGCGGCCCGAGCTCAAGGTCTTCGTCATCACCGGTGATGGCGACGGGCTCAGCATTGGCGGTAACCACCTGTTGCATGCCATGCGCCGAAATGTTGACATCACCGTCGTCCTCTTCAACAACCGTATCTACGGGCTCACCAAGGGCCAGTTCTCGCCGACCTCCGAGTTCGGCAAGGTCACCAAGTCCTCTCCCTACGGCACCACCGAGCAGCCGCTGAACCCGATCCGCGTCGCCCTGGCTGCCGGTGCGACCTTCGTTGCCCGCTCGATCGACAAGGACACCAAGCATCTCGAGGAGACACTCTTCAAGGCTGCCCAACACAAGGGCGTTTCATTTGTTGAGGTCTACCAGAACTGCAACATCTTCAACGACGGTGCCTACGCGGCATTCGCCGACAAGGAAGTCCGCCAGGAGCGCGTGCTCTTCCTCGAAGACGGCAAGCCCATGCGGTTCGGCAACAACCGCCAGAATGGCATCCGCCTCAATGGCTTCCTGCCGGAGATCGCTCGTGATGAGCCCGACGACTCGAAGCTTGTCGTCCACGACGTGAAGGCGAACCCTGTCCTCGCGAACATCCTCGTGGGCATGGATTACCCGGACTTCCCCGTGCCGGTTGGCGTCTTCCGCGATGTGGATGCCCCGACGTACGACGACCTCGTTCAGGAGCAGGTAGATACCGCCCGCTCCAGGGAGAAGGCCGATTTCGAAGAGCTGCTGCATAGCGGCGAGACCTGGGAAGTCAACTAGCCTCCACAGGCACAGTCGCGCCTGTTACAGTACGAGCCGTCAGCAATGACGGCTCGTCGTCATCCCCGGGGGTGAACAGCTTGGCAGCCGAACCAACGAATATCGTCGTCTGTCCGAGGTGCGGTGCCGAGAACTTCGAAGGTGCCGATACCTGTGAAAACTGCATCGCAGACCTGCGTACCATCGATGTCCCCGACACCGCCCAGATGGCAAGCGAAAGCGACCTCACCCGGCCAATAGGGTCGATTCGGCTCTCGAAGGCCAGGACGGTCTCGCCCGATGCAACCGTGCGTGAGGCCATCAGCGCCATGAAAGAGGATGTGACCGGCGCTGTAGTCGTGACACTCGATGGCCGCATCGTCGGTATCTTCACCGAGCGCGATGTCCTCAAGAAGATCGCAGGCGAACCCCAGCGCCTCGACGATGCCGTTGCGGCTCACATGACCTCCGACCCCGTCGTGCTCCGCGAGAATGATGCCATTGCGGTAGCCCTCAACAAGATGGGAGTGGGTGGCTTTCGCCTATCCCTATCGAGCGTGATGGCCAGCTCATCGCCATGGTTACTGCCCGCGATGCCGGTGCATGGGTGCTTGGCCGCTGTTTCGACTGACTCCGATGGATATCAAGATCTAGTCTATGGATGCACAGTCTCGTAAGCTTGTGCCATAGAGAGCCTGTATGGCTCCGTGGTGAGCTATCCTTGGAACTAGCACAACTGGAAGCGTTCATTTCCGCGGCTGATTGCGGGAGCTTCAGCCGCGCCGCCGAACTGCTGAACGTGGCGCAGCCATCGCTCAGCAACCGCATCCAGTCGCTCGAGCGCGAGGTTGGCCAGGCGCTATTCGAGCGCATGGGCCGGGGTGTGAAGCTCACCGATGCTGGACGCTCGTTCCTGCCTTACGCACAGCGCGTCATGCGCACACTCAGCGATGGGCTCATGGTCCTCGAAGGTACACGAGATGGCACGGCCGGACGCCTGATGATCGGCACTGCACCGGCCGTGGGCACCTATGTCCTCCCACGCATCCTCAAGGTGTTCTGCGACAACCATGAGGGCGTCGATGTGCTCGTCCGGACTGGCCACTCGGATGAAGTGCTGCAGATGGTTCTCGATGATGACGTGCAGGTCGGCTTTGGCCGTCCGATTAACCACCCCGATGTCCGGACCGTTGTCCTCTATCAGGATGAGCTCGTGCTCGTCGTGTCCTCCCAGCATCGCTACGCGAAGTCCGGCGCCGTTCGTGTGGACGACCTGGCGGATGAATCGCTCATCCTCTTCGACCGGGATTCAGGGTATTACGGCATGATCGTTGGCCTCTTCCGTGACCTCGGAGTTGTGCCGCAACAGCAGATGCAGCTCGATTCCATCGAAGCGACGAAGAAGATGGTCGAGAACAACCTGGGTATTGCGCTCCTCCCCGAAGTTTCCGTCGAGCGTGAAATCCGGCTGGGGACGCTCCACAAGGTGCACATCGAGTCGGCAGAACCGGTCGAGCGCGACATCGCCGTCATGTACCGCCGGAATAAGCCTCAGAGCGGACCCATGGCCGCGTTCCTCGATCTGCTCGGTGAGATTTACGGTCAGAAGTTGCCGCGCTAGTGCTTATCGATCTCCATTGCCATACGTTGCCGCGTTCGCGCTGCAGTGCGCTGAAGCCCGAACAACTCATCGATCTCGCCCGCTCCAGGGGGCTCGATGGTGTCTGCCTGACCGAGCACGACGCGTTATGGCCGCCGGACGAACTCGCAGAGCTTTGTGAGCGAACACGCTTCCCGGTGTTTTCGGGCATAGAGCTAACGACGGACATGGGCCACGTTCTTGCATTCGGCCTCTCGAGCGGGAGTGCGGCGTTCGCCAGTGCGCGAGCGGCTTTCGATGCCGCCCGGGCATCTGGAGGATTGCTCTTCCTTGCCCACCCGGCTCGCGATGGCCTCCTGCGGGTTACCCACGAAACCATCGAGTTCTTCGAATCTGTTGAGGCACTGAACGGTTCCGATACGCGGCTCCAGAATGTCGCCGCTTCGGGGCTGGCTCACGGCTTTCGCCTGCCAGGCATCGGCGGATCCGATGCCCACTCGGCCGAAGAAGTTGGGCGCGTCGCGACGCGTTTCGCGCGGAAGCTAACCACCAATGACGACCTGCTCAATGCCTTACGCGCGGGTGACTACGAGGCGGTGTATCTGTAGGACATGCGACAATCGCTGTCGCACCGGCCCTGTATCCTCGCCTGTCCGAGATGGAGGAGGTTTGGCGTTGCGCTACGGGTTCGTCATGCCATCGGGTGATGCGCGCCAGGCTGCTGGTCTCGCTCGCGAGGCGGAACAGGCAGGCTGGGATGGGTTTTTTGTCTGGGAGCCGGTTTGGGGCATCGACGCGTGGGTCTCGCTCACCGCGGCGGCGATGGTCACCGAGCGCATTCGCCTCGGAACGATGCTGAGTCCGTTGTCGCGCATGCGCCCCTGGGAGATGGCCTCGAAGGCGGCCACGCTCGACAACCTCTCGAATGGGCGCGTGATTCTCTCTGTCGGACTCGGCGCTGTGGATTCGGGCTTCGAGTCGTTTGGGGAGGTGACGGACATTCGCGAGCGGGCCGAACTGCTCGATGAGAGCCTGGATGTCATCACCGGCCTCTGGCGGGGCCAGCCGTTCAACTTCGATGGCAAGCACTACCACGTCCGCGAGACGACATTCTCCGTGCCGCCCCCACCGGTACAGCAGCCGCGCATTCCTATCTGGGTCGTCGGCGTCATGCGGCCGAAGTCGCTGGCGCGGGCGCTGCGCTACGACGGGCTCATCCACCAGGGTGAGCCTGAAGCTCTGCCAGCACTCCGGGCGTGGCTTGCCGAACGGCGCTCACTCGATAGCTTTGATGTTGTGGTCGAAGGAACCACTCCATCTGATGACGCATCGGCCGCCCGGGCAATCGCTGATCGTTGGGAGCAGGTGGGAGCGACCTGGTACAACGAGGCCAACTGGTCGATCCCCGAAGAGGCAGACAGGCTCGCCGTGCTGACAGAAAGAATCCGGCAGGGGCCGCCGCGTTAGGCGAACCAGGCGTCGGCGTGGAAGTGCTCGAGTTCCTGGTGCAGGTTCAGGAGTGCGGCGAAGTGCTCCAGTCCGTGAGCGACCATCCGTTCGGCAACCCACGCCAGGTCCACCTCGCCAGATGGCCACGTTGCCCGTGTCCGCCATTGTTCCGGAGCGATGTTCTTCAGTAATTCGACCGACTTCTCTCGCTCCGCGATTACGCGATCGGCGAGGTCCGCGAGATCATCGTTTGCGTGGTACTCGGCGGCCATATGCTCCGCTTCATCCCAGTCTGCGAATGTTGCGTGCTCGCCGCTGAGCATCTGCTGGATGCGTGGCTGGTAGACCTGTGTCTCCACCTGGAGCAGGTGGAAGAGGTGCTGATGTGCTGACCATTGTCCGCCTGGCTGCTCGTGCTGGCGGTGAGCCACCAGGCTCGCTGCCCAGTCGATGCCCTTAACGCTCAGTTGCAGCCGAGCCATCAGGGTGGGGTCGGGAATGCGCTTTTCCACCATCTCACACCTCGATTTCAGGGTTTTCCGCCCTGCGCGTTCGGATCACGTTCGATACGGAGCGCTGCAGCGAACACCTAGGATACGGGAGCGATGGCTATCGATCCGACCGCCAACGGCCGCCCTTCCCAGGCTCATGTCTCGTTGTTCGAAGCGGGGATTCTTGCTCGTGGCGGAAGCGCTGGCCCGGTTGGGCAGGCGTTTCATGTGCCCGGCGCGGATTCGTCCGTTCGGGCCCGTACGCAGCCAGGCACGCTTTCACAGGTGAAGGGCGCACGCGCGAACGGAGCATCGTCGTCGCGCAGCTTCGTGCCCCATACACCCATTCAGTCCAACACCAGCACCGACCCGGACCAGTGGGATGGCATGCTCAACCGTCTTGGGCAGAAGTACAACGTTCCTCCGCTCTTTCTCAAAGCAGTCATGCTCTCTGAAAGTGGTGGCCGTCCCGATGCCATTGGTGACAATGGCCATTCGGTGGGTCTCTTCCAACTCCACGACCAGGGCTACGGCGCCGGGATGGGTGATACGCGGTTCGATCCGGAGACGAACGCCGACCGTGGCGTACGTGGCCTTGCTGAGGCCTGGCACGCTGGCGAGAGGGCTGGCTACTCAGGCGAGTACGCTGTCCGCGCCGCCTACGACTACTCCTTCAATCCCGGAGGGGGCTGGGCCTACCAGGGCGATGCAGTCGTCCGGAACTACAACCGCCTCCTCGCCGAGCAGGGCCGTCCGCCCCTCTCCTGATACCCCTTTCGCCGCTTGCATGGGCCTTCACGGTGCTATCATCGAAGTTCCGGCCGCCGCGGCCGATCGAATTTCGCCGGGGGGTGGTTGGCATGGTTACCGCCGGATATCTCGAGCACGACATCAGCGTGGGCGGTCTCAATCTGCATTACCAGGAGTGGGGCAGCCCTACCGCGCCGCCCATCATCATGCTCCATGGTTTCGGTGTCTCCGGTCATATGTTCGATGAGTTCGCCGAGCGCATGCAGGATCGCTTCCGGCTCATCGCCCTCGACCAGCGCGGCCACGGCGATAGCTCATGGTCGGACGACGGCAACTACACCCGCCAGGCGTTTGTCGATGACCTCGAGGGGTTTCGTGAAGCACTCGGGATCGAGCGGTTCGTCCTCATCGGCCACTCCATGGGTGGGCTGAACAGCGTGGCGTACACCGTGCAACATCCCCACCGTGTGCGTGCACTCATCCTCGTTGACGTTGGCCCGGAGGCGGCAAAGGAGGGCGTCGACAACATCGTCCGCTTCACTCGCGGCCCCGATGAACTCGACTTCGAGGAGTTCGTCGACATGGCCCACCGCTTCAATCAGCGCCGTTCGCTCGAGAATATTCGCGAGCGGATGCGCCACCGCCTCCGTCAGACGGAGAGCGGCAAGTACACGTGGAAGTTCGACAGGCGGTTCCGCCAGCAAGAGAGTGGCCTGCGTATCGGCAGCGAACTCTCGAACGACGAAAGCTGGCAGCTCTTCCGCGATATCGCCGTCCCGACGCTCCTGGTCCGTGGTTCGGAGAGTGATGTCCTCACTCCTGATGTTGCGGAACGTGCGGTTCGCGAGATGCAGCGCTGTCGGCTCGTGATTGTGAGCGGCGCCGGGCACAGCGTCCCTGGCGATAATCCCGACGACTTCACACAGGCCGTACGGGACTTCCTCGGGGACCTCGAGCAGGGCCAGTTTGCTCCAGCCGCCGCAACCGAGCCCCCACCCCTGCAGCAGTTGGTTGAGGAACACGAAGCCGCGCGCCGCCGGGGGCCGGGGATGGTCACGCTCGTTCTGGCGGGTGTCGGTGCCGTGCTGGCTCTTGCCGGGGTGTCGTTCGCACTCAAGAAGCGGAGGGAGCGGCGCAAGAAGTTGAGTCTCAAAGGGCGTGCCCGGGCCGCAGCCGGTAATGCCGCTTCCCGTCTCCCGCTCACCGCACAGTCGCTGGATATCGAACAGGCCCGGCGGCGTGCCGCCGAACTCGTTGGCGACCTGTCAGTGGTGGGTCGTGATGGTGTGGCCCGCGCCAGGACGACTCTTCAGGATGTCGATGTCGAACGTGCCCGCCAGGCGGCGAATGATGTGCTTCACGCACTCGGCGAAGGCTCGCGGCACGCCCCCGAAGCCGTGCGCCAGGCCGTTGAACGTGTTGACCGGCAGAAGCTGAAGGAGCGCGGTTCGCTCGCTGCCAGGGCATCGCGGGGCGCCGGACGTGCCGCCCTCGGGCTTGCCCTCTCCTCCACGATTCGTGCTGCTGGCCGCAAGCCACAGAAGAAGCAGCCGAAGGGGCTCCGCCGTTGGCGGAGCTGACCATCAACGGCACCCGCATCCTCTATGAAGCGGCGGGCGCCGGCGAAATCTCATTCCTCTTCGTCCACGGTGCAGCGGGTGACCATCGTGCGTGGGCGCCGCAGTTCGCGGACCTTTCCAACGATTGCCGCTGCGTCGCGGTCGACCTTCGCGGTTGCGGCCGTTCCGATACCATCGGCCCGTATACCCCCGCACAGCATGCCGCCGACCTGGCGGAGGTTATTCGCACACTGGATCTCGCCCCGGTAATCGTCGCGGGGCACAGTTTCGGCGGACTCTATGCGTTGTTGTTGAACGAGACCGAGCCATCGTTAGTGAACGGAATGGTCGCAGTGGACACGCCACTTCGGCCCGAGGGGGTCGACCCGCGTGGTATCGCCGACGCCCTCAGGGACGCGGGCTCGACCGCATTCCTCGCCGAGCGGTTTGTCCACCCCGGCAGCCCGTTCGGCGTCCGGGAAGTCGTTGCCGATATGACCGCCGCGTGCCCCGTTGATGTTGCGACCGAGATGATAGCCTCGTCCATGTTCACGGGCGATGAGATCCTCCGGCTGATTCGTCTTGCCGACAGGAAGCCGTTCATGGCAGTCTGGCCGGCCCCTGAAGACCCCGATGACCCCGACGCACACGAAGGTGCGGGTGACCCGGCCTGGTTGCGTGAGAACACCATGTTCATTCGCCAGGAACCGGTCGCCGGGGCCGGGCACTTCGTTCAGCTCGAACGCCCCGAAGTGACGAACGCGCTCTTCCGCGCCTTCCTCGATGATGTGCGCCGTGACCCGCGAATTGGTGGCTCCGCGTGAGCCCCCGCCCGTGTCGCCTTATCTGCCTTCGATACGTCGTAGGACGAAAGCGGTGCGCAGGGTATCGTTAGACAATGGCAAAACGTGAGCGCGAATCCGTCGGCAAAGGCGGGCCACCCAGGAAGAAACAGGATCACCCCGGCGGCTGGAATGCGGCGTTTCTCTGGGGGCTGCTGGCCGTCGCGGTGGCCGTCGTCGTCTTCCTCGTTGTGGTAGCCGGTGCTTTCAGCGGTTCGAGCGATGCAAAGACCGCCACGACCGATACTCCCGGCACTACCCGGACTACCGAACCATCCACAGCGGTACAAAGCGAGAACAGTGCCTCGCCGGCGCCGGGCAAGTCCGCGACTTCAAATCCGACGAAACCAGTGGAGACGGCCACGCAGGCAACAGCGGGTGGTGATGACTCACCACTCGTCGCCTGTGGCGACACCCAGGCGCCCGTGGATAAGCAACATCGCCTCCCCGCCGACTGCGTGCCGAGCGGGCTCGTCCAGCTTCCCGCCGCAATCTCGGCGCAGGGTGCACAGTATCTGAAGGCCGAGACGGCGAACGCGATGGAGGACCTCTTCGATGCCGCGCGCAAAGCGGGCTTCAACCTGGCAGTCAACAGCGGCTACCGCAGCTACCAGAACCAGGTAGACACCTATAACTACTGGGTGCGCACGAGTGGCCAGGCCTACGCCGATCGCACAAGTGCAAAGCCTGGCCACAGCGAACACCAACTCGGGACGACTGCCGATGTTGGGTACGAAGGACACTTCCTCGAGGACTTCACCGGCACTCCGGCCGCTGCCTGGCTGAGGGAGAACTCATGGAAGTTCGGTTTCATCGTGAGCTACCCCGAGGGGAAGGAAGCTATCACGGGTTACGCCCCGGAGGCGTGGCATATCCGTTTTGTCGGTAAGGACGTTGCGGCAAAGGTGCATTCGAGCGGACTCACCCTGCACGAATACCTCCTCCAGTAGCACCCGTGGGACACAGACGATGGCTTCGCCGTGGTACGCCTGTGCTCTTCCTTCTGCTCGCCGTTCCCGCACTCGTAGCGCTGGCTGCTCCTGCACGGGGGCAGTTCGTGGTCCGCGCTCCGTTCGTGGCCAGCGATGGCCCCGTCCCGACCCCTGCACCGACTCCGTGGCCAGCACTTCTGCCCTGTGGCGATATGCTCGTGCCGATCGACAAGCACCACGCGCTCGCCCCCGACTGTGAACCCCCCGATCTCATCGAATTGCCTGGCTGGGCAACGATCGGTACTCAACGGTTGCGTGTGGAGGCGGCCAACGCGTTCATCGAACTCGTGAACGCGGCTGCGCGCGATGGCTACGTACTCAGCACCGACAGCGCCTACCGAAGCTATGCGACGCAACAGTCGGTTTTCGCGACATGGGTCGCTGTGCTTGGGCTCGAACAGGCAGAACGAACCAGCGCCCGGGCGGGCCACTCCGAGCACCAACTTGGCACGACAGCCGACGTCTGTGGCTCCACAGGCTGTCTCGATGCGTTCGCGGGCTCTGCCGAGGCGGTGTGGCTTGCGACGTATGCCTGGGAATATGGCTGGCTCGTGAGCTACCCCGACGAGAAGGAAGCGGTCACGGGCTATGCCCCGGAGCCCTGGCATATCCGCTATGTCGGCCGCGAAACCGCCGCGAGTGTCCGTGCGAGTGGGCTCACCCTCCACGAATACCTGTTGCGCTGACCCACGCCGGCGATGATGCGATTGCTTGCGGGGTGAGTTGTTCGATGCAACACTCCCGACGCACGTATCCCGAATTGGAGGCACTCCCGTGATCCCAAAACCCGAAACCGATGAGCTCCTCGTCGACCTCCAGGACCATGTCCTCACCATCACCTTCAACCGCCCGGACCGCATGAATGCCATCAGCGGCCCCATGTTGAACGCCCTCTCGACGGTTCTCCAGGCGGCGAACACCGACCGCGACGTCCGCTGCATCATCCTCACCGGAAACGGCCGTGGCTTCTGCGCGGGACTCGACCTCAAGGACCAGATGTCGGGCGATGGCCTCGGCGTTGGCCAGCGCGGCTACCAGCTTTTCGACCTGCACAATTCGCCACCGATCGTCATCAATCGCATGGACAAGCCCATTATCTGCGCCCTCAACGGCGCCGCTGCTGGCTACGGTATGGACCTCGCCCTCGGCTGTGATATCCGCATCGCGAGCGAGTATGCCAAGATGGGCGCCGTCTTCACGAAGCGCGGCGTCCTCCCCGAAAGCGGCGGCTGCTGGTACCTTCCGCGTCTCCTCGGCTGGGCCAAGGCTGCCGAAGTTGCATTCCTCGGCGATGTCCTCGATGCCCAGCAGTCGCTCCAGGTTGGCCTTGTCAACCGCGTCGTGTCCCACGACGACCTCATGACCGAGGCGAACAAGATGGCTCGCCAGATCGCCAACAACGCCCCGCTGAGTGTCCAGACCACCAAGCGCATGATGCGTCTCGGCCAGGACGAGACCTTCGAGGCTGCGGTTGACCACATCTTCCTGCAGCTCCTCCCCCTCTTCCAGAGCCAGGACTTCAAGGAAGGCCTGAGCGCCTTCGCCGAGCGCCGGGAGCCGAACTTCCAGGGCCGGTAAACTCGCGCCGCCAGGCAACCCGGAGCGCCCGGCCACCCCGGCCGGGCGCTCTGTTCGTTCGCCGGGTTCGGGCAGGCGTGCCGCCATCACCAAAGCGGGCACGTGAATGAGGGAATGGGGCCGCCGCGCTTAGCCGGGGTTCGCCTGCAAGTTGGGCAGGCTCTCGGGGAGCTCGGAAACCGGGGCTGTCGCCTGTGCCACCGTAATATCGAAGAGGTCGCCCCACGCAGCCTCGTAATAGTCACCCGGGCCCTCGTCGTCGGCTTCCCAGATGACAACCACCTGCGGCCTATCGGCCGGTGCGTTCACCCAGTATTCGCCGGCGATCGTTGCGTGCGCGGGATGCTTGAACGTTTTTCGGCGCTCGAACGCTTCGAGCCCCTGGAGGATGTTCGCCCCAGGCTTGAACGTGAAATACGCAACCCACGTCGCCATTGCCGGAATCATAGCCGGACGAGAGCCCCGGTGCGATGGGCATCGCGTGAACGAGTCGCCTATTATGGGAGTTCGGCCGCGCACGCACCCGGCCGTTCACGGGCGAACGCAGCCCAGATTACGCAGGGGACGATTGCATATGACCGCGACGATCGATCAACTTCTCGCTCGCGTTTCGAAGCCCGCCCGCTACACCGGCGGCGAATGGAATAGCGTGACGAAAGACTGGGACGGCGCGAAGGTACGAATCGCACTCGCGTTTCCCGATGTCTACGACATCGGAATGTCCAACATGGGCCTCGGCATCCTCTACGACATCCTCAACAAGATTGATGACGTCATTTGTGAACGTACCTTCGCACCCTGGGAAGACATGGAGGCTGAGCTCCGGCGCGAGGGCGTGAGGCTCTGGAGTCTCGAAACGCGTCACCCGCTCTCTGAGTTTGATGTCTTCGGTTTTACCCTCCAGTACGAGATGACGTACACCAACGTCCTCAACATGCTCGACCTCTCCGGCATCCCTGTCTGGGCACACGAACGGACGGATGAACATCCAATCATCATCTGCGGCGGCAGTGGCTCCTTTAATCCTGAGCCACTCTCGCCATTCATCGACGCGTTTGTCATTGGTGAAGGCGAGGATGCGGTCGTCGAAATTGCCGATCTCGTCCGTGGCTGGCGGGAGAACGCCACGCCGCGCCGGGACCGGCTTCGCGACCTGCTCCACCTGCCAGGTCTCTACGTCCCCTCGTTCTACGAAGCGCGCTACGACGACGCCGGCCACTTTGCCGCGCTCGATCCGCTCGTCCCCGAAGCCCCGGCGGTCATCCATCGCCGGATTCTCGAGAAGCTGCCACCGCCGCTCACCAGGCCTATCGTTCCCTTCCTGCAAACCATTCACGACCGTGTCGCGGTGGAAATTCAGCGCGGGTGCACCCAGGGCTGCCGCTTCTGCCAGGCCGGGATGATCTACCGGCCAACCCGAGAGCGCAGCCCCGAGGAGGTGATCCAGGCGGCGCGCGACCTCATGGCGAATACCGGCTATGAGGAGCTCTCTCTGCTGTCGCTCAGCACGACTGACCACAGCCAGATTGTGCCGATGGTGAACGGTCTCACCGAGACGTTCCCGAGGCTACAGGTCGGTATTCCCAGTACCCGCGTCGACAGCTTCTCAGTCGATGTTGCGGATGCCGTCGCCAAAGGCAAGAAACACACGCTCACCCTCGCACCTGAAGCGGGCAGCCAACGCCTGCGCAATGCAATCAACAAGCTCGTGAGCGACGATGATCTCATCGGTGCGACGGAGAACGCATTCCAGCGTGGCTGGACCGGGGTGAAGATGTACTTCATGGTCGGTCTTCCCACCGAGACGATGGACGACGTTGAAGCGATCGTCGAACTCGGCAAACAGGTGAAAAACATTGGCCGCAAGTACGTTGGCGGCCGGGCGCGCGTCCGTGTCAGCACCAGCAACCTCGTGCCAAAGCCGCACACCCCGTTCCAGTGGGCGCGGCAGGACACGGCCGAAGAGCTTGCCCCCAAGCACGCGCTCCTTCGCGACAGCTGCCGCGCGGCCGGGGTGGAGTTCAGCTGGAATGACCCGCGCGATAGCTTCATTGAAGCCGTACTGAGCCGCGGCGATCGCACCGTCGGCAAGGTACTCCACGAGGCCTGGCGTCGAGGCGCGAAATTCGATGCCTGGAGCGAGTTCTTCGATGCCGGCCGCTGGGCCGAAGCCTTCGAAGCGGCCGGCATCGATGCCGCATGGTTTGCCCATCGCGAATGGGATACCCGTGAGCCTCTCCCGTGGGACCATATCGACTGCGGCGTAACGAAGAGCTACCTCCGGGGCCAGTGGCAGGCCGTCCAGAGCCATCGCACGATGCCCGATTGTCACCACGGCACCTGCAATGTCTGCGGAATGCAGGACTTCGATGCCCTGGGTGAAAACCCCGGAGTTGCAGACTGCGTGGTGAAGCTCGCGAAAACGGTTGCCATGAAGCGCGAAATCCGCACCTTCGAGGGAGAGGCGCTCGAGCTCGTGTAGAATCGGGATATGGCGATCCGTAAGCCGCGATCTGGCAACTCAATTCCTATCGCTAGCCCGTCATCCGTATCACAGGGCAGGTGGCCGTATCCCGTACAACGGTGTCGGTTGAAGGTTCGACGGGACGGGACGGGACGATTCGCGTCCCCCTCACCCTGGCCCGCATGTTTGCAACCGAGGGTGAGGAGATCGAAATCGTTCTGTTCTCGGATGGCCACCTCGAGATGGATGTGCCCGGCGGCAGGTGCGATCCGCCATCTCCTGATCCGGCTGGCCGGATACAGATGTCGACCGAGGAGTTCCTCCGCATGCTTGAGTCGGAACATGACGCCTAATCAGTGCCTGCGCATGAAGAGCACCAGAGGTTTCTCCGGGATATCGAGAGACTGACGGCTGCGCAACGCCGGCAGTTCGGCCTCGTGCTTCGAGCGTTTGTTACTGACCTTCGCGACGGGTCGTTTCGACCGTCGCTTCGTGTCAAACGAGTGGTGATGCAGCCTGGAGTCTGGGAGATGAGCTGGGCTGCAGATGGCTGGGCAACGTTCCGATATGGCCCCGAGCGAATTCCCGGCGAGCACCACGTCATCTGGCTTCGCATCGGCACGCACGAGATTTTCCGGGAGCCCTGATCGCACATAGCACGCCCGTTCGATACCCTCCACCGGATGGCCAAGCGCGCGTTCGATGTCGCACTCACGCTGCTCGTTGCGCCGATCGCCATCCTGGTCGCCGGCATCTTTACCGTCATCCTTGCCATCGAGCTCCGGGGCAACCCGTTCTTCCTCCAGACTCGTATCGGGTTCCACGGAAAGCCGTTCACCATGTACAAACTCCGAACCATGCGTCACGCAGGGCTCTCCGGGCAAAAGGAGTACGTGGTCCAGGATTGGTCCAGCTTCGTCTTCGCGCCGGCCGGTGAACGTGACCCGCGTATCACGCGATGTGGCGCAATCGCCCGGAAAACGTCTATCGATGAACTCCCCAACCTGATCAATGTCCTGAAGGGCGATATGAGCCTCGTCGGTCCCCGGCCCGAGATCCCGGAGATCGTTCAGCAATACCCGGCGGAGTATCATCGAAGGCATTCGGTCCTACCCGGTATCGCCGGACTTGCCCAGGTAAATGGCCGCTCGGATTTGACCTATGAAGAGATCCTTGACTACGATCTCGAATACGTGGAGCGTCATTCGGTGATGATCGATATCTCCATCCTTCTCCGAACTGCGTGGATTGTCCTCGCCGGTGCAGGAGCTCGTTGATGGCTATCCCGCCACCCGTTACGGGTGACACCCGAGCCGTTCGAGGCATCCTCGCATCGCCAGCGCTGCACACTGGCGCGGCTATCGCCCTCGATGTTCTTGTGGTCTGTGCGGCATACACCGCCGCTCTGCTCCTGCGCTTCGACGGCCACATCCCTGATTCAAATGGTGAATTTGCAGTTAGGGTCGTCCCGTTCATTGCCCTTGGCTACGTGGCTGCGAACTGGGTCTTCGGTATCTACCGGACGATGTGGGCCTACGGCAGCCTCGGAGATATTCTCGGGCTCTTTCGCCCGGTTCTCGCTGTCACGCTCATCGTCTTTGGCGTGAACATGTGGGTGCATGAGCGCGACCTGCCGCTATCGGTGACACTCATCGCGGGCGCTCTCATCTTCCCCGGCATGGCCATGGTGAAGATGCGTACAAGGCTCCTGATGCGCATGCCCTGGGCTGCTGCCGCCTCACGCCGCCTGCTCATCGTTGGCGCCGGGCACACCGGGCAACTCCTCGCGCGCGAGCTTCAGAACACCCCTGAACTCAACTACCAGCCGATCGGGTTCGTCGATGACGACTCGCGGAAGCAGCGCAGCCGCATCCACGGCCTCCACGTTTTCGGCGCCCTGTCCGATATCGAGGCAGTCTGTCGTCGTGAAGATGTGGAGGTCGTGGCCATCGCCATCCCTCGCGCACCAGGCCACACCGTCCGCGAAATCGTCGCTGCCTGCCAGCGTCAGAACGTCCCGGTCCGAATGGTCCCGGGTGTCGATAACTGGGTCCTCGGCCGCGCTCACGACACGCTTCGCGATATCACGCTCGATGACTTGCTGGGCCGCGAACCCGTGGAGGTCGATTACAACGCTTGCAGCCAGTCGGTGAAGGACAAGGTGGTGCTTGTCACGGGAGCTGCGGGTTCTATCGGCTCCGAGCTGAGCCGCCAGGCGCTCGCCTTTCGCCCCCTCGAACTGCACCTGGTCGATAACAACGAGAGCGGTCTGTACGACCTCTCGCTCGAACTCGCAGGTATCTCCCCGGAGACGACGGTGAAACTCTGGGTCGCGAACGTGGTAGATGAAGAGCGGGTTGATACCGTGTTCAACAAGGTTCGTCCGAACCTCGTCTACCATGCCGCCGCCCTCAAGCATGTGCCGCTCATGGAGGAGCACCCGGACGAGGCATTCCGCGTCAACGTCCTGGGTACCCTCAATGTCGCTCGCGCCGCACGGAAGTATGGCACGAGCATGTTTGTTCTCATCTCGACCGATAAGGCTGTGCGGCCGTCGAGCATCATGGGTGCCACCAAGCGCATCGCCGAGCTGCTGGTGATGGCCCTTGCCCGGGAGAGCGACACCACCAACTACGCAGCTGTCCGTTTCGGCAACGTGATGGGTTCGCGTGGTTCGGTGGTGCCAACGTTCATGCGGCAGATCGAGCGCGGTGGGCCAGTCACCGTGATGCATCCCGACATGCAGCGCTACTTCATCAGCATCCCCGAGGCTGTGAGCCTCGTTATCGAAGCCGGTACGTTTGGCGGCCACGGGAATGTCTTCATGCTCGATATGGGTGAGGAGATCAATATCCTCGAACTCGCCGAACGCATGATCCGCCTGCGTGGCCTGCGCCCGGGTGACGACATCGAGGTGGTCTTCACGGGCCCGCGCCCGGGCGAGAAGCTGCGTGAGGAACTCGTCGCCGATTTCGAACGGATGGAGCGCACGGAGCACCCCAAGGTGATGCGACTCACCGCCGATGTCGAGGTCAGCGAGGCGGAGATCCTGCGGCTTATCGACGAGATCCGGGCAAGCGGCCGCGACGACCTCGATGAACTCCGTCGCCGCATTCACCTCGTTGGCCATCGCTACTCGCTCGAGGCCAATACTGGCGGCAAGGCACAGACTGCGGATAAGACCGAGTCTCCCACCCCGTGAGCGGCTACCGCGTTCATCCCACGGCAGAAGTGAGTGACCGCGCGTCCATCGGGGATGGCGCGAGCATATGGCACCAGGCGCAGGTCCGCGAAGGTGCATCGGTCGGGGCCGGTTGCATCATCGGCAAAGGCGTCTACGTGGGCGCCGGCGTCTCGGTCGGTACAAACTGCAAGGTCCAGAACTACTCGTGTCTCTACGAAGGAGTCACACTCGAAGATGGTGTCTTCGTCGGACCCGAAGTGGTGTTCACCAACGATCGCTACCCCCGTGCGATCAACCCCGACGGCACACTGAAAAGTGCCGACGACTGGCAGGTTGGCCCAACGACGGTGCGCTACGGAGCAGCCATTGGCTCGCGTTCAGTCATCCTTCCCGGCCGGACCATCGGCCGCTGGGCACTGGTTGCCGCCGGTTCGGTGGTGACGAAAGACGTACCCGCGCATGCGCTCGTCGCGGGGAACCCTGCTCGGCAGGCCGGGTGGGTCTGTGTCTGCGCCCACCGGCTCGATGATGGCCTCGGCTGCCCGAATTGCGGACGGCGCTACCGGCACCAAGCGGATGGGCTTGATACCCTCGAAGACGGCATCTCTCGCTAGCTCCCCACGCTGAAAGGACCCGGCCATGACTGCATCGACGCGACCGTTCATCCCCGTGGCGAAGCCGTTCATCGGCGAAGAGGAAAAGCGGGCAGTCATGGAGGTGCTCGACAGCGGGCAGCTTGCCCAGGGCCCGCGCACGGAGGCGTTCGAACGTGCCTTCGCCGAGTACATCGGGGCCAGGCACGCTATCGGCGTCAACAGTGGCACCGCGGCGCTTATCGTGGCACTCCAGGCGAGTGGCGTCGGCCCCGGCGACGAGGTCATCACGAGCCCATTTAGCTTCATCGCTACGGCCACGAGCATCATCGCTTGCGGCGCGACGCCGGTGTTCGTTGATGTCGATCCTTTCGACCTGAACCTCGATCCCGCCCGGCTGGAAGACGCGATCACCGACAACACCAGGGCGATCATGCCGGTCCACATTTTTGGCCACCCCGCACGGATCGCCGAGATCGCTGCGATCTGCGAGGACAACGACCTGGCGCTCATCGAAGACGCCGCCCAGGCGCACGGTGCCGAACACGCGGGCCAACGGGTTGGGACGTTCGGTGCCGGCTGCTTCAGCTTCTATCCCACGAAGAACATGATGACCGGCGAAGGCGGGATCATTACGACGAACGACGATGACGTCGCCCACCGTGCGCGGCTCATCCGGGCGCATGGCCAGGAGCAGCGTTACCTCCACCAGACGTTCGGGCTTAATTGGCGGATGCAAGAGATGAATGCGGCCATCGGCCTCGTGCAACTCGGACGGCTCGAAGGCTGGAACGAAGCTCGAATTGCCAACGCCACACGGCTTTGCGAACTCATTCGGTCCGTCGAGACCCCGCGTGTGCGCGACGGCGACCGGCACGTTTTTCACCAGTTCACGATTCGTACCAGTGGCGACCGGGATGCACTTCAGGCTGCACTCACCGAGGCTGGCATCGGCACTGCCGTGCATTATCCGATCCCCATTCATGAACAGCCCATCATGAAGCAGATGGGCTATGGTGAAGGTTCGTTCCCGGTGGCCGAAGAGGCTGCGAAGCGGGTCCTGTCACTCCCGGTGCACGCTGCACTCGGCCCCGAGGATCTCGAGTACATCGCCAGCGTGGTCAACCGGGTGGCACCGCCCCTCGGTTGAGCAACGACGCTGCCAGTGTCGCAGCCCCTGGGCCGTTGCTCATGAATGGCTGCTGGATGCGCCTTTGAGGCCGGCGGGATACGCTCAAGACCATGCCGACTCCCCTCCGTGCCGCCGTCGTTGGTCTCGGGTCGATGGGTGCGAACCACGCTCGCGTGCTCGCTGACATGCCCGGTCTCGAGTTGGTGGCCGTTGCTGACGCCGACCCCGAGCGTGTACGGCGGGCTATTGGGGGGCGGCCGATTCTTGGTTTCACAGATGCTGCCAGCCTCCTCCGCGAGACCCGGCCCGATTGTGTCTCCGTGGTGGTACCGACGCAGCTTCACGAAGACGTTGCCACGGCCGCAATTCGTGCCGGGGCGCATGTTCTCGTCGAGAAGCCGATCGCAGCCAACCTCGATGCCGCCCGCCGCATCTCGGCCGCCGCGCGTGGTGAAGGCGTGATCCTCACCGTTGGGCACATCGAGCGTTTCAATCCCGCGATCGGTGAACTCAAGCACCGCCTCCTTGCAGGCCAGGGTGGCCGTGTCATCCAGATGAGGGCGCGCAGGGTGGGCCCGTTTCCCCACCGCATCCGCGACGTGGGCGTCATTCACGACCTCGCACCACACGACATCGATATCATGCGCTTCTTGCTGGACGACGAGATTGAGCGCGTTTACGCCGAATCGCGCCGCCACATCCACACTGAGAACGAAGACCTCTTTGCGGGAATGCTCACTTTCCGCGGAGGTGCCCAGGGCATCCTCGATATCAACTGGCTAACGCCGACGAAGGAGCGCACACTGACCGTGCTCTGCGAGAAAGGCATGTTCGTGGCCGACTATGCGGCGCAGTCGCTCGCCTTCTACGAAAACTACGCCGCCGCCGCCCGCGAAGGCGCGATCGCCAGCGTCACCGAAGGCCCCATGACTCGCTACCCCATCGCCAACCGCGAGCCGCTCCGGGCTGAGCTCGAGAACTTCCGTGACGCCATCATCGAACGGCGCTCCGCCCCCGTGAGTGCCCATGACGGGATGGTTGCACTCGCCGTCGCCGAGGCACTCGTGCAGTCGGCCGATACGGGCCTCCCTGTTGTGATCTCCCCTGTCGAGGTCCCCGCGTGAACGTTGCTGTTGTCGGAATCGGCCGCATCGGTCTCCCGGTTGCGGCCACGATCGCGTCGCGAGGACACCGGGTATTTGGCTGTGACATCAATGCCGAACTCGTCGCGAAGGTGAATCGCGCGGAGAACCCGCTCCCCGACGAGGCCGGTCTTGGCGAGATGCTTCGCCAGGTCATCGCCTCCGGGAACCTGATCGCGACGACCGACACGGTTGGTGCGGTAGCCCGGTGCGATGCGGTCACGTTCTCGGTTGCGGTCGATGTCGACGAATCGGGCCGGGCCGACCTTCGCAACCTGTTCGCGGCGGCCGAAAGCGTGGCGAAGGGGATGAAGGCTGGTACGCTCTGCATCTTCGACACGACTCTCCCGGTTGGCACAACGCGCCGTGAGCTCGCACCGCGGCTCGAATCCAACGGCATGAAGCTTGGCAGGGACTTCTCCGTTGCGTTCAGCCCCGAACGGCTCCTGATGGGTCGTGTAATCGAGGACATAACGAAGTACCCCAAGGTCGTTGGCGGGGTTGACCCGGCAGGTGGCGACCGTGCTGCGGCCTTCTACCGTGAGATCCTTGGCGGCGACGTGATCCAGATGGCAAGCGCAGAGTCGGCGGAGCTCTCCAAGCTTTCTGAGGGCGCGTATCGCGATCTCAATATCGCGCTTGCCAACGAACTCGCCCAGGTCGCTGACCTCTACGGGATCGACATCAATGAGGTCATCCGCGCCGCAAACAGCCAGCCCTACTGCCACCTGCACGTGCCCGGTACAGGTGTCGGCGGCCACTGCATCCCCGTTTACCCACGGTTCCTCATGCAGGGTGAGGGTCCGAGTTCACTCCCGGCACGCGGACGGCAGGTGAATGATGCGATGCCAGGCTACGCCGCCGAACGCGTGAACCAGCTCATTGGCGGGCTCGATGGCCGGATGGTGCTCATTCTCGGGCTCACCTTCCGGCCCAATGTCGCGGTGACGCCCCACACCAACGCTGTCGACCTTCTGCGCGAGTTCACGTCCCGCGGCGCGGTCGTCCGCGGCCACGACGCTTTGCTCAGTGAAGCCGGTATCCGTGAACTCGGGTTCGAGCCTGCGAGCGAGCCGTTCGGCGGTTACGACGTCGTGGTCGTCCATGCCTATCACCGCCAGTACGAAGCACTCGACTGGTCGAAGGTTGCACCGCTTGTCGTTGATGCTCGAAATGCACTCGACCGCGAGCGTGTTGAGGCGCAGGGTGTCCGCTACCTGGGGATCGGGCGGCCGCCGACACCGGTTAGCTAACCTCGTAGATCCTCCCGTCGAACGAGAGGAAGTAGAGCTCATTCGACGCCCCGGCCTGTGCAAACGTCGGAATCTGCTTTCCGGTGTTTGCGAGCAGAATGGGTTCGGGCCTGGATCCCGGTGTTGATGTCGCCGGAATCCCCCAGATCTCCCCCGAACAGTAATCCCCATAGACGTACCAGCCGCGTAATGAGGGCGCGGCCTGGCCGCGGTAGACGTAACCCCCGGTCACCGAGCATCTCCCGTTATCGTGCCCGTACTCGACAACGGGCAGTTCGAGCCCCTGCTGATTGCAGCCGGAACCCGGCTTGAAGCAGTGGAACCCCTCCATGATGTTCCAACCGTAGTTACCGCCGCCGTGCTCGACACGATCGATCTCTTCCCAGTCGCCCTGCCCCACGTCTCCGATCCAGAGCAAACCGGTTGCAGTGTCGAAGCTGAACCGCCACGGGTTCCGTAGCCCGTAAATCCACGTCTCGGGCTTCGCACCGTTGGGCGAACTCGCAAAGGGGTTGTCGGACGGTACGCTGTAGGGCGTTCCTGCTCCTCCCCGCACATCGATGCGGAGGATACTGCCCAGGAGGTTATTCTGGAGGTCCTGTCCGTTCCCGTTCGGGTCCCCGCCCGATCCCCCATCCCCCAGCCCAAGGTAGAGCATCCCGTCGGGCCCGAACGCCAATTGGCCGCCCTTGTGGTTCGAGTACGGCTGAGGAATGGTCAACAGGATCTGCTCGGACCCTGCATCGATGCGCATGTTGCCCGGCGTGTGTGAGTCTCCAGTGAGGCGGAACGCAGAGAGCACCGTTCGCCGTTCACCGCCCTTTGCACTGTAGTAGAGGTAAACGTCGCCATTGCTTGCGTGCGAAGGGAAGGCTATGCCGAGGAGCCCCTCTTCGTTGCCCTCACGGGAGACCTTCGACCGGAAGTCGAGCATCGTGGTGAGTTCGCTCGCGGATGGGTCGTCCGGAAATGAGACAACACGGCCGTCCTGGAGGGTGACGACCATCCAGCCGCCCGCGATCCCCACCATGTTCGTGGGGCGCTCGAGCTTCGGCAGCCTGGGAAACGCCTCGCTGAAGGTGACCTCTGGCATGGCCGGCGTGGTCCCGGATGCAGCCGGGCTGGCAGCCGCGGTTGCCGTCGGCCGAACGGCCGTTCCGTCGCTGGCGATCTGGGCAGCACGTCCCTGCCAGGGGAGGTCGCCCGTTGCTGCGAGTGCGCCTACCGTGCCGGATACGATGAGCAAGGTGGCTGCAGCCACACTCGCGAGTCTGATTCGCCCTGTCACGGCTCGCTCAACTGCTCCGATGCGGTATCGACAGCGGCGTTCACGTCGGCCCGGAAGCCCTGTTCACGAAGGATCTTCCCAAGTGACGAGAGCGCCAGGAACACGTTTCCCGGGGTGCTCGATTCACCCATGAGACCGATACGCCAGACTCTCCCGCGGAGATCTCCCAGCCCACCGCCGATTTCGATGCCGTGCCGCTCGAGGAGCGCACCGCGAACTTCGCCGTCGTTCAC
>CAZDUX010000017.1:0-63764 GCA_964508715.1 uncultured Anaerolineaceae bacterium | reverse complement strand
GATCACGCAGGACTGGCGCGGGTCTTCCGTGGGTACTGGGATCGCGCGTGATCCCGGCGCGGCCATAGGTCTCACGCAGCGCGCGGTCCAGTGCTCCGCGCTCGCGCTGCGTGAGGGAACCACCCTTGTCGGCGAGCATCAGCCCAAAGAGACCCTGGAGGGCCAGCAACCGTTCGGTGAGCGCGTCCTGCGCTTCGCCGTCGCGAGCGGAACCGGCGCTGAGGTCGAACGGGTTGATGTGGTGCGCCGAGCTGCCGGAGAGCCGGATGTACTGGCCGCCCACGTTTTCGCAGATGCGCCCGTACTCGTCCTCAGGGTCGATGATGTAGTACTCGACGCCGCGCATCAGCGCCCGGAGCGCCTCGACCTTGCAGGCGTACGACTTGCCCGCGCCACTCTTCGCGAACACCACTTTATTGGCGTTCTCCAGCTCCCGGCTAAATGGGTCAAAGATGACGAGCGAGTTGTTGTGGACGCTGATGCCGTAGAGGATGCCCTCGCGCATTGAGAGGTGGCTCGACGTGAACGGGATCATCGTCGCGGCGCTGGTCGTATCGAGGTTGCGGTAACGGCCGAGGTAATCGCGGCCGGCCGGGAGGCACGACAGCAGGCCCTGGAGCATCTCGAAGAGCACAGCCCGCGACGACGCCATCATCCCGCCGAGGGCGGTTTCGACCCGGCGGTTTAGTTCGTCGACCGCCGCAGGTGAGCTCGACCGCAGGCAGACATAGAGGCTGACAGAGAAAACGCGCTCCTCCCCGCGCTGCAATGCGTCGCGCAGTCGCTCCACGTCTTCGTAGGCGACTTCGCGCTCGGCGCTGGCGATCTTGCCGCTGCGCGCATCGAGGAGCCGCGAAGACTGGAGTTCGACCAGCTTGTGCGTCAGGCGGCGGACTGTCGTCGCAGAGTCGAGCGGGTCGATGTGCAGGCTCAGGTCGAGTGGCTCGTCGAAGTCGATGAGGCGCGCGAGCCAGTTGGGGTGCACGTAGCGTGGATAGTCGCTCAGGCCGAGCACGCGGACGTAGCGGCCGTCGATGACGAGGTGCGAGCGCGATGCTTCGATGGCAGCAGGGGCGAGGTGGTCAACCGCGGACCGCATGCCCAGTTCGAAGCGAAGATCGTCGGCCGAGTGCTCGCGTCGGCGGCGCGAGGGACGTTGCTGAACGCATGGCAGGCTAACCATGGCGCGCCACCTCCCGCCGACGGGTGGCGGCGACAACTGGCCGCGCACCGGCGATGAGTGACGGCGACAGCTGGGACACCTGGGAACAGAGGCACGCGGCCCAGAGTTCAGCCAGCTCCTCGCTCTCCAATCGACGGGAGCTGACGCCGAACGAGGTGAGCCCCTGGGCAAGCTCCTGGCAGCGGGCGTTGAGCTGCGCTGCGGCCACGGCGAGGTGCTGGTCGTCGAGCCGTCGGCTGTTCCGCTTCCAGGGCCAGCGGATCGCGGCCGTCCCCTCGTGACCGAACTCGCCGGCCGGGACGACCAGGTAGAACCGCCGTTCGAGTAGCGTCCGCTCACGCGCGAGGCGCCGGACGAACGTCTCGTGGTCGAGGGCGAGGCGCCGGATGGCATCGCTGTTCGCCTGCGCTGTCACGTTCGTTCGAAAGCCGGCCAAGTAAGGCTCGACATTGGTAGGCAGGATGCGGACCAGCATCTGCACCGGGTGGCTCAGGGAGTTGAGGAACGACCGGTAACCGGCCATCACCGCTTCCTGCTCCTCCTCGGACTTGAGGGCGAAGTTCACGCTCTGCGCCTGGACCACCGCGCGGTACTCACCGCCACGGAGGCAGATCACGCCCTCGACGATGTCTTCGAGCGGCAGGAGGTCCTGCACGCTTCCGTGCTTCGCGCCGGTCGTCATCGGTCGCCTCCAAGCGAACCGACGCCGTCACCCGGGAGGACGATCTCGAACCGCCCTGCGTCATCAGACTCGGGAAGTCGCTGGGCGCGCACGCGCCAGACAACCACTCGCGGCACGCTGACGTACCGCAACAGCACGAACGCCCAGTCTTCGAGTGAGCGCCCGGCCGGCTGCCAGAGCGTGAATGCTGCTGTCCACAAGAGGACGAGAGCGCCCAGCCCCAGGCGCATGGGCAGTGGCAGCGGCGCTTCGCTGATCGCCGCGTACGCGAGGGCCAGGCCGATGATTGCGACCATTAGCTGCCGCATCGTCAGCCCGGCAAAGGCTTTGTCTTCGATGTTCAGGTGGGTGGGGACTTCGTGGCGTTGCATGCGTTCGCAGCTCTCCTTCGCACGGGTTGTGCTGCGAAGGGTGCGTGCTCCCGCTCTACGCTGGGTCCAAGCTGCCGCTCTTATCGCTCCAAACACGACGGCTAAGCCCATCGTTGTCTCCACGCGCCGGCTCCCGAGACCGCCGATTGACGTTGGAGCTACTCAAGGGATTACGCTCCGTCCGTGGCGAACCTCGTGACCATCAAAGCGGCGAGCAGCGCAACCGGGCTTCCGGTCGACACGATTCGCTATTACGAGCGGGTCGGGGTACTACCCTCGGTTTCTCGGGGAGCGAACAGGTACCGGGTCTACACGGAGGAGCACCTCGAGACGCTACGGTTCGCACGGGCGTTGCGGGACCTGGGGCTACCACTTGGGGAGATGTCCGCACTAATTCGCGTCTTCCACGATGGGACATGCCGCGAGATGCAACAGGCCCTCGCCGCATCAGCGCGGGAGGCACTTGAGGGCGTGATCAGACAGCGTATGCAGCTGGAGCAGGTCGAGGAGCAGCTCCGGAGCGTCTTGCACGAGGTCGAGGCGGTCGCTCCCGACGAACAGCGTAATTCGGGGCTCGCTCCCTGCCCTTGCGTGGTAATCGTCGAAGGCCAGTAAAGAACCGCCCTCAGTCAAGGCATTGAACGGGCCGCGTCGATCAGCCGCTTCTGAAGTTGCTGTCCCAGTGCGAATCCCTCGTCGAGGCTGAGTACTCGACCCTTGGCGCGACGCCCGGCCAGGAAACGCTCGGCGCTTAGTCCGTCGGCGAAGAAATGAACGAGCTGACAGAAGGCCGCCTGTGTGGTCGCCACGTCGACGCACTCGCCTGAGACGCCGTCAACGAACGACACGACTGCACCCTCAGGCAGCGCCGAAGTAATTCGCTCCGGCGAAACTTGGAGGTGGATGATCTGACCGGTCTCCGGGTCGGGGGACTCGACGGCTGCACTGCTCTGGAGGAGCGCCGGAAGAAACAGCGTGTCCCAGGCACACCATGTTGTGAAGCCGCGTCCATCAACTACGAACCGGTGCGGATGGTCCGCCCGCAAGGACAAACCAGCGAATCCGATGATCTTGCCCCGCTCATCAAATTCAGCATTCCTGCTGATGAGCGCTTCAGCGGACTGCTCATCAGTTCCGAGTTCGGCGGCGAGGCGTGTGGGAACGGATACGTCAAGCGGGTCCCCCTCCGCAAGGCTGCGAAGCAGTGCGATCGCCAATCGCGCTTGTCCGTCCACTGCCTCGTCGGTCCCTTGAGCCATCGGAAGCAACTCGAACCCATCAGCCGAACTCTTTTCCATCTAGAAGTGTCCTCCCCATTGCTGGTGTGCAAGAACATCCACGTTGGAGCGACTCCAGAGTCAAGCGGTCGGTCATCAGGCCAGTAGCTTGACCTTGGAGCGGCTCCAACGTGGAGGATGGGCGCCAGTGAGATTGGAGTCTGCGAATGGACGAGGAGTGTTGCCAACTTGCTCCAGATGGGCAGGTGTGCGCGCCGAGGCGGCAGGCTGAGGGGGAGTGCTTGGACTGCGGTACGCGCCTCCGGCCCGTGCCGGCAGCGCACGCCATGCGCCAGGTCCTCCGCCCGATGGACCGCGACATCGAAGGCGACTACGGATTCTGCCCGTCTCCGGGCTGTGCACTTGTCTTCGCGGGCGCCGATGGCACCCGCTTCCTCGCGGTCGACCTACGTCATCCTCCTGCATACAAAACCGGACAGCCTGTTGATCTCCTGTGCTATTGCTTCGACTTACCTGGCTCGGACTTTCTCTCGGAAGAAGCTGACGCAGCGGTCGCGTACATCTCAGACCGCATCCGAGCGGGAGATTGCGCTTGTGACATCACGAACCCTTCCGCGGGCTGTTGCCTCGGGTCGATCGGCGCATACCGCAAGGCTAACGCACGGTGAGTGGCCACGCGGTGCCCGGTCTAGCGGTTCTATCCCCGGCACGGACAATTGGCGACGTGACCGTCACACACCTGGGCAGCTATGGAGAGCCAATCGAATCCTGGATCATCCCGGCGATGACGCGAGCGAGCAGCACGATCGAGAATCCAACGAGCGCGTTCACGATGGCCGACTTGCCGCGCTCCATCTGGTGGGGGCTGCCGGCGGCGGACATATAGAGGAACGCGCCCCACATCACGAAGAACGCGGCCACGGCGGCGCCGACGCCCATGCCGATGTTGAGCAGGTTCTCGAAGAGGGTGTTGATCTGTTCCATCACGTCGGCCTCCTATCTGCCGTTGCGCTCAATTGGTTCTTGGGATGTCAGGCGGAACTCCGCGACCAGCCAGCGACCGCTCACGAGGACCAGCCGGCACGCCACGTGTTGCCGAACGCGCTGTTCCCGTAGCTGTCCCGTCGCCGGGTCGGTCGCCCGACGCGTCTGCTCGACGGTTGCCGAAGCGGTCGCGGCGTCGTCGGACAAGGCGGTGACGTCGACCGCGACCGAGTCCGTCGCGATGGTCTGCTGCTGCCCGACCGATGCCGGGTCGACCTGCGACGTGCTGACCCCTTCGTGCACCGCCCCGGTGCTCAGGTCCATGAGGCGCGTGCGGTAGGCGTCGGGCTCACGGAAGTCGAACGTGCCGTACGCCTCGACGAATTCACGAGCGGCGTCCTCGACGGCGCTCATGTCTTCGCCCTGGCCGCGTAGTCGGCTCGCGCCCTGCCAGCCGCTGAAGAGGGAGATCACGAGGAGGAGCCCGGCTAGGCCGCCGACAACCACCATTACTCCACGTGCGCTGGTCATAGCTGAATTCCCCCGGCGTGCGGCCGTCCTACTCCAGCGAAGTGACCGGCCCAGTAGGCGTCGTTGAAGGCGACTTCCTTCACGAAATCGCCGGCCTGCGGCGCCATGACGACGAGCCCGCCGCCCACGTAGATGCCGACGTGCGTGATGCGGTCGGACGACGGATACGTGTGCTCGTAGAAGACGAGGTCGCCCGGCTGGATGGCCTCGACGGCAACCGGTGTTGCCCAGTCGTACTGAGCCTGCGCGGTTCGCGGCGTGGCAATCCCGAGATGCCCGTAGACCCACTGCACGAGACCGCTGCAGTCGAAGCTGTCCGGTCCAGCAGCTCCCCAGACGTAGGGCGAGCCGATTCGCGAGCGCGCCCGCGCGACGGCCTGCGCGGGGATACCAGCCGGATCGAGGTACCCGTAGCTCCCGGCGATCGAGAGGACGTGGTCGACGTACGACCAGGAGTGGTTGTACGCGTAGAGGGCCTGCCGCAGGTCGCCCGGGGCGCCGCTCGCCAGCAGGTACCCTGCGGCCGCGGGCAGGCAGTCACGGAAGTTCGCCGGGTCCGCGATGCCATCGCCATCGCCGTCGACACCGTAGTGCGCCCAGGTGGCCGGCATGAACTGGCAGTAGCCCACTGCGCCGGCCGAGCTCGGGCCCGTGTTCGCGCCGAAGCCGCTTTCGACCTTTGCGATCGCGGCAAGTACCTGCCATGGGACGCCGGTCGCCGCACTCACCTGCTGCATCGCAGCCAGGTGCTCGGGCGGAATCTCGGCGAGCGCGGCGGCGGAGGCACCGGACTGTGCCGGCTCGGGCACCCCGCCAAGTGCGGCCACTGTGAGGAGCAACGGAGCGAAGAAGACCAGTCCGACGGCGCCCGCAACCTTCAGGCCGCCGCTGGCCACTCCGCCGAAGATGTCACCAGTAGCGATTGCGCTGGCGTTCATGGCATACACCTCACGCCCGTCCCGAGGCAGCACGGGCGGCGCCGGCAGCTCCACCGCCACCAGCCGCGCCGCCCGCGCTCGCCGCTCGCCCGGCAGCGCCCAGTCCGCCCATCGCGTGCGTGACGGCGGCGAGGGTCAGGACGTTCGTGATCCCCGCGGCGCTGCGGCTGCTTCGAAGCAGGGACGGAACCTTCAGCGTGAGCCAACACACGGCGAGCCCGAGCAGCATCGTGAGCAGCGCGTTCGACATGCTGCCCGGCGTGAGCTCGACCATCAGCGACGAGCCGAGACGCAGAACCATCACCTGGACGGCCTGCTGGAACACCGTGGTCGTGAAAAGGTCCACCCACCAACGCGTCCAGTGCTGCGTCTGCGGAAGCACCCACAAGAGCGCCGCGACCGGCGCGAGGACAATGAGCATCGCGAGGAGCGCCAGCCGCATGAGCATCTGGAAGACCAGTAGGATGGCCACGACGCCATACGCGACCGCAGTGAAGATGAGTGCGATGCCTTCTTGCGACGGCGTCGCCTGGTCGTAGCCGGGAAGGCTGACCTCGCCAATCGCCGCCGAGATGGCGTTGTTCACGTCGATGAGCAGCCGGGCGAACTCGATGGTCAGGTTTGCCGCCAGCGCCGCGAGGATGACGCGCGGCAGCAGCTCCATCGCCTCGTGGTAGGGGCTCCGCGTGTGCTCCTTGAGGATGACGTTGAACCCGCCCCACATCACGATCACGGCCAGGGCGGCGTTCACAATCGCGCGCGAGAAGTCCCAGAGACTGCGGACGGTCGGGCTGTCATACGTGCCTTCCGCCGGCGTCTGGGTGACGAAGTTGAGAGACGAGCCGCCCAACCCCAGCGCCCAGTCCACGAACCCGCGCATCGCCTCCAATAGCGCCTTCCCCACGATCGTGAACACCGCGTTCACGATGTCGCCCGCCCAATTCAGCGGATTCAGTCCACCCGGAATCCAATCGGTCGGGTTCGGAATCCAGTCAGTCGGGTCAGGGATTGGCAGGTCGACGGGGATCGCCTGGGGTGGGCCGTCGGGAGCGGGTTGGGCTGGCGGGGTGACTTGCTCAGTTACCTCGGAGCCGCTGACCAGGGGTACCCCAGCAGAACCAAGTTCCCGCATTGTCTGGGCAAGTCCATCCGGTTCTTGAGCTAGCGCGGGTGTCCTCGCAACGAGGAGAGCCAGTGCGATGGCAGTAGTCGTCACAACGGTAAGGCGACCAGACATGGTGACTCCGGACCGGGCGCTGCGCCCCGGACGATGAACTTCCGGGCAAGCTTGATGATTGGTCGTCCAACCGACCTCAAAGCGAATGCCCGCACTCGGTCCAAGCATGCGGTCGGGTCTCACACTTTTGGCCAATCGTTGGGCAATCGTGGCCATCCCTGGGTACGGGGTGAGCCGAGGCGCATTTTCTCAGCCGACGGTTGCGCTGCGCCGTCAGGTGGCAACGGAACTCGGTCGAGACGTAGAATCGCCCAACCGCCTAAGGGATTGGGGGCTTGGAACTGACCGGACTAAAGGAAGCTCTCTCTGATGCGATGCCGGTTTACGAGATCCCTGACGACGATCTCGTCGGCGAGGTGCTGATTCCGGCGATGTCATGCGCCGACGAGGCGAGAGTGGCCGCGGGCTTCTTCAGCTCGCACTGCCTCGCGCAACTCGCCCCGGGGCTGTCTGCATACGTCGGAAACGGCAGGAGGACTCTCCGGATCCTTCTGAGTCCGGAAATCAGTAAGGCCGATCGCGATGCCATCGAACGGGGGCTCAAGTCCCCGGAGCAAGTTCTGACAGAGGCAACCGGCAGATTGCTAGACGATGCCCGACTATCAGAATCTGCCTTGGTGCGGCATACCTTGGACTGCCTCGCATACCTCGTGGCGGCCGGACGGCTTGAGTTGCGGTTTGTCCTCATGCAGACCGGCATGTACCACAAGAAGCAATGGCTCTTCCGCAGTGGCGAGGACTGGGCGGCAGTCCATGGCTCGGGGAATGCCACAGCGCGTGGTCTCTTAGTGAACGGCGAACAAATGACCCTCGACCGCCCTTGGATGGACGGTGAATCGCCAGCTAAACGCGTAAAGCGTCTCGTGGAGCAATGGGACCGCCAGTGGGACAACCGCCACGCGCACTCACTTACCTTGTCCGCCGCCCAGGGGCTTCAGTTTGCATCCCCGCGGGTCTCGGAAGGCCCAGTACCAACGGTCCGGGACTTTTGGGAAGCGTGGGACCGGGATCACCGCGCCGGGCTGGAGCCGGATCTGCCGCCGTCATTCCAAGCAGCTGCTCACATTCTCACCATTCCAGAAGGCCTCGAATGGAGGTCAGGTCCATATCAGCACCAGGGACAAGCCGTAGATGCCCTTCTCGCGGCTGGCGGGCGGGGTGTGTTGGCTATCGCGACCGGGGGCGGCAAGACCCGGACCGCTCTCATCGCGGCAACTCAAATGCAGGCCCAAAGTGCCGGCTCTGTAGTGGTGCTGGTGCTTGTCCCGAGCAAGCCGCTGATGCTGCAATGGGCGGCCGATGTTGCTGGCTTTGGCCTTGTTCCCTTCCTACCCAGCCTCGCGGATGCTTCCCATCGGCGCCAGCGCCTCGAAGAGATCAAGGCTGCGCTCGCCGTCAGCGAGCAGCGAACTGAAGTCATTATCAGCAGCAACGCATTGTTCGCCCAAGACCGGAGCCTGCGGGACTTTTTCGACAATCTCGACCGGTCCGTCGAGGCAATCCTAATCGGCGACGAGATGCACAATTTGGGCGTCCCAAGTTTCCTTGGCGATCCCCCGGAGCGCTTCAATCGACGCATTGGGCTCTCTGCGACGCCGATTCGGCAGTATGATCCCGACGGGAGCGACAAACTTTTCGACTTCTTTGGTGATCAGGTCTTCGAATTCACCCTGCGCGACGCCATTCGATCCGGTTGCCTGGTTCCGTACCGGTATTTCATCCACGAGGTGCACCTCACCGACAGTGAGATGGATAAGTATATCGACCTCACGGAGCAGCTGAGGCGCTCTGGGTTCCGTGTTGATGATGATGGTCAAACGATTGTTCCCTCCGACAAAGTGGAGCGGTTGCTGCGCGAGCGCCGAGCCGTCCTGGAACAAGCATCAGCCAAGATCCACAGTCTTCGCGCAATCCTGCAAAACCAGGACAGAAGGCAACCCGTACGGCGAACCCTCATTTATGCGTCTGCTAAGCCGTCTGTGTTCCACGACATGCGCCAGATCGACCAAGTCAACGGCATGCTGTCGGATCTGGGAATCGTGTCCCATCAATTCACGAGCGACGAGACCTCCCGGGCAGACGCATCCACCATCCTCGATCGGTTCGGCACCGGGGACTATCAAGTTCTTACCGCGATGAAAGTACTAGACGAAGGTGTCGATATTCCGCAAACGGACACTGCATTCATCCTCGCCTCGAGCACCGTTCGTCGAGAGTGGGTGCAGCGACGCGGACGCGTGCTCAGGAAGGCTTCTGGGAAGTCCGTCGCGAGCATACACGACTTTCTTGTTATTCCGCCCGACCCCACGAGCGCGGCTGGACAGGCCATCGTCCGCGCGGAACTTCGGCGCCTCCGTGAGTTCGCGGAGGATTGTGATAACGAATGGGCGACAGACGGCCCACGGTCACTGATCAGCAAGTACGAGGACCAACGACCATGAAGGCGAGGCTGGCAGCATGAATCCTAGGAGAGTCGTAGAGGTGGCAGGCGAGCAGGCGCTGCTCACGGACGAACGGTATCCTGGATACCGCGCTGAGGTAGTCCGGAGCCTCGTTCAGGTCATCGCTGCCCAGGCCGAGGGGCTTTCCGAACGAGGGCGCCGCGAGAAGGTGAGTAAGGTCGTTGAAGCTCTCGGTATCAAGGTGGCGGCTGAGACGAGGAGCGCACTATGAGGTTGGTACGTGCGCACATTCGTAATTTCAAACTGCTTGAGGACGTACGGCTTGAATTCTCCACCGACTCGGCACATCCTCTGACGGTCATCCGGGCCGAGAATGGATCGGGCAAGACCTCGTTATTGAATGCGTTACTTTGGGCCTTTTATGGAATGCAAGGTCTTCCGGTCCACGCGCGTAAGCTCCGATTGACGTCAGCGGCAGCACCGCCCGGCATCCCGATCGACGTCTCAGTGATGGTCGAGTTCGAGCATACTGATGACAGTGAGTTCACGAGCAGATATAGGTTGGTACGTACCGTCAGAGAAACCCCCACGGCGTCTGACGACGTAGATAGAGGAGCTGATAAGGCCCGATTGCTGCGAATCACAAGTGCCGGAGAGGACGAGGTTGAACGAGGCGAAGCGCTGATCGAAAAGTTCGTACCTTTACGTCTGCGCGACGTATTTTTCACCAATGGTGATGACGTTCAGACTTTCATCTCTGGCAAGGAGGGCTCGCAGCAGCGCCAGACCAAGGTTCATAAGGCGATCCAGGCGCTCCTCGGTTTGGAGACGATGCGGACCGCCGTCAACGATCTGGACGACGCATTCAAGGCATTGCGTTCGACCGCCGCCAAGTCGGCGGGGGCTGACGTGGAGGCCGCGGAACTGGCGTTGGAGAAGACGGATTCGGAAATCAAGGGAGTCACAGCGACCTTCGAAGAACTCAGCGAGCGTCGTGCGAATATGGCTGAGCAGGAGTCTAAGTGGCAGAAGGAGCTTACGGCTCTCCGAGGATTTGGTGACCTCGAAGAGCTAAACCGGCGAATCATAGAGATCAGCGGCGAAGTCGCGAAACTCGAGGACGTCCGAAGCCGGTGTCTTACCCGAATGCGTGAGGCAATCCGTTCCGAGGAGTGTTCCTGGGCGCTGTTGGACGACCGCCTCGCGACGGGCGTCGCTCTTCTCGGCGAGCTGGCTGACAGGCACGTAATCCCGGGTACCTCCGTGGAGGTCCTCAACGACCGGCTTGAACTTGGTGAGTGCATATGCGGTGAGCCACTCCCAGCGGGGTCGATGCATCGCCTTGAAGTCGAAAAGCTTCGGAACGAGCAGCTGGCCGTGTCAGAGGCCCAGCAGCGTCTGACTTCGCTCTTCCACACCGCCAGGCAGTCCAAGGCAGCACATGATGCGAGGGCCGAAGTCGGACTGGACTTTGCTGGAGTTCGCGACTCTCTCCGCAAGGAGTATGTCGACGCACGCGATATCTTGGCTGCGCGCGGCCTGGAGCTGAAACAGCTTGAGGAGCGCCGGAAGCAGATAGATGCCGAGCGAGTTAAGCAACTGGTTGGCGATATTGACAAAGTGCGTGCGCAGATGGCCGACGCCGACAATCAGCTCGGAGCCCTTTCAGCCTCACGGACGCAACTGGAGCAGGTTCGATCCGAACAGGTTGCCAGACTGGGCACAGCGGAAAGAGCGGCGAAAGTGAGTTCAGACCTAACCATCAAGCGAGACGTCGCTGAGGACATGCTCAAGCTTGCGCAAGGCACACTCAGCGTCCTCGAGTGCGACTATGTTAGTCGTGTATCCACGCGTATGGCGGAGCTGTTCCTGGAAATTGTCGGGTCGCATCCGGATTTCGAAGCTGGTGTGTTCAGAGGCGTACATATTGCACCGAACTTCGATATCATCGTCGATACGCATGACGGGCGTCAGCTCGATCCAGATTTCGAACTCAATGGAGCTTCGCAGCGAGCCCTGACGTTGGCGTTTATCTGGGCATTGATGGAAGTATCCGGAACCACGGCCCCGCGGATCATAGACGCACCCCTAGGCATGGTCGCGGGTGGCGTGAAGACAAGGATGGTTGATGTCATTACACGTCCGCCTACTGGATCACTTCCGGATTTCCAAGTCGTTCTCTTTTTGACTCGATCCGAGATTCGAGATGTCGAAGAGCTCTTGGATGAACGAGGAGGGATCGTGAGAACGCTGTCTTGTTCAAAGGACTACCCGGAGGACCTCACTTACGATTGGGGTGTCGACCGTCCCGTCGTCCAAGCCTGCGCCTGCAATCACCGGGAGTCCTGCGGAATGTGTGCGCGGAGATACGATGAGCAGCACGGGATCGTGTTTCGACACGAAGAAAGCGCGGGGGTCTGATGGCGCTCATTGTAAATCCGTACGCCAGCCAGGACCTGTTCATCGCTCAGGAAGTGAGCGATCGGCTCAGCGATTTCGTCTCGCGGTCAGAAAAGGACGCAAAACCGTTTGCTCGGCAGGTGGACGCTTGGTGGCTCGCGATCGGCGTTGGGGTCCAACTCGGAGAGCGCACCCCCCTGCCTGCGAAGACGGTCAAGTTCAATGATGGGGCGATTCTGGCGTCCGACCCTTGGCGCATCACGCATTTGGAAGCGCTGGCGCTCGCGGAGGAGGGCGAAAAGGTGTTGGAGCGTCCGAGCCAGGTGATCCGCATCGCCTCCGAGTATGCCAATGGCGGCTTCCCTTGGCTGTTGGACCAACTGCTGGGCGAAGCCGAGCCCATTTTGACTCTGACGAATCGGCTCGGGGATTACCTCCCCTCGAGATGATGTGCATCGCCGAGACTTGCGGCAAGATCCTGAAGGGCATCCTGTAGACTTGAGTCTAGATCTCGACTTCGCAGAAGCTCGGCAACGTCCGCATCGCCACGTGAACGAAGAACACCGAGCACTCGATCGGCAGACACGCCGACGGCATCTGCGACCGCTTCCGTTGGATTACGCCCCGACACGTCGATGCCAGTCAGCAACTGTAGTCGGAGAAGACGATCTCCGGCCTTCTCGGACGCGGCCGGAACGCGGGTTGGTGACACCGTTGATAACCCAAGGTCAAAGTCAAGCCGCACTCGGTCGCCGTCGGCGCACTCCACCTGGTGCGCCAACTGTCGCAGAGATCCGACTGTCGCACCCATCGCAGAGGACATCGGCCACGTGACTCTGACGCTCGCGCCATCACTGTGGAAGACCGCAGAACTACCTGGCAATACTCCGAGCGCTACTCCTATGGCCGGCGCGATGGCCCTCCCGCTGCCGCGTAGCGTCTCCTTATCAACCCTGAGCACGATAGACACGCGTGAGGGCGACGGCTGGTACACACCCTCATACTCAGAAATCGTCCCGCTGACCTGGAACGCCTCGTCCGACCGACGCAACCTTACCCAACCGTTGTCCGTCACGAACATAGGTGCCATCGCGTAGAGCCGAACGGACGCCTCTCGGACTTCGAAGGTACGCGCCACATCAGCGATAACGTCCAGAAGCTTCGCTTGGCCACCTTCTTGATCGATCCTCTGTGCAATCTCCTCCACAATGCCCGAGTACTCTTCCAACCCCCAATCAGCCAGCGCCCACTGAGACCGGTTGATGCGAATCATTCGTGGATCTTCGAAGAAGCGCTGTCTGGCGCCATTCACACTGTGTCCCTCTCCCACAGCCTCGACTAGGCTCTCGGCGGTGGCAGGTTCGCCCCGAAGCGCCAAGAGAGCAACGCACTTGTCCACGACGGAGCCCACCCAAAGGGCGAGCGTGTCACCAAACCGCCTAAATCGAGCCAGTTGGTGCAGCCAGTCCTCATGGAACTGCGGGGCGACGCCGCGTTCATGAAGCCACGATTGCGCGTCGACAAAAGGGAGCAGGCCATTCGAGTCGCACCGCCCTCTGAGTGACGCCGTGGCGAGGTCCGACGCATTCCCGCGGACCAACCATCCATCTTGCTCCAGGTAAGGCCCGGCCATTCGCAACATGAGTGATTGAGCAATGGCTAGTCGTTCGTCCGTTGCACCCCGGCAGGCGACCGCCAAAGCCGCGGCGGTGTGCGGATGACTGCTTAGCGCCATCGTGCCCAGCGCGGTCCGTAGTTCGGCAGCTCGCCAAACGAGGGGACGAAAGCGCGGAAGAGCAAGGATGTCGTCGAGCCGCTTCTCCATCCTGACTTGGATCTGTCTCACTCGTTCCCGTGTGACACCTATCATCCCGCCGACCTGTTCAAGTGTGGGGGCGGACAGCGAAAGAATGCGCTGCTCGAGCACCGCTCTCTGTGCGGATCCGAACGCACTCAGGATCTCGTCCAGAAGGGCGTCAATGTCGGGACGCACAAGAGAGGGATCCCCAAGCTTACTCGCCTGCATCGAACTCAAGGCGACCCACTCCGAGCGCACGTCTCCCGGCAATTCTTCTGGGTTCTTCAGCTCCAACACATCGCCGACCGCGATGTCGGGTCGTCGGGACGCTGCCCAACCCATCAGCGACGCCAAAGCCGTCCACACTCCTTCAGCCTCGGCGTATGTCGCATCTCCGGTGACACCGCGTAATTCACGACGCGCTTGCGGGTCTACGCCACCCATCGCGGGGGATCTGCTGGGCCGGCGGCGAACTGCCAGAAGCTCACGGAACATCGTCGCCGCGCGAGCCTCCGGTTCGGCCGGCACATCGAGGGACCTCGGAGATGAGTCAGCTTCTGGTAGAGAGATTGCAAGCTGGATAGCGGCTCGAATCACCTCGCGTTTGGACTTTTCGCCGAAGTTTCGGAGGTTACTCAGGTCGCGGCCTCTCAGCCCGGAGACATCCTCCCAAGTCCTGATGTTCCCGCGGCTGAGGCAGTTTCCGGCACGCACAGAGAGACGGGGTATCTTCCGCAACACGATAGGGTCATCAAGTGTGACCTCACGCCACGCGTTGATACCCGGAATCAGCTCTGCGAGTGTGAGATGGTCGAGCCCGTCGGACATCGCGGCGTCAGCGAGCTCCGTGACCACCGCGCTCCACGCACTGCTAGGAAGCAACTCGGAGACTTCCGACTCGGCGTAAGCGGAGGACTCCAAACCCCCAGCCGCAACGCAGTCGACCAGTATCGGAAAAGTGTTTCTCAGCGTGGACATGCCACGATACCTGGCTGGGAAGCACTTGCAGCCCCAAGGGCGACGCTGAAGGCTACAGATGGCAAATCAGGCATGCCTCCCTCGGATCGTCGTCATCCGAACCGGTGAACACCTCAAGAAGAGTTGAACCCGGGACCGACCTAGCTCGCGCCGACCGCGCACTTATATCGTCGGATCGTTGTTCCAGCTCCTCCAAGGATTCTGCGCGAGACCATGTGAACCTCCGACCACTCGTTGGGTCGATCTTTTCGTAACTCTTGGCCTTCTCGAACAGTTCTGGGTGCTCGCGTTTCAGGCCCACCCACTCTGATTTCCGTTGGAAAAAGCAAAAGTAGCAACCTGATCGTGTCCGCCAAGAATAGTAGGCGGGTAATCCAACGCCACTCTCTCGCAGAATCTGAAGGACGTCTTCATACACGATTCCGTCTTCACGAAAAGGAAACTTCGTGACCAAATTCTTCTTGGTTGATATGTGTCCCACCCGGTCCTCATCTGCCCTGATCGCTACGTATGAGTACGCCAGATCGTCACCAACGTATCGTTCGAACGGCTTTAGCTTCAGGTTCTTGGTGCACCAACGGGCTGTAGGAGATGGTAGATAGCCACCAAAGACATCCAGGTAGTGGTCGAAGCTGTAGTCGGCGTTGATGCGCTTGATAGTCTTGCCTAAGAACGCCTCTAGCTTTCCGAGATATTCATATGTCTCGGGGAGCTCTTTTCCTGTATCGAGGAAGACATACTCCATCTCAGGAACACGATCACGGAGGTAGATCGCTAGCGCGGTGCTGTCCTTGCCTCCAGAGATACCTAGGATGTGACGTGCTGGCTGATTGCTCAAGTGGAATCCTCCTGGCCTGTTTCCTGACCGATGAACAGCTCGACTAACCTCGTAACGATGGCCTGGCGCTCCCATGGCGGCGAGTGGGATAGCTGGGCATCAAGCACTGCCTTTAGTCCCGCCAAGGCTCGTTCGCCTGGCGCCGACAAGGGACGATGGTTGACGACATCTACTACCGCTTGCCCCTGCCGAAAGATCGCAAGTCTGGACGCATCTGACAACACTCCATCGGCTTCGCCGAGGCGGACTCGCGTTGCCACGCCATCAGTGATTTCCTGGACAAGCGGTGGGAGCTTCCCGGTGAATGTTAATCGGTCGGCATCGGACCAGAGGGATGGCGGCGTACCAACCACTGCTGATGCAACCGACACGCACCATTCCTCGCCGGGGAGGCCGTCGTCGGCTGCCCGTAATAGGAAGCTGGCGCTCGCTGTTCCGAGCGCATAGTCTCCGAGGCCCTCGCGCAGCCTCCGGTACTCGTGCCGGACTTCTGCTGTGCTCGCACCAACGCCGAGGAGTACGGCTTGTTCGGCTACCAGCTGCCATAACAGCTGCGGGTACACTCCCGCGATCTCCGCGCACGCGGTACGGAAAGCCGCCACTAAGCTGGCTGAGTCCTCCGTGGACGCGCGGCTCGGTCCCTCGAACCCGAGAGCCTCTGGGATGCGGCTGAGTACGAGGTCGACCGGGTCCTTCGCTCGGTTGAGCGTCCCTCGAAGCGCCTGAGCCGGAATTGAGAGCTCCTTCGTCTTCTTGCTGAACTCGGGAAGCCCGCGGTACCACTCGAATAGCGCTCTGAGAAAACGGTTGAGCTGCACCTCGTCGCCGGGAGCTGATGTTGCTACCGGTGCCGATGGGAGTGCGTTAAGAAGGCCAGAGACGATGCTCGACCCTCCGGCATCGGTTGCGAGATGCCGCACGCTGAACTGTTCGGGCCACCTACTCATGCGGTCATATAGTTCGACAGACCAGACTGGCAGGTATGTTCCTCGCTCGAAGAGGCACAATGAATCGCGATTCGCCGCAAGAAAGGCCCAGGTGAATAACGGCAGGACGCCGAAGCGGATACCGTAGGGGGGTTGGGCGAGGGTGTCCCAGATTTCGCTGATTGCTACGCCGGTGCTCGATTCGCTCCGGATACGCTGATCAACCAGACTCCAGATGGAGGCCCATGCTTCCGATTCAGGCACTCCAATCGTCCACCGAGCATCGTCGTCGGTCTCGCGTAGAATGCCGGTGTCTTCCAAGAGGGCTCGCGTAATGCTCACTTCCGGTCCGTTGCCGGAGAATCCCAGGCCTGCCTGCCAGTCGCCACCGATCAGGCGGTCAACGACCAGTTTGGCGGCAACGACGGCAGCCGATGACAGGTCGCGGCGGTTGATCAGCTCGTTTCGTAGGACCGGACACGAACCGAAGGCCGTTTCGGCTGCCGCCGAGAGTAGTGCTTGTACTTCTCTCTGTGAGCCGGGGCGCGCTCCCGGTCCTCCCGCGTACCAACTTGCAGAACCCGGATTGATGACAGGGGAGAGCGCCCGCTCGAGAGCGGCACTAGCCTCGTCGACTCGCTCCGTCAGCTCATGACGGGCGACACCGTCCAGCGCGGTTTCAGGTGAGTCTTGTAGCCGACGGAGTGCCGCAACTTCCAATGCAACGGTTGGCAACCCGGCGAGGGGCTCATCAGGCACTACCAACAAATCGAGACCGCTGGATACCTTGGGCGCCAGTCGTCGTACGAAAGCCAGCTGATCCTCATCAACTGCCAACACGTAACGGATTCGGCCGTCTGGGCGACCACGGGTCTCGCCCAACGACGTGGCTTGCATCTGAGAGTCGTCGTCGAGCTGGTCCGGCAGTACGAAGGATTGGGAGAATGAGCGGGTAGTTCCTCGCACGAACGTGACCCGATGAGCAATCACGGGTTCGAGCGGGAAAAGCCGTTCCACCTCGCTTCTGAGTGCTACCAGACTGTTCCCTTCCCGTAGCGCCTGATCGACCAGCAAGTCAACATCGATGCCGCTTCCAGGATTGAGGGCGTACTCTTCCGAGTGGCGGTGGTACACCACGACGTTCTGGCGGGCTAGTTTCTTCAGCCCATCCACGGCGTCCTTACGTGACATCGATGGCAGGCAGGCCGCGATGGCCCCGAAGGTGGGCCGGAGCCTGGCCTGGTCCCGCACGAGCGAGATAGTGGCAATGGCCTTTACTAGTCGTGTCTCAGTTCCCGAACCGTCCGAGAGCTGCTCTAGCGCGATCCTCGCCTGGGCGAGGACTTGTCGCGGTCGTCGCGGCAGGACCGCCCCGAACTCAATCGCTGAGAAGAAGTCGAAAAGGTAGTCTGCCTCGAGTGTTGGCAACGGATCGATTTGTCCGTCGCTGAGATTGCGTTGAATCCAGCCCCTCAGGGCGCGCGGGTCTCCAGAACTCAGAAACGCGAACGCCGACCGCTCGTTCTGCGCGATCGCCACCGCGAGACGGGGCAAGAGGAAAGCGGTCATCGGATCGAGGGGCCACATTCCAGCCAAGTACCGCTCAAGGCCGTCTTGTCCATCCAGGCCCAGTGCCGCCTCAACTTCGGGCCACCGCGCCTGAGCCCACCGTTCGACGTCCCCCCTCAGCGCATCGCCAATGTGGATGCTCGAGGCGAATGCGGAATAAAGCTCTGACACATCGGCCTGGTAACTCATCTGGAGAAAGCGACCCTGGACCTTCGCCCACTCCTTCTTACGGCCGGGGGACATGCTACTGGCGTAGTCCTGGAATCCCTGATGCACGGAGACGAAGAGTTTGAGCTGGCCGCCGGAAGTGCGGTCGGATAGCTCCGCCAGCTCCTGGATTAAGGCCAAGGAGTTGACAGACGCCTTGGGCTGGCCTTCAAGGACACGACCGAACTCGTCAACGACTATTAGGAGTCCCCGACGACCGGAGGCGACCGCCAGTCCAATGGCGTCTTCGACGACCTGAATGACCTCTGCGACGCGTTCGTTGCGTAGAAGTCCATCGATTCGGCGCGCGAGTCGTGAGTGGGGCTCGATCAGGCCTCCCAGACTGCCTCTTAGAGCACTCAACAACGGATGAGCGAGGCCCTCGGGGCCGGCCTCGAGCGCAACCGACAGATAGCCACCCGCGGCTCGCGCACTAACACTCGCCTCAAGTAAGTCCGGAGCAAGGTCGCCAAGGTCCGCATCGAGTCGTCTCGTCCAGTCGTCCGCGGGACGATGATCCAGAAGGGACATTAGCGCCACTGTGAGCAAGGACTTCCCAGATCCATAGGGTCCGACCAGTGCAACTGCACGGCTGCCACCAGTCGACTCGTCGAGGGCAGCCCGAAGTACGTCAACACTCTTCTTCGAGAACCGGAACGGCGGCAGCCACGCGTGGTTCGGGTGATCCCGGACTATATCCGCAGACCGCACGAATCTCGGTTCGACGGACAATGCATCCGCCGTCAGAGCGCGGCTATGAGGAGTGTCGCGCATAGTACCCCGCGAGTATGTCGATGGGATCGATTGGAACGATTGTCACCTGCCGCAGGCCTGCGGTCTCTGTCACTCGAATCGACGACGGACGGTGCGACTGTGCCTGCAAGAGCAAATCGAGCAGGGACGGGGAATCCAGCCCGAGCAGACGCCCGGGGCTGTACCGTTCCCATCTGAGTTCGTCTAGCGAATACACGGTTCGGGAGTTCGTGGCGTACCGATGGAGGGCGAATAGGAACACCTCAAGCGGCATGCCAGGCTTTCTGCCCAGCCGCAACTGGAGATTCCCGGATTCGCCCCGCGAGACCAGGCTCAATGAGGACAATGGACAAGTCAGCTGATCGTCGAGGGAGTTCGACTTCGGCCCCCCCGGCTCGTGGACATACGTACGACGCAAGCATGAAAGCTCTCTGCGCACTTGGGACTCAGAGAAAGCCCGCCCATCCGACGCCCGTTCCAACCATCCCGAAAACTCCATCAGAAGCTGCTGGTTACCGAAGTCGGAGGACTCCGCTTCATTGAAGAGCCAATACCACGCCGTCGCTGCGTGATAGTTCGACGCTAGCGCGAGGTGAACGACCCAGAGCGATGCTGAGTCCTCGAAGTAGAGGTCATGACGCGAGATTAGCTCGCCAGTGGGCGTGAGCCGCAACTGTGAGCGCCGCGTCGATGACGACCGCTCTTGCTCGGCCAGTTCGGCCGCCACCACCCAGTATCGGATGGCCTCCAACATGTTCTTCCCTACACCGAGTGCATGATGGCTCTCGGGTCCGGAAAGCGCCTCAGGATTTCGGGCGAGTGCATCCAGCGCCTTCACGAGCCAACCAGCCCTTAGGTGGAAGGTCTGATGTCTCCCGAGGACGAACTCGCCAACATGCTGCGGAGTCTCGATGGCCGTCATTGAACCTCCCTGTGGGAGTTTACACGAACCGACTTGCCGGGTTCCTTGTGTTGCGGCCCAGCAGCTGGGGTTCTGTTCCTCCCATCCACGAGCCGGTGAGCTTGAAGCGTCGCGCAGATGGTCTCGAACCAATCAGATGTGGGAGCGGTACCTCGAAGTTAGCGGCCAGTGGGAAGCGTCGAGCGGCTCTCTTGCGCCGTCAGCCGGAGGTGCAGGCCTTGAGTCTCCGGCAGCGGCTCTGCAGCGTCGTCCTCAAGCTCCCGCCGCAGTGCGGCAGTCAGCGCCTTGTACGTTCGGCGGACGGCGTTGGTGTCTCCGAGAGTGGCGTGGCAGCGCATGATGCCGCGGGCTGCCTCTTCGTCGATGGAGTCGCGGGCGAGGATGGCGTCGTAGAAGCGGATCGCGAGCCCCGAGTCGCGACTGTCGAATGCCAGGCGCGCGGCGCGGTGCGCGGCAGTGACGAATCGCTTCTGATAGTCGCGCCGGTAGACCTCGGCCCACTCATAGACCTCGTCTCCCATGAAGTCGCCGGTGTAAATCGCCAGGGCCCGCTCGTACTCGACGAGTGCCTCGTAGCCTTGGAGCTTTTCGGCGCGGGCGACGTGCGCATCGAAGGCGTCGACATCGACGCGGAACACTCCCGACCTCAGGTGGTATCGCTGGTTCGCCGTGACGAGGACCTGGCTGTCCACTTCCGGTGCGGCACGCGCGAGGGTCCGACGGAGGTAATAGGCCGCGTTCGAGAGCTGATGGCTCACCTGGTCGAGGTCGCCGTCCGGCCACAGGGCTTCGGCTACCGTCTCGCGAAGAACGGGGGCTCCGCCATGCGCGAGGAGGAACGCGAGCAACTCGCGCGCCTTTTGAATGGTCCACCCGTTCACCTCGCCTTCGGCCGCCTCAACACGAAAGGAGCCGAAGCAGCGAACCTTGAACAGCGGTCCCGCGCTCGCGGCGACAGCTTCTCCGCCCTCATCGGTCATAGGCAGCGCGGATTGGCGGCTCAGCGCCGACGTGTTCGCGGGCGGGGCGGCCTCTGGTGCATCCTCCTCATCGTCGGACAGCAGTTCCGCCGCCGGTTCGACCAGTACCTGGTCCGAGGCGGGTACCGCACGGAGCGGTGGAAGCTCAGTCAGTTCGAACGCCGCCTCGTGCTGATGCCCGTTGCCGCTCGAAGGCCAGTGCCCGTTCTGCGGCGGGGTCGCAACTGCCTCAGGCCGTGGTTGCCGCGCCGGCGGTCGAGGGGCCGTCTGTCTCCGAATAGTGACCGGCTCCAGTTCGAGTTGTGGATGACGTGGAAGGCTCAGCGTGAGGAGCCGAGAGTCGCTACGGAGCTGGTTCTCGAACGAGATCTGCGCGCCCCACTGCCCACCCGTCTCGACATCCACCGGCACTTCTGTCGTGGCCACGGTGACCACGCCGTGGTCCCTGCCCGCACGCAGCACCATCTCGAGTTCGGCTGTGGCGTCCCGCGGTTCTGCGAGCGGCCCAGCGAGGACGACGAGTGCGCTGGCCGGTGATTGCCGGTCTTCAGCTAGGACCGACTCCAGCTGTCGGGCCAACTCCGCGAGCGATGCCGCATGGTCGTGGCCCTCGGCGCCGACAAGGCTGCTCAGGGCATCGCCGATGTGTGCAACAGACGCTTCCTCCGCGACCACACGTATCTCGTCAGGACAGTAGAGCGGTGCGAACGTCGCAAGCCAACTCGTGAGCAAGTCGCGGCTTTCGAGCCGGCCACCAGTGATCAGTGCGCTTCCGCAGGCCAGGAGGTTCAGGTAATAGATGCCGTCGTCGGTCGCTCCGACGGGGACGATCAGCGGCGAAGCGCCTTCTGGTTCGTGGAAGAGCTCGGAAGCCAGCCGGTTGAAGCGAGACAGCTTCAAGCAAACCTCGGTCGGCGCCAACTCCGTGCCGTCCACCGAGCACCCGATCTCCCGCGACAACGAATGTCGCGCTGCGACCAGGGCGTTCGCGTCACCCGGCGGACACTCGAGCGTGAACTCCAGGATTCGGTCCGTCTCGCGGACCAGGACGATCCGCGTGTCCGCAAAGTCGAACTCGGCAAGGGCTTGCTGTAGCACGCGTGACATCGCCAGGACCCGGCCCGCGTCGCCTACTCCGGATGGCCGTCGCTCTCGGCGTTCGTCGCGTCGTCCCCCGCCGCCGCTGCCGTGGCGGTGCCTGAAGACGAAGACGAACAGTCCGGCGGCAGCTACCGTCGCTGCGGCGCCACCCATGAACTCCACAGGGAAGGTCGGCAGCGAAGGCAGTGCTTTCGGCTGCTGGCCCTCGCCGGTACGCGGAGTCTCCTCGATCAGGCCCCGGGGCGCCGGGCTCGGCGTGGGCTCGGGGGCTGCCGCCTCAGCAGTCGCAGTGAGTATGACCGGCGTAGCCTCCGCCTCGTCCTCGCCCTCCGTGTCGCCCTGATCGTCCGGCATCGGGAGCGGCACGACGGTCTCGTCTTGCGGGAGATCCAGCGTCCAGCCGGCGTAGATCAGGTTCGGATTGGTGAATGTCCTTCCGTCCGGCATCTGCCGGTGCTGGTTCAAGTTCCAGAGTTCGGTCCAGCGGAAGCCGTCGCCGAGCAGCCGGTCGGCAATCCCCCACAGGCTGTCGCCGGACACCACGGTGTACGAAGTCGCGACGAGATTAGTCTGCTCCGGCGCAGCGTCCGGCGCTTGCGGCTGCGCAGCCAGTCCGATCACTTCGCGCGAGTGCGTTGGCGCCATCAGAGAGACGGTTGGGGGCTCACCGGAACTCGCCGCTCCGATGCTCGGCTGGAGCGCGGCTGTGAGAACGATAGTCCCCGCGAGCGCACCATCGACCAGGTGACGCACGAACGGGAGGGTGAGCGGCTCAGTGACGCGGAGTCCGGTGCGCGCCCACGCAGCACCGCCGGTAATCGATGAAGCGGTGCCCAGCACCAGGCGCAGCCCAACAGAAATGGCGAGGTAGGCGATCGCGAGCCACGCGAGCCCTCCGGCCACCGCGACCACATCATCGTCCCGCAGCTGCGCGCCGCCGAGAACGTCCCACACATGACCCCAGTCGGGAACGGACAGCAAAGTTGCCGGCGGCCCAAGGAACCGCCACAGCAACGTCCCCATCAGGACGAGGAGCGCCACCAACGCAACCAGTCCGAGGCGGCTGCTTCGTGCTTGGGTCGGCAATGCTGCTGTCATAGGTGCTCCTCTCACCGGCTCGTCAGGACCGATTGGAGTTGCTGGACCGGGTAGTCGGTCGTGAATGTCCGCGCGATCGGCGCCAGCGACTCCCATGCGCCGCCATTAACCCGGTACTCGGCGTCGAAGCTGACTTCGATGGTGATGCTGTAGGCCCCGCCGCTGGCCAGGGAGGACTGCTCGTACACGTGTTGGACGTCGCTCTCTTCGGGGAACGGCCGGCCGAGGGAGTTCGTCTCGATAGCCGTGCCGTCGCCGAAGCTCCAGCGATAGGTCACCGGCAGCACCTGGACCTCCACAGTCGTGGTCGCCAGCGTGTCCGACGAACTGATGGGCTCGCCGCCATAGCCATCCACCCAGAACCACGACTCAAGCGCGACGAGCCCGGTCGATGGGTTGGCACGGATGGAGAGTTCCGGGATTGGTAGCTGATTGAGCAGCTCCATGGCGACCACGACGGGGTCGACAGCACCGCTGCCCACGACGACCGTGACGTTCCCGCTCGCGGCGGCGCTTCGCGGAATCCAAACGACGGCGAAGAAGCCATCGTCACAGACCACAGTCCAGGGGCTCTCACCCGGATGCAGCGGCGCCTCGCGCTGGAGCCAGGCCGAGAGCGACAGGCCGATGTTCATGGCGTCCGCTTTACACGACGGCTGAGAGCCGGTGCTAACCGTCGAGCCGGACGAACCGCTAGCGCCAGAGCTACCTGGAACGGTCTGAGCAACAGCGATGTGGATCGTGACGCCGTTGGGATCAGTACTGACGGACACATTGGGGGATGTTGGGATTCCCGGGTCCGGCCTTGGTCGATCATCGCCGGGCGATTGCGCACGAGCGGCATCCGTGGCCGCGAACGCAAACAGTGCGAGGCCAACCGCGAGAACCGTGAGCCGTGAAGCGATCGTTCGAATCACTGGCCGCTCTCCTCTCTCACGCCGTCGCGCACTTTCCAAACTCCATCGACGCGTTGCATCGTCACGGTGTCCTTGAGCGTTTCCGGTGCTGACGGCGTCGCTCCCACTGGCTGCTTCGTCTCGGGGTCGATGTAGTAGCTGTTGTTCTGGTACTCGTCCGCGATGAGTGCTTGATCGCCGCGCACCTCAAGGACCACCGGATCGGACTCGACCATCAGTGCGATCGCTCGCCCTTGTGCTTCCAGATCAGCTACCTCTTGTAGTCCTCGATCGAGGCGCGGCCCGGTCATCACATCCGCGAGGTTGCTCGAATCGCGGTCTCGCAGCGCCGCGGCGTACACCGACCAGTAGTTGGCATAGGCGTCGAGGACCTCATCCTCGGGTGACGGCGTAACGGTCGCCGGCACGGACGTGGCGGTAGTTGCGACAGGACTCGAAGTGTGGCTGTCGGAAGTCGGTGTCTCAGACGCGTCGTCATCCCCGCCGCACGCCACGAGAGGCAGCACTGCTGACAGGCCGACTGCCAGGATCACGAGTCGAGTTCGAACGTGCTGCCTCATCTCCACCTCCCCTACGGCCCCGCCGCGTCTACGCCATAGCGCGGTTCCGCTGATGCGCGGGCTCTCACGTCCACGTCGTCGATGCCAATCAGGCCCAGGAAGCTGGTAGCCGCCTGCCGCTTGACGCTGACCTCCACGGAGTTCGCCGATGTCGCGATCTCGTAGCTCACGCCGTCCTCGGCATCGAGGTAGCGAGCCGCCGTCTCGCGAGCCCATCGTTCGTCGAGCACGACGTCGCCGGTCGCCCGGTACACGTCTTCATCTATCTGCATCGCGGCAGCCGCGGCAGCGGCGTCGGCAGCGTTCTGAAGGTCGCGCCGCTGCGCGAAGACGAGGCCGCCGTCGGAAACGAGGCCGACGACGCTCACCAGGCCGACCATCATCACCGCCACCATCACCAGAGCCTGGCCCTCGTCGCGACGCAGAGCGTTCATCGCGCCATCGCCTCCCGGCTGCGATACAGCTCAACTTGCTCCGTGTGGCTGGAACTAACCTCGACTTCGAAGAAGCTGAGGAGTGGCAAGTCCGAAAGCGGAACCGAGTAGCTGACATCGGCGCTGACTTCGTCGCCCCGGACAAAGCCGTTGGCGTCGACATCGATGGTCAGCCCCTCCTCGGCCAGCCCGTAGCCCAACGCGGCAGCGCGGCCAGCCTCCAACGCGTCGGTCGTCCCTTGCTCCTCGGATGGAGCAACCGCCAGCGTCCGGCTCGCCTCCCGCGCAGCTGCCTGGACGGCGACCTTGGCGTCGGTAATCCGGCCGATGGCCACGACGCCGAAGACGAGCAGGAGCAACACGGGCACAGCAATCGCCGCTTCGACCATCGCCTGCCCCGACTCTCCAGACAGCCCACGAGGGCACACCTGCCGGGTCCATCTACGGGCCACTGCGGAAGCCCTCCTTCCTCACACTCGCCGTCGCGTCGAGCTCGATGTCGCGGCTGCCGAGCCACGGGAAGATCAGCGGATAGTCGCCCGAGGCCCGAACCGTCACGGTCTCGCCGTCGTCGGTGGCTGCGACCTCGAATCCGTCCCCAGTGCTCCCCAGGCCCGAGCCCAGGACATCGCGGGTTCGCTGCTGGCCGTCGACTGCATCACCGCCTTCCGCTGCCGCCAGGCGAGCGCCTTCCTGAGCCGCTGTCGTGACCACGTTCTGGGCGTGGTGTACCAGCGCGAACTGGACGACGCCGACGAGCACCAGCAGCAGCACCGGGAGCACCAGCGCGAACTCGACCATGCTCTCGCCGACTTCGCTGTTGGCATCGCGCACAACGCGCGGCTTAGAGCGAATCCAGCTCATCGATGATCCCCTCGAACACGCCGACGATGCCTTCGCCGAGGGTCTGGACGGTCACCAGCGCGGCGACTGCGATGAGCGCGGTGACGAGGGCGTACTCGACCATCGACTGGCCGGTCTCGTCCCGTGCGAAGAGCGATCGGATTCGGTGATAGAGGCGCATGAGGTTCTCCTTTCTGGCGTCGGCCTCTACTCGCTCAGTCCCAACAGTTGGACGCCGGCCGGGTAGAGCAGGACGACAAGGAAGACGGGGAAGATGAACAGCACGACGGGAAACAACATCCGGATGCTGCTTTTCTCGCCTTCGGCGATGAGGGTGGCGCGCTTCCGCTCGCGCACGGTGTCGGCGAGGGTGAGCATGACCTGGCCGAGCGGCAGTCCCTGTTCGAGGGCCGACTGCCAGGCATCGGCCATCGAGACGATCTCCGGGACGCCCTCTTGGGCGGCGAGCGCGCGGAGTCCTTCCGGATGAGTAGCGGTGCCAAGGCTCGCCTCGCGCGCGACGACTCGCAGTCCTTCGCCGAGCGCACCGCGGACCTGCCGGCTCACGTCGGCGAGTGCTTGTTCGGGCGACAGTCCCGCACTCGCCGCCATGGCGAGGAGGTCGAGGACAGTCGGCAAGTCGACGAGGATCGCCTTTCGGCGCCGGGCGATGCGGCGCTCGAGCAGCCAGTCCGGCTGGAGGAAGCCCAGTACGAACCCGAGCAGCCAGATCCAGACCGGCCATAGCCCGAACGGATGCAGGCCGGCGAGGTTCATGGCCGGGAAGAACGCGAAAAAGAGGAGCCCGATCGCCAGCTTCTGCCCGAAGAACTGCGCCGGGGTCGTGCCGGGCCATCCGGTCGCGAGCCGCCGTTCGAGGTCGGGCGATGCTACGCCAACCCGCGACATTAGCCGCCGGAGAAGGTCGCCCGTGTCCTCGATGACCGGGCGGAGGACGCGTTCCAGCGTTGCCGACGCGAAGACCGCCGGTCCCTGGTTCCGCTGCGCTGCTTCGAGCTCCATGCGTCCCTGCGCGGAGAGCCGGCGGAGCTGCGTCGCGAGATCGGGGCGGCGCTGCATCCACGGCAGGCCGGTGGCGACGAGCCACAGCCCGGCGCCGAAGAGGGCGGCGAGAGCGAACGGCGCGATCATTGCAGCACCCGCTCTTCCAACGGCAGCCGGGTTGCGCGCCGCATGCCCGCGTAGCCGACAGCCACGCTCACGAGGCAGAGCGCGAGGATCGCCTGCCCATTCGCCGACGAGAACACGTCGAGGTAATCCGGGTTCAGCCCGCGCACCGCGAGGATGAGGACGACAGGTAACGCTGCGATGATGCGGGCCGAGAGGACGTTCTTCGCCTGGTGCGCGCGCAGCTCGCGTTCGAGGTTGATGGACTGGCGCACCGAGCGGCTGAGGCTGTCGAGGACCGTGCTGAGGTTGCGGCCTCCGACGCGGTGAGACATCACAAGCGTGGCGCCGACGGTATCGAACACCGGGTCGGCGAGATGCTCACGGGCGCGCCGGATACCGACCTCGAACCCACCGATGCGAATCTCGCGTGCCAGGTCACTGAAGGTGGGCCGAAGGATTTCAGGGCCGTTCCGGGCCAACGAGAGGACCGCCTCCTCGACACTCATCCCTGTTCGGACAGCCGCCCGCAGCGCGTCCACTGCGTCGGCGAGAGCGAGCTGGACCCCCTCGCGGCGGCGCTCGTGACGAGTGTGGAAGTACCAGCCGGGCAACAGCAGTCCGACCGCGAACGCCGCGGCGCTTACCGCCGGCCATCCAAGCGCAAGCTGGACGAACAGCGCGATGGCGGCGCCGGTCAGAACGCTAAGGACCACGAATTCCCCCGGCGCGATCTCGGTCACGCCATTACGGCGCAGATACCCCTCCAGCCGCGCGGCGAGCGTTAGGCGGCTCGCAGTCTTCGGCGGCGCCCAGCGCTCCGTCGACGACATGAAGATGAGCAGCACGCCCGCAGCGAAGGTCAGTGACAGGATCAGCGGCACGCGGAACCTCCCTTCAGGCCGATGCTGGCGCTGGGAGGTCCAATCGCCGTCCAACGCGGCGCGCTCATCGCTCCAACCTCCGCCCGTTCCGCTCCAATTCCCTGTGCGGCGGCATGGCTTCCGCTTCCAACCGGTCCCACGGGAACGTCCCTTCCTGGAGTTGGCCGGCGAACCGCGGACGAATCCCGCTCCACCGCAACGCGCCTTCGGACCAGGTGAAGAGGTCGGTGCCGGCCACCGTGTCGCCTTCGAGGCCTGTGACCTCGTAGATGTTGGTGACCACTCGGCGGTCGCTCGCGGGCTCGAGGCGGAGGTGGACGACGAGGTTGAGAGCTTCCGCGATCATCTCGGTCACCGCCTCGGAGGGCAGCGACTCGTCGGCCATCATGGCGTACATCCGGAGCTTCGAGAGGGCCTGTCGCGGGCCGTTGGCATGGATGGTGCACATCGACCCGTCGTGGCCGCTGTTCATCGCCGAGAGCATGTCCAGCGCCTCGGCGCCCCGGACCTCGCCGACGACGATCCGCGTGGGCCTCATGCGCAGGGCGTTCTTGACGAGGCTCCGGATCGGGAAGGCGCCGACGCCCTCGATGTTGGGCAGGCGGGACTGGAGCGCGACGCAGTCCGGCAGCATCGATTCGAGCTGGAGCTCACCCGTCTCCTCAATGGTGACCAGGCGCTCCTCGCCGCCAGCGATGGATGCGCCCAGCGCGTTCAGGCAGGTCGTTTTGCCGCTCCCGGTACCGCCGGAGATGAGCATGTTGAGTCCGGCCTGGACAGCAGCTTCGAGGAACGTCGCGGCCTCCGGACTGAGCGTGCCGAGTGCAACCAGGTCGTCGAGCGTCCGCGCGCGCAGCAGGAACTTCCGCACGGTCACGTGAGTCCACCGCGACGTCAGCGGCGGGATGACCGCGTTGAGGCGGGAGCCATCGGGCAGGCGGGCATCGACGAGTGGGCTCGTCTCATCGAGCCGCCGTCCGAGGCGTCCAACTGCCCGGCGCACGATCCGGAGCAGGTCCGCGTCGTCCTCGAAGAAGACGTCGGTGAGTCGCTTGCGGCCATGCTGGATGGCAAAGACACGGTGTGGACCGTTGACGATGATCTCCTCTATCGCCGGGTCATCGAGCAACGGCTGCAGCGGGCCGAGGCCGAGGATCTCGTCGACCAATCGCTGGGTGAGACCATCCCTGTCGGCGATCGGGCCGTCGCCTACTGCAACTGCCCTGTGGCTGGCCGCCTTAACAAGGCTTCGGACAACCTCGCGGATGCGTTCTGCCTCGACAGCGTCCGGCTCGACGAGGGCATCGAGGTCCATGACCTTGCGAAGCTCTTCGCGGATCTCCTCGCGGAGCGCGCTTTCGACGGTGACGGTTGGTGCGACAGCCATGAGTCACTGCCTCGCTTCCGCTGTTCGCCGTCGCCAGCGAGAACTCGGCGCAGCGTCTGATTGCCGTTCCTCGGAAGCGAGGTGTGGTTGCGTCAGTTCACCCGCCAGGGCAGTCACCTGCCGCGCGGCTGAGCCGCCAACAGCGGTCAGCGAAAGTTGCTCGCGAGCGGCACGCAACGCAGCCTTGCGATCATCCGGAACCGTCGCGATCACCCGCAGGCCGAGTGCCCGCTCGACTTCGGCTGCCCCATACTCATGCCGGCCCGCGTGCCGATTGATGACCAGCGCGAGCCGTTCGTGCGGCAGACCGAGCGATTCCTGGAGATACCGAAGGCAGTGGCGCGTGTTCCAGAGCCCGGTGAGATCCGCTGTCGTGGCGACGAGCACCTCGTCGGCAGTTCGGAGGACGGCGCTGGCGGCATCTGGCGCGAGACCGGGGAGTGATTGGCCTACATCGACGACCGTGAACTCGAATTGTCCCCGCAGCACCGCAAGAGCCGCCATGAGCTGCTCTGGAGTGAGCCGGTCTCGCATCTCCGGCCGTTCGATGCCGGCGAGGACGCTGAAGCCGTTCGCGTCCTGCAGCTCGGCGCCGACCAGATCGTCGGTTGCGGGGCCGACGGTCAGCCCTATCAGCCCGCGGCGAGGGTCGAGGTCGAGATAGGGAGCGACGCCGCCGCCGCGCAGGTCCGCGTCGACCAGCACCACGCGGCTGCCCTGATGACTGAGTGCCGCCGCCAGACTGACAGCGAGCGTTGTCGTGCCGGGAGCGCCCTTACCGCTGACCAGGGCGAGAACCTGTCCGCTATGAGCCAACGGAGCACTCGCTTCCTCCGACAGGCGTTCCGTCGCCCGAGGCGCCTCGTCTTGGATCACACCGCGCTGGATCGCCCCACGCAGGGCACTGACGATGTCGGCGCCGCTGCTTGCTGCCGGTACGAGGTAAGCGAGTCCCTCGAACTGCGGGATCTCAGCGGGCTCGACCAGCAGGACCAGCGGCGTACCGCTGTGACGGACGACTTCCAGGGAATCGACAGTGAGGCGATGAAGGTCAGCGGACGCGAGTACGGCGTCCACTTCGTTCGCCTGCGCGACGAGCGATGGCCCGTCGAGGCACCTGCCGGCAACGTCCAGTCCTCCAGCGGCGAGCGCCGAAAGCAGCTGCCGTTCGTACTCGGGGTTGCGAACGCCGAGGAGGACGCGCGGTCGGGAGCCGTTTCCTGATGCCTGCATGACGCGCTCCTACCTCAAGGCCCCGCCGAACGCGACAGCAGCACGACAGTCAGCTCTGCGTTCACGAGGGCGTTGGCGACGCGTTCGGCCTCGCTGCGCGGGATGGCGAGCGTCACGTTGGTGACGTCACCCTCTGCCAGCGTGCCGTCCGCGGAGGTCGAGCGGACAATCCCGCGCTCCACGGCGACGTCAAACACCACGGCGCGATCGAGCAGGGTGGTCGTCGTGCTATCGGGCTCACCGGCGTTAACGGTCGCCAGGAGCGCCACTTCGTCGGTCGGCCGCAGCCCCGCGTACACGCTGTCCGATTCGACCGGGATTGTGACCGCCACCTGGTCGGCGCCGAGCCCGCTGCCATCAGCGAGGTCGGGCCGCACCACCAACTCGCCGGCGTGGATGGCCGTGCCCGCGGTCCTACCGATCGCCGCGTCCAGCTCGGCTTCGTCGAGGGCGAGCGTGTCGAGGGCACCGCTGAGGCTCGCCTCAGAGAGCGCCAGGTCGTCGCGCTGGATAACGTGGCCGGGCGGGATATCGCGCGCGGCCACGACGACCATCGTCGTGTCGGTCGCGCCTCGCCACAGGACCAGGCCTCCCGCTAGCGAGACCCCAACCAGAGCGATACCGACGACCATGCGGCGGTCGATGCGGAACGGGAGCGCTGCGTTTGCCCGGCTTCGCACGCCGGGCACGGCTGCCATGGATCTGACTCCATCTGCATACCGATCACCTCACAGGAGGAGACTCGGGGGCGCGGAGCGGCAGAATGCCATAACACAAGCGGTGTAATGCGAGGCCGTCGGGCCGGTTGAACTTGAGTGAACGGATCGCTCGCGAAATTTTACGCCCGTTCAACACGCTTGGCGCAGCCGTTTTGCAGGGCGGCTGCCAAGTTAAGGCATGCGCCAATTCACAGGATGGCCCGCGAAGGAGCGGCTCTAGCGGTCCGGCGGTGACTCCACCCCTGGCGCGCCGCCATCGGCTTCAGCCGCAGCCGCTTGCTCTGCGTAGTGGCGTCGTAGCACGCGCACCATCAATTGGGTCAGCTGGGCCCAAGGATGCTGAGGATGGTCGTAGGGTATAGAACGTCTCCAAGCATCCCAGCTCTCTGCCGCTTCGTGATCGTAGTCGAGTGGATAAATGCAGCGGAGGGTTCCGTCAGTTCCGCCCGCAAAGCACTGTGAAGATCATCATGCGCTTGGCAGTTGGCACCACGGCACGGCTCGCCCGCGTCAAATCCCCACTGTGAGCCGGGGGCAACCCTCATGCCCGAAGGCGGCTTCGGTGGCTCAGGTGGAAGTGGGCCGAATTGCGGCTTATGGCGCGGCACTCCACAGAATATGCACGTCGTCAATTGCTCACAGGGCGATTCGTGCCGCCGTGCGATGCGAGACTCGGCCTTGGGCAAGCTACGTGAACGGCCAAGTGAGGGCGCGTTACCTAGCGACGGCCCATGTACGATGGTGTTGGCATAATCTCTCTAGGAGTCACTATGGCCACAGCTCCCTATGCAGAGGACGGCCGGCACGAGTACGGCGAGCTGGCCGGGCTGCGCCTGCTTGCGGCCCTTGAGACGGCCGGACTCGACCCGTTCACCGTGGCCGACGCGAAGGTGCAAGGGCAGGCGCTGGGTCTCACCGCGGGTCACACCACCAGCCTGCTTCACCGTTTATCGGCGAGCGGACGCCTCACGCGACTGAAGAAGGGGGTGTACGCGGTCACCGACCCCGCCACCCAGCTACCCAGGGCGCATCCCTTTGCCATAGGCACGGCCCTCGTCACCCCATCGGCCATCAGTCACTGGTCAGCGTTCCAGCTCTGGGGCTTGACCGAACAGATCCCCGACGCGGTTACCCTGTCGTCGCCCACGCGAACCTTCCCACCGTCAGTAGAGTCGCACGATCAGGAAACGCGCCGCGCATGGGTGGTGGCTAGCACGCGCTATGAGGTGACAGCCATCACGAGGGAACGCTTCTTCGGGGTAGAGGACGTGTGGATGAACGAACGAGACCGGGTGGCGGTCTTCGACCGTGAACGAAGCCTGCTGGATGCATTTCAGCACTTCCACATCTTCGGTTCGCTGTCGGTTGGGCTTGAAGCTCTTGAGGAACACCTCGGCGAGCTGCAGCTCGACCGGCTCGCTCAGTACGCCCTCCAGTTGGGCGTAGCCGTCGTGGTCAAACGGCTGGGCTGGGCGCTCGAACGACAGGACGCTCCCGAAGCCGTGCTCGCGCCCCTCCGCAGCTACCCTGCCCGTGGAGATGCACCTCTCGACCCGGGCCGGCCAGCCCGCGGTCACCACAACGCGACGTGGCGGGTGATCGAGAACCTGCGTGGCTGACAGAGAAGCATCTCAGCTGCGACCACTGCGTCTGCGTATGGCCGAGGCCGTGCGTGCGGCCGGGAAGCCACAATTCGTCCTCGAGAAGGACTATGCACTGAGCTACCTCCTCGCCGGCATCGCCGAGACCCCGCTCGTCCGCGAATCGCTGGTGTTCAAGGGTGGCACATGCCTCCGCAAGGCATACTTCCCGGGCTACCGCTTCTCGGAAGACCTGGACTTCACCTCGCGCGAGGCGCTCTCTTGCGACTTGCTCCTGCGCGCGCTCCACGAAGCAGCGGAGAGGATGACTACCCGCCTTCAGAGCGCCGGGCCATTCGCCGTGGTCGTTACTGAGGAGGTGCATCGCGACCCGCATCCTCGTGGGCAGTGCGTGTTCCGCCTCCAGGTCCAGTTCCCATGGATGCGAACGCCGTCGTGCCGCGTCAAAGTTGAGGTTACTGCGGGAGAGCCGTTGCTCGCGGGCGCTGTCGAACGCCCGTTGATCCACGACTTCCCCGGCGAGGCGCTCGAAGCCGTGCTGCCCGCGTACGGGTTGGAGGAAGTCGCGAGCGAGAAACTGCGGGCGCTCCTCCAGTCGCGGCAGCACCTGCGCGACCGCGGATGGCTCCGAAACCGCCCTCGCGACCTCTACGACTTGCGTCACCTCTAGGAACAGCGTGACTTCGAGATTGACTGGCGAACCGTCGCCGACCTACTGCCGCGAAAGGCCGACGCGTCCGGCGTAGCGTTCACGAGCGCCGATGACTTTCTTGATGATGACGTCCTGGGCGGGATTAAGCGCGACTGGTCAGCACAGCTCACGAACTTTGTACCGGTGCTGCCGACGTTCGAGGACTCCATGTCGACGCTACGCACGATCCTCAGCGAGGTACTCCCAGGCGGCTGAACGGACAGCCTGACGCACCTCGACACTCGGGAGACCAGAGTATGAGGCCGGGTGGAGAGCACCGTCACTCCATGTGTCTACTCAAGAAAACACGATCAGTTGCGGGCATATTTTGGTCCAAGCACCGGGATCGGCAGGCCAGCTGAAGGCGCCACAGTCCTCCCAGCCGATGGCAGACCGTCGACGTCCGGACGGTGAAGACAGTTCCCTCCCGGCAGCGATCTTGGAGTCCCGCCGGACTGCCGGCCCCTAAGGTGCACTCGTAACTCGCGATTCGCCGGTATCGCCACCAAGAACACCGGTCGGACGGCCCGTCCGCGACAACGCCGGGATCAACCCTCGCCAGAGGAAACGAGCTCGCTCTCCAGGCTGAAGTCGAATCAAGGGTAGGAGCACGAAGCGATTTGGACGTTGTGACGTTCGTAAGCATCGCGCGCCTTCGAGTCCAGCTAACGAGATTGAGTCCAACGCTCCAACGCCGCCCACGTTAGCCGGTCCCAGCCCCAGCTGAGACCGAACAGCATCGCAGTCCCCGGCCCTGATCACCTGATCCCGCCGAGGGTCTGCTCCATCGAAAGCCTCACACGGCCTCGTCTCCCGGATTGGAGTGCGAGCGGCGTGCGGGGCTTTCTCCACGTCCGCGTGTCTCGAAAGGAGGAATGGATGTCTTCGAGACCCTACCGAGAACGGGACCGGGGGTGGCTCCTGCGCCATGCCCGTCTCGCCGCCATCGCGAGCCTGCTCTGCTCGACCGTCATGGTCGCGGCGAAGAGCTGGCCGCTCTAGCAGTCCAAGGAGGTTTGGAATGGCCACACGACGCAGGTCCAGGAAGCGACGCCCGTTGCGGCGCTGGACCACCAACAGCGCGGCATACGCACGCCGCTCTCTCACATCCGGCCGCACGGCACTCGGGCACCTTTGCCGCCGGCTCCGCGGAAGCCGGCCGGCGGTCATCGTCGACGCTCGCCCTCGGGAAGCGTGGCAGCTCCGTCGGTTGATCCGCCGGACGGCACGCACCTACGCGAAGGCACTCGGGACGCCGATGCCGGAGCACCTCGCGATCATCGCCCAGCGGTTCGTCTTCGACCGGCACCAGGTCAGTGGCCTGTTGCAGGCGTTCGAGGCGGACGGCCGGCGGCGCTACGTCATCCAGCTCGCGCTCTCGGTCGATGGCCGCGATGTGAACAACGCCGAGCTCGTTGCGGCGTTGCGGTTCCAACTCGCGGCAGCCATGGTCGACACCATCGGCGAGCCTGTCCTCAGCATCGCGCTCGCCCTCGATCGGACCACTCCGCGCCCGACCGGCGGCTCGATCGTCGAGCTTCGGCCCCAACCGCCCGTGGCCAGCAACGGCCACGACTCCGACCCGTTCGCCCTGTCGAGGGTGACCGACTACCACGGAGGTGAAGCATCGTGACGAAGTCCATCGTCCTCACCGAACTGTCCGACCTCGCGCGCTACCGCGACGAGTTCGCCAACGACACGCGGGCCATCGAGGCCGTGCCACCGACACACGTCGTTCCACCCGATGCCGACCCGGATGCCCTCATCCAGGCCATCAGCCGGGCGGCACGCGAGCTCCAGCGACTCGCCGATACCGACGCCTCGGCTCGGCGCGAAGCCGAGGATGTCCTCGCCACCTACAAGCGTCTGGGGGCGGATGCCGACAGCCTACGGAAGCTCGTCGGCGAAGCGCGCGCCGTTTCGACCGGCGCGGCCCGCCTCGGCGACCACGCGTTCCTGCCTGAGAGCCGGAGGGAATCCGAGCAGTTGGCGGTGAGCGCCGCCGCGGTCGAGACGATCGCTGCGAAGCGGTTGGAGATCCTGGCCGCGCAGATGGCAGAGCTGGAACAGCGAGGGGATCTGGCGCGCTTGCTGGCGGAGGAGCGGTCGCTGGAGGAGACCCGTCAGCGCGAGGAACGGGCGCTGCGGGCAATCGAACGCGCGGAGGCGCTTGCTTCCGGGCAAAAGTTTAACGAGGCCCTCAGGCTGCTGGGTTCTGCGGTCAAACTGAATTCCAACATGCCTTCTCTGGCCTCGTCTTACGACACGATCGCGAGGCGGGCGCACGCTGTCAAGACCCTTGAGGTCGAGCGGGCGCTGTCCGAAGCGCGGCGCATCCAGCGCCGCGAACCAGACCGTGTCGCCGAGATCCTCGGTGCGCTCGACCTGGCGCGGATGCCCTCGGTCCTCGTCCGTGACGTGTACGGCTGCTGGCTACACGCCTGTCGCCGGCTCGGGCTGGTCGATGCTGTGCACTACAGCCCCGGCAGTGGGCGCGGCGCGATCCTCGTGCCAGATGGTGAAGCGCGGCTTAAGGTCGTTGCGTCCATCGGACTCACTGGCTGGACGGCTGGCCGTTCGTTCTCGACGAAGGCGCTGAAGGGCGCCCGGCCGCTGGCGTAGGAAGCACCACGAAGGGGCCGACCTTTCGGGCGGCTCTTCGTGAAACCTATGCACGATACCGATTCGATCCGGCGCGACCATCCCATCGCCGATGTGGTGGTCGCGTCCGGACTCCAACTTCGGCCGATGGGCGGGAGACTCGGCGGAGTCTGCCCGTTCCACGGCGACACACGCCCGAGCCTCGTCGTTTATCCCGCCACGCAGAGCTACTACTGCTTCGGTTGTGGTGCGGGGGGCGACGTCATCGACTTCGTGGCCCGGCTGAACAAGGTGGGCTTCAGGGACGCCATAGAGATGCTGTGCGAGCGATCCGTGCAGCGCCCAACGGTCAGTCGGGTGCACTGTGTGGCGGAGGCGCCCGCCGTCGATCCCGATGATGCAGTTCGCGTCATCCAAGCGGCCGTGGACTTCTACCACGGAGCTCTCTCGCGGACTCCGAAGGCTCTCGCCTATCTCCGTTCGCGTGGCGTGCGGGAGGCTACAATCGCCGGCTGCCGCCTTGGGTTTGGCGAATCTGGACTCATTGGTCACCTCGCGAAGAGAGGCGCCGACCTTGATGTGGCTCGCTCACTCGGGTTGCTCAAGGGCAACCGGGAGTGCTTCGCGGACCGGGTCATCATCCCCGACATCGTCGGGGGCCGGGCCACCTGGCTCACCGGCCGGCGGCTCGATGAGCGGGAGCCGCGCTACCTCAACCTCCGCGCTGAGAAGCCCATGCTGGGCCTCGAAAGCCTGAAGGGGGATGCGGTCGTGCTGGTCGAAGGTCCCTTCGACTGGCTCACGGCCGTCGGCTGGGGTTTCGACACGGCGGCATTGCTCGGGACAAGGATGAGCGAGCGGGTCCTACGCCAGCTTGACCGCTTCAGCCAGGTCTACCTGGCGCTCGACAACGACGAGGCCGGGCGGGAGGCGACGCGGGCTCTCATTGCCGTCCTCGGCCAGCGTGCGATCCCTGTCTACCTGCCGCCGGGCGTCTCCGACGTGAGCGCTCTCACGCAGGAAGGCGGCCGGCCGGCGTTCATCTCCCGCCTCCTGCGGGCGTCCAGCGACGCGCGTGCACGCGGAACCCAATGCGACCCTGCCGCCGGACGCGCCGCGTGACCGGCGCCCATGACACACGGCTGCCCCAGGAGGTCCGCGACCTTCTCGCGCAGCCGCTCGACACCGCGCTCATCCAGGAGCGCTCGAACCGCGATGGCCGCGTCTTCGCCTACCTTGAAGGTCCGGCCGTCATCACCCAGGCGAACCGGATCTTCGGGTTCGACGGCTGGGGCGCGGAGGTAATCGGCGACCTCAAGTACGTCGCGTCGCCCCTCGCGAACAGCGATGGCGAAGTGCTCGCCGTCGGCTTCTACACCGTCACCGTGCGGGTGACCGTCGTCGGTTGCCCGCCGAAGAGCGACGTGGGCTGCGGATTCGTCAGCGAACCGACGCCCGAGGCGCACGAGATCGCCAGCAAGGGCGCCGTCACCGACGGCATCAAGCGGGCGCTGCGCCAATTCGGCGAGCAGTTCGGGAACAACCTGAACGAACGCCGCGAGCGTGGGCCAATCACTCCGGCACGGCTGGATGAGATGCGAGCCCGCGTGCTTGCGCTCTCCTCACGGCTCGGTGTTGATGAGGCACGCACACGCGCCTGGCTCCAGGACCGCTGCGGCCAGACGCTGGACGAGGCTGGGGAGCGTGAGCTGTCGGGCGCCATCCGCGCGCTCGCGGACGAGCTGAACCAGCGCAACAACCAGCGGCGAAGGGCTGCCTGAGATGGTCCTCCTTCGCCGTGAGCCCGTGCGGGTCGTTGAGACTCGTGCCGGCCTCCGCTACGTGGTCCAGGTGCCGTACCCCTCGGCGCCCATCCCCGGCTGGCGAGCCTACGCCGTGACGGCGCTCGGCCCTGGCCGATTCGACGGACCGCTCCACCTCACCGTTTACGACCGCATGGGCGACCTGCCGGATGGCACGCGCGCGGCGTGAACCGCGGAGCCAGTCAAAGCCGCTGGCTTCGGACAATACGGCGCTCATGAGCGTCGTCCACGAAAACCTGCGCCTGCTGGCAGAACTGCGGACGACCGCCCGTTCCAACAGGAGCGGCGGGCCGCTCGGAGGGCAGGCGTCGTGCCCAGAGGACATCTACCGTCTCGTCGGGCCGGAGATGGAGAACCTCGTGCAGGAGCAGGTGCAGGTCATCCTGCTCGACACCAAACGTCACGTGCTCGATGTCGTCATGGTCTACCAGGGCAACATCAGCTCCGCGATCGTGCGCCCCGCCGAACTCTTGCGGGACGCGGTCATCGCCAACGCACCTGCACTGGTGCTCACGCACAACCACCCCTCGGGTGACCCCGAACCAAGCCCGCAGGACGTCCGCATGACCAAGGACCTCGTCGAGGCCGCGGACGTGCTCGGGATCGAACTGGCCGACCACGTGGTCATCGGCCGCGGGTCGTTTGTCAGTCTCAAGCAGCGCGGCCTGCTCTGAGGCTCCTCGCCACCAATCGCACATCAACACGCGCGAAGCCCGGCCACCACGGCCGGGCTTTTCGCCGTGTCCCCATTCGCACCACACCCAAGGAGGCTCACATGGCCACCATCCATAACCTCGAAGCCAGCCCGTTCCAGAGCGGTCCCGCCTACCGCTACCTCACCTCGGAGGACAATATCCCGAGCACGCAGGACGCGTGCGACGATCCCGCTCCCATCGCCCGCGTGAAGCTCTTCGACCCCGGCAGCAGCTGGACCTGGTACATCGCCGGCTACGACCCCGAGACCCGCATCGCGTGGGGGCTGGTCGATGGCCTGGAGCGGGAGTACGGCAGCGTCGACATGGCCGAGCTGGTCGCGATCCGCAGCCGGTTCGGGCTCCCGATCGAGCGCGACCTCTACTGGCAGCCGCGCCCCCTCCCGGAGTGCCTGCGGTGACGCCGTACCCCGACGGCGAAGGCCCGGTCTTCCGCTGCACACGGGAAGGCGAGTTCGGCGCCTGCACCTGGACCGGCTACCCCGTCGAGTCGGAACGCTGCCCCGCCCACCCGACGCGCGGGCCGCACAAGTTCGAACCACTGAACTTCGACACGCTCAGCTTCCAGCCGCTCTTCAACTACGCGGCTGGTTGCGGGCTCTGGCTCCGGCCGTCGGACTTCATGGCGATGGGCTGCCGAGCCCGCCACATCGAGGGCGTGCCGGTGGTGTTCTTCGCCTATAAGCACTGCGACTCCCGGAACTACCTCCACCTCGACGACCGTGGCCTGTCGGCGTGGACGGTCGGAGTCCCACCCGAACCGGTGCCGCCCTACAAGGCCGTGCAGCACGCGACGGGCATGGACCACCGCCACGGCGACGGCTGCTTGGCCGGGTCGCGCCTCGTCACAACCCAGCGGCGGAAGGCCTCCTAATGCCCGCGCCCGATCGTCGCAACATCGACGCGGCCCGCGAGGCCGCCCTCCGCTTCCGCGAGATCACTGCCCTCGGCGATGACCCGCGGCCACGGGTGGCGTGGATCGAGACGCTCTCCGATCTCCTCGCCGCGCTCCACCATCTCGCCGACGTCGAAGTCGGCCCGGATGCCTTCGCCGAATGCCTCCGCCAGGCGGACTTCAACTACGCCTACCAGGCGGCCGACGACGAAGGAGACCTCCGGTGACCTCGCCGGTCGTCTACCTCGTCCCGCACGGTGAGGAGGGACACTTCGAGTCACGAGCGTGCGGCGAGTGCCGCGCCTTCCTCGACGAACTCGCGCACCTCGACCGGCAGATGCTCGACCTCTGTGCTCTTGGGCTCGCGGAGGTCGTGAGCACAGACCACCGCGGCGAGCGCAGCTACCGGCTGACGCCCGCCGGCCATGACTGGCTGCGGCAGCAGAAGCCGCCGAAGCCTACTCGCTGAGTATCCAACCCGCAGGAGGCGACGGCGTCTGGTCGTCGCCTCCTCCACGTCCATGACTCACCAGCTCTCGCTCTTCGCGACCGACACCGCGTTGCCCATCCCCGGTTGGCGCGGCATGACACCGCCGGAGATGGCCGACGCCACTCCGGACGGTTACCACCTCGACCTCGACGGCGATGAGCCGGTCTACGAGGCCGACGATCAAGCCAACCACGGTGCCGACAGCGACGAGGCCGAAGCGGATGGCCGTTTCAGCGCACGTGAGTGGGCGCCGTATTGCGCCGACACCATCGCCCTCCAGGGGACGATTCGGAAGCCGGCGAGCCGACTTGGCGCACGCTGGGTCTGCACGGGATCGACGGGTCGGGCCGCGGCCAGCGGCGAGCGAACGGCGCATGTCTACCGGGTCGTGACGCTCACCGAGTACGTCAGCCCACATCCCGACCTGCCGCTGTCATATCGCGAGCACAACGCTCTTCCCGCGGATCACCCGTTCCGCTGGGGCTACGAAGGGATGCTCGTGACCTGGCAGCGCAGACCACACGTGCTCACGGACGAGCATGCCGTCTTCAGCCACCCGTACATCCCCGACCCGGACGGACATGGCTATCGGCCTGATCCGGACTGGTATCCGCACGACGACGACGCCATACGGACGGACCGGAACCCGTGGCGCGACGACCCAAACGCCTGGCAACCGGCGAGGAGGTTAATGGAATGACCAAAGCCGACATCCTGGAGCGCGCCGCCCGTGCGGTGGTGCGCTCCGCCGATCACGAGGCGAGCTTCTATGAGGCCCAGACGCCCGTCGAGGACTGGGCACTCGATGCCCTCGACGCTGCTCTCAGTGGTGACCCGACCACAGCCGAACGCCTGCTGGATCAGTACGAAAACGTGGAGTGGGAGCTGCGCCGCGAGTACGTCTTCTCAGACCTGTGGGACGAGGAATGCCGGACGACTGCCCGCACTGCGAACGTCCCCTGACCGAGGACGGCCACCTGCGCTACTGCGACCGCTGTGCCTACGAGCCGCCGGAGAGCGCGAACCTGCCCGTCATCCCACCCACCGAGGAGGACGGCGGCGAACTCACGAGCCAAGACAAGTTGTCGATTCGCGAACCGGCGGTTGGCGCTTCCCGAGGCATCCACTGATGGAGCTGCTCACCATCCGCGCCGGCGGATTCAGCGCCACCGTCGACGGCTGCGCGCGTGACGCCGACGAGCTCTGGTTCGTCTCGATGCTCGGCCACCAGCAGGCGGTCCGCGCGATCTGGGCGCGGCTCGTGAAAGGTGAGGCCGCCTACCTCAGCGAAACGGAGCTGAGTGGACAGCCGGTCCCGCTCGCGCGCGAAGCCTGGGGCACGTGGCGCTTCTCCGGATTGCGCCTGCCCTCCGGCTCCGCCTACCACGGGATGCTCGTGCCCGAACTCGCGGCCTTCGCGGCCGACCGACGCGACTTCCTCCTCCTCGCCCGCCAACAGGACGAGGCACCCCACCTCTACTACCGCTTCCTCAACCGCCGTCTCGACCTGCCGCTCCACTCGTCGTGGGCGGAGTGGCTCTGGTCGCGCGGCCTGGAGAACGGCGAGGTGGAGACACTAACCTCGGTCGGCGTCCACGCCTTCCGTTGCCGGCCCGAACCCGACGCCCTCCGCGAGGATATCGGGGATGCGGTTCGCGGAGGAGTCCTGTCGGTGCAAGCCGACGCCGCCGAGGACAACGTCGTACTGAGGGCCGCGTAGTGGCGCGGCTGGAAGGCATCGCGAAGGCGGAGTACTACCCGACTCCGACTTCGGTCGTCGAACGCGTGGCGGCACTCATCCGCCTCGCCCCATCGGCACATCGACGTGCAGTTCGGCTGCTAGACGCGTGCTGTGGGCCGGGCGACGCACTGCGGCAATTCGCCGACGCCATCGGCGGCGCGGAGACCTACGGCATCGAGATCGAGCAGAACCGCGCCGCCGAGGCGCGGAGCGCGCTTGACCACGTCATCGCCGGAAGCGCATTCGCCGTCAGGCTCGGCCACGAAAGCTTCTCCTGCCTCTGGCTCAACCCGCCATACGACCAGGACGACGGCGGCAAGCGGCTGGAGCACAGCTTCCTCACGAGCATCTCCCGCGCGCTCGCTCCTGGCGGGCTGCTCGTCTACATCGTCCCGCAGGCCCGGCTTGCGCAATCGGCCCGCTACCTGTCGACGCACTACGAACGGATGCGTTGCTACCGCTTCCACGACAAGGAGTACGCGGCCTTCCGGCAGTGCGTGCTCCTGGCCTACAAACGCTCCGGCCCGGCCATCGCCGCCCAAGCAAAGGCGCGGGTCGAAGCCTGGTCGACCGAACCGCTGCCCGAGCTTCCCGAGACTGGCTCGGAACCCGCGACCTTCGAGGTCGCATACTTGCCGGCCGGACCGGTCACCTTCGCGTCGCAGTTCTTCGAACCCGAGGTCGCCGCGGCGGAAGCACGGCAACGTGGGCTCTGGACGAACGTCGCACTCGTCGAGCGGTTCTGGCCGGCCGAGGACCGGTCGGTCCGCCCGCTCATGCCGCTTCGTCGCGGCCACCTAGCGGTGCTCATCGCTGCCGGCTTCCTCAACAACATCCTCCTCGAGGACGGCGCGCGGCGCGTGCTCGTCAAAGGGCGGGTCACGAAAGTAAGCCGCCCAGTCGAATCGACGGATCCTGACGTCGAGGTCGAACGCGAGGTGCTCCGCACTTCCGTCGTGATGCTCGACCTTCGCACCGGCCGCTTCGAGGACATCGAACACGGAGGCAACGCATTGGAGGACGCAGCCTGAACCTCGTCCAGTTCATCGAGACCTTCCAGGGCGCCATCACCGACGCCGTTGTGAAGGCCTATCCCCCGCTCTACTCCGCCCACAACCGGGATGAGCTGGATTTCGACTTGCGGCGCCTCGGGCGCCGCCCCATGGGCGCGCAGGCGGACGCGATTCGTGCCTGCGCGCTCTCCCTCCAGCGCCATCGTGCCACCAACCTTGTGGGCGAGATGGGCACGGGCAAGACGACCATCGGCACGGCGGCAGCGGCGCTGGCCGGCTTCGAGCGCGTCCTCGTGCTCTGCCCGCCCCACCTCGTGCGAAAGTGGCAGCGCGAAGTCATAGCGACCCTGCCGAGCGCGGGCGCGGTCATCGTGCGTAGCATCAGCGACCTGGAGCGAGTACGGAGCGCGGGAGGGTGGCCGCTGTTCGTCATCCTCTCCCGCGAGCAGGCCAAGCTCTCCTATCGCTGGAAGCCGGCGATCGTTGCACGGGCGGTGAGTGGGAGCCGAGTCCTCCGTGACGAAGACGGCCTTCCCCTGCGGCGCGTTTGCTGTCCTGCGTGCTTCGCGCCTGTCATGGACGACGAAGGACTGCCGCTGGAGGAGGCCGACCTTCGCCGCAAGAAGCTCAGCTGCGAGCGCTGCCGCAGTCCGCTCTGGCAGGCGGACTGCCATGGTCCGCGCCGCCTTCCGCTCGCGGACTACATCGCCCGGCGCATGCCCGGCTTCTTCGACCTGCTCCTCATCGATGAGCAGCACGAATACAAGGCTCGCGGCTCGGCCCAGGGGCTGGCCGCGGGCACGCTCGCCACCGCCTGCGGGGCCGTCCTCACTCTCACCGGGACGCTCATGGGCGGCTACGCGTCGACGCTCTTCTACCTTCTCTGGCGATTCTCGCCCGGAGTGCGCGAAGAGTTCCAGTACAACGACGAGCCAAAGTGGGTCTCCCGCTACGGCATCGTCGAACGCATCACGCGCCGCAACGGCGACGACGATGCTTACGAAGACGGCCGCTCCAGCCGCCGGCGGAGCTACCGCACGCGTGTGGTCGAGAAGCCGGGCGTCTCGCCTGCGGTGCTCTTCCGTTTAATAGGCAACACCGCGTTCCTTCGGCTCACCGACGTGGCGTCCGGACTCCCGGAGTACACCGAGGAGGTGCGGCTGATCAGCCTCGAATCGGGGTCACCGGGCGAACCGTCACAGGCCTCGTACTACCGCAAGCTCGCCGGCGAACTTGAAACGGCCGTGCGCCAGGCGGTGGCGTCCGGCTCGAAACGGCTCCTCGGCGCGTACCTCCAATCGCTCCTCGCCTACCCGGATGCCTGCACGATAGGAGAGCAGGTCATCGACCCCGGAAGCGGCGAGGTCATTGCGGCCGTCCCACCGCTGCCAGCCGACCGCCACTATCCAAAGGAGGAGGCGCTGCTCGAACTCGTCGAGAGGGAACGCCGGCTCGGCCGCCGGGTGCTGGTGTATATCACCCACACGGCCAGCCGGGACATCTCGACACGGCTGGAGTCCGTCCTCGGCGCCGCCGGTCACCGAGTCGCCAGCCTGAAGGCCGACACGGTCGCGCCCGAACGCCGCGAGGACTGGGTCGCGCGCAAAGTGAAGGAGGGACTCGATGTCCTCCTCGTCCATCCTCGCCTCGTCCAGACCGGGCTCGACCTTGTCGACTTCCCGACGATCGTCTGGCATGAGGTCGAGTACTCCGTCTACACGATGCGCCAGGCCAGCCGCCGCTCCTGGCGCATCGGCCAGCGTCTCCCGGTCCGAGTGGTCTACTTCGCCTACCGGGGGACGCTCCAAACCCAGGCGCTCACCCTCGTCGCAAAGAAGCTTCAGGCCTCACTCGCGGTCGAAGGCGAACTCACCGAAGACGGCCTCGCCAGCTTCGGCGACGACGGCGAAGACCTCCTCCTCGCCCTCGCCCGCAGCCTGACGGACCAGGTCGAGGCGAGCGAGGAGTCGCTGGAGGGGTTGTTCGCCGGGTTGCGACAGTCGGAGCAGGCGAGGGAGACTACTGTTTACCGGGCGGAGATAGCTCCGTTCGTCGATGAGTCCCTGAGGGCGAATACACTTGTTATGGACCGACGGGAGTCGCGGGCCGGCACCACCCCGCCCGTGACCAGCGATCGTCGAGGCCAAGCGCCACCGACCCTTGAACGGCAACTGCCCCTGTTCTGATCGAGTGTGGGGGAGGGTTGGTCCCTCCCCGCACCCTCAAGACTCGCCGTGGCTCGTCAGAACTTCCAAGCACCCCTTGGAGGCAGGCCGGATGATCTGTAAGCTTACATAGCCGAGTTGGCATCCAAAGGGACCTCATGAAGACACTGGGCGAACGAATCCGGGAGTTGCGCGAAGAAAGGGATCTCTCGCTTCGCGAGCTCGCCACGACCATCTCTGTTTCGGCTGCGTTTCTGTCCGACGTCGAGCTGGGCCGGCGGTATCCGTCCGACAAGCACCTCGAGGCCATCGCGCGCGCACTGGAGACGACGATGGACGATCTGGGCCAGTATGACACCCGCCCACCAGTTCAAGAGTTTCGGCGCCGAACGCTTTCGGATCCCGAGTTGGGTTTCGCTTTCAGGCAGGTGATGGACCGTAAAGTCAGCTCCAAGGAGCTCCTGGACTTCCTCAAGGGTAGGGACGCTGACCAGGGCGGGAAGCCAGCATCAGAGGACGCCGAGTGAGAACGCAAAAGGCACATGCCGGCCCCTTTGCTGAACGCCTCTACGTCGAGCGCCATGAGATCGAGTCCATGGCGTTGGACGAACTCCGTAAGGCCAGTCTCCTACCGGATGCGCCGGCACCCACGCGGGTGGAGCGCTTCATTGAGAAGCGGTTTAAGGTCGTTCCCAGCTACGAGGATCTGCCGGCCGGAGTACTCGGATTCACTCGTTTCGGCTCTAACGGCGTCGCGGAAGTAGTCGTTTCTCGATCGCTCTCCGAAGAGGGCACCCGTGCAGCGGAACGGCGGGTCAGCAGCACCCTTGCCCATGAGGTCGGGCATATGTTGCTTCACGGCCATTTGTTCGCATTAGCGCACGCCACCGGGACCACGCGACTACTCGGTGATGACGTTGATGGAGCGAGCCGGAAGATTCTGTGCCGCGATGAGGCTCCCTCCTCTAGACCACCAGCACCCGCGCGACGCGGGTACGACGGCCGATGGTGGGAGTACCAGGCGAACATGATGATCGGGCCGATTCTTCTGCCCGACCCGCTGGTGCGCCGAGCCATCGATGCAATGCTCAGCGCTGGGGGAAGCTTGGGGATCCGGACGCTCGCGCCCGACCGACGCGACGAAGCTGCAGCGCACCTCGCGAACGTCTTCGATGTGAATCCTGCCGTAGCGCGCATACGCGTGGATGAGCTCTACCCGGCCTCTCCCGAGGGTCAGCTGTCGCTGTAAGCCCTTTTTTTTGCCGAGCGTGTCAGCACTGTAAGCTGACATGTGTGTTACGCTAGAGATGAGGCAACTGCCAGGGGTGAACACAATGACAAGCAAGCCCAACGGCTACCCACCCGCAACTACGTTGCGACAGGCACGCGACCACTCGCGCCCCAATGCTGCGCCTGGTCACGGACAGGCGGGTCCTGCCACCGACGATGGCGTTCGAGGCATCGCAGACAGCCACGCGCTCCCACACACACCGTTCTCGCAGCTCTGGGACAGCATCTATCTCGACGACGACACCAAGAATCGCCTTCTTGCGCAGGGCGTCCTCAACTTCACGCTCCGTCCGCGAGTTAGCCCCTCCGAGGTCCCGCTGCACGGTCTGATTCTTCTCGTTGGACCACCAGGAACCGGGAAGACCTCCCTCGCCCGCGGGCTCGCCAGCCGTGTCGCGGAGTCCTTCGGTCGGGATGCAGGGTTCCAGTACCTCGAGGTGGAACCGCACTCGCTCATGAATGCGGGCCTCGGCCGGAGCCAGCAGGCCGTTCAACGGCTGTTGGGCGAGGTCGTCGCGGAACGGGCGGCGCTTGGGCCGTTGATCGTCCTGCTCGATGAGGTGGAAGCCCTGGCGGCTGACCGATCGAAGATGAGCCTGGAGGCAAACCCCGTTGACGTGCACCGCGCAACCGATGCCGTTCTTGCAGGCCTCGATCATCTCGCCGCGGCCTACCCGCGGCTGCTCTTTGTCGCGACCAGCAACTTTCCACGCGCTATCGACTCCGCCTTCATTTCACGCGCCGACCTCGTAGAGACCGTTCCTCTGCCCGGGCCGGAGACGGTAAGGGCAATACTCAAAGCTGCGGTAGAAGCGTTGGCGCATGCATATCCTGCCGCTGCACGGATCGTCACGACGCCCGAATTCGATAGAGCGGTCGCTTCCTGCCAGGGCCTCGATGGCCGCCAGATCCGCAAGCTTGTGGCATCCGCCTGCACGTTCGATAAGCAAACGGCGCTCGACCCGGGCCGGCTATCAGGCACCGACCTCGCGCGGGCGGCCGAGCGCGCCCAGCAAGCGCTCGGTCAGCCAAGCAAAGGAGGCGCCAAGTGACCATCACTGTAGTGTCGAGGCGCATCGCCGCTACTCCATCTCGCCCCGCCGCCGAGGCATGGAAGGTCATCACTGACCTCGTCACGATGCAAGGACCTGCACGGGAGGAGTTGGGGCGCTGCGCTGGTATTGCCATGTCGCTGATCGCAGGGGAGGCGATGAGGGACAGCCCGATAGTCCTCCGCGGGGTGGGACCTCGATTGCGCATCTACTGCCTGTACGACGAGGAAGCCGTCCTCGGTGAAGGCCAGAATGAGGATGTGCTCTCCTGGTGCCCAACCGACGGCAACTGGGCGATGTCTCTTCCGTGCCCGTCGGAAGACCTGTCGTGGGTAGCGGCGGCGTTGGCGCTTATCTCGTCACGTGTCACTGCCCGCGATCTCGCCGAGGCTACACCGGGTGAAGGTAGCGACCGGTCCTCTGCCGACCGCGCCGATCTCGGTGCCATCGACCTAGGGGCATTCCTGCGACCATGAGCACTTTCGTTGTAGCCAACCTCTACGTCCATACCACCACCTACATCACCGACAAGATGCTCCGTTCCATCCTCTACATCATTCGCGAAAGCGGGCTCGACCCCTCGAAGTTTGCGAATGACTGGGAGTGGATGGAACGGGGGATCCGGACTTGGCTAGGCACGCAAGACCTGAAAAGGGTGCTGCTAGAGGTCTTCGACCCACGAGACGGTGAACTTGTCGGCCGCTGGGACTTCGACATCGTCTATGGCGGGGACGGCGACGGAAGTATGTGGGTGGACACCGACGCCATCCGCTTCGCGATCCGCAAGGCTGGCCTGTGGCCCAGTCAGTGTGAGTATCGCCTGCTCACCACCACGAACCCGGGCCGCCCCGACGTGGCAGGGTGGTCGCCGACCACCCTCCGCTCCACCGACGGCTTCGTTCGCCACAGCATTGGTACAACCATCGGCGCTGCTGGAGCAGCGACATCCACAGCGTATTGGAGGAGGTCGTGATGCTGACCATCGAGGAGGCATTCGCGAAGTTCAAGCACAGGCAGGAGTTGACCACACGCGAGCAAGATGACGTTTCGCGTCGTCACAAGGAGGTCCGGGACTTGGTCGCAGACAACGTGCGCGTCGAGCGCGACTTCCTTTCGGGGTCCTACGCGCGATGGACGAAGACGAGACCGCTGAAGGACGTCGATGTCTTCTGCGTCCTTCATGAGGACGAGAGGAGCTTTCGAAACCAGCACCCGAGCGCAATCCTGAGGAAGATCGAAGAAGGCCTGGTGCCCGTCTACGGTCAGGGTCACGTACGAGTCGACCGGATGGCTGTCACGGTCGACTTCGGCGTTGCCGTTAGCGAGGATGACGAGACCGACGATAAAGTCATGAGCATCGACGTTGTCCCTGGGTTCCCCAAGGATGGCCACTTCGAGATCCCGGATGCTGATTTCGGGACGTGGATAGAAACCAGCCCCGAAGCCCACGCTCGCCTTGCCGTCCAGGCGCATGAGGCATACAGCCGGGAGTGGAAACCGCTGGTGCGCATGATCAAGAAGTGGAACCGACACAATGGAAGGCCGATCACGCCGTCGTTTCTGCTCGAGGTGATGGCACTCGATCTGCTCGTACCCCCATTCTCTGGAGGCTACCCCTACGAGCTAAAGGGATTCTTTGCCAGCGCGGCCGACCGCATCCACGATGCTTGGCCGGACCCGGGCGGGCTTGGCCCTGCGGTGAGCGACGCGATGGCCTTGGCTCAGAAGGACGCCGCAAAGCGAGCACTGACGAGCGCGGAAGCCAACGTGAGCCAGGCCATCCTTCTGGCTCGCCAAGCCAAGACTGGCGAGGCGCTGCGATCCTGGCGCGCGCTGTTTGGGCCGCAGTTTCCGTTGTCGTAGTTCCGGAGGGTGGAAGTGCGCAAGCTGATAGACGCCGAATCCGAGGCAAGGGAACCGGACGCGGGGGTCAACGGGCCATGCCCAACACAGGTGGCGGGCGACTCCATCCCGGTGCGCCAGAACAGCCGCTGGAGCACCGGGCTCCTCGCGGCACAGCGGCAGCGTTACCTTGAAGCAAAGAAGTGGCGGAGCCTTCGCTTCTGGGCGGTCGCAGTGGCGGCAGTCCTTGGCCTGAGCGCGACAGCATTTGCGCCGAGCCTGCTGATCCCAATCGGTCCCATCGGTGCAATCGTCGGGGCAGCCCAGTGGCTCGCCGGATTCTTGGAACGGCGGCATATCCAAGCGGGCGCCAACATCCAAGAGCAGTTCGACACATCCGTCTACCCGCTGGAATGGAACCCGCTCCTGGGAGAGAAGATCGATGCTGAGGACATAGCGGCAGCAGGGAAGCGTTTTCGCGGTGACCGTGGACTCCTTGCAAACTGGTATGCCGTTCCCGACGGCATTCGCTGGCCGCTTGATGTCCTCATCTGTCAGCGGTCGAATCTCCGCTGGGACTCGGCTCTTCGCCACGCCTACTCGAACACGATACTTCTGGGCTTGGTGACGCTCGCCTTGAGCACAGTCGTGGTGGGCATTGCGAAGGACCTCTCACTTGAGGAGTTCGTCCTGGCTTTGCTTCCGTCTACCGGTGCGTTCATCTTTGGAATCGAAGCGGTCTGCAGTCATCGCCAACATGCCGCTTCTCAACGGGAACTGAAACGACACATCGAGACGGCATGGCTCGATGCGATCCAACGTCTCCAGACAACACCCGACGGAAATTTGCGAGCCATCCAGGATCGCATCCACCACCTGCGCACGACTGCGCCGCTAGTTCCTGAATGGTTCTACTGGCGCCGCCGTGACGACTACGAACAGCAGATGCGGTTCGCGGTCGAACGGATGGCGCGAGATGCTGAGGCCCTCACGGTCGGTGAGCGTGGGTAGGCATCGCGAGACATGTTGGGTGAGACTTGACGGCCGTTACTTAGCGAACATGCTCGACACGTGCTCATCGTTCGGGCCGCCAGGCTGCCGGGATCGCCGGGTCGCGCCTGTGTCGGTGATTGACTAAGTCGATGCGCCGGCGGGCGTTCGATGGACCGAAGGCGGTGTTGTCGTGCGACCCTGGACATCGAAGGGAGCTACTACATTCTGCTGCGACGGGACGACGAGTCGCCCATCAGCCGTCGTCTCGGAGAGGTAGGTCATCTTCGTTCCTCTCCGAATGCCTCTTGGTCATCCGTGGGCTCCCCAGCGCGGAAAGCAGGGAAGGCGCCATCGAAGCCAGTGAATTCATAGGTCATCGACACAATTCGTCGAGACGTGGCATGCACCTGGGGGTAGAAGCGTGTGCCCCGCTTCATATGCTGCGCGATCACCCCTAATTGCGGCAGCTCGCTGAGATAACGCAGGAAGTCGGAGGCGGTGGGAGTCGGAGTGTTCCGCAGAGCGACCAACTCCGAGATCGGGCCACCCCCGACTTCAACGACCTCGACTACACCATCACCGAAGTACCGTCGGAAGGCGAACTCATCAAGCACGATCACTTCCCCGACTTTGGCACCGGTCACCTGTGTAACATTCGTGAGAGCTACCAGGATAATCCGATCCCCCGGAATAGGGACATCCTCGACGCAGATCTCCGGGACAACAGCGCGGACTGCGTCCCATTCGTCTAAGAGCACCTTCTTTCGGAGAACCAGTTGGCTGGCAGCTTCATCGATGCGAGACTTCGCACGACGTAGATCTGGTGGATCGAAGACCATCTTTGTGCACTTAGCCTCCACGAGGAAGATGTAGTCCTCCCATCGCGCCATCACGTCGAACTCGATGTCGCGTTTCTCCGACGCTGAGAAGTAAGTGACTGGTCCCTTTGCCTCGACGCCCTCGATACTCGCGAAGAACTGGCGGGCTTCCCTCTCGAGGAGGACGCCACGAGCGGCGAAGAGCCCTTCGTCCCACTGAGACGTGAAATTCTCAAGAGCCCGAACAGGGTCGCCGGTGACGACAACAGCGGGTACAACGATTAACAGGTCGCCCTCGGTGGGGATAAGGGGCGTATCCCAAATCTCGAGGGCCCGCTTGCGGGGGTTGAGCTTCAGGTGCTCGACACAGCGATTGACTATGTCCACGCTCAGTCCAGTGCACTCCGTCAAGACCGCGACCAGGCGCGATTCGTGGATAAGGAAGATCTCGTTGAGAGAGAAGGCATGATCGACGGTCTTCAGGCGCGTCCTGGCGGCAGCCCTATAGGCCTCGCTCAAGGTCGCAAGAGCATCCGCACAGGTGAATAACTCCTGCCACATCACCGCATCCTCGTCGCCGATCTTAAGGTCGCTTGCGATCTGCTCGTAGTGGAGGTACTCCGTCGCAACGGCGCACATCATCGATCGACCGGTTAGAGCACAGGCCCGAGCTAACAACGCCGTGTCGATTCTCGCGTCCCAGACGAGGTTGGGTCCCGGAAATTCGATGGATTCCGCAAGCGCGTCCCGAAGCGCCGACGAATCCGAAAACCGATGCTGGTGTTCGGCGGCCCCTGCAGCGATTTGTAGCCTGAAGAACTCGCGGCGGACGTTCCCGACCTCGAACCGCAAAAGTTCATCGGGGTCAGGTGGAAAGTAGAAGGAGAGCCCGTGTTCGAGGACTTTCGCCCGCCATCCGTGGTGCTTGACCCACGCCCAAAGCCAGTTGATTGACCTCCACAGCGCCGCGAGCTCAAGAAGTCTCCGGATCTCCGGGTCCTCGTATGGAGTCAAAGGGGTCCTGACGGGTCCGTTGAGACCCTCGCGCTCGAAAAAGACATACGCGTGGATCAGTTGCAGGCACTCGGTGAGGCCCTCCACGATGGCCTGGAGGGAGTACCGGTTTCCAAAGTCGGGATCGGCCAGCGAGTCCGCAATCACCGTCGTAGGATCGAAGTAGCCGAGGTCCAAGCTCTGGCGGGAAATGTTGCTTTCGACGAGGTGAGACTGATCTTCGAGGTATGCGCTCAGCCGATAGATCGTCTCCTGATTCGGTTCTTGCCACGTGGTGAGCGTTTCCAAGTCCTTGCGGATAGCGCGAATGACCGCGTCGATGCTGAGGGTCGAATCGAGAATCCCTAGGAGCTCTTGGAGTTGCTGCCCGTCCAGGAGATCGATCGCTCTGGGGAGCACTTGAGTCAACGACTTCAGAATCTCCCCGAAGTTCCGTGCTCCGGGCTCAGGCAACACGCTGGAAGATAAAAGCAGCGTTGCCCACCGGCGTGGTTCAGCATGGACCAACTCCGCAAGCGACTGGGCAAACGCTACGCCATCACCAGCCGTCAGCGCTCTTGATATCGCCGCGAGAATGGCACCGGTTTCGCTAGGGGGCTGACCCGCGACAGACATGGCTACCTCGCTCCGGGCAAAAGACACTGCGGCAACAGACGAGCGTATTTTTGCGAAGGGTCGAACACGTGTAGGCGCACAGTGAAGCTCTGTGCCTCCGCTTCATAGTGGCACAAGACCAGCATGCGGTGCCCAACTGGCAGCCAAGGCCGACGAGCGGTGGCTGGCTCGTCACCCTCCTCCGGGTGGGTTAACAACCCCGGGGCACTCTCGCCGTCCGGGCCACGCGAGGCGCGACGAGCCCCGCCGTGTACACGCTAATCCATGCGGAACGGCACCAGCCGATCGGCCGCGCATACCCAAGGACGTGCGGTCACACCATTGCGGTGAGTTGTTAGCCGTCAACCCGCAGTTCCGTGCTTCAAGGCCCATCCCTTGCCCCGGACTGTAGCTATGTCGCGCTCTCACCGTCAGCCCAGGAGAGCAATCGTTCGCGTTGGCGCTGCGGAGACAGCCCCTTGAGCCCCCTCAGCGACCGCTCGGACACCACGCCCGGTCCAGATTCCTGTTCTAGCAGCTCCAACGCTTCCGGAGCCAGGTCCAAAACGCTCAGAACCTGCGTGACTCGCGCGCGCGAGACGCCGAGCCGTCGTGCGAGATCGGTCCGCGACTCGCCACGCTCGTCCATTGCACGCTTCCAGTCTCGGGCGACCCGGAGGGGGTTGGCTCGTGGAGCCGGGACGTTCTCAGTCGGCTCACTGCATCGCGGCGGCAGCTCTTCCCACGAGAAGTAGTGGCGCTTCTCCCCTGCCCGGCGTTTCTTGCCGCAATCGACCCGGAGCGTGACCTCGACGGGCAGAAAAATTCGGGATCTGTCCCGGAACGCGGAGCCAACAAAACATTTGTTCTATGCAGAACTGACGCGTAAGACGCGCGCTTGGCCGTATTGGTCGCCCAGGCCAAGGATTCGCCCCGCGACGACTGCTCGCTTAGCCCTCCGAATCTATTGATGGTGGTCCGTCAGGTCATCGTGTTCTAGCGGTTCACCGACAGAGGTACCAAACCGCGCCCCTTGTCTCGGCGGTTGTAATCAGGTGGCGACGCTCAGGGAGTGGTGCGCCCTCCGCAGCCGTGATCCCCGGGGGCTTGGCGAAGATCGGCCCTTAACCGCCGAATATTCAGGACACCGGCATCAGTCGATCGGCGACGTTGCCCGCCTGGCTGTCGCGGCCGTGGTACGCGAACGCAGCTAGCCCGACAACGAACAGCAGGATCGCCAAGAGGTGGGCCTGCTGGAGTCCGGCCAACCAAACTCGTTCTTCGCGGAGGAACGTGACGCCGAACTTGCCGACCGCGTAGAGCATGAGGTAGGAGCCAAACAGGGCACCTGGCCGTGCCAGTTTGTGCCGAAGCCGCCAGAGTATGGCCAGCACGGCCAGATCCCAGAGCGCTTCGTAGGCAAAGACCGGCTGGTAGGCGACGCCGAGCTCCTTGGCCATGCTGCCCGGGTTCGTGTAGGCGACTCCCCATGGCAAGCTCGTGCGGCCACCCAGGGCGTCACCGGTGACGAGACAACCGAGTCGACCAATCGCCTGCCCAAGAATAACGGCCGGCGCCATCGCGTCGGCCAACGGCAGCACCGGGATTCTGTTGAGCCGGGCCGAGAGGACGCCGGCCAAGAGTCCCCCGATCAGTGCCCCCTCGATTGCGAGGCCGCCGCGCTGGAATGCGAAGACCCCGAAAGGGTCGCCCGAGTACTGGGACCAGCTATCGACGACGTGGAGAAGCCTCGCGCCCGAGAAGCCTCCGGCGGCAACCCAGGTGCCAACACTCCAGACGGCATCTTGCGGAAGCCCGCGGCGCCGGGCCTCGTGATGCGCAACCCACAGGCCGGCCCCGATCGCGACAGCGACTGCCAGCCCGTACCAGCCGACGTGGAGATGTCCGATGCTGAACAGGGTCGGATCGAGTCCGACCGTGATGCTGCCCAAGGGAGGCGCGGGGATCATTGCCTGATTCCTGTCATGCCCACGAGACTCGAGCGCTGGCCCCGCCTCTGTGCTGGCTAGCCACCGAAGTCACCCGTGAAGTAGAGGTGGAGGGCGTCATCTCCTTCGGCTGTGCGGAACGGGACGGTGAGATGGAAGAGGTGCGGCCCGTCCATGCCTTCGTGCATTTGCGTGCTGAATCCCACGCCCGCCGTCTGTGCCGCATCGACCACCATCTGCGTCATTTGCACCTGAGGCGGGCAGCAGCCGTCGAGTACTTCGATCGTGGGTTTCCCAAACTCTGCCGGCCCAGTGCCCGTGTTGGTGATCTCGTAGAACTGCGTGACCGTCGTATCGAGAGGCAAGCGCCCGCGGTCAATCGCGGGCTCGTCCACGCGAAGGCCGAGGACTGTCTGAGGCCCGTTCCCGATCGGCAACTGCACCGCCGCAGATGCCCCATCCGGCGGATTGTCTGCACTGCCCTCGCCGGTGAACAGCCAGGCAAACCCTCCGGTTAGGGCAACCGCGACCGCGAGGCTGGCGGCCAGGGCCAGCCAGCGGTTCTTTGATGACTTCTTCCGGATCGTCTGATTACGCCGAGTCTTGTGTTGGTTGGTCATGTCACGTTCCATCAGGTGTATCAGTCGGCTTCCCATAGGAGCCGTACTCTTCGTCGATGGCCGCTCGGATGCGGGAGGGGTCCATGCTCTCGCCGAGCATCTGCTCGACGTCGTCTGCCTCCCATCCGCAGATGCCGCACCCGCTGGCGTGCTGTTCGTACCCGCCGTCCCGTCGGAGGTAACAGTCCAGAAGGTTGCGGTGCGAAAGGCTGCGGCACCCGCAGTAGCACGGAATGCGCGACGCGAGATCGGGCTCCGATTCAATGAAGTGGTAGTCGTGGACGGTAGCTTCGGCGAGCCCGTCCAGCGAGAAGGCGGTTGGAGCGCTCCCCCCCAGCCAGATTCCGGCGACAGCGATCGAGGCGATAACCCCCGCGGGAAGGACTCCGCCTATCAGCACGGCGATCACCGCTGCTTTGCTCACGCATCTCTCCTTAGGAGTAGCAGAGCAGTTCGTTGCTGCTACTACGTGCTGTAAGAGTCGCAGCCTCAGTGACAGGCATCACCGACCGAAAGGGGCGGAACCAAGGTCCAACCGGCCCCCTGGGTTCAGTTTAAGAGCGTGCAAGGGCGGGCCTGCGTCGGATGGCCCCGTTGAGTTTGCAAGGCATTCGCAACACCCGCGTGCCCCCGCCGAATCGCCGCGCGGCCATGGTCGCTCCTACGATGTGTAGTAGAAAGCGCCGCGAGTGCAGGCACGCGATACCGCGCGGCGTCGCACCCGGTGGTCACCGCAGCATCACGGCGGGACTCGCCCCGGAAGCGTTCTTGCGGGCATCGGCGGAGGCTCACTCACACGGCCGCGCCTGCGGCTCTGTTCGTCGAGAGCACAACCGCAATTGGGGAGGTTCTATGACCAGCCGAAGTAACAGCCAGCCTACTGATCACCACGAGGATCAGAACGGGCGAATCAACATGGAAACGAAAATGTACCTGCGGTTCGGAGCCATGATTCTTACCGCGATGGTTGTCATGTACGCCGTAATGTTCGTCGGCACCTGGGAGTGGAGCCACATTCGCTTCAGTGAGAGTCGCGTCTTCATGGCGCTCACCATGGGTGGCGCGATGGGTCTTGTCATGATCGCGTGGATGCTCAACATGTACACGAACGCAAAGGCCAACTTGGGCGTTGTTGGAGTTAGCTTGCTGCTTCTTCTTGGCGGAGCCTTTTTGGACCGCAGTCAAACCACCGTGCAAGACGTCGGATTCATGAACTCGATGATTCCCCATCATTCTCTGGCAATCACTCGTTCGGAACGCTCCGAGCTTAAGGACGTTCGCGTGTGCCAGCTCGCCGTTGAGATCAGCGAAGCCCAGAGACGCGAGATCCTCGAGATGGACTGGCTCATCGACGACATACAGGGCAACGGACCGGTCGAGACTGCCGCGGAAGCGGAGGAACGGCCAGTCCCTGACTTTGACGTTGCTGCTGATCGCGACTGCTTGACGGACTGACCCCATTCATCCGGCAGCTGTGGGCCGACGGGAGCGGCGGCGGCCGCTAGCGCGCGAAGGTCACGCCACGGCCTACTCGCACGGGGGGTAAGCGTTCACCGATGCTCCCGCCGAATGACGAGGGCACGGTTACGAATTGGAGCGGAGCACCTGCAAACGGGTCAAACGCCGGCAACCGTGGCGGAGGCCGCAACTTACAGCGATGGTTGGGTGATTCCAACGTGGAGCCCTCGGGTGAGAAGCCTGACGTATTGGCGTTTAGTCGAACCGTCACCGCAACCCGGCACGCCGGGTGAATGTCTCGAGCGCCACCATGGTGAGCGCGGCTGCCCAAAGAACAGCTGCCGCGAGCGCTGCCCAGTCATCGCCACGGCCAGTAAACGCCGCATCGATTGCCAATCGGGTACCACCAAAACCAGGCCACCACTTCATCCACGCCGGGGGCTCTCCGGAAATCATCATCGGGTCCTGGAAGATGCCAATGTCGATCATCGGCACGAAGAGCATCAAATATGCGCCGCCAAGGCGGCCTGCCGCCAGAAAGGCAAGAGCGCCGATGAAGCCATAGCTCAGTCCTACGAGAACGTTTGCGAACGTGAAGACCGCGATGTCTTCCGGGCGACTGTGAATCATCGTCACACCAGCGGCAAGGAAGGCTACCCCGGCACTGATTGAGGAAATCAGCAGAACGCGTGTGGCCGCGAGCGTGCGTGGCGACACACCCGCTATCGCAAGCCGCCCGTCGGCACGCGACGCGTCAAGCATGACGAAGAGCCCCGCGATTCCAGCCAGGAACGCGGTGACGATGGGCACCATGCAGATCGGGCATCCAGACATCAATCGGCCGCCGGCCGCCCGCGATAGTGACGATGATTTCGATGTCGGTGGCACGGGTGGTGTAGTACGACGTGCTAATGAAGACGGTCGGTACGATTATCAGCAACGACACGAGGAGCGCGTTTCGGAGGTACTGGCGCGCCAGCACGAGGGACAACTCCAGGGCGATCATGCGAGCCTCCGCTTGTGGGCTGCCGCTGCGACTCCGATCAACAGCAGGGTGTACCCCGCTGACCACAAATAGCGTGCAGCTGACACATCCGCATTGAGCGCCGCGTCGACGACGAGCTCGGACGGGTGGTGAAGCGGGAAGAGGTTCGGCCAGAAGCCGTCGGCTCCGCCGAGCGGACCAGCGATGAACGCGTCAAACATGAAGACGAGGATGATCACGAAGGAGCCTTCGAGGTCGCCGCGGATCACGAAGGCGAGTGCGACGCCCACAGCGGCGTAGGCTGTTGCCCCGACCACTACGGCGGCCAGAAGATGGACAGGGCTGGCGATGTCGGTTGTCATGACGACAATGGCAAAGCCGGTGGTTCCCGCAGCGGAGGCCATGATCGTTGCGGCGGCGGCGTGCGCGACCTCCACCGCGCCGCGCTGCATTCCGGCGATCACGAGCCGCTCGTCTGCCCGCCGACTGGCGCTGACGATGAAGAAGGATGCAGAGCCGGAGAGGAGTGCCGCCGCCCACAGCGCTGCGAGCGCCGTCGACGTGCGCTCGGTCAGGTTCCCACCAAGTACATCGGAGAAGGTGCTCATGGCGGCGCCGAGCGCAAGAACGAAGAGCGGAGGCAGGATCACAAAGAGGACGACATTTGTTGGCTGCCGGGCGTACTGCTTTCCAGCGGCTCGAAGGAGTGCGAGCGACGCCGGGCCCATCAGTGGCCCCCGGACTCAAGCGTGCCGTTCACCAGGCGCAGGATGCGGTCGAAGCGCTCCTGCTCGTGAAGGAAGTGCGAGATGATGAGGATCGTTGTCCCGCTGTCCCGCAAGGATCTCGCGAGCGACCAGAACACCTGGTAGGTCTCCCAATCGAACCCGGCGTACGGCTCATCCAACAGGAGGACCGTTGGTTCGTTGAGGAGCGCGATCGCCAGGTTCAGCTTCTGCCGTGTCCCGCCTGAGAGGTGTTCAACAAGCTCGGATCGGAACCTGGCGAACGACAGCACTTCGTAGAGCCGGTTGGCGCGCGCACGCGTGTCCTCCGTGGTGAGGTTGTACGCGCGGCCGAAGAGTGCAAACGTCTCGTCGCAGGTTAGCTTCTCGTAGAGCATCGGAACCTGCGGGCAGTACCCAAGGCGGCCGTTCAACGCTACTGTGCCGTGGTCCTGCTTGAGCGAGCCGGCGATGATCCGCATGAGTACGCTCTTTCCGGAGCCGTTCTCGCCGACCAATCCGACCATCGTCCCAGGGAGGAGTTCGAACGAGACCCCGCGAAGCACCTCGTTCGACCGCCGTCTGGGCCACACCCCTGTGCGGAAGGCCTTATGGACGTCGGCGATCGCGAGGGTCGGCGTGGCTCTGGAGCGCCCATGAAGCGCGGTCGAGACAGTCGCCTGGTTGGCGGGCGCTTCCACAGTCAGCTCAGGTCTCGCCGGATCTGCTCGAACTCCTCCCGGCTCAACTCGCCCGATGCATACCGTCTGCGCGCAATGTCTAGCGGTGCCTCAGGCGGAGGCTGCCTGGTGTTGTCGGCGCGTCGCCCATCGCCGGATAGCCTTGCGGTCACCACGACGATGGCGACGATGAAGACAACCCAGAGGATACTGCCCCACAGCATCCACCAGCCCATGCCGTCATGACCGTCCCACATCACGTGCTTGCTCCTGTCTCAGCCGCCTCGGACTCGTTTCGCCGTGTCATCGCTTGCGCGAGCTCGGCCTCGGCCTGCAGCCAGTGATCGAGGTCGTGACCATCCTCGCAACCGCCCTCGCAATAGAGTTCGTAAGCCCGCTCTGCCACGCGGTCGCGCGATACCCCGGGGTCGATTCGGCTCTCTTCGTCGTTCATCACTCGGCCCTCCTTCGTTGTCATTAGCTGTCCCTCAATGGCCTGCGAGCCGCCGGAACAGAACGGCCATCGCGATGATCTGAGCGGCAAAGAACACCAGAACCACGGGCCAGCCCACGATGGGAAGGGCGAGGAACGCGAGCGCGACTCCGATGCAGAGCGCGAGCATGGCCGCGATCATGAACCTCAAGCCGTTCGTTCCAGGCTCCGCTGGTGGTCGCACCTGCCTCTCCATGACTACTACCTCTCGTCGTACTAAGCCAGTATCTCACATTGCTATCCCCGTCGAGCGACCGAACGGACACATTTTCCGGGCCGAACGGCTCGGTGGCCGGGCGACCCGAGCCATACGGCGGTGATGCGCGGTAGGATCAGTTCGGAGCCGCCCGCGTGCGGACGGAGTAGATGATGCAACCGGGGTCCGACGTTCTCGCGATTGAGCACCTTTACGCCAGCCGGGAGCGCTTCGTCGCCTACGTCCGTAACCGGGTCGACGAGCCCGAGCTGGCCGAAGACATCGTCCACGACAGTCTCCTCCGTGCCCTGAGGGCCGCGCCCGACCTGCGTGAGAACGAGCGACTCCTGCCCTGGTTCTTCCGCATCCTCCGGAACGCGATCGTGGACGAGTACCGCAAGCGGGGCGTCGCACGCCGGCACGTTGACCCGGCCGGCGACCTGCCAGATGTGCCGGACCTCTCAGGCGAAGACGAGAAGACGATTTGTTCTTGCTTTCGCGCGTTGCTGCCCGCACTGAAGCCCGAATACGCGGAGTTAATCGAGGCGTTGGACCTGGCCGAGGAGGCACCGGAGGCCGTAGCGCAGCGGCTGGGAATCACGACGAACAATCTGAAGGTCCGTCGCCACCGTGCGCGCCAGGCACTCCGCCAGCAGTTGGAGAACGCGTGTGGCACATGCGCTCAGGGGAACTGTATTGGTGATTGCACCTGCTGATCGGTCGTGACCTGCTGGCTACTCGACGATCAGCAACGCGTACATTCCCTTCTCGTAGTGGTTCACGTTGTCATCGCCGTCCACGACGAGGCATGAGAGCTCGTACCGGCCAGGTTCGAGCACGGCTTTCCCTGTCTTCTCCTCGCCCACTTTGATGCCGGCAAGATTGAGCACGGGGGCGCCGAACTTCGTCTCGCCGACGTCGGCCCCGTCCTGTAGGCGGGCGACGACAAGCTGATGGGTGGCACCAGCTTCACCGGCTCCGTGCCCGCCGTGCCCTTCTTCCTCATGCGTGGCGCGGAACGTGACGGTCCCGGCTTTCACCGTTGCCGATGATGGCTCTATCGCCCAGTTCTTGAGGTTCACCGTGATGCTAGCGCCCGCCGGGCCAGTGCCAGCTGAGGTAATAGGTGTGGTGCGGGCGTCATCGTCATTTCCACCGCACGCGACGGCGACTGCGGTCAACAGGGCGAACCCGACCAGGCCAACTGAGGCTCTTTTCACTTTCGACCACCTACTATCATGTGTAGTAACAAAGGTACTCGTGCACGTTCAACGGGCAACGGTGCGGCCGTGCCGCTCGTAAACCAATTCTTGACCGTCCCTGCGCGGCGACGAGATTGTGAGAAGACCGCTATCCCCGCCTTCACCTACGCAACGCCGTAGTAGCAGACGTGCTCATAGCCTCTCGGAATGGCAACCAGCCGCCGGAGTTCAACGTGACCCATCTTTCGGAAATGCTTCGCACCCATCCACGCGCGTCCTCGGCGCAACTCACCGGCCTCCAGGAATGCATCGAAGCCTGTTACGACTGCGCTCAAAGTTGTACGTGCTGTGCAGACGCCTGCCTGGGCGAGCAGTCACTCGAGGAACTCGTCCGCTGCATCCGCTTAAACCTCGACTGTGCCGACGTTTGCAACACGACGGGCAACATACTGGCGCGGCTGACCGAGCCGGACATGGCCCTGATTCGAAAGCAGCTCGAAGCATGCATTGAAGCGTGCCGTGTCTGCGGTGCGGAGTGCGAGCGCCATGCCCAGATGCACGAGCACTGCCGGCTCTGCGCGGAAGCGTGCCGCCGCTGCGAACAGGCCTGCGAACGCGTTCTCCAGGCAATGCGGACGGGCGTAGGCCAATAACGGCCGAAAGACGGGACTAGCGGAGGTTGGGACGCTCCCAATCTCCGCCAGCCCTCTTTGGGGACATCAGGAATGGTGCTCGGAGTGAGCGCCCGCAGGTATCCCGCCGGGCATCTCGCCGTTGCTGCCCATGCAGGCCGCCATCGCCTGCATCATGCCATCCATGTCCTCCATGCCCATCGGCATGCCGGCGCCGTGAGTGGCCATGGCCTCGAGCACCTGCGCGTACACGTCCTCGCCGAGCACTTCCTTCATGTGATCCTGCATCCCGCCTGACTGCATCATCTGGTCCATGTCCATAGTGCCGGATCTGTTGTCGTGGTGGCCGTAGCCGGGCATCTGCGCGAAGGCAACACCTGTGGCAACGCCGATTGCGAGGAGGGCGGGCAGCGCAGCGCTCGCCAGGATCTTCTGCCTGCGGTTCATGTTTTGACTCCTTTCCGCTAGCAGCAAAGGCAAGGTTTGCGGCTTTCGGTCGCCCGAAAGCCGGTCCGTTCAATAGCGGCGACGATGTCCTCGATCGTTGATGGTTTCGGAGTGGAACTCGACGCATGCCTCCTGAAAGGGCTCACCGAACCGTGCAGCCGTTGCACCGGGAATCGATCGCAGCACCCGATCGAGCAGGGCGCCTCTTCCGCAGTCCGGTTCAAAGCCGAAGATCCGGAGGCGACGTTGCGAGACTCGCAGCATTCAATGGCCTCCGTGATTCATGAACTTCATGTGGGCGGCTGCCAGCCCTACGATGACCAGGACCGCCAGGGTCCAGGCAATTGGGCCGCCGATGGCGCTCGCAACAGAAATCGCAAGAACCATCCCAAAACACATGGCCATCATCAGAACGGCCATGCTGAGCATCGCCCCGGTGTTGTCCCGGGAACCGTGGTCCGTTTCCTGCCGCTGTGCCATTTCTACTATCCCCTGTCGTAGGATGATTACAGAATCGTCCGCCCTGGTACCGGCTCCAAGGACCGATCGGCCCAGCCCCATGGACCATCCGGGCCAAGACGATGAGCCAGCGAGGTGCTGTGGAAAGAACGCGTCAACGTTTACCGGCCGGTCACCGCGGGGATTGACCGTAGCAACGTCGAAGCCCGAGCAAACTGGCACTTCGACACAAATTTTGGTTCGTGAAGCTGCCTCTCCTTCTAACGGAGGTCGGGGATCCGCCAAAGCGCCCGCGAAGACTCTCCGTCCAGCCGATTTCATCGCCAGGCCGCGCTGGCGGAGTCACCGGGACGCAAGCGCGTCCTCAGGAGGCTCGCGTGAAATCCCGATTCGTCCAGCCAAAAGGGGCATCCGGGCGCAGGCGACAAGCCAGTGAGGAACCTTCGAGAACTCGTCAACGGCCTGGGCCGCTGTAACCGAAAGCCGGCTCCCACGTCTCTTGATGTGAAAGCAGAACCGGCCCGACGACATTGGTAACGTCGGCGGGCTGACCCGAAACGAGGACGACAATGCCTGAACAGGACCACAGCCAGCACCACGATCACTCGCAGCAGTCCGCGCCGGAGCCTCGGCGCGCGTTATCGGCGGATCCGCATGACGTGCATGCCGGCCACGGCGATCACGTACCCCGGCCGACGGCCGCCGGCCCCGGCGCCGTTCACACCGATCATGCTGGGCACGAAATGCCGTCTCAGTCGCCGGCGGCTCGGATGCGTCACGGTGAGCACGCCGAGCACGCGGCCGAAGCGACGCTGGACGAGCACAAGGGCCACGGAAAGGGTCATGGTGGCGGGCACGACCACGCCGCGATGATGTCCGATCCACGGATGGCGGCGGCCATGGAGCGGGACATGCGCAACCGCTTCTTGGTCTCCTTTATCCTTACCATCCCCGTCATCCTCTATTCCGAACTCGGTGAAACGCTCGTTGGCGACGTGCCGCCCGCTCCGTTCGGCCTCGGCATGGAGTGGATGGGCTTCCTGCTCGCAACGCCTGTGGTGCTCTACGGCGGCTGGGTGTTCATCTTGGGCACCTACGACGCGCTTCGGAGCCTCCGGCTCGATATGTCGGTCCTCATCTTCACCGGCGTCGCCGCGGCCTACCTCTACTCGGTAGGAGTGACATTCACCGGGGGCGGCGAGGTGTTCTACGAAGCGGCCGCGATGCTCATCACCTTCGTGCTCTTCGGCCATTGGATGGAGATGCGCAGCCGGCGCGGCACCACCGACGCCCTCCGCGCGCTCCTAACTCTCGTGCCTGAGAGGGCGCTGGTCGTCCGCG
>CAZDUX010000016.1:0-70581 GCA_964508715.1 uncultured Anaerolineaceae bacterium | reverse complement strand
AGCGAAGCCCGAACTGCCAGATGTGGTACCCGCCCCAGTCGTGGCCAACAATCGCTGCCTTCTCGATCCCCAACGCATCGAGTAGCCCGGCGATATCGGCGCAGATGACGCTCGTCCGGTACTCGTTCGCGTCTTGCGGGGCGTCTGTCTCGCCGTAGCCGCGCATGTCGGGGGCGATCGCGTGAAACCCCGCCTCGCTCAACGCTTCGAGCTGGTGCCGCCACGAATACCAGAGTTCGGGGAAGCCGTGGCACATTACCACGGGAAACCCCTCGCCGGCCTCGGCCACGTGCATCCGGATCCCGTTTGTCTCGACGTAACGATGCTGGACTCCGGCCATCGCGCACCTCCTTGCGAACCAGAATGATAGAGCCATCCTGCCGGGCCGGTTCCCTGGCTCCGACCGATCCGCGGGCGGCGCACAGCGACACCGTGCGAGCGAATCGACAATCGGCAATCCAAAATCGACAATCGACTCGTGCCCCTCTACCAGACTGACGATCTCAACCCCCTCGAAGTTGCCCTCCTTGGTGTCCTCTGCGTGGGCCTCCCGCCCTCGCGCTCGGCTGGCAGCGATACTTTCCGCGTCGACTACGTGACCGCTGTGGTCTGCGGCCTCCAGCACTCCGGTGACCGTAACCGGTATCTCGGGGCCGATGGTCAGCACATTACCCAGGGCTTCCGCGAGGATCTCCGTTCGGCGATTGCCAGCCTCACGGAAAAAGGCCTCGTGACCCCGCAGGCCGAGGGCATGCCCGCCGCGCCCGGTGGCTATGAGGAGGGCTTGCTCATCGATGTGGTGAACCCCGACGAGCACCCCGCCGTCCTTGATCGCTACCTTGCGCAGCAGTGCATGGAGCTCCTCTTCAATATCCCCGCCGTCTACCCCTTCCTGATGGAGCGGTACGCAGCCAGCGGTGAAGTCTGGCGCCGCCTTCGCGACGAGGGGTACGCGAACTAGGGGCCGAATGTAGCTCCCCGTTTTCGCCTGGCCGTTTAGCCTGAGTAGCGGAGGTGCACCATGCGTCTTCCTTATCGCGATCGCCGTGAAGGCGGCCAGGTGCTTGCCCGCCTGGTACTCGATCTTTCGCCGCATGAGTCTGTCGTCCTTGGCCTCCCGCGCGGAGGTGCGCCGGTCGCGGCCGAGGTTGCGAATGCGCTGGGCGCCCCGCTCGATGTCTTCGTCGTCCGCAAGCTCGGTGTGCCGGGGCAGGAGGAGCTTGCGATGGGGGCAATCGCCAGCGGTGGCGTCTGTATCCTCAACGAGGACGTCGTCGATAGCCTTGGCATCTCTTCCGATGCCATCGATGAGGTGTCGCGGCGCGAGGCGATCGAACTCGCCCGCCGCGAGCGGGCATATCGTGATGGCCGCACTCCCGCCGACGTCCGCGGAAAGCGGGCCATCCTCGTGGACGATGGTCTCGCCACGGGTGCCACGATGCGTGCGGCTGTCACGGCATTACGCGCGCTCGGCCCCGCCGAGATCGTCGTCGCCGTGCCCGTCGCCGCCCGGGAAGCGTGTAACGAGTTCCGGGAGATGGTGGACCATTGTATCTGTACCGCCACACCCGAACCGTTCTACGGGGTTGGTCTCTGGTACCACAACTTCGAGCCTACGAGCGACGAAGAGGTTCGCCGCATCCTTGGGCTGGCGAATTCCGAAGTCCCGGCATAAGGCTCGCTGCGATGCCGGGTGGCCCCGGCGGCCCCGAGCTCAGCCAGGCGAATCCACCGCCGCCAGCACCTGCGCCCGAAGCGGCTGCTCCGTGTCCACCGTGATCACAGGCTCATCCCCTTCTGGCGCTTCGTACACGTTCCTCTGTGCCAGGTAGACCTCCCACCGTCCATCCGATGCTGAACCCCCGCTTGCCCAGCGGCGTGCCAGCCGTTCGCGTATCACCCCCTCCGGCGCCTCACACGACACTATGGCGAACGTGGCACCGGCTGCGGCAGCAACCTGGCTCGCGTTGTCGCGGTCCGCTCGCCTGCGGTAAGTCGCATCCATGATGATGTCCCGGCCATCGCGTAGCAGTGCTTCTGCCCGGCGATGCAGCTCTTCGTATACCCGTGCATTCATCCCCGGCGAATACAGCCCGGTATCGGGCGCATCGGCCACGCGCTCGCCCGCCTCAATCCCGGCGAGCTCCTTTCGAATGAGGTCCGCGCTGAGGACTTCGGCGCCGAGCGCCCTCCCGAGCGCCTGGGCCAGCGTGCTCTTGCCGGTCCCGGTCAGCCCGCACATCGCGAGCGCGAGTGGCCGATCCCGGGCGACGACGAATCGCAACGCCCGGCCGAAATAGCCGGCCGCCTCGATCATCACGGCCTCTGCCTCATCCGGGCTTGCGCTCCCGGCCACCTTTAGGCATGCGACCTTCCCGCGAACGATTGCCCGGTACCCGAGGTAGAACCCCAGGACTTCCCGAACGTGGTATGGCGTAAGCTCGTCATACCGGTTGATGAAATCCGTCGCGAGATCGCGCCGCCCCAACCGTTGGAGGTCCATTGCGAGGAACCCCACATCGCTCGCGACATCCTGGCAGCGGTAGCGGTCACTGAACTCGACGCAATCGATGATGCTGATACCACCAGGCTCGAAGTACACGTGCTCGGCGCGCAAGTCGCCGTGACAATCCGCGATGCACCCGTCCTGTACCCGCCCTTCGAGGAGAGCCCTGCTTGCCGAGAGGAAGCGTTCGTTCCAGTCGCGCAGCAGTTCGAACATTCGTGGCGTTAGCGCGCGTCCAACATACGGCTCGACCTGGCTGAAGTTCTCTCGCACGTTCGCGGCGATCGCCTCGGGGGTTCCCCAGCGGCCGGCCTCCGGCCCGCGCAGCGCCTGGCGATGGAACCTGGCCACCACCTCCGCCAGCTGCTCCATCTCCGCCTTTGCCGCCCGGTGTTCCCGCACCATTGATTCGAGACTCGCGCGGTCATCGAGCCGGCGCATGTGCACAACCCAATCAGCAGGCTCGCCTTCGAACGGAGGCAATTCGCCAGTGCCGTAGTAGACGCTCGGGGCCAGCCGGCGGTTCAGCTCCACCTCTGCCTGGCACGCCACGCGCCGCCGCTCGGCTGTCGAGTAGTCCAGGAACTCGAAGTTCACCGGCTTCTTCAGCTTGTAGACCTCGTTGCCCACCAACACCACGACCGATGCATGCGTCTCGCGCACCTCGTGAGGCACGCCGCCCGCCGGGAATCCTGGCAGTTCTCTCAGCCGCCGTAGCAGCCTCTCGATATCCATTGCGTTCTCATGGTCGCTGCCCGGGCGAACCACCTCAACACCGAACGGCCCGACTCTCCCGGTCCTCGGGCCGCTACCGCTCTTCCTGCCCGCGCTACAATCGCGTGGTCACCTCCAGAGGAGCACGCACCGATGGACTTCCGTCTCAACGCTGACCAGGCCGCCTTCCAGGGCGAAGTTGCATCCTTTGTCGATCACGGTCTTCCGGCTGGCTGGAGTGAGGAACACGAGTCGCTCGAAGATCGCCTCGCCATCGAACGTGACGTCATGAAGCGCCTCGCTTCCAGGCACTGGCTCGCTCTCCCCTGGCCGAAGGAGTACGGCGGCCTCGGTGCCTCGCCCATGCAGCAGATGATCTTCAACGAGCAGATGGCCTACCACGGCGTCCCCGGCACCGTGAACATGGGTGTCGCGTGGGTTGGCCCGGTCGTCATGCTCTATGGCACGGCCGAACAGAAAGCCCGGTATCTCTCCCGCATTGCCGATGGCACCGACCTGTGGTGCACCCTCTACAGCGAACCCGGAGCCGGTTCCGACCTCGCAGCCATGCAAACCCGCGCAGTCCGCGATGGCGATGACTACATCATCAATGGCCAGAAGATCTGGACGACCTTCGGGCACTATGCCGACTGGGGCTGGCTCGCGGTCCGCACCGACCCGAATGCGCCCAAGCACAAGGGGCTTTCCACCTTCGCCGTCAAGATGGATAGCCCGGGGATCACCGTTCGCCCGTTGGTGAACATGGCCGGCGGCCACGAGTTCAACGAGATCTTCTTCGAGGATGTCCGCGTGCCCGCGACACAACTGATCGGCGAAGAGAACCGTGGCTGGTATAACGTCGCGGTCGGCCTTGACTTCGAGCGCAGCTCCATTGGTGCCACATCCAATGCCCGCCGCACCGTTGACGACCTCGTGGCGTGGCTGCGATCCCGCCCTGGCCGGGCCTCACAGCCGGTCCGTCATCGCCTCGCCGAGCACGCGATTGGTGTCCAGCTCCTCCGCAACATGGCCTACTACATCGCCTCGCAACAGGAGAAGACCGGCATCGCGCCAAATCGCGAGTCCCAGATGGCGAAGCTCTTTGGCGCCGAACTCCAGCAACGTATCGGCGCCACTGCGCTCCAGGTCTTCGGCCTCGAATCCCAGGCCACGCGTCCGGGTTCGCCCGCGGAGCGCGCCGCGTACGGCTACCTGCGGAGCGTCGCCAACACCATCGAAGGCGGAACCAGCGAGATCCAGCGCTCGGTCATCGCCACGCGTGGTCTCGGCCTTCCCCGCGAGTAAGGCTGCAGGGATACAGCACGCACCCTGACATGACCCATACCTCGACCGGTGGCGGCAGCCGCTGTCGCCATCGCGGGGAGCCCGCCGTGGTTCGCGCTGGTGTCGACACGAGACTCGCCGCGTGGGAATCCCCGCGGCGAGGCTGTCTCTCTTGTGATAGTCAGTTGACCCGGCGCTCGGCGCCCTTCCAATACTGGTCGCGGATCACGAACTTCTGGAGCTTGCCCGTGGCGGTCCGCGGCAGGCTCTCGACGAAGTCGACCGAGGTCGGGCACTTGAAGTGGGCCAGGTGCTGTCGCGTGAAGGCGATGATCTCCTCCGGTGTTGGGCTGTGCCCCTCCTTCAACACCACGAGCGCCTTCGGTGTTTCGCCCCACTTCTCGCTCGGCACGCCGATCACCGCGCACTCGAGGACCGACGGATGCTTGTAGAGCGCGTCCTCGATCTCTGGCGAGGATATGTTTTCGCCACCCGAGATGATGACGTCCTTCTTCCGGTCGACGATGTGGATGTTCCCGACCTCATCCCAGACGGCAAGGTCGCCCGTGTGGAAGTAGCCGTCGTAGATCGCCTTCGCGGTCTCTTCCGGCTGTTCCCAGTAGCCCTTCAGGATCATGTTTCCGCGGGCGCACACCTCGCCGATGCTCGTCCCATCCATTGGTACCGGATGTCCCTCATCGTCGAGCACCTGGATATCGCAGCCAATCGCTTCGACACCCGCCCGCATTCGCCGGCCATAATCCTTCTGGCCAGTATTGAAATCCGGGTGCGAGACCGTGATGATCGGCGCCGTTTCCGTTAGCCCGTAGATCTCGATGAACTCCCACCCGAGTTCCTCCTCGAGCCGCTGGACGAACGCGGCCGGCGGTGGCGCCCCCGCGATGGTGAACCGTGGCTTTGTCGTGATCGTGTAGTCGCTCCGCTTCCCGAAGTTGAGGATCGTGCTCAGCACGGCGGGCGCCATGCAGGCGAACGTCACCTTTTCGTCCTGGATGAGCTGGAAGATGTCCTCTGCCACGATCGTCCGCAACACCACCTGCGTCGCGGCCATGGCCGTCAGCGCGAACGGCCCGCCCCACCCGTTCGCGTGGAACATCGGCAGTGTCCAGAGCTCCACGTCATCGTGCTGGATCCGCAGGTGTGCAATGAAGTTGTAGGCGTTGATGTAGCAGTTGCGGTGCGTCAGCATGACGCCCTTGGGCCGCGCCGTCGTTCCCGAGGTGTAGTTGATCGACGTCGTATCGTTTTCGCCCTGCTCAACGAGCGGTGTTGCCGTTACCGGTTGTGAGCCGGCGAGGCTATCCCAGTCGGTCCAGCCCTTCGGTGTGTGCTTCTCTGCACGCGGGTCCGCGACGATATAGTGCTCCACGGTCTTGAGGTTCGGACGAACCTCATCGACGATCCGCGTGTAGTCATAATCCACGAGGACCGCTTTGACGCCTGCGTGGTTGATGATGTACTCGTGGTCTGCTGCCGCCAGCCGGTAGTTCAGCGGCACCAGGATCGCACCGATCTGGGTCACCCCGTAGTAGCTCTCGAGGAAGTAGTGGCTGTTCGGGCTGAGGATGCAGACCCGGTCGCCCTTCGCAATGCCCAGCCCCAGGAGCGTATGCCCAAGCTGGTTGACCCGCTCCTGGAACTGCCGGTAGGTGAACCGGTCCGGGCCATCGACGATTGCCGTTTTTTCGGGGTAGAGCTTTGCGGCGCGGCGCAGGAAATCGTTGACCAGCAGCGGTACTTCCACTGTCCCCTCCGGAAGGTGCAAGAGTGCGCCCGGTATTCTAGCGCAGCCAGCGGCCCGGGGTGGAAGTTGTAACCTCCTTCGGCTACCCGACGTGCTCCACCCCCCAGGCCGGGGCAGCGCCCCTCACCCCGGCGGCGGCATTTGCACGAACCGCTCAACGCGCCACCCTCTTCGTACAGCCCTGCCCACACTCTCGAGGAGACCCTTGAATGAAAGTCGTCGTGGATCCGGACAAATGCGAAGGCCACTCCAAGTGTGAGAAGACGGCCCCTGCCGTCTTCAAGGTCGAGAACGATCTCTCGGTCGTCCTGGTTGACGAGGTTCCTGCCGAAGAGGTCGAGAACGTTGAACGCGCTATCCGTCTTTGCCCGCGCCAGGCGATCTCGTGGGGCTCCCGGTAAACCGGGCATCACCCGTTTACTCGGATTAGCCGCGACAAATAGCACATAAACGCCTATGCTATTTACCGCCCGGTAAACATGCCGGGCCTATGTAGCTAACGGAGCACGATATTGACCACCGAGACCCGGCTTTCGCTCGCCGATATCAATCTCAACGACGAGACACTCTTCGAGCAGGGCCTCTCCCACGAGGCGTTCCGGATCCTTCGCAACGAAGACCCTATTAGCTGGACGCCGCCGACCGACCAGGCAAAGGGCCACTGGAACCTGGTGAAGTACGAGGACGTCCTCCACGTCTCCCGCCATCCTGAGCTTTTCAGCTCCGAACGGGGCATCATCCAGTTCGAGCCCCTCAATCCCGATGAGGCCATGGCTGCCGCCACCGGCAACGGCAAGATGCTCATCACCATGGATCCGCCTCGCCACGTGAAGCTTCGCCGCCTCGTCAACAAGGGCTTCACGCCGCGCGCCGTCGCTGCGATGGAGCCGATGTTTCGCGAGGTGACTGCCGAACTCCTCGACAACATCGCGAGAAAGGGTGAGTGCGATTTCGTCCTCGAAGTCGCCAGCCAGCTCCCGCTCGCCTTCATCTGCGGGATGATGGGCCTCGATCGCGCCGCCTGGCCGCTGATGTTCGAACTCACGAACAAGACGCTCGGTGCTGGTGACCCTGAATACCAGACGGACGTCCCCGAGGAGCAGCGTGGCACACCCGAGGCCGCCCGAACCACCGGCAACATGGGTGTGATGCAGATGTTCGGTTTCTTCGCCCAGGAACTCCAGAAGCGCCGTGCCAACCCGGGTGGGACCGACCTCATCAGCATCATCTGCGAGTCGGAGGTCGATGGCGAAAAGCTTACCGATGAGGAAGTTCTCTGGTTCTGCTTCCTCCTCATCCTTGCCGGCAATGAGACGACCCGGAACGGCATCTCCGGTGGCCTCCTCACGCTCTGCCAGCACCCTGATCAGCGTGCGAAGCTCCAGGCCAACCCCGAGCTCATGCCCTCCGCCGTTGAAGAGTGCCTCCGCTGGGTCTCACCCGTTACTCATATGGCCCGCGTTGCCACCGAGGACACGACGATCCGCGGCCAGAAGATCGCGAAGGGCGAGCGCGTCGTGATGTGGTACCCGTCGGTCAACCGTGACGAGGACTTCTTCCCCAACGCCGGTGTGTTCGATATCGAACGCACTCCCAACGACCATCTTGCCTTTGGCATTGGCGAGCACTTCTGCCTCGGCGCCGGCTTTGCACGTATGGAGATGCGGATCATGTACGAGATGCTCTTCGAACGCTTTCCGGATATCGAGATCAGCGGTCCCGTCGAGCGCCTCCGCTCGACCTTCATTGGCGGTATCAAGCACTTCCCGGTGAAGTTCACCCCCGAGGCCTGACCTTTCAGCCAGCTTCTCCTCCGGGACTACGACGGGCCTGGCAAGCTGCCAGGCCCGTCGCGCATTACGTCCGCCAGGCTGCGCTGTGTTGTCCCGCAGTGCACATGGCGGTGGTCGACAGTCGAATTTCAGGACCGCAGAATCCCTTCATGCCCCTCCACCTCAAGGCGTCCCCGTCCAGCATCGCTCCCCTCGTTCTCCTCGTCGGCGACCCTGCTCGCGCAGAGCGCATCGGAGCCATGCTGGGTGCCAGCGAACAGTACAACGCCAACCGCGGGCTCCTCGGCTTTACAGGCATGTGGCAAGGCGTGCGACTGAGTGTGCAGACCACCGGCATGGGCGGACCGAGCACGGCTATCGTTGTCGAGGAGCTTGCCGACCTCGGGGCCACAACCCTCATCCGCCTTGGCACCTGCGGCGGCGTTGGCGAAGGTGTGAACGTCCTCGACCTGGTCATCGCCACCGGCGCGGTCCCGCTCGATGGCGCGACCCGCCAGTACGTGAAAGGCGACCCCTTCGCACCAGTCGCCACCTTCGAAGTGACGCGCGCGCTCGTCGATGCTGCCTCGGCCCTCACCCGGCCAGCCCATACCGGCCTCATGATCTCGGAGGATGCCTTCTACCGGCAGCCCGACGACTGGGAGACATGGGCCCGCCGCGGTGCCCTGGCCGTCGAAATGGAAGCGGCCACCCTCTTCACCGTTGCCCTCCATCGCCGCCTTCGTGCGGGCGCTGCCTGTCTCGTCGTCGACCGCGTGGGCGAACGCCAGTCGTGGGCCTCCGACGCCGACATTGCCACCGCCACGAGCGACCTCATCGCACTCGGCCTCGCGGCCGTCGTCCGGCTGGCGAGTGAGTGAGTGCCCCGCGCCCGGCGGCGAAAGGGCGCTACAATCGGACTACCTCTCGCAAACCAGGGGCAAGGCCATGATTGCTACACCTCCGCGGCCCACCGGCGGTGTGTCCCGCCGTCTCGACGCCCGATTCGACAGTCACCCCGAGCTCATCCGGATAACGGACCGATGAGCCAGGGCGCACGACTGCGCGAGCGCATGGATGCCGGCTGCGTCCTCGCCCCGTTCGTCTTCGATGGTGTCCAGGCGAAGATCGCCGAGGCCACCGGTTTCGAGGCTGTTTATATGACTGGATTCGGCACCGCCGCCAGTTATGGCCTCCCCGACATGGGCATAATCGGTCTCGGCGAGATGTCGGCGAATGCCGCCCGGATCGCTTCCGTTGTTACCATCCCCATCGTTGCCGATGCTGATACCGGCTACGGCAATGAGAAGAACGTCGCGCGGACCGTTGAACTCTACGAACGTGCAGGGGTCGCCGCCTTACATATCGAGGACCAGGAATGGCCCAAGCGCTGCGGATTTCTCGAAGGCAAACGCGTCATCCCGGCTGACGACATGGTGCTCAAGGTCCGCGCCGCCATCGCTGCCCGCCGCGATCCCGCCACCGTGGTCATCGCCCGCACCGACGCCTTCGCCCCGCTCGGCTGGGACGAAGCGGTAGCCCGAGCGAAAGCCTATCGTGCCGCCGGAGCTGACCTCGTCTTTGTTGATGGCTTGAAGACACGGACCGACATCGAACGTTCAGCCCGCGACCTCGAAGGCATTCCCCAGCTCCTCAACACGTGGCTCCTCACCCCCGCTGAAGCGGCGGCGCTCGGCTTCAAGCTCTACATTCAGCTCGGGGTCATGCTCCGCCACTTCGCCGATTTTCGCCGCTCGCTCACCGAGCTTCGTGATACGGGCCTCGTCACCCTCGATCCGGCAGACGCCAGTGTCGAGCCCGTTACGCGGATCCTCGATTCACAGGCCTGACCTCCCCGGACCCCCGGTGTTCGCGACGCGCAGTGCAATTCCGGCGGCATCCGCGGGACCCATCAACCCGGGTTCGACCAGTCGGCCGTGAACGAGAACCGGTCGCCGCGGTAGACGCTCACGCGCCACTCGATCGGGCGCGTGCCAGCCATTGCCAGCCGTTCGACGACCAGTCCGGCCTCCCATCCTGGCAGCCGTAGCAGTGCTGCAGTCGCTGCATCGGGCCGGACTGCACGAATGCGCTCGTGGCCGCCGGTCACGCGCAGCCCTTTTCGCTCGTACACCAGCGCGTAAAGTGACCCCGAGGCGAGAGCCGCCTCATCCAGTCCCTCCGCGACATCGGCCGGCAACCACGAGCGGTCGAGGGACAGCGGCTCGTTGCCGGCGAAACGCAGTCGCTCGATGAGCACGACCCCGGCCGTTGCCGCAAGCCCGAGTTGCTCCGCGGCCTCCGCTGACCGGATCTTTCCGAATGACAGCACCTGGGACCGCTCGGCCATTCCACGTTCTGTGATCGTTTGGGCGAGGCTGTAGAACGCTGCTACCGGCTGTTCGAGCGACGGCGGCCGCCGGAGGAAACTCCCGCGGCCCCGCTGGCGTTCGACCACTCCTGCTTCGCGCAGCCGCCGTACGGCCTCCCGGGCAGTTTGCCTGCTCACTTCGTAGTCGCGTACCAGTTCCTCGTCCGTGGGGAAGCGCTCACTGAACTCCCCTGCGGCAATCCGCGCCTCGAGGTCGGCAGCGAGCTGCGCCCAGAGCGGCGTCGGGCTTTGCCGATCGAGCGCCCTCATCCTCCGGCCTTCCCCAGGATGAGTGCGAGAATCAGCAGGGTGAGCACCGCTGTCGTGACGACGGTGAAGGTCCTGTCGCCAAGTTGGATGAACGCGAACACCGAGACAGCCACGCGCATGATCGGCGTCGCGATCAGGAGCAGCAGTCCTGCCATGACGAACGCCCGGCCATCGAAGTCGGCAAGCCCCGAAACCACTGCGGGTACGGTGGTCGGAAACCCGTTCCGCGCGTCACGCAGCGCATCCATTTCATCGCTCGAGGTGAGGTACCCGGGGTGATGGATGAAGGTGATGATCGTCCCAAGCACCACGAGGGCAACGCTCGCGAGCACGCCCGCGCGGAGCAGGTTGCTGATCAGGAGCTCTGTTCGCCGCACCTTTTCGAACTCATCGGCCTGGGCCTCACTTTCGATCGCCTGGCTCGTCATCGCACACCCTTCAGCAACATCTGCGCCGAAACCCAGAGCAACACCACGACGAAGATTGTTCGAATCGCGGCGCTGTCGATGCGGCCGAGCAGACGTGACCCGGCGGTGGCTCCGCCCAGTACGCCCGTCGCCACCGGTGCAGCAATGAACGGGTTGATATCTCCCCTCGCGAAGTACACCCCCGCGCTCGCGGCGGCGGTCACACCGATCATGAAATTGCTGGTTGCCGTCGACACCTTGATCGGGAGCCGCATGGCGAGGTCCATCGCCGGCACCTTGAGCGCCCCGCTTCCGATGCCCAGGAGGCCGCTCACCACCCCCGCGATGTACATCAATCCGAGTCCGAGCTTCGGCCGGGTCACCTTGTAGGCGATCTCACGCTGTGCCGCCTCGTCGTAGTACGAAGCGTGCAACCGCAGCCGGTCGGCCAGCGCATCGGGTGGCACGGGTGCTCCCAGTGACTGTTTCCGTTTCCGGAACATCGCGATCGCCGAGTAGCCCATGATCACGCCGAAGATGATGTACAGCCAGCGGGCGCTGATGACACCCGCCAGGTAGGCGCCGCTGAGCGCACCGGCCGTCGTTGCCATCTCCAGGAACATCGCAACGCGCAGATTCGTCATCCGCTCACGCACGTACGCCGCAGCCGCGCCGCTCGACGTGGCGATGACGGCGACGATGGATGCCCCGATGGCGTAGCGAATGTCGACGCCCAGGAGCAGTGTCAGAGCCGGGATGACGATGATGCCGCCACCAAGCCCCAGCAGTGAGCCCAGCAGGCCAGCTGCGAGGGAGATGGCGAATGCGGCGAGGAAGAACTCGATCGGTGTCATGACGCTATTGTACGTACATTCGTACATATAACAAGCCAGACGGCTGTACCACTACCTGGCCATGGGCTACACCCGCCGTGGCAGCCAGACCCGGGCCGTCCCTGGCATCAACACCGTGCCCTCTTCGTTCGATTCGCTCAGCTCCAGGTCGACCGTGCCTTCCGCCTCGTCCTTCCCGGTTACCCGCCCGCGGAACGTGAGGTCACTCTCCGGGAATGCGCGTCCGCGGTTCTGGGATGCCAGGTTGAGCACCCGGCCGCGTGGTCCCGCCCAATCCGCCACGAACTGATACAGCCATGCCCCCTGCAGCGGACCATGGACAAGTACGTCGGGATGGCCTTCGACCGCCGCATACTCACGGTCGTAATGGATCCGGTGGGGGTTGTTCGTCGCGGCACTGAACAGGAACAGTTGCACGCGGCTCGCGTTCTTGATCATTGGTGCAAGCTCCTCGCCCACCTGCACGTCCTCGAAGTACCGGTCTCGGCTCATCGCGCGATGCTCTTCCCGCGCGACCGCGCTACCGTCTCGCCGCGCTGATTCGTGTATGTCGTCTCCGTCGTTTGAAGCACGAAGGGGCCCGAACTCCCCATTTTCTCCTCGAGGTCCTTCAGCCGCGTCACAGCGGTGACCGTGTCCCCGGGGTAGACGGGCTGCACGAAATCCCACTCCTCACCGCCGAACATCACCCGTTTCACCCGCAGGTTCACGCGCCGGCCCTCGGCCCGGTAGAGCCCGTCCGTCCGCGTGTTGCCGGCCGAGCCAGGCGGCGTCAGCGCCCACCCAAGGAACGTCGGCGGGACGATCGTCGTCTCGTATCCGGCCGCCTGTGCCGCCTCCTCATCGAAGTAAACCGGGTTCAGGTCGCCTGCTGCCAGTGCGAACCGCTGAGCCTCCTTTGCCGTGATCGTGCTCGTCAGCGGCGCCGCCAACGCCTCACCAATGAGGCTCCGTGCCTCATCCGTCACGAGTGATCCTGCGTCCGGCATCTCTCACCTCCGTACCGCGCCAAACTGTCGGCGAGAGTATCGCGCTTCCCCCGGTGCTTCGCAGCATCATCGCGCCCACGGCCAAACGGTCTGCGACACGCCCCCGGTTGCACCTATGGCCTTGTGCCCAAACGCGCGAAAATGCACCCGGCCGAGACAGAGCGTGCACCGTGATAACCCGCGGACGAACCACTTCCCCTAGACTGGGAAACGACTAAAGGAGTTGCCCATGTTCTCCAAGATCCTGGTCCCCCTCGACGGAACCCCTGAATCCGAAGCTGCCCTCGGGCCAACCGCCGAGATCGCGAAGCGCTTCGACTCGACCGTCGTCCTCGTCCAGGTCACCCCCGGTTATGGCCAGATCATCGGTGCAACGGCCGCCGAGTCTTTCGGTGCGAGCGGGTCCGTCGCTGCAGCCCAGGAGATCGCTGTCGCCGCTGAAAGTGCCGCGAGTTCCTACCTCGACGCGATACGCACGAAGTACGGGACATCCACATGGGAGACGGTGGTTGCCGAGGGGAACTCTTCCGACACCATCGTCGAACAGGCCCGCGGGCACGCCGCCGACCTCATCGTCATGGCAACCCACGCCCGCAAGGGACTCGCCCGCCTCTTCCTTGGGTCTGTTTCCGAAGACGTCATTCGCAAGTGCGGGATCCCTGTTCTCGTCGTTCACGCCGACCTCACCGACGAGGACTGAGCCCAATTCACGATTCGCGATTCCTGGTGGCGGTTGGCGATGGTACCGGGAGAGGGGTGCGTTTGGATCAGGCACCGCCGGTACGCTGGACGAGTTGAGGAGCCACGCGTCACGTGGCGGTTGTCGCGGCTGGTGAATTGCGAATTGCCGATCGTGGATTTCCGGGGCGTCAGGCCAGGACTCGGGCCTCCAGCCGGAACCCCTCGTAGCCGTTCGCCGCGACCTCCTCGCATTTCCGCCCGTAGACCCCTACGCCGCCCACATAGGGCATGAAGACGCGCGGCTTCCCCGGGATGTTCGCCCCGATGTACCACGAGTTCGCAAGCGGATACAGCGTGTGCTCTGCGACGGCATTCACATGCTCCACCCACGCGTCTTCTGCATCGGTCGTTGCCTCGATGGTCTCCATCTGGCGTTGCTGCATGAACTCCAGGCAGCCTGCGATCCAGTCGACGTGCTGCTCGATCGAGACGATCATGTTGCTCAGCACCGACGGGCTCCCCGGGCCGGTGATCGCGAACAGGTTCGGGAACCCGGCGACCTGCAACCCGAGGTAGGTGCGAGGACCATGCTCCCACTTCGAACGGAGCGATAGCCCGTTGCGGCCCCGGATATCCATCTTCAACAGGGCGCCCGTCATCGCGTCGAATCCTGTGGCGAAGACGATGACATCGAACTCGTACGCTGCCTTTGCCGTGCGGAGACCCGTAGGCGTGATCTCCTCGATGGGCGCATCCCTGATATCCACGAGCTGGACGTTGTCGCGGTTGAAGGTCTCGAAGTAGTTCGTGTCCACGCACAGCCGCTTGGTCGCAAATGGGTAACCCTTCGGGCAGAGGAGTTCCGCCGTCTCCGGGTTCTTCACGATCTCCCGGATCTTGGATCGGACGAACTCCGCGGCCGTTTCGTTCGCTGCCGGATTGATGGCGATGTCCGTGAACGTCCCGCCGATGGTGAGGCCGCCCCGTTGCCAGCGCTCCTCATATCGCCGGCGCCGCTCCTCGTCGCTCACTTCGAGTGCGGACTTGTCGGGTGCCTGTCCCGCTACCCCTCCTGCAGTCGTTCGCGCCACTCGGCGGTGCTCGGTGTAGTTCTCCTTCAGCCGTGCCGCCAGTTCCGGGTCGATTGGCCCGTTCATCGCGGGGATGCTGAAGTTCGGTGTCCGCTGGAACACGACCAGCTGCTTCGCCTGTGCCGCGATGATCGGAATCGACTGGATTGCGGATGACCCGGTTCCGATGACTGCCACCCGTTTGCCGCTGAAATCCACTCCCTCCTGAGGCCATGCCCCGGTGTGGTACCGGTCGCCTTCGAACGACTCGAGCCCCGCGTAGCCGGGGACGCGCGACACCGAGAGGCAGCCCGTGGCCATGATGCAGAATCGCGCCACGAAGCGATCACCACGGTCTGTCTCCACCACCCAGCGATGCGCTTGCTCATCGAATGCGGCACCGATCACGCGCGTTTCGAACTGGATGTCTGGTCGCAGGTTGAACCGATCAGCTACATGGTTCGCATAGCGCAGGATCTCCGGCTGCGTGGCGTACCGTTCCGTCCAGTCCCACTCGCGCGCGAGGTCGTCATCGAACCCGTACTGGTACTCGAGGCTCTCGATATCGCAGCGCGCTCCCGGGTACCGGTTCCAGTACCACGTCCCGCCGACGCCGTCGCCGGCCTCGATCACCCGCGCCGACAAGCCCAGTCCTCGCAACCGGTGCAGCATGTAGAGCCCGGCAAATCCCGCTCCCACGATGATCGCGTCGAATGTAACCGGTGAGTCATTCGGCCCAGGCGAAAAATGAGCCATGACGTCTCTCCAGGGAAAGGGCTGGCGGGATTCTGACATTCGCCTGCACACCTGTCCATATACCCCATCAATGGTTTTCAACCGGTTGGTTGATGCCGCCACCCGTCCAAATCTCTACGATGCGCCAAACGCCCCAGGATGGCCGCCGTGGACTACTCCCGCTACCAGCATCTCCTCGTCACTGTCAGCGATGGTATCGCCGTCGTCACCATCAACCGCCCCGAGGTCTTCAACGCGGCGAACGACACCCTCCACGGTGAGTTCACGCGCATCTGGGGTGACATCGACCGTGATCCTGGCGTCCGTGTGGCGATCGTCACCGGCGCCGGTGACCAGGCGTTCAGCGCAGGTGGTGACCTTGGGGATATCGAAGCCCGCGCGGCCCTCACCGGCCAGGCCCGCTTCAATGCCCTCACCGCCCTGATGAAAGAGGCGGAAGAGGTCGTCTACTCGATGGTTCGCTGCGAGAAGATCATCATCTCCGCCATCAACGGCGTTGCTGTTGGCGCCGGCCTCGCAGTCGCGCTCATGGCCGACATCTCGATCATCGCCGAGGAGGCGCGCCTCACGGACGGGCACGTCCGCCTCGGGGTCGCCGCGGGCGACCACGCGGCGATGATCTGGCCGCTCCTTTGCGGCATGGCGAAGGCCAAGTACTACCTGCTCACCTCTGATTTCATCGATGGGCGCGAGGCTGAGCGCATCGGCCTCGTCAGCAAGGCTGTCCCCCGCGCCCAACTCCACGATGAAGCGATGCGCATCGCGAAGCAGCTCGCGGAGGGCTCCCAGCCCGCCCAGCGCTTCACCAAGCGCGCCCTCAACCAGTGGCTCAAGCTCGGCGGCATCACCGCGTTCGATTACTCCGCCGCCCTCGAGATCATGGGTTTCTTCAGCGAAGACCCGGCTGAAGGCGCCCGCGCCATCATCGAAAAGCGCCCGGCGAACTTCCCTTCGGGTACACAGCCGGCCGGGTAAAGGGGCCGCCTGCTGCCCTGATCTGTCGTTTGCCAGCCCAATACGGGTGTGGTAGATAGCCTGTGCCCACAGCCCGGGACCCTGGGTTGGAGAGGAGTGCCGACGTGCTGCAATCAGCTATCGAGCCTCGCGCGCTGTTCAAAAAGATCCGCGAGCGTCACTGCTACGGGATCTCGCGTTCCGAGCTGAAGGTGCTGTTCCTGCTGGATGCAGGATACCGAAATAACGAAATGGCATTTCTTATCAGCTGTAGCGATGCCACCATCCGGCGGCACCTGGCGGACCTATGCCAGCGTGTGTTCGATCCGACGGACATCCCGCCGGACCGGGATAAGCTGAGGACCTGGGTAAGACTCCATATCAGTTGTTGCGCACTTGGCGTGCGAGAAATGATCGAAAGTGAGCAAATGATCGCATAGGGAGATCAGCACGTGAGCCGAGCGACATGGCAGTCTTGGCGAATCCTATTTGGAGGGAACAGATTGACCTATGAAAAGGTCCCCCGGCCAGGATTCAGTCGTATCCGCTATCTGATGGTTGTTAGCCTGGTGATTTATATCATAGCGGTCGGTGCTATTGCCAGTAACTGAGCGCAATCAGCTAAGGCCGCGAGCTGCAATCTTACCCTCTGTATCGCTAGCCATTGGGGCTATAACATGACTGCCATCTTTTTTGTAGATGGATTCCCAATGTCTGCGATCTGGAATTTTACCTCTGAGACGACATTCTGGGCATATCCTCAGAACCCAACGAGCCTAATCAACTCCCATACTCACAGGGTATGGACTTCGAGCTGGTGGCCGTCTGGGACCTGGAATGTCTTGCAGTCAACATATACACCGGATGGCATAGGCGGACCAACAAGAACTTATCTTGGTATGGGATATGACTACAATCCAGACTTCGATCGTCGAGCTAACGTTACATTCTATCCGAATGTATGGACAATGTTGACGGCAGAAGAGCACGCCAACGCAGGCCTCTGGCCAGCTGGTGGTGCGAGTGGGGGATGGAATCACACGCGCAGCGAGTGCAAGCGACTCAAGCCTACAGGGGCCGTGGGATGCTGAACTTCAACTGTCTGAACAATCTTCACCGTCGGATGCTGCCGTTGGCACTGATGTCTGGGCTTGTCATCGTCGGCATAGGCACAATAATGGTCGCAAGTGGTGCTGCTGAGGGCGAAACCGATGCGGCGGCGCAAGCGCTCTCGGCCCTGAGCAAGGACGGCCCGGACCAGGTGCCGGTAGCGACCGTGAATGGGGTTCCCATTTCATCGACAACGCTGCAAGTTCACGTTGCCACCGCCAGCCTTGTCGGGGTTGAGTCGAAGTCGAAGCGGGAGTTGCTTGACGACCTGATCGATGCCAAGCTGCTCACCCAGGCCGCGGTCAAGGCCGGAGTCCAGGTCACCGACGATGAGGTCGATGGCGCCATCCGTGCGGGTATTCTCGATCCGCTCAACGCCAAGACGACCCCTGACGACATTCGGCGCGTGATCGTCGAAGCGCTCAGGGCACAGGGAGTTACACCCGAGACAGCGTTGGAGAACGCAGGAGTCAGAACGGCGTATGCGGGGATGGTGTTGCGCGGGAGATACCTGCGGCAGGCACGTTCATCGGAAGATGACATGCTCCCGGCGCTTCGGAAGGAGGCCGACATCAGGGTCTTCCTCGACGGGCGCTGACGGGATATGCGGCAAGCTTCCTGCCTGAATCGCTTCACTTCGCTTGCCATCACCATGGCCGCTGCAACAGTCATAGTGATGGTGCTTCCTGCCTGTGGCGATTCGGAGGGTGGTAGCGATCGCTACCACCCTCCGATATCCGTCGCCGTTCCGTCTCCTTCGGTTTTTCCTGCTGACCCGCCGACGGATGCGTGGTCTTCGGCGTGCGATGAGGCAGTTATGAAAGTAGCCCGCAGGGAGGCGGAGCTTCGGCTTGCGATCTTCGAATGTGAGAACTTCGTGCAGTTCATGAACGCCATTAGTCGCTACCCTGCCGCGGCTGGCCCCGGGACCGATCCTGCAGAATGGCTCGCGCAGACATGCTTGCGCATTTCAGATGAAGAGTACTCCCGATCCGGCGTTTGCCAGTCTGTCGTCGCACGAAGTCCACGAAGGACTGGCGGACCGTGACGATCGTCTCCTCCGGGCGACCGCCGATGCGCTGCGACGACCACAGCACGATTACCGACCCGCCTGATGAGGTCGACGCCCCCACCGCCCCTGGTGCGATGGCACACGATGGCGCATGCAAGGCCCAGATGCCACGGGAATCGGCAATTGGCAATTGGCAATCGGCAATCGCCATCAGCCCGCCGCCGCCCCCTCATACCCCGGGACGAACTTTCGCCACTCCTGCATCGTTCCCAGGTACTGGAAGAAGGTGTGGTAGATCGAGACGCGCGGCATCGCCGGCTGGATGTGCAGGGCCATGCGGGCCTCGCCCGGCGTCCGCCCGGCCTTCCGGTGATTGCACGCCTTGCACGCGCTCACCAGGTTCTCCCACGTGTGCGGGCCGCCCCGGTGACGCGGCATGACGTGATCGAGCGTCAGGTCGTGTGTCTCCCGTCCGCAATAGACGCAGCGCCAGCCGTCGCGGGCGAAGATCTCTTTCCGTGTCAGCCGCACGACCGGCCGTGGCCGCCGGATGAGGTGGATGAGCCGGATCACCGACGGAAGGACAAACGAATCGCGGGCCGTGTGATAGGCGGCCCGCGATGCCTCGATAATCTCGGCCTTGCCTCGGAGCACAAGGATGAGCGCGCGCCGCACGTTGCAAACGTTGAGCGGCTCGTAGTTCTGGTTCAGCACGAGGACAGAACTGCCTTCCATGCCAAAGCCACCCAAACAGATTCTACTGAACTGCGGATCGGCCCCGCAACGACGGCGAATTCCGATTCACCGATCACGATCGGTGATTTGCGCGGCACCCCGCACAACTCGGGCAGGAAGGAACGCCATCGCCAGGCACCGAACAGAACGCCACTGGAGATCGTGACTCGTGGATTCAGCTGTGTTTCGTCCACAGCTTGAGCGTCTCCCGCAGGCGGTCGAGTGTCCCGTTGTCCATCGTCGCTGAATCGAGCACGCAGTCTTCCAGGTGCCTCTCGAGGATCATCACGCTCGCTTGCTCGAGGCCGGAACGGGCGGCCAGCATCTGCGTCAGAACATCCTCGCAGCAGCGTTGCTCCTCGAGCATCTTGCGGAGGCCGCGCACCTGCCCCTCGATCCGCGCCAGCCGGTCCAATAGCCTCTTGGTTTCGTCCACTTCCATCTTGCTTCCCTGCGACTCTCTGCTTCTCGCGCGGCCGTTGACAGGATATACCCCTTGGGGGTATCTTCATTTCCAAGATACAGCGCCCTCAGGTTCTGTCAACCAATTAGCGGGCGCCGGAAGGAACCAACCATGAGTGAAGTTGCAGAAGTCACCGACGCAACGTTCGAAACCGACGTCGTGAACAGCGATCTCCCTACCCTCGTCGATTTCTGGGCCCCGTGGTGCGGCCCCTGCCGGATGGTCGCCCCTATCGTCCAGGAGCTCTCTGAAGAGTACGCGGGCAAGGTCAACTTCATGAAGATGAATACGGATGAGAACCCGCAGGTGCCTACCAGGTTCGGTATCCGCAGCATCCCAACCCTTCTCATCTTCAAGGGCGGCGAACTCAAGGGCTCCGTCGTCGGCTTTCGTCCCAAGAGTGACCTCAAGAAGCGCATCGACGAAGCGCTCGCCTGACTCTGCCTGGTTCCCGGGCCCTCTTGCCACGTTCGTGGGGGAGGGCCCGTCTCCTGTCGTTTCCCCTTATTCCGAGCCATCCCGGCACGGCGTGCGGCGCCCGGAGCGCTTTCACCTTGGCCCCTCCGAGCGCCGACCCCGGCTACATGGAGCGGCAGATGAGCAGAGCGTGAGAGCAAGGGCGTGCCGCGCCCAACAGATGAACGCTTCTGGGAATCGTGAATTGTGAATCGTGAATCCGATACTCTCGACATCGCCATCGTCGGCGCTGGCGGCGCCGGCCTGACCGCCGCCCTCTACGCGGCTCGCGCCATGCGCAAGACAGCTGTCTTCGAACGCATGGGCGCCGGTGGCCAGATTGCCACCACCGACATCGTCGAAAACTTCCCCGGCTTTCCCGACGGTATCAACGGCTTCGATCTCTCCCAGCTCTTCCTGCAGCAGGCCGAGAAGTTCGGCGCCGAGGTGCGCTACGAGGGCGCCACTGGCCTGGCCGTCGAGCCAGATGGCCGCTTCCGCCTCGTTACGGATGAAGGTGACTACCTTGCCCGGTCGGTCATCGTGACGGCCGGCGCCGACTACAACAAGCTTGGTGTCCCCGGCGAGGCAGCTTTTGTTGGCAAGGGCGTCAGCTACTGCGCCACCTGCGATGGCGCGTTCTTCCAGGGGCAGGATGTCATCGTTGTCGGTGGCGGTGATGCTGCGCTCGATGAGGGTGAGTTCCTCACGCGCTATGCCAACAGCGTTACCATCGTGCATCGCCGCCACGAACTCCGGGCCAGCGCCATCAACCAGGAACGCGCCTTCTCCAACCCGAAGATGCGCTTCACCTGGGACACCATCGTCGAGCGCATCGAGGGCAAGGAGTCCGTCGAAAAGGTGCTGCTTCGCAACCTGAAGACGGGCGAGACTACCGAACAGCCGATCGCCGGGGTATTCATCTTCATCGGCCAGACCCCGAACAATCACCTGCTCAAGGGCCTGGTCGACATGGACGCCGGCGGCCACGCCTTTGTCGACCTGGAGATGAAGACCACCATCCCCGGGCTCTTTGTCGCCGGCGACCTCCGCACGAAGGCGGCGCGCCAGCTCATCAGTGCCTGCGGCGATGGTGCTACCGCCGCGATTGCCGCCGAACACTACCTCGCCGGCCACCCTCTCTCCCACGGGGCGAAGTAGCGGCGGCCGGGGCCATCCTCACCGGCTGACGACGACACCACCGAGGGAGGCCCGCAAGGGCCTCCCTCGCCGATCCTCCATTCGCTCATTCGCCCACTCGCAACGTACGCTATCGCGATACATCCCCACCGGGGGCCATCGTGAGCGACAACGTGCGCGCCAGGCACGACCCCTTCGCAGCCCTGCGTCAGCCGTCGTTCGCCACGTTTGCCGTCAGCCGCATCACGAGCGGCATGGCCATGACCCTCGTCCAGGCGGCCATCGCCTGGCAGGTCTACGAGATCTCCGGCTCCGCCCTTCAGCTCGGCATCATGGGGCTCGTCCAGTTCATCCCCGCCATCCTCGGGCTGAGCCTCCTTGGCGGCGCCTTTGCCGATAGCCACGACCGCCGCGTCATCTCGATGCTCGCCCACTTCGTCCCGCTCACCACCTCGGTCATCCTGATCGCCACCACGGCCAGCGGGCACATCAACCTTGGCATCATCTACGTGGCGATCTTCCTGATGGCTGTCGCCTCGTCGTTCGAGAATCCGGCCCGCCAGGCTCTTCTCGTCTCTGTCGTCACGCCCGAGACCTTCCCGAACGCGGTGACAGTGAACACGACCGCGCAGCAGCTGGGCTTCGTCACCGGCCCCGCAATCGGCGGACTCCTCATCGGCGCGGTGAGCATCAATGCTGCATATGTCGCTCACATCATCCTGGTCGCCATATCGCTCGCCGCTCTTTCGTTCCTTCGTCCGCGCCCGCGTGAAGGCGAGCCCCGCCGCGTCTCCTTCGCCGCGATCAAGGAGGGTGTCCACTTCGTCTTCACCCGCCAGGTCCTCCTCGGGGTGATGACGCTGGATATGTTCGCCGTCATTTTCGGCGGCGCCACGGCCCTCCTGCCAATCTACGCGACCGACATCCTCCACGTCGGGGGGATCGGCTACGGGATTCTCTACTCGGCGCTCGACATCGGTGCTCTCATGATGAGTGTCTGCCTCGTCTTCTTGCCGCCCATCCAGCGAACGGGCCGTGCACTTCTCATCGCCGTCGCGGGATTCGGGCTGGGAACGATCGCCTTTGGCCTCTCCCGGAACTATGCCGTCTCGCTCCTCGCCTACATGTTCGTAGGCGCCAGCGACCAGATATCCGTCGTCATGCGTTTCACCACCGTCCAGCTCGCCACGCCGGATGAACTTCGGGGCCGCGTTAGCTCAGTGAACATGCTCTTCATTGGTGCATCAAACCAGCTCGGCCGCGTTGAGTCCGGATTCGTTGCTGCCGCCACGAGCGCGACGTTTGCAGTCGTCAGCGGCGGCATCGGCTGCCTGACCGTGCTCGGTGCTGTTGCGAAGTGGATGCCCGACCTGCGAAGCTACCACATCTCCTCGGCGCTCAGCTTCGCAACACTCCCCGCTGCCTTGCAGGAGCGCGCCGACGAAGAAGAGACGGCGACCGCCGCCGGGGGCTGATCCAGATGCCCGAGCGATGGAAACCCGGCAAAACTGCTTCCTTGGCCTGCCCCGTGGGCGCGGCATCATCGCCGGGGTCGTCCTGTTGCTCGCGGTAACCGCCGTTGTCGCCGGCATCGTTGCCTGGCTCGGTTCGAGCGGTATCTCCCTCGCCCTTGCCGCGCTGGTTGGAGCCGCCCTGAGCGCATTCCTCCTCGCGGGCCAGTCGCTGGGGTTCGCCTCCGTCCTCGCCGGGCGGGCGCCCAGGGATGAGGACAAGAAGAGCTGACTCAAGCGCTGCCCGCGACGAACCGACAATCACGACATGGACCAGGTCTCCAGTATCGCCGCCCTCTCCACTGCCCTTGCGACCCAGCGGCTCGCCAGTGACGCCAGCACCCTCGCCGCGAAGAAGGTGATGGATGCTCAGCGCTCTGTTGGAGCCCAGCTCGTCGCCCTCCTCGACCCCAATGTCGGGTCGCGCCTGAACGTTACTGCCTGAGCCCGCGCACTCCCCGGCATCGCCAACCGGTTGACTGGCATGCTATTCACCGGCCAGCCGCTCATCGAGCTCGCGCAACCGCCGGCTCATATATGCCAGCATCTCGACCGCGACCTCTGCGTTCGACCGAAGCTCGGCGAGGAAATCCGAGCGAAGCATCGCCAGGCACGTGGCTGGTTCTGTGGCTCTCACCGTCGCGCTTCGGCGGTGGTTGTCGAGTAGTGCCATCTCCCCGAAGAAGTCACCTTCCCCGAGCGTATCCAGGTGCGTCGCGCCCCGCACGACATCCACTTTCCCGCGCGTGATCAAGAAGAAACCGACACCCTCATCGCCTTCACGGACGATTTCGTCGCCGGCCCTGTACGAGCGTTCCCGTGTGATCCGATCGAGACGATCGAGAGCTTTGCGGTTGAGGGCGTGGAACATCGGTACACGGGCGAGCGTGTCAACAGTGGTGGTCATTCCTGGCTCCCTGGGTCCGGCTGCCTGTCTGGTGCTGCAACCGGCCAGGCCGAGTGTATGCAGAAGACATGACGCCTGACTGTGGGCCACATCTCAGAGTACCGGCAGATACTCCGCCAGTTCGAAATCCGTGATGTGGCGCCGGTAACGATCCCACTCGATCCGCTTGTTCTTCAGCAGGCTTTCGAACACGTGGTCCCCAAGCGCCGACCGCAGCAATGCAGAGCCCTCGGCAGCCTCAATCGCCTCGATCAGGCTCCCTGGCAAGGTCGTGATACCCCGCGCGGCCCGCTCTGCCGGCGTCATCTCGAAGACGTTCTCCTCTACCGGCGCCGGCAGAGGGATCTCCTTCTCGATCCCGTCGAGCCCCGCTGCCAGCATCACCGCGAACACGAGGTACGGGTTGCAGGCCGGATCGGGCGAACGGTACTCGATCCGCGTGTGCAACTCCCTCCCCGGTTGGTACTCGGGGATGCGGATGAGATCGCTACGGTTCCGGCGTGCCCAGCTCAGGTACACCGGCGCTTCGAACCCCGGTAGAAGCCGCTTGTAGCTGTTCACCCACTGGTTCGTTACGAGGGTAATCTCGCGCGCATGGTGCAGGAGCCCCGCGATGTATCCCCGCGCCACTGCGCTCAGGTGGTACGGGTCCTCCGGGTTGAAGAACGCATTGCGCTCTCCCTTGAAGAGCGACTGGTGCACATGCATCCCGCTCCCGTTCTGGTTTGCCATCGGTTTTGGCATGAACGTCGCGTAGACACCGTTCGCCATCGCGATCTCTTTGACGACGAGGCGATACGTCATCGCCGCGTCCGCCATCGTCAGCGCATCGGTGTAGCGAAGCGCGATTTCGTGCTGGCTCGGGGCAACCTCGTGGTGGCTATATTCCACCTCGATGCCCATCGCACCGAGTGTCAACACTGTCTCGCGCCGCAGGTCGTGCGCGGCGTCCGCCACCTGGTCGAAGTAACCTCCCTGATCGAGCAACTCCGTTGCCGACGAGTTCTTGAAGTAGAAGTACTCCAACTCCGGGCTTACGTAGAAGGTGTAGCCCAGGTCCGAGGCCCGCTTGAGCTGCTGCCGGAGGACAAACCTCGGGTCCCCCTCGAACGGCCGCCCGTCCGGCTGGTAGATGTCGCAGAACATCCGCGCCACGCCCGATTCCTTTGGGCGCCACGGGATGAGTTGAAACGTCGTCGGGTCTGGCAGGGCAATCATGTCCGACTCGTCGATCCGGGCAAACCCCTCGATCGACGACCCGTCGAACCCCATCCCCTCATCCAGCGCCTTCTCCAACTCCTCCACCGTGATCGCGAAGGATTTCAGCGTACCGACGATGTCGGTGAACCAGAGCCGGATGAACTTGATGTCATGCTCGCGGCAGGCGGAAATAACATACGAAGCCGATTCGCTCATCTGGGAGCTCCCGTCGGGGTCACGATGCGCCCAAGTGTAGCGCCCGCATGTTTCGAGCGCGTTGCTTCGGGGCAAGGAACGGTCAGCCCTCAGCTGCCGCTATTCGCGGGTGGCACCGGCTGCCGCCCTGCATGGCAGCGTCTTCCGAGCCCGCCGATTTCACCTCCCTCGCGGGCCACCTGTCGCCGGGCTATGTGATATCGGAGATGGGGATGACCGGGATTTCGAATCCCTCCCCGCGTGGCCGGGCGCCCGCGCGCCGCAGGACGTCCCGGTAGACCGCCATCTCCTGCGCGCCCGGTATGGCGAACTGCTCGCCGAAGATCATCGTCGGTGTACTCGAGACCCCCGCCCGCCGCGCCTCTGTGGTCGCCGCATCCACTTCTGCCGCAAGCCGCCCCGAGAGCATCTCCGCCTGGAAGTCGAGCGGGTCCAGGCCGCACTCGCGGGCAATCTCCAGCAACACGTCCACATCGCCGATGTTCTTTGCTTCGGCGAAGTACGCCCGGAACAACCCTTCGTGAACGCAGTCGAACTTCCCTCGCTCCCGTGCGAACTCTGCCAGCTCCAGTGCCCGGTGCGAGTTCGCGACCCAGCGGTTCGAAGCGAGTGCCAGCCCCGCATCTGCCGCGTACTGCTTCAGGTGCGAACGGTATTCCTCGGTTCGGCGGGATGGCGCGATGATCTCATCGACGTGCCGTCCCTCGGCGGGTGTCTCCGGGTGCAGCTCGAACGGCCACCAGGTGACCTCGACCTCGAATTCCTCTTCCATCTGCGCTACCCGACGGGCAGCGATGTAGCACCAGGGTCAGACGTAATCCGAAACAACGGTGATCTTCAACGGTTCAGCCATGCTTCCAGCCTACGCGCCGCTGCGCCTGTTGTGGAGTGGGTGGCTCCCGCTGTCGGGGATGCTTGCAATTGTGTAACGGTGTCCCTGCGAAGAGCACCCGACCGGCTACGCTTGAAGCAGGATGCCGGAGGACGCCGGTGCGTGCGGCCGTGGGGCTTGTCCTGCCTGTACCACGTGGGTTTGCCACGTCCCCGGTGTTTCGGCGAGCGCTCGCCCGGCAGCGTACAATATGTCACCAGTAGCATAACGAGGTGCAGAATGACATCCGTAGCCGACCGCCCCGAAGTCCAGGCTTACCAGCAGTTCATCGACGGCCAGTGGGTGGCCGCCGCCACCGGTGAGACCTTCAACCGTATCAGCCCCTACGATGGCCGTATCGTCGCAACCTACCCGAATGCCGGTGTCGAAGACGCTCAGCGGGCCATCCTCGCCGCCCGCAAAGCATTTGATGAAACGCGCTGGCCGGTGTCTCCCGCCAAGGATCGCGCCCGCATCCTCCAGAAGGCCGCCCAACTCCTGCTCGCGAACATCGACGAACTCGCCACGAGCATTGCGAACGAGGTCGGCAAGCCCAAGAACATGGCCATGGGTGAAGTTGCCGGCGCCGCCGAAACCTTTGAGCTTTTCGCCGCGAAAGCGCTCGACCTTCGCGGGGAATCCATCACCCAGCAGGTCCCTGATGCCGTCGGCCTCGTCGTCCACGAACCCGTCGGCGTCGTCGGTATCATCACGCCCTGGAACTTCCCGCTTCTCCTCATCTCATGGAAAGTTGGCCCGGCTATTGCTGCTGGCTGCACCATGGTTGCCAAGCCGTCGCATTACACCCCTGGCAGCACGCTCATCCTTGCCCGCATTCTCGCCGAGGCCGGCCTCCCTCCGGGTGTGTTCAACGTCGTCACCAGTGAAACCGATAATGGCGCACTCGTCGGCCAGCACATCGCCGCCAGCGAACTCGTCGACAAGGTCGCTTTCACCGGCTCGACCGCAAGCGGCAAGGCTGTCATGCGCGCCGCGGCCAACAACGTCAAGAAGATCTCGCTCGAACTCGGCGGCAAGTCGCCGAACATCGTTTTCCCCGATGCCCAGATCGATGCGGCCGTTGCTGGCGCTTTCTTCGGCATCTACCTCAACAGCGGCCAGGTCTGCCAGGCGGGCTCTCGTCTTCTCGTCTCGAACCGCGTCAAGGATGAGTTCGTCACCAGGCTGGCCGGCATGGGCGCCTCCCTCAAGATGGGTGACCCGCTCGATCCGACGACGACAATGGGCCCCGTGATCAACCAGAACCAGCTCGCCAAGATCGAGGGCTACCTCGAAGCCGGCAAGAAGGAGGCGAAGCTCGTCACCGGCGGTAACCGTGCCACCGATGGTGACCTCGCAAAGGGCCTCTTTGTCCAGCCCACCATCTTCGACGAGGTCGTCAATTCCGCCAGCATCGCCCGCGAGGAGATCTTCGGACCGGTGCTGTCTGTTCTCTCCTTCGATGACGTCGAGGACGTCATCCGCACCGCGAACGACACGATGTACGGGCTCGCCGCCGCTGTCTGGACGAAGGACATCAACGTTGCGATGAAGGTCGCGAAGGGGCTCCGTGCGGGCACCGTCTGGGTCAACGCCTACCACGCCGCCGGCCTCAACAACATGCCCTACGGTGGCTACAAGCAGAGCGGCATCGGCCGCGAACTCGGAAGCGCCGGTCTCGAGGAGTACATGGAGACGAAGGCGATCCACATCAAGCTCGCCTGAGCACAACACCGGCCGTCACGGGGATGTACGATGCACGCCCATCCCCGTGATGGCCCGCTGCTGCTTTGCTCCCGTTCGACAATCCCCTCCCACCGGCCGACAATTTCGCCATGTCGAACAGCCTCCGTGTTGCCGCGCGCACCGCCGTCTTCAACGAATCGGTCATCCGCGAGATGACCCGCCTCGCGATGCTCCACGGCGCGATGAACCTCGCCCAGGGCTACCCCGACTTCCCCGCTCCGGACTTCATCAAGCAGGCTGCCGTCGACGCCATCAACGCCGACATCAACCAGTACGCCATCACCTGGGGCTCGCCCCGCCTCCGCCGCGCCATCGCCGACAAGACGAAGCGCTTCTATGGCCTCGATCTCGACCCCGACCGCGAGATCACGGTCACCTGTGGTGCCACCGAGGCGATGATGGCCGTCCTCCTCGCCACCGTGGAGCCCGGGGACGAGGTGATTGTCTTCGAGCCGTTTTATGAGAACTACGTACCCGACGCCGCCATGTCGGGCGCGAAGCTCGTCTACGTTACCCTCCACGCGCCCGCGTTCGGATTCGATCCCGATGAGCTTCGCCGCGCCTTCACCGCGAAGACACGGGCCATCATCGTCAACACCCCGAACAACCCGAGCGGCAAGGTCTTCACCCGGGCCGAACTCCAGCAGATAGCCGCCCTCTGCCAGGAGTTCGACACGCTCTGCATCACCGACGAGATCTACGAGCACATCCTCTACGACGACCACGAGCACACGCCCATGGCGACGCTACCGGGCATGTACGACCGTACCATCACTATTAGCGGCCTCTCGAAGACCTTCAGTGTGACCGGCTGGCGCCTCGGCTACGTCCTCGCCCGCCCTGAGCTGACGAACGCTGTCCGCAAGGTCCACGATTTCCTGACGGTGGGCGCCCCGGCACCGCTGCAGGAGGCGGGCGCGGCCGCCATCGAACAGGCCGACACCTATTACCCCGAACTTCGCACCATGTATGGCCGCAAGCGCAGCCTCCTCCTCAACGCCCTCCGCGAGTCCGGCTTCTCCTGCCATTCGCCCGAAGGCGCGTATTACATCATGGGCGATTTCACGCAGTTCAGTTTCAAGGGTGACGATACCGAGTTCGCCATGCACATGATCGAGAAGGCCGGTGTCGCGCCTGTTCCCGGGTCGAGCTTCTACCGTGGCGCCGAGGGCCAGCGTCTCGTTCGCTTCACGTTCTCGAAGTCCGATGAAACCCTGGCCGAAGCTGCCCGCCGGCTGGCCGCTGGCTGGTAGCCGAAAGCAGGCCGAACCCGGCCCGGTGAACATAGTCCGTGGTGCCCCTACCCTACTTGTATGAACCGATTCCTCATCCTGCCCGCTGCCGCCCTTGCTATCAGTGCCATCCTGCTCGGCGCATGCGGCGGTGATGACGACAATACGACCACCAGGAGCGGCGCAACGGTCGCGGCCAGCGCCACGAAGAGCGCCTCCAAGGGAGCACCTGTCTTGAAGAACCCTACGACTACCGCCAGCGGCCTCAAGTATGAAGATGAGGTCGTCGGCACTGGCGCCTCGCCCGAAACCGGCCGCCGCGTCACCGTCCACTACACCGGTACCCTCGTCAACGGCACCAAGTTCGACAGTTCCCTCGACCGTGGACAACCGTTCACGTTCGTCATTGGCGTTGGCCAGGTGATCAAGGGCTGGGACGAGGGTGTCATGACTATGAAGGTTGGCGGTAAGCGGCTCCTCTACATTCCGGCGAATCTCGGCTACGGCAGCCGGAGCCCGAGCCCGGCAATCCCCGCAAACAGCGACTTGATCTTCGAGGTCGAACTCCTCGGCGTGCAGTAGGCCGGCCCGCCGGCCCGGTAGCGGCGGCTCTATCCGCCGCTCGTGATCGTGACCGTCCCCGTCGTCCCGTTGACGGTGATGAGATCGCCGGTGCGAATGCTGCGTGTCCCCCGCCGGACGTTGACCACCGCCGGCAGCCCGTATTCGCGGGCCACGGTGCTGCCGTGACTCAACGCGCTCCCCATATCGACCACCAGCCCGGAGGCGAGGGCGAAGAGCGGCGTCCACCCCGCGTCCGTAACCGGCGCCACGAGGATCTCGCCGGGCTCCATCGGCCCATCGGTTGCCGGGTCGAAGATCACCCGCGCCCGGCCGGTCACGACACCGGGACTCACCGGCGTCCCCGTCAGGATATCGCCGGAGTGGTGCGACAGGTCCGGTTGTTCCGGCACGGGCCGCCCGTGGAACCGTTCGGGCAGTACCACGTGCCGGTTGCGTTCGTACTCACGCCGCCGCCGCTGCACGGCAGGCTGGAACCGGTCCGTTTTCCCCAGCAGAAATGCCGTCAGGTCGTCATTTGCGAGGAAGAAAAGGTCGTCAGACTGGTCGATCGCCCCCGCTTCCAGCATTCGTCGTTGGATCTCGAACGTGATCGGATCGCCGAGCCGTGCTCCGCGCACGACCATCGACTTGGTGCGCTCCCGCAGTGCCACCCACTGCTGCGCATATTTCAGCGTGAGCTTGAATACGGGCCGCCTCAGCCACCCCACGCGGTCGATGAGGTCTGCCTCGAGTGCCAGCCGCGCAGCCTTCTGGCGCGCAAACGTGGCCGGTGGGGCCTGTTCCTCGTCGAGATCGAGGTAACTCGCGACGACACCGAGGACAGGCTTCGGCTCATACCGCCACGTCTTTACCGAGGCCTCCATCTCGTTCAGCCCCCGGTGTCCGTGGCGGTCCATGAATTGGCCATATGCCTCGAGCCAGCCAGTGGGCAGCGACGGGTCGGTGGGAACGAACCCCGGTTCCTGGAGCCGGCCGCCCACTCCTTCCCTCTTCGCCACCTGCGAGAGCCGCCACAAGTCGAGCCCGATCTCCGCGCTCACCACGTTATCCAGCCCGGTGAAGAGCGTTGGCAGGCGTCCCTCCGTCTCTGAGCCAAGAATCGGCTGGACGAACTTCTGGACGTTTTCGAACCCGAAGCCCGCCACACCCGTGACGCGCAGGTGCACGCGGGATGACACAGCGCTCCAGTACTGTAGCGCTCGCCGCTGGCGCTCAATCTCCGGGTTTGTCAGCTTCGCAAGGTCCATCCGCCGGATGCGCTGGTCCCACTCCCCTGTTTCCCGCTCCACCCGGTCAGCCTGTTTTTGGAGGGTGAGCATCGTGCGTGCCAGCGGGACTGCGCTCAGAAGCCGGTGCTTCCACACTTTCCGCGAGTGCGTCATCGTCGATGGAGCCGATGGGTCGCCGCCAAGGTACCGTTTCTCCACGGCGTCACCGCTCCCGCCGAGCGCCCGGTCGCCCACCATTCGAGTTGCGGTGATATTCAGGAACACGCGGCTGTAGAACGTCCCGATGAAGGTCGTGTTCTCGTCTTTGGCCAGCATCCGAAGCTGCTGATAGTCCTGCGTGTAGCCGATCGGCACCGTCTCCATGAACACCGTGATCGTCAACGGTGTTACGAGCCCCGGCAGGATCTCCTGCACGTTCGCGCTCGTCCAGTGGTCCGCCTCGCTGGTCGCTGTGTCGAACTCCGAGACCCAGCCACCGCCGGCCTCCGGCCGCGTCAGCGTTGTCACCGGACGCGATTGCAGCATCCACAACGTTCCTTCGGCGAACGCAAATTCGATGTCCTGGGGCAGGCCGTACTCGTGCTCTGCCCGCAGTGCCGCCTTCGCCGCTTCTTGCGCGATCGCTTCGGTGAGCGCCGGCTCACCGGCGCGGTGCGACTCGATGACCGCGAGGCGCGCCCGATCGAGCACCATCCGGTCGGCCTCCACGGTGCCGCTCACCAACCCTTCGCCGAGCCCACGGACGGCCTCGACGACGACCCGATTCGTGTCCCCCGTCAGTGGATCGAGTGAGAATGCAACCCCGGCGACTTCCGCGGGAACCATTCGTTGCACGACGATTGCCATCCGTGCCTCATCCGCTGACTTCCCGGTCTTCTCCCGGTAGGCCGCTGCCGCCTCCGAATGGAGGGATGTGAGGCACTCCCCCACCGCCTTCCTGAACGCGTCCTCGCCGCGCACCTCGAGGATCGTTGCGTGTTGCCCCGCGAACGATGCACCCTCGCTATCTTCGTCCACTGCCGACGACCGTACGGCGACATCGGAGCCATCGGCGGTGAGCTGTGCAAACGCTGCGAGAACGCTGGCCGCTTCGTCGCTGTCCCAGTCCGCCGCCAGCTGCCGCGCGATGCCAGTGGGGATGACAAACGCATCGGGGACGTTGAAGCCTGCAGCCTTCAGCCGGCCGAGGCTTGATGCTTTGCCGCCAACCTGCTCGATGGGCTCGCTGGCGAGATCGTTGAGCCACGTGATTACAGCCATGGAGCCCGATGATAACGAACGGCATTCGAAGCCGCAGTGAAGCCGGGCATGGTTGTCTGCGTCACCACTCTGCCGCTCTCGGGGGTGTTTCGGCTCGTCATTCGTGGCATTTCGCTCGTCGCGGGGAATCGTAGTCACCGCCGTTGACAAATAGAACAAATGTTCTATTATCTCGATATCGCAACTGGAGAAGTCTCGATGCGCCTGCTCGCTCTCGCCTTTCCCCGCCTCCCGGTCCAGGTCGCCCGGAGCCACGCTCCCGAGCTTGCCGGCCGCCCGTTCGCGGTCCTGAGTGGCGAAGGTGAGGGCGCTCTCATCGCCGCGGCTTCACCCGAAGCCTCGGCTGCGGGGATAGAGCGCGGGATGCTCGCCAGTGCCGCCCGTGGCTGCTGCCGAAACCTCGCTGTCATTCCGGCGAACGCTGGCGATTGCCTCGACGCACTCGAACAGGCAGCCTCCATTCTCCGGATTCGTGCGACACCTAATGTCGTGATAGGCGGACACGACCATTTGCTCGTCGATCTTCGTGGCCTGGAATCTCGATTTGCTGGCGAGCAGGCCGCTGCCACGGCTCTCATGGCGCTCATCCGCTCCTGGACTCGTCTCGATGTCCGCGCAGGTGTTGGGGGCGATGCCGTGCAGGCGCTCGCGGCTGCACGCACTGCCCGGCGCCTTCCCGTCATCGCGCCCATCGGCACTTCTGAACCCACTCGCCTTGCCGTCAGCAAGACCGCTGAGATTGTGGCGAGCCTCGAACTCCCGGCGCCGGCGCCCGCCATTGAATGGCGCACCCGTATCGCCCGGACGCTGGTCCGTCTCGAGACCATCCTCGCTGGTCGTGATGAGTCGTTCCGTGGCCTTTCGCTCACGGTTACCGGGCCAGCCGGTGACACCGCGACCCTGCAAGTCTCGTCCCACGAGCCCATGCACTCGGCGGCCGATGCCATGGCCATCCTGGCGCCCCATCTCGCGGTCTCGCTTCTCGATGGGGCGATGCGCATCGACCTGGCCCTTCGTCACCCTGGGCCGTCCATGCGCGTCGAGCCACTCGTCCGAGAACCGGCGGCATCGCGAGTCCGCCCTGCAGGGTTCGGGCCCTGGCAACCGCTGCTCCGTGCCAGCTGACCACCGGCGACACCCGCCGCTGGCAACGTGCCTGAGCCACAGCGCATTTCCTTGGTAGACTGGAAGTTCGCGGTCCCCCGCGAATCACCACCTCACAGGAATGATCCATGACTACGCAGACCCCCGGCTCGACGCTACCCCCAGCCTACGAGCCGGCCAGCGTAGAAAGCCGCATCTACGAGATGTGGGAATCGGCCGGCCACTTCCAGCCTCGCATCGACCCCGGCCGTAAGCCCTACTCGATCATCATGCCGCCCCCAAACGTCACGGGTGAACTTCATCTCGGTCATGGCCTCGAGGACACTATCACCGATGTGCTCGTCCGCTGGCACCGCATGCAGGGCGACTCCACCCTCTGGGTGCCGGGCGAGGACCACGCCGGAATCGCTACCCAGAACGTCATCGAGCGTGAGCTTGCCAAAGAGGGACTTACCCGCCAGGACCTGGGGCGCGAAGAGTTCGTCAATCGTGTTTGGATGTGGGTGCGCAAGTACCGTAGCCGGATCGCCGACCAGCACCGCAAGCTCGGCGCCAGCGCCGACTGGTCGCGCGATGTTTTCACGCTCGACCCGCAGATTGTCCGCGCGGTCCGCACCACGTTTGTAAACCTCTACCGCGACGGCCTCATTTATCGCGGCCTCCGCATGATCAACTGGTGCCCCCGCTGTGAAACCGCCCTCTCCGACCTCGAAGTCGACTATATCGAGACCCCGGCGAAGCTCTACTACGTCCGGTATCCGATCATCGGCGAAGGCGGCATGCCTCTCCCCGCCTACGTGACGGTCGCCACGACCCGGCCGGAGACGATGGTTGCAGACACCGGTGTTGCCGTGAACCCCACCGATGATCGCTACGAAGAGCGTATCGGCCGCGGGCTCCTCCTCCCGATCATTGGCCGCGAGATCCCCATCGTCGCCGACGAAATCGTCAAGCCCGAGTTTGGCACCGGGGCAGTGAAGGTCACCCCCGGGCACGATCCCAACGACTGGGAGATTGGCCAGCGCCACGACCTCCCGGTTATCGTGGCCATGGACAAGTCCGCCCGGATGAATGATGAAGCCGGCCCCTACGCAGGCATGACCGACGAGGACGCCCGCACCGCGATCCTCCGCGACCTCGACGACGAAGGATTCCTCGATCACATCGAGGACTACACCCATAGCGTTGGCCATTGCAGCCGCTGCAAGACCGTCGTTCAGCCCATGCCGAGCGAGCAGTGGTGGATCGATGTCCACAAGGAGTACGAACCCGGGCGCTCGCTCGCCAGTGCTGCCGCCGCCGTTGTTCGCGAAGGGCGCATCGCCATCGTTCCCCAGCGCTTCGAGAAGGTGTACCTCAACTGGCTCGATAACATCCGCGACTGGTGTATCTCCCGTCAGCTCTGGTGGGGCCACCAGATTCCCGTCTGGTATTGCGCAGATGGCCACCTCACGGTCCAGGCCGATGACCCGGACGCCTGCGCTGAATGTGGCAAGCCCGTCCGCCAGGATGAGGATGTCCTCGATACCTGGTTCTCCTCGGGCCTCGCCCCGCACGCCGACCTCGGCTGGCCCGCCGACACCGAAGACCTTCGCTATTTCTACCCCACGACGGATATGCAGATGGGGTACGACATCATGTTCTTCTGGTGCGCCCGCATGATCCTCTTCGCGCTCTACAACATGCGCGACCGCGGCCCCGAGGGTGAGATCCCCTTCCGCACCGTCCTCTTCCACGGCCTCATCCGCGACCAGAATGGCGACAAGATGACCAAGTCGCGCGGCAACGTCGTCGACCCCCTCGTCTCAGCTTCCACGTATGGTGCCGATGCCTTCCGCTTCGCCATGCTTACGGGTGCCGCGATGGGTGCCGACCAGCGCTACAGCGACGAGCGCCTTACCTCCGCCCGCAACTTCGCCAACAAGCTCTGGAACTCCGCCCGGTTCGTCCTGATGAAGGTTGGCGACCGCGAGGTAAAACGCCCGCACGCCGCCGACCAGCAGACCTACGCGCTCGAGGACCGCTGGATCCTTTCCCGCCTCGAACAGCTCGAAGGCGACGTCGACCACCTCCTCGGCCAGTACGAGCTCTCCGAGGCCGCCAAGCTCATCCAGGACTTCCTCTGGAATGAGTTCTGCGACTGGTACATCGAGATGGCCAAGGTCCGTCTCAACGCCGGCGAGGAGCTACCGCTTCGCGTCCTCACCCACGTCCTCGACCATGGCCTCCGCCTCCTTCACCCCTTCATGCCGTTCGTCACCGAGGAGCTCTGGCAGGCGCTGCGCACGCACATCGATGACGACATGGTGAGCCAGCTCATCGTGGCCTGGTACCCGAAGAGCGGGGCCAACTGGAAGGACCAGGCTGCCGAAGATGCGATGGCTCACGTCATCGAGGTCAATCGCACTATCCGCAATATCCGCGCCGAAAAGAAGCTCGATGCGGGTGCCCGGCCCGTCGTCTACCTGCGCGCAGACAGCTATGGCTGGGCGCTCGGAGCGACCGCTGCCGCCACGGCCTTCACCTCCCGTGTCGAACCCCGCGTCACCGCCCCGGATGCCGAACTCCCGGCAGCCGAGTACGGCTTCGGACGCATCGCCGGTACAGAGATCGCGGTTACCCTCCCCGCGGTCGACACCGCCGAGGAGCGCGCACGTCTCGAAAAGGAACTCGGTGAAGCAGCCGCCCACATGGAGCGGCTCCAGAAGCAACTTGCAAACGAGACGTTTCGTGCGAAAGCGCCCGCGAGCGTTATCGCCGGTATGGAGGGCACGCTCGCGGAGACCACGCAGCGTGTGGCGGGCCTCCGCGAACGCCTTGCCTCCCTGTGAGTCCCGGTCTCAATGAACGAACTGGTCGGCCCCTGCGCCGGCCAGTTCCGGGCGCCCACTCCAGACCCACGCGTAGTTCGTCCGGCTGATCCCCATCAGCATCCCGTGCAATGAACTCGGGTGGATGAAGAACCCTGCGTCCGCTGGCTGATTCTCACCGCCGGCGAACCGTACCCCGGCTGCCGTGAGGCGCTCCCGGAATGCCACCACGTCTTCCGTCTCCGCATAGCACATGTAGAGCGAAGGTCCTCGCTTCTGGAAGAAGCGGTCCATCGCCCCGCCGCCGGCAGTCTGGGTGATCTCCACCCGGTCGAGGCGTGTCGGGGGATCGAACAGCGTAAGTGTCCCTGTGTATCCATATGCGCTGCTGTTGATCGGTGAGAACCGTGTCGGGTCGAGCCCGAAGATCCGCGTGTAGAGAGCTGCCGTGTCCTGCCAGTCGTTGACGGGGTTTGTCACTTCGTAGACGTGCGTGATGACGCCCCCGGCATGCTCTCGTGCAGTTTCGGGCACGATCATCGCCGGCATCCCGTGCGTGGCATCCGGTGAGAGGACGAGCGCATCCTTTTCGGGCGAGAACGACACCCGTTGGGAGTCGAGGTGTTTTGCCATGGCCTGCACGTCCGGTGTTGCGAACGCAACGCCATACAGCCCTTCGCCCCACTGTTCTGCGAACGCCTGCACGAGGCCGTCCCCTGCCGGTTCGAGGAAGTCGAACAGCGTATCACCCGCCTGCACCGTCGTCCGATGTGCATTGAGGACCTTCGATCCGCCCTCGTCTGTGACGGTAGCCCCGAAAACGGTCTCCCAGGTCCTCACCGCTGCCTTTCGGTCGCGGACAGCGAGCTGAATACGGTCGACGTAAGAGAGCATCAGCGAACCCCGGCGCAAGTCGCGCGTGGGATGGAGTATCGCACGCCGCCAATGCCCCCTGACACCCCCCGGAATCGGCTCCGGTGGTGCGATACGTACGCCGGATCCGGTACCGCCGTCATCCCGGATCAGTGCAAAGGCAAACGGGGCCCATCGGCCCCGTTGTGGTTCGGTGTGCTTGCCCGGCTTCAGGCGCTCTCGTGAAGCTCCGATTGCGGGATCATTGTCACGTCGACCTGCTGGCCGCCCCTCGTAAGCAACAGCGGATGGACCCCGTTGTTGATGGTCTCGGCGTTCACGACGCACTTGCGCACGTCGCCCCGCCCCGGGATTTCGTACATCACGTCCATGAGGGACTGCTCCAGCACCGTCCGCAGGCCACGGGCCCCGGTCTTGTGCTTGATGGCCATCTGCGCCACTGCCTTGAGGGCATCGTCCGTGAACGAAAGCTCCACGCCATCCATCGCGAAGTACCGCTGGTACTGCTTGATGAGCGCGTTCTTCGGTTCCGTAAGGATTCGCACGAGTGCTTCTTCATCCAGTGATGAGAGGCCCACGACCATCGGCAGGCGTCCGACGAACTCGGGGATGAGGCCGAACTCGAGGAGATCGTCGTGCGTGACATGGGTCAGCAGATCGCCCACCTCGTCTGTCCCCCGCAGGCGCCGGTCGGCCCGGAATCCGAGCGTCACGTGGTCGCGCGTGAGCCGCTTCTCGATGTGCTTGTCGAGCCCTTCGAATGCCCCGCCACAGATGAACAGGATGTTCCCCGTATTGATCTGCAGGAAATCCTGGTGCGGGTGCTTCCGCCCGCCCTGCGGCGGCACGTTCGCGATGGTCCCCTCGATGATCTTCAGGAGCGCCTGCTGGACACCCTCGCCCGAAACATCACGGGTGATGCTCGGGTTGTCTCCCTTGCGCGCGATCTTGTCGATCTCGTCGATGTAGATGATGCCGCGTTCGGCCTTCTGGATGTCGAAGTCGGCTGCCTGGATCAGGTGAAGGAGAATATTCTCCACGTCCTCACCGACGTAGCCAGCCTCGGTCAGTGCCGTTGCGTCAGCGATTGAGAACGGGACATCGAGCAGTTTCGCCAGCGTTTTCGCCAGGTAGGTCTTGCCTACGCCCGTTGGCCCGACGAGGAGGATGTTCGATTTTTCGAGTTCGATGTCCTGCTCGGCGGCCGCCCCGATGCGCTTGTAGTGGTTGTAGACCGCCACCGAGAGGACCTTCTTGGCCTGCTCCTGGCCGATCACGTACTCGTTGAGGTGGTCGTAGATGTATTTCGGTGGAGGGACGCGCTGGGCACTCCCGGTGCCGGTCTTGGCAGCCGTGGTAGCGGCGGTACCGCTGCTCTCCTCGTCGATGATTTCTCGACAGAGGTCGACGCATTCGTCGCAGATGTAGACAGCGCCGGGCCCGGCGATGAGCCGCCGCACCTGGTCCTGGTTCTTCCCGCAGAACGAACAGTGGTACTGGACGCGATTGGTTCGGCTACCGGCCACGGCGAATGCCCCCCGTTCCTGAGCTAGTTCTTCTTGACGTCTTCGGGCCGCGCCAGCAGCTCGTCGACGAAGCCGTAGTCCTTCGCCCCCTGGGCATCCAGGTAGAAGTCACGGTCGAAGTCTTTTGTCACCCGCTCCACCGGCTGGCCTGTGTGCGAGGAGATGATGTTACGGATGATCTCGTTCAGCCGGAGTGTCTCCTTCGCCGCGATCTCGATATCCGAAGCTTGCCCGCGGGCTCCGCCGAGCGCCTGGTGCATGTGCACGGTTGCATTCGGCAGTGCGAAGCGCTTGCCCTTCGCGCCGGCACAGAGCAGCACCGTCGCCATGGAGGCCGTCTGGCCAACCGCGATTGTCGATACATCGGGCTCGATGAGCTGCATCGTGTCGTAAATCGCGAGGCCGGCCGTAATGACGCCCCCCGGGGAATGGATGTACATGCTGATATCGCGTTCCGGGTCTTCGCGCTGCAGGTAAAGCAGTTGCGCGACGATGAGGTTCGCTATCTGATCATCGATCGGTGTTCCGAGGAACACGATACGTTCCTTCAGCAACAGCGAAAAAATGTCGAAGGCGCGCTCGGAGCGTGGCCCGCTCTCGATCACCGTCGGAATGATGGCCTGGACCAGCGGGTGGACCCGGGGCTGCCCCTCGTTCACTCGGTCTCCTCCTGTGCCTCTCCCTGGGCGATGGCCGCAAGCCGGTCGAGGGTCTTGCGGCTGAGCAGGTTGCGGCGAAGCGTCGCCACCCCGTCGTCGGTCGCGAACATCTGCCGGAAACGCTCGGCGTCATCACCCAGCGGTTCCACCAGCTTGTCCAACTCCCCTTCTATCTCTTCGGCAGATACGTCGATACCTTCAGCTTCGGCGAGCTCATTAAGTGCCAGCGAACGCCGAACTCGGGATTCAGCGGCATCCCGAAGTGATTCCCGGTACTCGGATTCGCTTCGTCCGACGCGCCGCAGGTACTGCGCGTACTGCTGCTGGTCGTTCCCCATCGAGTCGCGCACGATGTGGTCGATCTCGCGCTCTACGAGTACCCGCGGGAACTCGATGGTGGCGCCTTCGACTAGCGCGTCGACAGCCTTTGTGCGGTAGGCCGCGTCGGCCTGCTCCGTGAGTGCTTTCGTGAGGTCCGCCAGGATCCGCTCCCTGAGTGCTGCGAATGTTTGAAATTCGTCAGGATTCACCTGCTGAGCGAACTCGTCGTCCAGTTCCGGAAGCTGTTCTTCCTTCACTTCCTTGATGGTGAGCGTGAAGGTCGCCGTCTTGCCTGCCAGCCGCTCAACCCGGAAATCTTCCGGCATTGCCAGGACAACGCTCTTCTCCTCGCCCTTGGCCATCCCAATGAACGCCTCGGCCAGCCCCTCCACGAAGAGCACGGTGCCCTCGCGAACCGGGAACTCCGCGTCAAGGTCTTCGACGAACGTCTCGTCGTCGATCGTTCCTTTCACGTCCGCGATGAGGATGTCGTTCCATGCGATCGGCCGATCGGCCGGCACCTGCGTCGCATACCGCCGCTGGATGAGCGTGACCTGCTCGTCCAGCATCTCATCGGTCACCTCGACCGGCTCGGGCTCGATGCGGATCTCCTTGTAGGCGCCGAGATCGACCGCCGGGCGAACGGCAACGATGAATTTCAGCCGCAGCGGGTCGAGATCGATCTTGTCGAGCTCAGGCTGTGCGATGGCATCCACATCGTGCTCTTCGATGGCCTCGTTGTAGACCTCGGGCAGGAGCTTATCAATCGCTTCGTTGAGGAGCCGGTCCGTACCGATGTACTTCTCGGTCAGTTGGCGGGGAGCCTTGCCGGGACGAAATCCGGGGACCTTCGCACGCGGCGCAAGCCGCCGGTACGCGGCGTCCTTTGACTTTTCGAAACGGTCGGCCTCGACTTCGATATCGAGCTGTACGCGGCTCTCGGGGAGTCGTTCGAGGGTTACTTTCACCGGGCGATCCTGATCCTCCGACGGTCAGTATAGCAAAGCCCCCGTCTCGTGCCGGTGTCGAAGGCCGCGGCTGGGTGCCCCTTCGGGTGGAAACCGCTCCGGACAAGCCCGGGAAACCGTTCGGCTCGGTGCTTGCTGCTCTTCCGCAGGCCCCCGCGTCCAGACGATTGGTGTGCAGTTCAGCGGCAAATGGTGCCACACCTCTACCCCGATCACGCTCCAGTACCTTCACCACGGACGGTGCCGGTGACGGCAATCGCAGCCGGAGCACGTGCCACACCACCGGCCATTCCATGAGTCTCCCACGAAACACCGTTCGTTCCGCCTCGCCGTTTCGCTCCTACGCGCCCCGCCGCGACTCCAGCAGGTCTACCAGGGCATCGCCCAGCAGATTCCACGCGAAGAAGAAGAGGATGACCGGAAGTGCGGACGCCAGCAGCAGGTGTGGGTACTGTTCGAACGTCCGCGTCCCGACGGCGCCCTCGATCATGTTCCCGAAGCTCGAGCCCGGAGGGTCGATGCCAAGTCCCAGGTAGGAGAGAGCGACCTCGGTTCCTGCGATTCCGGCCATCGAGGAACTGAGTCCGACCATCCAGAGCGGCATCACGCCCGGCATGATGTGGCGGAACACCACGCGCCACGTCGATGCGCCCATCGCCTCTGCTGCCACCACGTAGCTCTCCTCGCGAATGGCGAGTGCCTGGCTGCGAACGATTCGCGCGCTGCCTACCCACGCAAACGGAACGCTCGCCCCCGCGATGATGAAGAACTTCACGACGGTCTGCGAATCCGCTCCAAGCCATGTGTGGTCCTGCAGCCAGAAGCTGATGTCCATGATCCGTGGCCGGAATGCCGCGGTTATTGCAAGCATCAGGACGAGTGTTGGCAGCCCCGCGAGTACCTCGCCCGCCCGCATGATCAGTGTATCGACCCACCCACCGCGATACCCCGCCAGCAATCCCAATCCCAGCCCGAGGAAGAGGCCGCCTGTTACCACCACGACCAGGGTGAACAGCACGGTTGTCCGTGCGGCGTACAGCGCCCGAGAAAACAGGTCGCGCCCAAGCGTATCCGTCCCCAGCCAGTGCTCGCGCGATGGTGGTTGCCGCCGATCCTCGATGGTCACGTGCTGCTGGTTGGGGTCATCCGGGGCAACCCACGGGGCCAACAGCCCGGCGCCATAGAAGATGGCAAGGTACACGAGCGCCACTACGGCGATCTTCTTCCCGAGGATCCGGCGCACCGTTGTGAAACGCCTCGCCGCGGGGAGTGCCATCTCCTGTTCCCAGGCTGCACCGGCGATGGCCATCTCGTCAGCCCCTTACCGACCCGAGGCGTACCCGTGGGTCGATGAATGCGTAGGCGATATCGATCACCACGTTTGCCAGCACGAACAACACCGACCCGAACAGCACCAGTGCAAGGATCACGTCGTAATCGGGTGCGAGCGCTGCCTGTAGCGACTCACTGGCAATCCCTGGAATACCGAACCCCTGCTCGACGAAGAGTGCTCCGCCTGCGATCCCTGGCAGTGCCAGGCCGATGACCGTGATCATCGGGAGCATCGCGTTCCGCGCGATATGGCGGAACACCACCGTCGTCTCCTTCAGCCCTTTCGCCCGTGCCGTGCGAATGTAATCCTCACCGATGACACTGATGACCGACGCTCGCATGAACCGGGCGACGCCTGCCACCCCCGGGATCGCCAGCACGAATACCGGCACGATCATGTGCGTGCTGTACACCCCTTCGTAGCTCAGCCCCACGAGCCCCAGCTTGAGAGCGAAAAGCCAGCTCGCCAGTGTTGTCAGCACGAACGTGGGGATTGCGTCGAACGCCAGCCACCACGCGATCACGAGGGGGTCGAGAAACGTCCCTCGCGCGAGGGCCGCGTAGAGCCCCACCGGTATCCCGAGACCGAACGTGATGAGGAGCGCGAAAAACCCGATCTGCGTCGAAACCCAGATCTTCGGCAGGATGACATCCTGCGCTGTGAAGTCGGTGTGGATCGTCGAGACGCCGAGATCACCGTGTGCCAGGTTCTCCAGGTACTTCACATACTGGACGGCGACCGGCCTGTCGTAGCCGTACTTCTCGCGCAGTCGCTGGGCAACTTGCTCGTCATAATGCGTCTTCAGGATGCTATCGATCGGGTCACCGGGCGCCAGACGCAGCATGACGAACACCACTACCGAGATCACGAACAGCACCGGGACAGCCCAGAGCAGGCGCCGGAGGATGTAACCGAGCAGCCCCGGGCTCACCGCTGCCCGCTTACTTCGTATCCGCTTCGATGCTGATGAAGCGGTACTTTGGCACGGAGAGCGCCACCTGCGGCCAGCCTTTCACGCACGGCTTTACCAGGGTGTGGGCAACGGGCCAGAACGTCGGCATCATCACCGCATCGTCCAGGATCTTCTGCTCCACCTGGTTATAGAGCCCGTAGCGTTCAGCCGGGTCGCGGCCCGTCCGGGCCTGCTGCAGCCACTGGTCCACCTGGTCGTCCTTGTAGCCCTGTTCGTTCTGCACGCTGTCGCTTGCGAAGAGCTTGTCGAGGAAGTTCTCCGGGTCCGGGTAGTCGGCGATCCAGCCAGCCGCAAACATCTGGAAGGTCCCCTTCCGCAACTCGCGCAGATAGGCCGCGTAGTCGAGTGCCTGTAGTTGCACATCGAGCCCGAGGTTGTCCTTCCACGCTGCCTGGAATGCCGCGAGCGTGTCCGGTGCGTCTCCGCCGCTCCCCGGGTAGGTCAGGATGATGCGCGGCATGTTCCCTGCGTACTTCGATTGTGCCAGCGCCGCTTTGGCGGCCGCCACATCGAACTTCAAAGCGTGGACGCTCGCGCTATACCCCGGCATTTCCGGCGGGAGTATGCCATCGGCCACCTGCTGTGAATCGAACAGCAGCACCTTGTTGATGTTGTCGCGGTCCACCGCCATCGCCATTGCCCGCCGGACGTTCACGTCGTCAAACGGCGCCTGGTGGATATTGAACGCCATGTGGTTGATCGCCATCTCCGGTTGCGGGTGATAGTCCTTTGCCAGCGGGCTCTTGCCGCTCTTCACATCACCCAGCTCAATCGGCGGCACAACGCTGATGTGCAGCTCGTTGTTCTCGTAACGAGTCACGATCGACCCGCCGCCGAGCTCGAAGTCGACAGCATCCAGCTTTGCCGCGCCAAGGTGATACCGGTCGTTCCTCGTCAGCAAGATGGTTTGCCCAGGCGTGTAGGTCGTGAGCTTGAACGGACCCGTCCCGTTCGGGTGCCGCGTCCAGTTCCGCGGGTCCCTCTCGATCTGGTTCTTGTCGACGACGAATGCTACCGGATACGTGAGCTCCGCGAGGAAGAATTCAGCAGGCTGAACCAGGTCGATCTCCACGGTTGTATCGTTGATGACCTTCACGCCTGCCACGTCGTTCGCCTTGTTGTTGAACCGGTCCTTCAGGCCAACGATATTTCCCAGGTAGAGCGTCACGGTTGGTGACCCGTTCTTCGGGTCTGCCGCTCGCTCGATGCTGTACTTGAAGTCGGCAGCGGTCACACGGCGGCTCCCGTCGTGAAACACCACGTCATCGCGCAGATGGAATGTGTACGTCTTCCCGTCGGGAGAAATGTCCCAGCTCTTCGCGATGTCCGGCTGCACCTTCAAGTCAAGGCCGAGTGTGACCAGCCCGTCGAAGATCTCGAGGACGTATTGGGCCGTGTTGTCATCGCGCACCTGGATCGGATCGAGCACTGTCGCCGGGTCGTCGCCATAGGTGATGAGCGTGTTGCCCTTGCAGATATCCCCGCTCGTGTTCGGTCTTCTATCGGGGCTTGCGGGCGTCCCGCCGCCATCATCGCCGCCGCCTCCTGCCAGCGCGGCCACAAACACGATGCCCACCACCAGGATCAGGAACGCGACGACGCCCATCAGGAGCGCGAGTGTTCGGTTCGACAAGCTTCCACCCGCCACGGAGAGATTCGATGATGCCCTCGCAAATGAGCCTGGCAGCAATGCACGCCACGGCCCGCGGGAGCCGCCACAGCGTACACGCGAACCGCGCTCAGAGACTACGCCGCCATCCGTTCCCTTTCCCGACATGGCATAGGCTGAACCGGCGCGAGGCCATGGATCAGTACCCCGGGTGTTCCCGGTCAGCGCTCCGCGCTCGCGACGGTACGCCCGCCACTCAGCCGATGATTCGCAGCCCCAACTCCTCCAGCTGCGCCCGCTCGACCGGTGATGGCGCGCCCATCAACGGGTCCAGCCCCGAAGACGTTTTCGGGAACGCGATCACATCGCGGATGTTGTCGGTCCCTACAAGCGACATGATGAGCCGGTCGATGCCCATGCCAACGCCCCCCTCGGGCGGTGCGCCATATTCCAGCGCGTCGAGGATCACCCCGAACCGCTCCTGCTGCTGCTCGGGCGTGTGCCCCATCAGCGAGAGCACCTTCGCCTGGTCGGCCCGGTTGTCGATCCGGATGGAGCCGCCGCCCACCTCGTCGCCGTTGAGTGTCAGGTCGTACTGGTACGACTGGGCGCCGCCCGGGTCGGTGTCCAGCTTCGCCCGTTCTGACTCCGGGAACCCGCAGAACGGGTTGTGCGTTGCGTCCCAGCGACCTTCATCCGGATGCCATTCCAGCAGCGGGAAGCCAACGATCCACGCGAACGACAGCACGTTGGAGTCCTTCAGCCCCAGCTTCGTTCCAAGGGCACTCCGAACCTCATGCAACGACCTGGCGACCACCGCCGGCTGGTCGGCCACAATGACCACCATGTCGCCGTCCTCCGCGCCCGTGGCCGACTTGATCGCTGCGACTTCTTCGGGCGAGAGGAACTTCGCGATCGGCGACCGCAGCTCCGCACCCTGGAAGCCGATATACGCGAGCCCCTTTGCGCCGCCGCCCCGCGCGATTTCGGTCAGCTCATCGATCTCCTTGCGTGTCATCCCCGCCTGGCCGGGGACACGGATCGCCTTGACCTCACCGTTTGCCGCCAGTGCCGAGGCGAACACCTGGAAGCTCGATGAGCGGACTGCGCTGGCGATATCCACGAACTCGAGCCCGAAGCGGAGGTCCGGCCGGTCGATCCCGTAACGCGCGATGCAGTCGGTGTAGTCGAGCCGCGGGAACGGTTTCGCCGCGAGCTTCCGTCCCTCCCCGAACCGCTCCGCGATCTCCGTGTAGAGTTCCTCGATCAAGGCCATCACATCGTCCGCCGTCACGAAGCTCATCTCGAGGTCGAGCTGGGTATGCTCGGCCACCCGGTTCGCCCGGAAATCCTCGTCGCGGTAGCACCGCGCGATCTGGAAGTACTTCTCGAACCCCGCATACATCAGCAGCTGCTTCAGGATCTGCGGCGACTGGGGGAGTGCGAAGAACTGTCCCGGCCGCATTCGCGACGGTACGAGGAAATCGCGCGCACCCTCTGGTGTCGACTTGATGAGTGTTGGCGTCTCGATCTCGACAAAACCCCGCTCGCCCAGGAAGTTCCGCATGTAGCGGACTACCTCGTGCCGCAGCCTGATGATCCGCGCCACCTCGGGCCTGCGCAGGTCCAGGTAGCGATACTTGAGCCGTAGCTGTTCGTCTACCTCCACCGGTTCGTTGATGTAGAACGGCGGCGTTTGTGCCTCGTTCAGCACCCGCGCCGACGATGGGATCACTTCGACCTCGCCGGTTGCCATGTTCGGGTTTACCGTCGCCGAGTCCCGGGTCTGAACCTCTCCCTCCACGGCCAGCACCCACTCGATGCGTGCCCGGTGAGCCACCTCGTGGGCCGCCGCGTTCTCCGGGTTGAAGACGAGCTGGACGATCCCACTCGAATCGCGCAGGTCGATGAAGATCAGTCCACCGTGGTCACGCCGGCGGTGAACCCAGCCGGCCAGGCGCACCGTCCGCCCGGCATCCCCGGCGCGCAGTTGGCCACAGTTCGAATCCTTGTAATGCATGCGACGAAGGGTATCAGCCGGGCTCGATGTGTGCCCTCTCCATGGTTCCCGAGAGGCCTGGCAGTTCCTCCCGAAATGCCTCTTGCACTGCCGCTTCGACTCGCTCCCGAAACCGCTGGTAGGCGCCCACGAGCGCCTGTCCCTCATCGGTGAGGGTGGTATGCCCGCCGCCGGCGCCACCCACTTCCGAGTGGACGAGTGCGAGCCCGAGATTCGCCTCGATCTCCTTCACCTTTCCCCATGCACGGCGATACGACAGCCCCATCGCCGCCGCCGCCTGCGCGAGCGATCCCGACTCGGCCACCAGCTCCAGGAGCCGCACGCGGTAGTCCGACATCACCAGCTTGCCGCCCGCCTCGAGCCAGAGCTTGTGCCGCGGTTGGAATTCGGCCATGTGCGAACGTTACAGCTTCACGGCGAGGATGAGCATTACTCCCGGTACCCGCGATATCTCGTCGTAGTCCGCGTTTACGAGCGTGTCCAGCGTCGTCTCATACCGGTCGCTCTCCGGGTACTCCCGCAAGCACATCACGGCCAGTCCATTCGCCCCGAGTGCCTCGACTATGTCGCCGACGGTCCACTCCGGTTCTGCCAGTATGGGCCCACCGGCGAGGTGCTCGAACATGCCGGCCTCGTCAACGTCAGTCGCATCGGCCTCCTCGTCCTCCGCTTCGTCGTCTTCCCACTCCGCCGTCTCACCGAAGTACGAGTTCGAAACGAACAGGTGGCCGTCCATTTCGCCAAAGACCCGCGCCATCGGGTGTTCGTCATAGACCACGAGCCGCCCGCCCTGCTTCAGTGCCGCTGAGAGCCCGCTGGCCCAGTCGTCGAGACTCGGCAGCCACACTATCGATGAGAACCCCGAATAGGCCACGTCGAATTGCCCCTGCCGCAGCTCATCTGAGATCGAACTCGGGTCATCCTCAACGAATGTGACCTCTCTCCCCGCCGCCGCTGCCAGTGCCCGCGCGCCTGCGAGGCTCTCCTCGTCATCGACACACGTCACCGTTGCTCCGAGGTTCACCAGCGAGAGCACGTCTTCGCCGTTACCCGCCTGCAGCATGAGCAGCCGCTTCCCGCGGAGATTGCCAAGCAACTCCCGCTCCGACTCGGAGAGGCTCACTCCGCCGTGTTCGTAGAACGCCGGATCGGGATCGCCGGCCTCGTCGTACTCCTCGAGTGCCTCGTCGAACTCATCCTGCAGCCCTGGTGGGTGTACCTGGAGCGGCCTCGGTGGTCTGTCGTCCTCAGGCATTGAAGTCGCTCCGGTGGCTCTGGAAGGCCATGACGTGCGAGTAGTCATTGATTGTCAGCAGCGCGCGTCGCGTGTCTGCCCCGCGAACCACGGTGATCGACGTGTGAAAGACGTTCACCAGGCTGTCGTAGGCCGACCCGAAGAAGTGACTCAGGTAGGCGTTGATGACGCCACCATGGCAGGCAACCACGACCCGGTGGCCCTCGCTCTCCGCGATGATGTCATCGATCGCCGTCACCACGCGCTGCTTGAACTCGTCGACGTCTTCAACGTGGGGGTACGCAGAGTGCAGGCGTGAGCGGCTGACCTCGCGGTAAATCTGTGCCAGCTCTTCTTTTGAGTAGAGGTCGAGCAGGCCCTTGTCCTGTGGCGCCTTCTGCCAGAGGTCAATCTCCCGCAGCTCATCCCGCACGATCGGTGCCAGGCCGTGGTGCTTCGCGATCTCGTTCCCGGTGTCGAATGCGCGGCGCATGGGGCTTACATACACCTTCCCCAGCCGTGCTGGCGCAAGGCGTTCACCCACCGCTTTCGCCTGCTTCCAACCCATCTCCGAAAGGGGTGCGTCCAGGGCCTCGCCGAGCGGAATATTCTCGTAGAACTTCTGCTCGCCGTGTCGCACCAGGAGTACTTCACACATCCCCTCGAACGTGGCCGCGAACGGGTTCTCCAGGTCAATCGTCCGGATACGTGGGCTCATCCGAGGTTCACTCCGGGCATCGCCACCACGGCCAGGTTGGGCTCTACGTTCGAGACGTAGGTGCTCGCCTTGATGAACGCCTTGAGTCCCCGGATCAAATCCTCCAGGTCCTCATGGTTCATTTCGATCAGGATTCGCCGGGTGAAGATCTCCACGCCGCGCTCCAACCGGCTGCACGCGTTCGCTCCGTCCTCCGTGAGGTGGTTGCGCACGAGCCGCCGGTCCGAGTCATCATCTTCGCGTCGCACGAGCCCCAGCTTCACCAGCCGGTCCACGATCCCGGAGATCGTCGGGGGGGTCACCCCGAGCCGGTGGGCGAGCTCGCCGGCCGTCACCCCCGGCTGCTCCCGCGTCAGGAAGAGCACACGGAGTTGTGCAGTCGTTAGCCCCAGCTCGGCCCAGGCGCGAAAACGCAGCGGGTCGAACATGTTGAGTGCCTGCGACAGGTACCGAAGCGCCTGATCGACGGCATGCTCGGATTTCGGAGGAGAAGCGGTCACGGGGTTCGCTCCGGGCGAAAGGTTCGCCGGGCGCTAGGGTACTCAGCATCCCCCGCCGGAACAACCATCACACCATGCCCCCTATCCGGACAGATGTCTGAACGATATTGCGAAAGGACTGGCACTCCACCCGATTGCGACCGGTACGTGGGCGGTGAGCCGGGCACTCCATGCCATCGGCTCAGGGCCGGGCAGCTCCCAATCGCACCCGCAGGCCTTCGAGGTCCCGGTTCGTTACACTCAGCACATGCCTCTCGACCTCGACCCCGGCAGCGCCGCTCTCGGCAACCCGCGCCTTGTCCAGGCCATCGTGGCCGAGATGGCCGACGGTCCCATCCCGTTCCAGCGCTTCATGGAACTCGCCCTCTATCACCCCGAGTTTGGCTACTACCGCAAGGCCGGGCGAATCGGCACTGCCGGCGATTTCGTCACGAGCCCGGCCATCCACCCGATGTTTGGGTGGGCGGTCGCCGGCTGGTGCCGGGACCTCTGGAAGCGTCTTGGTGAACCGGCTCCATTCACCATCTTCGAGCCGGGGGCAGGCCAGGGCGCCCTCGCCAGGGCTATTCTCGACTGGGCCGAGGGCCGAACCGACGGATTCCGCCAGGCCCTCCGCTACGTCGCTATCGAGCCCAACGCCCCTGGCGACGATCCACGGGTTGAATGGGCCGACCCGCCGCTGAAGCCTGTCGCCCACGGCGTCGTTATCGCCAACGAACTCTTCGATGCCTTCCCGGTGCGCCTCTTCGAAGCGACCGAACGCGGCCCCCGCGAAGTCCACGTCGGTTGGGACGGCCAACGCTTCGTCGAAATCCCGGGCCCCGTCGCCATCATCGATGACGCCCCCTCCGAGGGCCGCTTCGAGGTCAATCCGTCCACCTACCCCGCGATGTCGAGTCTCTGTTCTCTCATCGAGCATGGCGGCGTCCTTGTCTTCGACTATGGCTACCCGCAGGACGAACTCTGGGCACCCTGGCGGGTCAACGGCACCCTCATGGGCTTCTACCGCCACACGCCTACCGAAGATCCGTACCAGCACGTTGGCGAGCAGGATCTCACGGCACACGTCAACTTCAGTGAACTCGCGGCTGCCGCCGAGGATGAAGGCTTCACCGTTTTTGGCCCGGTCAAGCAGATGGAGTTCCTCTACGCCCTCGGTCTCCCGTCGCTCGTCGAAGCTGCCCGGGATGACGTCCAGGAGTTTTTCATTCGCCGCCGCGCGCTCGAACAACTCACCGATGGCGCCGGCCTTGGCCGTATCCGCGTACTGGCCGCCACGAAAGATGTCCCCGGTACGCCTGCCGGCTTCGAGGAGGGAGTGTGACCGAAGCGAACGAGAAGCCGAACCCTGTTATCCGGCCTGCCCCACTCGAACTGAACGACACCGCCCCGGATTTCACCCTTCCCGCTGTCCGCGATGGCGGAGAGCGTCTCGACGTCCACCTCTACGGCCTTACACCCAATGGCCCGGTCATGCTCATCTTCTACGAGGACGATGGCATGCCGGTCTGTACTCGCGAGCTCCAGGCGTTCGCACAGGAGTACGACCTCCTGGCGGGGGCGGGTATCCAGGTCTTTGCGATAAACACGAACGGCCTCGGTTCCCACGAACGCTTCCACGAACGCGACCACTACCCGTTCCCGCTCATATCCGACTTCTTTGCAGAAGCCATCAAGCCCTACGGCATGTGGGATCCCGTTGAACGAAAGTCCAGGCGTGGGGTGGTGGTCGTCGGTGCGGATAACCGTGTCACCTACGTCCTCCCCCACTTCAATCCTGGCAGCGTCTCTGCGTTTGAAGAGATCTTCCGCGGTATTGGGCTCGTCTGATCCCGTTCAGATCAGCCCGAACGCTTCCATCGCCTCGGCTACCCGGATGAACGCGGAGATATTCGCGCCCAGCACGTAGTTGCCGGGTGCCCCATACTCCTCGGCCGTCTCGTAGCACACCTTGTGGATGTCCTGCATGATCCGCGCCAACCGTGCCTCCGTGTACTCGAACGTCCACGAATCGCGGCTTGCGTTCTGCTGCATCTCCAGTGCCGAGGTGGCCACGCCGCCCGCGTTTGCGGCCTTCCCGAGTCCGTAGGCGATCTCCGCCTCCTGGAAGACCTCGATCCCCTCGGGGGTGGTTGGCATGTTTGCTCCCTCGCAGACCACCTTGCAGCCGTTCGCCACCAGCAGTGCAGCATCCTTGCCATTGATTTCGTTCTGCGTCGCCGATGGGAACGCCACTTCGCAGGGCACCTCCCAGATGTTCCCGCCGGGAACGAACCGCGCCTTGGGGCGGCGCTGTGCATACGCCTCGATGCGCAGCCGCTCCACTTCCTTTATCTGCTTCAGGCAGTCGAGGTCGATCCCTCCTGCCTCGTGCACGTACCCGGTCGAATCGCTACAAGCCACCACCTTCGCACCCAGCTGCTGCAGCTTCTCAATGGTGTAGATCGCGACATTGCCCGACCCGGAGACCACGCACGTCTTGCCATCCACGCTGTCGTTCCGCGCCTTCAGCATCTCCTGGGCGAAGAACACAGAACCGTAGCCGGTCGCTTCCTTTCGTACGAGCGAACCGCCCCATCCGAGCCCTTTGCCCGTGAGGACGCCCGACTCGTAGTTGTTTGTAATCCGCTTGAACTGGCCGAAGAGGTAGCCGATCTCCCGCGCGCCTACACCGATATCACCCGCGGGCACATCCCGGTACTCACCGAGGTGGCGGAACAGCTCTGTCATGAATGACTGGCAGAAGCGCATGATCTCGTCGTCCGACCGGCCCTTGGGATCGAAGTCCGATCCACCCTTCGCTCCGCCGATCGGCATCCCCGTCAACGCGTTCTTGAAGATCTGTTCGAACCCCAGGAACTTGATAATCCCCAGGTAGACCGACGGATGGAACCGCAGCCCGCCCTTGTACGGCCCGAGCGCGCTGTTGAACTGCACCCGGAAGCCCCGGTTGACATGCACCTGTCCGTGGTCGTCCTGCCATGTCACCCGGAAGATGACCTGGCGCTCCGGCTCGCAGATTCGCTCGATGATGCGCCGCTGCGCAAGGTCCGGCCGCTTCGCCACGACTGGCGCCAGCGATTCCAACACCTCCCGGACTGCCTGGTGGAACTCCAATTCGGCCGGGTTCCGCCGTACAACTTCCTGGTAGATCGCCTCGAGCTGTTCAGTCATCGCGAGCATCCATTTCTCCTGCCGGGCCCTTATGTCCGAACCCGTCTCACGATAATTGGGCTCCCACGAAAATGGGTCAAACCAGCCATCCCTCATTCCGATAGGATCCATCGATTCCTTTGCTCAGCCTCACGGCCCGAGCGTGTCCCGGCTATCCCTGCCGCCACGGCAGGCTGACTCGGCCGCGAGCTGCCCGGCCACGATACCGGCGGCTCATCTCAGCCGGGGGAAGTCGCTGCTACGAGACGCATGGCTGCCCGGCTGCGCCTGCAATTCGGGATTGGCCGGGAGCAGGGGCCCTCGTGCCGTGGTTCGCAGGCCCGCGCCGCTTCTCCCGCGCCATGGATCCATTGACGTGCGATTCCCGGCACCCGAAGAATGGACTTCGTGGCCGCCTACGCACCCCTCGTCATCGAACACTTCGAACATCCCCGCAACTCCGGAGAGCTCGATGCGCCCGATGGTGAAGCGACGAAATCCAACCCGGTTTGCGGCGACCGCATGCGTGTCATGATCCGTGTCGACTCTGGCCGTATCGCCGAAGTTCGCTGGCAAACCCGTGGCTGCCCCCCGGCAATCGCAACCAGCTCTTTTGCGAGCGAGCTGGTGCATGGCTGGACCCTCGATGAGGTTGACGCCCTTACGCGCGAGCGCATCGCCGAAGAGATCGGCGGCCTCCCGAAGGACAAAGTCCACTGCAGTGTCCTTGCCGCCGATGCACTCAAGGCTGCCGTTGCCGATTACCGTTCCAGGGCGAAGTGACGGTCAGTCCCCACACTGAAGCGTCCTCCTCGTAGCAGCCCCTCTCCAACATGTTGGCGAGAGAGTGCGGCCCACTGCATCGTGTGCACCCACCCTCGTAACACGCATGTCACCCGCTCGCCTCTATCCCCGGCCGAACTTCAAAGCGGGGCGCCAACGTCACTCCTTAGCCCCCATGGAGCATTGTTGTGGATGCTGGCCGGGGCCGTGCCCGCTTTCTCCCGTTGGTCATCGTGGTGGTCGGTGCGCTGCTCTTTTCGGCCACCTCGCTCGTCGCGCACGTTCCCCGGGCCAATGCCCTCGCCAACTGCACTGCCGATAGCTCCCTGGACGCGGAAGAGCAGGCGTTCCTTGGCCTCATCAATGCGTACCGTGCCCAGAACGGTCTCGGTGCGCTAACGGCGAGCACCAACCTCAACCGTGCCGCTGCATGGCTCGCCGTCGATCTCGGTGCGAAGAACTACTTCTCGCATACCGATTCGCTGGGCCGCTCGCCGTCGCAACGTGTCATGGATTGCGGATACCCCCAGGGTGCCGGGGAAAACATCGCCGCCGGGACGGTCGCCAGTTCTGCGCAGCAGGCGTTCAGCATGTGGAAAGCCTCCTCCGGTCACAACGCCAACATGCTCAATGGCTCCTACCGGCAGATCGGCATCGGCCGTGCCTACACCGGGGGCTCAACTTATGGTTGGTACTGGGTTACCGACTTCGGCTCCACCGACGATGGAACGGGTGGCGGCGGGCCGGTGCCGCCGGCGAACACGCCGACCCCGGTTCCCACCACTCCCCCGCCGACTGCGACACCCACCAGGACTGCGACGCCTACTCCTACTCAGCCAACCGTTGTTCCAACCGGGCAACCAACGGTGGCTCCAACCGACACGCCCCGGCCGTCAGTCACCATTCCGCCTGCCACGTCATCACCGGCGAGCACCGCACCGGCTGCTACCCCGTCTCCTGTTGTAACGCCAACGAGCACCACGGCGCCCAAACAGTCGCCGGCTGCCACACCAACCCTGGCTGCCACCGCCACACCGACCGCGACGCGGCCGCCTGCCCATACGCTCCCGCTCTCCCCTGGTGCCAACCTGGTCTCCTGGCCTTCTGGCGATGTTCCGCCCTCGGAGGTGCTCGGTACGTCAGCGAACACGATCTCCGTCATCTACGCCTGGGACCCGGCGAACCAGGCCTGGCGGCGCTATGGCCCTGGCCTGCCTGCCTTCCTCAACAACCTGACCGTTCTCCACCAGGGCCAGGCGTACTGGGTTATCGCAAAGGGATCTGGCGGGTTCCCAATCGGGCGCTAGTTTGCGCGACCGGGTTCATGTAGTCACTGTGGGCCGGCCCGGCCGGCCGAATGACAGCAGGGACGCTCGTTCACCCGGGAACCGATCGACCGGGAGCGGGACAGGCGCTGGTTTGCTACGCCTTCATCTCCTCGATCTGGGCGATGTGTGATTCCGCGTGCTCGGTGTACGTCTGCAACAGGTCTCGCAACGTGAGCCGCCCCCGCTCGGGGTGTATCCCGGCCCGCTGCCACGATGCGAGGTCGCACTGCTGCAGCATCTCCGCGGTCGAAAACCGCATCTGCTGAAACAACGAGAGTGCGGCCTCCGGGCTCCGCCAGATGTAGTGCAGCCGCCTCTTCCAGCCTTCGTGGTCATAGACCGGGAGTGTCGGTTCATCCTCGGCCAGTACCATGCGAAAACGGTACGCGCCCACGATCTCGGCATCTGCCAGGTGCACGATGATGTCCCGGATCGACCAGCCATCGCGGTTCGGCCGGTTCAACAGTGCCGGGTTGATATCCTGCGTCGCGCTGTTCAGGACGGTTGGCCCCTCCGTGAAGCGGAGGAACATCTCCTTCAACTCGTTCGGGATCTGTGGCATACGGCCGATTCTCCACTCCGGTAAGCGCTCCGGCAACTTCGGGGGCTTCCCTGTCTCCGCGATTAGCACTCGCTTTGCTACACTGCTAAACAGAATGCCTACCGGACAGCGCGACTACTACGAGGTGCTCGGCGTCTCTCGCGATGCGGATGCCAGCGAGATCAAGAAGGCTTATCGCCGCCTCGCCATGCAGTACCACCCCGACCGCAATCCCGACCCCAAGGCTGCCGGCCAGTTCAAGGAGATCAATGCCGCCAACGAGGTCCTCTCGGACCCCGAAAAGCGCGCTCGCTACGACCGTTTCGGTCACGCCGGGGTCGAGGGCGGAGCCGGCCCCCAGGGATTCGAGGGCTTCCAGAACTTCGAGGGTTTCGGCGATATCTTCGATGCCTTCTTCGGTGGGGCCAGCCGCGGTGGCGGGCGCCGCCGGCGCGGCCCGGCACGCGGAGCGGATCTCCGTTACAACCTCCATCTCACCTTCGAAGAGGCCGTCTTCGGCGTCGAGAAGGAGATCGAATACCAGCGAATGGAGCGCTGTTCCGAGTGCAGTGGCCGTGGCTCCGAGCCCGGGAGCGACCTCTCCACCTGCCCCGACTGCAACGGCGCCGGCGAAATCCGCCGTGCTCAGCAGAGCATCTTCGGCCAGTTCGTGAACGTCGCTACCTGTGGCCGCTGCCAGGGCGAAGGCCGAATCGTCACGAACCCCTGCGCGAAGTGCAGGGGCACCGGCCGTGAGAAGGCGACACGCACCATCAGCGTCAAGGTCCCTGCTGGCGTCGACAACGACCAGCAGATTCGCCTCTCGAATGAGGGTGAGGCCGGTTTACGCGGTGGTGAGCCCGGTAACCTCTATGTCGTCCTCAGCGTCAGCCCCCACCCAACCTTCGAGCGCGTTGAGGACCACATTCTCTTCGACCTGCCCGTCAACATCGCGCAGGCCACCCTCGGCGCAAGGGTTACCATCCCCACCCTCGATGGCGAATTCGAGATGGAGATCCCTGCCGGTACACAGAGCGGCGAGGACTTCGTCCTTCGTGGCAAGGGAGTCCCCCACCTCCGCGGTGGCGGCCGGGGCGACATGGTCGTCCGCGTGACCGCCGTCATCCCCGAAGACCTCACGGACGAACAGCGCGATCTCCTCGAGAAACTCGCCCAGACGATGGGTACCCCCACCATGCCGAAGAAGTCCAAGGGCCTCTTCGAACGGCTTCGCGACGCCGTGGCCGGATGACAGTGTTGCCGATCGCCCAGCACTGGATTGGGATCCCGGGCGCCGCCGCTAGGCGCGTTCCCGATGCTGCACGCCCGGCGGTGCTCGCCCGCAAGAACCGGGACATGGCTCGTACTCGGCAACCGGCAACCGGCAATCAGAAATGACGTCCCTCTGGTTCGAGATCACCGCGCGCGTGCCCCCGCCTGAAGTCGAGGCCGTCTCGGAGCTCATGCGCTCCGTCTCTCCCGGTGGCATTACTGTTGAGGAGCCGATCGATATTCTCGGGCCCGAGCTTGGCTTTCGTGTCCGCGCCGGTGAGGCCGTCCTCGTCCGAGCCTACCTTCCCAGCTCCGAACTCGGCGCCGTCCTTACCGAGGACCTCCGCCGCTCGATGGAAGCGTTTCCCCACGTCGAACTCATCGCGAAGCCCATCTACGAGCAGGACTGGTCCGTCAGCTGGCGCGAGTTCTTCGGCGTTGTCGACCCTGGCGGGCGAGTCATCATTGTCCCCACCTGGATCGACCACGAGCCCGCACCCGGCCAGCTCCCGATCCGGCTCGATCCGGGGCAGGCGTTCGGCACGGGGCACCATGAGACCACCCGGCTCTGCCTCCTTGCCCTCGAAGACCTCGTCACCCCTGGTATCGATGTCCTCGATGTCGGTACCGGGTCTGGCGTCCTCTCCATCGCCGCCATCCTCCTTGGTGCGGCCCACGTCGACGCAATCGACATCGACCCGATCGCGGCGGAAGTGGCGGCGAACAACTGCAACGCGAACCAGGTGAATGGCCGCGTCTCTATCCGTTCCGGTGTCCTCACCCCCGCTCATCCCCGTGACTACCAGCTCGTCGTCTCGAACATCAGCACCGACGCCAATATCGGGCTCGCACCCGCGTTTGGGCGCGTCGTCGCTTCCGGTGGCGCCCTCGTCCTCAGTGGCATCCTCGCGCCCGACGCCGCGCGTGTCCGCGAGGCCATGGAAGCGCACGGCCTCGTCCTTGCCGCGATGGGCCATGAGCGCGACTGGTGTTCTCTCACCTTTCGCCGTTTGTAACCCTCGGCCGAATCTGTCCGATCGACCTACCCCTACTGGATCGAGTGACCCTCACAGCACTCCGGGCGATAGCTCATCGTGGGTTCATCTCCATGCGAGGTGATTCCAATGACTGGACTCGTTCGTTTCAACCCGCTCGAGGAGTTCGCGAGCCTCTGGCCTCGTGACTGGTTCAGCCGGCCATCCGCTGGTACGCCGCTGACCGAGTGGAGCCCGCGCTGCGATGTCACCGAGAAGGACGGCGAGATCCTCGTCCATGCCGAACTTCCCGGTGTTGAGGCGAAGGACATGGAGGTCAAAGTCCAGAACCGCGTTCTCACTATCCGTGGCGAAAAGCGTGTCGAACGTACGGAGGATGAGAAGGAACGCCACTACTCCGAGCGATTCTTCGGCAGCTTCGAACGCTCGCTTACCATCCCCGAGAACGTCGATGAGGAGAGGATCGAGGCCTCCTTGAAGGACGGAGTCCTCGAGGTTCACCTGCCGAAGCTCGCGGTCGCCCGGCCCGAAGCCCGCAAGATCGAGATTAGAAGCACCTGAACGACGTGGCGAACGCGCCGGCTGGAGCGGCCAGGCACCAGGAATTGGGAGAGGATTGAGATGTTGGACCATGCCTCGCCTTACTGGATCAATCCAGACCGGCTCGTTCATGATCATGGGTGGATAGTCGAGACCGCCACCCGGCGAGTCGTTCGCCGGCGCTGTGCGGCCTGCGCGATTGAAGCCGCGCAGGCCAGCGACCTCGAAGTCCGGGCACGCGCCCGGGGCCTGGAAAGGAGCGAGACCATGAAAGTCCTCAAGCAGATAGAGGAAGCCCTCGAAGATGCCGCCGCCGTAATCGAGCCTGCTGAGGCCGATCTTCGCGTCGTCGAACCGGAGGAGATCCACGAGCCACCGCCCGTCCATCTCCGCCAACAGCGGGAGCATATCCCCGCGGGTGCCGACCCTCGGCCGCTGCCGCATTCCCTGCCGGACCTCCGCCGGTAGCATCTGCTGGCCAGGAACCGTACCGGGGGCCCCGGGTCCGGGGCCTTCGGCCACACGGCCAGGCTTCGTACCCGGCGAAGATCGCCTCCAGCAACACTCCCCGAATTGGCGAGACCCGGTCCCGGCCTTTACTTCCCGCAACTGTCCCATCACGATCGCATCTGATACGTTCAGGGTTGACCCCCGAGGTACGTAATGGGTGAACTGGGGACGCTGCTGGTCCGGGCCCGTGAGGCACGCGGCCTGACCCTTGAAGACGCAGAACGCGACACGCGCATCTCTCGCCGGTATCTGCAGGCTCTCGAAGCCGAGCAGTTTGATGTCATCCCGGCGCCGGTCTATGCGCGTGGTTTTCTGCGCTCCTACTCCCAGTACCTTGGGATCGATCCCCAGGAAGCCCTCGATATGTTCCCGCGCGAGGACGACGTCGAGCCGCCCCGGCAAGTCACGCCTCGTGCGTCTATCCAGCAGCCGGTGAGCGCTGTTGGTGCCGCCCGCCCTGCCTGGCGCCGCCCCACCCCGCCAAAGCCAGAACAGCCCCGGCAGCGTGAACGCGACCGCCAGGAAACCCAACGGCCAACGCGCCGTGAGCAACCGCGCCGCCAGCACGATGCCGAACTCCCGCTCGAACCGATGATCGGCGTCGATATCGGCGTTCCCGCTCCGAACCGGCGCATCAAGACCGACCCCGCCGCCCAGACGCGCTCGATGGTCATCGCGGTCGTCGCCATCGCCGCCGTCGTGGCCGTTGTCCTTCTTGCCTTCTTGATCTCCAACCTTGGTGGCGGTGATTCCACCACCCCGCCCGGCTCCGCCTCAACCGCGGCCTCCGGCTCCACGAAGCTCGCTCCTGCCGGTGCTGGTTCGCAGGACTCTGGTACCGGTGCGGCCGTTACCAGCGCTACAGCGGCTGCCGGCACAAAGCCCGGCGTCATGCCCGCGGTAGTCGGCATGACGCAGGCCGCCGCGCAGGAAGCGATCGGCGCGGCCGGACTGAAGATCGAAGTGAAGACTCAGAAATCGGCCAACAATGCGAAAGGGACGGTCATCGACCAATCGCCCGCCTCCGGTACAGCCGTCGATGCCGGCTTCACCGTCAAAATCGTCGTGAGTGATGGCCCCTGATGGCAGTTCCAAAGACGTACCACATCGTGACTCTCGGTTGCCCCAAGAATGACGTCGATAGCGAGCACCTCGAGCGGCTCCTCACCGGTGGCGAACTCCTCCCCGTCATCCAGCCCCAGGACGCCGACGCGATCATCGTGAACACCTGCGGCTTCATCGAGCAAAGCCAGGAACAGTCGATGGAGACCGTCCGTGAGCTCGCTGCCCACAAGCGCGACGGCCAGACACTCATCGTTGCTGGCTGCATGACCCAGCTCTATGGGCGCCAGGTTCGCGAGGAGAACCCAGCGGTCGACCACATCTTCGGTGTGGGCCAGTGGCAGGACGTTGCCAGGCTCCTCAGTGTCGACGTCGATGCCATCTTCGACATCCCCGAGAGTGCTGCCCGCGTGAGCGGCCCCAGCGCCTACCTCAAGATCAGCGATGGTTGCGACGCTCCTTGTGCCTTCTGCGTCATCCCGAAGATCAAGGGTGGCCTCCATTCGGCTCCCGCCGGGCTCCTCGTGAGAGAGGCGCAGCGGCTTGTTGCTGCAGGTGCGCAGGAACTCGTCCTCGTTGCCCAGGATTCCACGGCCTGGGGGGAAGACCTCGGGATGCCCGTCGCTTCCGGCCTCCCCGGCCTGCTCGATACGCTCTCCGAAGCGGTTGGTCCCGACGTCTGGCTTCGCGTCATGTATGCCTACCCCAGCCGTGTGAGCGAACAGCTCGTGGAGACGATGGCCCGCCTCCCCAACGTCGTTCACTACCTCGATGTACCCCTCCAGCACGGCTCCGAGGCGATGCTTCGCCGCATGAAGCGTCCCCACAATCTCGAAAAGGTCCGCGCTTTCATTCGCCAGCTCCGCACGGCCATGCCCGATATGGTCCTCCGCACCTCCTTCATCGCGGGCTTCCCCGGCGAGACCGATGCCGAGTTCAAGGAACTCCTCGATTTCGCCCGCGAAATTCACTTCGACCACGCTGGCTGCTTCACGTACTCCCGGCAGCAATGGACCGGCGCATTCGACATGCCTGGCCAGGTGCCCGACGAGCTCAAGGCCGAGCGTCGCGACCACTTCATGCGCCAGCAACGCAAGATCGCTGCGAAACTCGCCAGGCGTTTCGTCGGCCGTGAGCTTGACATGCTCGTCGAAGGCGTTGGTGAAGATGAGGATGGTGAGCCTGTGATTGCTGGCCGCACCTACCGCGAAGCTCCGGAAGTCGATGGCATGGTCTTCGCGCGCGGCCGGGCTCATCCCGGCTTCCGTATCCGTGTCCGCATCGAAGACACGGCCGACTACGACCTCTTCGCCCGCATCCTCTCGTAGCTCACCAACCGGCGCTCGAATCGTGAACCCTGAATTGCGAATCCTGACCTTCAACATCCGCAACATCACCGACCGCTACGATGAACGGAAGCCTCTTCTCGGCGCCGCGTTCGCTTCAATCAACCCCGATCTCGCAGGCCTCCAGGAGGTCATGTTCAGCGAGCCCCGCCAGGACGACTTCCTCGCTCACCAACTCCCGGCGCGTGACTACCAGGCGGTGGACGCTCGCAGTGGCCGCTTCCCGGACTTCGGTAACGCTATCCTGGTCGGCGCTGGTGAACTCCAGGCCAGCGATGAGCTGCGCCTCAGCCACAACCGCGTTGCCCACCGTGTCCTCGTCGCCCTTCCGCGGCAACGTATGCTCTGGTTCGCCAACACCCACCTCCACCACGTCCCCGCCGAGCCCGGGGTCCGTGCCGAGCAAGTGAAAGCCATCTGCGCCTGGATGGCCGATGCTCCCCGCGCCGATGCCGCGATCATCGTTGGCGACTTCAACTCGCCGCCTTCTGAACCCGCCTATACGACCATGCGCGAAGCTGGCTGGCGCTCTGCCTTCTTCGAAGCCAATGGGGCTGAACCGGCCGTCACCTGGCCCTCGGGCATCCAGGCCGAAACCATGGACACCGATGGTGATCCCAACTGCCTCGACTATATCTGGCTCTCTGGCAGCGCACGCGCTCTCTCCGCCTGGCTTGCCGCGAACCACCCGCCTGTCGAAGACCCTACCATTTACCCCAGCGACCACTTCGCAGTCGTCGCCGAGGTTTCCGTGTGACCGCTGACCCTGCCCTGTCCCTCACCCGCCGCCGCCCCGATCGCTTCGCCACGGTTCGCGAATCAGCCCCGGCCCATCGTCTCGAGCACGGCTGCGATCTCGACGTGCTCAACGAAGTCGAAGCACGTGAGCTTGCTGTCATGGTTCGCGCGACCCACTCGAGCTATGTCCTCGAACTTGGCACTGGTATCGGCTACAGCGGACTCCACATCGCTGCGAGTTTTGGCACAACGGGGTGCCTCGACACCATCGAGTCCGACCCCCGGCATGCGCGGATGGCCGCACACTCATTCGCCTACTACGCCCTCGACGAGCGTACCCGTGTGCACACAGCACCTGCGGAGGACGTCGTTCCGGCCCTCTCCGGTCCCTACGACCTTCTCATCCTCGATGCGGCGTGGGTTGCCTATCCCGGTCTCTACGAGCAGTTCATCCGTCTCCTTCGGACGGGCGGGTCGCTCTGCCTCTTCCCCCGCGAGGGCCCCGGTCGTGGCCCCGAGACTGACCCCTTCCTCCGCCGGCTTGCCAGTGACGATCGGCTCCTTCCGTGGTTCGCCCCCGGCCTTCAGCGCATCATCGCCACCCGCGTCCGTTAGCCAGTACCATCACTGTCACCAACCCTCCATGTAGCCCTGGCACCGGTCACTCCTCGTTCCTGCCAACCAGGCCGATGATCTCTCCATGGCATCCACGTGCCTCTGTTGCGAAAGCGGACGCCCGCCCGCTGGACTGCTCCGCTCACGGCCGTTTCGCTGGCAGAACGCATGGCAACCGGATGATTCTGTTCCTGTCCGCCGGAATCCGCTCTGCCAGCCCTGTCGTGAGTGGCTCCGTGGCGTCATCGGCGAAGTTCGAGGCCACCAGGCAGGAATCCAGCCTTCGCTCTTCGGCATGCCCAGCACCGCTGGCCGTTCACTCGTTTTCGACGACCAGTGCCAGGTCTGTTATGCCGTCCCGAAGGGGCGGGGCGTCGTCATCGATTGCATCAGCCTGGGCGGGGGCGAGTCGTGGGCGCCGTTCTTCGCCTGTGCCCCCTGTGCTGCGTGGGTTTCGAGCCTGGCCGAAGATGGCCGTTCTGCCCGCCGCCAGGCCAGCCGTACGATTGATGGCGGTTACGGCGAATGGCCCCACGCGAACCTCCGCGACCTCACCGTGAATCTCGACATTACGGATCCGGTGGCTCGCTCTACTGCCGCCGAAAGCTGCGCAGCAATGGGTGTGATGATTGCCGCCAACCCCGTGGATGCGTCCATCCTCCTCGTCGAAGCGCGGCCCGCTGCTCCCATGGCCGAGAACGTGCGCATTGCCACGGGCGCGGGCAGGACGATCATCGTCCTCGCCCACCTCGCCTCGGAGGATGAGCTACGGTCCGCACTCGCCGCCGGTGCCTCCAACTGGCTCACCATCCCGGTCACACCCCAGCAGATCGCAGCGGCTCTTGGCGCCACCCTCAGGCGCGGACTCCGGCACCGCTGGGACGATGCGACCTGCCTCCCGCTGGCCGACCTTGATGGCTTCGCCCGCCCCGGCATCGCCTTCGAGCCCGTTGGCATCTCACCCTTCACCCTCGCGTGGCTGCTCCGCCGCTTCGCCCGTGGCTACGACGACGTCGTGTTTTCCGGCGGGGAGGTTGTCCTTCTCCCGCGCGTTCCGGCCGAGCGCCTCGATGCCGTCCGGGCTCGCATCGAACTCCTCCTTGCCGGCCGCTGCCGCGTGGCAGCACAAGCTCCCGGTCTTGCAAACCGAACCCGGCTCGATTTCGCAGGGTAATCACTTAGAACGGTTCCCTGAGTGCGGTCGCTCGTGCGCGAGCTCATACTTGCCACATTTCCGCTCAATCCCCCTGTGCCCCCGGGGGTGGAGGAAGCGATGTTCACCATCCGCGCCGACGCGTCTCAGCGCATGCTCCGTCTCGATCTCTCCGGCCGCGTGGTCACGCGCGAGGCGCTCCGTGCGCTCTCCCAGGCCTTCTCCATGGCCGAGACCTCTCGGATTACCGCCATCCAGTGCGATGTGACCGAAATCGAACGCGGGCCGGCCCGGCTCCTCATGCTGGCTGCCGTCTTCTCTGTGCGCTGGCACGAACCGATGCGTATCGCCTTTGTGGGCCGGCCTGTCCAGGCGCCCTTCGTCCGCCGCTTCATCAACTTCAGCGGCCGAAGCCACGCCATGGGTTTCTTTGTCCCTTCCGAATTGCCCCAGGACTGGCTTCTCGGCGGCCTTCCGCCACCACCAGCCCGCCCGCCCCGCCTCTCGGGAACTGCCCGGCGCCACGCCCGCCAGCTACTCGGCATCGAATTCCCTGGAGATGCAGCCGAACCCGCCGCGCCAAGCCCTGAGGCCGGGGTCCAGAAGCCCGCTGCCTGACATCTTCCCCAGATCGTCGCGGCAGTCCATGCTGTCGCCCATGGGAAAGACCTTCGACCAGCTCGAAATCGGCGACTCCGCCTCCTTCACCAAGACGCTCAGCGAGACGGATGTCTACCTCTTTGCCGGCATCACTGGCGACATGAATCCGGCCCACGTCGATGCCGTCTCAGCCGCCCAGGGTATGTTCAAGCAGCGCATCGCTCACGGCATGCTCAGCGGCTCCTTCATCTCCACTGTCCTTGCCATGCAACTCCCCGGCCCCGGCACCATTTACGTCGGCCAGAATCTGCAGTTCCGCGCGCCCGTCTTCATTGGCGATACCGTCACCGCACGGGTTGAATGCGTGGAGAAGACCGAGCGCGGCTGGGCCAGGTTCAAGACAACCGTCACCAACCAGGATGGCAAACTCGTCGTCGACGGTGATGCAACCGTCATCCCGCCGAAGGCGTAGGCCGGGGGAGTCTCTTTCCGGCCCCTCACCGCATCAGCACCTGCACGGGCGGGGGCTCCCTTTCGCCAGCAACGTATAGAAGCCGTCACCGTCGACGCTCACCGCCCATGAGCCTGCATCGAGATGTATCTCGGCCGCGGGTGTCCACGCATCGCCGCACGCGCCATACCAGGCCACCTTCGTCTCGCCTTTGGCCTCCCGGAATGTCACGGCGTTCGCCACACGTGTGCAGAAGAGCTCGATGTCAGCGGCCCGCGTCAGCTCCAGCTGCTGTGGATTGGGTGCGCCGGCCCCGATGAAGCCTGAAACGAACGAGCCGTCGTCGCGGAACTCCCAGTTCCCGGGGCCCGGGCCGCGTGTTGCCAGCACCTGCCCGCTCCCATCCACCACCCGCAACCCGTTGACAAGAGGGGTCCCGCTCTTGTCGATTGGCCCCCGTGGCAACGACGGCTCGGGGTATTCGATTCGCTCGAAACTATTCCGTGCCTCCGTCACCGTTACCTTCAGAATGCCGTTGCGAACCTCCATGGCAAGTACCCGGTGGTCGTACATCGAGAGCGCCTGGAACGTCTCGCCCTGTCTTCCGCCACTCCCGCACGAATCAGGCGATGGTGGAGCCGTGCCCGTCCATGTTCCCTTGCTGAAGGCAACCACCTCGACATTCGCGCTCACGGCGTGCGGCTCGGGCATCCAGTAGAAGTCCGACAGGAAGAGCGGCCAGTAGATCGGGTCCGGGCGTATCCCGTCCCCGAACCGCCTGTTGTGGAAGATGTCCGTCATCTCCATGGCGGTGAGCTTTCGATACCCGTCTATCTCGGAGCACACCCGGAATGGCAGTGGCCCATCCGGGAGGAAGACGGCCAGCGTTGGTGTCGGGGAAGGTATGGTCGCTGGTGTCGTTGCTGCCGCCGCTGCTGCTACCTTCTCGGAATGCCCGCCGCCTGCCTGAAGCGCGGCGATCACAAGGGTTGCCGCCACGATCGCCACACCGGCGAGCCCGGCTCCTGCCAGCGGAACGAATCGCAAGCCACCAATCCATCGCCGAGCCCGAGCGCCTGTCCGGCCCTCGCGCCGCCACCACTCGGCCGCCTCTTCTCTTGAACGGACGTCAAGCCGTGCGAGGATTTCGCCCACATGCCACTTCACCCCATCGGACGAGATCCCGAGCATCTCCGCAATCTCACCGTTGGTGTGCCCCTTTGCCACCAGCGCCAGCACCTCCCGCTGGCGTGGTGTCAGGCCTTCCATCGCCCTCATGCCTGTAAGCGTACGCCGGCACGCAAGCTCTCACCCTACCCATTAGAAGACATAAAACACTAATCCCGCTGCCAATCGACAATCGCGAATCGGCAATCGACAATCGATTCGTGATCTATCTTGACCACGCTGCCACATCGCCCCTTCGGCCCGAGGCTCACTCCGCGATGCAGCCATTCCTGGGCGAGCGCTTTGGTAACCCCAGCGGCCTCTACTCTGCAGGCCGCGAAGCCCAGGCTGCGCTCGACGCAGCCCGCGGTACCGTCGCCCGCTGCCTTGGCGCCCGCCCGGCCGAGATCATCTTCACCAGCGGCGGCACCGAGTCCATCAACTCGGCCATGCTCGGCATCGCCTATGCAATGCGCCGCGCCGGCTGCGGCGACCACATCATCACCACCTCCATCGAGCACCATGCTGGCATTCACGCTGCGCAGATGCTCGAAGAACTCGGCTTCGAAGTGACCTACCTCCCCTGCGACCACTCCGGGCACGTCAAGGTCGATGAGCTTGCGCGTGCCCTGCGGCCTGAGACCGTCCTCGCGAGCGTCATGCTCGCCAACAACGAGGTCGGCTCACTCCAGCCCCTCACCCAGATCTCCGAGGTCATCCAGTCGTGGGCGAAGCGCCACGGTGGCCACCGCGTCATGCTTCATACCGATGCCGTCCAGGCGCCCGGATGGTTACCAATCGACGTCGGTGCTCTCGGCGTCGATGCCCTCTCGCTCTCGTCGCACAAGTTCGGCGGGCCAAAAGGAAGCGGGGTCCTCTACTTGCGCCGCGCGACCCCTTACCGGCCGCTTCTCCATGGTGGCGGACAGGAGATGCAGAAGCGTGCCGGCACCGAAAACGTCGCTGGCATCGTTGGCACCGCCACTGCTCTCGACCTCGCGAACCGGGATATCGATGCCCGCTCTGCACGCGTCGGGCAGCTTCGGGCCCTTCTCCGCCAGGGTATCCTCGAACGGGTTCCCGATGTCCTGGTCAACGGCTGCCAGGTCAATTGCCTGCCCAACAACCTCAACATCTCGTTCCGCGGGCTCGAAAGCGAGGCGCTTGTCGCGGCGCTCGATAACCACGGTATCGCCGTTAGCTCCGGTTCCGCCTGCTCGAACTCCACCTGGGAGCCATCCCACGTCCTCATGGCGATGGGTGTCCCCATCCGCCAGGCCGTCGGCAGCATCCGTTTCAGCCTTGGCGAAACCACCACCGCGGCCGACATCGACACCGTCCTCGACGTCCTCCCGCCCGCAGTCGCCCGGCTTCGAACATCCGCCACCATCGCCGCCGCAGGCACCGTCGAGCCAGCGTGACAGAGCCCACCGTAATCACCGTCTTCGAACGCTTTGGCGGCCGCGATGCCATTCATCGTGTTGTCGAACGCTTCTACCACCATGTCGAAGCAGATACCCCTCTTCGCGCTGTCTATCCCGATGACCTGGAACCCGGCAAAGAGAAGCTCGAGCTCTTCCTCGAACAGTGGCTTGGGGGCGAAGGCCGCTATTCGGCCCTCTACGGTCATCCCCGCCTCCGCGCGCGGCATCTCCCCTTCACCATCACTCAGTACGGCGCCGGGCGGTGGCTCCGCCACATGCGACAGGCGATGTCCGAGGAAGCCATCCCCGGCGACCTCCAGCGCTCCATCTTCGAATCCCTCGCTCCGCTGGCCCGTCACATGGTCAATTCCGAGTAGCCAGGATCGCCGACTCGGGGCTCGGCTCGGGTGGCACGAACTGGCGGCAATCGACAATCACCAATCGACAATCGACAATCTACCCATGCCCATCTACGAGTTCCGCTGCAGCGACTGCGGCAAGGTTACGAACCACTTCACCCGAAAGGTCGACACCGAAGTCAAGGCCACGTGCGAACACTGCGGGAGCACGAAAACATCCCGCATGATGTCGAAGTTCGGCCGCACCTATAGCCGCGCCGATATCATCGAGAAGTACGGCGACCCCGCTGACATGGGCGGCGGCCCCGACGCCTACCGCGACCCGCGCCAGATCGGCAGCTGGGTTGAGAAGCGCTTCGACGAATACGGTATGGACCTCCCTGAGGGGGCTCGCGAGATGATCGACGCCGCCCGCGAGGGTGAGTTCCCCGACCCCGTCAAAGACCTCTGACCGGAGTCTCCATCGACAGCCGGCCGCCGGCACTCGACAATTCGGGCGTGCCCGATACCTCACCCCTCGACGTCATCATCCCTCGCATCCTTGCCAGCTTCGCGGAGAAGAATGCTGCCCGTGAACGAGGGCTCGCTGCCAGCCGGACCCTCATTCGCCAGAGTGCGAACGCCATCCGTGCCGTGCACCGCGGCGAATTCGACAGAGCCGCCGCGATGCTCGATGAGGCCCGCGATGTCCGCGATGAAGCAGTCGCCGCGCTCCACGGCCACGACGATATCTACAACGCGGGCTTCCTGCACGACGCGCAGAAAGAGTACGCGGAGGCGCGTACCACCCTCGCCCTCCTCTCCGGCCGCACCATCCCTTCGCCCGAGGAACTCGGAGTCGAATACCCTGCCTACCTCAACGGGATCGCCGAGGCGGTTGGTGAGCTGCGCCGCTGGATCCTCGATCGCCTTCGCGGCGGCAACTTCGACGGGTGCGAGGAGGTGCTCGCTGCCATGGACCACATCTACGCCGTCCTCGTCACCATCGACTTCCCCGACGCCATGACCGGCGGACTCCGCCGCACCACCGACCAGACCCGCGGCATTCTGGAGCGCACGCGCGGCGACCTCACCATGGCCATCGTCCAGCAACAGGCCATCGACGCCCTTACCCGCCGCTGAGCCTTTGCCACGCAAACGCGAAACGGCCCCTCGTCTGAGGGGCTGTCTCGTATTGCGGTGGGTCCCGGCTGGGTGACTACCGGTACTGGTAGTCCGTGTAGCTCCAGCCGGCGGAAGTCCGTGTCCAGAGCCGGGCCCACAGCGGGTTCGAATGCGATGGCACGTTCAGGGTCACGCTGGTCGCCAGTCCCTGGCTCCGGCCAAACAGGTTGTTCGACCCCTGGCTCGTCCCGAGGTAGAGGAAGTACTCCAGGCCGCCGCTCGCGCCAGTCCATGCGAACTGCACGTTGCCGGCGGGGAGCATGCTCCCTGCTACCGGCGAGACCAGTGCTGCCTTCGTGCCTGCCGCTCCGCTGCCGGTCGTTGTCGCAGCCCGGTATTGTGTGTCCTGGTACGTCCAGCCCGTCGGGAGCAGGGTCCACAGCCGGGCATAGACCGTGCTCCCGTTCGTTGGCAGCCCGTTCACCGTCACGGAGCGGTTTAGGCCCTGGCTCTGCCCATAGAGGTCGTTCGCACCCTGGCTGGTGCCAACGTACAAGAAGTACTGCCGGGCACCACTTCCGGCGTCCCAGCTGAACGCCGCTGTCGACCCCGGCAGCACGGACCCGTCCACCGGGCTCATCATCGCCGCGGCACGGTTCGCGGGAGGCGGAGGTGTCGTCGTACCACCATTCGCTCCCCCGGCCGTGGTCCCGTCGTTCGTCATGCCAAAGTCCGTCACCCAGTACCAGCCGTATTGCGAACCCGCCTGGTAGTGCCGCGCGATGCCGATCTGCCGATAGGAGCTGTTCAGCATGTTCGCGTTGTGCCCGGACGACGCCTTCCATGCGTCGAACGCGGCCTGGGCTGTGCTCCAGGCGGTGCCTGCCGCGAGGTTCTCGCCAGCCCCCTGCGGGTAGCCGCAGTCGGTTGCCCGCGTGCTCGGTGAGCGGCCCAGTGAATCGGTGTGCGAGAAATACCCCTTCTGTGCCAGGTCGGCCGCCATCCAGCTCGCTGCCCGGTTCAGGTTCTCCGACATCCCGAGTGCACCGAGCCCGTTCTGCGCCCGGTACTGGTTGATGAGTGTGAGGAATGCCTGCTCCTCGCCGTCGATGGAAAGGTCGGTGACCACGCAATTCGTCAGTGCCGATGCGTGGTTCGCCGCTCCCATACCCGCCGAACCCATGACGGCGGCGCCAGCCAATACAAGCGCGAGGCTCACGGCCCGTACTCTTCTCAACAGCTTCATGGTTACCCTCGGGGCAGGTCTTGAAGTCGCCCCGGCCCATGACAGCCAACCGGCCATCTATATGCCGCTCTATGCGGTAAGGCAGTCGTAAGAAGCCCGCAAATCTTTCGCCAGCATTCTCAGAACGAGAAGCCCCTCGCAAGGAGGGGCTTCCGGGAAGTGCCTGGCATGCAGTACGCGGAACCTATAGTTTCTCGACTTGCAGGAAGTCCAGTTCCACGGGTGTTTCCCGGCCGAACATGTTCACCACAACCTTCACACGGCCCTTTTCCGTGTTGATCTCGTCTACGGTCCCCACGAAATCCTCGAAGGGGCCATCGACAATTCGCACGTTCTGGCCGGGAATGAAGCCCACGCGTACCCGCGGCTGCTCCATCCGCATCGCCCGAAGGATGTGGTTCACCTCGTCCTGGCTCAACGGCACCGGGCGTGTCCCCGAACTCACGAACCCGGTGACACCGGTCGTGTTTCGGATCATGTGCCACGCCTCGTCTGAGTCGGGGTCGCCTTCCTTGAGCTCGATCGTCTGCACCAGTACGTAGCCCGGATAGAGCTTGCGCTTCACCGTGCGCCGCTGGCCATCGCGAATCTCGATTTCGTCCTCGGTTGGCACAACGACATGGAACACCTTGTCCCTGGCGTCCATCTGGTCGACGGTGCTGCGCACCGCGTTCCGAACCTTGTTCTCGTGGCCGCTGTAGGTGTGGACGAAATACCACTTGCGACCCGCTGCGTTGATCTCCTCGTCGGTGAGCTGCTCCTGCTCGAGATCCTCGTCCTTGCGCCGTCGCGGGGCACGCTTCGGCTGGTCGGCCTTGATGTCGGAGAGCGCCGTGATCGGCGTCGGGTCATTTGTCATGGCTTAGAAGAACAGCTTCTCGATGATCCAGCCGAACGCGAGGTCAACACCGCCCAGGAGCAACCCCACTGCCGTCGCCACGATCGCAACGACGATTGTGAGGTACCGCGTCTCCTGGAATGTCGGCCACGTTACCTTCCGGGTCTCGGAGATAATGTCGGAAACGAACTTCGGCTCGAAACGGCCAAGGAGTGCCAGCGGGTTCCGCCGCTTCTTTGCCGCTGGTGCGGTTCGCGAGACGCCGGCTGCCACCGGCGCTGGCGCAGGCCGCGGCAGGTTCCCGCCGGTGGTCGCCCTCCGCGGGGATTCTGCCGGCTGCCCCTCGGGCGCCGAAACTGCGCGTCGTCGCGTCGTTCGTGCCATGGCGGCTACCGCGTCTCCCGGTGTGCGCGGTGCACGCGGCAGCGCGGACAGAACTTGTTCAGCTCCATCCGGTCGCTGTCGTTCCGCCGGTTCTTCTGCGTTGTGTAGGTTCGCTCGCGGCACTCCGTGCACGCAAGGTGAATTATGATGCGGTCGCCTTTGCCCTTGGCCATCGAACCGCCTCCTTCTCGCTATCTCGTGGCTTACGCCGTGATCTTGGTGACGACGCCGGCGCCGACGGTGCGGCCGCCTTCGCGG
>CAZDUX010000015.1:0-87145 GCA_964508715.1 uncultured Anaerolineaceae bacterium | reverse complement strand
CAGTTGCTCGTCCCATCTCATAATCGTACTAGATCTTATGGTTACGATACACTAGCGTCCTCGTTGCCCCGGGATCTCCTCGGGAAACGCCTGGGAGAGCACTACTTCCACTCCTTGGGGTAGCCGTTCCACCTCAACGCTCACGTTCCGCCCCTGTTTCCGGAAGGAGAGGTCGATGGTCTTACCTGCGAAGCGCAGATTGCACACCCGCACGAATTTGACCGCCTCCGGCAGGATCGGCCGTGTCACCATGAGCTGGCCCGGCCGCCCCGGCCGCAGGCCCAGCATCGAGACGAACACCGATGGCATCGCCGCCGCCGCCCATGCCTGCGGCCGCGATGCAACTGGATAGGGCGTCGGCACGTGTCGCAACTCCCGTGCATCGCCCGAGAACAACTCGGGCACCCGGTATTCGGGGAACGCGAGTGCCATCTCCAGCAGCGATGACCCGAGACGCATGGCATGGTCATCCATCCCATACCAGCGCAGCCCGGCGAGGAATAGTGCGTTATCGTGCGGCCACACCGACCCCGTGTGGTACCCCAGCGGGTTGTAGCCGGCCACGGTTGAACTCAGCGTCCGCACACCCCACCCGCTGAACATGTCGGGCGCGAGCAATCGATGGGCGGTCGTCTCTGCAAGATCGCGCCGAGCGGTGCCCGCCCACAATAGATGGCCGGCGTTCGACGCCGGCGTCGGGACGGGACATCCCTGCCCGTCGAGGCAGAGCACATACCCGAGGTGCTCGTGACCAAACGCCTCATCGACGCACGCACAGAACCGCGCCGCTTCACGTGCGGCGTCGCCCGCTTCCGGGTCTCCCAGCGCCGCCGCCATGTGAGCGTAGGCGCCCAGTGCCGCGCCGACGTACCCTTGCTCCTCCACGAGCGCGATGGGCGCCTCCGCGAGCCGCCCGTCGGGCCAGACGATCGAGTCCTGCGAATCCTTCCAACCCTGGTTTTCGAGTCCCGCCGCCGAGACACGCGCATAGGCGACGAATCCCTTCACGCCAGCGGCGATCTCGCCCCGGCACCAGTCCATTGCCGCCTGGATGTTCGGCCAGAGCCGCCGCAGCATGCCGTAGTCCTCCGTCCAGCGCACGTATTCCCATGCAGCAATGATGAACAGCGGTGTCGAGTCGATACTCCCGTAGTACCGTCCAAATGGAACCTCTCCCGCGTTCGCAAGTTCCCCCCAGCGCAGCTCATGGGCGATCTTCCCCGGAGTGGCGTCGTGCGCGGCGTCGGTCTCCGTCGCCTGGTACTTCGCGAGCACGAGCAGCGCCTCGCGCAGCACCTCCGGTGCGAACGCCACCAACTCCATCCCCGCGATCAGGCTGTCCCGGCCGAATAGCGTGTCGAACCACGGCACACCCGCCGCAAGGTAGCGGTCGTCACCGATCTCCGTTTGCAGGGCATGGATGTCCAGCAGTGACCGGTTCAACATGTCGTTGATCGCATCGTCGTTCGTTTCGATATGGGTTACGCCGTTGAGCCAGTCATGCTGCGATACGAGCACCCGCCCGTTTGCCGCCTGCAGCCCTTCGCCGGCCGGTCGGCGGTCTGCCGAGACTTCGATGTTCAGCTCATGCGTGTCGCGCGGGTTGAGCTCCAGGCGGAACACCGCTTCATGTCCCCGTGTGCGGACCGGGTCCTCCGAAAACACCACACGTGTCACGCGCTCGATGTCGTCGGCGCCATGGTAGTGGAATGCAACACACCGCCGCTCAATCGCCGGCCGGACTGGCCTCGCTGGCACGCCGCGCTTGTAGCCACGCACTTCGAAGATGTCGTGGAAGTCGGCATCGAACTCGACCCGCAACTCCAGGGTCACCGCCGCAGGCCCGTAGTTCGAGATGTTCAGCGACTCAATGAGCGAATCCGCGATCACCCGCCGCCGCCGCACCACCAGTGACTGTGCCGGGATCGTTTCGCCCGATGGTGACTGGATTGCAGGATTGGTGAAGATCGCACTCAGCGCGGTGTCCGGTTGGCGGGCATCAAGCAGCGTCGGCCGAACCCCACCGAAGCTGAACTGCAACCGCGACAGGTAACGCGTGTCCCGAAGGTACATACCCGTGTTCGGCTCGGTGCGCGTGTCGATGTCGCCATCATGCCTGCTCAACACCGATATCCCGTTGAAACGCATCACGCTGCAGTGCGTGATGTTCCCTGCCGGCTGCGGCTCCTGGCCCACCGGGAGCCAGTCTGGTTCCTGCAACAGTTGCTCCGTCCCCATCAGTTCGACCCCGGGGTTCTGGCGGCATCCTCTCGTGCAGCGCCATCCAACAGGCTGCCCGCGGCGATCCGTTGGTAGAGCGCTTCATGGCGCTCGATATTTCGTTCCGCCGAGAAATGCTCCTCCACCCGTGCGCGGCACGCTCGCCGCGCGACCATCCCCACGCGTGCCACGGCCTCAACCGCCTCATCCACGTTCTCGCAGATGAAACCCGTCTCGCCATGCACGATCACCTCTGGCACCGACCCGTGCCGGAACGCGATGACTGGGGTCCCGCAAGCCATGGATTCTGTCATCACCAGCCCAAACGGTTCTGGCCACGCAATCGGAAAGAGTGTCGCCCATGCTCCCTGGTAGGCCGCTACCTTCTCTTCATGGCTGACTTCGAAGGCAAGCTCATGGTCCACACCATCGAGCGCTGGCTTCACCACCGAGCGGAAATACTCCTTCTCCGGCGCCTCGTTCACCTTCGCCAGGATGCGCAAATGCCTCCCACTCCTGCGCGCGATTTCGATAGCGCTGAGAATTCCCTTCTCGGGGCTCATTCGCCCCACGAACAACAGGTAGGAGCCTGCACTTCCACTACTGAACGGGAACTGAGCAAGATCCAGCCCGTTATGAATCACCGTTACCGGGCACGCGGGCGGCATCGTCGACGCCTGGTTATCGCTTACGGTGACGAAGTGGACCCGCTCGCCCACGTGTTGATAGATGCGGAAGATGTCGGGGACCACTTCGCCATGGACCGTGTGCACGACACGCCCCGGGATACTCGATCCGGCGACCAGCCCCAGCACCGTGTGGTCGTGGATAACATCGAAATCACGCCAGTAAGCGTACGCATCGATCAGGGCCGGGGCCTCGGTATACGCATTGCCCAGTTCGGCCGAGGGCGGTGTCGCATACGTCGTGACGAGTTCTGCCGACGTCCGTGACCCGCCCGACGCAAACAGGGTGACCTTGTGCCCCCGCGCGACAAGCCCCTCCGCGAGATTACTGACGACCCACTCGACACCGCCATAACCCTTCGGTGGAACGGCGAACCACGGCGGAGCGATTAGACCGATCCGAAGCGAATCCATCTTTCCTCCTGCACGTTGCCGGCATCACAGCGCACATCCCTGGCGAGAGGTAACCGGAGCCCGCCTGGCCGGCCGCATTGTGGCTGAGTTGTACCCCTCGTTCTGTCTCCCGCCTGCTGCCACCCCTCGATGTTACGCAATCATCACATCCGTTGCTCTTCGTGGCGCACGCGAGGAATGGTGGAGTCCGGCGGCTCAGGTTCCCGGAGGCCGAGCATGCTCACCGGCGTTGCCGCCTGCCAATCGCTCTTATCTCATCTCCGGCCGGTTGCGCGTCATGGTGATCGGCTCGAGACGAGTGGCCCCACCCCTGCCTGCGTTCGAGGTGGCCGTTTCTTCCTTGCGCTCACACGTGTAGATTGGCGCGGAACACAGGGCCGGTGAGGCGGGCAGGCGATCTCAGCCGTGTCGGCGATCCGAGGTAGTCCTCAGATAGCTGTCTCGCCCGCTGCCACTGCCCGGGTTCGTGCCGCCAGGCTCCTTCGAGCGATACGAAGAAGCATGGCAGCTATTACGCACTTGTCAGAACGCTCCCGATCCGATATGCCTTCGCAGACATATCGGACCGGGCCATCCCCGGAAAGGATTTGCACATGCCCATTCGGGACTACGCCGCTCCGGCAACCGTTGAGGAAGCAGTGGCCACGCTCAGCCGCCCCGGTGGCCGTCCGTTCGCCGGCGGCACCGACCTCATCGTCCAGGTGCGTGAGCGCCGCCGCAACGTCGATACCGCCGTCGATATCAAGGCCATCCCCGAGCTCATGGCACTCACGCTGGCGGCCGATGGCTCGCTAACCGTCGGTGCTGCTACCCCCTGTATGCGCATCTATCGCGATCCTGCCATCGCGCGCGCCTTCCCTGCGCTCATCGAATCGGTCAGCGTCATCGGGAGCGTCCAGGTTCAGGCGCGGGCCAGCCTCGGTGGAAACCTCTGCAACAGCTCACCGGCCGCCGATTCGATCCCGTCGCTCATCGCCCTCGGCGCCATCTGCGAGATCGCCGGTCCCTCCGGCCGCCGTATGGTCGAAGCCGAGTCGTTCTGCACGGGCCCGGGCCAGAACGTCCTCCAGCCAGGCGAGCTTCTGGTCTCGCTCCGGTTCCCCGCACCGGCGCCACATTCCAGCTCCGCCTTCGAGCGCTTCATCCCGCGGAACGAGATGGATATCGCCGTCACCAACGCGGCCGCCAATGTCACGCTCTCCGCCGACGGTTCCCGCTTCGAGGCGGCCCGCATCGCCATCGGTGCAGTCTCACCCACCCCGCTTTTCGTCAGGGCCGCGGGTGATGCTCTCGCTGGTCAGCCCGTCTCCGACGAAGCCATCAACCACGCCGCAGCCATCGCTCGCGAAGCGGCTTCTCCAATCACCGACATGCGCGGCTCGGCCGACCAGCGCCGGCATCTCGCCGGCGTCCTTACTGCTCGTGTCATCAATAAAGCTGTCGAAAGGGCCCGCGCCAAATGACCAAGCAAATTGTATCGGCGACTGTCAACGGCGAGGGTGTGGAATTCCTCGCCGAACCCGGCGATAGCCTTCTCTTCGCCCTCCGCGAAACACTCGGGCTCACTGGCTCCAAGGAAGGCTGCAACAACGGCAACTGTGGCGCCTGCAACGTGGTCTTCAACGGCAGCCTGGTGAACTCCTGCTGCGTCCTCGCCGTCGAAGCGAACGGTGGCAACGTCACCACGATCGAGGGAGTCGCAGACGGCGACGAACTGCATCCGCTTCAGACGAGCTTCCTCCAGGAAGCAGCCCTCCAGTGCGGCATCTGCACACCCGGTTTCATCGTCGCTGCAAAGGCGCTGCTCGAGACTGAGCCCGATGCCGACGAGCCACGTATCCGGCACTGGCTCGCCGGAAACCTCTGCCGTTGCACCGGCTATGACAAGATCGTCCGCGCCGTCATCGATGCTCGCGACACGATGCGCGCCGCCCCCGTCACCGGCAGCCAGGAGGGTTAGACATGAGTACGACCGAACGCCCGCAATACAAGGTCATCGGCACCCGGCCAATCCGCCCGGACGGTGTCGATAAGGTCACCGGACGTGCTATCTATGGCGCGGACGTACGTCTCCCCGGTGCACTTTTCGGGCATGTCAAGCGAAGCCCGCACGCCCACGCGATCATCCGCGGAATCGACGTTTCGAAGGCGCTCGCACTCCCGGGCGTCAAGGCTGTCGTCACCGCTCAGGATTTCTGCCACTCCGGGATGGCCCTCTCCGACCTCTCGGACCTTGCGGCCAACCTCCTTGCAGGGACGAAGGCGCTCTATCGCGGCCACGCTGTCGCTGCCGTCGCCGCCACGACCCAGGAGATCGCGCGCGACGCCTGCGAACTCATTGAAGTCGACTACGAGGTGCTTCCACCGGTCCTCGATGTCCGCGAGGCGATGCAGCCCGGTGCACCAATCCTCCACCCCGCCCTGCGCACCAGGACACCTACCGGCCCTGCCGATACCGAATCCAATATCGTCGACCACATCTTCGTCCCTATTGGCGACGTCGATAAGGCGTTCGCCGAATCCGAAGTGATCGTCGAGGGCGACTTCGCGACCACCATGGTTCACCAGGGCTACATTGAGCCCCACGCCGCCACAGCGATGTGGAACCACGACGGCCAGCTCACCGTTTGGAGTTGCACCCAGGGAGCCTTCCCGGCACGCGATAATCTCTCCAAGATCCTCGGCCACCCGATCTCGAAGATCAAAGTCATTCCCACCGAGATTGGTGGCGGCTTTGGCGGCAAGATCGCCGTTTACCTCGAGCCCGTGGCTGCCGCCCTGTCGCGCAAGGCCGGGAAACCCGTCCGCATCCAGATGGACCGTGCCGATGTCTTCGAAGGCACCGGCCCGACGCCGGCTACGTCGATCCGAGGGAAGCTCGGCGTCGCCAGGGACGGCAAGTTCCTCGCCTTCCAGGCGGATATGGCCTACGAAAACGGCGCCTACCCGAACGGCACGCCTGGCCAGTTCGCCACCATGGTTGTCACCTCCTGCTACGACATTCCGAACGTCAAGCTCGATGCCTACGACGTCGTGGTGAGCAAGCCCCGCACCCAGGACTACCGCGCCCCGAGCTCCCCTGCGGCCACGTTCGCAATGGAGCAACTTGTCGACATGGCAGCCGAGAAGCTGGGCATGGATCCGCTCAAGTTGCGCCTCATGAACTCGGCGAAGGAAGGCACGCGCGGCCCGGCCGGTATGCCCTTCGCCCGTATCGGGCACGAGGAGTGTCTCGAGGCCGCCCTTGCGTCTCCGCACTACAACGCCCCGCTCGAAGGCCCGAATCGCGGCCGGGGTGTCGCCTCCGGCTTCTGGTTCAACGTCGGGCTCCGTTCCAGCGTCAATGTCACCGTCATGCCCGATGGCACGGTTAGCCTCCTCGAAGGGAGCACCGACCTCAGCGGAACCCGCGCCTCGCTCGCCATGCAGCTTGCTGAGACGCTTGGCATCGCCTACGAAGACGTGAAGCCTACCGTGGGCGACACCGACTCGGTCGGCTACAACGACGTCACCGCCGGCAGCCGCGTCACCTTCGGTTCAGGTATGGCTGCGGTCGAAGCCGGCCGAAACCTGATCAAGGAGCTGGCCGCCCGGATAGCCCCGCAACTCGGCGGTGCGCCGGATGACATCAAGTTCGAAGACGGGAACTTCATCTCGCCTGACGGCTCCAAGACACTCACGTTCAAGCAGGCCGCCGAGATGGCCGTTCGCGGCCCCGGCCTGACCGTGAGTGGCTCTGTCAACGCGGGCTTTCTCCAGGGCGGAGGGTTCGCTCACCACATCGTCGATGTCGAGGTTGATCCCGAGACCGGCAAAGTCGAGGTCCTTCGCTACACCACCGTCCAGGACGCCGGCACCGCGGTCCATCCCGCCTACGTCGAAGGCCAGATGCAGGGTGGCGCCGTCCAGGGCGTGGGCTGGGCACTCAACGAGGAGTACTACTACGACGAGAACGGCCGGATGGTTAACTCCAGCTTCCTCGACTATCGCATCCCGACCACCCTCGACGTCCCGATGATCGAGACGATCATCGTCGAGGTGCCCAATCCGCTGCACCCCTACGGTGTCCGCGGCGTTGGCGAACCGGGTATCGTCCCGCCCCTCGCGGCGATCGCCAATGCAGTCTACCGGGCCACGGGCGTCCGCCAGACGCGGCTCCCGATGTCCCCGCGCCGCATCCTCGAGACCACGGGTGTTCTGGAGTAGGCACGGCATGCCGACTGTCTTCATTCCGCCCATCCTCCGCCAGTTCACCGCGGGCGCCGAGAAGGTGCCCGCGGTGGGTGCCACCCTCCGTGAAGCCATCCAGGACGTCGAACGTCAGCATCCGGGCCTGCAGGGACGCCTGCTCGATGGCGTTGACCTCCGTCCCGAAGTCTTCCTCACCGTCGGCAGTGTCGAAGCGTTCGGCCTCGATGTCCCCGTTTCACCAACCGATGAGGTCTTCATCGTCCCGGCGATTGCCGGCGGTGCACCGGATGCGGCGCCACCCGCGCGCCCTTCCTGACGCGGGCCTGCGATAGCTGAGGCGGGGGAAAACCTCGCCTCGCTATCCACTGCAGCTCGATCAGGGCTGCCATGCCCATCGTGTCCCCCCAGATGCTCGCACCTGCATCGAGTCATGGAAGCCCGCAGGAATCACAGCCGGGGATCCATGGCCCGAGATACATCGTGAGCAGCGCCGTTCGCTGCCGGGCAGGAACTCCCGGGAACGGCTACAGGCTGATGGACTGGGGTGCGTTCCCCGGCCCAATCGGCCATGCTTAAACCATGGTCCATATCAACCGGGTTTACACACGCGCCGGCGACGGCGGCACCACTGCGCTTGGCGGCGGCCAGCGAGTTCCCAAGGAGAGTCTCCGGATAGAGGCTTATGGAACCATCGATGAGCTCAACAGCACCATCGGTGTGGCCGTCGCGGCAGGACTGCACGATTCGATGAAATCCCAGTTCTTCGTCATCCAGCAGGTGCTCTTCAATGTCGGCAGCGACCTCTGCATCCTCGAAGAGGATAAGCGACGGCTGCCCGTCCCTCAGGTCGAACCCCACCATGTCGAACAGCTCGAGCAATGGATCGATACCTGGAACGAAGAGCTCGAGCCGTTACGCAGCTTCATCCTGCCCGGTGGCGACCTGGCGGCCGCGCAGCTCCACGTCGCACGCACCGTCTGCCGCCGTGCCGAGCGCATCACGATCCGCCTCGGCCACGAAGAGCAGATCGGCAAGCAGGTTATCCCCTACCTCAACCGACTCTCCGACCTTCTCTTCGTTGCGGCGCGTTACCAGGCGAAGCTCAGTGGCGCTGGTGATGTCCTCTGGGATAGCCACGGCTATTAGGCCGGGGTAGTAGCCGGTACCAGCCAGGTAGCCAGGTCGTCCATCTTCGCGAACGCGTAAGGCAAGAAATCGGCCGCCGCGACGGTCTGGACGACTTCCGCCCGCGTGTGCGTCTCACCCTCACTGTAGCTCGCGCCCAGCACCGAAAGTACGGGGATGTCGATCACCGGGTCGTGAGCCGACTCCCGGAAGATGATCGTTCCGCCACCCCGCACGAGCCTGTGTGTATGGCCCGTGTGGGTAACGCGCACGAGCTCTGGCTCATGAGCGAAACCCCGCCCATCGGCCGATGGCATGAACTTGAAGTAATAGTGGTGCGACACCCCAGATTGGGCGATCTCTTGCGGTTCACCTTCAAACGTGCCGCGCAGGTCGATGTACGTGACTCCATGCCTGGTGACCGTTCCCCGGATGTGCGAGGTGCGGCCATAGTCGAGAACGATTTCGGCGAGCTTCTTCGGTTCCGCATAGAGCTCGCGGCCAAAGATGACCGCCGTGTCGGTACTCATCGGCATGGTGACGCAGTAGAAACCGGGTTCGCCGCGATACCGGCACGAGAGGTTCAGCGACGCCCCCTTGAAGGTCCCCACGCAGTTTGATTCGCCAATCTCATAGACGGACACAGTCGCGGTAGGCTGTTCGGCTGGTTCGAGTGGCGGTGGCAGAAGCTCATTCACCACGTCCGGGTCGGTCTCGAAGGTGATAGCCAGCGTGCGCGCCCGGAGGAACGCCGGCTCGGCCATCGCAGCCTGTAGGCGTGCAACCGCTTCAGATGATTTCACATAACGAGTTCGTAGCATAGCCCGCCTCCCCGGCGCCGCCGAACCTAGCGCTTCAGCCGTACGAGCGGGCCCTCGTTGAAAACCGGGCCAACAGCGATCCCGAGCCGCTCGTGGACGCTCAGCGGAATGCCAAGGTCGGCAAGATAGAGCTCACCCACATTTGCTCTCGCAGAGAGCTCGAGCGCCCCGCGTTTCGGGAGATCGAGCATCAGTGTCGTCACGGCGCGAATCGCCGGGGTAGAGACCACGCCCGTCGTCGCGTTCACACCCGTCGGGATGTCGAGTGCAAGAATCGGCTTGCGTGAGGCCACCGCCAGTTCCGTCGTGGCGGCCGAGATCCCAACTGGCGGCCCTTCGAGACCGTATCCAACAAGCGCGTCAACCACGAGGTCGGCGTTATAGAGCTGATCCTCGAGTTCGATCTCCGAACCTTCGTCGCCGCCGGGCTCCATCATCCCGCTTGCACGGCAAATGCTCAGTGCACGCCGCACTGCGAAGCTGCTCTCGCTCTCCACGTCCGCGAGCACCGGCTCCACTTTGAATCCCCAGTTCACCAGGTGGCGCGCTGCCGCCAGGCCCGATGCCCCCTTGTTACCGCCCCCCGCGAGGATGACGATGCGCTGCCCCCGCCCCCGGCCACCAAGCATCTGGAGGGCCAGCGTTGCGGCGGCACGTCCGCCTACTTCTGCAATCTGCAGGATATCGAGCCCGTGCTCCTCCTGTGCACTGCGCTGGATCTCTCGCATCTGGGCAGCACTTACAGCAGGCACCTCGCTCATCCTGCGCTGAGGGAACCCTCCCGGGTCGGGCTTCACCGGCATCCGGCATCCCACATGGGCACGGTCTGCTGCAAGATGGTCATCGAACGACCTCCCTCGAAAGGCAACGTTCGGAGTCTAGCGGGCATTGTGCTGGGGGTCACGAGACCTCGTCCGGGTGGGTGGCGGTTATGCGCGCCGAGATACCGCCACGCGTATTGAAGTCCCCGCTCACCTGTGCCCACTTTGGCTCGATCGCGGCCACGATATCGTCGAGGATCGTGTTGACCACGTCCTCATAGAAAATCCCCCGGTTACGGAAAGTCTGCAGGTAGTACTTGAAGCTTCGGAGTTCGATGCATCGCGAGCCCGGGATGTACGTGATCGTGAGGGTGCCGAAATCCGGCTGGCCTGTCATCGGGCACATCGAGGTGAACTCCGGGGCCGTGAACTCGATCTCATACTCCCGCCCCGGGAAGCGGTTCTCGAAGTGGTCGATGGTCCCATCGGTCTTGAACGTGTTGAGCGACTCGGTCATGCCATCAAGCGTGAAGGTGAACCGGGCCGAGGTGCAACATCACTCCCATACCGCAACGGGGTTGAGGCCGGCGCCGCGGTCGTACACGTCGATTCCCTCCACCCTCTTCAGGAATGTAACCACCGCGTAGGTCAGTGGCGTTGCCAGCGCCTCGAAACCAACCTTGAAGATCCACTGCTTCCAGATGAGCGGCCAGAGGTCGATCCCGTCTCTTCCCGCGAAGGCGATCGTGATGAAGATGAGCGAATCCAGCCCCTCGCCAACGATCGTCGATCCGATCGTGCGGCTCCAGAGGAAGCGGCCGTTGGTCATCACCTTCATTCGGGCGAGCACAATGGAGTTCGCGAACTCACCAACGATGAAGGCCGTGAAGCTCGCCCCAACGATCCGCCACGTTTGCCCGAGAATTGCGTCGTAACCCGCCTGGTCTGTCCAGAATGGCGCTGCCGGTAGCCGCTGGCTCACGACGATTGCCAGCACCACCAGGGCGTTCGCCAGGAACGCCGACCAGATGACCCGGCGGGCCGCCGCGTACCCGTACACCTCGGTCAGGACGTCGCCGAAGATGTACGAGACGGGGAAAACGACCACCGCCGCCGGGAGGAAAAAATCCGGGATCGGACCCGAGACGCCGCTGAAGTCGGCGATCTTCACTGCCACGAGATTCGATGCGATAAGCGCACCCGTGAAGAGCGACGCAATGAGCACGAGGAAGCGGGGCTGGCGGGGCGCCGGATTAACCATCTGATCTGAGAGTCTGAGTAGTGATACGTGTCGGTGCAAGCAGTGAATGGACAGGTTACCCGGCCGCTCGTTTCGCTGCTTCGATCAATCCCTCTGCCATCGACGGATGCCAGGCAACGGTTGCTGCGAGGTCATGAACGGTCGTCTCAGCCTGCATGAGCGCGCTCGCGATCCCAATCACCTCACCCGCCTCCGGACCGACTGCGTGGACACCCAGGATCGCCCCGAGTTCACGTTCGGCGATTACCTTGACGATCCCGGTCCGCACCCCAAGCACGATGGCGCGCGCGTTGAACGAGAGGTCGAACACCCCGGTGACGACATCGTAGCCCTCTGCTCGTGCTGTCTCCTCAGAACTTCCGGTCCACGCGACCTCGGTTGGCCCGTGAATCACCCGCGGGAGAGAACTGAGCTGCGTCCGGGCATTCCCGCCTGTCGCATTCGCGCCTGCCACCTCTCCCATGTGACTCGCTGCACTCGAAAGCATCGGACCGCCGGTCACGTCACCCGCTGCAAAAATATGGGGGACGTTTGTCCGGCAGGCGCGGTCGATGATGACCGCTTCGTGCGCCGCGACTCCTGCGGCATCGAGACGCAGGGTTTCGAAAAACGGCCGCCGGACATCTGCCGCAACCACTACCTGCGCGCGGGCCCTTGTGGTCGCCTGGCCATGCGCTATCGCCACCTCGCCGCCTTCTCCGTGCAGGCCGGTAACACCTTCGGCGAAGGTGACCCCGAGGTCGGCGAAGCCAGCGCGTGCCACCTCGGCGAGGTCCCGGTCCAGGGCCGGGAGCAACCGTTCCTTTCTCGTTACGAAGGTCACCTCCGAGCCCGCGATCGCCAGCAAGCTGGCATACTCGAGCCCAAAGTCAACCTCACAGGGCCCGCCTCCAATGACCAGGGCTGACTTCGGTGCCTCCGCCAGCGCCTGCACCGCATCCGCCGTGAGGATCTGCTCCGACGGAACGCCCGGGATAACCGGCGGTGTCCAGCGCGTGCCCGTCGCGATGACGAACGCTTCAGCAGAAAGCTTGCGATCACCTTCCGACCCGTTGACAGCGACCGAGTGCGGTGATTCAAACGCTCCGCGACCAGGAATCGTCGAGACCCCTCGCATCCGGAGTGCCGCGCGAATACCGTCGGCAAGGCGGCGCACAAGCGCATCCTTCCGTGCCGCGGCGCGGGCGAAGTTAAAGTGTTCACCCGCATCGAACACCCCCAGGACGCCGAGCTCGCGCGCTTCAACGAACTTCGTCGCCGCGTCGAGCAGGATGTCGGTGGGGATACAGGCGTGGTGAACACATGCGCCGCCCGGCTGCTCAACCTCGACGAGTGCCACGCTCGCACCACGTTCGGCCGCCTTCAGTGCCGCCGAATATCCGGCCGGGCCGCCGCCGAGGACGATGACATCGTAATCCGCCATCAGATCAGCAGCCGGTAGGGTGCTTCGAGGTACTCGCGCACCGCGCCCAGGAACGCCGCCCCCGGTGCACCATCGACCGCCCGGTGATCAATAGTCAGGCTCAGCGTCATGGTCTGCCGCTTCACCGGCCGCTCTCCGTCCCAGCCAACGCTCTCGTGGATGCGGCCTGCCCCCAGGATAGCGACATTCGGTGGGTTGATGACCGGTGTGAAGAAGTCGACCCCCGCCATCCCCAGCGCGGTGATCGAGAATGTCCCGCCCGCCATGTCGTCGAGTGCCAGGGTCCCGTTGCGCGCGGCCTCTGCGAACCGGCTCGAATCAGCCGCGATCTCCTTGAGCGGCCGCCGGCTGGCGTCGCGAATCACCGGCACGACCAGGCCGCCCGGCACCGCGACTGCCATCCCGATGTGGACCTCCGGTATGAGCTCAATCTCGGTTTCGTGCATCGTCGCGTTGAGCAGCGGGTGCCGGGTCAGCGCCTTCGCCACTGCCTTGATGATGAGGTCGGTATACGACGGCCGGATGCCCTCCGGCGCCCACTCGTCGATGAGTTGGCCGCGGAGCTTCACCACCTCGTCCATCGCAACGTCCATGCCCATGGTGAGCTGCGCCATCTGCTGGAGGCTCCCGTGCATCCGCTCCGCAATCACCTTGCGCATGCCACGAATTGGGATGCGGTCGCCTGCCCGGTGGTCACCTGGCGCCGCTTGTCCCGGCCTTGCACCTTTCGAAGGAGAAGCTGGCTGTGCCGACGCAGCCGCACCTTCTACATCCTCCTGCGTGATCCGGCCCCCTGGCCCGGAGCCAGAGACGAATCTGAGGTCGACCCCAAGGCGCTCGGCGAGTCGCCGCGCCAGTGGCGACGCCATGATCTCCCGGACAGGCGGCACCCCTGCGGTTGGAGGGGAGACTGGCTTCGCTGCGGTCTTTACCGCCATCACGTCGGCCTCGGTAATCCTCCCGCCCGGCCCGCTCCCGGTGATGTCCGCGAGCGCAATCCCGGTTTCCCGGGCGAGCCGCCGCGCAATTGGAGATGCAGGGATTCGACCGCCCGCGAGTGTCACCGGGGTTGCCGCCGGCGAAGGAACTGCACCCCCCGCGGATGCCTGGGCTGGCGCCGCTACCGTCGAAAACCCGCCGGGCAGAGCCTCGCCGGGGGCGAGGATGTAGCCGATGAGCGCCCCCGGTGTTGTCTTTGTCCCCGCCGGGGCGCCCTGGCGCACGATACCTGCCGCCTCGGCTTCCACATCGAGTTCGATCTTCTCGGTCTCCATCCGGTAGAGGAGCTGACCCGCCTCGACGGTGGCGCCGTCGGCCACATACCACTCCGCAACCGTCCCTTCGGTCATCGTCATGCCGGCCTTCACGAGCAGGATCTCAGTCGCCACGTGTTTCCCCCTGGTTCACCTTGAAGAGACCACGGCATGCTGCCAGCCTGAGCACCGCCGGGGCGTCGATGACATGGGGCCCATCGCGCCTGACAGACAGTCGTGCCTGCTGGCCAGGGGCGAGCCGCCGCTCCCGCTCACCGTCAAGTGCGATCACACCGGGTCCGCTGACTTCGACTGCCTCGGTTAGCGCGAGCCGGCTAACGCTTCGGATCGGCACTGGCCGGTAGAGTCCGGGCGCGATTGGCGCCAGCACCTCCAATCCGTCACCGATCGCGATGTGCAGGCCGCCATCCACGTCCGCGGTCACCGGCTGGAGAAGCCCGCCGATCGCCGACATCCCGACTGCTGATGGTTCGGCGCGGGCCAGGACGATCGTTCGGAGCCGCCGTACATCCCACACTGCCTTCGAACCAACAAATGGCTCATCGAGCACCACGGCATCGATGAGTGCCAGGTCGTCCCGTTCACCGTCGATCTCCACGTGGATAGCCTTTGCCTGGCTGCTCGCCTCTTCGAGTGTGATCTTCCCCGATGCCACCAGCCCGGCTGCCGCGCCCGCCACAGTGCCTTCGATCATCCGTGGGAAGACGTTGTTTGTCCCTGTCGAAATCGAGACGAGCGGCGCGTCCAACCAGCCAAGGGCGAACGCACGGTTTGTGCCGTCTCCCCCGAGGATAATCACCGTATCCGCGCCGCGCGTGCGCATCTGGGAAGCGACCCGGATCGTATCGAGCGCAGTATCCGTCTCGGGTGACTCGAGCGCCTCGAATTCGGCGTCAGCGTCCAGGTCATCGAGCGCCGAATCGACGATACCGTGCGAGTCGGGCAGGTAGATGAAATGCTCGATCCCCACCGCGTTTGCACCCAGGATGGTCCGCCGGACGATACTTCGCTTCTCGCGGTTGTCGAACACCGAAGCCTGCGCGACCAGCCTCCGGATATCCTTGCCAGAGGCTGGATTCGCGATGATCCCGATGAGACCGGGCACTAGACCTGCTTCCCCAGGATGCGCCGTACCTCCGCCGCAACCTTCTCCGCACTCGGCATGTACTCCTGCTCCAGTACCGGGCTGAACGGCACCGGCGAAAACGGTGCGCCGACCCGTCCGACCGGAGCGTCAAGATAGTCGAATGCCTCTTCCTGGATCTGTGACGCGAACTCGGCGCCAATCCCCCCGAAACGCACGGCTTCATGCGCCACAACCGCACGGTGCGTTTTCCGGACAGAGTTCACCACCGTCTCTGTATCGAACGGCTGGAGCGTGCGGGGGTCGATCACCTCGACATCGAGCCCATCGGCGGCGAGCATCTTGGCGGCGCGAACGCTTTCGCCAACCATCCGCCCAATGGCGACGATCGTGAAATTCGAACCCTCTCGTACCACGTTTGCCTTGCCAAGCGGGATCTCATAGAGCTCCTCCGGGACGTAGGTGCGCATCCCGAGCAATGTCTTCGTGTTGATCACCATCACTGGATTGTCATCGCGGACCGCCGCGGCGAGGAGTCCCTTCGCCTCATAGGGACCACTGGGCATCACGACTTTCAGCCCCGGCACATGGCAGAACCACGCCTCGAGGCTCTGGCTGTGCTGCGCCGCCATGCTCGTTCCAGCACCAGCCATCGTGTGGATGGTCAGGGGCAGCTTCGCCTTCCCGCCGAACATGTACTTCATCTTGGCGATCTGGTTGACGATTTCGTCCATGCAGACGCCCATGAAGTCCATGAACATGATGTCGACGATCGGCCGCAGACCGGTGGCGGCGGCGCCGAGACCCAAACCCATGATCCCGGACTCGGAGATTGGAGTGTCGATGACGCGTTCTGGCCCGAATTCGGCAAGAAGTCCGCGCGCTACGCCAAAGACACTCCCGTAGAGCGCGACATCCTCCCCGCAGAGGAAGATGTCCGGATCCTCGCGCATGAGCTGGGCAAACGTCTCGTTGACAGCGCCGACGTACGTCAGTTGCCGGGCCGCGGGTGCTTCCACGCTTGTCATGCTCGCACCTCCTGCCGTGCCGATGGCGTGTAGATGTCTTCGAGAAGCGCGCCCGGCTCCGGAAATGGGCTCGACTCGGCATAGGCGATGGCATCTCGCACCTCGGCCTCTACACCCTGGCGGATGGCCGCTGCCTGCTGTTCAGAGAGAACGCCCTGTTCTGCGAGGTGCGTCTCCATGAGCGAGATGGGGTCGCGCTCGCGCCACTCCTGCACCTCGCGGTCTTCGCGATAGACTACCCCCATGCCACGCATCCCGACGTGGTCGAAGAACCGGTACGTCTTCGCCTCGAGCAGCATCGGCCCGCTACCCCGGCGAGCCCGCGCGATCGCCTCGCCGGCGGTCTCATAGACGGCGATTGCATCCATGCCATCGACGACGACACCGGGCATGCCATATCCGGCTGCACGGTCGGCGATGTCGTGCACGGCCTGGTGCCGTTCCTGCCGGGTGAACTCGCCGAACCCGTTGTTCTCGCATACGAAGATGACCGGCAGCTTGTAGAGCGCCGCCATGTTCGCCGCCTCGTGGAAGGTACCCTCGTTACTCGCCCCGTCGCCAAAGAAGCAAACGGTCACGTTGTCGGTCTTGCGATAGCGGTTCGAGAAGGCGGCACCGATCGCAATGACAGGCCCCGCGCCGACAATACCGTTCGCCCCCAGCATGCCAAGGTCGAGGTCGGAGATGTGCATGCTCCCACCCTTGCCCTTGCAGTAGCCGGTGGCCCTCCCGAATAGCTCGGCGTACATCTTCTTCAGGTCGCCACCCTTGGCCACGAGGTGGCCGTGCCCGCGATGCGTACTCGTGATCTGGTCGGTGTCGCGCAGGTGGACCATCACGCCGGCCGCCACCGCCTCTTCGCCGACGTAGAGGTGGAGCGCCCCCGGCACCTTGCCCGACTCCATGAGCTTTCCCGCTTCTTCTTCGAAGACCCGGATGCGGACCATCCGCCGGTGAATATCGAGCAGCGTCTCCTGGCTCAGTGCCACGTCAGCACCTCCAATAGGTGGAGTTCGAACGACCCGCACAGTATGAGTTGGCAGCCGGAAGGTTGCCAGAGGCAGGATGGAGTTGGGCCGAAAAGGCCGCCCTATCCCGCCTCGTACTCCTCGTCGGTCACCTGCCGGCCCCAGGTCGCCGAGTTGCCGCGCTCGTCGGTAACGACGATCGAGAGGTGGCTCATGAAGCGGTCGGGTGCGGCGCCATGGCAGTGCTCCTCGCCGGGCTCGAAGAAGACACGGTCGCCAGGAGCCACCTGCTCGACGGGCGCCCCTCTCCGGGCGACTCGTCCCTGTCCTTCAAAAACGTAGATCGCTTGGCCGTTGGGGTGAGTGTGCCAGGCCGTGCGGGCACCCGGGGCGAAGTGCACGTTGCTCGCATTGACACTGAACGCACCTTCAGGCGCGGCTACCGGGTCAACATAGACATCGCCCGTGAACCTTTCGGCCGCTCCCTTGCTGGTCTCGAGCGAATTGCGGGTGATGCGCATGCGGGTCCTCCTCGGCCGGAAAATGCGTGGACCTGGGTCCAGTCTACGCCTGCGAAGAGCCTGTGGGGGTCATCCCCGCCGGGCGGACGTGGTGACTGCCAGAGCGAAAAGGCGTATACGATCCATCACGTAATCAGGATAAGGAGGATGATGTTGGCCAACCAGGACGTGGTTCCGCCCACGCAGGGCGTCGCATCAGAACTGCTCGCGGTCGTCGATCTTGGCCCGGAGATCGAAGGGATGGCGGGGCTTCGGCTTCGCATGCGGCGATTCACCTTCGCGCCCGGGGCTGTCTTCGGGCCACTCCACGACCACAAGGGCCGCCCGGGTGTCGTCTGTGTCCTGCAGGGGACCATCACCGACCATCGCGACGGGATTGCCACCGACTACGGCCCCGGCGTGGGTTGGCCCGAAGACAGGGAAACGCTTCACTGGCTCGAAAACCGGGGACAGGACGTCGCCATCGAGATCTCGGTGGATATCGTCAGGGGCGAGTGACTCTCCGTACGATCCCTTCCGGCGGCCCCCATGCAGGAGATTGAGCGCTGGATCTGGCCCGGTCTCCGGCACGCTCTTCCACCGGGCCAACGGGCGATGGTCAGGTACCTGACACTGTTGCGCCATCCTTGTCCGGCGAGTGGTGCCCGGCATCGTGCGCGTGGGAGTGAACCAGCGCGGCATGACGGTGCAGGTGCTCGTGGATGAGGTTCGCGCGAATGAGCAGCGCCTCATCTTCGAGAATCTCCGCCGGTGTCCCGTCGGCAAGTACCTTCCGCTCCTCGCCGATGACCACCACGCGCTCGGCGATCAGCGGCACGATCTCCAGGTCGTGCGTGGCCACAATCGTTGTTCGCCCGCTCTCACCCAGCTTCTGGATCAGGTTGACCAGCACCCACTTGGTGCGTGGGTCCAGGCTTGCCGTTGGCTCGTCGAACAGGATGACCGAGGGGTCCAGCGAGAGCACCGAGGCGATTGCGGCACGCTTCTTCTCGCCGCCCGAGAGCTCGAATGGAGCGCGGTCACGAAGTTGTGGAATCTCCATCTCGTTGAGCGCCGACTCGACGCGCCGGCGGACCTCAGGGAGCGGGAGGCCAAGTTGGAGCGGCCCGAAGGCGACATCATCCCCAACGGTTGGCGAAAAGAGCTGGACGTCCGGGTCCTGGAATACGAGCCCAACCTGCCGGTGAAACCCGTGCTCTTCAGAGGCGTCGCTTTCGAGCGTCGCGATGTCGTCGCCAAGCAGCCGAAGCCGTCCCGATGTCGGGCGTAACAGACCGTCGAGCATCTTTAGCAGCGTGGATTTGCCACAACCGTTTGCCCCAAGGAGGGCGACATGCTCCCCTTGCCGCACATGCAGGCTAATGCCGTCTAGGGCGAGTTGCCGCCGGCTGTAGGTGTAACGCACATCCTCGAGTTCGAATACGAGCGGCGAATCGATACGAGCCGGCATCAGACCAGCCATCCGTTCGCGGCGATTGCAGCCACTGATGCGATTAACGCGATGCCTACAAGACCCCAGTCGGCCCCTCCCATTCGATAGCTCGTGAGCGTGCGCACCTGGCCCGTGAATCCCCGTGCCAGCATCGCCTGGTAGACGTCGTCACTCATCCGGAACGACCTGCTCAACAGCACACTCATCGACGCCACAATCCACCAGCGCTGTTCACGCCCGGAGGTCTCCGCCACGATCCGGCTCTTCCGCGATTCGAACATCCCGTTGACGGTGTGGAGGACGAGGAAGATGTACCGGTAGCTCATCCCAAGGATGAGTACGAAGACCGTCGGTACCCGGAAGAACCGGAGCGACTTCAGGATGTCCGCCCACCGTGTCGTCAGGACGAGCAGGATCCCCAGTGAGACGCAGGTCGCGACGCGTAAGACGAAGATACCTGCTGCCCCGGCCCCGGCCCGTGTTGCCGTGAGTGTGGCGAATCCGAGGGGTATGTGGAAAAGCGCCCGTCCACTGATGAAGAAGATCGAAGGCAGGACGACGATTCCGCTGAAGAGTGGGATCCCAAGCCATACACGCTTCAGAAATGACCGTGCATCGAGGTCCCCTGCGGCGATGCCCCACAGGGTAAGCAAGTAGAGGGCCCCCAGCACGCGCCAGTCCCGTGAGATCCCTGCTGCGATGACCAGTGCGGTGAACGCAACGAGCTTTGCGCGCGGGTCGCGCCGCTGGAGAAAGGCATTCCGCCGGGCGTTCTCTTCCGAGAAGACGGCACTCTCGATATTTGCCGAGATGCCGGAGAGCGTCCTCTCCACGAAGCCTCGTTTCCGTTTCTTCGTCTTCGGCGGCCGTGCCGGCCGTTCGCTGGCTGGAGCAAGAACGGTCATTTCAGGCACTCCGCCAATCCGGCGGCGGCGCCGGCACGAGCATGCGCGCTACCCGGTAGATCGCGTAGCCGAGCAGGCCGAAGATCGCGACCCCCGCGAACCCCGCCACCTGGTAGCCGACGTTCTGCTTCCACACCGGATCGGTAGAGTTCACCCACGGCGGCTCATACCCCGCAAGCAGCGCGTTCTGCGAGAAGCTGACGTTGTCGATGTTTGCCGGGACACACTCGCACTGCCGGTTGACATCGGGAAGCGCGTCGAAGAGCGAGGAGTCGCCGTTCGCCCGTGCCTGGAGCGCTGCTGTGACCTCCGCCTGCGTCGCGGGCTGATCCTCGGCAAACGCACCCCCCGGGGCGATGAGGCCAATCGGCACCCAGATCAGCACACCCAGGCCGGCGACGATGATCGGCCGCCACGTGCGGTGCCCGCGGAGCAGGAAGAATACGGCCGGCAGAACGATGGCCGACGCGATGCCGGACACGAGAACCGTCCCGGCGACGTCGCCCGCCTTGACGGTGGTCCAGTCCAGGCCTGCCCACTGGTCGAAGCTTCCGCCACCCTTAATCAGGCCGGCGACAAAGATGACCGCAATCGCGATACCCGTCAGCGCGAGCGCTGGAATCCACGGGTTCAGAGCCCGTCCGGCGTCAGCCTCGCCCTCACCACCTGGCCGCCCCCGAAGGAGCAACTCCGGGTATGTGCGTTGGAGATAGGCGAACCCCAGGGCCGTCACCGCGGCCTCGACAAAGGACGCACCCAGCATGTGCGAGAGCAACATCGCCGGGATGGCAGTGGTCAGGTTGTACGGGCTGTAGTCTGGCACACCGTTCGTGCTCCAGAAGTGAGGCTGGATTCCCAGTTCAACCCCGACGAGTATCGCGGCGATCGTGATGCCCACGTAGGAGCCGATAGCCGCCGCGATAACCCTCCGCTGCGTCAGCATGCCGCTCCTTCCTGCCATTACTCGGTAGGAAAGGTAACCCGTGATGGGAAGCACGATACCCATGTTGAGGCAGTTGACGCCGATCGCCGTGATGCCCCCATCACCGAAAAACAGTGCCTGGATGATGAGGGCGACCGAGGTGGCGATCACCGCGGCCCACGGCCCCAGCACAATGGCGCAGAGTGTCCCCCCAACCCCGTGAGCGGTTGTCCCGCCCGGTACCGGGACGTTGAACATCATGATCGCGAAGCTGAAAGCGGAAAACACCGCAAGCAAGGGCACCGTCGAGCCCCCAACGATTCGTTTTACGCGCTGAACCGCGACACCCCAGAAGGGGATAGCTGCAACGTAGCCGCCAGCGCACGTCGTGGGGCTGAGATAACCATCCGGGATATGCATTGCCCTCTCCGGCCCGTGGGAGTGCAACTAGCGTAGGCCGGTGAAATACCCTTCGCAACTGCCATGAATTGCAAATACATTTAGAGACACAGATGGCACACGATTCCTCACCGGCCGTCCTGCGGCCCCGATGCAGTCCAGGCGGGGGCATATTTGGAGGAACGGGGATAACGCCAGGGCGAGCGGCCGCCCACACCGGCGAGCCAGCGGAGTGCACCGGGAGTACCGGGCGCCTGGTGTGGTTGCCGAGCAGGGATTCGAACCCCGACCATAGGCTCCAAAGACCCGTGTGCTACCGTTACACCACTCGGCAAGAAGATGCGCTGCATGCGCCCGCACGCATTCTAGGGCCAGGTCCACGCACAAGGCTCGCGCAGACCCCGGTGGTGGCAAGAATGGCGGTGGTGCCGAAGGTGGGATTCGAACCCACACGAGCTTGAGGCTCAGCGGTTTTTGAGACCGCCGCGTCTGCCATTCCGCCACTTCGGCGTTTCGTGGCCCGGCGGGTGTCGTGGGATGGAGCGGAAGACGAGGTTCGAACTCGCGACCTCCTCCTTGGCAAGGAGGCGCTCTACCGCTGAGCTACTTCCGCCCGCGACGATTCCAAGTATACCGGCGCCGCGGGTGGCGGCAACTCGCCGCGCTGAATCTTTCGTCCTCCGGCCGCCCCCGCCGCTTCGAGTCTGCATGGTTGTCGTGAACAGAATCAGGTCGCAACGACATTGGCCCGAACGATCCTTTCGTGCGCCCGCACTTTGGCGGATAGTCGGAGCACGACGATGCAGAACCGGCCACGCATTCGCCACATCCCCGCACTCGATGGTCTCCGTGCCATCGCGGTGGTGGCTGTCCTCTTCTTCCATCTCGGCTTCACCTGGATGCGCGGCGGGTTCCTTGGAGTCGACGTCTTCTTCGTGGTCAGCGGCTACCTCATCACATCCCTCCTCCTCACCGAATGGAACGCATCCCGGAGGGTGAACCTTGGCCAGTTCTGGGCGCGCCGTGCCCGCCGCCTGCTTCCTGCCCTCTATCTCGTTCTCGCAGCGACGCTCGCCTACGCGCTCGTCGTTCTCCCTGGCGAGGTCGTGTCCTTGCGCAGTAGCGCCCTTGCCGCACTTGGCTACGTCACGAACTGGTACCTGGTAGTTGAGCATCGTCCCTACTTCGAGGCCCTTGGCCGTCCGCCGCTTCTGCAGCATCTCTGGTCGCTCGCCGTCGAGGAGCAGTTCTACCTCGTCTGGCCGCTGCTTTTCCTTCCGGCGATGCGATTCATTGGCAGGCGTGGTCTCATCGCTCTTGTCGTGGCCGGTGGCTTCGCCTCGAGCGTGCTGATGGCACTCCTCTATACGCCGGGCGGAGCCGAAACCCGCGTCTACTATGGCACCGACACGCGAGCAGTCGCCCTTCTTGCCGGTGCGGCGCTTGCACTCGCCTGGGCGCGTCCTGCAGCAGCCTCTTGTAGCCGCCGGACAGCGATCTTGGTTGATGCCTCGGCTGCCGCCGCACTCGGCGCGTTACTCGCCATCTTCGTGCTCGTCGACGAACACACCCTCCTCCTCTACCGCGGCGGTTTCGCTGCGGTCGCCCTGCTCTCGGCTGTGCTCATCTTCGGCGCTGCCCATCCTTCGTCGAAGGTCGTCGCTCGCGTCCTTGGCGGCCGGATACCTGGCTGGATCGGTCAGCGCTCCTACGGCATCTACCTCTGGCACTGGCCGATCTTCATGGTCACCCGGCCCGAAGACGTTGGCTTCTCGGGCCCGTTGCTCATCACCCTCCAGCTCGGGCTCACATTCCTGCTTGCTGCGCTCTCCTACCGCTTCGTCGAAGCCCCGCTGCGAGCAGTTGGCCCGGTCACCCTGTTCCGGCGGGCTGTCCGCTCCCAGGGCTGGTCCTCGGCGGCTGCCGTGGCAGGCTGGAGCGGCGCCGCCGGGGCCCTCATCGTGCTGGTTTCCGCAGTGTCGGTCGCACAATCCGAGACGCCGCCGCCGTGGCTCCCCCAGGGCGCACTCCACACGATCGTGAGTGCGGCCCCCGGCCGGTTTCAGCAGGGTGCCGACGACCAACTCTGCCTGGTGGATAGCTCTGCCCCGTCACCCCTCTCTGCATCAGTCGCCTTCACCGTGACCCCCGAGCCGGCAGCCACGCCCCCGGCATCTCCTCCGGCTGCACCGGTAACACCCGTCCCAACCGAGGCTGCAGTCACGGCTCCAACCCCGCCCCCGCCCCCGACACCTCCGCCTGCGCCGCCCGTCAAGGCCGATATCCTCGCCATCGGCGACTCGGTCCTGCTGGGTGCTGCTCCCTACCTTGGGCCGGCCCTTGGGTCCGTCGAGGTGGATGCCGCGGTCGGCCGCCAGGCCTACACCGTCGTTGCCATGCTCGCTGCGCGACGCGAAAGTGGCACGCTCCCGGCGACTGTCATCATCGCCATCGGTAACAATGGCACCTTCACGTCTGGCCAGTTCGACCAGATGATGGCCGCCCTGGCCGGTGTTCCCCGCGTCATCTTCGTCAATCTCCACGTTGCCCGCCCCTGGGAGGAAGGGAACAACGCTGTCATCGCCGCCGGTGTTGCCGCCCACCCCAACGCAGTCCTCGTCGACTGGCACTCCGCATCTGCAGGCCAGGATGGCTATTTCTGGGATGACGGCATCCACCTTCGTCCCGAAGGCGCCGAAGTCTATGCCTCGCTCATCGCCGCGAAGGCAGGCCGGTGATCGAGCGCCTTTGCCCAGCATCGGGCCGCTTGCGGTACCATTCGCGCCCATGACCGAATCCGCCAGTTACTCCCGTCTCGCCCCCGGCGAAGTCGAGACTATCCGTGCCGTTGCCGAGCGTATGCAGGCCAATGTTGAGCGCGTCATCGTCGGAAAGAGCGAAGTCGTTCGCCTCGCCATGGTTGCTCTGCTCTGTGAAGGCCACATCCTTCTCGAAGATGTCCCGGGTATTGGCAAGACGACGCTCGCCAAGGCGATTGCGCGCTCCCTTGGCTGCTCCTTTCGCCGTATCCAGTTCACTCCCGACCTCATGCCCGCCGATATCACCGGCATCAACTACTACAACCAGAAGCTCGGGGAGTTCGTCTTTCGCGAGGGCCCCCTCGCCGCCCAGGTGGTCCTTGCCGACGAAATCAACCGTGCCACTCCCCGGACCCAGGCGGCACTCCTCGAAGCGATGGAAGAACACCAGCTCACCATCGAGGGAGTGACGACACGGCTCCCCCGCCCGTTCCTTGTCGTCGCCACGCAGAACCCCGTCGAGCTCGAAGGCACCTTCCCCTTGCCCGAGGCCCAGCTCGACCGCTTCCTCGTCCGCCTCGACCTCGGCTACCCCGATGAGGACGACGAGGATGAGATCCTCTCGCGCTTCGAAACGGCCAGCCCGCTCGAGACGCTCGAACCCGTTGTCTCGGCCGAAGAGCTCATCCACCACGTCGATGCGCTCGGCCGCCTCCACGTCGATCCGGCGGTTCGCCGCTACGCCGTCCGTATCGTCCGCGAGACGCGTCACGACCAGGCCTTCGAACTTGGTGGGAGTCCGCGAGCCAGCCTCGCACTTTTCCGGACAGCCCGCGCCCACGCGGCCATCAACGGCCGCGACTTCGTCCTCCCCGATGATGTGAAGGCCATGGCGCCATACGTCCTCCCCCACCGCCTTATTCTCTCCACCCAGGCCCGGCTTCGCGGCCGCGATGCCCGGCAGGTGCTGGCCGAGATCCTCGAACGGGTTCCTGTGCCGGTCGAGGCCTGACGTGCCATTCCGCGACGCCTGGCTCTATGTTGGCGGCCTGCTGGTGCTCGCCGGATTCGCCGCCGAGCAACCGGTTGTCGGAGCCGTCGGCATCGCCATCATTGTCCTCGGTGGTGTGGCACGAACCTGGAGCCGCCGTCTTTTCGACCGGCTCACCTTCAGCCGCCAGATCCGCGAACACCGCGTCTTCGCTGGCGAAGATGTACGCCTCGATGTCGCGATCGACAACCGCAAGCCGCTACCCTTGCCCTGGTTCGAATGGCGCATGGGCCTTTCCGAGTCGCTCCCGGCCCAACACGAGGACATGGCGGCGAACGCTGCCCCGGGACTCAACTTCATCGTTCGCCGGGGAGCGCTCGGCTGGTACCGCAGGCAGGGCTGGAGCTTCATACTCGAGCCCATCGAGCGCGGCTTTCACCAGGTTGGACCCGCGACGCTCCGTTCCGCCGACCTGCTCGGCGTCTTCCCGCGGACGCTCGAGCGCGACGAACTCGAGCATGTCATCGTTTTCCCCCGCGTGCTCCCGCTCGAAGACCTCGGCCTCCCGGCCGACCGGCCGTTCGGTGAGCGGAGGGGTGGCGAGCGTATCTTCGAAGACCCGCTTCGCATCGCCGGCCTTCGTGAATATCGCCCCGGCGACCCCCTCCGCCGGATCGACTGGAAAGCCACGGCTCGTACCGGTGACCTCCAGTCGCGCGTTTACGAACCGTCTGCCCAGCAGCAGCTCTACCTCTTCGTCAACATCGATACGATGCTCCACTCCTGGGAGGGATACCTGAAGGACGAACTCGAAAAGGTCGTCATCGCGGCTGCATCCATCGCAGCCTGGGCGGCTGGCCAGCGTGCCTCTGTCGGTATCCTCGCCAATGGCGCCTTCCCCAACGCCGATCGCCCAATTCGCCTCCCGCCGTCGCGGTCCCGGGACCAACTCTCCCGCGTTCTCGAAGCACTGGCTGTCATCCAACCCTTGAGCATGGGCGACCTTGCGGGCGCTATCGAACGTGAGCGCGGGAGACTCCCCGCCGGCTCCACTATCGTCGTCGTCGCTTCCCTCCTGCCGGATGCCCTCGCCGCGAATATCCAGCGGCTCCACGACGACGGACATCATGTTGCCCTCGTTGCCACCTCGAAGCGTGCGACGCAGAGTGCCCTGCCCGGCGTCCTCGTTCGTGATATCTCGCGCGCCCTCGACCGCCTGGAGCCGCTCTCATGATTGCCTTCGCAGCACTCCTTGCGCTCCTCTCCGCGGAGAGCCTCGGTGTCTACACCCTCGCCGAACTCATCGCGGGAGCCTACGGGTCCGGGGGAGCGATCGGCTGGTGGGCATTCCTTCTCGTTGGCTTCGCTGGTTATGGCACGCCAAGAGTTGCCGATGCACTCGGCCTCGCGGAGCGCCGCGCGGGATCTGCCAGCGCGGTCAGCGGCCTCGTACTCATTTTCATCCTCGTCCGAATCACCTACGGCGGCGCTCCCTGGGACTTCCACTGGCTGACAGCGTTCATCGCCGACGCCAACACCGGGTCGCGCAGCGGGGGCTACGCGATCCTCGGGGCCATCCTCCTTGGCATCACCTGGCTCCGAGGCGCGAGCAGGTCGACCGACGGCGTTGATATGCAGCTCCTGCCGCGTGAACTCGGATTTTCGCTCGCCGCCGTCACTGCACTTATCGTGGTGGGGGCAATGGCCAGCCGGGGTGGCGAGGTAGGACGAGCCGGGGCTGCGTTCTATGCCATGGCGGTTATTGCACTCGCCTGTTCCCAGCTGGCACTCAGCGGCGCGAGCCTCGAAGACAGGGAGGCAGGCGAAATCCTCGGTACCCTGCTCGGAGGTACCGCCCTTGTCGTGGTCGCCGCACTCGCTGTTGTCACTGTCATCCTTGGCTTGCTCGGACCACTGATCGGCCCGCCGCTGGGCAGCGCGATCAATCTCATCCTGACCATCGTGCTCACTCCCTTTGCCTGGGCGATGGAGCATCTCTTCCGTGCCCTCATCGGCAACCACGTCGAGTGGCCGAAACTCGACCCTTCCAGCCTGAGCCCTGCCGGTGATGTCAAACCCGGGCAGGAGAGCGAGCACAACCCCGTCGAGACCGGTGGGCTCGTCCTCCTTCGTGCGGTCCTCATCTTTGCGATCGCGCTTGGCGCCTATGGTGTCTTTCGCTGGGTCACGCGCCTCCGCCAACGGGGAGCGAGCGCCCGCTCCGAACACCTCGAAGTCGCAGGCTCCGGCAGCCTTCGTGACGATATCGGCGATGTGTTCCGTGGCCTTTTCCGCCGCCCTCGCCATGAGCGCCCGCCATCCGCGCGCTCCGACCGTGTCGGGCGCCTCTACCGGGATGTGCTGGACCACTCCGAGCGGGCGGGCCGGCCACGTACACCCTCCCTCACACCGTCGGAGTTCGCCCCCGAACTCAGGCAGGCGTTCCAGGCTCCCGTGACCGACGAGATTACCCGTGCGTTCGAACATGCCCGCTACGCTGGCCGCGACCCCGATCCCGCACTGGTCGAAGAACTCGAACGCCGCTGGAAAACCGTCCGCTAGACTGCCCCGTCCACGAGCAGTGCCCATCCCCGGCCGCAGGCACTGACCACTGGCACAGCCTCCGAGGTGTCCGGTTCGAGTGCGAAATCGATATCGTGGCCAAGCCCGATGAGCCGGGTTCGAATCGCATGGTGCGATGTGCGCAGCGTCTCCTCCAACGCCGCCGACGCGAGTGCGGCCGCGATTCGCGCGGCGTCATCAAGCACTGCGCCCGGGTTCAGAGCAGCGATCCTCCCGGCAACGCTCCCCGCCGCCACGAAATCATCGAGGCCGAATCGCTGCCCCATTGCCTCACCCGCACAGACCAGTGCGACACGGTCGTAGTCAGCGGCCGCGGCCGCGATCGCCTCGCGATTCGCAAGTGCTCCCGCGAAAACGACGCCCCGGCTCCCGAGTGCACAGAGCGCCCGTGTCCCGTTCGTCGTGAACAGAACAGCATCCTGCGCCGCAATCGCGGCGCGTTTCACCTCGACCGGCGAGTTCCCATAGTCGAACCCCTCGGGACGCAAGCCGTGCACCTCGCCGAATAACATGCGCGCCTCGGTGTTCCCGCGCCGCCGCGCCTCGTCGATGTCATCGACGACAACGAGACTGTGGAGTCCCTGCCCAAACAACGTCGCGATCGTCGTCGTTGCCCGGAGCACATCAACCACGACATAACAGTCGGCATCGATGTGTTCCGCCTCTGCAGGCAGAAGTGCCAGGTCGATTGTGCGCGTCACCACCCCAGCATCGCCGTGCAGGAGATGCAGACAAGTCCCATGCTATGCTCTTCTCCAATGGATCCCCGCCCCATAGGCATGTTCGATTCGGGCGCCGGTGGCTTGAGTGTTCTTCGCGCCTTCCAGCGGATCGCCCCTAACGAACGGGTTATCTACTTCGCCGATACCGACTATTTCCCTTACGGCCCGAGACCCGCTGCAGAGGTCCGCAAGCGTGCGTTCGCCATCGCCAACCGCCTTCTTCGCAGCGATGTGAAGCTCATCGTTGTCGCCTGTAACACGGCATCGGCCGCGGCAATCGCCGACCTCCGCGACGCGTTCCCCGTGCCATTCGTTGGCATGGTCCCCGGCGTGAAGCCCGCCGCCAACGCCAGCCCGAACCGTCACGTGGCCATACTCGCCACGGAGGGCACCTTCGATGGCGGCCTGTATGCACAGGTCGTTGGTGAATTCGGGCGCGCCACCACTATCGACAACATCCCCGGGAGCGGCCTCGCCGAACTCGTCGAACGTGGCGAAAGCGACGGCCACGCAGCCCGCGACGCCGTTCGCCGAATCCTCGCACCGTCCATCAAGGCTGGCGCCGATACCGTCGTGCTCGGCTGCACCCACTACGCCTTCCTGGCAGGTACTATCGAAGCCGAGTTTCCTGGCGTTCGAATCGTCGACACCAGTGAAGCGGTGGCTCGCCGAGCCCTCCAGGTTCTCCAGGACGCCGATCTAACCGCACCACCCGGACAACAGGGTGCCCTTTCGCTCATAGTCACCGGCGACCGCGACCTCTTCCGAAAGACGATGTCGCGCCTCGGCTTCGAACCTGCAACAGCGGAGGTAAACGCATGAACTACTTCGAAAAGCTCTCCGCCCGGAGCCGCGAGATCGGCTCCGTTGTCTGCGTTGGTCTCGATCCCGAATACACGAGACACCGTATCGAAGACGTCGCCGCCTACAATCGCCAGGTGATCGAGGCCACTGCGCCATACGCCGCCTGCTATAAGCCCAACATCGCCTTTTACGAGCAGTGGGGCATTGCCGGACTTCGGGCGCTGGAGGATACCCTCGCCTCCATTCCGGGCGATATCCCTGTCATCGGCGATGTGAAGCGCGGTGATATCGGCTCCACGGCCGCAGCCTACGCTCGTGCCATGTTCGAACAGTGGAGATTCGACGCTATCACCCTCAACCCCTACCTCGGGCGCGACTCCTTCGAACCGTTTCTCGCGTATGAAGGCAAGGGATTCTATTTCGTCTGCCGTACCTCTAACCCTGGAGCGGCCGACTTCCAGTACCTCGAGGCTGGCGACGACCTGCGCCTTTACGAGCATGTTGCGCGCACCGTAACCGGTTGGTCGCCGCTGGCCGGCCTTGTCGTCGGCGCCACCGCGCCCGATGAGCTTCGGCGGGTACGCGCCCTCGTTCCTAACGCTCCGCTCCTCGTGCCTGGTGTCGGTGCCCAGGGTGGCTCCCCGCGTGAAGTCGCCGAAGCCGCCGGTCTCGATCCCGGCAGTATCGTCGTGAGTGCGAGTCGCTCGATCATGTACGCAAGCCCCGGACCCGACTTCGCCGAAGCCGCAGCTGCCGCAGCACGCACCCTCCGTGATGAACTCTCGGGAGCGGTCATGCACGTATGACCATCGAACCGGAAGTTGGCCGGACCTACAGGATGCGCCGTCAGCATCCCTGCGGCGGCTGGGAATGGCGTGTCTACCGTGTTGGCGCCGATATCGGTATTGAATGCACCACCTGTACCCGCCGCGTCATGCTCGAACGACGGAAGTTCGAGAACCGCGTGAAAGCGGCGATCCCGGCGTCCGATGTCTAGTACCGCCGCCGCTGGCCAACATGCTGGCCGCCCAATCTCCATGTGGAGGCAGCGCCCCTTCCGCATGCTCAGCTACACGCGCTTTGCGTCGCGGGTTGCTCAGAACGCCCTCAACTTCGGCCTCGTTCTTCTTATCTCCAACGAAACCGGCAAGGCATTCCTCTCCAGCCTCCTCGTGCTTGCGCTCGTCGTGCCCTCCACGGTCGCGGGCCTTGCCGCCGGTGCCGCGGCCGACTCGCTCCCCAAGCGGATGCTCGTCATCATGGGCGACCTCGGCCGCGCCGCCGTCTGCGTCCTTTTCATCTCCGGCCCGGGGAACCTCCTGAGCTACTATGCCGCCGCCATTGGACTTGCCACGTTTAGCCAGTTTGCCAGTACGGCCGAAGGCGCAATCCAGCCCGCAATCGTTGATCGCGCTGACCTCACGCGCGCGAACGCCATTAGCCAGGCCGTCGGAGGTGCAGCCCAGGTCGTCGGCCTTGGGGTCGTGACTCCGCTCGTGCTCCGCGTCTTTGGCAGCCCCAACCTGCTCTTCGGGATTTGTGCCGGGCTCTTCCTGCTTGCAGCCTTCTATGCGCTGCTCATCGGTTCCACACGAAGCCCGCAGCGCCAGGAAGTTGGTGGGGCGCCATCGCATAACGGCCCCTGGTACACCGCGGGCTGGCACGCCATGCGCCAGGATCCTGCTGTCATGCACGCCGCCATCGAGCTCACGCTCATCTCCACGGTGCTCATCATCCTCGGTGGCCTTATCCCCAAGTACCTCGACGATACCCTGGGTCTCCCGGTCGATATCGGGGCACTCGTCCTCATGCCCGCCGCCGCCGGCATCGTGCTGGGGCTCCGCGTGGCGAGCTTCCTCTCCCATCGCGTCCCGCACGCGCTTCTGAGTTCGGTCGGCTTCTTCACCTTCGTCGCCGGGCTCGGGCTCATTGCCTTCGTGAACGAGGAGGCCGATTTCCTTGGCGGCTATGGCGCCTTCGATTTCATCAATCATGTCAACATCGGGAGCTTCGACGGCGGCGGGCTTCTCGCGATGATCATCGTCTTCCCGCTCGGATTTGCCTTCGCCACGGTCAACGTCGCTGGCCAGACTATCCTCAACGACCGAGTCCCGCTCAGCCTCCAGGGGCGCGTCCAATCCACCCAGGCGGCGATGTCCGCCCTCGCCTCATCACTCCCCGTCCTGATCGCCGGTGCGCTGAGCGACGCCGTTGGCGTTACCCCGGTCATGGCCCTTCTCGCCGCCGTCACCGGGGGCTTCGCCGTTGCGAACCTCCGGCGCCGGGCCGATGTGGCACGAAGCCCCGGAACCGCTGCTTGACCTCGTTCGTTGACTGCCTGATCGGCCCACTCCTATCATCCAGGGTGGTGCTGCACCAGCGATTGGAGGAGTGGTCGTGAAGGAGCTGAGTATCGAGAGTATCCGTCTCAGCCTCATGAACTACCAGCGTGTCGTGATCCTCCGCGAGAAGGACTCGGACCGCTACCTGCCAATCTGGATTGGCCCGAGCGAGGCTGACGCCATCGCGGTCCGCCTTCAGGACGTGAGCGTCGCCCGCCCGATGACGCACGACCTGCTCCGCAACACGATCGAGAAGCTCGGGGGAACCGTCGCCTACATCGTGGTCAACGACCTCGAGAACGACACCTTCTTCGCCCGCATCGTCCTCGATGTCCACGGAGAGACCATGGAGATCGACAGCCGGCCGTCCGATGCAATCGCCCTGGCTGTGCGTGTTGAGGCGCCGATCTATGCCGAAGAGGCGGTGCTCGACCGCGCCGGTGTCATTCTCGACGAAGAGGGCCAGCCGCAGGAGGCGACGGCTTCAGCCGAGCGCCCGAGGCCTGTCGATCCTACCGAACTCGAGAAATTGGGGGCGTTCAAGGATTTCATCGAAGGCCTCGACCTCGACTTCTTCGATGAAGGCAAGAAGTAGGACGCGTGTCTCCCGTTTTTTTCGCTTGCGCATTGCTTCACAATCTCGCTATGATGCTCGGGGTCTAGAGTCCGGGCGCCTGGGAGGGTCAGCTTGGGCAGCTGGATGGTTCCGACTGCCTACCTGCTCGGTGCCGGGTGGTATTTTGCCACCTGCATCATCCTGGGCGTCGCGCTCGGCCGTTGGGCCGATTCTGCGACCGGTCTTGAGCCCACGTTCACCCTGGTTGGTATTTTCACCGGGCTCGCAGTAGCGTTCGTCGGCGGCATTCGGATGCTGCTGCCGTTCATGCGGCGGCTCGGAAACGGGGACTCGGAGCAGCGCTGAATTGAAGAGTCTGAAGATCATCGGCATCGTGGCCATCGTCGTCGGCTGGCTCGCGATCGGCCTCTTCGTCGCAAAGGGCCCTCAGCCCGAGATCGTCCTCCCCGCTGAGAAGCTCTGGAAGATCGGCCCCCTCAACATTACGAACACGCTGCTCACCTCCTGGATCGTCATGGCGATCCTCATCGTCATATCCTTCCTCGCCACCCGTACCCTCAATATCATCCCCTCTGGCCTCCAGAACTTCGTTGAAGCCGTTGTCGGCTTCCTCGTCGACCAGATCGAGGACATCGCCGGGCAGGAGAACGGCCGGCGGTTCTTCACCGTCGTCGCCACTATCTTCCTGTTCATCATCGTCTCCAACTGGTTCGGGCTGATGCCGTTTTTCAACGCCATTGGCAAAGCCGAGGACATCAATCACCACGTCTTCGAAGAGATCGCCGACCACCAGTCGCATGAGACGCCCTACGACAAGACCACCAAGTACTCGGGCGTCAAAATGGATAACACTGCCGGCATGACTGTTGCCAAGAGCGGTGCGAAGACATACGACTTCAAGGTCCAGATTAACGAGAAGGCCGATATCGCCACCGACCGCTATATCGTCTTCCTCGCCAAGACCTTCACGAAGGACTTCCCGGCTGCCGAAGATGAGGCTGCGCCGCCCTCTGCCGAGGAAGTGCAGCGCGCCGTCGAAGCACTCAAAACCGACCCCGACGCGCCCAAGCTCACCCTCGTGGCATCCGGTGGGCACGATGAGCACGGCGCCTCCGGTCACGTCGCGATCACGAGCAAGGCGCTTGGCCAGGACCTGGCCGGGGTCACCTTCCCAGGCCAGAAGCTCGCACTTGTCATTCCCTACTTCCGCAGCACCTTCAGCGACGTCAACAACACCCTCGCCATGGGTATCGTCGCCTTCATCGTCGTCGAGTTCTGGGGCTTCCAGTCCCTTGGGATCGGCTACCTCAAGAAGTTCTTCAACATCAACGGCATCAACTCTTTTGTCGGCATCCTCGAGCTGCTTTCGGAGTTCATCCGCATCATCAGCTTTGCCTTCCGTCTTTTCGGCAACATCTTCGCCGGCGAGGTGCTGGTGCTGATGCTCACGTTCCTGATGCCATTCCTCTTCGTGGATGTCATCTACATGCTCGAGCTCTTCGTCGGGTTCATCCAGGCCGCGGTGTTCGCACTACTTACCCTGGTGTTCGCCATTGGCGCCGTTGAACACCATGGCGAGGATGACCACGAAGCGCACGACGACCACGGTGGAGCCCATGCGGATATCCACCACCAGGCAGGGGCAGTCCAGGCGCATACCTAGGTGCCTGATAACTCGTCAAAGAATTAGCGCCCCAGGGGGCGCAACGGAGGACAGGAGTTCCACATGTTTCTTCTCGCGTATCTGCCGTTCCTCGAGGTGCTGACCGATAACGGCGCCAAGGCCATCGGCGCCGGCTTTGCGATGGCTGTCGGTGGTGTCGGCCCGGCTCTCGCCATCGGCCTCCTCGTTGGCAAGGCCATGGAAGCCCTCGGCCGCAACCCCGAGGCCCGTGCCGCCATCCAGACGAACATGATTCTCGGCGTCGCCTTCGCGGAAGCTATCGGCATTTACGCCCTGCTTTCTGCACTCATCATCGCCTTCGTCATCTAGTCCGGGATTCCAATCCCGGTGCTCCGAGGTATCCCGCATGGATAAGGCAGTCGAAGCACTCGGCCTCAACCTGCCGCAGCTCATCGCCCAGGTCGCGAACTTCTTCGTTCTGCTCCTCATCCTTCGCTTCACGCTCTACAAGCCCATCCTCAAGATGCTGGACGAGCGCAAGCAGAAGATCGCTGAGGGCCTGAACGCTGCTGAGATCGCTCGTGCTGAGGCGGCCCAGGCGCAGACGAATATCCAGGCCCAGCTCGATGTCGCCCGCAAAGAAGGGCAGGAGATCGTTGCTGGCGCCCAGACGATCGCCCAGCGCATCCAGGCCGAAGCCCGCGAGCAGTCCGCCCGCGACCGCGACGCCGCTCTCGAACGCGCCCGCACCGAGATTCAGCTCGAGCGCGACCGCGCTATCGGCGAGCTGCGCAGCGAATTCGCCGGGATCACCGTGTCGGCTGCCGAAAAGGTCATCCGCCAGTCCCTCGATCGCCAGGCTCACCAGCGAATCATCGACGAGACGCTGGCCGAGTCATCGTTCGGCGGGAACAACTAACCCATGGCAGATGTCCAGGCGGCCAAGCGCTACGCCCAGGCGGCGTTCGATATCGCTCGTGACCAGGGAACGATCGCAACCTGGCGCGCCGAACTCGCTGATGTCGCGTCCGTGCTCACCGACTCCGAAGCGGCGCCCGTCCTCGCCGATGGGCGCATCCCGCTCGACCGCCGGCTCGGCATGGTCGGGCGCGTGCTCGATGTCTCGCCGCTCGTGTTGAACCTCGCGAAGCTCCTCGTGCAGAAGGGACGCACTTCCGAAGCACGAGCGGTTGCCGATGCGTTCGATCGGATGGCCGACGAGCACGCCGGCATCGCCCATGCTGAAGTCACCACCGCCGTGGAACTCAGCCCCGACGAGCTCACCGCAATCGAGTCCAGGCTCAGCGCCAGCCTCGGAAAGCGCGTGCGGGCAGTCGGTACCGTCGATTCAGCCATCATCGGCGGCGTCATCGTTCGCGTTGGCGACCAACTCGTGGATGGCAGCGTGCGCTCGCGGCTCCAGCGGCTGCGGCGCGAACTCGAAGGCGCGCACTACTAGAGCCGCCCCAGGAACCAGAGAGAGTAAGGAAGGCCGCAATGGCAGTACGCGCTGAAGAGATTGCCTCCATCCTGCGTGAGCAGATCGAGGGCTTCGGCACGAGCGTCGTGGCGACGAATGTCGGCACGGTGATCGAGGCCGGAGACGGTGTTGCCCGCATCCATGGGCTAGCCGGCGCCATGTACTCCGAGCTGCTCGAATTCTCCAACGGGAGCATGGGCATCGCCATGAACCTCGAGGAGGAGTCGGTCAGCGCCGTTGTCCTCGGCGAGTACGAGGACATCAAGGAAGGCGACGAGGTCCGCTCCACCGGCCGCGTCATCGAGGTCCCCGTCGGCGATGCACTGGTCGGCCGTGTGGTTGACCCCCTGGGCAAGCCGCTGGATGGCAAGGGCCCTATTTCGACGAACCGCACCCGGCCGATCGAGCGCATCGCCCCCGGCGTCACCCTGCGCAAGAGCGTGAACCAGCCGGTGCAGACGGGTATCAAGTCGATCGATGCGATGTTCCCAATCGGCCGTGGCCAGCGGGAACTCATCATTGGCGACCGTTCCACCGGCAAGACCGCCATCGCCCTCGACACGATCATCAACCAGAAGGGCGGCGACCTCGTCTGCATCTACGTGGCCATCGGCCAGAAGGCCGGCAAGGTCGCCCAGATCGTTGGCACCCTCGAGGAAGCCGGGGCGATGGATCACACGATCATCGTCGCCGCCAACGCCTCCGACTCCGCCGCACTGCAGTACCTGGCGCCCTACGCCGGTTGTGCCATCGGTGAAGAGATCATGGAAAGCGGCCGCGACGCCCTCATCGTCTACGACGATCTGAGCAAGCATGCGTGGGCCTATCGCGAGATCTCCCTCCTCCTCCGCCGCCCTCCCGGGCGCGAAGCCTACCCGGGTGATGTCTTCTACCTCCACAGCCGCCTCCTCGAGCGCGCCGCCCGCCTCGAAGCCGGTGGGTCGCTCAGCGCCCTCCCGATTATCGAGACCCAGGCGAACGACGTCTCGGCTTACATCCCGACGAACGTCATCTCGATCACCGATGGCCAGATCTACCTCGAGGCCGACCTCTTCAACGCTGGTATCCGGCCCGCCATCAACACCGGTCTCTCCGTCAGCCGCGTAGGGTCATCGGCACAGACGAAGGCGATGAAGTCCGTCTCCGGGAAGCTCAAGGGCGAGATGTCCCAGTTCCGCGAGCTACAGGCGTTCGCCCAGTTCGGGACGAGCGACCTCGATGCCGCTACACGACGCCAGCTCGAGCGCGGACAGCGTGCCACCGAAATCCTCAAGCAGCCCCAGTTCACACCGTTGAGCATGTCCGAGGAAGTGGTCGTCATGTACGCCCTGTCCAACGGCCTTCTCGACGACGTGGCTGTTGCCAGGATCCAGGCCTTTGAGGCGGGTATTCGCAAGTTCCTTGCAAGCAACCATCCCGACCTCCTTCAGGCCATCGCCGACCAGAAAGAGCTCAATCCCGAGCTCTCCAAGCGCGTCAACGACGCAATCGTCTCCTTCAAGGAGACCGTGCCCTTCTAGGGGCCGCATCCTGAACTCCGCGGGGCGGACGCTCATCCGCCCGCCCCGTACCTCCGACCAGTGCCACCTGGCACACCGAACAACCACCGCCGGGAAAGAGCCTCATGCCGACGATCCGCCAGCTCAAGCGCCGCATCGCGAGCATCAAGAACACCGCGAAGATCACGAACGCGCTGCAGCTCGTCGCTGCCTCGAAGATGCGGCGGGCCCAGGATCGCGCTGCGCAGGCACGCCCCTACTCTGAGAAGCTGCGTCTGGTCCTGGCGGGGCTCGCGACGCCGACCGATGATGCGGAACAGGCGACCACACCTCTCCTCGTTTCGCGCCCCGTGAAGAACATTGCGCTTCTCCATATCACGCCCGATCGGGGGCTGTGTGGTGGGCTCAACTCCAACGTCAACCGGAGTGCTGCCAACTTCCTGGTGATGCAGCATGAGCCTGTGTCCGTCGTCGCCGTGGGGAAGAAGGGCCGTGACTTCCTCGTCCGCGCTCATCAGCACATCACCGCCGAGTTCACCGAACTCGGTGACTACCCCACACAGGCCGATACCTCTGCGATCGCCCGCGTTATTATCGACGACTACCTGAACGAAGTGGTCGACCGCGTCTACATCAGCTTCCCCGATTTCGTGTCGACGGCCGTGCAGCGCCCCACCATCCGGCAGCTCCTCCCGATCGAACCCCCCGAAATGAGCGAGGCCGAAGCAAACGCCATTCGTGGTGACTACATCTTCGAACCATCGCCCGCCGTCGTTCTCGAACGGCTGCTCCCGCGCTACATCGAGATGCAGATCTATGAAGCAGTGCTCCAGAATGCTGCGAGCTTCCAGTCGGCCCAGATGGTTGCCATGAAGAACGCAACCGACAATGCGCAGGAGATCACCCGCGAGCTCACGCTCACCTATAACAAGGCCCGCCAGGAGCAGATCACGAAGGAGCTCCTCGACATCGTCGGGGGCGCGGCCGCTCTCGAGGAGGCGTAGGCTGACAGGATTTGCAGCCGTTATCTTTGATATGGACGGCGTCCTCGTGGACGGCGAGCCGCTGCATTTCGCCACGGTCAACCAGCTCCTCGGCGAAGAAGGCCACTCCATCTCGCTCGAAGCCTACAAACCCTACATGGGTACAAAGACCGGCTGGAGCGATATGCTCCGCGACTACAATCTCCCGCGCGAATCCACCTACTACAGTGGCCGCTACCGCGAACTCGTGCTCGAGCGGTACCGGCGCGAGGCCCAACCACTGCCCGGTGCCATCGATCTCGTGAAGGCCGTCCGTGCCGCCGGCGTGCCACTCGCGGTGGCCTCCTCATCCATCCTTGCGTGGGTCGAAGCATGTCTCGACAAGATCGGCCTCGCCGGGCAGTTCGACCAGGTCATCTCGGGCAGCGACGTTGCGGAGGGCAAACCCTCACCGGAGATCTATCTCCTTGCTGCCCGGCGTCTCGGCATTGATCCGGCGAGCGCCCTCGCCATTGAAGACGCACCCGCTGGCATCCTTTCCGCCAAGACAGCCGGAATGACGTGCTGGGCGGTCCGCACCGAGTACACCCGGGGCATCCCGCTTCCCAATCCCGACCGTGAGTTCGAGTCGCTCGACCACGTGTCCATCGAAGATATCGTGAAGGCGGTGGCAGCATGACGAATCTCGTACTTCGCTCCGACAGTGGTGGTGTCGCTACCCTCACCTTCAACCGGCCTGAGGCGCTGAATGCGCTCAGTCCCTCGCTTTTCATCGAGCTCCGTGCCCACCTTGACGAGCTCGCCACCGCAACCGAGACGATCGGATGTGTCATCCTGCGCGGTGCCGGGAAGTCGTTCTCGGCCGGTAACGATATCAAGGCCATCCAGTCGGGCGACCGTGCCCCGTCCACGCATTTCCAGGCCGAAACGCTCGACGCCATCGAGGCCCTCCCCCAGCCGGTTATCGCCCAGGTCCATGGCCACTGCTACACCGGGGCGCTCGAAGTGATGCTCGCCTGCGACCTCGCGATCGCTGCCGAGTCAGCTCGCTTCGCCGACACGCATGGCAGGTGGTCGATGACCCCGACCTGGGGTATGAGCCAGCGCCTCCCCCGTCGCATCGGCACCGTGAAGGCAAAGGAACTCATGTTTACGGGCCATCCGATTTCGGGGCAGGAAGCCGCCGCCATCGGCCTGGTCAATCGCTGCGTTACCGACGACGACCTCGAAGCCGCGGTTTCGGGCCTCGCTGCGGAGATCGTGGCCAACTCATGGCATACCCTGCGAGCCGACAAGCGGCTCGTGAATGAAGGCCAGCAGTACACCCTCGCCGAGGGCCTGGCCTACGAACGCAGGACAAGCCCGGGCGCTGGCCCGGATATGGCCGAGCGGCTCAAGTCGTTCGGGTCGAAGAAATCGTAATGGTGAACCCGCTGGAGGTTTCGTGATGGTCGCTACTGCACCCGCCGAGGGACGCGTCGTACAGGTTATCGGCACCGTCCTCGACATCGAGTTTCCGCCGGGCCACCTCCCGGCCATCAACAACGCCGTCAACGTCGTTCGTGATGACGGCACCACCCTTGTTACTGAAGTGCAGCAGCACCTCGGCAACAACTGGGTGCGCGTCCTCGCCATGGACTCCACCGACGGCCTCCGACGCGACTCAAAGGCGTTCGATACCGGGAACTCGATTGCGGTGCCCGTCGGCGAGGCTTCCCTCGGACGCATGTTCAACGTCCTTGGCACCCCGATCGACAACCTCCCGGCCCCGGAGAACGCTCCTCGATGGGGTATTCACCGCGAGCCCCCGGCCTTCTCGGAGCAGGAGACTACCCCGTCCGTCCTCGAGACCGGCATCAAGGTTATCGACCTCATCGCACCACTCGTCCGTGGTGGGAAGGTCGGCCTCTACGGTGGTGCCGGCGTTGGCAAGACGGTCGTCATCCAGGAACTCATTTCGAATATCGCCCGTGAGCATGGCGGGTATTCCGTCTTCGCCGGCGTGGGCGAGCGCTCGCGTGAAGGTAACGACCTCTGGCACGAAATGAAGGACTCGGGCGTTCTCCCGAAGATGGCCATGGTCTTCGGCCAGATGAACGAGCCCCCCGGCGTCCGCCTTCGTGTTGCCCTCACCGGCCTCACCATGGCCGAGTACTTCCGCGACGAAGAGGGCCGCGACGTGCTCTTCTTCGTCGACAATATCTATCGCTACACCCTCGCCGGCATGGAAGTGTCGGCACTCCTCGGGCGAATGCCGTCCGCCGTTGGTTATCAGCCCACGCTGGCAACCGAGATGGGCGATCTCGAAGAGCGCATCACTTCCACCAAGAAGGGCTCGATCACGTCGTTCCAGGCCATCTACGTGCCCGCCGACGACTACACCGACCCCGGGGTGGCCACTACCTTCGGCCACCTCGATGCTGTCGTTGCGCTCGAGCGCGCGCTCGCCGAACAGGCTCTCTTCCCTGCTATGGACCCGCTCGCCTCGTTCTCGCGGGCCCTCGAGCCGCGGATCGTCGGCCAGGAGCACTACGAGGTCGCTCGCGGCGTCCAGGGCGTGCTCCAGCGCTACAAGGACCTGCAGGACATCATCGCCATTCTCGGCATCGATGAACTCTCTGACGAGGACAAGCTGACCGTTGCTCGTGCGCGCAAGATCCAGCGCTTCCTCACCCAGCCGATGTTCGTTGCGGAGCAGTTCACGGGTACGCCCGGCGCCTACGTGGCAATCCGGGAGACGATCCGCGGCTTCAAGGAGATCCTCGACGGCCAGCACGACGGCCTGCCCGAGCAGGCGTTCTACATGGTCGGCAATATCGACCAGGCGGTCGAAAAAGGCCGGCAACTGGCCGAGGGCTAGCCGAAATGCCGCTGACCGTCGAAATCGTTACGCCTGAGCGTATCCTCCGCACCGAACAGGGAGTGGATGCGGTCATTGCGCCCGGGAGCGAGGGTCAGCTTGCCATCCTCCCGCATCATGCCGCGCTCATGACAACGCTCGATCCGGGCGAGGTCGTCGTCCGGCGGGCGGGCGAAGATTCCGCGTTTTCGCTCACCGGCGGGTTCATGGAGGTGCGGAACGACCGCATCACCATCCTCGCCGACCAGGCCGAGGCCGCCGAAGAGATAGATATCGCCCGCGCTGAAGCCGCTCGCGCCCGTGCCGAGGAACGCCTTCGGCGTTACCGCGAACAGGCCGACCGTGACATCGACCAGGCGCGTGCTGCCGCTGCGCTCCAGCGTTCGCTGCTCCGTATCCGCGTCGCCCAGCGGCGCCGTCGCAGCGCGGGCGCCCCTGGACCGGCAGGCCGGCCCTGAGGGCGAAAGCCGCTCCCGCTTTACTCCATCTGATGCCCCGCCCCCTGGCGGGGCATTACTTATGAACGATGCCTTGCCGGGGGTATCGAGTGCTACCCTCGGCACCCGGTAGCGACTGTGTACCCTTCGGCAATGACCAATCGCCGGACCGAGACTGGCGTGGCCCTTCTCTTCGTGGCATTCGGGATCCCGTTGCGTGCCTTTGCGGATGAGGACACCGAAGTTCCACCCGTTGCGCTTCGGCGAATGAAGGATGAGGCACGCCACTGGTCCTCGGTCCCTCCGCTTCGTCTCCAGGTAACCAGGGTTTCTTTGGCGGCCGCCACCGCAGAACTCCCGAACGGTGTCGTCACCTGGCGCACCCTCTTCGGGATCGCGTACGGGTGGACTACGATTGACGAAACCAGTCTGAGACACACTGGAGGTGGAATCGCCTGCTGCTGGCGATCGCCGCCATGCTGATCCTGGAACTCGCCTTGCTGGCCGGCGGAGTGTGGCTTATCTGGCCAACAGTGTGAGCGAATCGTGGGGCAGCCCGTCCCGGCCTTTTGCTCGCTTCACCGCCTTCCCGCTGTGGCGAAGTCCGGGTGCCGTGCGTGGTTCGCGTCGAACCCCTATCCTGAGGCCAAAGCATGAGCAGTCGCGCGCGAGGCCCCAGGTACGTTGTCCAGGGCAGCACCGAGTTGCGCGGGACCGTGCGCGTCTCGGGCGCAAAGAACGCTGCGCTCGCCATGATGTGCTCTGCCCTGCTCACCGATGAGGATGTTCACCTCACGAACGTCCCTGATATCACTGACGTCGATTCGCTCGGTGAACTGCTCGCCAGTCTCGGCGCCTCCGTCGGCCGGCCCGGACATGGCCATCTCGACATAAATGCCGCGCGGGTTGGCACCTACGAAGCACCAACCGAGCTCATCACCGAGAACCGTGCTTCGTTCCAGGTGATGGGGCCGCTTCTCGCCCGCCACGGGTTCGCGGCATCCGCTCCTCCGGGCGGCGATGTCATCGGGCAGCGCCCGATCGATGTCCACCTTTCCGGCTTTGAGGCGATGGGGGCTCGTGTCAGCCGCGAGGGTGAACGCTTCGTTGCCCGCGCCCCTGGAGGGCCGGGAAGCCTCCGTGGAGCACGTGTCTTCATGGATTATCCATCCGTCTCGGGGACACAGAACGTGATGATGGCCGCTGTCCTCGCGCGGGGCCATTCGACAATCGTCAATGCTGCCACCGAGCCCGAAGTCCAGGAGCTCTGCCACCTCCTCAATGCGATGGGCGCGAAGATCGGGGGGATCGGCACCCAGATGCTCGAGGTCGACGGTGTGACCTCGCTCCGTGGCGCCACCGCTCGCGTCATGTCCGATCGCATCGAGGCTGGCACCTATGCGATTGCAGCTGCGATGTGTGGTGGCGAGGTTTCTATTGAAGATGCTCCTGTTCCCGTGATGGATGCACTGCTTGCCAAGCTCCGGGCCGCTGGCGCCACCATCGATCAGGATGAGGGCCGCCTCCACATCGCCCGCACTGGCGAACTCCGTGCCGTGAGCTTCCAGGCGCTCCCCTATCCCGGCCTCGCGACCGACCTCCACGCACCGATGGCCGCACTTCTCACCCAGGCGAATGGTGTGTCAATCATCCACGAGCGCGTGTTTGACAACCGCATGCTCTACGTCGGTGAACTCCGGAAGATGGGTGCCGAGATCGTGAGTACTGGGTCATCCGCCATCGTCAGCGGCCCCACCGAGCTTCATGGCACCACTGTGCGCGCGCTCGATGTTCGTGCTGGCGCAGCCGTGCTCCTGGCTGCGCTCGTCGCCCAGGGCACCACCGTCATCGACGAAATCGGCCACCTCGACCGGGGCTACGAATGCCTCGATGAGAAGCTCCGTGCCCTCGGAGCGGAAGTTGAGCGTCTCTGATGGCACTCGAGTTCCTCTCACCCAAGAAGGCCGGTATCGATCTCGGCACCGCGAACATCCTGGTGTATGTCAGGGGCCAGGGCATCGTCGTCAATGAGCCCTCGGTCGTCGCCCGTCACAACCGCGACAACGCTATCGTCGCTGTCGGCGAAGAGGCCCGTGCCATGCAGGGCCGCACGCCCGGGTCCATCCAGGTCATCCGCCCGATGCGCGATGGTGTCATTGCCGATTACCTGACCACGGAGGCGATGCTCCGCTACTTCATCGGCATTATCACCGGGCGCTTCAACCTCATCCGGCCCGAGGTGATGGTCACCGTCCCCGCCGGAGTCACGAGCGTCGAGCAGCGTGCGGTGCGCGATGCAGCCGAGCAGGCCGGGGGCCGAAAGCCTGCCCACCTCATCCCCGAGCCTCTCGCAGCCGCTATTGGCGCCCGAATCCCCATTGGTACGGCACGCGGCAACATGGTCGTCAATATCGGCGGTGGCCGCACGGAGGCGGCCGTTATCTCCCTGTATGGCATCGTCGTCAGCGAATCCGTCCGCATGGCCGGCGACCGCATCGACGAGGCCGTCATGGCCTACGTCCGCCGCCGTCACAATCTCATCATCGGTGAGAAAACGGCCGAAGAGATCAAGATGGCGATTGGCAGCGCCCTCCCCGTCGATGAAGGCCTGAGCACCCAGGTGCGCGGCCGTGACCAGCTGAGCGGCCTCCCCAAGACGATCACCCTCAACAGCATCGAGATCGCCCAGTCGATCCAGGATTGCCTCGGCACCATCGTCCAGTCCGTCCGCGCCGTTCTCGAGAAAACGCCCCCCGAGCTCGCATCCGACGTGATCGACCGTGGCATCGTCCTCACGGGCGGCGGCGCCCTCCTGCGCCATATGGACGAACTTCTTACCCAGGAGACGGGCGTCCCTTGCTATGTTGCCGATAACCCGCTCGAGTGCGTGGCGATCGGCGCCGGTATCGCTCTCGACCACATCGACGTCATCAAGCGTAGCCTGCCCACCGAGGAAGAGAACCTCGTCGGCCTCTTCCCCCAGCCCGAGCGCTAACGCCCTTCCGAGCCTGCCCTGAAGCCGCCTCTGCACGTATGCTGGCCGCGGACACCGGCGCTGCCGCGGGGGCTTTGCAATTTCGCTTCAAAGGATGGATGTCATGCCTCGGCTCACGCCCGCCGACGAGTTCTTCTACCACCAGATCCCAGAGCCGCTCCCCAATGTCGTCACGTTTCACGAACACTGGCGCGAGAGCCTCTTCTTCATCACACACCACCCCGAAACCCCGAAGGATGTCCTCTGCCTCACCCTCGCCCACTTCCCGAAACGCGAGGAGATGGACTCACTTCAACTCAACCGCATCGATGGTCAGCCCGTCTTCATGCGGCACGCACGTGATTACGATGGTGACCCCCACACCATGGCTGTCGGACCCGTGCGCATCGATATTGCTGAGCCGTTGAAGACTATCCGCCTGTTTGTTGACCCGAAGGAGTCTCCCCTGGGCCTGGACCTTACGTTCTCGGCCCGGACAGCCGCTCACGCCCTTCGCCGTGGCACGATGAAGGCAGGCCACGAAACCATTTGGGACCAGAGCCACATGATCCAGTCCGGCTGGTTCGACGGCTCCTACACCGTCAACGGAGAAACGCGCCAGGTCGATCACTGGTGGGGCCAGCGTGACCACTCCTGGGGAATCCGCGACCATCGCCGCTGCCCCATGTGGATGTGGCTCGCAATTCAGCTCCCCGACGGGATGATCAGTGTCTGGAACTGGGAGTACGCAAACGGCGCTCGTGTTTACACCGATGGCTGCTTTGCGCCCGCCGACGGGAGCGACCCGATCCCCGTCATCCGCTTCGAACACGAACTCCAGTGGCTCGCCGCCGATGGCCAGCCGGTGAGCTATGACAGGGATGGCGAAACCGTGATGGGGCTCGGCGGGCACGTCGATATCATGCTCGAAGGTGGCAAGCGTATCGGTATCGACGCGGAGGGGCGTTGGGCCGCGCGCTACGGTGCAGTGGGTGGCGGGCTAAGTGAGATGCACGTCCGGACTGACGATGGCCGCCAGGGCACCGCGATCTACGAGATCACCGGCGCCCACCACTGGCGCTACTTCCCGGTTGCTCGCGCCGAGAACCTGCCCGGCTGATATAACCCCCGGGGAATCCCCTGCTACGGCACCGTCGCTAAACAATGCTGCTCTCTGAATACTTTGTTTGAAGTAAACGACTGACTTTGTGATGTAAATCACATTTCGGTTCACCCAATTACGAGACCGTGAGACCATGGCCGCGAAAAGGGGAAGGGAGCCCCTGCGGCACTCAGGGAGGGTTTTCAGTGATTCGTTTCCGTTCGCTTCGCGTGCTTGGCCTCATGGTCATGGCGGCAGGGGTGCTGGGCCTTGCTGCCGCATGCGGAGGAGATAGCACGCCCAAGGCCCCGGCAACCGTTAACCCCAATAGCGTCAAGGTTCCGGGAGCCGATGGGGCGGCCTCGAGCAGCGGCGGCGGCGCCTCCGCCAGTGGCGGCGGTGCGACCATCGTCATCGAGATGAAAGACAACGTCTTCGCTGAAAAGGACATCAAGGTCAGCGCCGGCCAGTCGGTCACCTTCGAGGCCAAGAACGTTGGTGCGGCAGTGCACAACGTCCACATCCTTAGCCAGGCCGGCGAGGGCAAGGACTTCAATAGCGACACCATGATCAACCCTGGCAAGAGCAGCACCTTCCAGGCGAAGTTCACCAAGAAGGGCACGTATAAGTTCCAGTGCGACTTCCACGTGCCCGATATGGTCGGCACCATCACCGTTAGCTGAATTCCCCACGCGAGTCGAGCAATGGCTGCGGGCGAGGTTCCCTCGTCCCGCAGCCGTGCTGTGTCCGGCGCATGCCGGGGTTATGAATCGCAACGTTCGCTCGCCGGGGTTGGCCGATCGGGTAAGTGAGCGCTGGCCGAACGTCCCTAATTCCTGAAAAGGGGCCGTTCGTACGTTCCCCGAGAGCCTCCGGTGCGAAAGATTGTGACTGTAATCACATGCCTGCCGGGCCTACCACCCGGAAGGTAAGCGCATCGAAAAGCCGCGCGGAAGGGACCCGCGGCATACAAGAGGGAGAACAAGAGAGTGATTCGATTCCGTTCAGTTCGCACGCTTGCGCTCGCCGCGGGAGTCGTCGCCGCGGTCATGCTCGGAACTGCCTGTGGCGGCGATGACGACGGCGCCAAGCCCACCAAGACCATCGAGGCCAAGACCCCCGGTGGAAGTGGTACTGCCGCAACTGTACCCAGCACTGATAAGGAACAGAAGGTGCAGGTGCTCTATAAAGACAACTTCTTTGACCCCAAGGACATTACCGTTCCAGCCGGGACCAAGATCAAGTTCGAAACCAAGAATGTCGGCGCCGCGATCCACAACATGGTAATCCTATCCAAGGATGGAGAAGGTAAGGATTATTCCAGCGATACGATGGTACTCCCCGGCAAAGAGAGCGACTTCGAAGTAACTTTCAAAAAGAAGGGTACCTACAAGTTCCAGTGTGACTACCACGTACCTGACATGGTAGGGACTATCACCGTTAACTAGCCTGTGTTATTCATCGCGGACTACGTATGTAAATCCCAGGACGTTCGTCCTGGAGGAGAACCAGGAGAGAGATTTTGGCACTAACACGTCGGCGATTGCTCGAAGGGGCCGCGGTTGGCACTGCCGGCCTGGTGGTCGGTGGTGTTGCCGGGAAGGCATTGAACGAAGGTGACGGTGGCGGCGGCGGTGGCGGCGGCACCACCAACCTGGGCGGTAAGGCTCAGGAGGTTATCAACGCCCGCAAGCTTGCTGCCGAGGACGTCACCCGTGCAGTGCAGTCGTTCGTCCCGCCCGGCCGCGGCGATATGGACGACTTCTACCTCATCTCGTCTGGCGGGCATTCCGGCCAGCTCCTCGTTATGGGCGTGCCGTCCATGCGCATCCTCAAGATGATCGGCGTCTTCACCCCCGAGGCCTGGCAGGGTCATGGCTTCGGGAGTGACTCCTCCGAGCCTGTCATCCTTGCCGGTACCGATGCCAAGAACAAGCGGACCTCTCCGTCCCGCGGACCGCTCACGTGGGCCGATACCCACCATCCCGCGCTCTCGGAGACCAACGGCGAGTACGACGGGCGCTACGCCTATATCAACGACCGGGCGAACGGCCGCATCGCGATGGTCGACCTGCGCGACTTCAAAACCAAGCAGATCCTCGACGTCCCGAATCTCGAGTCATCCCACGGCGGCTGTTTCGTCACTCCGAACAGCGAATACGTCCACATCTCGACGATGACGCCGACCCTTGTCGATGACAGTGACATCGATAAGGCCCTCGACAACTTCAGCAAGGTCTTCCGCGGATTCTCGACGTTCCTCGCCATCAATCCCAAGAATGGCCGCTTTGACCTCGATCGAAGCTTCCAGATTGAGCTCCCGCCGTACACCCAGGACCTTGCCGACTGCGGCAAGGGCGAGAGCGAAGGCTATGCCTTCATCAACTCGTATAACTCCGAGATGGCCACCGGTGGGAACATGGAAGGCAAGGAGTCGCTCGAGATCGGCGCATCGAAGAACGACTACGACATGCTCCACATCATCAACTGGAAGAAGGCCGAGGAAGTAGCCAAGGCAGGCAAGACGAAGCAGCTCAACAGCATGCGCGTCATTCCGCTCGATGTTGCCGCCGCCGAGGGTGTCCTCTACCTCGCGCCCGAACCCCGGAGCCCGCACGGCGTCGACGTCGCCCCGAATGGCGCGTACATGACGGTTGCCGGAAAGCTCGACCCGCACGTTACCGTCTATTCGATGGCGAAGGTGCTCAAGGCGATCGAAGGCAAGGACTTCGAGAAGCAGGACCAGTACGGGGTGAACATCCTCAAGTTCGACTCGGTTGTCGCTGGCCGCGTTGAACTCGGCGCGGGCCCCCTCCACACCCAGTACGACGACAAGGGCTATGGCTATACCAGCCTCTTCATCGAAAGCGCTGTCGCCAAGTGGTCGCTCGGTGAGCCTTACCACAGTGGCGATAAGGCCTTCAAGCTCGTTGACAAGCTCGCCATCAACTACAACATCGGCCACCTCTGCACCATGGAAGGCGACACCATGAAGCCGGCCGGCAAATACCTGGTCGCCCTCAACAAGTGGTCGATCGACCGCTTCCCGAACGTCGGCACGCTGAAGCCGCAGAACTTCCAGCTCGTCGACCTGACCGGCGAAAAGATGGAGCTCATCTCCGACACGCCTATCGGCATGGCCGAGCCCCACTACGTCCAGGCCATCCGCCGCGACCGGCTGAAGGGCTGGGAAGTGTATCCGCCCGGCACCAACCCGCTGACGATGGAGAAGGACCCCGACGCCATCGAACTCGGCAAGGAGAAGATCGAACGCAAGGGCAACATGGTTGAGGTCTGGGCGTCCGTGAAGCGCTCCAGCTTCAAGCCCGACATCATCCGCGCGAAGCTCGGCGATAAGATCCTCCTCCACCTCACGAACGTGGAAACCGCACCCGACGCCACGCACGGGTTCGCCATTCCGCGCTACAACATCGAATGCTCCCTCGATGCAGGTGAGGTCACCAACGTCGAGTTCACCGCTGACGTCAAGGGGACCTTCGCCTTCTACTGCACGGAGTTCTGCTCGGCGCTGCACCTCGAGATGCAGGGCTGGCTGCTCGTGTCCTAACGGTTCCCTCCGTGCCGGGGAGCGCCGAGCGCTCCCCGGCACACCAGCTTCGCGGAACGAAGGGGGACAGAGATATGGTGAGTCGCAGGGGCTTTCTCGCCCTACTCGGGGCGGGTGGAGTTGCCGTGGTGGGCGGCGGTGCCGTGATCGCGCTGCTCCCGGGCGATGATGGCCCAGGCGATGGCCCACCCAGGATCACATTCGGTGGCGAGTCATGCCTTCGTTGCGGAATGCTCGTCGGTGACCCGCGATTCGCGGCCGGCTGGCGCGATGGCAAGGGCAAGGAAGCCCACTTCGACGACATCGGGTGCATGATCGTCCAGTCTCGCGAGACACCTCCGGCCGCCCCCGCGCATTTCTGGGTCCACGATTACCACACCGAACAGTGGATCGCGGCCGAGACCGCCTCGTTTGCCGTTGACGACTCGATCCGCAGTCCGATGGCCTATGGAATTGCTGCCGCTGCCGCTCCGGACGATGCCCGGAGCCTCGCGCCGAATGTCGAACTCACGAGCTGGTCGAACCTGCTCAACAGCGTCAAAGGGAGAGGATAGGATGTCCATTGCAACGAGGCCGGGGCCCGTAATCCAGGCTGAACCACGAGTGCAGGCACTCATTCATGGCCGCAACTGGTACTGGACCGTTTGCGCGCTGGCCGCTGCGGTTGTCCTTGCGGTGGCAGCCTTCCTTCCGCTCTGGCGGCTCACCCTCACAGCGCCGCAGTACCCTGCCGGGCTCCATCTCACCGCCTATGGCACCCGCATGGAAGGCGACCTGGCCGAGATAAACGAACTCAACCACTACATCGGCGTCCGTGCCATTGAGCCCGATTCTGTCACCGAACTCAAGCTCTTCCCCTACGCGATGGCCGCACTCGTCCTCGCCGTTGCCGCTGGTGCCATCTTCCTCAAGGGCTGGAAGTCACGAACCGTCCTGGCCGCCGCCGTCTGGGCTATTCCCGTCGGCATGCTCATCGACCTGCAATGGTGGCTCTATAGCTATGGCCACGACCTCGACAAGTCGGCTCCCATCCGGACGGCCCCGTTCACTCCACGCGTTATCGGTACCACGAACGTCATCAACTTCAATTCCGAAGCTGGTGTCGCAACCGGTTTCTGGCTCCTCGTTGCCGCCGGTGTGCTCGTTGCCGTGGCGCCCACGGTCATCAAGTTCCTCTGGGATAGCTGGAACAACACCGGCGATGACGAGGCAGAGGCGAAAGCCTGATGAGGCCGGCTGCACTCACGATCGCCTTGCTTGGAGCCGTCCTTTGGGCAGCCTCGGGGAGCGGCGCGAGCGCGGCGACTGAACCATCTTCGAGTATCGCTTCGCTCCTTGAACAGGCCGAGCCCGGCGCGACCGTCACTGTGCCCGCGGGTGTCTATCACGAGCAACTGGTCATAACCAGGCCTGTGGTGCTGATCGGCGAAGGCTGGCCCGTCATCGATGGCGGTGGCAAGGGCGATGTTATCCGCGTCAAAGCCCCGGGTGTCACCATCCAGGGATTTGAGATCCGCAACTCCTCGACCGATGTCTCCGACGAGCCCGCCGGGGTCCGCGTGTCCGCCAATAACTCGGTCATTCGGCAGAACCGCATCTCCGAGGTCATGTACGGCATCGAACTCCAGGACAGTGGCGGACACCTCGTGCAGGACAATGACATCGCGAGTATCGCCCGCTTTGGCCCTGAGCGGCGGGGCCACGGCGTCTATCTCTGGCACACCACCGACAACACGATCGAGGGGAACCGCATCACCACTGCCAAGGACGGGTTCTTCGTTGGCTTCTCCTCTCGCAACCTCATCGAGCACAACACCGTGACGAGCTCGCGGTACGGCATCCATTACATGTATGCCGAGGACAACGAGTTCAACGCAAACCTGTTCGATGGGAATATTGCGGGCGGAGTCCTCATGTACTCCACGAAGATTAACTTCACTGGGAATGAATTTACCGGGAGCCGCTCCCCTGCCTCAGGCTATGCGCTACTCTTCAAAGATGTCGATGACGTGATGGTTGAAGGAAACCTGATGCACCACAACCGGCTTGGTATCGGCATGGAAGGTGCTCCTGCCTCGCCCGGGAAATACGTGACGCTCACCGGGAACCTCATCGCCTTCAACCAGGTCGGCATCGAGCTTACGACAACGACTGCTGCTACATTCACCAACAATAGCTTTATGGGGAATATGGAGCAGGTCGTGGCACGCGGCGGTAACGTGCCCGAGCACAATACCTGGTCTGTCGATGGCCGCGGCAACTACTGGGATACGTACGATGGCTACGATGCTGGCAACGATGGCATCGGAGACATCCCATTCAAATACGACGGCAGCTTCGATGCGTTGGTCCAGGAGAACCAGGCGCTCAAGGCCTATGCCTACACCCCCGCGAGGACTGCGCTCGATCTTGCCGCCAGGTGGTTCCCAGCATTTCGCCCCGAGCCAAGGTTGGTCGATGAGCATCCCCTGATGTCGCCGCCAGTCACGTTGCCGTCCCATACTGGTGCCGAGACTCGCCTTGTCGCTGCAGGCGTCGCACTTGTCCTGCTCATTGTTCCGCTCTTCGCGATGCGTCGCGTGTCATCACGTTTCGGGAGGTGGCCGGCATGTTGACCGTGAAGTCGGTAACCAAGCAGTACGGCAAACTCAAGGCCCTCGATGGCGTCTCGTTTGCTCTCGACGAGGGCCAGGTCCTCGCCATTATCGGCTCGAACGGCGCCGGCAAGACAACGCTCATCAGGTGCATCGTCGGGCTGGCGCACTTCCGCGGGACGATCGAGGTCGGCGGTATCGATGCTGCAAAGCGCGGGAAGGCTGCCCGCCGCCTCATTGGCTACCTGCCACAGAACCCCGCTTTCCACGATGACCTTCGTGTGCGAGAAACCGCGGTCTTCTATGCCGACCTCAAGGGCGCCTCGCACGACCAGGCGCGCGACCTCATCGAAGCCGTCGGCCTCACCGAGCACGCCGAGAAGCGCGTCTCCGAACTATCCGGGGGGATGCGCCAGCGCCTCGGCCTTGCAGTTGCGCAACTCGGCGACCCTCGCCTGCTCATCCTCGACGAGCCAGCGTCAGGCCTCGATGTCTCCGCCCGGCTCGAACTCCGCGAGATTATTGTGCGCCAGCGTGAGCTCGGCCGGACCGTCATCCTCTCCACCCACTGGCTCGAAGATGTTCCCTACATCGCCGACCAGGCACTCGCTCTCGATGCTGGCCGCATTGCGTTCTATGGCCCTGTCTCCCGCCTCGGCGAGAACCTCGTCACCAACAACCGCCTCTACCTGCGCCTGAACGGGTCTTCAACTGAAGCTATGCCGATCATCGGGAAGTTTGCTGCCGAAGCCCCCGAGCAGCGCGGCGAATGGGTGGTCCTTCGCTGCCCCGCGTCAGAGAAGGTCGCTCTCGTCGAAGCACTCATCAATGCAGGGGTCCACATTCTGGACTTCCGGCTCGAAGAAGCACCCCTCGAAATGGCCGGTGCACTGGCGGAAAGGAATAACTGATGCACGCCACCCGGATCATCATGCAGAAGGAGCTTCGCGACGCGTTCGAAAGCAAGTGGCTCATCAGCTTCGCCCTTACCTTCGCGCTCCTCGCCCTGGTGCTCTCCTTCGTCCAGGGGAGCAGCGGCGACGCAAGCGCCCAGGGTTTCAACCGCACGACCGCCAGCCTCGTCAACCTCTGCCTCATGCTCGTCCCGCTGCTCGCCCTGGTTCTCGGTGCTGGCGCCATCGCCGGTGAGCGTGAGAAGGGCACCCTTGCCACACTGCTCTGCCAGCCGGTCACAGCCATCGAACTCTTCATGGGGAAGTACCTGGGGTTGATGTTCGCGATCTGGCTGGCCATCGCTCTCGGCTTCGGTGGCGCCGGCCTGCTCGTCGCGCTTTTCAACCCGCTCACCGACATCGGCCACTACGCCCTCTTCATCGGCCTCTCGGCGGTCCTCGCGAGCTCCATGTTGAGCATTGGAATGCTCATCTCCGTCACCTCGAAGGGCCGCGTCCGAGCCCTTGCCCTTGCCGTCATGGCATGGTTCGCACTCGTCCTTTTCTATGACCTTGGCGCCGTCTCGATCGCGCTCTGGGTGTCATCCTCCGGGCGGACCCTCACGCTCGCCGCCCTCGGCAACCCTGTCGAGGCCGTGCGCCTCCTTGCAGTCATGAGCCTCGAACCCGACCTGCAGGTCCTCGGCCCCCTCGGCGCCTACCTGGACAACGAACTCGGCCGAGCAGTGAGCATGGGTCTCCTCAGCGTCGGAATCGCCATCTGGACCGCGGGTCCGATTGTTGCCGCCGCTGCTCTCTTCAACCGCCAGGACGCCTGATAACTGTCAGAACGCGGCAGGCGAGACCCGAGAAGGGCGACAACGTCCCGTCCGTGCCGGTATCCTTCGCGTGCACGCAAAGGAGAGACCCAAATGGCCGCCGCCGACTACCTCGCCAGTTCACCCGAAGAAATCGGCATCAGTTCCGAAAAGCTCGAAGCGGTCTTCGCACGGGCGAAACGGGATGTGGATGACGGCATCCTGCCGAGCGCCCAGGTCGCGATAGCCCGGAATGGCAGGCTTGCCGGCATTCGTACGTACGGTGCCGTGAAAACGGACGGCCGCGAGCAACTCGCGACCAATGAGACGCTCTACACCGTGTTTTCGAGCACAAAAGCGGTCGTTGCCGCTGCCGTCTGGACTCTCTTCGAAGATGAGAAGCTGGCGCTCGAGGAGCGTGTCGCCGGGATCATCCCCGAGTTCGGCTCGAACGGAAAAGACCAGATCACCGTCGAGCAGGTCATGCTCCACATCGGTGGCTTCCCACGTGCCCCGTTTGCTCCCTTCGACTGGGATAACCGGGAGCGGCGCCTCTCTCGCTTCGCCCAGTGGCGTCTCAACTGGGAGCCAGGGAGCCAGTTCGAGTACCACGCAACGACCGCTCACTGGGTCCTTGCCGAGATCATCGAACGCCGCACCGGCACGGACTTCCGCGCCTACACACGCGAGCGCATCCTCGATCCCATGGGTCTTTCCGATTTCTACCTCGGGCTCCCGGCCGGACTGAATAGCCGCGTCGCCGACGTTCTCTATGTTGAACCGCCCGTACCGCCGCCTGGTGGCTGGGGAGAGGTGACGCCTGACGCCATTTACTCGTTCAACAAGCCCGAGATTCGCGCGGTAGGCGTTCCCGGTGGAGGCGGTATTGGCGGCGCCGCCCAGCTTGCGCTGTTCTATCAGCCGCTGGTGAATGGTGGTGTTACGGCCGAGGGCAGGCGAATCCTGAAAGCCGAGACTATCGCGTGGGCAACGCAGGTACGCACGAAGGAGTTCCATCGAGACCCGATCCTTGGCTACCCGGTCAACCGTGCCCTCGCGGTCGTGGTTGCCGGAGACGATGGCAACGCGGCCCTCCGCGGTTTTGGCAAGACGTGTTCGCCGCGAGCATTCGGACACGGCGGGGCCGGTGGCCAGATCGCCTGGGGTGATCCCGAAACGGGCATCTCCGTCGGCTACTGTACCAATGGATTCCTCGACGAGATCCAGCAGGGCCGTCGGATTACCGCTATCTCGAGCCTCGCCGGCGACTGCACCATCTGACCCGGGCCTCCGGCTCTAATCTCGAATGACCGGTGGTCAGGCGACCTTCCGCAGCCTTCCGCTGAGCATCATCACGGTTAGCCCTGCTGCCGCCACAAGTGCGCACCCGGCACCCAGCGCGAACGGTGCGCGGTCAGAGACCTGGTCCCAGAGAACGCCCGCGGCGATGCTCGCCGCAAGCGCTGCGAACCCGGTGATCCCCTGGAACAACCCCATAGCGCTGGACCGGATGTCCTTCGGGGCAAGATCAGCGACAAGTGCCTTGGAGACTCCGTCGGTGAGCGCGATGTAGACGCCGTACGTCGCGAATAATGGCCATACCACCCAGTCGCGGTTTGCCTGAGCGAAACCCAGGTATACCCCCGCGAACACGAGCATCCCGGTCACCATCAGCCAGCCGCGCGGAACCCGGTCACTGATCACCCCCGCCGGGAACGAAAGGCCCGTATAGACCAGGTTGTAGCAGACGTAGGCGAGCACTACGAGCGTTGTGCTCAAGCCCAGGTCCTTCGATCGCAGGATGAGAAATGCATCGCTCGAGTTGCCGACCATGAATACGGTCATGACGCCGAGCAGCAGATAGAACGACATCGGCAGGGCGCTCACACCGCGCACGTGCCGCTCGGCACCCGGTGCAACCGGCTCTGGCCTTCGTTCGGGGAGCCACTTGAGTACAAACACCGATGCGATCCCCGGCACAACCGCGAGCAGGATGACCCATCTCAACTGGACGCCTGCTTCGAGAAATGCCAGCCCCACGAGCGGGCCGACGACCGCACCCAGCGTATCCATCGACCGGTGAAAGCCGAACACGCGGCCGCGATTACGGTCGTCAGTGAAATCCGCCAGCAATGCATCGCGAGGTGCTCCGCGGATGCCCTTCCCGAACCGGTCGGAGGTACGGCCCACGAGTGCGATTGGCCAGGCTGTTGCCACCCCGAGAATGAGCTTCCCCACCGCTGCGAGCCCATAACCCGCTACCACAAACGGCTTCCGTGCACCGAACCGGTCGGCCCACCGTCCGCTGATGAGCTTCGTGATGTTCGCGGTCCCCTCTGCTACGCCCTCAACCACGCCTACCGCCAGGGCTGGTGCTCCCAGCGTGCCGGTGATGAACAGCGGGATGATCGGGTAGACCATCTCGCTCGAGAAGTCAGCGAAGAACGAAACGAGGCTAAGAATCCAGACGGGCCGGGTAATCCCCCGAATGTGGAAACGCCGGGTCGGTGTTCCTTCCCCGGCGGCCCCGGCCTTCGCGGTCATAGCCGCTCCTTCAGCCACTCACGAGCGGACTTGATGACATCCGGACCGATTTCGAAGTGCCCGCCGGGGAGCCACCGAATGTCCTTGGGCCCCGGCAACGCGCTATAGAGTGCCTCGGTTGCGGCACGCGGCACGAGCTCGTCATTCGCCTTGCCGACGATGCGAACCGCCACGTTCTCGAGCAGCGGAATGTCCGAGTCGGGCCCCTCCACTCTTCCCGCGAGCCCGCCTTCGCCCACCAGGCAGAATGCGGCCGCCCTGAAACGGCGATCTCGAGCCACGGCGGAAAGCCCGATCATGCTCCCCAGCGAATACCCCACGAATCCGAGCCTGGCGAGATCTACCGCATAGTTCGCTGCGATTGCATTGATGACCGCTGTCACTTCGTTCGCGAACTGTGCACGCACCGCGGGAAACCGCTCAGGCTGCCGGAACAGCCGCATCGGGTCATGGTCTGTACGGTCGCCGTGGAGGGGGGCATCGATGCCTGCGCACGCCCAGCCTCGCTTCGCCCAGTCGAGTGCTACGTCGCGCACAAAGTAGTCTTCCGAACTCCCCATCCCCGGGTGCTGAATGAGCACGAGCGGAAGCGGTGCAGGCGGGTCGGTCGGGAGAACGAGCAGCCCGGGTACGGCCTCGCCCGCTACATCAAGGCTGAAATGGATCTCCCGGAGGTCCTCGATGAGCTGCTCGCGCGTGTGGAACCCCGGTGTCATATCACAAAGCCTACACGCTCATCCCACTGAGAGGGATAGTAATTGGCTGCGGACGAGCGAGGTGACCGGTGCGGCCGGATTAGTTGCGGTTCGCAGAGCAGGCGCAGCCGCCACCGCCGCAGCACCCGCCATCCGAAGGCATCCCGAACTCCTCCGTCGCCGACCCGCCCCGGCTCATTGCAAACGCCGAGATCGTGCGCTCGGCCCGGTGTCCCTTCGCACATGCGGTTGCTACAGCGGCTTCCGACATCGACCGGCGCTGTTCGAACTTCTCTCGGCAGGTGGGGCAGTAGTACTCGTAGATGGCCATGCGCAAAGTATAGCCGGAGCGGTTGTTATGCCGCGCGCCACCAGCGGCGCTTCTTGCGCTCGGGAGCCTCTTCGGCCGGCTCACCGGTAGGAGGTGCCTGCTCGGCAACCTTCGGGCGCGGTGGCTCAGCTGCCACGGGCTGCGGGACCGGCTCCCAATCCGGGGCGATCTTTGGCTGGATGAGCGGAGGCTCGACCCCGAGCGGCGGAATCGGCTTCTCGTCGAATGCCGAGAGATCGAGTGCCCCCGCTGCCACCGGTGCTATCGGTGACGGCTCAACCTCGGGGATCTCAATCTTCGAGCCCGCCAGGATAGTCCGGGTGATCGCATTCCCGGGCTCGACCCACTGGTTCTCCGCGGACTCGCGCTTGAACTTCAACCCGAGAGACGCGAGCGCTCGCCGGAGCCACTCGATGAGAGTCGCCATAAGGTCTAGACCATAACCCGGCTATCCACCAAACCGCAACCGGAGACCGGGGTTAACCCTCACCCACTCCGGCGAGGAACTCCGCGACCACCCGGTTCCACTCCTCCGCGGCCTCGAAATAAGCCGAGTGTCCGGCCCCCGCGATCTCATGGCGCCGGGCTCCCGGAATGAGCGACTGCGCCTCGCGAATCATCTCCGGTGAGGTGATGCGGTCGTGTTCGCCGACGACGAACATGATGGGCGCCCCAAGGGCTGCGAGCGGGCCGTGCATGCTCCCCCGGTAGCCTGGTGGCGGCCGTCCGAGCAGGCCCTTTGGCCGTGATGGGTTGACCGCGTTGACCTGCCGGTAGAGCAGTGCCAGCCCCGGATTTGTTGCTTCGAAGCCCGGCGCGAGGGCGTGTTCGCGGAGCCCGGCTTCACCGCGTAGCTCTTGCAGCTCGTCCTGGATTTCGCGGATCCGGTCATTCGTTGCCCCTGCCGTTGTGCCGCAGAGCACGATCGACCGGATGCGCTGAGGCCGCAGGCGCGTCAGGCCCGCTACTGCCCGCCCGCCCATCGATTGAGCTACCACGTGCGCCTGCCCGATTGCCAGGTGGTCCAGTAACGCCGCCAGGTCGGTCCCGAGTGCCCACCGGCCCACGCTCATCTCGCCACGCGAAAGGCCCCAGCCACGGGCGTCATACACCGTGCACCGGTACGTCCCCGCGAAGTACGCCACCTGCTGCCACCACGAGAGGTGGTTGCCCCCCGCTCCATGGATGAACACGAGGTCCGGGCCGATGCCGTGCTGCTCATAGTAGATGCGCGCACCGTTGATTTGGGCGTAAGGCATCCTTCGATTCTACCCGAAAGCTGCTGGCTATCGCCGGCGCATCCAGCCAATCGCCCGCGCCCGGAATCCGCGGTCGAACGCAAGCACCGCGGCCTGCGCGATTGCCGTATTGAGGAGCGCCAGGCTTACCCACTGTTCGAACACGAACCCGCCACCGTCGAGCCCCAGCGTCCTGGAGCCCACGACCTCCCAAACCCCGTCGCGCATCGCTGCAATATCTGCGAACCCAAGGTAGAGCGTCGCCATCGTGACTGCGGCCACGAGTGGGGGCCATTCATTGCGCAACTCCCGCCAACCGGCCGCCCATTCCGCCGCGATCACCGGTCCGAACCATGCCACGAGCCAGAGGAGGTAGCTCACCCTCTCCACGGCCACCTCCGCACGACAAGGGCCGTGACCGCCACGACGAACACCGCTTGCAGCCCGCGGTAGCCGAGCTTTTCCACTGGTACATCCCACACGGTTGCCGCTACTTTCCCGGCCCCGTAATCCCAGATCCCCTGCTCTATCAGGATGTGGTCGAGTGGAGCCACAACGATAACCACCGCAGCCGCCACGATGGCAGCCGTGGCCAGCACTTGTCCCGCTCCATCCGAACCGTGTGCGGCAATGAGCAACGCTGTGGGGGCAACCATGAAGACGAGGAGAAACTGGAGGAATGTCACCGCTGCTCGATTGTCGAAGCGGCCGCCTCAATGGTCGATTTCTAGCCACGAGTTGGTCAGCACACCGCTCGCGGTGCCGTTACTCCCATGGCCTGGCGTATCCTCTTCCGGATACCGGATAGGACGTCTGCCAGGCGGGCCAACAAAGGAGCATCTCGTGCGCATCGGAATTGGAATCGGCGACGCATTTGGCAGCAACGATGTCGTCAGCGGCCTTCTTGGGCAGTTCGAGCGCGCCGAAGCACAGGGTTTCGCTGCGGCATGGACTGCGAACATCTTCAGCTACGACGCGGTGATGCTCCTCGCACTCGCCGGCCGGGTCACCGAACGCATCCAACTCGGCACATTTGTCGTCCCGACCTATCCCCGCCACCCGGTCGTACTCGCCCAGCAGGCACTGACCGCCTCGGCCGCAAGCAACGGCCGTTTCACCCTTGGCATCGGCCTCAGCCACCGGGTGGTCATCGAGAACATGCTCGGCCTCGACTACTCGAAGCCCATTCGCCATATGCGCGAGTACCTCTCGGTGCTGAATCTGCTCCTTGCTGGCGAATCGGTTCATTTCCAGGGCCAGGAGTTTCGCGTCGCGGCGCAGGTCAGCGTGCCCGGTGCGAAAAGACCGCCTGTCCTGGTTGCAGCCCTTGGACCCCAGATGCTGAAGCTTGCCGGCCGCATGGCTGATGGTACCGCCACCTGGATGGGCGGCCCTGGCTACCTCGAGAGGACGGCGATCCCCGCTATTCGCGCCTCTGCAAGTGAGGCCGGGCGCCCCGAGCCACGCATCGCCTCCGCCTTTCCGGTCGCAGTCACGACCAGGGTTGATGAAGCGCGAACCTCGGCCCGGAAGACCTTCGCTGTCTACGGGCAGCTCCCCTCATACCGTGCTGTCCTCGATGTCGAAGGTGCAGCCGACGCCTCGGGTGTTGCCATCATCGGCAGCGAAAATGATGTCGCGGCGCAGGTCCGCCATCTCGCCTCCATCGGCGTCACCGACTTCGCCGCGTCGATATTCCCCGTTGAAGGCGACCCCGCCGCTGTCGATCGGACGACTGAGCTGCTTGCGGCCCTCGCGCGCGGTTCGTAGCACATCTGCCTCCTCGCGTTCTCGATGGCAATTGCAGCGGTGGCGTCCGTCCTCAAACCGCCGTTGCTGTCGAGTCCCGGTCCAGGCTCAGGTAGAGCTCCTCTTCCTGGGCGATATTCAGGCGTATGACCGCGTGTAACGAATACAGGGTCCGCCGGATGTCGACCAGGTCCTCGAGGTCGGCTCCATCCGCTTCAACCGCGACGGCGAGCCGCTCGAAGGCACGCGCCAGGTGGAAAATCTCCTGGTGGGTTCGGCTCATCGCTGCCAACGGATCCTCGCCATCCATCGATGACGCAATGCTTCGATAAACCTGCCGCTCGTCTGCCTGCTCGTGCTCGAGGATTTCGTTCACGGTTTCGCGGGCCGCATGCAGCCGGCCCACGAGATCGCACGCCGGGATGTCCTGGATTGCGTCTCCGATGTCGCGCAGCGAGTCAACCTGGGGGAGCAGCTCACGATGTTCCTGTCGTAACCGGGTGGCCAACTCAACGGGGATCGATGACCGCGCCTCCTGCCGATCTCCACGCAGTGCTCGCAGCGCATTGAGAATGGCCGCTGCATCGATCCCCTCCTGCAGCACGGCCCCAATCACAGGCGCCAGTAGTCCGAATGTCGCGAAGCCCATCGCCACGAACGACAATGCCATGCCGAAGACCATGCTTTGCATGGCGATTCGGCGCGACCGCTGCGCAATCTCGATCGCTTCCACCAGCCGGTCGAACCGGTCGACCACCAGGACAACGTCCGCCGCCTCCGATGACGATGTGGACCCCCGCGCACCCATTGCGATACCAACGTCGGCCGCCGCCAATGCCGGTGCGTCGTTGATGCCGTCTCCCACCATCAACGTGACCCGCTCCCTCTTCGACCGTCGCACGGCCTCCACCTTCTCCTCCGGCGCGAGGTCGGCGTACACCCGGTCCACCCCAATGGCCGAACCAACCGAGTCGGCTACCGCGGCATGGTCGCCAGTGAGCATGACAGTCTCCTGGATACCGCGTCGCTTGAGCATGCGCAGTGCCCGCGGCGCATCGGGGCGAATCGGGTCGTCAAACACGAACGCGCCAACGAGCTCACCATCGATCGATACGAAGATCGCCGATCCTTCGTCGCGCATCACCCGCCTCCGGAACGAACTGTGCGCCGTATCCATCCGAAGCCCGGCGGTCACCAGCGCAAAGCTCCCGAGCCGCAACCGCTGGCCATCCACCGTTCCCTCGATGCCGGCGCCCGGCTGCTCTGAGGTTTCTGATGGGAGGGAGAGTTCGAGTCCACGTGCCCGCGCCTCACCAACGAGCGCACTTGCGAGGACGTGCGATGACATCTGGTCGAGCGACGCAGCCAGCCGCAACAACTCTGCTCCGTCGAGCAAATGGTCATAGAGAGCGGTACGCTGCAGCCGTGGCGCGCCGAGTGTGATGGTCCCTGTCTTGTCGAGATAGAGCGCTTCTGCACGCCCGAGCGTCTCGATCGCCGCACCGCCTTTTACCACGATGCCTCGCCTTGCCGCCCGTGATACGCCCGAGACGATCGCGATTGGCGCGGCCAGCAGTAGCGGGCACGGTGTTGCTACCACGAGCACCGCGAGTGCGCGAACAGGATCCCCGGAGATGAGCCATGCAAAACCGGAGACCCCCAGCGCTGCCGGCACAAAAAACCGCGCATAGCGGTCGGCAAGCCGCACGAGCGGCGCCTTCGACTCCTGCGCCTCGCGCACCATCCGGATGATGCCCGCGTAGGTGCTTTCGGCGGCAGTGCTCGTCGCCCGGATCTGGAAGGCGCCACCGGCGTTGCCCGCGCCACTCCGCACGCGCCCACCGAGCGCATGTTCCACCAGCCGTGACTCACCCGTGAGCGCCGATTCGTCGACGACCCCGGTGCCGTTCACCACGATCCCGTCGACCGGCAGGATGTCGCCCTCCTTGATCACCAGCACATCGCCCGCCTCGACTTCGCTCACAGGGATCGATTCCAGGCTGCTTCCTCGCAGCCGGTGAGCCGATCTCGGTGCACGCAAGAGGAGCGACGAAAGCTCCCGCTGAGCACGGCTGGCCGCGTATTCCTCGAGCGCCCTCCCCGTCACGAGCATCAGCCCGATGACCGCAGCCGTCAGGAATTCGCCCAATGCCAGCGCTCCGGCGATGGCGATAACCGCGATCACATCGACACCGGCTGACCTCCGGAGCAGGTCGCGGGCCATTTCGACGAGGATCGGCGCAAGAGCGATGGCCGCCGTCGCTCCCCAGAGGCCATCGGCGGCCTGCCCGGCTCCGCCCACCCATGCAACTGCCCCGCCCGCGAGGCCGGCGATGGAGATGATGAGCAGCCAGCCCGTGAGGTTCGAAAGGGCTCCCCGTAGGAGGCGGAGTAAAAAGTCCATGTGATCCGAGCCTACCAGTAGAGCCCTGGCCCGGGTATGGCCACACGACGCCACGCCACCCGCCAGTCGTCCCCTGGCCACCGTACAATCCGGGCGTACCACGTCACCTGTCCGGCCCGTGACACCGCTGTGAGCCGAGACTGAGATGGTGAGGCCAGTATGCCCGAGAATCAGTCCGAATCATCCGAGTTGCTCGAGACCCGTGCTCTGCACAACCGCATTCTTGCCCGGTCGCAGGAACTGAGCCGCCTGCGGGATAAGCTCCCCGCCGAGGTCCTCCGGGCCATGGAGCACGAGATCAGCCGCCTCCAGTCCGAACTCGATCAGCGAGTCGCCGACGAGACCGAATCCTCGGACTGATCTGGTTCCAGCGGGAACTGCGCTCGCACGGTCGTTCCCATCCCTGGTATCGCATAAAGGGCGAACGTACCCCCGACCGCATGCACCCGGCTCTTCATCCGCGTGATCCCAAGCCCCGGGCGCATCGATGCCGGGTCGAAACCGCCACCGTCATCCTGGATGGTCACCGAGATCTCCCCGCCATGCTGGCGAAGGTCAATTCCGACCCGCGAAGCTGCACTGTGCCGCACGATGTTTACCAGCGACTCCTGGGCGATATAGAAGATGGCCTCGGTAACTGCGGGTGAAAGCGTCGAGAGCGACTCGGCGTGGATGTTCACGACTGATGTCATGCTCGTCGGCAGCAGCTCCTTCACCAGCCGTGGGATCTCGTGTCGCAGGTCGGGCGAACCCCTGGGCTCTTCCAACTCCAGCACCGCCGCATCAGTTCGCAGATCCTCCAGCATGGCTTCCATGAGCATGCGCAGGGCTTGCACGTGCTGCTCCGCATCCGTATTCCCCGCCACTCGCGCGGAGACCGCATCCAACTCGAGGCCCACCTGGAAGAGAGTCGCGACATAACGGTCGCGGAGATCCTGCGCCCGGCGCTCCTTCAGGGCAGTCTCCGCCGAATGCAACGCACGGGTATCCCGCACAATCCGTGCCAGCGCGACGACCGTTCCGTCTTCATCGCGCACTGGAAACGCCGTGAATGCGACTTCTATCAGGTGACCCCTCGCATCAACCCGTCTCGAGGAGAATGTCCGATACGGTTCGCCCCGGCTCACCCGCATGCGGATCTCGCGGAGCTCGTGTTCATTCCCGTGCTCCACGAGGAACGTCTCATCCTGGCCCATGACCTCGTCTGCACTGTACCCAAACAGCCGCTCCGCTGCCGGGTTCCACGTTTCGATCTTCCCATCCAACGAGGTCGTGATGATCGGATCCTCGGCCTGCAACACAACCTGCGCGAGCCGCTCAGTGAGTTCGCGGTCCACTCGCCATCTCCTCCTCCCGAAGGCCCGATTGTAATTGTTCACGACAATAGGCGTTTAGATAGCCAAATGGGCGTTTGAACATGGCCACGTGGCCGTGAACGGCGACTGCATCTTCGTGGGAAGCTCTGCGACATGGGAAGTGAATCCACCCCCACCCTGTGTGTTGTCAGCACCGACCCGTCGCTCCGTCATTCCCTCGCACGTTGGGTCCGCGAACGCGCGAGTCTTCCCCTTGCGATCAAGGAACTCGACTCGTTGTCCGACGTCCCGGCGAGCTGTGTCGTTCTGACTACGGCCGCCGATTGCCCGCCCGCACGCGCCGACCGGCTCGTCCGCGATGGGTCGAGGCTCATCGTCGTGGCGGCGTATCCATCCGATCTGGCAAAGGCCGAGTACGAGGCGGCCGGCGCCACCTACCTGGCGATGTCGAGTGACACCGGCCCGCTCGAACATGCCGTTCTCGCAGCGGTTGCACCATGGCCCGCTTGAACGAGCAGGAGAGGCTCAGATCCGCTGTCATGCCCAATCGGTCTGCGGTTGACGATTAGCCCCCGTTCGAGTCGACGTACATCCGCGTTCCACGATTCGCAAGCACCCGCTGCAGCGCATATGCCACGGCTTCGCGCTCACTGTGGAACAGGACCGACGTCCCATCGTCGAACGTGACTACCCACGACCCGGCTGACCGCCGCACGCGGGCTACGGACTTTTCCATTGTGCTCCTGGTGAAGGCCGGCTCCGGACTCCAGCCCGCCTAGTGTTTAACATGAACCGATGATTTGATCTAATCGGTATACGATATTACATCACGAAATGATACTCGAGTTACGGCCGCTGGTGACACGGTCAACCGGCGGCTCCTGGCTCAGCTCACTTCGTTCAGCATCGGCTCGCCGCGGCCCCAGCGACGCAGGTTCTCACAGAAGATGGCGAGTTGCCGCCGCTCATTACCAGCCGAGACCGCCGAGTTGTGAGGGCTGATGATGACGTTCTCCATCCCCCACAACGGCGACTCGGACGGAAGTGGCTCCGGCGTCACGACGTCCAGGTAGGCGCCACCCAGGTGTCCCGACCGAAGTGCCTCGATCATTGCCGCCTGGTCGATCACTTCACCGCGTGCGATGTTGAGCACACGCGCCCCCTTCGGGAGCAGCGCGATCGCCTCTCCACTGATGATGTTTCGTGTTTCCTCCGTGAGCGGGCAAGAGAGTACCAGCCAGTCGGCCCACGGCAGGACCTCCGCCAACTCGGCGGGCGTGACGAGTTCGTCGACGGTGTCTTCTGTCGTGCGGGGGCTCCGCCGTACGCCGATCACGTGGAGTCCGAGCGCCTGCCCGAGCCGCACGATCTCTTTGCCGATGGCCCCGAGCCCAAAGACCACCATCGTCTGCGTTCCGAGATCAGGTGGGTTTGCCTCGCGAATTGGCCGCCATTCGGCCCGCCGCTGCGATTCACCCCAGGCAAGGAACGGACGAGCAAGCATCAGGACTGCCCCGATCACGGTCTGGGCAATCGGCATGGCGGTCGAACCCGATGATGTCGTGAGCTTCACCCCCCGGCTGAGAAACCGCCCGAATACCGGGTTGTCGATCCCTGCATTCATCACGTGGAGCCAGCGGATATGTGGCGACCCCTGCGCCGCCGCGAAGAACGAGCGCCCGAAGTCGGGGTACAGGTCGCCACTGTAGAAGGAGAACTCCACCTTCTCCAGCACATCGGGGGTGAGCCGTGCAGCCGGATCTTCTGGCAGCAGGATGGGTTCAATCTCGATCCCCCCTGCCGCGGCCGCAGCGCGGATCTCGTCGCCGCCCAATTCCAGCACACGCGGTGAACACAGGAATCCTGTCATCGTCTGTCCCTCTCCCAATGCGGCAACGGCGATTGCTGCCGTTTATCTCCCCTTGAATACAGGCGGGCGTTTCTCGAGGAACGCCCGCCGTGCCTCGACGCCGTCCTCACTTGCGAACGCCCGGCCGCTACTCGCAATCTCCAGGCGAAGCTGCGATTCGAGATCGATCTCGGTGGTCGCCTTCCTCACCGTGCGCTTGGTCAGCCGCGATGTAACCGCCGAGATTCCGGCAATCTGCTGGCAATACTCCGCGAACCGTTCGTCAAAGACGCTGTCGTCTACCACCTCGCCGACGATCCCGAGGCGAAAAGCCTCCTCGGCATCGACCGTCCGGTTCTCCAGCAGAAAACGCATCGTCTGCTCGTAACCGATAGCCTGTGCGAGCGTCCACGTCATTCCGCCGTCGGGCGAACCGCCGATCCGCGGATATCCCGCAAGGATACGTGCTCCGCGCGCCATGATTCGCGCGTCCGCCGCGAGTGCCAGCGAAAGCCCGCCGCCAACGGCGACGCCATTGATCCCTGCCACAATCGGCTTCTCGCAGTGCAGACGCATTCCAAGAGGGAAGTTGCTGATCCATGCCAGGTCATCGAGCTGCTGTGCGAGTGGCGAAAGCGGGTTGTGGCCCGGCCCCATCCCCTTGAGGTCGAGCCCCGCGCAAAACGAGTCCCCCGACCCGGTGATGCCAATCACCCAGGCATTGTCATCCCCTGCGGCTGCCTCCACTGCTGTGATAATGCCCCAGGCAAGCTCGTCGTTGAGCGCGTTCTTCGCCTCCGGCCGGTTCAGCCGGATCATCCGCACATGTCCGTCATCGCTGGTCACTATCGCGGCCATGTCCGAACCACCTCCCGGGGGAATTATCGTGTCCCGTGGCAAATGGCCACCGGCGAGCGTCAGCTACGTGGAAGGCCAAGGCCGCGTGTCGCGATAATGCTCCGTTGCACCTCCGACGTCCCCCCGGCAATGGTCCGCGACACCGCGTTGAGGTAACCCCGGCGGATCTGGTTTGCAAGCGCCTCCGAGGCCAGGCTCGCCTCGCCCGACATCCCCAGCACCTGCATCGCCGCTGCCATCATCCGCTGCGACCACTCCGTACCGAAGACCTTCGCACTCGATGCCTCGGCGTTCGGAACGAGCCCGTGGCTCTGCATCCAGGCCACGCGGTAGCACATCAGCCGCCCCACTTCGAGCTCGAGCGCCAGCTCGGCGAGCCGCATCCGTACCGCCGGGTTCAGGAGGTGAGCCTTTGCCTGCCTCCGCGCTTCGTCCATGACGTCGTGGAACAGGAACTCCAGGTCGATGAGCCGCTCGATCCCCGAGCGCTCGAAATCGAGGTGCTCCGCCAGGATGTACCAGCCACGGTTCTCATCGCCCACCCGGCGGTCTACCGGGACGCGCACCTCATCGAAAAATACCTCGTTGAAGTGATGCTCTCCGGTCATGTCCGGCAACGGCCGGATTGTCACGCCTGGTGCTCGGAGGTCAGCCATCAGGCAGCTGATCCCCTTGTGCTTCGGCGCGGCCGGGTCCGTCCGCACTACGAGCCAGATGCAGTCCGACTCGTGGGCGTTCGACGTCCAGATCTTCTGCCCCGATACGACGTAATCGTCGCCATCGCGCACCGCCCGCGTGCTCACGGCCGCGAGGTCCGAACCGGCCCCTGGCTCCGAGAGCCCGAGTGCGAAACTAACGTCCGCGTTCATGATCCGCGGAATCCACTCCCGCTTCTGCTGGTCTGTTCCGTGCAGCACGAGCGATGGCCCCACCTGGCGTTCGGCCACGAAGTGATAACCACGCGGTGCGTTCGCAAGGATCATCTCCTCGGTGTAGATCATCTGCTCGATCGCCCCGAGCCCCCGGCCGCCGTATTCCCTGGGCCACGCGATGCCAATCCATTTCCGCTCGGCGAGTTTCTTCGAAAATGCCCGGTCGCTCCCTCGCGTGGGGCGCGTATCGCCGAGCTCCTCTTTCAGGAACTGCTTGAGCTCCTGGCGGAACTCCTGCTGGGCATCGGTGAACTGAAATCGCATCGTATTCTCCTCGAATCACTGGCCATGGTGGTTATCGGAGTACACCCTCGGCCACGAGCGTGCCAATCGTATCCTCATCCAGCCCCAGCGTGTCTCGTGCCACCTCGAACGTGTGCTCACCGAGGAGGGGTGCCGCAACAAACGGTCCTGCCTCCATCCCGTCAATCCTGAAGCTCGCTGTTAGGACGTGATGGACGCCGAGGTAGCGATGCCGCAACGCGCGAAACAGCTTCCGGTGCGCGAGCTGCATGTCCGCGAAGAGGTCCTCCGCCTTCGCCACTGGCGCCGCCGGGACTCCCGCCTCCTGCAGTGCCGCCGCGAGATCGTCTGCTTCCATGGTGTGCGTGCGCGAGGCGATCATCGTGTCGAGTTGTTGCTCGTTTGCCTTACGGCCGGCGGCTGATGAAAACCGCACATCGTCGTCCAGCCCGAGCACCGATACGAGCGTGCGCCATTCATCGTCCGTCCGTGCCGTGATCGCAATCCAACAGTCATCGCCGCGGCATCGATATGCGTTGTTTGGCGCGAAATCAGCACTGCGGTTCCCCCGCCGGGTTGGTTGCGAAGCATTGAGTTGCTGGTCCAGGAGTAGTGGCGCAAGGAAGTGCAACGATGATTCCACCTGCGCGTGATCTATCCGCGTCACGAACCCGGTGGTCTCTCGCGTCTCGAGCGCAATGAGGATGGCACTCAGCAGCAACGGCCAGGAGAGAAAATCGGTGTACGCCGAGTACGGCCCCAGGGGTTCGCCGCCCTCCTCGCCCGTCAGGTCGTACCAGCCGGTCATCCCGCTCGCAATCTGCCCGTAGCCACGATGCCGCGATAACGGCCCGGTCTGCCCCTGCAGGCTGTGGCTGGCGATAATGAGGCGAGGATTCCATTCGAGAAGCTGGTCCGGCGTAAGGCCCAGACGTGTCATGACGCCCGGTGCGAAGTTCTCGAGCAGCACATCCGCCTGCTCCACCAGCCGCCGAATAACGTCCTTCGCTTCAGGATGGTGCAGGTCCAGGGCGAAGCTTCGTTTGCCCGCGTTGTACGCCGCGAAGTATGCCGACCGGTCGATCCCTCCCTCGGCGGCGTACGGCGTCCCGACCCGCAGGGTATCGGGATGGGCTTCCGATTCGATCTTGATGACTTCCGCTCCGAAGTCCGCCATGTGCCGCGCGGCGATCGGCCCCGCGAGCGTGGTTCCGAAGTCGAGAACCCGTACCCCCGCCAGCGGCAGCGAGCCGCGACGGGTAAAGGCGATCCCCGCCGGCCGCTCCTCCCACTCGATGTCCTCGATCCGCGTCGACCCGTACGCTGGAGCCGTTCCCCGTGTTTCCCAGCGCACACCTTCCATACGCACGGGCGAACCGGGGACGATGATCTGACCGAGGCCCGGCTGCTCGAGCATCCTCCATGCACCCCGCGCCGCGAGTTGCTCGTCGTTCGCTACGTCTGCAACAGTCCGAATTGGAGCAAGCATCATCCGGTTGGCCACGGCCCAGGAAAGGATCTCGTTCCCTGTTCGTGTCGCATAGAACGCCCCGAACTGGGCCTCGAGCCGTTCGGCAAGGCCTTCCTCGCTGTTCAGGAGATCGGTCGCTTCCCAGTCGATGCTCTTCAGCCACGGGGGTGCCATTCCGTGCTCTTCCATCCATGCCACCAGAGCGGCCAGGCTTCGAGCTCCAAGGTGCCCCGTCGTGAACATCCATACCGCGTAGCCGTCAGCCGTCCGGTAGACCATCCGTAGCCGCCGCTTCGTCCCCATGTCGCGCGTCTGCCCGAGTCGCCGGAGGTTCACCTTCTGGAGGTCCCAGTGCTGGTAGCTGTTCGTCAGCATCCATGGCCCGGTGTCGCGCATCGACTGGTCGATGAACGCACCCGCTCCGCTCAACCGCCGCCGTCGCAGCGCCAGCACGACCGCCGCGAACGCATGGAGCCCGGCGTGGAGCTCCATCTGGAGCGGCGCCGTTGGTTGAATTGGTGTCCCATGCTCCTCGCCGGTCATGTAGAGGTATCCGCCCGCCGCGAACGCCTGGAGTGACTCGGCCTGCCAGCCAGACAGCGGCCCATCGGCCCCAAACGCGGTCACCGCGGTGATGATCAGCCCGGGGTTGGCCGCCCGTAGCTCCACCTCGGAGAAGCCGGCACTCTCCGCCTCCGCGCTCGTCATCCCATGCAATAGCACGTCAGCGCGGGCCGCGAGTTCCCGTACGAGTCGGGTGCCATCCGCTGTCTCGAGGTCGGCTCCGATGCTTCGTTTGCCGAGGTTGAGGGCGGTCCATACGAGGCTCTGGCCGCCCGCGAAAGGTGCCCGTTGCCGGACCGGGTCGCCCCCCGGTGGTTCTACCTTCACGACATCTGCGCCGAGGTCAGCGAGGAGCTTCCCGGTGAGCAGTGTCCGCGCTCCCGGGAGTTCGATCACACGCAGGCCCTCGAATGGCGAATGCCCTTCGCCGGCCATCGCCTCAGCCGTTCAGTTTCAGCCCGGCGAGGAACACCTCGACCGCTTCGTTGAAGGCGGCTGGCTGGTCGAGATTCGCTGCGTGCCCGGCGTTCGGGATTACCGCTTTCTGTGCCCCCGGGATCTTGTTCAGCATGTACTCGGTCGCACCCAGGAACGGCTGGTCGTTCTCGCCGACCAGCACCAGCGTCGGCACGGCGATCGTCTCCAGCGATTCGATGATCCGCGAATCGAACTGTGCCAGCATTCCGCGCGCAGCAAGCCCCAGGCCCCTGGCCGACCGGTGCTGAGCCACCTTCACCTCTGCACCACGGCCGAGCGCCTCGAGACCCTTCTCGGTGAACGCCCGTTCGCGTGCATACGCCGTCTCGTTCCACGCCTCACGGCCCTTCGGGTTCTTGTATCCCGGCCCCGTGTCGAACAGCATCAACGCCCGCACCATCCCGGGCCGCCGGACATTGAATGCCAGAGACATGTAGCCGCCGAGCGAAAGGCCGCCGATCACCGCCTGTTCGATTCCCAGTTCGTTGAGGATCGCCGCCATGTCGTCGCAGGTCGCCTCCTCCGAGTACTGCGCCGGGTCGTCGGGACTATCCGACTGCCCGTGCCCGCGCATGTCCCAGGTCACGACGCGATAACGATCCTTGAGTGCCGCAACCTGGCCCTGCCACATCTGCGATGTCGCGCTGTAACCATGGCTCAGCAAAATGGGCGAACCGCTACCATTGTCCTCGTAATAGATCTTCACACCGCTGCGGTCGATATAGGGCATCGGATACCTCCGGGGATTGCCGGCGCATTCTACGCCGCCCTTGCACCGGCCGCACGGGTGGCCTTCGAAGCCTCCAGCGCGTAGGCTTCGGTCACATTCGACCGAGGGTTCACATCGTGTTCCAGGGAATCGACCACGTCGTCATCGCCGTGAAAGACCTCGACGCCGCCGTTGGCCGCTACGAGACCATCTACGGGACGAACGTCTCCGACCGCTCTGAGGCGCCTACCGCCGGTATGGCTATGGCCTTCTTCCGCTTTGACAGCTCCTACCTCGAACTCGTCTCGGCAACGAGCGACCAGGGCCCCATCGCCAAGAGGCTCGCCGAGCAGGGCGAAGGAGTCCACCTCGTCGCCATGAGGGTCGATGATCTCGAGAAAACCCTCGGAGAGCTTCGCGACAAGGGCATCCGCCTCGTCGGTGACCCGGGCCCTGGCAACCCGGTAAAGGGACAGGTCTTCATCCACCCGTCCATGACAGGCGGCGTCCTGACCCAGCTCGTCCAGCGCTAACGGCTGGTCCTGCCTCTCGAATGGAAGATGGGTGCGCCACTGCATGTACCGTGAACACAATGAGGTTCTTATGAACGAGGAAGGGCTGCTCTTCGCGGGGCTCAAGGTTCTCGATGTTGGCACCTGGATTGCAGGGCCCGTCGCGGCCACCATTCTTGCGGATTTCGGCGCTGATGTAATCAAGGTCGAGACACCCGGCGTCGGCGACGCCTACCGCGCGCTCTCGAACGCCCCAATCAGTCCCGCTGCCGAGCCGAACTACATGTGGCTCATGGATGCCCGCAACAAGCGGAGCCTGACTCTCAATCTGCACACGCCCCAGGCAAGGGAGATCCTCCATCGCCTCGTACGCGAATGCGACGTGTACATCACGAATCAGCCCGCCGAAACGCGCCGCAAGTTCGGCCTCCGCTACGAGGACCTTGCGCCGCTCAACGACCGCATGATCTACGCATCCCTCACCGCCTATGGTGAGCACGGCCCCGATGCGGAGCGCGAGGGCTTCGACGGCGTGGCCTGGTGGGCGCGCACCGGCCTCATGGATATGGTCCGGGCGCGTGATTCCATGCCCGGCGCCTCGGTCCCCGGCATGGGTGACCATCCGACGGCCGTCACCGTCTACGCCTCCATCGTCACTGCGCTGCTACGCCGCGAACGGACCGGCAAAGGCGGCCGCGTCCACACGAGCCTGCTCGCCAACGGCCTCTGGTCGAACGCTTGCTACGCCCAGGGTGCGCTCGTCGGCGCTGATTTCTCTACGGTCCGCAACGCCGTTGCCATTAACCCCAACCGTGTCCAGTTCGAGACCAGCGATGGCCGCCTCCTCTCGCTCTACATGGTCCGTACGCAGGAAGAGTACGACCGCATGTTCATCGTCGTGGGACGCGATGACCTCCTCGCCGATGAGCGATTCAATAACCCGGCCACTCGTATGCAACACCTCGAAGAACTCGTTGACGTCATCCGTGACATCTTTCGCGAGCGTACGGCTGCGGAGTGGATGACTCTCTTCCGTGCGAACGACGTCCCGGTTGTGCTCATCGCCCAGATGGAGGATGTTCCCACGGACCCGCAGGTGCTCGCGAACAACATGGCCGTCCCACCCGTGGACGCATCGGTTCCGGCGCAGCTCATCGTCAACCATCCGCTCAATATCGACGGTATGCCCCGCGTCGGCCCAAAGCGTGCCCCGGACCTTGGCGAGCACACGGAAGAGATCCTGCGGGAGATGGGCTACGCCGAGAGTGCGATTGCATCCCTGCGTGCCAACGGAGCCGTCTAGCGAGTCAGGCGGGTTTCGAGGCCTTCAGGCTGTATGACAGTGGCACCAGGGGCATGCCCTCGGGCATCCGATAGACCTCGTTGCCCGTCTTCTCCATGAATGGCCACCGCTTCCAGCCCGTGTACTCAAACTCGTGCAGGAACTCCAGCCGTAACCCGGCCTCGATGATCGAAGTCACCACTTCGCCCAGCCCGTGCGCCCACTCATAGGTGGTGTTCTGCGTTGTCGCTCCTTCGGCCGCGTATGAGCCGGACTCCTCGAAGATCCGAGGCTCCCGGTCAAAGTAGTCATAACGCAGGGTAAGGTCTTCATCCGCGAAAACCTCGTGGAACGGGTGGAACTCGCTCAGGTAGAGAAATCCCCCGGGCTTGACCAGCGATGCGGCGACTCGTGCCCACCGGGGAACATCTGGCAGCCATACGAGCGCGCCCCGGCCCGTATAGACGATGTCGAACTGCCTCCCATCCAATGCTGCCTCTGCGCCGTATACATCGCTTACCACGAAACGGCCACTCAATCCAAGTTCCCTCGCGAGCTCTCGCGCCGCTTCGACCGCTGGCGCCGAGAAATCCAACCCGGTCACCTCCGCTCCCCGCCGCGCCCATGCCAGTGTATCCATCCCGAAATGGCATTGCAGGTGGAGGAGCGATTTCCCTTTCACGTCTCCCATCTCGGCGATCTCGAACGGCCGGTTTGCGATCGGGTCGTAGCCGCCTTTGAACCGGTCGAGCCCGTAGAACTCGCTGCGGAGGTGTAACGGCACGCGCTCGTCCCAGAACGCCCGGTTGTACTCTCGCCACGGCCATCGCTCACTCATGCCGGCAACGGGAACTCGACGAGGTAGCGCAGGTACTCCTCCTCGACATCAACTTCGAGGCTCGCCAGCAACCGCACCACTCCGTTGTAGAACCCGATGGTGATGACGAGGTCGGTGAGCGCCTCTGTATCGAGCGCCTCGGCAAGCTCATTCCACGTTCCGTTGGTGATCGCGAGCCCTGTCGTCATCTCCCGCGCCGCTCGCAGCACGCTGCTGGAGAGCGGATCGAGGTCGCTTGCGCGGCCCGCCGTCTCCTCTGCGATCGCCCGGATGTCGTCATTGCTCACGCCGAACTCCCGGCCCAGCTTGATGTGGTGCGAATACTCGTACGGTGCCTTCGACAGGTACCCCACCTGCAGGATCGCCATCTCCCGGAGCCGTGGGTCGAGTTTGCTCTGGAAACGGATGAACCCGCCCAGCTTGCTGAACGCCCGCGCCCCCTTCGGGCTATGCACCAGTGCCCGATAGAGGTTGATATTCCGTGCCAGCAGGTCCTGGTCTTCGGGATTCAAGTCCTCTGCGCTCAAGTATGGCACTCGCGCCATCATTGTCCCCCCTTTGTTAGCCCGCGGTATCCCACTCGGGTCCCTTCGAGCCCCGGGTCACCGGCAATCCAGGGCCGTGTCGCGTTGAAGGTCACGGCAGACCAGCCCCCGGGACGTCAACGCGGATAGCTTCAATCCTGGCATCGTTGCTGGCCGCCGCGGCAGCCCCGCTTCCCGACCCGGTGCAGATGAACAACGTCTGCCGGTCGGGGCCCCCGAGCATACAGGCGAAGGCTGTCCCATCCTCGATTGCGATCGTTTCCTTGATTCCACCGCCTTCAACCGCCCGCACCACGCGCCTGCCCACCGGGTCCGCCACCCAGATAGCCCCTTCGGTATCGACGCAGATGCCATCCGGGTACACATCGTCGAACTGTGCGAACACGCGGCGATTCGTGAGCGAGCCGCCGGCTTCGATATCGAACGCCGACAGGCGGCGTCCAAACGTCTCTCCCGTTATCAGCGTTCGCCCGTCCGGTGTTATCACCGTCCCATTCGGGAACAGCAACTCATCTGCAGCTACCGAGATGGTCCCATCCGGGTCCACCCTCACCATGACCGTCGTCCGCGGCTCCTCACCCTTCTCACGGTCGAAGCCGAAGTTCCCGATGTAGGCCCGGCCCTGGTGATCGACAACCATGTCGTTGCACGGGCCCGTCGCATACGCCGAAAGATCCGCGACGGTCGTGACAGAGCTTCCATCCGCCCGCAGCAACCGGTGGTCCAGCATTGAAACAACGAGAAGCGCCCCGTCCGGCGCCCATCCCAATCCTGACGGCTGGGCCGGCACGTCGAGCACCCTTTCTGCATGCCCGTCCATACTTACCGTCATCACGGCATGCAGGTAGAAATCAGAAAACCAGAGCTTCCCGCCGTGCCAGCGTGGCGCCTCGGTGAACTTCAGCCCGTCGAGCAGGACGTCCGGCTTTCGGTTCGTTGCCATCGATTGCCCCCGGTGCCGGCGAGTTTGCCCATGGACCGGCCAGCGGCCGATGGTAGTCCGCCGCAATGGGCGATGGCAATGGTGCTCACGCTGTTAGAAAGCCCAGGTCGCCCCACAGCTTTCCCAGCAGTGCCTCCGATGGCACACCGAGCCATCGGTCGATCACCGTCGAGTACACCGACCGAAAATCGGTGGTGAAGCTCAGGTTACCGTTGTCAACGAGCTTCGTGAGGCTGGGCTGGTCACCATACAACCCCTGCTTCACACCGTTCCCCAGGGCAAACATGATGCTCGCCGATCCGTGGTCGGTGCCGCCATTGGCGTTCTCCTGCACCCGCCGCCCGAACTCGCTCCATGTCAGGACGAGCACATCATCGGCGCGGCCCTGTTTCGCGAGGTCGTTGTAGAACGCCGTCAAACCCTGGTCGAGTTCGCTCATGAGCTTCGCATGGTCGTCGGTCTCCTTCGCGTGTGTATCGAACCCACCCAGGGTGATATGCCCGACTCGCATCCCGAGATTTCCGACGATCGCCTCTGCCAGGACCGAAAGCCCCGACCCGAACGATGTCTTCGGATATTCCACCGCAGGCTTGTACACGCTGCCCGCTTTCGCAAGTTGCTGGGCACTGCTGACTGCTGATTCAACGGTCGACTCCAGGAGCACTCCGTATGGTGATTGCGCCGGATACTGCTCATAGAGCTTCATCAGCGTCGCTGTCCGCCCGTCGTTCACCGAATCGACCACTTTGCCGTTCTTCTGGAAACCGTAGGCCGCCGGATTTTGGACACTCGGGATCGCTACCTTCTCACCACGCAACTCGGGCGGCGTCGAACCACCGATATTGAATCCCAGGAACGGGTCGTGCGATTGCGACTCCATCTGGTCGAGCGTCCGCCCCAGCCACCCGTCCTGCAGCTTCAACTCCGGGTCGCCCGCCTGCCAGATCGCCATCGATTTGAAGTGGCTGTAGTTCTGGTCCGGGTAGCCTACCCCGCGAACTACTGCCAGTTTTCCAGCATCCCACAACCCCTTGAGACCCGAGAGCTGTGGCGCCAGGCTCAGCCCCGATCCGAGCGGAAGCAGGTCCTCGTCCTTGAAACCGATCGCCTTCCGGACAGAATGGTAGGTCGAATCGCCCAGCGGCACGACCGTGTTCAGCCCATCGTTCCCCCCGGCGAGCTGCACGAGGACGAGGATCTTGCCGTTGTTCGCGGTGTTGACATCCCGTGGATTCTGGGCAGCGAAGGCGATTGTCCCCTTGAGGAGCGAGTTTGCGGTGGTCCCGATACTGACGAGTGCAACCCCGCCCCTGACGAAGTCTCTTCGCGAAATCATGGCAGGCCTCCTTAGGTGAGCTGGTACTCGGGACTGCCGAGCACGAGGTAGGCGACTGTTGCGGCTCGCTCTGCCTGGTTGGTGATCCCTGTCGCGTGTTGCACGATCGCCTGGCGCGACGCATCCGGCATGTTCGCGTCAACGAAGATCGCCAGTACGCGGTCTGTCATCTCCTCTGCGGTCATCAGCCCCGCGAGCGCCGGGATCGGTGGCGGTGTCTTCCCTTTCCCAAACAACAACCCATCGAGGAAGTTCGTCCGTGCGAAAAACGTGCTCGACGATAACCACGCAGATCCTCCCGGCCAGCCAGCGACATTCGGTGGCTCGAATAGCACCTGGTCCATCCCCTGGATGTTCTGATCTTGCATAGCCCGCTTTGCATCCGGTTCGAGCTGAAGTCCGCGTATGCTGTTCACGACGAACTCCACCGGGCTCCGAACGAATGCGCGGTACGATGCCTCGGAGTAGAACTCATCGCTGACCAGGATTGCACGGACGATCGCCTTGATGTCGTGGTTCGAGCTATTCCATACATCCACGAGCTTCGCCACTGATTCATCGCCCGGGTTGTAGTTCGCCAACTCCATGAAAAGCCGCCGGCAGATGAATTCGCCGGCTGCTTTCGTGCCCATGATGACGTCGATGATGTCGTCGCCGCCGAAATTACCGGTCTTGCCGAGGAATGTCTTCGTCCCGTTGTCGTGCTGGTTCGCCGCCAGGAAAAACTGCGGGTCCCAATCCTCTATATCGAAATCCTTGTCACCTGTTTTCTTTGGCTGGGTGAACCGATACCCCGTGAACGCCCGGGCGCTCTCGCGCACATCCTCTTCCGTGTAGTTCCCCACGCCCATCGTGAAGAGTTCCATCTGCTCCCGGGCATAGTTCTCGTTCGGATGGGCCCTGGTGCTCTCCGCCCCGTCAAGGTAGACAAGCATCGCCGGGTCTTTGCTTACGGCTTTTACCAGCTCGTCGTACCGTGGCAGTGCCATCTTTCGGTAGAGTTCGTTCTGGCGAACCATCAGCTTCGCTCGCTGTGCGCCGATCTTGCTCACCTGGCTCGTGAGCAGCCCGTGCCAGATGTAGGTCATGCGCTCTTCCAGTGGCCGGGTGGTGTAGACCATTCGCGTAAGCCACCAGCGCACCATGTCGGCCGGGCGCGGGTTGTTGAGATTCAGACCGAGCCTGGCTACCTGTGTATCGAGTACCGAATTGTCCGAGGCTTCGTAGTTCAGCAGGCGGTCGGCCGCATCGCCCCGGTCGAGCTTCGAGAACTCCTCGATTTGGGCGAGCGTCCCGCCAAATCCCGCTCGCCGCAACAGGTGTGCAGCCCGTCGCTTTGGGTCATCGATGGGTTGCTTCGCCAGGTCCGGTGTCGCCTGGAGGCTCCCCCCGGTCGTGCTTGCTCCACTGCGCGCCGCCCCGGCCGCCTTTGTTGCCCCACCTCCTGCGCCCTGTTCGCCGATCCCCACAACCGCGACGGCTGTGCCCGCAGCAGCGACCGCTGCTGCTCCCCCGAGCAACGCCCGGCGCGTCGCTCGCCGCTGTAGAAACGAGATGTGCGGCTCGCTCGCCTGGCTCTCCATGGTGTTCTCCTTTGTGCCATCTGCCCACCCGACACCGAGCATATGGCGCATGGCGCATGGAAGGTGACGGGTGTGGAAAGATTCGCAAAAGAGATACTCCGCCCGTCACCGCTCACCCTGTTTGCCCCATACAGTAAGCGAGAGGGCTGATATGACGACATCCAGGCGCAGACTCGCCAACGAGCGCCATTCACGACTCAAGCTTGCAATTGCCGCGTTCTCCCTCACCGGGTTCGCGGGTGGATGGATGCTCTTTGGCGCGACCAATCACCAGGCTGCCGCCGCATCTCAGTCAACGGTTTCAACCGACCCCGACTCCGCCTCACCCGCGATACACGGCCAGCTGGCGGCACCTGCACGCCGCCCCCGGATGTCGCGAGGATCCTGAATGAGTTGGAAGCTCGGTGCCATCGTCCTCGCGGTACTCTGCGTGGGTGCTCTCCTCGCCCGCATCGGCGAAGACAACAACACCGGCACCGCAACCTGGGATGCAGCACGTGCCGCCGGCTTCTCCAGCTACCTGCTGCTCTGGCTCTCGGTCGTCAGCGGGATCGCTGTCCACATGCGCTATCGGGTGGTCGATGGTCCGCTTTCCCTTGTCCTCGAGTCGCACCGTGCGATCTCGGTGTTGGCGCTCTCTTTCCTCGCCCTGCACGTGGTTGCCCTTCTTCTCGATCCTGTCGTGAGCTTCGCGGTCACCGATGCACTCGTCCCGTTCATCGCGGGGTACAGGCCGATCCAGGTTGGTCTCGGTGCCCTTGCCGAATGGCTGCTCGCAATAGTCCTCGTGAGCACGGCTCTCGCCGGTTCGATGCGCTGGTCACTCTGGCGGAACCTTCACCTTCTCGCCTTCCCCGCCTGGCTGCTTGCTCTCGCACACGGGCTTACCTCGGGCACCGATAGTGGGAACGCCGTTGCTCTCGTTATCTATGCCGGGACCGCGGGGACTGTTGCCGCAATGGGCGTGGCGCGGCTCCTTGGGCGTGGCTGGCTCCCGGTCGAGGCCTGATACCATGCACCAGATGTTCGTAACGCTTTTCGGATCTCGCGTTATGCGGGCCGCGTGCGGTTCCAGGCACACTGGTCGTGCGGCGAGTGTGCCAGCCGATGACGTACGAGGTCCCCACTCATGAGCGTACTTACCAGGCGTATCGAACGAGCCATGACGGAGGTCGCCGGTCTTGCCATCGCGGTCGAAGAGGATGAAGGACGGCTCGTGCTCTCCGGGATCGTGTCGACCGACACCGAGCGTGAGGCCGCGCTCGACATCGCAAGAGATCTCGCCCAGGGCAGGGACGTTGATGACGCGATCGAAGTCGATGGAGCGTTACCTGAGCGCATTGGGCGTGCACGCCTCGGAGAAGCCCGTGTCGGCATGTTCTACGGCGCAACCCCTGGCCTCGAAAGTGACGAAGCCCTCAGCGCGGTTGATTTCACCGACGCAAAGACCATCGTCGACTCGTTCGCAGCCGCCGGGCCGAGTGAGATGTACGACGATATCGTTTCGGAAGGTGGCACGGTCTACGTCCCGCCGACCGACCCCGTTGGGACGAATACGGAGGTCATCGGTGGCTTCCAGTCCGACTCCAGGGAGTTAGTGGAGGTCGAGCGGTCGGCTCTCGATGGCCAGTACGGCGACGAAGCGCTTGCCGACGCAATTCGCCGCGAGCTTCGAGAGGATTCCGCTACTACGGCACTCGATATTCAGGTCGAGGTTCGTCAGCGGGTGGCACTTCTCCGGGGACAGGTACCCATGCTCGATGACGCCGAGAATGCTGAGGAGGTTGCATCGCGTGTGCCCGGGGTTGCCAGGGTGCGTGAGCAACTCGATGTTGCGGCGATGGCTCGTACCGGCGCCGCCGATGACTGGGCCCGGCCGTAGCTCAGCGGGGTCGCTGCCCCGTGGACATAGGCGTTCCCGGTACTCGCCCGAATACGAACGTCCGAACCTCCCAGCGCCCCAGCTGGAAACGGATGTGATGCGCGATCGGCTGGCGATCCGCGGGTGTCACTCGCCAGAGACGCTCGGCGAGTTCTCGGTCGTAATGCCATCGCGTTTCGATGACCTCGAAGCCCAGGGCCCGGTACGCCCGGTGTGCGTGCTCATTGAAGGTGTTCGAACTCAGCACGAACGGTGTCTCCGGGTAGCGGTCCTCGAGCCATGTCATCAGCGCGGCGAGCATCCGGCGGCACACCCCCCGGCCCTCCTCCTCGGGCGGGACATGGACCGCCCAGAGGTAAAGCCCCGAAACGTCCTGCAGATTGATGGATACACGCCCGACAGCCCGCCCCTCTTCGACGGCTACGAAGTGGCGATGGGGCCCCGGTTCGTGTGCCGATGCCAGCGCGTTCGCTGCCCGCGCCGGGTCGGCGAGATGGCCGAGGTCGAACCCGTGGTAAGGGAATCCGCGTTGCTTCCAATTCCCCATCTGCCGCACCAGTGCCATTTCCCACGGCCGCAGCACCAGTCCCTCCCCCGGGATCTCCGGGGGGTAGGCGACCGTCGGGCGGACCAGGCGAGGGAGCGTCGCTTCCATCCTCTCAAACGATATCATGCAGGCCCTGCCACCGTGAGGTTCTCCGAAGCGCTAAACGGGCAGCCGGCTACGAATGCGCCGTACGGCTTCATGGAACTCCTCGACACCCAGGGCATTCGCGAACCCCCCATACACCAGCGCTCCCGCCGTCGCTGCCGCAAGGGCGACGATCGCCTGGTTGAACCGCCCACCGAAATCGAATGGGAGAAACGCGATGGCAAGGAACAGCGCCATGCCCGCAGCACAGAACCCAAACACCGAAATCGCTGACAGGTCCTTTGCCGGGTTGGCCCCGGTTCGCCGCACATAGAACACGTAGAGCAGCACCCATTCGAGCGCCGACGTGATCGAATCAGCGAAGGCGAGCCCCTGGTGTTCGAACCGTCTCCACACGAGCGCGCTCAGTACCACGTTCCCACCGACTGCAAGCACCGCGAGCATCACCGGCGTGCGCGTGTCGCCCATCGCGTAGAACCCTCGCGAATGGATCTCGATTCCCGCCTGCGGGACGATCCCGATGCAGAAGAACGCGAGCGCCGTCGCCGTCATCGTCGTATCTTCTGGCGTGAACTTCCCCCACTGAAAGAGCAGCGTCACGGCCGGGAATCGCAACATTGCAAGCCCCACCGCTGCCGGGATGGTCAGGAACATGATGACCCGGAGCACCCGGGACACGGTTTCGCGCAGCCCTTCCAGGTCCTCGTCCGCGGCATGGTCGGCCAGCCGCGGGAATACCGCCGTCGAGAGTGCCATCCCGAACAGCGCGGTCGGCAGCGTCGCGACGATCCACGCGTAATTCAGATTACTCACCGTCTGGTCGCCGATCTTCGATGCGAAGTAGATGGTGACGAAGAAGTTGAGCTGCGCCGCGCCAAGACCGATGACGCGGGGCCCCATCAACCGTCCAACTTCGCGCACCGCCGAGTCGTGCCAGTCGAATGTCGCCCGCCAGCGCATGCCCTCGCGTACCAGCCCGGGGACCTGGACGAGCAGATGCAACCCCGCCCCGCAAATGACGCCGATCGCGAGCCCGGTGACGCCATACGGCCCGGCCAGGAACAGCGCCCCGAAGATGATTGCGACGTTGTAGAGCATCGGCGCGAGCGCAGGGAGGAAGAAATGCTGCCGCGCATTCAGGATCCCCGTGATCATGCCGCTCACCGAGAACAACAGCGGCGAAAGCAGCATCAGGCGTGTCAGGAATACCGCCTTGCCCTGCAGGGCGATCCCGGGCGCCATGAGCGGCACCAGCCACGGCGCCAGGATGAATGCCACCACGCACGCGACCGCAGTCGCCGCCGTGACCAGGTTGAGGACGTTGCTCGCCAGCCGCCACGCCTGGTCCGGTCCGTCGCGGCGATAGAGGCGCGCGAACACCGGGATGAATGCGCTCCCGAGCGTCGCACCCGCCAACACCTGGAAGATCAGGTCGGGCAGCTTGAATGCGACGACATATGCGGCCAACTCTGGACTCGACCCAAACGCCCGCGCGATCACCGCCGACCGCAGGATCCCCAGGACCCGTGAGCCGAGGAAACCGAACGCCACGATCGCCGCCGCAAGCGCCAGCCCGCTCCCGCGATGCGAGGTTCCGTCCGATGAGACCGCGGGAGCTTCCGCCATTCGCGCCATGGTAGTGCGTGGTACGCGTGCGGTCGCTGCTATCAGCCGCCCCTCGGACAATGGGCCCATGACACTCCCGCTCGTGCATGTCTATTGCGATGGCGCCTGTTCTCCGAATCCTGGCTGGGGCGGCTGGGGAGCGTTGCTCATCTCACCCGCTCACAACGTCACCCGCGAACTCTCTGGCGCTGAACCCGACTCCACCAACAACCGCATGGAACTCACGGGCGCGATCAGGGCACTCGAGGCTCTGAAGATGCCCTGCCAGGTGGTCCTCCACACCGACTCCGAGTACGTTCACAACGCCTTCGTCAAGGGCTGGCTCGCGAAGTGGCAGAAGAACGGTTGGCAGACAGCCGCCCGGAAGCCGGTTCTCAACCAGGATCTCTGGGAGAAACTCCTCCGGCTTGCAGAGCTTCATACCATCCAGTGGGTCTGGGTCAAGGGACACGCAACGAACGAACAGCACAATCGCTGCGACGCACTCGCGGTAGCCGCCCGCGAGCTACTCGCCGCGTCCTCGACTCCGTAGCGCCCTCCTCTTCAGGAGCCCAACAGGCTGCACGTAAGTGAACGTCTGCGAAATCATGCCGGTTCGCCGGGTAGAGAATGAGCGCTCCACCGCTTCCACCGTTCAGTTACCCGAGACCCACCTGCTCACCGCGCCACTCGCAATCGGCCAAACGATGGTGTGCTCGTCATCGTCGGCGTCCCGGCGCCGCGGTCCGCGAGGCCTATCGGTCCAATGTCAGCGCCAGCGATAGCAGGTAGCCCTCCCCAATCGGAATCGTGGGCGGAATGGCGCTCGCGGAGGCTCCACCGTTGGCTATCCCTTATTTGGAGCAGGTTTCCGTGAGCCGGGTCCGCGATTCCGCGGTCGGGGCGATGCAGGGGCAGGCCGTGAAGCCGCTCCCGGCTGCGTCGGAGGGCCCTACCGCCGCCCGAACCGCAGAGAAGCGATCCCCCATCCGCGCAAGGGGAACTCCCAGCCACCCTCCGTCCGTTCAGGCATCGCGACGTGTCTCTCCATCAGGTCGGTCAGACCGGCTCCTTCACTTCCCGCAGGCACGTCGATCCGGCATCGCCTCGCCTCACCCGATGCGTTGTAGACACGGATGATCGGTGCACCGTCCGCCTCGCTGCGGTGCATCGCCGACGGCACGAACGCTGAGTCTTCGAAGCTTGCGAGTGTGATCGCTGCTCCGGCCGACCCTTCGTGCTCGTTCGTCGCCCACGCCAGCGGCGGATATGCGAACGCGTGTGCAAGTGGCTGGATACCGTTCTTGCTCCACGAGCCCCGGTACGTGGTGAGCGCGTAGTCGAACGTGTGCTCGCCCGGCATCTGGCTGTCGTACGTGGCGATGGTCGGCCCCGCACCGCCGCGCCTGCTCGCGAGATCCGGCCGCGAAAGCCATCCAACGCAGCGCAGCAGCGTGAGCGCATATGCCTGCTCACCGTCTGGATTCGTGACGACTTCACCCTCCTGGAGCCCACGATTGAAGACAGCCACGCCCATCCCATCCGCTTCCATCGCTACGAACGACTTCTGCGGAAACGTAACGGGTGGCTGTTCCGGGCTCGAACCATTCCATTGCGCCGGTGTCACCGGTCGTTCTCCCACATGGAACTGGTTTTCGGTGAACGCCGTGCTCATCGTGAAGGGCAGGGGGAAGAGCGCTCTCAGCCGGTGGTCCTCGGCGCTGTTCTGTACAACCACCCGGAAGTCGATACGTGGCATACCCGCCCAGAGCGTTACCGACGTCACAATTGGCACGAGAACTCGGTTCTTGTTCCTCCGCGACTGCCGGTTGGCCTTCAGCCCTGCGGGGAGTTCGAGGATGGTCAGGTAGCGGAGCGTCGCCGAGACGTTATCCTTCTCGATTCCAACCAGCTCGCTCACAACGGGCTTGAGGATGGCGTCAGGCAGGATGTCTGCGTTGTACTCGTCGCCACGGTCGCCTTCGTCCACAAACACATTCACGCGATCGAAATCGATGCCGTTCTCCCAGTCGCGCACCGAGAGCCGCCCGCGCCGAAATCGCACCTCGTAGAACCGGTTCGCGATCGAATTATCGCCCGCCTCGATGTCGGTGCCCGGTGCGGGCCCCACGCCCGGTTCCAGCAACTCGACACCGATCGTGCTCGCTGGCGGCAGCACAGCTCGGAGCCGCCGCCGCCCTGAACGCACCACTGCCACCTCGGCCGTGTCGGCAAGGTCATTGGCCGCGACGTTTCGCACATCCTCGCGGACTGACTGCTCGTCTACCACGTTCAGGTCGTTCCCCACCGTCGTGCGAACGGATAGATGACGGCCCTCGAGCGACCACTCCATCGCCTCAATGTAATGGTTGTCGTAGCGTCCCTCGCGGAGGAAGTCGAGGTGCCGGCCAGCCCCACGCGCCGAAACCTCATCGTCCTGGAAGAGCATCTCCGGCTCGCGCGCCGGACCCAGCGCCACCGCGACCTCGGTGCCGCCGGGCAGGCGCAACGACTCTGCCATGAACGTATCCGGTACGTCGCACTCGATAATGACCGGCGCATGAGGCACAGGCCGGAAGAGAGCCACACCACCTCCGGGGGGCACGTCCAGCCGGCGCACCAGGTGCTGCATCGATTCCCGGGCCACCTGGTTCGCGAGCTGTTCGGCCCGGTCATACCGCGGGAACATCTCCCGGTGGGTCTGATCCACGCTGCACCCGCAGATCGAGTCGTGTGGCGAGTTCTCGAGCTGGAGCCGCCACGCCTGCTTGAGTGCCGGCGAGGCGTCCGGCCCGTGCTCCAGCCACGAAAGCAGTTCGAGTGGCTCGGCGTAACGTTCCAGCGCCCGTGCAACCTCGAAGTCGCGCCGCTTGATATCGGTACGCGACGACGTGACTCCTGCAAGCACATTCGAACGATCAGGCGATCGCAATTCGCCCACATGCACATGCTCGTCGATACCGTGTGCGAAGACCGCCCTCTCGTAGTCAGCGAGCGTCGCAAGCCGGAACTCGTAACCACGGCCGGCAGCCGCGGCGAGTGCCCCCGGCACGTGCTTTTCCATTCGTGAATGGTCGGTGCCGTTCATTAGCAGGGCTGGCGCGTTATCGGGCAGATCCCGCTCCTGGCGGCGCGTACGCTCCATGAGATCCTCCGGGTCCGCCGGCAGACGCCATCCACTCGAGTAGCTGTTACGGAGGTAGAGCACCGGCTGTCGCGTCCCGTCAGGCGACTCCCACCAGAAGCTCCAAGCCGGTACCGAGTCGGGCACACCCCGCCAGAGGCAGGCACTCGTGAGGCCAAGCTGGTGCATGATCTGTGGCATCTGGGCGATGTGCCCGAACTGGTCGGCGCAATGCCCCACCCTCAGCGACCCTCCGAGCCGGTCGGCGAACCGAATTCCGCGCTGGAAACTGCGGATGTGCGATTCACCCGTCGGCAGGAACTCGTCGGGTTGTACCCACCACGGCCCGATGACGATCCTCCCGGCTTCGATCATCGTTCTCAGCCGTGTCTCGTTCTCGGGTCGTAGCTCCAGGTAGTCGTCGATGACGATTGACTGCCCGTCGAGGTTGAAGCAGGCGTATTCGGGGTGTTGCTCCATGTGCTCGAGCAGTTCGTCGATCATCTGTACCAGCCGCCAGCGAAAGAGTTCGTGAGGCTGGTACCACTCCCGGTCCCAGTGGCAATGAGGAACGACGTAGACGGTTCGGGTCATGCTGTCACGGCTCCGGCGAACGTTCAGCGCATGGTAGTCGAGAGCACGGTGACGAGGGAGTCCAGAGCGGCCGGTTGGCCGGAGGATTCAGGCCTTCGAGCCGATCCCCATAGCCTGCGGCTCCCTTTTCATGGGAATCAGGAGGTGCACGATGACGGCATTCGTGAGATTTGCGGGCGCACCAACCCTGGCGGTAATCCTGGGGTTCGTGCTCACAGGTTGTTCCGACGGTGATGATGGCAAGTCACCGGCTGCTGGTACGAGTGTTATCGAGACCTTCGCCAACCGCGCCGAAACCGAGTTCCAGCAGCGTGGCCAGGGGACGTTCTTCGACACCGGTTTCCTGAGCTACTGCCGCCAGAACACCGGGTTCGACTCCGGGGTCTTCCACGCCCTTGGGTACGCCGATTCGAACGCTCCCAAGAATGTGGAACTTTGTTACAACGTCAGCGACGACCTGAAGAAGGTGGCTCTCGGGGCAACCTCGTCGAAGGGGGATCTCCAGTGTGTCGTCCTCGATGCCTCGTCGGGCTCCATCGTCCGCACGACGAAGTCCTCCGGCTCATGCACGCCGTGATGCCCGCCGCTGAGGCCGTGGCACCGACGGCCATGCCAATCCCGGCCTTGCCCCCGTTCTCGCACGCGTTTGGCCGGCTCTCTGCGCCCGCTCGATACCCATGAACCGCTCGGAGAATCCGGGCGCGATACGCGCCATGAGCATCGCGAACAGCACGCTCCCGGCGATGCCGACGATGAACTCCGTGTTCATCAGTCTCCAGTAGTCATCCTGCAGAGAGCTCTGCCCAACGAGGCGATTCGAAAGCCAGCCGGCGAAGAACGGCAGGTGCACCAGATAGATCGCGAACGAGTAGCGCGACAACTCCAGCGCCGGCCGTGTGACCGTCCGGTCGGCCCACGCCCGGAGCAGCAACCGTACGATCGCGGGGTAGACCACCAGCCCGAGCGACGCGAAGAGGAATACCGTGATCCCGAAGTAGCTCACCGGGTAGTCGCCGTACACCTCGCCGCGCATCAAATACCAGGCGGCGACACCGGCCATGGCAGCGATCGCCGGCAGCACCAGCCGCCCCGTCCAGTCCATCGACTCGAATCGTCTTCCCGCCCAGTAGCCGAACATGTATGAGAAGATCCACATGCCCGGGTTGCGGTACGCCAGAGTCGCGAACTCACCGGATATCGCGTGCCGCTCGTAGTAGGCCACGGTCGCCAGGTTGACCACGAACGCCGCTCCGAGCAGCCAGTCCAGGCTGCGGTCAGTGATGTGCCGGGCGAAATAGAAGCTCGCCATAAAGAACGCGAGCACGACCAGGTAGTAGTACTGCCCGGCTACATTGAAGAGCGCCAGGTCGATCCCGAGCTGTTTCGACCACCCGTCCTGCCACAGCCGGTAAGTGAACGCGGCGCCCATCCAGAACAGTGTCGGCACAACGATCCGTCGCAACTTGCGCGACCCGAACGCCTGGAACGAGGGTGAAGTGTCGCGCGCGAGCAGGAACGCCGATATGAAGAAGAACACCGGTACCGCGCTGTGCCCGAACAGGTGGATGACGTGCACCGCGAGCTTCTGGTGGTGCGGCGTCACGTCCCATGGGCTGAACCATGCGTGCAGATACACAACCAGCACGATCGCGACGCCCCGCATCACATCGAATTCGTCGATACGCCGCCGCCGCAGCTTCCGCTCCTGCACCACCTCAACCCTCGCCATACTCGTTCGACGGTACCACTGGCCAGCGTTGCGGTCGGCCTAGGGATTCGCTGATTAATCCGCCCCTCGGTACCTGCCAGAGCAGAGCGGGCGGA
>CAZDUX010000014.1:0-95782 GCA_964508715.1 uncultured Anaerolineaceae bacterium | reverse complement strand
GCCTCCCCTATCCTCTACCCGCTTACTCACTTTTGCAAAATCATCAGTCACACCCCTGTGGGCGGAACCCGGCCTCGGCGGTGGCAGCGAAACGGGCGGGGGAGGGGTCAGGCCTTCTTCAGGAGGTGGTCGCCGAACTGCTCCCGGAGGCGGATCTTCTGGAACTTGCCGACCGAGGTCTTCGGGATGGCATCGAGCACGAGGAAGTCATCCGGCATCCAGAACTTTGCGAAGTTCGGCTCGAGGTGGCTCCGGAGCTCCTCTTTGGTCGCCTCCTGTCCGGGCTTGAAGACGATGGCCGCGAGCGGGCGCTCGTCCCACTTCTCATGACGGGCGGCGAAGACGGCCGCTTCGAGGACAGCAGGATGGGCCATGAGCGCGTTCTCGAGCGCGACGGTTGAGATCCACTCGCCGCCGGACTTGATGACGTCCTTCGAGCGGTCGGTGATAGTGAGGTAGCCCTCGCTGTTGATGGTCACGATGTCGCCGGTCTTGAACCAGCCATCGGGGGTGAAGCGGCTGGCCTGCTCGGTGTTGTTGTAGTAGGAGGCGGCGACCCACGGGCCACGAACCTCGAGTTCACCCATGCGCTCGCCATCCCACGGGAGGATGTTCCCGTCGTCGTCCACGTGCCGGATCTCGACGAGCGGGACGGAGTAGCCCTGCGTGGACCAGGCCTTGAGCTTCTCCTCGTGCGGGGCATCGGCCATATGTGTCTTGACGCGGGCGAGGGAGCCGATGGGGCTCGTCTCGGTCATGCCCCAGGCGTGTGTGACGACGAGGTTGTGGCGCTTCTTGAAGCCGTCGATCATGGCCGGTGGTGCGGCGGAGCCACCGATGACCATGGTACGGACGCTCGAGAGGTCCCACTTATGGGGGTTGGTATCGAGGAGCGAGAGGATGCCGAGCCAGATGGTGGGCACGCCGGCGGCGACGGTGACCTTCTCGCGGGCCATGAGGTCGAGGAGGACCTCGGGCTGGAGGTTCGGGCCGGGGAAAACCATTTTCGCGCCCGCGAGGACGGCCGCGTAGGGCAGCCCCCAGGCGTTCGCATGGAACATGGGCACGACGGGGAGGATGGCGTCAGCCTCGCCGACGGCCAAGGTGTCGGCCATCGTCACGGCGAGGGTGTGGAGCATGGTGGAGCGATGGGAGTACATGACGCCCTTGGGATTCCCGGTGGTGCCGGATGTGTAGCACATGGCGGCTGCGCTTCGCTCATCGAGCCTGGGTGGGGTGAAGTCAGCCGAGGCGGCGGCCAGGAGTTGTTCGTAATCCAGGTAGCCGTCGGGAGTCGGACCATCGTCAGGGATAACGATGACGTGGCGAACGCTCGGCACCTCGGCACGGAACTGCTCGAGGAGCGGCAGGAGCGAGCGGTCGGCGATGATCACCTTGTCTTCGGCATGGCGGGCGATGTAGGTGAGGTCGGCCGGGTGGAGGCGAAGGTTGAGGGTATGAAGAACCGCACCCATGGAGGGGATGGCGAGATAGGCTTCGAGGTGGCGATGGTGGTTCCAGCAGAGGGTGGCGACGCGGTCGCCCTCGCGGACACCGAGGGCCTGGAGTGCATTGGCGAGCTTCCTGGTGCGCTCGTAGTAATCGCCGTAGGTGTAGCGGAAGAGGGAACCGTCGGCGTTTCGGGTGACGATCTCGTTCCGGGCGAAGAGTGAGCCGGCCCGTTCGAGGATGTAGCCGAGGTTGAGTTGATAGTCGTCCATCATGCAGCCGGTGAGCATGGCGCAGGCCTCCGGAAGGTGGTGGAGGAATCATACGCGGTTTTGGGCGGGCGATTGTGGATTGCTGATTGGCGATTGGCGATTGGCCGTTGGGGCATACGGCACGATGGGGCGCCGCGTGCTCCGGCCGGGCGGCGCGGCACGAGGGGAACACCTATCACCCGCCGCGCCGGGCATCAGCGCCGGGCATCAGCGCCGGGGGCTCAGTACTTCAAAGGATTCAGTACTGCTTGAAGAGTTGGCCCCACTCGGTGTCGAGCATCTTGTTGATGCGGCGCTTTCCGAAGAGCGGATACCAGTAGTAGTTGTGGTAGAGGTTGCTCGAGGCGATGGCCCAGGGCACGAGCGGCGTGCGCAGGAGGAATTTCTCGAAGCGGTGGAGCTTGCCCCAGTAGATCTGCTTCTGGCCCCAACTGGCGAAGGTGTCCTCGTCGCCGTGGAAACCGAAGTTGACGTTCGAGATGTCGAGCCCTTCGACGGTGATCTCCGTGGGGTTGCCGACGCCAAGCCCTTCTTCGTGGGCGAGCCGGATGAACGGGATACTCATGGGGTCGAAGCCCATCATCTTCGCGGCCACGGCGTCGATGGCGACCTGGTCGGAGCTGGCGAGGATGACGTTCTTGACGTGGGGGCGCATAGCGCGTGGCCCAGGTCCATCGCCGGCGATGGTGCCGTCCATCACTGCGAAGACTCCGGTGTGGATCTCCTGCTGAATTCGCAGGAGGTCGACGAGGGTTTCGTGGATGACGGAGTGGGTCCAGTGGCGGCGGTTGTTGAGGAGCCCGCCAAACGCATTCTTCATGGCGCCGGTCATCGTCGTGAAGACGTGGGTCTTGACGGTGGGCATATGGATGATGTTGGTGCCGAGGAAGCGCTCGGGGATTTCGATGCCGTCGGGGAAGATGGAATCGAGGACGAGCATCTTGCCTTTGGGGGCGTAGGGCACCCAGCGAGCTTCCCTGTCCTGGAGGTGCAGGCTCTCGAGGCCGTGCTTCGCGAGGACGCGGTCGTGCTTGTTGCCACGTTCGCCATCGTGCGAATTGACGACGACGGTCCCGTTCTGGACGGGAGTCAGGCGGTCGTAACCGGCTCTCCGGAGGGCCTGGATGACGCCGTCGAGCTGCCAGGGGCTCGTGCTGCAGCCGGGGTAGTAGTGCTGCCAGCTGATGTTGATCTTGAGGAGCGTCTCGCTCGTCGCGGGGAGGTGACGGCGGAAGTGTGCGAGCTCCATGAGGCGGCCATAGTCCGCGAGGACCGTTGGGGCGCTGGTATAGAGAACGGAGACGAGCGGTTCGTGCGTGGGGGCTTTCGGGGCCGCCTGCCCGGAGGAAGTTTCGAGCGTCATGAGAACCAGTGTAGCGCGATCTCCGGCGCTTTTCCGGGCCGAGGATCGGGGGCTTTCGGAGGCGGGTCAGGCGTTGGCGCGCCAGTGGCCGCTCTTACCACCGACCTTCTCGAGGAGGCGGATGCCTTCGATTCGCATCCCTTTTTCGACGGCTTTGCACATGTCGTAGACGGTGAGGGCGGCGACGCTGGCGGCCGTGAGGGCTTCCATCTCGACGCCTGTCTTGCCGGTGGTCTTGACGGTGGCCTCGATGCGGAGCTGATCGGGGCCATCGGGAGCGAGGTCGACCCTGACGCCGGTGATGGCGAGGGGGTGGCACATGGGAATGAGGTCGTGGGTGCGCTTGGCGGCCATGATGCCGGCGACTCGTGCGACAGCGATGACATCGCCCTTGGGGATAGCCCCTTCGACGATGAGCGCGAGGGTTTCGGGGCGCATGTGCACGAAACCCTCGGCGGTGGCCTCGCGGGTGGTATCGGCCTTGGCCGAGACATCGACCATGCGGGCGGCGCCGTATTCGTCGACGTGGGAGAGCTGGAGTTCATCGGCCATGGTCGTGCCTCCACATGAGGGTTTCGTACACATACACGAGGGCGTAGGCGAAACCTCCAAAGAGGAAACCGCCGGGGACTCCGGCCCATTCCGCAAACCACGTGTCGGCGGCGATGACGCCGACGCCCATCGCGGGAAGGAACGCCATGAAAGCGGAGCGGCGGCGCTCTCTTTCGAACCGTTGGCGGAGAGGGCTCCTGGCATCGGTCACGGAGCTAGTTTACGACGTTGCGGGTTTTCGGCCGGTGAGGGGAAAGCATGGGGGTGTGGCCGCCTGGCGCGGCTTTGCGGGTTCTTGCGGCACGCGGGGTGGGTTGGGGCGATATCGCGGGAGGGCAAAACCGGCTGACGGTGTGCCCTCACCGGTGTTCGGGCCCCGGATCGGGGTCGTTCCTGGCGGGTTAGCGGCCGACGGCCATGTTGCGGAGGCGGCGGATGCGCTCCTCCAGGGGTGGGTGCGTGCTGAAGAGGTTGGACATACCGCCTGCATTGAAGGGGTTCGCGATGTAGAGCGCCGAGACAGCCTGTTGGTTCGGGGTTGGCTCCATGGGCCGGGCCGCGATGCCACGCTGGAGCTTCTCGAGGGCGCTGGCGAGTGCCTCGGGGTCGTGGGTGACCTCGGCGCCGGTCTTGTCGGCGGCATACTCGCGTTGGCGGCTGATGCCGAGCTGGATGAGGCTGGCGGCGATCGGGGCGAGCATGGCGACGGCGAGCATGACGAACGGGTTGCGCTCCTCGCTATTGCGGCCGCCAAAGCCACCGAACATCGAACTCCACATGAGCATCTGGCCGATCATGGAGATAGCGCCCGCGACGGTGGCGACGATCGAGCTGGTGAGGATGTCGCGGTTGCGGACGTGACCCATTTCGTGGCCGAGGACGCCGCGCAATTCACGATCGGTGAGGATGCGCCGGATACCGGTAGTGACGGCAACGACGGCGTGTTTCGGGTTGCGGCCGGTGGCGAAGGCATTTGGCGTGTCCGTCTCGACGACGTAGACGCGTGGCATCGGCATATTCGAGAGGTTGGCGACTTCGCGCACGATGGCGAAGAGTTGCGGGTCCTGGCTCTCCTCGATTTCGCGGGCCCCGGCCATGCGGAGTGCCATCTTGTCGCTGAACCAGTAGGCGAAGAAGTTCATGACGGCGGCGAGGATGAGGAAGACGAGCATGCCACCGGTGCCGCCAATGAGACCGCCAATCATGACGAGGAGCCCGGTGAGGGCAGCGAGCAGGACCGTGGTTTTTACGAAGTTCATTGCGAGCCTGTTGAGTACCTCCGTACTCGATCACTTGCAGCCAGTATACCGTTCGGCATGGGGTGTCCCGTAAAGGAATTGAGGATCTGGATTACCCGTGTTGACGGGCCGGGTGTTACTCCCTGTTCGAAGGTGAGGGGCACGCGTTTTCCCGGACGGCGGTGAGGAATTCGCGCACGGCCCGGCTCGAGCGGAGCTCGAAAACGGCTGCATGGTGGGGAATCGTGGCGAGGTCGTGGCGCGTGTTCGTGATGGAGCGCCGCCACGACGTCAGGCCCCAGAGGAGCATGGAGTCGCGGCTGAGGAACGTCTGGCGGAGGGTTTCGCGGTTACCGTTCCAGAGCTCGGCGTGCTGAAAGGAGCGGACGATGGTTCTCCGCGCCAGCCGCGGGTAGACGACATGGAACGGGAGATGCAGCCAGACCACCGTATCGGCGAGGGGGAGGGCGATATCCCGGATTGCCCCATAGTTGCCGTCGAGCACCCAACCGGCCGCGTTCGCCTCGAGGAAATCGGTCATGCGGGCGCGGAACGCGTCGCGAGAGAGATCGACCCAGTTAGGGTGCGCATGGAAAACGGCATCGAGTTCGACCCGGGGGACGCCCAGGATCTCAGCCAGTTCGCGGCCGAGCGTCGTCTTTCCCGACCCGGAGTTGCCGTATATGGACACGTGCGGGCCGATGCGCAAGGGTTCCAGCAAGGTTCCTCCTTGCCTGTGAGAACGGATGAAAGCCGCCAGGAGTTACTGGAAAAGGGCGCCGACGCTCTGGCCGGAGTGGATACGGCCGATGGCATCGCCGAGCTGCGGGGCTACGGGGATGATGGTCATGTTGGGAAGACGCTTTTCGGGCGGGAGGGGGACGGAATCGGTGACGACGATTTCGCGGACATCGAGCGACCTGAGTCGTTCGACGCCCGGGCCGCTGAGGATGGGGTGGTAGCAGCTGACGACGATCTCGCGGGCGCCGTTCTGGCGGAGGGCGTTGACGGCCGAGACGATCGTCCCGCCAGTGCTGATCTCGTCATCGAGGATGAGGCAGTGGCGCCCCTCGACTTCACCGATGACGTGCATGGCCTCGGTGGATTCGGTGTTGCCGATCCGGCGCTTATCAATGATGGCGAGCGGGAGGTCGAGGCGGGCGGCAAGGTCGCGAGCTCGTTTTTCGCCACCAACGTCGGTGGCGACGACGGTGAAGTCGGCCAGGTGCTGGGTCTTGAAGTAGGCGGAGACGGGGTAGAGGGCGTTGAGCTCATCGAGCGGGATATTGAAGAAGCCCTGGATCTGCCCGGCGTGGAGGTTGAGTGTGAGGATGCGGTCGGCGCCGGCGGTTTCGAGCATGTTGGCGATCATGCGTGCGGTGATCGGGACGCGAGGCTGGTCTTTTTTATCGCTGCGGCCGTAGGCGTAATAGGGGATAACCGCTGTGATGCGGCCGGCGGAGGCGCGCTTGGCTGCATCGATCATGATGAGGAGCTCGATGATCGATGTGTTGACCGGGGTGCAGAAGGGTTGGACCAGGTAGACATCGCGCATGCGGATGTTCTCCTGGTACTGGACGAAGATGTTCTCGTTCGAGAATTCGAAGACGTCGATCTTGCCGAGCTGGCGGCCGAGGCGGGCGCAGATGGCCTGGGCAAGTTCGGGGTGGGCTCTGCCGGTGAAGATTGCGAGATCGCTGAACACCAAATTCCATCCCCCGGCACAGACAGCTTCCTGGCCCGTGGCCCAGGGGCGAATGTAGCATCCCCGAGTTGCTAGTTGCGAGTTGGGGGCTATGAGCCGGCAGGGTGCTGGCGGCGCCAGAGGTAGGAGAGGGCGCCGGTAGCGACGCCGACGTTGAGGGATTCGACGCGCGGATCCATCGGCAGGGCGACGACGAAGTCGCTTTCGCGGCGGAGCAGCGGGCCGATACCTTCGCCTTCACTGCCGATGATGAGGGCGGTTTTCGCGGGCCAATCGAAGGATGTGGCCGGGACGCTGTCGTCACCGGTATCGGCGGCGACGACCCAGTAACCAGACTCCTTGAGGAGCTTGATGGCCATGTTGAGGTTCTGCGGGGCGCAGACGGGGGCGATGAAGCTGAGGCCAGCGCTTGCACGGTGGACACCCGGGGTGAGGAGAGCACCGCGCCGGGGAGGGAGGACGATGGCGTCGGCGCCGACGGCGACGGCGGTGCGAAGGACTGCTCCCAGGTTCTGGGGATCGGTGACGCGATCCACCAGGAGGATGAGCGAGGCACCCGCGGCGTTGCGGGCGATGGTGCCGAGGTCAGCGGGTTCGGAACGGCGCAGGCGGACGAGCACACCCTGGTGGACGCCATCGCCCGTGAGTTCATCGAGGCGGGCGACATCGACCGGTTCGACGTTGATACCCTGGGCGCGGCCCTGTTCGACGAGCAGGAGGACACGGTCGTTGTGCGTGTCGCGGAAGTAGAGGAGCGATCTCGCGGCCCGCGTCTGAAGTGCCATGGCGCAGGGGTTGATCCCGAAGGCGAGGTCGTCGGGGGTGGAATTTGGCTTCGGGCGCATGCGGGGCATGGATAGCAGTAGGCACCGGGGGCGGGCTTTGCGGCAAGTAGGCGGGCAGGTTCGCCATCAGGCGGGTTTGTGACGCGCGGTGTTCAAAGGTTCGGAGGGGCGTCGACAGGCTTGCCCCTGACGGCGCACAATCCCACCGCTGGAGGTGCCACATGACCACGATTGATCCCGCCGATATCGCCATCGAAGAGCCTGCGAGCTACGACTGGAACGCCATTATCGATGACCTCAACCGGCTCCTTCGCCTCAAGACCACCCCGATTGGCATGAAGATGTTCGCCACGGTCGAGGAGATGGCGGCGATCCCCAAGATCCGGCGGCCCAACGGGACCGTTCACACGACGGACCAGATTGTCGCGCAGGCTGCGCGCCTCGGCTGGACCGTGGGGATCACGAATGATGACCTCGTGGGCGCGCAGTGCGGCGCCGTGATCGGGCTTTCGCCACGCGACGAGAAGTGGCTTTCGGGCAAGCACATGGCGGGTGTCTGGTTCGATACCCTCGAGGATTCGGCCGCCCACCAGGAGGCGATGGACACGGTCCCGTTCGGGAAGTACCAGGCGATGGCGGTTTCGCCGCTCACTGCTGGCCGCCTCGACCCGCCGGATATCTGCCTCATCTACGCGACGCCGGGCCAGATGATCATCTTCATCAACGGGCTCCAATTCAGCGGATACCGGAAGTTTGAATGGAGCGTGGTGGGCGAAAGCGCCTGTGCTGACTCATGGGGCCGTGCCCTCACGACGGGAGAGCCGAGCCTTGCCATCCCATGCTTCGCCGAGCGGCGGTACGGCGGTGTGCTCGACGATGAACTCCTGATGGCGCTTCCGCCGAAGTATCTTCCGCGTGCGATTGCGGGGATGAAGCGGCTCGCCGCGAACGGCCTGCGCTACCCGATCCCCCAGTACGGGATTCAGAGTGACGCCCGCGCTGGCCTTGCGGTGAGCTACGGCAATCGCTAGCCCTGGCTAACCCGGCCGCCCGTGCGGTGGAGTGCCGTGCATGAAGCGAAGCAGTATGTGCGCCACGGGGCGTGCGGACTCCCTCGGGGCGTACCGCGTTCGCGCCGCTTCGCCCCAGGGTGAAGCGATGGGAAGCGTGCAGCCTGTGCATGCTGTTGCCAGCAGACGGTAGCCTGTACCCTTTCCAGCGATGCATGCGCTCGCCGTCCTCACCTTCCTGACCATCGACATCAACATCGATCCGACGATGTTTGACATTGGCCCGTTCACACTCACATGGCACGGGTTCTTCACGGCGGTGGGCATCATCGCCGGGGTATCGCTCTCGGTGTGGCTGGCGAAGAAGGACGGGATCCCCCCCGAGGTGGCGCAGGAGATCGCGCTCGTCGGCGTGCCTTCGGCCATCGTTGGCGCTCGCATGTTCTACGTGTTCGAGCACTGGGACCGGTTCAGCAGCGACCTCCCGGCGATCGTGACGGGGCTCACCGAGGGCGGCATCACGCTGTATGGCGGCCTGCTCGGCGGGGTCATCGGCGGCCTTGCCTACTCGCTCTGGCACAAGTGGCCGATCGCGATCGGCCTGGACGCGGCGGCTCCGGGCATGATCCTCGGGCAGGGCATCGGGCGTATCGGCGACCTCATCAACGGTGAGCACCATGCCACGGGGACGGACCTCCCCTGGGGGGTGCGCTACACGAACCCGAATACCCTTGGGGAGCTCGGCAAGGCCGTCCATCCCACGGCCGGCGGCTACGAACTTCTCGGCGACTTCATCATCTGTGCCGTCCTCGTCTTCGTTGCCCGCCGCTACATCAAGACTCCGGGCTGGGTGTTCTGCCTCTACATTGCCCTCTACGGCATCATGCGGTTCTTCCTCTCGTACACCCGCCTCGACGAGCAGGAGCTCTGGCGTATCCCGGTGCCACAGGTTGTCAGCGGTATCCTGCTTGGCACGGCCGTCATCGTCGCCGGAATCCTGTACCGCCACCCGGGGCCCATCACACCGGAGTATGCGGAGCGCGTCTGGGGTGACCGTGAGGAGGGTGGCGACAAGCCTTCGAGCGGCACCAAGAAACCGGCGGCTGTCTAGACCGTGCCAACGCCTGTTGACGTGGTGCTGTACGGGCGCCCTGGCTGCTCCCTCTGCGTCGAGGCCGAGCGCATGCTCCAGCGCATTGGCAAGCGTGTCCCGCTGCGCATCCGCAACATCGACATCGAGCGTTACGAGGAGCTCCTTCGCCGCTACATGTTCGAGATCCCGGTCATCGAAGCCGGGGGGCGTGTGCTTGCAACCGCGCCGGTTCGCGAAGGTGCGCTGGAGGACGCGCTGGAAGCGGTTGCCCGGGACGAACCGGCCAACCGGCCGGCGTAGCCGGGGCCTGCGAGCCTGCGGAATTCGTTCGTCTTTGCTGATGATTTATGCGTCTGTAATCAAGTGGTCACTAAGGTAGCGCGAGCAAGGGAGGGATGTCCTGCTTGACCCTGATTCGACGCTCAATCCTGATCGAGGCACCCACACCGTACGTCTACGGGTTCTGGCGTAGCGAGGGGCTGGCAAGTGTGTTCCTCACGCCGGAGGAATCGCCCGCACCACTCCCTCCCTGGTCGCTGGAAGCAGACGACGAGAACTGCCGCCTCGCCTGGACGTTCGGGACGGGACCAACCCGGGAAGCACGGATGACCTTTGCGCCGCTCGAAGGCAATGCCACCTGGCTGGTCTTCACCGCTGATTGGGAGGCCCCCGACGGGATCGAAGAGACCGGCCCGACGATCGACGAACTCACCTGCCAGGTTGACCGCGGGCTCCACACGACTCGTGACCTGATCGAGCAGCGCGCGGCCATGGCATGCGCTGACTACCGTTGAGCACGTGCCGGTTGGAGGAGGACGGGTGTGGCAAGCGGCCTCAGTTGAGGTGGAAGGTATCGCCCTCTTCGTCATCCTCGTCGCCGTCGCTGTCGCTGTAGATGCCGGCGGGAGAGCCGCGCCAGACCGAGACGACGAAGTCCTCGCGGTAGGGGTCGGCGGTCATCACGAGCCGTTCGTCGGCTGCATCGATGAGTTCCTGGATGCGTGTCTCGTTGGCATCGGCGGTGGTGCAGAGCGTGGCATAGACGTTCGTCCCCTGGTAATGGAGGTCGATCCGTCCAACGATTCCGCCATCTTCGAGGATGGTGTAGGACTCGGAGTGCGGTGTCCGGCATTCACGTTCGAAATCGATCACAGCGGTCGTACCTGCCCGTTCCCGAAGATAGTCCACTTGTAGCTGGTGAGTTCGCGCAACCCCATTGGGCCGCGGGCGTGCATCTTCTGCGTGGAGATTCCGACTTCGGCACCGAGCCCGAACTGGGCGCCGTCGGTGAACTGGGTGCTGGCGTTCACGTAGACGCAGGCGGAGTCGACCTCATCGACGAAGCGCATCGCGTTGGTGTAGTTCTCGGTGAGGATGGCATCGCTATGGTGGCTGCCGTAGCGCTCGATGTGCTCGATGGCCTCGTCCATAGAGTCAACAATTCGAATCCCAACGCGCAGCGCCAGGTGTTCGGTCTGCCACGTCTGTTCGCTGGCGCGCTCCACCATGACCCCGGGGTGCGCCTCGGGCGAGAGGAGTGCGAGTGCGCGGTCGTCGCCGATGAGTGTCACCTTTGGTCCCCAGCGTTCGCAGAGTGCATCGAGGAACGAGGGGGCGGCGGCGGCATGGACGAGGAGCGTGTCGACCGCATTGCAGATGCTGTAGCGGCGTGTCTTGGCGTTATCGACGATGGTGACCGTTTTCTCGACGTCCAGTTCTGCATCGACGTAGATCTGAACGACGGCATCGCCATGGGCGATAACGGGCATCGTCGCGTTCATCCGAACATATTCGATGAGTTGGGGGCCGCCGCGCGGGACGATGACGTCGACGAGGTCGTGCGCTTTGAGCAGGTCATCCACCAGTGCGCGATCCGGGTCAGCAACAACCTGTACGGCATCGGCGGGCACCTCGGTTCCCGCCAGCGCCCGTGTGAGCACCTCACCAAGTGCGGCGTTGCTGTGGCGGGCTTCCTTGCCGCCGCGAAGGATGCTGGCGTTCCCGCTTTTGAGCGCAAGTGCGGCGATATCGATGGTCACATTCGGGCGCGATTCGTAGATGCAGGCAACGACGCCGAGTGGCACCCGCCGCCGCCCAATGAGCAGCCCGTTGGGGAGGGTTCGCGAATCGAATACCTCGCCGATCGGGTCGGGCAGTGCGGCCACTGCACGCGTGTCGCCGGCGATGCCGCGCAAACGGTCGGGCGAAAGCGACAGGCGTTCGACGAAGTAGGCATCGAGCCCGGCTTCCCGTGCGGCTTCGAGGTCGAGTGCATTCGCTTGGAGGATGGGTTGCTGGTCGGTCTCGAGGAGTGTTGCGATGCGGAGGAGCGCGTCGTTCTTCTCCTTCGCGGAGAGGTTCGCAAGTCGTCGTGATGCGGCCCGGGCCGCCGCGGCACGTTCGCGGATGAGTGATGTCGCCGTCGTCATAGGTGTAAGTGTAGCAGTGCGGGCAGCCGGGACTATCGGACGGGTTGGAGCCGGGCCGGGGGGCAGCTACACGCCGGCGTAGCTGTGGAGGCCGCTTACCCAGAGGTTCACGGCGAAGTAGGTGAACATGACGAGGACCCACATGACGATGAGCCACCACATCGGATCGGGCCGCCAGCCGCGCCGGATACGAAGCGGAACGACCTTGCGGATCCCGGGGGCGTTTGCCACCGAGCCAGTCCCGGCACGGGCGTGGAAATAGGCGACGATGCTGAGCCAGGTGACGAGGGCGCTCGTTTCCTTGGGGTCCCAGCCCCAGTAGCGGCCCCACGCGCTGTTCGCCCACCAGGCGCCAAGGGCGATACCGAGACCGAGCAGCGGAAAGCCGATCATCACGGCCTTGTGAGCGAGGTCACCGGCCGCGTCAGCGCTCGGGAGGCTCGCGAACCGGCGCTTCCCCTCGCCACCCTGGAGGAGGTAGATGGTGGCGCCCGAGAAGGCAACGGTCAGCACGGCGTAGGAGATCATCATCACGCTGACGTGGATGGTGAGGAGCGGGCCGTTCTGGAGGGCGGGAATGAGGGGAACGATATCCGTTGGGAAGAGGGTGGCGATGCCGAGGACGGCAGCGACGATCGGGGTTGCGATGACACCGATACGGCGCTGTCCCGTGAATGTCTCAAAGGCGAGGTAGGCGGCGGCGATGCCGAAGCCGAAGGCCGATGTGAACTCGTAGAGGTTCGAGATGGGGGCGTGGCCGGTGGCGGACCAGCGGGTGGCAACCTGACCCGCGAGGGCGATAACGGAAAAGGCGAGGAAACTCGTTGCGAGGCGGCCGATGCCGGGATTGGGGATTCCGGTGGCGCTGGAGATGGTGATGGTGCCGGCGCTCGTCTGTGCGCTCAGGCGGCGAAGGGAGACGGAAGCGCTGGCGACGTAGGCGATATAGAGAATTACGGCGATGACCGAGGTAACGAGCCCGGTCCAGAAGAGGTAGATGGAAAACTCGGCCATTCCGTGATCATGCTACTGCTGATCGAATCAGCACGACACCATGGGAGTTCGAGCAAGGTTGAGCCTACCCAGGCGTGGGCGTGGAAGTGGAGTGGACGCCACGGCGAAAGGGAGCGTGTTGGCGCGGAGCATTGGTGACCTACGACGGTCCCTGCAGGGATTAGGGCTATCTGGCAGGTTGGGGCCAGGCGGAGTTGGCCTAACCTGATCAGAGCCACGTTCTGGTACGGGCGAGCGCCTGCACGAGCCGGAGTACTGGAAACTCCCCGGCCGCAGACGCCGCCAGGGCGATCGCCCACCCGGTGTGGAGGTGTGCATGCGTCCGGGAGACGGTGGACAGCGCACCGGCCAGGTCCGCAACACTCAGGAGCGAGGCGACAAGGAGGACGATCGCTGCGGCCGCCGCCATGGCGAATGAGCGGTGCGTAAGCAATCCAACAGCCAGGGCTAAGGCGAGCACACCGAGCAACACCAGGTTTTCGTCTCCCTGAGGCTGCGGGCCGGGGAGGTTGTCGAAGACACCCGTTCCCGCGAGTGCCAGGGCGCAGCCGCTCGCTCCAAGCGCGACCACCAGCAGCGGCGCACGACAGGGGTGTGGAGGAAGAGGCACGGTACCCCCTCAGGCTGCCACCGGCACGTGCCCGGTGCGGCGCGACGGATGGACGAGCCAGGCGAAGAAGATGCCAAGGATGTAGAGGCCAAGGAGCGGCACGGAGACGATGGTCTGGTCTACAGGGTCGGGTGTGGGAACAACGAAGCAGGCCATGACGAAGACGAGGACAATCGCGTAGCGCCAGAAGGAGAACATCTGCTTCGCCCGGACAAGGCCGAGCCAGCTGAGCAGTGCCATGACCATGGGAAGTTCGAATGAGAGGCCGGCGAAGAAGATGGAGCGGACGACGAAGTTCGCGTATTCCTTGACGCCAATGACGTTCTCGATCTTGTCTGCGCCGAAGTTGAGGAGGAAGCCGAGCGAAAGGGGGAGCACGACGAAGTAACCAAAGGCCATTCCGAGCGCGAGGAAGAGGAAGGTCCCAAAGAGGGCGGGAAAGAGCAGGCGTATTTCTTTCCGGGTGAGCCCGGGGGTGACGAAGGCGAGAATCTGCCAGATGACGACGGGGGAGGCGAGTGCGAGCCCGCCGTAGATACCGATCTCGAAGATGACACCGATTCGATCGGCAGGTGAGAAGCTCGCGACCTTGAGCCCGGGGACGGCATCGCGGCCGGGGGCGAGCAGCCAGCCGAGGATGGTTTCCCAGAAGAAAAGACAGACGGCTGCGCCGATGATGAGGGCGAGCGAACAGATGATGACGCGGTTCCGAAGCTCGACGAGGTGCTCGAGGAGCGTCATCTCGCCGGTGGAGCGTGTGCGTCCTCGCTGCTTGATCGGGGGCGACGTTGCCTCGCTTGTCACTGTGTCGCAGCCGGGTGGTTCAGAAGATGGCCGGCGGCAGCCGCTGTTCAGACGGAGGCTCGGTGGTGGTATCGGCAGGAGCAGGAGCCGCGGGTATGACGGCTGCGGGAAGTTGTGCCTGCGTTGCCGCGACTGTCTCAGCCGGCGGCTCATCTCGCACGGCGGCGCGGAAGTCCTTCACTGCCGTCCCAAGATCCTTCCCCAGGCGGCCGACGCGACCAGCACCGAAGAGCACCATGACAAGTGCAAGAATAATGAGGAGTTCTGGAACCCCGATATCACCGAACATGCGTGCCTCCACAGTGCGATAGGGTGATCATATTTAGGGAACTTTGGGGTACAAGTGATGAAAAAGGCACCATTTACTGTTACGTGCTTATCGTGACCCTTTAGCCTACTCATCTGGCGTCATATTCTTATAATAATTAGCTGAATCGCAGGGCTTTGGTGTCGGTGTCTATCTCAACCACCCCTGGTGACGGAAAGAGGATGGAAATGGGGGGACGCCAGCACTCCTTGTCGTCGGGGCGCTCGGATGCCAGTCTCGGGATAGCACGAGAGGAGGAGACCCATGCCTCACCGCCATCCCTGGCCGTTCGTCGTTAGCGCGGCTGCGTTCGTCGTGATTGCGGGCGCTGTTGCTATCGCACTGCTGCGGGGTGGTTCTTCGTCCGTGGCAGCCACACCCGTGGCCGGGGTGACGCCGGTGTCTTCCGCCGCTTCGGCGACAGAACTGGCGACGTACTCGGACCCGTTTGCGTATTGCGCCGCGGTGGGAGACCAGTTGCACCCTGATAACCGTTACACGGGCCCAGCCGAGCCGCAGAGTGTCGTCCGGGCGTTGGAGCGAGCGCTGGGTTCGAAGCCGGGGACGCTCGACAACTTCGCGGCTTCGGGGAACGTCTACTGGCGCTGTGAGGACTCCCATGTCCTTGGCTGCTTCCCCGGCGCGAATCTGACGTGCTGGGATGCGAATACCGATCGAACCCCGACGGATGGGGAGATCCAGTGGTGCGCGAGCCACCCGGGCGATGGGGGCGCGACGGCGGCGATCCCGTTCGTGGTGACCGGGCATTCGACGGTCTACGAATGGCGCTGTGTGGGGACAACGCCGACCGTGATGCAGCAGGTAGCCAAGGTGGACAAGGCCGGGCTCATTGCGCGTATCTGGTACACGCTGAGCCCCAACTAAGGGAACGCTACTGCCAGGCAGCGTGGGGATGGGGCGCCTGCATGGCACCCGCAACCGACTGGAGCAGGTGCCATGCGGTTGCCCGCAGATGACTCAACGGGCGGCGGCGTAGGCCTCCACGTGGGCCTGCCAGTAATGGTGTGTCTTGGCGACAACGGTCACGACACTCTTGACTTCGTTCTCGAGGCGAAAGGATGGGTGAGCGGGCACGAAGAGGCGCTCTGCATCGCTACGAGCATCGACGTTTTCGAGGATGATGCTGGCGCAGAGCCAGGCGGCCATGCGCGAGTCGCCACACGTCACGGCCAGCCATCCGCCCTCGACAGGTTCGGAGAAGAGGCCGGTTGTCTCGAAGATCCCGCGCCGGATTTCTGCAACGGCATCGCAGTCGGACGGTTCGAAGTCGTTGCCCTCGGGAAGATGAAGCGCCTGGCCAGGGCCCCGGTGAGGGGGCCCGCCGTAGAGGGCGAGATCGCAGAAGCTGGTCCACATCGCCGCCCAATCGGGGCGGCCGTCGGGCCGAAAGAGGAATTCGGCGGAGGTCATTGGTGGCGGTGGGGGAGCTCCGGCCTCGATTGACTGGCGAGTCCACTGGCGCGCCTGTGCGAGGAGGGACGTTGACAGCATGGTGAGGGCTGCCTGGTCTCCGGTCAGGACTTCGACAGTCGTATCGGTGAAGCCGGCGAACTGGCGGGCGGCGTCCTTCCACCCTTCGAGCGCGGCATCGGGCTGGGTATTATCGACGAGGACAATGGCACTGGTAGCCACGGGTCTGCTCCTGGTAACTGCAAATTCTTGCAATTGCAGGTGATTGCGTTACTCTAGCGCCAATGCCGCTCTACGACTACGCCTGCGAAACCTGCGCTCTGACATTCGAAGTCTCGCGTTCGTTCAAAGAAGCGGACCTGCCTGCGCACTGTCCGATCTGTGACAGGCCGGCGAAGAAGCAGATCACAACACCGATGATGACGTTCACGCGGGGTGCCCGTGCCGATGGCGCGACGCCGAGCGAGCCGGGCGGCGGGTCATGGTTCCATCATGGCCACAGCCATGGGCCGGGCTCAGGGGCACACACGCACTAACGACGGGAACCCCGCCAGTAATTCGGATCGTTCGTGGAACTCATGGCGGGTCACCGTGGTCTCATCGCCGCGCCAGGGGCGGTCAGCCTGTCGCAGGTGCAATGAGGCCTGCCTGGCGGAGGACGCCGAGGATGCGGTCGCGGGCGATGACGCCGATGACGCGGCCATCTTCGATGACGGGCATGTGCAGGAGGTTCTCGGTTTCCATTTCGAGCAGGACTTCGGAGACGAGTTGCTCCTTGCGCGCGGGTCGGAGCTTGTCCTTCGTGACCATCGCCTGGCTGGCGGTGGTGAGATCCCAGAGTGGCTCGGGGACCTCGCGCAGCTGGTAGCCGCTGATGATGCCGGCGAGCGAGCCGTTCTCTTCGACGAAGTAGCAGACGCGGGGGTTGATCTCGAGGACGCCGCGGGCGAGCGAGCCGACCGTCATCGAGCCGGGGACCACGGGCGGGTCGAGGGTCATGAGGTCGCTGGTGTGGTACTGCTGGAGGGTGCGGACGAAGCGGTTCTGGAGGAGGCTCTGGCGCGCGGCGTTTTCGAGGAAGAGGCCGATGAGGATGAGCCAGCCGCCGCCGAGCGGGTCGCGGGCGATGAGCACGTCGATGTAGAAGACGGCGAGGAGGCCGATCGCCATCATCGTCCAGGCGATGCCGCGGCCTGTCCATGCGGCGATGCTGGTTGCGCGGTTGTAGTTGCCGGTGACCAGCCAGATGAGTGAGCGGAAGACGCGTCCGCCGTCCATCGGAAAGGCAGGCATGAAGTTGAAGATGCCGAGGACGAAGTTCATCCACGCCAGCCAGAAGAGGACGTAGTCGACGGGGCGGGTGTCCTGTGCGCCGAGGAGGAACCAGGCGCCGAGGAATACGCCTCCGAGGGCGAAGCTCGTGAGGGGTCCGGCGGCGGCCATGAGGAGCTCGCCGAGGGGCCGGGCAGCCTCCCGGGTGATCTGGGCGACGCCCCCAAAGAGGAAGAGGGTGATGCTGCGGACGGGGATCTTGTAGGCCCTGGCCACCACGCTATGGGCGAGTTCGTGGATGATAATCGAGGCGAAGAAGAGCAGGACGCTGGCCGCCGCCATCAGGAAGTGGGTCTGGGCGCTGGCCTCGGCGAGGGCACTGGGAAAGACCTCGGTCGCAAGGATCCAGGTCGTAAGTGCGAACAGGAGGAACCAGCTCGGGTTTACGAGGATAGGGATGCCGAGGAGCGACCCCAGCCGGATGTTTCGCATCGTGGAATCCATAATACACACGGTGTCACTCGGGCCACGGAAAGACGGACGGGTGCACGAGATTCGCGAATCGTAAAGAGGGCCTCCGGCTGGCGAGGAACCTTTTCCGTGCGTCGAGCGTCTCTTCAACACGGGCATCGAGATTCTGCCCGGCAGGAGAACGCCATGCGCAAACACCTTGCTATCGGATCAACCGTTGCCATCGTCGCCGTGACGGCACTTGCGGGGATCGGCCTTTTCGTGGCGAGCAACGACAATGAAGAGGCGAGCCAGTACTCCGCCGGCCCCGACAGCGGGGCGTCCGAGAACATGACGGGATTCCCGTCGGGCAATGATCTCGCGGCCACTGGCGAACGGTCGTCGTCGAACGCGATAGCGAAGGACGCGCTGCCCGCCGCTCCGAGCACGAACGGTACACAGACGTACGGGGCAGCCGGAGCGGCAGGGGGAGGAACGGCACTTCCGTCGCTGCTTGACCGAAAGGTAATCCTCACCGCGAGCCTGGGGCTGGGCGTGGATGATGTAGCTACCACCTTCACGGAGGCGTCGCGGCTGACCCGGAGCAGTGGTGGTTATGTGGAGAAAGCGAGCTACGCCGCCAGCACTGCCGGTGACACGAAGCAGCGCACCGCAACGCTCACGCTCCGGGTGCCGGCGGACCAGTATGACTCGCTGCTCGCGCAACTCCGGGGGATGCCGGGGGTGAAGGTGAACTCGGAGGGGTCGAAGTCGAGTGAGGTGACCGAGCAGTACACGGACCTGCAGAGCCGGCTTCGCAACCTCGAGCGGACGGAGCAGAGCTATCTGAAGCTGCTCGAGCAGGCAAAGTCGATCCAGGACATCCTGACGGTGAACGACCGTCTCGACAGCGTGCGGGGACAGATCGAGCAGATCCAGGGGCGGCTGAACGTCCTCGACAAGATGACGGACCTTGCGACGATCGACCTGACGCTGACGCCTATCACGCCGGGGAAGGCCGAGCCGAAGACGGGCGGACCGAAGGCCTTCAGCGAAGCGCTTGCGGATGCGTGGGAGTGGTCGCTCGACGCCCTTCGCTACGTTGCGGCGGGTGGTGCGGTTGCACTCGTAGCCGCCGGGTGGCTGTTCATCCCGCTGAGCGTGCTCGCGCTGATGGTGCGGCGCTGGCGTCATCGCCGTCCGCAGCCGGCCCCGCAGCCGCCGACCCCGGCGCCGCAGGGGTAGGGGATGGCAGCACAGTGGCTTCCGAGGGGGCGCCGCTGAAGCTGGTGGCGGCATGAGCGGGGCACGTGGGCACTGAGGGAGGGGCTCTCATCCCCGGCCTCTCCCCATCACGTCTTGCTCTTCACGAGGGCAGGGGTAGGATTGAGCACAGCCTGGCCTGGCGCCCATTCCCTGGGCGAACGCCACGGGGAAGCTCATGCGCACAGCGAACTACGTCTTCTCCGTCACTTCGATCGTGCTCGGTATTGCGCTCATCCTGTTCATGCTCATCCAGGATCCGGGCTTCAACATCGGGATCGCTATCGGTATCGTGCTGGTACTCAACGGTGCGGTGCGGCTCTGGTTCGCACAGGACGACCGCTGATGCGATCCTGTTCGTTACCAACTGCCGCCGCCGAGCGAACGGCCTGACGGAGCAACTCATGGCCACAGCTACGACGATCCTCGTTCCGCTCACGAATACCCCTGCCTCGATGGAGGCGGTGGGGGTGGCGGCCATGCTCGCGAAACAGAAGAAGGCGAAGCTGTACGCGGTCCATGTCATCGAGGTGCTTCGTTCGCTGCCGCTCAATGCGGAGATGGAGGCCGAGGCGCGCCGGGGCGAACAGCTCATTCGCCGGGCCGAGGAGATCGCCGAACACCAGGGTGTCCAGCTGACGGGACAGCTCCTCCAGGCGCGCGATGCCGGCCCCGCGATCGTCGATGAGGCTCGTGACCGGAACGCGGAGGTCATCATCCTGGGGATCGGCTACAAGCGGCTTATCGGCAGCTTCCAGGTTGGGCGGACGGCGGACTATATCCTGAAGAACGCGACCTCGCAGGTCTGGGTCATCCGGCAGGGTGTGAACCCGCCGGGGAGCCAGCACGAGGAGTAGGAAGGTGGCGCGATGAACGTGCTGATCATGGGCTGCGGAAGGCTCGGATCGCGGTTGGCAACGATGCTCGACGCGGGCGGCCACAAGGTCACCATCCTCGACACGAATGCGGGGGCGTTCCGGCGATTGCCCGAGACATTCGGGGGCACACGAGCGATAGGCAACGGTATGGACGGACCTGTCCTCGAGCGCGCAGGTATCCGGGAGATGGATGCCTTCATTGCGGTAACCCAGGGGGACAACCGGAACTATTTCGCCTCGCAGATGGCGAGGGAGGTCTATGGCGTGAAGCGTGTCCTCTGCCGGATTTACGACCCGGTGCGCGAAATTGTCTTCCATGAGCTCGGACTCGAGACGTTCAGCCCGACAAGCCTGGGGGCGAAGATCATGTTCGAGATGCTCCTCGGCGAAGGCGCCGCGAAGGGCTAGACAGGAGAAGCGATGTACATCCTCGTTGCAGGTGGCGGGAAGGTGGGTTTCCACCTCGCCCAGGAGCTCCTCGATGGCAATAACGAAGTCCTCATCATCGAACGTGACCCGGCGCGGGCGGCGCAGATAGCCGACGAGCTGGGAGATGCGGTGATGAGCGGGGACAGCTGCGAGGCGACGACGCTCGATGCGGCCGGGGTCTCACGGGCCGACCTCGTTGCAGCGGTGACGGGTGACGACGAGGACAATCTCGTCATCTGCGAGATAGCGCGGCGCCGCGGCGTTCCGCGGACGATCGCGAGGATCAACAACCCGAAGAACGAGCTCCTCTTCAAGAAGCGGGGGATCGAGACGACGATTTCAGCGACGCAGGCGGTGCTGGCCCAGATTGAGCAGGAGCTGCCGATGCATGAAGTCATCCCGTTGCTCCAGCTGCACTCGGGGTTGGAGATCGTGGAGATGAAGATCCCGGAGACCTCACCGGTGGTGGGGCGGTCGATCCGCGAGGTGCTGTTGCCGCCGGAGTCGCTCATCTGCCTGATTGTGGACCCCGCGGGGATGCCCCGCCTGCCCGGTGGCGACACGCGCCTGAACCCGGGGGATGCGCTGGTGATTGTTTCGCACAAGGAGAGTGCGCCGATGTTGCGGGAGGCGCTTATCGGGTCGACGCATGGGCTCGACACGTAGGCGGACTCCGGTGATGCGATCTGCGGGGAGTTTGCGGGTATGAGGCTCGCCTACCTCGGCCCGCCCGGGACGTTCGGAGACGAGGCAGCGCATGCTTATGCACCGGATGCGGAACGGCTGGCGTGCCCTTCGCACGCTGCTGTTGCGGCGGCCGTGGAGTCGGGGAAGGCGGATGAAGGGATCGTCGCCATCGAGAACTCCCTGAACGGTTCGGTCTCGGAGACCCTCGACATCCTCATCCACGACACGACGCTGAAGATCAAGGCCGAGCTGGCCATTCCCGTTGTCTTGAACCTGATCGCAAGGCCGGGGATGGGTCTCTCCGATGTGAGGGTGATCTTTTCGCACCCCCAACCGTTCGGCCAGAGCCGCCGGTTCCTGGAAGAGCAATTCCCGGATGTGCAGGTGGAGGCTGCCCTTTCGACGACGGCGGCCGTTGAGATTGCACTTCAGCGCGACGACGCGGCGGCCATCGGGACGGCTCGGGCGGCTGCAATCTATGGCGGCGAGATCCTCGCTCCCGGTATCCAGGACGCCGACAACAATGTGACGCGGTTCGTGGTGCTTGGCCACGAGAGCCCGGCGCCCACGGGGCGGGACCGGACCTCGATTGCGTTCATCTTTCCCGATGACAGGCCGGGCCTGCTGGCGAAGGTGCTCACCCTTTTCGCGAGGGCCGGCATCAATCTCTACAAGATCGAGAGCCGCCCGACGCGGGCGATCCTTGGCGAGTACGTGTTCCTGGTGGACTTCGACCACCACCAGGACGACCCGGAAGGGCAGGCGATCCTGGCTGCCATCCGGCCGCTGTGCGCTGAACTGAAGGTGTTCGGTTCGTACCCGCGGATGTAGCGAACGGCCAGCCGGCCGGTGAGGAAGCACCGTTCGTACGTGTCGCATGGCCAGCGCCGGGCAGAAGCTTCCCGGTGGAGCGGAGCGAGGAGGTTGCGCCAGTGCGAGCACCGCGTTGGCAAGGGTTCGTGTTGCTTGCCCTCGGCGTGGGCCTTGCCGCGAACTCGGTGCTCGGGCCGTTACTGACCGGGTGGATTCGCTATCACCTCGGGCCCAGCCTGCTGAACCAGACGATCGGGCTCGATGCCGCGTCGTTGTTCGTGGTGGCCCCGCTCAGCGTGGTTGCGGGGGTGCTCATCTTGCGCGGCGTCCGGTTCGGCGGGCTCCTCGCGGTGGGCCCGGGCCTCTACACGGTGTACATGTTCGTGCAGTACGTGGTGGGCCCCGATTATGTGCGGTACGACGGCAACAGCCAGGGGTTCTTCCCGCTCCACCTGGCGCTTTTCATACTCGGCGCCACCGCCACGGTGGGTGGCTGGGCCTCGGTCCGCCCGGAGGAGTTGCCAGCGTTGGGGCGGCGCTGGCAACGCTGGCTTCCGGTTCTGCTGTTCGGGCTCGCCGGGTTCCTCTACCTGGTGATGTACCCGGCGAACCTGGCCGACGCGATGAGCGGCAACCCGAGCCGGGCCGAGTACCTCGAGAACCCGACGATGTTCTGGACGATCGCGCTCCTCGATCTCGGCGGGGCGGCTCCAGGGGCCGTGGCTGCGGGTGTGGGCATCCTTCACCGGCGACCGTGGGCCCGGGTGGCCGCCTACGCGGTTATCGGATGGTACGCACTGGTCTCGGTCTCGGTGGCCGCGATGGCTGTGACGATGCTGGTGAAGGGCGACGAGTCGGCCTCCCTCCCAGGGACGGCTGCTTTCTGCGTATTTGCGGCGCTGCTCTGCACGGTCGCCATCGTGCTCTATCGAACAGCTTATGCGCGTGGCGGAGGCGAGCCAGCGATCGAGCTGGAGGCGCCGACCGGGTTGAGCCTGGGACGCCGCCGTGCGCAGGAGCCTGACATACCGGGCGGCGAGGCCACCCGATCGTGGTGAGCAGGTGGCCGGGCTCACCGCTCACAAGGCCGGCGCGCTGGATGGTGCCCACATACCGACCGGGAGAAGGTGAACATTGAAACGATGGATCGGGCTCGCGCTTGCAGGCCTCGCGCTGGGGGGCACACTTCTCGCTGCCTGTGGCAGCGGCAAGGATGACGGTAATTCGAACGGGACGCCCGGCCAGGCAACGAGCGTGACGGTGGGGTACGTGCCGCAGATGGTGTTCGCGCCGCTTTTCGTGGCGCAGGAGAAGGGGTACTTCCGCGAGGCCGGGCTGGATGTGAAGCTCGAGCGGCTCGGGGGAGGGGCGGACATGCTGGTGCAGACGGCTGCAGGGAACTTCGATGTGGGGGCGGCGGGGCTGGGTGTGGCGGTCTTCAATGCGGCAGCGGCGGCGATCAAGGAGAAGCGCGAGGTCCCGTTCGAGGTGGTGGCACCGTTGCATTCGGAGAGGCCACCGGTGGTGACGCCGCTGGTGGTGAGCAAGGCGCGATTCCAATCCGGCGAGATCACGAAGATCGCGGATCTGAAGGGGAAGACGGTGGCGGTCAGCGCGCGGGGTGGGTCGCTGGAGTACTGGCTCGCGAAGGCGCTCGAACAGGGCGGGCTGACGTTCAAGGACATCAAGCTCACGGTGCTCGCGTTCCCTGATGTGCCGGCAGCGCTTGGGAACAAGGGGATTGACGCGGCAATGCTGGGGGAGCCGTTCCGGACGCTGGCTGAAGACCAGGGGGCTATCGAAGTGCTGACCGACGATTTCGTCGATGGTGAATCGCCCACGGGTGTGTACTGGAACCGGGCATGGGCGAAGAAACATCCGGAGGCGGCAGCGGGCTTCCTGGCAGCGTACACGCGGGCGGTGAGCGATCTCGAGGCGGGCGCATGGAGCGAGGCGGCGGTGATCATCGAGAAGTACACAGGCGTGGCTGCGGACGTGGTGAAACGGGCGAACCGGCCGCACTACGACCCTTCGGGGAAGGTTGATGTGGCCGGGCTGAAGAGGCAGGAGGAGTTTTTCCGGGGGCAGGGCTTGTTGACGTACAGCGGTGAGCTGGACTGGCCGATGTTCGTGCGCGAGGCGCGATAAGCCGTGGTCGCTGGTTTCGCCCCATGAAAACGCCCCGGTCGGGATGACCGGGGCGTGCTGATGTACGCCGGAGCCTAGTAGTCTTCGGGCGGCGGGGGTGGCGCAGCGGGAGGCTGCGGGATTTCGGCGACGAGCGTCTCGGTGGTGAGCACGAGTGCGCTGATCGAGACGGCGTTCTCGAGTGCCGAGCGGGTGACCTTCACCGGGTCGACGATGCCGAGTTCGAACATGTCGCCCCAGCGATCCTTGTCGGCGTCCCAGCCCTCGGTATCGCCCTTGAGGTTGCGGATGCGTTCGACGATGACCGAGCCTTCGAGGCCGGCGTTGTCGGCGATCATCCAGGTGGGGTACTCGAGTGCGTCGGCGAGGAGGTTGAGGCCCATCTTCTCGTCGTCGTCCTTCGAGGCGGCCGCCATATTGCGGAGGCCCTTCTGGGCGCGGATAAGGGCGACACCGCCACCGACCACGACACCTTCGTCGACGGCGGCGCGGGTGGCGCTGAGGGCGTCCTCGACGCGGGCCTTCTTTTCCTTGAGTTCGACTTCGGTGGCAGCGCCGACCTTGATGACGGCGACGCCGCCGGCGAGCTTGGCGAGGCGTTCCTGGAGCTTTTCGCGGTCGAAGTCGCTGGTGGCGTCGTCGACCTGGGCCTTGAGCATCTTGATACGGGCCTGGATGGCCTCGTCGGTGCCGTGGCCTTCGATGATGGTGGTGTCGTCCTTACCGGAGACGACGCGGCGGGCGCGGCCGAGGTCGCCGATGGTGGCCTGCTCGAGGGTCATACCGATGTCTTCGGTGATGAAGGTGCCGCCGGTGAGGATAGCGATATCCTCGAGCATGGCCTTGCGGCGGTCGCCGAAACCGGGGGCCTTCACGGGGAGGACGTTAATCGTGCCCCGGAGCTTGTTGACGACGAGCGTGGAGAGCGCCTCGCCCTCGATGTCATCGCAGACGATAACGAGGTCCTTGGTGACCTGGAGGATCTTCTCGAGAAGCGGGAGGATCTCCTGGATCGCCGAGATCTTCTTATCGGTGATGAGGATGTGGGGGTTTTCGAGGACCGCTTCCATGCGGTCGGTGTTGGTAATGAAGTAGGGGGAGACGTAGCCGCGGTCGAGCTGGAGGCCGTCGACGAACTCCGTTTCGAACTTGATGCCGCGGGACTCCTCGACGGTGATGACACCGTCCTTGCCGACCTTCTCCATGACGTCGGCGATGAGTTCGCCGATGTAGCTATCGTTGGCGGAGATGCCGGCGACGTGGGAGATCTGCTCCTTGGTGAGGACGGGGCGGGCCTGGGAGCGGAGGTCCTGGATGGCGGCGGCGAGGCCCTTGTCGATGCCGCGCTTGACCATCATGGGGTTGGCACCACTGGCGACGACCTTCATGCCGCCCCGGACGAGGGCCTGGGCGAGGACGGTGGCCGTGGTGGTGCCGTCGCCGGCGACGTCGTTCGTCTTCGTGGCCACCTGCTTGGCGAGCTGGGCGCCCATGTTTTCGAAGGGGTCTTCGAGCTCGATTTCGCGGGCGACGGTGACGCCGTCCTTGGTGATGTTGGGTGCGCCGTACTTCTTATCGATGACGACGTTGCGGCCGCGGGGGCCGAGCGTCACCTTGACGGCATCGGCGAGGGCATCGACGCCATCCTTGAGGCGGCGGCGTGCGGACTCGTCGAACAGCAGTTGCTTTGCAACCATGTAGTGTTCCTTCCTGAGCTGGTGAACCGCTTAAGACACAAACGACGCAACGATCGGTGGCGGGTGGGCCTGGCGATCGTTGCGTCCTTGTGGCGGAATGCTAGACGACGAGCTTGGCGAGGATGTCCTTGTCGTTGAGGACGATGTACTCGATGTTGTCGAGCTTGACCTCGGTGCCGGTGTACTTGGCGTAGAGGATGCGGTCACCGACTTCGACATCGAGGGGGACGCGCTTGCCGTTGTCATCGAGGCGGCCGGGGCCAACGGCCACGACCTCGCCCTGCTGGGGCTTTTCCTTGACGGTATCGGGGATGACGAGGCCGCTGGCGGTCACCTCATCCTGCTTGAGGGGGGTGATGACGATGCGGTCGGCGAGGGGGACGAGCTGAGTCTTGGCGGCGGCCTTTGCCGGAGCTGCCTTGGTGGCCATTGGGTGTGGTCTCCTCCTGGAAGAGTGCAGGTGTAGTGTTTGAGCAAAGGCGATGTTAGCACTCTCCCCCGGTGAGTGCTAGACCCTATCACCATAGCCATTTTCCGGAGGGAAGATAGCGGTGGCGGGCTGCCGCGCCAGGCTGCGCGAAGGGCGGCCGGGATACGTGCATAGGTGTATCGTTATCGGGCAATGCCTGCTGAAGTATTCCAGCCAGCCACACCCGGTGTCGCCGTGCGGCCCTCCATCGTCAACGAGTTCGTATTCTGCCTGTTCGTGCTGCGGCGCTGCTGTACGAGTCCCGAGCAGTGGGACCAGCCATGGGTGCGCGAACTGCGGGAGCGCCATCCGGAGCTCATGACGCGGGCGGCGGAGTTCTGGAGCGGTGATTTCGGGGAGTGGTCGGAGTTGTTGCTCCTGGCGGACTGGTCGGGGCACCTCTGGGATGACAGTCTCGACCCGTTCCTCGATGAGCTTGGGACGATTGCCGCCCAGAAGCGTTCTGTGCCGTCACTCCCTTCCGAAGGGCGCGAGGTGCCAGCGATTCTGCAGGCGCGGCTCGACCGGCTTGCGGCCGATGCGGCACTCCGGGGGCAGTACGTGGCACTGCTGCGGGAGCTGTGGGCGGTGATCAAGCCAGCCTGGGAGGGCGGGGCACGGCGCGATGCCGAGCGCCAGGCGGGTGATCTGCGCCGCAGGATGGAGCGCAGTTCCGACTTTCGGGCGGTGCTCCCGGCGAATCATTTCGCGCGGCGCGACACTCACCAGTCACTCGTCGGCCAGGCGATGGAGCGGGGGGAGGTGGTTCTCATCCCGCTCGCTCTCGCGGGTGTTGGCATTGGCTTTTTCAGCCTGCCGGGGGTACTCCTGGTTGCAGTTGGGCCCGAGGCAGGGAGCCATGAGCAACACGGGCGGGAGCGGGCAGAGCGGGTCGCAGGAAAGCTCAAGGTGCTCTCGGACCCGACACGGGTGTCGATTCTCCGTAGCGTCATCAACTATCCGTATTCGATCACTGACCTGGCGCAGGTCTATGAGCTTTCGCAGCCGACGGTGAGCGTGCACGTGAAGCTGTTACGCGAAGCGGGGCTCCTCGATTCGTACAAGGAAGGCGGGCACACCATGTACCGGTCGACGCGCGAGCGGGTGCGGGAGTTCACGGGGTCGGCTCTCGACGATCTCCTGGCGTAGGCAGGCGGGGTGCGGATCTCGAGGCTGATTAGGCTTGTGCCTATGGTCTTAGGGCTGCGCCTATGTTACTATGTGCCTATCTTCCTCGAGGAGGCGCCCGATGGGGCCGCTCGCTGAACACTACCGCAGTACCGAAGCCCTTGCCGCGCTCCGCGAGGCCGAACTGGCGCGCACCTTCAGCCGCCGCCAGTCCCTGGGGATTGCGCGGACCCATGGTGACGACGTGCCGCCGGTCCTCCGGCTCATCGCGCGGCGCCTGCTCCACCGGCCGCGCCCGCGCTCCACATTCCCGGCGGTCCAGGAGGCGCTGCCGGAGGGTATCCCTGGCACGAAGGCCTGAACTGCGAGGCCGTTCACACAGCTCCGCCGGAGGGCGGAGACGGACTCCATCGACCGCCCGGCGTGCCCCGACGACGGGGCTGCTGAAATGGACTTATCGGTGGGCGCACCCCGCCAGAATCAGAAGGATGTATCAACGTGTCTGAAATGCTCTTCCACCCGGACTATGTGCTGGCCTTCGCAAGCCAGCGGCGCGACGAACTCGCCGGTGAGCGGCTGCGCGCGAGCTTCGTGCGCTTTGGCCTTCGCCGCAGGGCGACGCGCAGGGACCGCGTTGCCGAGGCTCACCTCGCGAGCCTGCGGATGGATCCCCGCGAGAGTGCGATGCTGGCGACGGCCCGCTAATGCGGGCGATGGCTCTCTCCCTCGGAAAAGGCCCGCTTGATGAGCGGGCCTTTTTTCTGCCTGGAGGCGGAGCGGGCTTTCGACCTATTCGGTGATGATGCGGCGAACTTCGCGAGCGAGCGCATTGAACGCCTCGGGCGCCGAGAACCACCCGGCCCAGTAGAGTGCGAGGCGGCGGTCGTCCACCGTCTCGCCAGGTTCGAGCGGGCCCAGCAGTTCGGGGATACGGAATGCGAGTTCTTCGAGCAAGATGTGGGTGAGCTGGGGAAGTGCTTCCTCAAGGAGGTCTGCTCCGCCGGCGGCGACTGTGGCGAGGTCGCGTGCGAGCTCTGCTGCATCGAGTGCGAGCCCGGCCTGGCTGAAGGGCTCGAGGGTCTCGTTGGTGGCGCCTTCTTCCGAGAGGGTTGCAGCGGAGCGGGCCATCCCCTCGGCGAAGAAGTCGGGCAGGGTCCACTCGCTATCGGGCGAACTACGGTCGGTAAACACAATGGCAGGGGGTTCGGGTTCCACAGTGGCCTCCAGTTCCGGCGTTGCGACTCCCGGCCATCCGAGGGTCCGAGCTGGCCGTATGGTTGGGGGAGCTACAGGATCGGCCAGCGGGCACTCGCTTCGTAGGCGTGAGCGATGGCGTGGTGGATGAAGATCTGCGCGACGATCTCGGATTTGGGCATTTCGTAGCCACCGAGGGTGATGACCTTCTCAAGGTCACGGTCATCGAGGGCCTGGACGAAATCGGCCGAGGCGTTGTGGCCATCGATGATGGCCTGGAGGATCTCGTCGTTCGACTTGTCCTCGAGTTCGGCGATGCGGCCCTGGTTGAGCATGGCCACCTGCTCGATTCCGATACCGGAGAGGGCGCCGCCATCGAGCGCGGGATAGAGCCCGGCAAGGCCGCCAGCGGTGGCGGCGAGGTGGGAGAAGGCATCGCGGGTCGTCCACTGGTGGCCGAGCTGGTGGTTCCAGTCCTTGCAGTAGCGGCCGGCAGTGGCCGCGCGCTCACCGGCGAAGCGGATGCCTGCCGCCAGTTCGTTCTTGTCCATGGTCCAGGCGGCCTCCTGTACGGAATCGCGCCATTGTGGATACTCCACTGATGAGTGGCAACCGGCAGAGGGCCGCACAGGGAGAGGTATGAGGGCGACGCCGCCCGCGACCCGCGACACGGTGGCCGGGGGATTTCGCGACTGCGTACCGCTGGCGATCGCCGTCGGGGCGTTTGGGATCTCGTATGGTGTGCTGGCGCGGTCGGCCGGAATGGGCCTGGTCGCGCCGATGATCATGTCGCTGACGACGTTCGGCGGATCGGCCCAGTTTGCGGCCGTTTCGGTGCTTTCGACGGGGGGCGGGGCGGCGGCGGCCGTTATCGCGGCGGTGCTCCTCAACTCGCGTTACCTGCCCATTGGGCTGACGATTGCGCCGGGGATGCACGGCGGGCGGCTGCGCCGGTTCATCGAGGCACAGCTCGTCGTCGATGAGTCGTGGGCGATCGCCTCGAATGGTGACGGGAGTTTCGGCCGGGCGCGGCTCATCGGTGCGGGGCTCGCGATCTACCTGTTCTGGTTTGTGGGCACTGCCATTGGCGTTCTCGGGGGCGACTTCCTCGGGAGCCCGGAGGGGCTGGGCCTGGATGCAGCGTTCCCGGCGCTCTTCCTGGCGTTGCTCGTGCCCCAGGTTCGAAACCGCACGGCTCTCGGGGCGGCTCTCGCGGGAATGGCTATCGCACTGGCGCTCGTCCCGTTCAGCCGGGCGGGCGTACCCATCATCGCCGCGTCGCTCGGGGCACTGTTGGGATGGCGGGGCTCGGGCCGGGCAGCTTCGCCAACGGTCGCTGCAGCGCCGGGGCCCCGGTCATGAGCGAGGCCTGGCGGGTCGTGCTGTTCGCCGGTCTTGCGAGCATGGCGCTCAAGTCGGCGGGGCCCGTGGCGATCGGCGGGCGGCCGCTGCCGCAGCGCGTGATGGGGGTGGTGGGGGCGCTGGCACCCGCCCTGTTGGCGGCCCTGGTGGCGACGCAGACCGTGACGACCGGCCGCGACCTGGTGTTGGACGAGCGTGCGCTCGGCGTCGCCGCAGCGGCTGTCCTTGTCTGGCGAAGGGCGCCGGTCCTGGTGGTCGTGCTGACGGCCGCGGCGGTCACGGCACTGGCCCGAATGGTTTGAGCTGCGCTGGACTCAAGGGCAGGGATGGTGAGGGTACCGGTTGCAGCGCGAGATGACCGGGGACGACCCGGGCAATGCAGCCAGTTCGCCGGGACATGGGCGTTGCGCACGTGATGGATGTTGACGGTGTGTTGACCGCCCTCCGGTAGCTGGCGTTCGCGTCTATCGGCGGATAGACGGTGCCAGCTTCTCACTGTTGGCGTTTCCGGGTGTAATCATTCGAGCGCCGGTGTGCGCGTTGGAGGGACAGGTTGAATAACGCGTTGCACGTCACGGCTATCTGGATGCACATCCTTGGAATTGCGCTCTTCGTTGGGCCGCAGTTCTTCATGGCCTTCGCCTGGGTGCCGGCATCACGCGGGATCGACGATGTGCCGGCGCGGCTCAAGGCGATGCGAACGATCACGAAGCGCTTCGGCTATGTTGGCGGCGCGGGCCTCGTGCTCATCCTCATCGCGGGGACGTACCTGATCGCCGACTGGCGCAGCTTCTACACGATCGACCCGACGCTCGGCTTCAACGATGTTCGTTTCGGCATCGTCTTCTCGGTGAAGATGACCATCCTCGTGGTGATGCTGGCGGTGCTTGGGTGGCACATGTTCATCGCGGGGCCGAAGCTCATGGACCGGCTGGAGGCGCAGGCGCGCGGGGAGAACGTGACCGAGGCCGAGCTCAAGAAGCTGCGGATGCGGTCGATGATGCTCTCGGTCACGGGGTTGGTGCTGACTCTCATCATCATGGTGCTCGGGGCGATGCTGACCACGACTTCGTATTCGCTTCAGACCACCTGAGCGGCAAGGGGAAGGGGCGTCCGCGGACGCCCCTCGCTGGATAGCTCGAACCGGAAACCGAGGCGTCCCCGCTACGGCTCGTCCGGTCCGAGGCCATCGTCTTCGTCATCGATCGCCGATTCCGCGAGCCGTCTCTTGCCGGCGCCGATATAGGCGAGCCAGCCGCTCACCGCGAGGAGGGCAAGCGCCGCGAGGGCGATATTGAACTGGGTGTGCGAGGTGAAGCCTCCGCCCGTTCCGGGTACACCGGGGGTCTTCGCGCCTTCGGTTGTATCGATCGGCGTCTTCGTTGGTCCGCCGGGGGTCTGCGTCTTCCCGGAGGGATTCCCCGGAGTACCTGTCCCGGTCGGCTGATTGGGGACGGAGGTGTTGGTCAGCGTTGGGGTTTCTCCGGGCGGCAACAGTTCGCCGAAGTTGTTGTTGATGCCGTTGGCGCCGCCGGGGAGGGGAATGTCGTAGAACTGGTCGTTCTTTGTCTTGCCACCCTGCGAGCCGATGGTGTCTTTGCCGTCGAGGTAGCCGGAGGGCTGGGTTTCGGTAAGGACGTAGGTGCCACCGGCGAGGCCGGGGAACTCGTAGTAACCGGCGCTGTTGGTGGCCGTGGTCTTGTTCACGCCCTGGCCATTCGAATCGGTGCCGGTGAGGGTGACTGTTGTCCCGGGGATGCCCGGCTCGCCGCTCTCCTTGAGCCCATTGTCGTTGGCATCGTAGTAGACGTACCCGGAGATGCTGGCCTTGAGCTCGCCGAAGTTGTTGTTGGGCAGGTCCGTCGTCGTAAGGGTGATGGGGATGGTGTCGGTGCCGATCGTGTTCGGGAGCGGTGAGTCGTTGCCGCGTGTCTCGTAGCCGTCGGAATAGCCTGGCGGCTGCGTCTTCTGGACGATGGTGTAGTTGCCGGGATTGAGGCAGGTGAGCGGGACGTAGTGGTAGGTGACGACGACCTGCCCACCGGCGGTGGTATTCACCTGGTTGAGGACGTTGCCCCCACCGGTGGTGTGCGATGAGGCGGCGGCCTTCTCGGTGAACGAGACGCTGCCCGTGCCTGTGTACACTGCCAGCGTCGCCGCGTCGGTAATCGTCGTGGTCGTCGAATCGGTGGCGGTGTGCTCGCCAAAGTCGTGGCCGCTGGGGCCGGCAAAGTCGGAGACGCCGTCGTAGGCGGCGGCATCGAAGGACCCGACGGCGACATTCGGGGTGACGGAGAACGTCTTGCCCCCCGGACCGGTCAGGGTGAGGGTACCGCTGACGGTGCCGGTGACGGTCGTCGGGTCGCTATCGAGGCTCTCGGCCTTGAGGGAGCTGGTGATGGTGGCCGTGTGCACGACGTCGATGGACGTGAGGGTGCCGAGCGAGGGGTCGAACCGGGCAGCTTCCCTGGTTGCCGCCCAGTCGGTCACGGCTGCCGGGAAGATGATGGTGCGAGTGGCGGTGAGCGGGGTCTTGTTCGCTGTCAGGTCGTTGTTGAACTGGTAGTAGCCGTTGCTGTCGGAGACGGTGGACCCAACCATCACACCGGCAGCGTTTCGGAGTTCGACGAGTGAACCGGGGATGCCGGGCTCGTCAGCATCCTTGATGCCGTTGAAGTTCTGGTCGTAGTAGACGTAGCCACTGATGCCGGGGCAACCGGTGGCGGCGCTCGCCGGCCGGACCGTGGCGGCCGGGCCAATCGCGGCGGCGGCAAGGGCGATGAGTGAAAGGAGCGCCAGTACAGGGCGTGCCTGGGGGCGGGTACGCGCCAATGAAGTCCTCCAAAGGGACCCCGTGGCTCACCCCGCCGGACGCCACTGTCCGGTAACACGAAAAGCGGAATGGTGATTCGAGGGCGGCTCGACTTCCGCAGCACTCGCTGAGCGTTTATCGATGATCTTGCGGTCAGCGTCAAACGCTCGTGTCTGCAATAACGCGGCAGGGTGGGTGGTGGTTACCCGCGAAGAGGGGGATTCGACGGCAGCAGGGGGCTTTCGCTGGCAGGCTCCATTGGCGCACATGGCAGGGACTCGCACGGTTGGGATTTTCGAAGCCAGCCCGGTTTCCGGGTAGTGGCTACCGCGTGGCTACGACCGGTGGCGGCCAGCCGCTTTGCCGTCGCACCGTGCCCGGGGCGGTCGGTCAGCCGCTGCGAGCGAGCAGGCCAGTATTCGCCGCCACGAATAGAACATCCGTACGGTATACTCCCTCCATGCCCGAGGAACGCTTCGTCACCCCGGTAGAGACGCTCGATGATGCCGAGGTCGAACGTTCGCTGCGCCCGCGGGCGCTCGAGGACTTTCCCGGCCAGCCGCGGGTACGGCAGAACCTCTCGATCGCCATCGAGGCGGCCCAGAAGCGGGGGGACGCGCTGGACCACATGCTGCTTTACGGTCCGCCGGGGCTGGGGAAGACGACGCTCGCGAACATCGTGGCACACGAGATGGGCGTAGCGGTGCGGACGACGAGCGGACCAGCGATTGAACGTCCCGGCGACCTCGCGGCGATCCTCACGAACCTCAAGCAGCACGACATTCTTTTCATTGACGAGATCCACCGTCTTTCGCGCTCGGTGGAGGAGATCCTCTACCCGGCGATGGAGGACTATGCGCTCGACCTGATGATCGGGAAGGGGCCAGGCGCACGGTCGGTTCGCCTTGCCATGCCGCGGTTCACGCTCATCGGTGCGACGACGCGCTACGCGATGGTCTCGGCGCCGCTACGCGACCGGTTCGGCTCGGTCTACCGCCTCGAGTTTTACGACCCCGACACGCTGGCGGTTATCGTCCGCCGATCGGCAGGCATCCTCGGGGTGCAGTTGCCGGAGGATGCAGCGATGGAGGTGGCACGGCGGTCGCGCGGCACACCACGTATCGCCAATCGCATTCTCCGGCGGGTGCGTGATTACGCGGAGGTTCGCACCGGCGGGGTGGTGACGCTCGAGGGGACGAGAGCGGCGCTCGCCCTCCTCGACATCGACGACCTCGGCCTCGACGATACCGACCGGAGCGTCCTGCGGTGCATCATCGACAAGTTCAATGGCGGCCCCGTCGGGCTCGAAACGATCGCCGCAGCAATCAGCGAGGAATCTGACACGATCATGGATGTCTACGAGCCGTTTCTACTCCAGTGCGGGTTCCTGCAGCGGACGCCGCGGGGACGGGTGGCGACAGCGGCGGCGTACCGGCATCTCGACATCCCGGTTCCGGGCCGGATCGAGGCTCAGCGGGCACTCTGGGCGCTCGAAACGATCGAGGCGCAGGAGGGTGACGAGTAGGCGGCCGAGCTCGTGGTGGCAGCGGGAGCACAACGGAAGAAGCGCGCCAGCGGTTCCCGTACGAACGGCCCGTGAGCCGTCATGATCACTGGAAGACAACGAGTGGCTGGTTCCGCGCGGAACGCCGGCTTCGATGGCGGTGGCACCGGCCGGCCGGCTCTCTGCATCCTCATCGTGGTCAAGGCCGAGGGAGTGACCTGGCGGTAGGAAAACGGTGGGGAAACCAGGGGTGCACTGCGCGGGTTTTTCCCGGCCTACTTCAAGGGTTTCCCCGCACGGTTGCACTTCATGAGAGAGAACCGGCCCGTTTTGCAACGGTTCTGCAACATCAATACCCACGGTCTCATGGCTTGTCACAGATTCGAAATGCTATGGCGGGGGGCCGATATCCCACGAATCCCACGCTTCATCACCACCATCACCTTTCTTTCTTCTCTTTCCTCTGTTCAGATGAGAGGAGATGTTGGATGCGATTGAGATCGAGGTAACCGGGGGAAGCGGAGGTCACGGCCTCGTCAGTTACCACCGGGAGAAGTTCGTGCCCCAGGGCGGGCCCGACGGCGGCGACGGTGGCCGTGGCGGGCGTGTCTACCTGCGGGCTGTGGATGACGTGTACACGCTGGAGCAATACCGGTCGAAACGGAAGTTCAAGGCCGGGAACGGTGGCAACGGCGGACCGAACCTGCGCACCGGGGCCCATGGTGAGGACCTCCGGCTCATCGTGCCTGTGGGCACGGTGGTTCACGACGCGGAGACCGATGATCTCATCGCTGACCTGGCGACGGTGGGCGATGAAGTGCTCGTGGCGCACGGTGGCCGGGGCGGCTGGGGGAACAAGCGGTTCGCGACCTCAACCAACCAGACGCCGAGTTTCTCGCAGAGGGGCCACGACGGGGAGACGGTGAGCCTGCGGCTCGAACTGCGGTTACTGGCTGACGTGGGGCTCATCGGGCTGCCGAATGCGGGGAAGTCGACGTTCCTGGCGGCGGTCTCACGAGCGAAGCCGAAGATCGCCAACTACCCGTTTACGACGTTGGAGCCGATGCTGGGGGTGGTGAACGTCGAGTGGGACCGCTTCACCCTTGCGGACCTTCCGGGGCTCGTGGAAGGTGCGAGCGAGGGGTACGGCCTCGGGTTCGAGTTCCTGAAGCACATTCGGCGGTGCCGGGTCCTCGTGCACCTGATTGACAGCAGTTCGCCCGACCCGGTGACGGACTACGAACTCATCGAGGGCGAACTTCGCGCCTACGACCCGAGGCTGGACGAGGTGGCGCGCGTCGTCGCTGTGACGAAGGCGGACCTCGACGAGGACCGGGCGAAGGAGGCGGCGGTGACGCTGGCGGAGCACCTCGGGCAGGAGGTTCGCGTGCTATCGGCTGACGCGGGGAAGGGGACGGCCGAGCTCTGTTCCGAATTGATGCACCTGGTGCGGATCGAGCGCTCACGGGTGCCGGCCGAGGTGGTGGAGGAGCTGCCGGTGTTGCGGCCACCGTCGCAGGAGCGGTTCACTGTCTACCGAGAAGGGCCGGACCGGCTCGTGGTCGAAGGCCGGAAGATTGTGACGTTCGTCGAGATGATGGACACGGAGATGCCCGGCGCCCACGACGAGATCCTGCGCAGGCTGGAACGCTGGGGGGTATCGAGGGCACTCCACCGCGAGGGCATCCAGCCGGGCGACACGGTGGTCTTCGGCGAGGCTGAAATTACCTGGGCGGATTGACGGTGTGACCAGTCGTGGGGGCTAGAATGGCGCCATGACGACATTGACGCCCGCGTCCTCCTACCCCGTCGATATCACGGTTGAACCGCAGCTCGCCGACCGCAACCGCCTGACAACGGCATTCCGGATCATCCTCTACATCCCGCATGCGCTGCTGGTTGGAGGCCCGGGGCTCGGCGCTGTCTACTTTGGATGGCGCGGCGGGAGCGGCCGGTTCTTGTGGGAGGCGGGTGGTAACGGGGTCATCGGGGCGGTTGCTGGCGTGTGCGCGGTCATCGCGTGGTTCGCCATCGTGTTCGCGTTGAAGCACCCCGGGGGGCTCTACGACCTCTGCACGTTCTATCTTCGCTGGAAGGTCCGCGCCGTTGCCTACATCGGCCTCTTTCGCGATGAATACCCGCCGTTCGGTGATACGCCATACCCGGCGGAGCTGAAGCTGGAGGTGGCCGGCGAGGAGCGCGACCGCGTATCGGTGGGGCTTCGCCTGCTGTACGCGATCCCCCACATCGTCGTGCTTTTCTTTCTCGGTATCGCGTGGGCGGTGACGTCGATCATCGCGTGGTTCGCGATCCTCTTCACCGGTGCGTACCCGGAGGGGCTCTACAACTTCGGGCTCGGGGTGTTTCGCTGGCAGATTCGGGTGGAGGCGTACCTGCTCCTCCTGCGCGACGAATACCCTCCGTTCACGCTCAACGGCTGAGAGAGGGAAGCGGCGAAGGGGGGAGCGCCTTCGCCGCTTTCGGGCCGGACAGGCAAGGCGTGGGAGTGGTCAGTTCCGGCGCTTCACCTGTACGACTGCAAGGACGAGGCCGGCAAGGGCCGTGAGGGCGAGGGCGCCGGCAACGACGCTGAAGAGGGGGATCGCGCTGGCAGGGCCGCCATCGGCCACATCCGAACCGGTATCCGGTGGGAGGAGGTTGCCGCCCGGGCTTGCGGGGGCGTGTGGTGGCTGCGTGGCACCACTACCGGTGCTGTCCGCGGGTGTTTGCACCGGGGCTGCTGGCTGGGCGGCGGGTTCATCGGACTGGTGTTCGGTCGTGGCCGGGCCGCCCGGGGTGCTGGCCGGCGAAGGCGTGGCCGTTCCGGCGGGGTTCACGATGACGGTAGGCGGCGCCTTGATCGGGCCGGGTGTCGTGGTGGCAGGCGGATCGCTGACGATGGTGGGCGGTGTCTTGACCGGTGGCGGTGTCTGGATGATTGGCGGGTCGATGCCAGCGAGAGGCGGGATGGTGGCGATAGGTGGAGCGAGGAGGATGAGGTTCTTGCGAAACGAGACGTTGTCCCACTTCGCCTTGAAGTGCGCTGCCGGGTCTTCGCCCGCGCCGGCCTCGTTCTGCTGGACCCCAAGGAGGATGCTGGCGGACTTCGCGCCGGCCGGCGCGGTGAAGGTGTCGTTGGTGTGGGTCCAGGTGTTGAATGCCGTGACGAAGGTGCTGGCAAAGGGTGAGCCGAGGACGGAGCCATTGCAGGAATCACCGGCGTACCAGAAGACCCGGGCATGGGCGCCGCCGCTCCGTTGCTGGCCGGATGCGACGAAGGCATCGTCCTCGAGGGTGTAGGAGCGTCCGTCATCGATAGCGGTGACGCACTGCTGAGCGGAGGCCAGCGTGGTCTGGCCAGGGGCTGAATTGTTGACGATGACAAGGCTGTGGTCGCTGAGGCTCCAGCCGAGGCTGCCGGGCACGCCGGCCCGGAGGGACCAGCCGCCGATGCCCGTAGTGAAGTCACCGTTGGTGATGAGATTCGGGTTTGCGGCGGAGGCGCCGGTGACAGCGAGGGTGGCGAGTGAAGCGGCCCCGAGGATAGAGGCGGCGAGGCGAAGGCGAATCATGTGCGGTGGTCTCCGTGGTTGGTGTGCAGGTGAGACCAGCGACGGCGAGAAGTCTTACAGCGGGTAGCGAGGAAACGGTTCGACCCGGGGGAAAAGCTGGTGGAATGGCGCTGACCGGGGGCGAGGGCGAGCAGGCAGTCGTCGCCCGTCGGGCGTGGCTCGTTTACCCTTCGGATATGCGTTACCGCCGAATCGTCGCCAAGTTCGGGACAAGCTTGCTCACCGCTGGTTCGAAGCGGCTCGACCTCGAAGCGATGTCGCGGCTCGTTGGGCAGGTAGTCCGGCTCCGCGCGCAGGGGGCACAGGTGGTGGTGGTTTCGAGCGGGGCACAGGCTGCGGGCCGCCACCGGATGGCGAACCGGATCCGGCCGGGGGCGACGCTGAGCCGGCAGGCGATTGCGAGCGTTGGGCAGAGCCACCTGATGCAGAGCTGGGACGAGCTCTTCGACTGGCACGACACGGTCGTTGCGCAGGTTCTTCTGACGCGGCGCGACCTTTCCGACCGGCTGGGCTACCTCAACGCGCGGAACACCCTCCGCGACCTGCTCGAGGCGGGTGCTGTGCCGATTGTGAACGAGAACGACGCGGTGGCGCTCGACCAGGTGCTGGCCACGCGTATCGGTGAGAATGACTCGCTCTCGGCGTACGTGGCGAACCTGGTCGATGCCGACCTGCTCGCGATCCTGACGGATGTCGACGGGCTCTACGATGGGGACCCGAGCGTGAACCCGGAGGCGAAGCGCATCGAGCGGGTGGAACGGATCGATTCAACGATCGAGGCGCTCGCGGGCGGGGCGCGGGGACCGGGTACCGGGGGGATGCTCACGAAGCTTACGGCGGCGCGGATCGCCACGCAGGGGGGTGTCGACGTCGTCATCGCCAACGGGCGGAAGGCCGAGGTGCTGGTGGACATCGCGAATGGCCACGAACGCGGGACGATCTTCCCGCACGCTGGCGACCGGCTCGAATCGCGAAAACGGTGGATCCTCGGGAACATCGCCCGGACGGGGCAGATCGTGGTCGATGCGGGGGCAGTGGAGGCGCTTCGCGAGCATGGGCGAAGCCTCCTGCCAGCGGGTGTGGCGGCCGTGGAGGGGCAGTTCGACCGGGGCGAGACCGTCGAGATTCGCGATGCCGAAGGTCAGCCTGTGGCGGTGGGTACGACGAACTATGGGGCGGCCGAGATCGTGCGCATCCTTCGCCTGCACAGTGACCGGATAGCGGAGACGCTGGGCTACAGCTACGGCGACGAGGTGGTGCACCGGGACAACCTGGTGCTGCTCTGACGGCTCTGCGGGACAGGGCCGAGACCGGGTTCAGGAGTCCGCCATTACTCGCTGGAGGATCTCGCGTAGTTCGGTGACGCTGTAGGGCTTCTGGAGGAAGCCTGCGATGCCGCGCCCTGCGAAGTGGCTCATCGCATCCTGCTCGCTATAGCCGCTCATCAGGATGACGCGGGCAGCGGGTTGAAGAGCACGGATGGCCGTGAATGCCGCTTCGCCGTTCATACGTGGCATCGTGAGGTCGAGGAGGACCGCGCGGATACGGGCGGACTCGCGTTCGAAGACACCGACGCCCTGCTCACCATCGGCGGCTACGAGGGTTTCGAAGCCGAAGGTGCGGAGTGCGCGCGCGGTGACGGCGCGCACGGTAGGCTCATCGTCGACGACGAGGATGGCACCCTCACCACGCCAGGCGGGGGCTGTAACCGGCGGCTCAGCCGTGGTCGTGGTGGGGGTGACTGCCACCGGGAAGAGCAGCCGGAAGGTAGTCCCGACTCCTGGCTCGCTCGCGACATGGATTGCGCCGCGGTGGCCGCGAACGATGCCGAGGACGGCGGCGAGGCCAAGGCCCCTGCCCGTGAACTTGGTGGTGAAGAACGGGTCGAAGAGCCGCGCGAGGGTGGCGCGGTTCATTCCGCTGCCGGTGTCGGTGACTTCCATCGAGACGTAGTCGCCGCCCGGGAGCTGCGGCGCGAGATAGGTCCGGGCAAGGTCCTCGGATGTGGCATGAACGAGGCCGGTGTGGATGCGGATGACACCATCGGCGGAACCGATGGCGTCGCTGGCGTTGACCACCAGGTTCATGATGACCTGGCGTAGCTGGGTGGCGTCGCCCTCGACGGGCGGGAGGCCGGGCGCGAGATCGTACTGGATGACGATACCCCTGGCGATGGAGACGCGGAGGAGCTGGGTCATCTCCTGGACGAGGTGGCCGAGGGCGACAGGCTGGATGACGAAGCGGCCCTTGCCGCTGTAGGCGAGCATCTGGCGGGCGAGGTCGGCCGCGCGCTGGCCGGCGACTTCGATCTCGGTGATGGTCTCGCGGACCGGGGATCCTGGCGGCAGCTCGGCCATGGCCAGGCCGGCGTTGCCGAGGATACCAACGAGCAGGTTATTGAAGTCGTGCGCGACGCCGCCAGCGAGGACGGCGAGGCTTTCGAGTTTCTGGGCCTGCTCGAGTGCCTCGTTCGCACGTTTCTGCTCGGTAATGTCGTGCGAATGGATGGCAACCCCGCGCGGGGAGCCATCCTCGGATTGCACCGGCGCAAAGGTGATCTCGAACCAGGCTGGCGCTCCCGATGGGAGGGTGACCTTGACCTGCCGTGTAACGAGTGTCCCCGCGAGGGCATCGCTGACGGCCTTCGTCATCTCATCATGGAAGAGCGGTGAGAGGTGCTGGCCGAGGGCCATGCCGATGGTCAAGGGGTGGCCGGTGAGTGTCTGCATCCCGGCACTGGCCTGCCGGTTGAAGCGGAGCACGCGTTGCCCGGCATCGATGAGGACGATGCTGCTGTCGGCGCTTTCGAAGACAGCCTGCAGGTCGGCCTGGGCCTCACGCAGCGAGGTCACATCGCGCATGCTGCCGTAGAGACGGCGAACGACTCCATCGGCGGAGCGGGCCGGGGTCAGCTGGATGCTGAGCGTTTGCTGGCGGTCATCGGCCAGGGTGGTGTGCTCCCACTGCACGGGCTTGCCGGTGGAGGCGGCGCGGGCGTAGTGGGCAAGAATGGCATCGGGGGCAGGGTCGCCGATACCTTCCTGGAGCGTCTTGTTGAGGACCGATTCCGGGGTGCGCCCAAGGAGGGTGGTGTAGGCGCGGTTGATCTGGGTGCAATACCAGTTGCCGTCATCGCCGAGGTCCATGACATAGAGTGCGTCAGACGTACCTTCGAAGATGGCACGGTAGTTGGTCTCACTTTCGCGAAGGGCAGCCTCGGCACGGATACGGTCGCTGATATCGCGGGAGACGCTCGCGTAGCCGATGACGTCGCCGCAGGGTAGGCGGACCGGGAAGCCCTCGAAAGCGACGGTCAGGAGAGAGCCGTCCTTGCGGAGGCGGACGATGTCGGCGTGGACCGTCTCGCCGGCACGGATGCGATCAAAGCCGGCCTGGGCCGACCCTTCGGCGCCCGGGGGATCGAAGGGCCGTCGATCGCTTCCGAGCATCTCTTCCGCTGTGTAGCCGGTAAGGCGCTCGGCGCCAGGGCTCCAGGTCAGAACCCGTCCATCGAGGTCACGCAGGATGAAGGCGTCGTCGGAGGAGTTCACGATCGCGGCGAGGGCCGCCTGTTCGCGTTCGGCCCGTTTCTGCCCGGTAATATCGCGGGTGATGGCCGCGACGCCGAGGACGTGACCATCACGGCTCATGATGGGGAAGACGGAGAGCGCGGCGTCGAATTCCGTGCCATCGCTGCGACGGCGGCGGGTTTCGAGCCGCCGGGTCTCGCCTGCGAGAGCGCAGGCGTCGAGTGCTTCGACGGTGGTGTTGGGGTTGGCGTCGGCGGAGGCGGAGTTGAGGATGGCACCGCTCTGGCCGAGCACGGTGGCCGCGGTGTAGCCATACAGGAGCTCTGCTGCATGGTTCCAGGCGGTGATCCGGCCGTCAGAGTCGCGGGCGACGATCGCTGCATCACTTGATTCGACGATTGCGGCGAGGAGTGCCTGGGAGGTCTCGGCGGCCACCTGGGAGGTCGCATCCTCGGCGATCACGAGACGTGCGTGGCGGCCCTCGAACTCGAGTGAATGAGCCCGGATGCGGACGTTGACCTCGCTGCCGTCCTTGCGAACGTGGCGCCAGGTGCCAGCGTCATCTTCGAGCCAGGGGTGACGGGCGACGTGGTCGAGGAGGCGGGACTTCTCGCCGGTGGGGCGGATGTCAGCGATCGTGAGTTGCCGGAATTCGTCGCGCGAGTACCCGTATTGCGCGATTGCCGCGTCATTTACCTCGAGGAAGCGTAACGATGTGGTGTCGTAGACCCACATCGGGTGGGGGAGCGCGGCGAAGAGCAAGCGGAATGCCATCGAGCTATCGGATGATGTGGCTGCGGCTTCCGGCTGAGGCGGGGGATCGGTCAGTACGAGGATAATCCGCGCGGTTTCCACGGAGCCGGTTTGCTCGCGGGTTGCAACGACGTGGGAGGTCCAGGGCGAGCCGTCGTGACGGATGAATGCGACATCGCCCTCATAGGTGCCTGAATCCTGCACCTCGTGGAGGATGCTGGCGACCTGTGGGCAAACAGATGCATCGAGCGGTGCGCGGAACGCCTGGGACGGCAGTTCGGCTGCCATCCACCCCAGTGCATGCGCTGCCGAAGCATTGGCCGATATGACCGCACCGTCGCCGGTGATGGTGATGATGGGTGTGCCGATGTGGTCGAGGAGTTGCTCCGGGAGGGTGATGAGGGATTGCGGGTCGCGAGGTATGGGCATGCGGGCGGATTTCCCAGGCTGTCGGGTTGCGCTGTGAATGGTAGGGGCGGCCACCCGGTGTGTACGTAGGGGTTTCCCCCAGTTGTAACAGTATAGGCTGGCTAAAACCATCCTCGGTGGCGGAAGTACATGGCCATGCCCACGGCAAGGCCGGTCATCGACGCGATCATGCCGAGGAAGCCCCAGTTGCTGTGCAGGCCGGGGACGTTATCGAAGTTGGTGCCGAAGATGCCGGCGATGACCGAGGCGGGGAGGGCGAGGGCGCCGACGACGGCGAGAACCTTCATGACCTCGCTGATGCGGTTATTGAACGCGCTGAGGTAGGTGCTGAGGGCAACCTCGGCGTCTTCGCGGAGTTCTTCGAGGCCAAGGTCGATGCGGACGAGGTGGTCGTAGACGTCGCGGAAGTAGATGCGGTTGGATTCGGCGATCTCGGAGAACTCGCCGCGGCTGAGGCGCTGGACGACGCCGAGTTCTGAGGCGAGGACACGGCGGATGCGGCCGGCGCGTGCACGGAGTTCGAGGACCTCGCGGTTGACCCGGCTATCGCTGGTGCCGGCGAGGACGGTGTCCTGGAGGGATTCGAGGTGCTCGGCGAGGGCGTGGACCTGGGGAAGGATGTTGTCGACGGCGCGGTCGGCGAGTTCGTAGGCGATTCCGTCGGCGCCGGGGCGGATGGCGATCTGGTTGCGGAGTGCCGCGCGGAGGCTGGTCGCGGCATGGCCGGGTTCGGGGGAGTCGCTGTAGGAGATGCAGAAGTCGTGGCCGACGAAGATGTCGAGTTCTTCGGGCACGGGCCCTTCGATGCCGGGTTCGAGTTCCTGGAGGACGATGAAGAGGGTGGTCCCGAAGTCGTCGATCTTGGGGGCGTGCATCATGGTAGCGAGGCAGTCTTCGATGGCGAGGGGGTGGAGGTTGTAGCGGCGGGCGAGGTCGTGGAGAGCGCCGGCATCCTCGCGGCCAAGGTCGAACCAACGCAGCGTTGCGCCATCGAGATCGCCTTCGCGCCAGGTGCCATCGACGAGCGACCAGGTGTGCACGGCGGACAGGATACGGTGCAGGCGAGCTTTGAGCCCGCGAAGGCGAGGGTGGGACAGGAGTCAATCGCCGACGGTGATTGGGCCGGGCGGGATGAGGCCCTGGAGGAGCGGTTCGAGGAGTGTGGGAAACGCGGCGGGGACGAGGGGCTCGTGATGGGTGCGGAGCTCGGCGAGACTGAACCAGCGGTGCTGGCCGAGGAACTGGCGTTCTTCGGCTGTGTGTCCATCGCGTACGACGTTGGTGTGGGGAGTGCGGGCAAGGAAGTAGTGTTCGATGGATTGGAACCAACGGCCATCGACCCATGGCCAGGCGTGGGTACGGAGCCAGACGCAGGGCCCGAGTTCGACGCTGGGGATCCCGGTCTCCTCGATGATTTCGCGGTGGATACAGGTGACGTAGTCTTCGCCGGCTTCGAGGCCGCCGCCGGGTGTAATCCAAAACGGCCTGGGAGCGGGGAGGCGTTCGTCATAGACGCGAAAGAGGAGGACGCGGTCATTGGGGTCGAGGAGGATGACCCGTGCGGTTGGGCGGACGATCGGCTCTTCGCGAGTCACGGGGTGATGGTAGCGGAGTAGCGGGACATGCGGTGTGCGGCGGGTGCGGATACGCTGCAAGCGATGAATCGGGTGGTATTGGCCGAGAACCTTGCGCTGTTGCGCAGCCTGCCGGACGGGATGGCGAACCTGGTGTACATCGACCCGCCGTTCAACACGGGGAAGGAGCAGCGGCGGGAGCAGCTCCGGACTGTTCGCGATGAGGATGGCGACCGGACGGGGTTCGGCGGCAACCGGTACCGCACGACATGGCTGGGGAGCCGGGCGTACGAGGATTCGTTCGACGATTACCTGGCGTTCCTGGAGCCGCGGCTGTGCGAGGCGTACCGGGTGCTGGCGGATGACGGGACGCTGTACTTCCACATCGACTACCGTGAGGCGCACTACTGCAAGGTGCTTCTCGATGGCATTTTCGGGCGGGGGTGTTTCCTGAACGAGGTGGTCTGGGCTTACGACTATGGGGCGCGGACGAAGAAGCGCTGGCCGCCGAAACACGACACGATCCTTGTCTATGTGAAGGATGCGGGGCGGTACACGTTCAACTACGAGGAGATCGAGCGGATCCCGTATCTTTCGCCGGGGCTCGTTGGCCCGGAGAAGGCGGCGCGGGGAAAGACGCCGACGGACACATGGTGGCACACGATCGTTCCGACGAACGGACGAGAGAAGACGGGGTATCCAACACAGAAGCCGCTGGGGATTCTGCGGCGCATCGTTCAGGCGAGTTCGAACCGGGGGGACCTGGTGCTGGACTTCTTTGCAGGGAGCGGGACGACGGGTGCGGCGGCGGCAGAGCTTGGACGCCGGTTTCTCCTGGCCGATGACAACCCGGAGGCGATCGAGGTGATGCGGAGGCGTTTTGCGGGGATGGCGGATGTGGTGTTCGAGAGGCTGGATTCGTAGCGGGGGAGCGGTTGGCGGGTTTCGCGAGAACAGGCCGAAGTTCCGGTGGGTGCCCTCGCTGTCGTTTGGCATTTGGTTGCGCGGGGGTGTGAAGAAGGGGCGCCCAACGGGGCGCCCCTTCTTCGGTGCCTGGGAACGGGTGCCGGGATCAGACTTCGCGGAACTCGCCTTCGACGGTGCCTTCGTCCTGGTGCGGGGCTTCACCGGCTCCGGGGGCCGCGCCATCGGGCGAGGCGCCGGCGCTGGCGGCGCCGTAGACGGCTTCGCCGATCTTCGACATCGAGATGTTCAGGGCGTCGAGCGCAGTACGCATGGCGTCGGCGTCGCCGGCGTCGATGGCGGTGCGGACGTCCTTGACCTTCTCTTCGACTTCGGCCTTGAGGCTGGCATCTATCTTGTCGGCGTTGTCGCGGAGGGTTTTTTCGGCCTGGTAGGCGGCCGTATCGGCCATGTTCTTGGTCTCGATAGCGTCGCGCTTTCGGCGGTCTTCGTCGGCGTGGAGTTCGGCTTCGCGCTGCATGCGGTCGATCTCATCCTTGGAGAGGCCGCTCGAGGCCTGGATGGTGATCTTCTGTTCGCGGCCGCTGCCCTTGTCCTTTGCGGAGACGTTGACGATGCCGTTGGCATCGATATCGAAGGTGACTTCGACCTGGGGGATGCCGCGGGGGGCGGGGAGGATGCCATCGAGGATGAAGCGGCCGAGGGACTTGTTGTCGGTGGCCATCGGGCGCTCGCCCTGGAGGACGTGGATTTCGACGCTTGGCTGGTTATCGGCGGCGGTGCTGAAGACCTGGCTCTTGGCGGTGGGGATGGTGGTGTTGCGGGGGATGATGGGTGTGGCGACACCGCCGAGGGTCTCGATGCCGAGGGTGAGCGGGGTGACGTCGAGGAGGAGGACGTCCTTGACTTCGCCCTTGAGGACGCCCGCCTGGACGGCGGCGCCGATAGCGACGACTTCATCGGGGTTGACGCCCTTGTGGGGTTCCTTGCCGAAGAAATCGCCGACGAGTTTCTGGACTGACGGCATGCGCGTCTGGCCGCCGACGAGGACGATCTCGTCGATCTGGTTGGCGTTCTTGCCAGCGTCGGAGAGGGCCTTTTTGACGGGTTCGAGGGTGGCGGTGAGGAGGTCGCCGACGAGTTGTTCGAGCTTGGCGCGGGAGAGCGTGATGTTGAGGTGCTTGGGGCCGCTGGCGTCGGCGGTGATGAACGGGAGGTTCACATCGGTGGACTGGGCGCTGGAGAGTTCGATCTTGGCTTTTTCGGCTTCGGCCTTGAGGCGCTGGAGGGCCTGGCGGTCCTGGCGGAGGTCGATTCCCTCGGCCTTTTTGAACTCGTCGATGAGCCAGTCGATGATGCGCTGGTCGAAGTCGTCGCCGCCGAGGTGGGTATCGCCGTTGGTGCTGAGGACCTGGAAGGTGCCTTCGCCGAGTTCGAGGATGGAGATATCGAAGGTGCCGCCGCCGAGGTCGTAGACGGCGATGACCTCGTCGTGCTTCTTATCGAGGCCGTAGGCGAGGGATGCGGCGGTGGGCTCGTTGATGATGCGGAGGACTTCGAGGCCGGCGATGCGGCCGGCGTCCTTGGTGGCCTGGCGCTGGGCATCGTTGAAGTAGGCGGGGACGGTGATGACGGCCTCGGTGACGGGTTCGCCGAGGTATGCCTCGGCGTCGGCCTTGAGCTTCTGGAGGATCATGGCGCTGATTTCGGGTGGTGTGTGGGTCTTGCCACCCATGAGGACGGCGGCGTCGCCGTTGGCGGAGGCGGTGACGTTGTAGGGGACGAGCTTGACATCGCGCTCGACTTCGGGGTCGTTGGCTTTGCGGCCCATGAAGCGCTTGATGCTGAAGATGGTGTTTTCGGGGTTGGTGACGGCCTGGCGCTTGGCGACCTGGCCGACGAGGCGCTCACCCGTCTTGGTGATGGCGACGACGGAGGGTGTGGTGCGGGCGCCTTCGGCGTTGGGGATGACGGTTGGTTCGCCGCCTTCCATGACGGCCACGCAGCTGTTCGTCGTGCCGAGGTCGATACCGATGACTTTAGCCATTCTTGAGATTCTCCCGGGCTCCAGTGCCCTTGACTATCGAGGTTGTTGACGGGGAAGGCGGGGCGCCGCGTCAGCCGCCGGGTGTGCCGTCGCCGACGATGACCATCGCGGGGCGGATGACCTTATCGCTGAGGAGGTAGCCCTTCTGGGCGACGTGGAGGATCTTGCCTTCCTCGCCCGGTTGGCGGGCGACGGCTTCGTGGACCTGGGGGTCGAAGGGCTCGCCCGCGGCGGGAATTTCGCGGACATCGAGCGCCTCGAGGAGGCGTGCGAACTTCTGCTGGATGGCGAGGATGCCCTGCACCCAGTTGAGGCTTTCGAGGTCGGTATCGAGTGTGCCCGTTGCCCGATCCATGTCGTCGTAGATGGGGAGGAGATTGATGATCAGGGCTGCCTTGATGAGGCGGGCATTTTCGGCACGCTCCTGCTCGACGCGCTTCTTGTAGTTGGCGAAGTCCGCGGCGGCTCGCTGCCAGTTACGGTAGTAGTTGTCGGCTTTCTCGAGCGCGTCGGCAAGGGTGGTTGCGGTGTCGCCGGCGGCGGCTGTTTGGCTGCCTTCGGGGGTCTGCCCGTCGTTCATCGATGCGCTCGAGCGGCGGTCGGCGGTTCGTTCGTCTTCATCGTGTGCTGTCATAGGGCCTCCAGGCGGGTGGTCTCTCTCGCAGGGTGAGCCCCGATGGGGGAAGCTGCGAGAGGCGGGGATGTGCAGGCGGGCGGGAGTAGCCACGTCGTGGCCACGCCGATCGATTGTGGGTGGTTAGTCGTCGGTGTAGAGCCTCCGCATGAGCTCGGTGAGCAACTCGCTGACGTAGCGGACGTGGGCGACGGCATCGGCATAGGCCATACGTGTGGGGCCGAGGACACCGAGGACGCCGCCGCTTTCCTGGGGGCCGTAGCGGGCGAGGACGAAGCTCATGTCCTGGTAGGGGCCCTCGCGGTTCTCATCGCCGATGACGATGGCGAGGCCGCCCGCGGCGACGGCGTCGGAGGGAATCGCTTCACCGAGGCGGCGCTCGTCGACAGCTTCGAGGGTGTCGAGCATGCGGTCGGAGTGGCCAAACTCGGGCTGGCGGAGCATGTCGCGCACGCCTTCGACGATGGGGGCTTCGAGTGTGCGTTCCTGTTCGCGCAGGAGGATGTCGGTGAGCGCGGCGACGACGGTGCGTTCGAGCGGGCCGGGTGGCTCCGGGAGGTCACGATGGGGAAGGTCGGAGGCGGTTGTGCCGGCGAGGTCGGCGTTGAGGCGAGTGGCGAGGCGTGAGAGGTGTTCCTGGTGTGCGGGGGCTGGGAACTCGACGATCTGCTGGTGGGCCACGCCATCCATGGTGACGGCGATGAGGAGTGCGCGATTTTCGGTGAGCTCGACAAGCTGGAGTTGCTTGAGGCGAACCTCGGCGATGCGTGGCTGAGTGACGAGTGCGACGTTACCGAGTGATTGGGCCAGGACGCTCGCGGCGAGGGATGTCCAGTTTTCGAGTTCGCGGGCGCTCTGGTGGAACTGGTGGAGGATCTTGAGTTGGTCCTGCTCGGGGAGGCCGCGTTCGCCCATGAGGGACGAGACGTAGTAGCGGTAGCCGCGGTGGCTGGGGATTCGGCCGGCGGAGGTATGAGGGTGGGTGATCATGCCTTCTTCTTCGAGCGCTGCCATCTCGTTGCGGACGGTTGCGCTGGAGAGGGAGAGTGCATGGCGGCCGACAAGTGCCTGCGAGCCGATCGGCTGGGCCGAATCGACGAAGTCCTCGACGATGAGGGCAAGGATGCGCGCGCGGCGGTCTGACAACACCATTATCAACCCTATGGAGGCATATTAGCACTCGCCACGGGGGAGTGCTAAAGGGGCTCTTTCCTGAGTTTAGGGGAAGAAAAGGCGGAACGGAAGGAGGGAGCGGCCTGTACCAGATTGGCCGGTTGGGGCACGGCGGGGGTGGGGGGTGATTCGCAGACGAAGTGAGATTTACCGGTGCAGGCTATTCAACGAAGCCCTATTGGCCGTACTCTGAGGACAGGTTCTCCACGTTCAATCTGTCCACGTTCCCACCTGGTGCTCGAAAGACCGCGGAATCCTAGAAATGTTTGGAGGTCGTCGAGTGCCGTACACCGACAAAACCCTGATCTGCTCCGATTGTGGCGCTGAATTCACATTCACCGCGGGGGAGCAGGAATTCCATGCTTCGAAGGGGTTCACGAATGAACCTCGCCGTTGCCCTAACTGCCGCTCTGCCCGCAAGGGCGAATCGGGCGGCGGGAACCGCGGGCAGGCCCGCGAGATGTTCACCGCAACCTGTGCGTCCTGCGGGCGCGAGGCGCGGGTCCCGTTCGAACCACGTGGTGACCGCCCGGTCTACTGCAACGACTGCTTCACTCCGTCGAGCCGCCCGGCTGGTGGTGGCGGGTATGGTGGTGGCGGCCGCAGCGGTGGCTACGGTGGCGGTGGCGGCGGTGGTGGTTATGGCGGCGGCGGCGGTGGCCGTGGCGGCTATGGTGGTGGCGGGAGCCGCGGTGGCGGTGGCGGTGGTGGCCGCGACCGGCGCTGGTAACTCGCCCCGCGGGTTGACCGTGTGAGCTGAGGCACGAACAGGACGGGGCGCTCTTCTTTGGAGGAGCGCCCCTTTCTTGTGTGGTGGAGAGAACGGCGCGGGCTTAGCCGGACAGGGCATCGCGGGCGACCTGGAGGAGGCGCTCGAAGTGGAGCGGCTTCGGCATGAAGACGGTTTCGCCGGAGTGCCCGGGACGGGGATAGGCGCTCATGAGGAGGATGTGGGGGGCCTTGTGGGGCAGCGCGCGGATCGCCCGCACCAGGTCGGGCCCGCTCATGCCGGGGAGGCGCACCTCGGTGATAACGAGGTGGGGATTGAGGGTCGGCAGGAGCTCGAGGGCGCTTTCGGCGTCGGCGACAGCATGGGTGACGAAGCCGAGCTCTTCGAGGACGAGGGCGATGACGCGCCGGACGCCGGCGTCGGGGTCGACGGCGAGTGCCCGGCCAGTGATGGAGGGTTCGGGTGGTGGAGTTGCAGAGGTAGGAGGCACGCGGGCCTCGGGGCTATCCGGCACGACCAGGCTCCCATTTCCGGACTGTGATTGATTCTCGGGAGGGATGGGCATTGGGGACAGGTAATCGGGTGCGGGGGGTATTGCAGTGGCATAACAGCCTTCGGAGGCGGGGTTCCGGCATGTTCGGAGGGCTGTAGTCAGGGGCCGATGACTGCTGTGACCTCGTGATGGCGGTGATAGATGCGTGGCAACCGCGCCTGGAGGGAGGCGAAGATATCCCAGGGGATCGTGCCGGCGACGGCTGCGACCTCAGTCGCGGAGAGTTCATCGTCTCCCTGGCGGCCGAGGAGGGTGATCTCGTCGCCTTCGCTGACGGAGGGTAGGGCCGTGACGTCGGCGATGAACTGGTCCATGCAGAGGGTGCCAACCATGGGGCAGCGGTGGCCGGCGATGAGTACATGGCCTTCGTTTCCCAGTGATCGGCGCCAGCCATCGCCGTAGCCAACGGGTACGAGCGCCACCCGGGCGGGGTCGCGGGGGTGCCAGCGAAGGCCGTAGCTCACGCCCTCGCCGGGCGGGACGTCGCTGACGCGGGCGACTCGCGCACGGACGGAGAGGATGGGGCGGAGGCCGGCGGGAGGGGTGTTCGCTGGCTGTATCCCGTGGAGGGCGAGGCCGAGGCGGACGCCATCGTAGCGGAACTCATCGCGGCGGAGGGCGGTCGCGGAGTTGGCGGTGTGGCGGTAGCGGATCCAGGGGAGGAGCTCGGCGACGTGGGCGAAGCGTTGGTCCTGGAGTTCTGAGAAGGAATCATCGGGCTCGTCGGCGTTGGCCATATGGGTCGTGAGGCCCTCGACATCGAGGCCGGGCATCGAGCGGAGGGCTTGAGCGAGAGCGACCGCCTGGTCGAGGTTGACGCCGAAGCGGTGGAGGCCGGTATCGACCTTGATATGGACAGTCGCGGTGGTGCCGCGGGCGAGGGCAGCTTCGGAGATGGCGTGCCCGAGGGCCAGGGAGTGACATGTGAGGGTGATATTCGCGGCGACGGCTGCTGGTGCATCGGCCGGGAAAGCATGGCCAAGGACGAGGATGGGGCGGGTGACGCCGGCTGCGCGGAGATTCAATGCCTCGGCGGGCCAGACGACGGCAAAGCGTTCGACACCGGCCGCCTCGAGCGCGGGGGCCAGGACTTCGGCGCCAGCGCCGTAGGCGTTCGCCTTGACGACGGCGATGAGTTCGATGCCGGGGCCGACGAGCGAGCGCATGGTAGCGACGTTATGGTCGAGGGCGTCGAGGTCGATTTCGATCCAGGCGTTGCGGCTGGTGGTCAGGTCGCGGAGTGAGCCGAGTGGTTTCGCGGGCGTCGATGTGGCGGTGGGCATGAGGTTCGCCTGTCTTTCCGATATCGCTCGCATATGTTTTGACGCGCGTCGTCGTGAAAACCTAGCATCGGGTTCGTGGCATCCAAGGGCAACCGCCCGGGGCCGGGCGATGCGTTGCGTGCGGCGATCGTGGTGATGTGCGTTGTTGTGGTGCCTGTTGCCGGGTGTGGCGGTGGTTCGGGGTCGAAGTCGGGGGGTGGAGGGGAGAGCAGCCCCTCGACGGCTGTCGCAACCGCGGCGTGGACGGCGACAGCGACGAGCGTTTCGATGCCGACGCCCTTTGGGGAATCACCGGAAGCGCTGGCGACGGCAGCGAAGCTGCTCCGCGAGGGCCGCCTCGAGGAGGCTGCGAGCGGATACGAGGCGATAGCGAACGGCGCCCGGGACCCCGAGGTGAAGGCGGCTGCGGCCCTGGGGGCGAGCGTGGCCCGCTACCAGGCGGGTGACAGTGCAAGGGGTGTGGCGCTGCTCAAGGAGGCGGTGGGTACGGCCCCCGCCGGGAGTGTGACGGCGCGAAGGAGCGCGTACCTGCTTGGCGTCCGGCTGCTCGATTCGAATGCGTTTGGTTCTGCGGCGGAGGCACTTCGGGTGGAGGCGTTGAAGGGTACGAATGACGCGCTGCAACCTTATGTCGTGCTGGCCTATGCACGGGCACTTTCGGCGGGGGGAGATCCGGGAGCGGAGGCGCAGTGGGAACGGCTGACGGCTCTCCCAAACCTGCCTGCCGGGTTCGACGAAACGATTGCCAGGGATCGGGCGGCAGCGGCGCGAGCGGCTGGCGACGATACGGCGCTCGCGCGGTGGCTGGCGCGGCTGGTTGTGCTGTCGGGGGACGCTGGAGACCGGCTCGAGCTCGCGATGGTGTCCCGCCGGGCAGGTGACCAGGGCACGTTCGTGAGGCAACTCGAGGCGATCGTCAACGGTTCAGCGGGGTCGCCGGCAGCGTACCCGGCATTGGAGGCCCTGCAGGCGGCGGGGATAGCTGTCGATGCGGGTCAGGCGGGACTGGTGCAGTACCGGCGGGGGGCGTACGCGGAGGCGCAGGCGGTGCTGGAGAAGGCGGTGACGGAGCCGGGAATATCGGCGGAGGCGCTTGCATTTCGGGCGTTCTATCTTGGGGCGGCGTTCGAGGATGAGGGCGAGGCGCGGCTGGCGATTGCGTGGTACGACGCGGCGGCCGGTACGGGGGCGAACTCGCCGTATGTTCATCGTGCGAAGTACTGGGCAGCCCGCGTGATGGAAGGGACGGGAGATGAGCGAAGTGCGGCCGCGCGCTACCGGGAGCTCGTAGCCAACGGCCCTGGTGGGGAGTTCACCGGCGAGGCGGCGTTCCGGGCGGGGTATGCGCTTCTGCAGGCGGGCGATGCTGCCGGTGCGGTGGAGGGATGGAGCGGCATTGCCGGGGAGAGGGACGCCAGGCTGCTGTACTGGAAGGGGCGAGCGGAGGAGGAGCTGGGGAAGGGCGAGGCTGCGAAGGCGGATTTCGCTGCTGCCTACAGCGCGGACCCGCTGGGATTTTACGGGACGGAGGCCGCGCGCCGAATCGGGGAAAGACCCGCACTGGATGGCTCGTTTCGTGCGCGGAGACTCGTGACGGATGTTGACTGGGCCGGGCTCGAATCGTGGCTCAACGGGATTGTTCCGGGAACGCTGCCCGGTACAGGGCCGACCGCGGCGGCGGACCTGCTGGCGGTTGGACTGAGGGAAGAGGCGGCGGCTGCGCTGAATGAGGCTGCGCGGGGTGCGGGACCGTGGCGTGTGCTCGAGCTGGCGCGCGAGGCGCGTTCGCTGGGGATGGTGGATGTGGCGGCGCAGCTTGCTGCCCGATTGGAGGGGGTATTGGGCGTACCGTGGGAGCTCGTGCCGAGGGATCTGCTGCGGATTGCCTATCCAGTAGATTATGTCGCGCAGGTAGATGCTGAAGCCCACGAATATGGGCTGGACCCGCTTTTCCTGGCGGCGATGGTGCGGCAGGAGAGTTACTGGGACCCGGCTGCCGGGTCGCACGCGGGTGCGCTTGGGCTGACGCAGGTGATTCCACCGACGGGAGCGAGTATCGCGGAGGCCCTGGGGGTAGAGCACTTCGTGGCGGATGATCTCTTTCGGCCGGCGGTGAGCCTGAGGTTTGGTGCGTTCTACCTTGGGGGGCAGCTCGCCCGGTATGGGAACGCGTACCTGGCGTTGGGGGCATACAACGCGGGGCCTGGCAACGCGGCAAGGTGGGCGGATCGTGCGGGGACAGGGGCAGATGGGCCAACGACGGCCGAGGCGATCGATATCCCGGAGACGCGTGATTATGTCGAAAAGGTCATGGAGCATTATGCTCGATACCTGGCTGCGTACGCCGGATGAGGTGGGTGGCTGGCCGATTTCGACCATAACGCGGTGATCTGCGAGGATGGTCCTTCACGTCATTGAAGAACAAGGAGTAGCTGCCGTGGCGACGAAGCGCACGTACCAGCCCCATTCGATCCCGCGGAAGCGCGAGCACGGATTCCTGAAGCGAATGAGCACCAAGGGTGGCCGGCTCATCCTGAAGGCGCGCCGGGCACGTGGCCGGAAGCGGCTGACCGTCGTCTAGGACGGTGCGCCATGCGGCGCGAGTATCGGCTGCGCAAAGGCGCGGAATTCGACACTGTGTATAGCGAGGGGACCGTGGTGAGCGGTCCCCTCGTTGTTGTGCGCTATTTGCCCAACGAGAGCGGGCATCCGAGGTGGGGTTTCGCGGTGGGCAAGCGGCTTTCGAAGCTGGCAGTTGTGCGAAACCGGGCGAAGCGACGTCTGCGCGAGTGTGCGCGGGGCGTTGATGGTGTCGGGGCGTTCGATGTCGTGGTGACGGCACGCGGCAGTGCGATAACCGCTTCGTCCGCCGAGTTGCGGTTGGCGCTGGTTCGAGCGTTGCGAAAGGGCGGGTTGCTGGAGGGAGAGTCGTGAAGTGGGTGGTGTTGCGGCTGATTCAGGGCTACCAGGCGACGTTTTCGCGTGTGATGCCGGGAGCCTGCCGGTTCGAGCCGACGTGCTCACGGTACACGTACGAGGCGATTGAGCGTTATGGGGTCTTGAGGGGCGGGTGGTTGGGTGTTCGGCGGTTGGGGCGGTGCCGGCCGGGGCCGGGTGGTGGGTCTGGATACGACCCGGTTCCCTGAGAGGGTGTGTTGGGTGGCGGTTTAGGCGAGCCAGCGGGGACCGGGGGTCTGTGCGGGAGCAAAGAGAGTGCCTGGTTCCGCGGACGTTGGTGGGGGCCAGGGGTATCGTTCTGACGTGGAGGCGGCGTTTCACGTGAAACATTCAATCTGCTGGTGGACGCGAGCCGGGGTAGCGGTGTTCGAGCGGCTGGTCGCGGTGACAAGAAGCGGAGACATTGGAGACGGGGGACCCTGGTAATTGATCGGATAGGAGGCCCGGCGGGCGAGAGGGTGGGCGTGGAGAACGTTTCACGGGGACAGCGAGTGACGACTGCCTCGAATCGCGCCGAGAGAAGGAATACCATCAAGATTCTGCGACACCCATCTCCCGGAGTGTTTCACGTGAAACGGTGCGGTGACGCCCCAGGCCGTAGGAGGTGGAATGATGGCAGCTGTACTGTTCAAGCTGGGTGTTTCACGTGAAACAATGCGAAGTCGGCGTAGTGAACAAGAACATATGTTCGCTGTTTCACGTGCAACGCCTGGGCGGGGCATGTGCCTATGCCATAATCGGGGCGCTGGTACCATGCCCTTCGTGAAGTTCCCTCGCGCCCTCGCCGCGGCGCCTCTCGTTCTTTTCCTCGCACTCTTCGCGACGGCCTGCGTCTCCACCGAGAACCCCTCGGGGTGGGCTGCGCCCGTCTTCGAGGGTGAGACGATTTACTTCCTCGCCTCTCACGACCGCCTGGCGAGTGCTCCTGCGCCAACGGACGCCGGGACAACCATCGCCTGGTCGTTCCCCGACAAGAACAACAAGGACCAGTCGGGGTTCAAACTGCAGGGGGTCTACGGGGAACCGGTCGTTGAGGGGGACAGCATCTACCTGACGTCGTATTCGGGTGGGGTGTTTGCCCTCAACAAGGCCACGGGAGTGCCGAGGTGGCGCGTGAAACCGGGGGATATCTCGGGGAACGTGGTGGGCGGAGCCGCCGTGAACGGCGATCTGCTCGTATTTGGGACGACCGACGGGCACCTCTATGGGATCAACAAGAGCGATGGTTCTACGGCCAGCGGCTGGCCGAAGGGCGGGCTGGCCTATGGGGATGGATTCTGGGCGACGCCCATTATGAAGGGCGACACGCTCTACGTGGCGGATATGGGCGGCAACCTGCGGGCGCTTGGGGTTGCCGACCGCTCGGAGAAATGGAAGTTCCACACGACCGGCGCCATCGCGGAGATAGATCTGCTCGAAGATGGCCGGCTTTTCGTCCCCAGCCTCAACAAGCACGTCTACCTGGTCGATAGCGCTTCGGGCGATGAGAAGGGTGATTTCGCGACGAGCGACTGGGTCTGGACGCGGCCGGCGGTGAAGGACGGCATCGCGTACTTCGGGGACTTCGGTGGCGATGTCTATGCGCTGGACATAACGACTGATACGCCGAAGCAGGTGTGGAAGTACTCGACCGGTGGCGCGCGCGTGAAAGCGGGGCCGCAGATCGTGGATGATGTGGTGGTGGTGGCTGACCGGAAGCCCGCCGTGCACTTCCTGAACGCGAAGGATGGTTCGCTGCTGAACAAGGTGCCCATCCAGGATGCCGGGACCTTCCGCGCCGACCTGGTGGCGCACGGCGGGATGGTCTATGCAGGGAGCACGAACGGGCATCTCCTGCGCGCGGACCCGAAGTCGCGCGCCGTCATCGACCTCACTGTCGGGGGGCGCCAGTGATCGGCGACGTGTTCACAATCGCGCTCCTGAACCCGATGGTGAACTTCCTGGTCATCCTGAATAACCTGCTGTTCAGCAGTTTTGGGCTGGCGATCATCGCGTTCACCATCATCATCCGGCTGGTGACATTCCCTCTCACCTTCCGACAGTTGCATTCGACGCGAGCGATGCAGGCTATCCAGCCGCGGATCAACGAGGTCAACAAGAAATACAGCGACCCGAAGCGGCGCCAGGAAGAGATCATGAAGCTCTACCGGGAGGCGGGGGTGAACCCGCTTGGCTGTGTAGGGCCGCTGGCGCTGCAGTTTCCGGTGCTCATCGCCCTGTACAGTGCCGTCCGGCTGGCGCTGGCGACATCGCCCGAGGCGCTGGAGAAGCTCTCGGGGCACCTGTATTCGTGGAGTTACATCCAGCACGGCGTTCCCCTGCAGGACCACTTCCTGGGGTTGGACCTGCGGGCGCCGAACATCGCGATGGTGGCGCTCGTCGCGATAACGACGTGGGCGCAAACCAAGACGACAGCGACGAACCCGGCAGCGGACGAGAAGGCGCGGGCTCAGCAGCAGATGATGGCCTACATGATGCCGGTCATGTTCGGGTTCTTCGCGCTGAGTTTTCCAAGTGGTGTCTCGCTCTACTGGGTGGTCAATTCGCTTGTCGGCATCGCGTTCAACATCGTTGTCTATGGGCTGCCGATGTTGAAGATCGAACCAATGTTGAAGGGGCCGGCGGGGACGCAACAGCCGGCTCTCGCCGAAGCCAGCGCTCCAGGAGCGGCATCGGCCATATCCCCACCTGCTCGAGAATCGAGGACTGAGAATGGACCAGGCCGAAGCAAGCGGCAGAACCGTCGACGACGCCCTTAACCGGGCGCTGGCCAAACTGGGAGCGACGCGCAAGGACGTCGACGAAGAGCGAGTCGAGTTTCGTGTGCTCGACGAGGGACGCAAGGGCGGACTTTTTGGGCGTGGTGCGCGTGATGCCACGGTGGCGGCATGGTGGGCCGGCCGCGAGGGAGCCAGGGAAGGGGCCGGGGAAGCTGCTCCTGCGCCGGCGGCCCGCGCGGAACGCAGCCAACGGCCGGCACGGCAACAGGAAAGCGGTGCTTCCGCTCCCCCGGCCGGTGGGGAGGAGGCGAAACACCGCCGCCGGGGTGGACGTGGCCGGGGCGGGCGTGGAGGAACCGGGACAGGGGGTGACGCACGGAGTGGCGGAGGCGCACGGCAAGGCTACGAAGCGGCGAGTCCAAAGCTGACTGACGCCGACTTCCTCCGGCCGCGGTTCGATGAGCAGCCACGAGACGAGCGTCCAGAGCGTCCCGAGCGTCCCGAGCGCGCCGACCGTCCGGCACGTCCGGCGCGGAGCGAGGGAAGCCGGGGAAGCCGTGCCGGGAGCGATTCGCGGGCATCGGCGCCGCCCCAGCGGCGCGATCGGCGCCGCCACGAAGAGGAACCGCGTGTTGAGCCCAACATCGACGCGCCGGAGGTGGATTTCGCGGCGCAGACCGTGGACGACCTGCTCCGTATCTTCGGGATTGAGGCGGAGATCTCGATTCGCGAGCCGCTCACGGCGGGCGACGGGCTTGGCAGCGCGTTTGCGGTCATCGATATCAAGGGCGATGACCTTGGGGTCCTGATCGGCCGGCGTGGCGACACACTGATAGCGATGCAGTACCTGGTGAACCTGATCCTTTCGCGCCACTACCCCGGGCAGGGTGGGGTGACGATCGATGTGGAGCACTATCGTCATCGGAACGAGGAGCGAATCCTGGCCCTGGCACGGCGGATGGCCGACCGTGTGCGGGAGAGCGGCTCGCCGATCACACTCGAACCGATGAGCCCCGCGGAACGCCGCCTCGTACACCTCGAGTTCATGGATGACGCGGACATCGAGACCAATAGTGTGGGTGAGGGCGAGCACCGCAAGGTCGTGATCAGCCGCCGCTAGCGGCAGGAGGAGTTGTCACGCGCATCGTCATCGCTGGGAACGTCACCCAAGACCTTGCCCCGGACGGGGGCTGGGTGCCGGGAGGCCCGGCCCTGTATGCTGCGCGCATGGCGGCGAACCTCGGGGCAAACGTGAAACTGATCACGCGCATAAGCGAAGCGTATGATAGGACGGTGTTCGAGGGGATAGACGTGCACGCGCTGCCCGCTGAAACGGCCTGCCGGTATGCGAACCGCTACGACGAGTCGGGTGCGCGTACGCAGTTGCTGCTCGCGCCAGGGGAACCGATCGGTCCGTCGGAACTCGACGCCCATGGCGCGGACGCGCTGGTTCTCGCCCCCGCCTACCATGAGTTCGATTCGGCGCCTGCCAAAGGCCGGGAGTTGCGCGCGGTCATGCTCCAGGGCGTGTTGCGCGCGACTGACGGGGAACGGGTGATTCCCCACCCGAACCCGGAGCGCCAGGCGGTAGCGCTGGTGACGCCCGGGTGTTTCGTGTTCCTGAGCGAAGAGGACACGGCCGATGCCAGCAGCCTTGCCGCTTCGCTGGCGGCACGCGGCGCGAACGTGTTCGTGACGCGGGCCGCGCGGGGTGCGAGCCTCTTCCGCGAGAGGTTGCGGACGGACTTCGCTGCGGTGCCTGCGGCGGGGGTGGTCGATCCCACGGGTGCGGGCGATTGCTTCGCCACGGCGTTCGTGGTGCGGATGGTCGAGACCGGCGACATCGACGTTTCGTGCCGGTTTGCGCTCGCGGCGGGTTCGCTCGCCGTCGAAGGTCCCGGGATTGCGGGCATTCCAGGCCGCGCGGCGATCGAACGCCGTGTCGGCGCGGAGGCAGCTTGATGGCGGCACACGTCGTGACGTTGGTGAATCAGAAGGGCGGGGTTGGCAAGACGACGACCGCGGTGAGCCTTGCAGCGGCACTTGGCCGCAAGGGCCAGCGCGTACTGCTCATCGACCTGGACCCGCAGGCGAACGCGACGAGTGCACTCGGCGTGGATGGCAGTGAACTGAAGGGTATCTACGACGCGCTCCTCGACGAGGCCCCGCTTGCCGAGTGCATCGTAGACGTCGGGGACGAGCACCTGAGCCTCGTACCGGCCAACCGTGAGCTTTCGGGCGCCGAGGTTGAGCTCGTGCCAGTGATGGCGCGTGAGCGGCGGCTGACGAACGCGCTCTACCCGGTGCGCGACCGGTTTGACTGGATTCTCATCGATTGCCCGCCATCGCTGGGGCTGCTGACGATTAACGCGCTCACGGCGAGCGAGTCGGTGGTCATCCCGGTCCAGTGCGAATACATGGCGCTCGAGGGGTTGAGCCGGCTTGTGGAGACGCTGGACCTCGTTCGCCGCAACCTGAACCCGGCGCTGACGGTGCTCGGGGTGGCGCTCACGATGTTCGATGGACGGACGCGGCTGGCGCAGCAGGTGGTTGACGAGGTTCGGACTCACTTTCCCCAGACGTTCCAGACGATCATTCCCCGGTCGGTGCGGCTGAGCGAGGCGCCGAGCCACGGGGAATCGATCTTCCGGTATGACCCGGGGGGGCGCGCGGCGAATGCCTACGACGCTCTTGCAGGGGAAGTGCTCACTCGCGTAGGAGTTGCCGTATGACGCAGCCAAAACGTGGCCTGGGGCGGGGGCTGGATGCTCTCTTTGGTTCGCCAACGGGGCAACAGCCGCCCGCGGCGAACCCGGAGCCTGTGGCCGAGGCGGGCGTTGAAGCGGTGCCAGAAGAGGCCGCTCCCCCACCCGGGCCGGCTGTCTCGGAGCGGCCGCAGGCGGTGCGTGAGGCACCACGGGAGGACGTGCCGACCCCTGTAGCTACAGTGCAGCCACAGACCCCTGAAGCCCCGGCGCAGGTACCAGGAAGTGGTCCGGCGCCGCTTCGGCGGGGGCAGCCCGAGCAGCTCGATATCGACCTCATCGCGCCGAACCCGGAGCAGCCTCGTACGCATTTCGAACCTGAAAAGCTGCACGAGCTGGCCGAGTCGATCCGGGAGCACGGGATCATCCAGCCGCTGGTTGTGAGTATCGATGAGCAGGGCGGCTACCGTCTCATCGCGGGGGAACGGCGGCTGCAGGCGGCGCGGCTTGCGGGCCTGGAGACGGTCCCGGTCGTCATCCGCGAGGCGTACGACTCAGAGCTCCTCGAGCTGGCGCTCATCGAGAATATCCAGAGGGCCGACCTGAACCCGGTGGAAGAGGCGCAGGCCTACCGCCGGCTGATCGAAGAATATGGACTGACGCAGGAGGAAGCGGCGCGCCGGGTGGGGAAGAGCCGGGTGACGGTTGCGAACGCGCTCCGGTTGTTGCAGCTGGAAGGCGAGATCCGGCGGAGCCTCGTGGCCGGGGAGATCAGCGAGGGGCACGCTCGCGCGCTCCTGGGGCTGCCGGAAGGGCGGGGCCGGGTGAATGCATGGCGCGAGGTGGTGAAGCGCAAGCTCTCGGTCCGTGACACCGAGGGGTTCGTTCGGCGGTCGCTCGCGGAGACGCCGGCGACGAGCCACACGGCGGGTGCTCAGACGGCGCGTCGCGATGCACATGTCGCCGATATCGAACAGCGGCTGCGGCGTGCGCTGAGTACGCGGGTGAGCGTTCAGCCACAGAAGCGCGGGGCAAAGATCGTGATCGAGTGTTATAGCGGCGAGGAGTTCGATAACGTGGTAAGTACACTCCTGGGCGAGGACTACGCATGAGTGCCGAGGCGCGACTGGAAGAGCTCGGGATTACGCTGCCCGCGGCGCCCGCTGCGGCGGGGCTGTATGCGCCCGGTATACAGGTGGGGTCGCTTCTGTTCGTCTCGGGGCAGGTGCCGATGGTGGATGGAGCCCCGGCGAAGCCCGGCAAGTGCGGCGGGAGCGTCTCCATCGAGGACGGGGCTGCCCTTGCCCGGGTGTGTGCGCTCCAGGCGCTGGCGATCGTACGGAGCGAACTCGGGTCGCTCGACCGCGTCGTACGGGTGGCTCGCACGGCGGGGTACGTGGCCAGTGCCGAGGGGTTTACCGACCAGCCGCGCGTGGTGAACGGGGCATCGCAGCTGCTGATCGATGTGTTTGGCGATGCCGGGCGCGGCGCCCGCATTGCTGTTGGGCTGGCTGAGCTGCCGTTTGGCGTGCCCGTTGAGGTGGAGTTCCTCTTCGAAGTTCGCTGAATCCCGCCGTAGAGGGCCGGTGTTGGAGCGATCGGGGTAAAGAGCACACGACAGGCTGTCGTAGTAACGACTGTGACAACCGAGCAGCGGGTACGTGTTTCCCCTACGTTGCGGGTCGAGGGCTCGCGATGGACGCATGCCATCACCGTTCTCTACCTGGCGCTCTCCGCCGGCTACCTGGTGTGGCGAACGGGGTGGACCGTGAACTGGGACGCGTGGTACATCGCGATCCCGTTCCTGGCCGCGGATTATGCGGGCTTCGGATTTTTCTTGCTGTTCGCCGCCACGCTCTGGTCGAAGACGAGGCGGACGCCCGGTATACCGCAGCCGGGACTGACGGTGGACGTATTCATCCCGACGTACAACGAAGATGTGGCGGTGCTGCGGCCTACGATCACGGCTGCGGTCGCGATGGACTATCCGCACAAGACCTATGTGCTCGACGATGGCCGGCGGCCGGAAGTTCGGCTGCTGTGCGCAGAGCTTGGCGCGACGTACCTCACTCGCGACGATAACCGGCATGCGAAGGCCGGCAATATCAACGCGGCACTCCCGAGGACGAGGGGCGAGTTCATCGCCTTCTTCGATGCAGACCACGCGCCGTTTCGGAACTTCCTGACGGAACTCCTCGGCTACTTCGACGACCCCCGGGTTGGGCTGGTGCAGGCGCCGCAAGCGTACTACAACCTGGATTCGTTCCAGCACGGTGCGATGAAAGATGGGCGGGCGCCATGGCACGAGCAGTCGGTCTTCTACGATGCGATCCTGCCGGGGAAGGACCGCTGGAACTCGGTGTTCTGGTGTGGGTCGAGTGCGATTGTGCGGCGCAAGGCGCTCGAGGAGGTGGGTGGCGTTGACACCCGGACGGTGACGGAGGACATGCACACGGCGATGTGCATGAACGCGGCGGGCTGGCGGTCGGTTTACGACCCGCGGGAACTCGCGATCGGGATCGCGCCCGATGATGCGGGGGCGTTCCTTACGCAGCGGTCGCGATGGGCGAAGGGTGCGCTGCAGATCCTGCGGCTCGACAATCCGCTTCGCAAGCGGGGGCTCGATTGGCGGCAGCGTATTTCGTACTTCTCGAGCGTTGTTTACGTGTTCGAGTATGTCCCGAAGCTGATTTACATGGTGACGCCGATCGTTGCGCTGCTCACCGGGCAGCTGCCGATGCGGCACTTTGGATGGACGTTCTTGATTGGCTTCGCGGCGTACTGGGGTATCGGGGTACTGGCCTCCCGGTTGCTCACGGAGGGGCGAAACCCGTACTTCGAGTCGGAACGGTACCACTTGCTCAAGCTGGGCATCATGCTTCGTGCGACGGTGACGTTGCTGTTCCCGTCGGGGCTGAAGTTCAAGGTGACGCCCAAGAGCGGTGATGGGCAGGACCATCGGATGGAGGACCTGCGGTTCATTCAGCTGCCGCTGGCGATCGGCGTCCTGAGCCTGCTTGCCGTCGCGTGGGCAGGTGCGAGCTGGGCGACGGGGGCCCGCTGGCAATTGCAGGGCTGGGCGCTGCTCGTGACGGCCGGGTGGGGGGCGATGAACGCCGGTCTCGTTGCGTCGCTGGCGCGCACGATCTTGCGAAAGCACCACCGGCGGCAGGCGTACCGGTTCGCAGTCGACATCGCGGCTTCGGTGGATTTTGGCGAGGTGCGGGTGGTGAGCCGGGTCCGTGACGTGTCGGCTGTCGGGCTTGGTTTTGTGACGGGCCTGCGGTTGTCGCGTGGTGAAGAGGTGCGAATTCACTTCTGGCCTGGCGGCAGCGAGCCGGTGAACCTGGTGGTAGAGATTCTCAGTGTGTCGCAGCTTCCCGGCGGGTCGTACCGGTATGGAGCGATGTTCAAGGAGTTTGCGCCGGGTGTGCGCGAACGGCTGATCCTCTGGCTCTACCAGCAGCATGCACCCGGGATGTTCGGGAGCAGCGTCGCAGCCGGACCTGGCGAAGCGCGCGAGCCTGGTGGCAGTGATGCACTGGAGCGTGTAGCCGCGGCGTAGCTACTGAAGCTGAGACAAGACATAAGAGTAATTAGCCAGCAGCCGAGGTGTCCGGGGCAACGCGCAACAGGACGCCGACGCGCGGGATCGGCGGAAGCAGGAACGGCCCGACGTTGACGAGGTCGATGGCATCGAAGCCAGCCTCGGTGAAGAGTGCTGCGAGCCGCCCCCAGCCGCGCAGGTCGACCTCGGCGCAACCGGGGCGAATAACCCAGGAGTGAAAGCGGTTGAGCCAGTTGGCCTTGACGGGTGCGACCTCCATGACCAGTGCTGCCCCGCCGGGAGCGAGGATGCGGCGCAGTTCGAATCCGAAGGCGCGAACGACGTCGTCATCCCAGCGGCGGATGTAGTAGAGGCTGGTGATGCAGTCGAAGGAGGCATCGGGGAAGGGCAGCTGCTCGGGGCTCGCGATGAGCTCGACCGGTCCCGGGCCGTCGACGATGTCCATGGTTACAGGCGGGTCGTCCGCGCCGGCGCGGGCGGCGAGGAGATGCGCGTAGGCGGCAGTACCACACCCAACATCGAGGTAGCGTTTACCGGGGCCGAGTTCGATGAGATCGATGATGCGGTGTGCACGCGGGGTGATCGCGGCCATACCTGTCTGCGAGTTGATGGCGCGAGCGAGCCAGCGCCAGCGGCCGTGGACCCAGTGGAAGCGGACCTGCCGGGCCTGCCGGCGCCGGCGCATCACAGGTCGTACACCAGGCGGAGGCGGCGCCCGGCGGCTTCCGCTTCGATGGTGGTGGCAAGCAGGGCGCGGACCTGGTCGGGCAGGGGCTCAGCGTGGGCGCGGCGGAGGAGGGCCCCGGCGAGGGGATCGTTCGCGAGTGCATCGAGCAGCTTTTCGAGCGGGACACGCAGGGTGGTTGCCGGTTGCCAGGCGAGATCGAGCTTCTCGCGGTCTTCGGCGTCGGCGGGTTCGCGTTCGTAGAAGGTGGTGAGGGGCCCCATGGGTACGCGCAGTTCTGCAAGGCGGTCGGCGAGGGCGATGAGCGGATGGGTCGCGCCGAAGCCGCGCGAGTGGGCGAACGACATGAAGGCCACCATGTTTTCCCCATCGCCGGGGAGGGTGACGGCCCCGGGCTCTCCTTCGACTTCGACCGTGAGCCGCATGGCTTCAGGGTACGATCGGCGGGCCCACCGGGCGACTCGAACCGCGGCGATAAGGTGGCATGGCATGCGAGCGCAGTGCGCTCAGCCGACGGCGAGGACGATCTTCCCGAAGTTCGCGTTCGATTCCATGTATTGCTGTGCGCTGGCAGCGGCGGAGAGCGGGAAAACGCGGTCGACAACCACCCTGATACGGCCACTTGCGATATGGGGGAGGACGTTTTTCTCGAAGGCGCGCATGGCGGTGGCCTTCTCTTCGAGTGTGCGGGCGCGCAGGGTGGTGCCGCGCACCTGCGCGCGTTTCGCGAGGAGTGTGCCGAGGTTCAGCGGTGTCGTGCTGCCGCCCATGAGGCCGACGATGACCATGCGTCCCTTGAGGGCGAGGGCGGCCATGTTTTGATCCCAGTAGCTCGCCCCAATGACGTCGAGGATGACATCGACACCGCGGCCGGAGGTGGCTCTCAACGCCTCCTGGGCGAAATCCTGCTCGTGGTAATTGATGCCTGCATCGAGTCCGAGCGCGGCTGCCTGTTCGAGCTTCCCGGGGCTTCCTGCTGTACCGAGCACGGGTGTGGCACCAAGCGCCTTCGCGATCTGGATGGCTGCGACGCCGACGCCGGATCCGGCGGCATGGATGAGGACCGACTCGCCGCACTCGAGGTTGCACTGGCGGAGGGCGTCGTGCGCGGTGATGTAGACCTCGGGTATGGCGCCGGCTTCGTGCCAGGAGAGTGACTCCGGGACCTTCATGACGAGGCGGGAGGGGGCCGCGACGAGCTCGGCGTAGCCTTCGCCCGGGAGGAGAGCCATCACCCGGTCGCCCTCGGTGAAGCCCTGGACGCGGGCTCCGACGTGCACTACCTCGCCCGCGCACTCGAGGCCGGGGATATCGAACGCGGGCTTTGGCCCGGGCTGGGGGTAGCCGCCCATGCGCTGCAGGATGTCGGCGCGGTTGAGTGCGGCGGCACGGACGCGGATGAGGAGGTCGTCGGGGCCGGCCACAGGGTCGGGGAGCTCGCGGAGCTCGAGGACTTCGGGCCCGCCCGGCTTGGTGATGACAATCGCTTTCATGCTGCCAAGGGTACGGTAAGCGGTGGGAACGGGGTGGATGGTGCTGGCTAGTTGGAATCGGCTGGCAGGACGACGACCTGGAGCTCGGGGGCCGGGGTGGGGACGCGCGGGCGGGCGATCGCGACGAGCGCGAGTGTGCTCACGATGCCAATGGCGGCGAGCGTTGGGCGGGCGCCCGCGTACTGTGCGCCGACGCCAAGGAGGAGCAGCGGAAGCACCACGAGGGCATCGGTGAGGCTTGTCTGCACGGCGAAGACGCGTGCCTGCTGGCCGAGTGGCGCGCGCTCGGTGAGGATGACGCGGGCGCTGACGAGTGCAGCGGAGAGTGCCATGCCGAGGATAAACGCGACGGGCAGGGCGACGACGAAGGTCGTGTTCATGGTGACGCCGAGCTGCGCGATGGGTGGGAGCTGGCTGTATTCGAAGACGATCCGGATGCTGAGGTCGAGTGCTGCGAGGGCGAAGACCGATACGCAGATGCCGAGGAGTGAGAGGCGCATCGTGTCGCGGGAATGGGCGCTCGTGGTGCGTGAGCCACCCGCCCAGACGAGCCCCGCGATGGTGCCCACGATGCCCGGGACGAGGAGGAAGAAGAGTGCGGAGGCGCCGAGGCCCATGTCGTGCTTCAGGTAGAGCGGGAGGGCGACGACGATCCCCTGTGCGGCCATCGACTTGATGGCGAGAACGGCGACGGCTTCGCGAGCGAGGGGCTCGCCGTGGAAGAAGCGGACGGTATCGAGGAAGCTGAAGGCGGAGCGGCCCGGATGGGGCGCCGCGGCTGGCTCGGTGCGGACACGCAAGGCGACGACGGTGGCAAGGACCACCTGGAGCGCGAAGAAGGCACAGGCGCCGGCGATTATCGCCTGCGGCCCACCGAGGTAATACAGGGCGGGGGCGAGGAGGAGCATGCCGATCCCCTGCCCGCCGTACTGGAGGGCGACGATCATGGAGTGGGCGCGGGCCGGTGTGCTGCCGCGAAGGGTGCGGACCATTGCCATCTCTGCGGGGCCGGCTACCTGCGAGACTGCTGCATAGGCGAAGGCGACGAACCAGGCGGATGCGGGGTTACCCAGCATGACGAGGCCGATTGCGACTGCCCAGAGACGAAGGACAGGACCGAGGACGAAGCCGCGTGATGCGCCGATACGGTCGACCACGGCGCCCCCGAGGAAGCCAAGGAAGATGGCGGGGAGGAGGGTTGCGATGAAGAGGCTGCTGAGGCCGATTGCGGCGTTCGAGGAGGTTCCAGCGATGAGGAAGAGGGCCGCCATGAGCAGGTTCTGGGCAACCTGACCCGTGAGCTTCGACGCGTAGTACAGGGGGAGCTCGGCAACGAGACTGCCACGGGCGGGGGACACAGCTACCTGCACGCCAACCTCCACTTCACGAGGATTAACGACACTACACGGCCCTAACGCAGACCTTTGCAGGCCTGCATGGGGAGGGAACCGGGATGAGCGGGAGAATCGGCCGGGAAACTGCCCTCATGCCACCACCCCGACGATCGGCCTGGCCAAACATAACACCCATTGGTGCCAGCGGACCGTAAAGGCATGAAGGATCTCGCAAGAGATCCCAAAGATCAGGGTGATCCCGGTGCCGAAGCCCCACTGGCTTTACCATACGTAACCCTGGAGCGGGCCGAAGCGGCAGTACGGCCCCAAAACCGGGGACGGTGGGACCGGAGGGCACGCCCATGGTCCGGGCGAATTGCATTGCCTTCGAGGTGCGGCGGCGCGAGGTCAGTGCTTCCGGGCGTCGAGGCGCCGCTTCGCCGCGTGGGTAACGTGGGCGAGGATCCCCATGAGCCCCTGGCCTTTGCCCATGGAGATATCTTTGCCGTAGATGGTGAAAACGGCATCGGGCGAGACCTCGGCCACCTGTTCGAGTGGCTGGCCGCTGAGCGTCTCGTCGAGGATGACGGACCATGCTTTGGCCGAAAGGCCCTGCGGGTTTTCGACGGCAAAGTAGTACTTGAGGGTGCCATCGGGCAGGTCTTCGGCCCAGACATAGGCTTCCGACTCGCAGCGCTGGACGTGGTTTTCCTCCGGGAAGGGGCGCGTTGCGATGCGCGGCGGCACTTCCTCGAAACGGTCGGCTGCCTCGATGAGGAGCTCGGCGCGTTCGGTGCGGTCGGCGAACGCGAAATCCTCGAGGACACTCTTCATGGGAGCAGGGATATCGGTCATCGGATCGAGTATGGCAGATGAAAGGGGGGAGGGAGGAGTGCTGTTGCCGCGCCCCGTTTGCCTGGCCCTTTTCCCTGGCGGCGGCCCGGTGCGGTGTTCCTCACGGGTCGTTCTTCCCACTCGATCGGGGAGGTATCGCGAACCTTGACGTACGCGTTAAGCTTGGTGCGTGAGTGGATGGCTTGCAGCCCACGCCGACAGGGTGAAGCAGCGACAGATGCGGCCGCAGCGGCCTGCGTGGCCGACGTTGAAGCGTGCCATCGGGCTCCACCGGCCGCACCTGGCGGTGGTGGGGTTGCTGGTGGTGGTGATTATCGCCGGGGCGATTGCGGGGCTCGGGCCACCGTTGCTGATGGAGCGAATCATCGATGATGCGTTACCTACGAACGGCGGCCAGGGCGACCCCTGGCTGCTCAACGCGCTCATCGTGGCGATGGTCGCGACGGTTGGGGTCTCGGCGCTGACGGGAGTGCTGCAGACCTACCTGAGCAACGTCATTGGCCAGGGTGTGATGTATGACATTCGGAGCGCGCTCTACCGTCACCTGAGCTCGATGTCGCTTCGCTGGTTCACGGCGAACCGGACGGGCGAGGTGCTGTCGCGGGTGTCGAACGATGTGGGCGCCGTGCAGGGTGTGGTGACGGACACGCTGGGTGGCGTTGTTGGGAACCTCATTGTCGCGGGAACGACGTTCGGGCTGATGCTGGCGCTGGACTGGCGGCTGGCGTTGTTTTCGTGTGCGTTCCTGCCCCTGTTCATTTTCCCGGCGCGCCGCGTGGGGAACATCCAGCGCAACCTGATGAGTGAGTCGCAGGAGCAGATCGCTGTCCTGAACGCGCAGATGCAGGAGACGCTCTCGGTGAGCGGCGCGTTGCTGGTGAAGACGTTCGGGAGGCGGGCCGATGAGATCGAGCGGTTCGATGAGACGGCGAAGTCGATTCGGAGCTTGAATCTCCGCCGGGCGATGGTCGGGCGCTGGTTCGGGATGGCGATGGGGCTCTTTTCGGCGCTGGCGCCGGCGATTGTCTACTGGTACGGCGGGCACCGGATCATCGGTGGCGACGCATCGCTGGGCACGGTCGTTGCGAGCGCGAGCCTGCTGACGCGGCTCTTTCCGCCGGTGACGCAGCTCCTCAACGCGAACGTGACCATCCTGAGCTCGCTCGCGCTGTTTGAGCGGCTGTTCGACTACCTGGACCTGGAGCAGGAGATCGCGGATCGGCCGGGGGCGGTACGGCTCGAGGACCCGAAGGGTGACCTTCGCTTCGAAGATGTGCACTTCAGCTACATCAAGGGCCAGGAGACCCTGCATGGCGTCTCGTTCGAGGTGCCACCCGGGCACTTCGCGGCGCTCGTTGGCCATTCGGGCGCGGGGAAGACGACCGCTGCGTACCTCGTACCGCGGTTGTACGACGTGGACTCCGGGCGGGTGACGGTGGACGGGCATGATATTCGCGACATAACGCTTGATTCACTCGGTAACTGCATTGGCATGGTGAACCAGGAGCCGTTCCTCTTCCATGACAGCATCCGAGCAAATCTGCGGTATGGGGCGCCCGGCGCAACCGACGCCGATATCGAGCGGGCCGCGCGGGCTGCGAACATCCATGATTTCATTTCCGGGCTGCCGTATGGCTACGACACGATCGTCGGCGAACGCGGCTACCGGCTCTCGGGAGGGGAAAAGCAGCGTGTGGCGATCGCGCGGGCGCTGCTGAAGGACCCGGCGATCCTGATCCTGGACGAGGCGACGTCGAGCGTGGATGCGGCAACCGAACGCGTCATCCAGGATGCACTGGAGCGGCTGACGCGGGGCCGCACGGTGCTCGCTATCGCTCACCGGCTTTCGACGGTGCTCAAGGCGGATGCGATCGTGGTGCTTGACCATGGCAGGGTGGTGGAGCAGGGCACCCATGCGGAGCTCATCGCGCGGGGCGGTGTCTACGCGAGCCTCTACCGGCACCAGTTCGCCGATGACGGTGAACCTCTCCGTGGGGATGGAATACCGGGGGAGATTGGGGAGATCCCCGTGCTCCAGCCGTGAATGCGTTCGCATGACTCACGGGAGGCCGGGAGCTTTGCGGCGGGGAATGGTGAAACAGTTCAGAAGGCTGTAAAACGTCCGTAAACAGTTCTGTGAAGTGGCGGGCGCCGGTGATTGACGGTTGCCTGCATAATGGGGCGCTCCTACTCTGCATGGGCAGGGGCACCTGGCTCCGCGACAAGTGAGGCAGCATGAAACGAGCGTTAGTACCTGGTATTGGCATCCTGGCAGCGCTGGCCGCGGCCATTCCGATGGTCGTTTCGGCCCAGGGATTCCCGCCGCCGCCTCCCACCACTTTCTACGGGAACACGCCCTCCGGCATCAGTGCCGGGCAGGGGGTCATCGCGATTGTGCTCGACGGCAACAGTTCGCAGGCATGTGGGGCCGGCGCCACCGTCACCGATAGCGGCAAGGTGGTCTACGTCGTCGATGTGGTTTCCGACACGCAGATTCCGGGTTGTGGGAAGACGGGCCGGACGGTGCAGTTCTACTTCGTGAGCAGCAGTGGGGGCCGGATCGCGACGGATGCCCCGGTCGCGTGGTCGGGCCCGGGCCCGGTCGCGCACGATGTAACGCAGGTGGGGCCTCCGCTGACGAGGCGTGGATCGGCCCCGCAGGTCGCCAAGGACGGCACGAGCTGATCCTGGCCCCGTGCGTATGAATCGAAGCGAGCAGATCTCACGGGCAATGGGGCCGCGCCGCCGCCTTGCCGGGGTGCTGCTCGCTTCGGTGTGTGCGGCGGTCGGGCTTGGTGCGGTGGTCTTCGCGCAGATGCCGCCAGCACCCGATTTCTTCTGGCCCTACGGTGTCGCGCGGAGTGGTGGGATGAGCGTCCCGCCGGGACAGCCGATTATCGCGTTCATTCGCGGGCTCAGTTGTGGTGTTGACCAGACGAAGATCGCGACTGCCGGTCCGCCGGATAGCGATATCGGCAAGACGGTCTACGTCATCGAGATTGCCGCTGATGGGAGCGGCCCGGCGCAGCGCCCGGGGTGCGGGCGTGCCGGCGACCCTGTGCTGTTCTACCTCCCGGCGCAGCACCTCACTGCGATCCAGCAGCCTGCCTTCCACCAGGGGCAGGAGCGGGTGGACCTGGATTTCGAGAACCAGTTGCGCTTCCAGGCGCGCGCGCCGCAGGTTGCGGGCGACCGCTGATAGCTATTGCACCGGCGGTGCACCGCTAGAATGGCGGCGATGCGCGCGCTTCGCTTCTTCGAACCTGGCAATGTGGCGGTGGCCGATGTACCTGAACCGGTAGCGGGACCGGGCGAGGTTGTTCTGCGCGTTCACGCCACAGGCCTTTGCAATAGCGACATCCGCGTCTATCTCGGCGAAAAGAAGGCAGCGGCGGGTGTCATCCCGGGGCACGAGATGAGTGGCGAGGTGGTGGAAGCCGGCGACGGGGCCGACCCATCGCTCGCCGGCGAGACCGTCGGTGTCTGCCCGATTGTCTGCTGTGGGCGTTGCAGTTTCTGTCGTGAAGGTTTTCGCAACCGTTGCCCGTCGCGGAGGACGCTGGGGTACGACATCGATGGCGGTATCGCCGAGTTCGTTCGAATTCCGGCGCCGATCGTGGCGATGGGCCAGCTGTTGCCGATGGATCCGGGTATCCCATCGCACCTGCGAGCGCTGCTCGAACCGTTTTCGTGCGTGTTGAACTCGATCGAGGAGCTGGAAGTTGGTGCTGGCGGGTCGTTGGCGATTGTTGGTGGCGGGCCGATGGGTCTGCTGCACGTCCTGGCGGGCCGGGCGTACGGCGCGGGCCCGATCATGGTTGCCGAGCCCGAGCCTGAACGGAGGAGGACGGCGCTCGAACTCGGAGCCGATGTGGCGGTTTCGCCAGGGGAGGCGCAGGCCGCCGGCATGGAGCTGACTGGTGGCGAAGGATTTCGCTCGGTGGCCCTGGCGGCCGGCGTTGCGGATGCGGTGCCGCTGGCACTGGGGCTGGCGAGGAGGCTGGGCCGGGTGAATCTCTTCGCGGGGTTCCCGCCGGGGTCGAGCCAGACGTTCGACCTCAACCGCGTGCACTATGACGAGGTCAAGATTTTCGGGACGCAGAATGCCCCGTTCCATCTCTACGCAAAGGCGGCACGGATGATCCCGCGGATGCCCGAGCTGGGGCGCGTGGTTACCAACATCTATGCGCTCGACGACGCTGCCGAGGCGTACGCTGCCCGTCTCGGGAAGTCGGGGCTGAAGAGCGCTGTGGTCATCGGACCTTGAGGAGGCGACGTATGGAGATCCGGCTCGACTGGCTTGGTTGCGCAACCTTCCGGCTCACGCTTGGTGAGACAGTGGTGTTCCTCGACGCCTACATGGACCGTGTGCCGGGTGCACCGCCGGTCGGTCTCTCCGCGGCCGGGGTGGATCGTGCGGACTTCGTGCTCGTTGGGCACGCGCACTTCGACCACATTGCGGGGGCGGAGGTCATCGCGAAGAACACCGGGGCGAAGGTCGTCGGGTCACTCGAATCGTTGCGGGTGATGCGTGAGGCCGGTGTGGCCGGGGAGCAACTCCTGCCGGCCCAGGGGGGTGAACGGTACCGGCTCGCGGCTGATGTAACGGTGCGCGTGCTGCCATCGCTCCACTCGTGCACGTGGGTCGCGGGGACGCTTTCGAGCAACGATGCGGCAACGGGGCACCTCGGTCTCTGCGAAGACGAGCGCGCGGCACTTGCTGCACAAGGAGGGCTCGCGGCGGCGATTGGGCAGGTAGCGGGGAAGCCATCGCAGGAGGCGATCGATCTCCGTGAACACCTGCGGACAGCTGTCGGAAGCGGGCACACGGGTGGTCCGCTGGCGTATCTGGTCGAGGCGCCGGGGCTCAGCATCTTCTGGCAGGACACATCGGGTTGCTGGACGGGTGTCCTTGAACAGCTGCGGCCTGACGTGGCGATCCTTGCGGCGGCGGGTCGCGGGAATGTCGACGGCGAGCCGATCCAGGGGTCGCTGGCGGACTTCGTGGCGATGGAGGCGCGACTCCTGGCGCCGAAGACGGTCATCCTCGGGCACCACGACGACTGGATGCCACCCGTGACCGCGCGGGGTGGTACGGATACCGGCCCGATCCGGGCTGCTCTTTCCCTGGCAGTGCCGGGGGCGGTGCTGCTCGAGCCTGGATACCTTGACGGGACCTTGCTCGGCTGATCGCGGGTTCAATTCGCGGTTCCGGGGTGCCGTGAAATGGTGGTGGAACGAGGGTATGGCGAAGGGCAATTCGCGGATGTTCGGGCGTCCTTCATGCCGCTTCGAAATGGCTTTCGAGGGGGCTTTGTGCTAGAATTGCATAGGCGAGCGCGCAATTTGCGTTGTTGCACTTCTAGAGCGCACGCCCGAGGCAGATAACTCCGTTTATGACTGTTCAACAGGCTTCTCCAAGTTCGTACACCGCAGCCAATATCCAGGTGCTCGAAGGACTCGAGGCTGTGCGCCGCCGCCCCGGCATGTACATCGGGACGACGGACAAAGCGGGCCTCCACCACCTGATCAAGGAACTCGTGGACAATGCTGTCGATGAGGCGATGGCGGGCTTTTGTGACCGCATCGAGGTCATCATTGGGAAGGACGGGTGGGTCACCGTCCGGGATAACGGCCGTGGGATCCCGGTTGATACACAGAAGCAGACCGGGAAGACGGCCGTTGAGACGGTCCTTACGGTGCTCCATGCGGGCGGTAAGTTCGGTGGCGGGGGATACAAGGTCTCTGGCGGTCTCCACGGCGTGGGCGCGAGCGTTGTGAACGCGCTTTCGGACGAGATGTGGGTGGAGGTTGTGCCGGACCCGGTTGCGCAGGGCGCACAACATGCGAACAAGGTTTACCGCCAGGAGTTCCGGCGGGGTGTGCCCCACACGGAACTGGTGGGGCGAACGCTCACGGAACCCCGGAACCCCGGAACGACGGTGAGCTTCAAAGCGGACACGACGATCTTCGAAAGCACGGATTACGAGTTCAAGATCGAGGCTGACCGGCTTCGCCTGTATGCCTACCTGACCAAGCGGATCTGGTTCCGTCTCTTCGACGAGCGGGATGGACACGAGGTCAACTACTACTTCGAGGGGGGTATCAAGAGCTTCGTCCGGCACGTCAACCGCGAGCGGGAGGCTCTCAACCCCGATCCTATCTACGTCGAGCGGGAGGTGGACGGCAACCAGATCGAGGTGGCCATCCAGTACAACGACGGCTTCAACGAGTCGGTCTTCACCTTCGCAAACTCGATCAACACGATCGATGGCGGGAGCCACCTGACCGGCTTCCGGACCGCGCTCACGCGGGTACTCAACGATTACGCGCGGAAGGCGAAGATCCTGAAGGACAACGACCCGAACCTGACGGGCGATGACGTCCGCGAGGGGCTCGTCGCGGTCATCTCGGTAAAGCTCCCGGAGCCGCAGTTCGAAGGGCAGACGAAGACGCGCCTCGGGAACATGGAAGTCGCCGGGCAGGTGCAGAGTGTCCTCAGCGAGGCACTGACGCAGCACCTCGAAGAGAACCCGTCGGACGGCCGGAAGATCATCGACAAGTGCCTCATGGCCTCGCGCGCGCGGGAGGCGGCGCGGAAGGCGCGCGACCTCGTGCACCGGAAGAGTGCGCTGGAGAGTGGCACGCTCCCGGGGAAGCTCGCCGACTGCTCGAGCCGCGATCCCGAGGAGTCCGAGATCTTCATCGTCGAGGGTGACTCGGCCGGTGGCTCGGCGAAGCAGGGGCGCGACCGCCGTTTCCAGGCGATCCTGCCGCTCTTCGGGAAGATCCTGAACGTGGAAAAAGCGCGGCCCGACAAGATGCTCAGCCACGAGGCGATCCGGATGCTCATCACGGCGCTGGGTACGGGTATCCGCGAGACGTTCGATATCACCCGCCTGCGCTACCACAAGGTGGTGATCATGACCGACGCCGACGTGGACGGCGCGCACATCCGGACGCTGCTGCTCACGTTCTTCTTTCGCAACATGCCGGACCTCATCGAGAACGGGCATCTCTACATCGCCCAGCCGCCGCTCTACCGGGCGGCAAGCGGGAAGAACGTGAACTACTTCTACAGCGATGCGGAGCTCGACGAGTTCAAGCGCGGCAAGAAGAACCTCAACGTCCAGCGCTTCAAGGGTCTGGGCGAGATGAATGCCGAGCAGCTCTGGGAGACCACGATGAACCCGGAGAAGCGGATGCTCCTCCAGGTTGGGGTGGCGGATGCTGCAGATGCGGACACCGTTTTCTATGAGCTCATGGGTGACGAGGTGAGCCACCGCCGGCGCTTCATCCAGCAGAACGCCACGCAGGTCAAGAACCTGGACATCTAGGGAGTTGGCGGGCGGGCGCGGCTTTCCGAAACCGTTCGGGTTGGTACGGTTCTTTGGCGGGAGTTGGGTAAGCTGACAGGACAGCGACCCGGAAGGTCGGGAAATCGGACGGTCGGAGAGGCGTGACACAAATCCCGGACGAACGGCCGCAGCGCAGGCGCGAATACAGCGGCGCGGGCTCGACGCTCGGCCTTGCGGCGCTCATCGTCCTCGTCGTGGGCCTGGGGCTCTGGTTTTTCGAGTTCCGGGGGTCCCCGGGAAGCGGTGGCGCCGCGTCGAATGGCTACGGCATCGTCGCCCTTCCGGCGGAGCTCAACCCGGGTGGCAAGGAGCCAGCGGCGGAAGGGGGACGGATGGCCCCGGACTTTCGCCTCCAGACGCCTTCGGGTGATGTCCGGATGCTCTCCCAGTACCGTGGGAAGACGGTGCTCATCAACTTCTGGGCGAGCTGGTGCCCGCCCTGCCGGGGTGAAACGCCGGACCTGCAGGGTTTCTTCGAGAGATACGGCGCGGCGCGGGACTTCATGATCCTCGGTATCAATGAGCAAGAGACCGCGGCTGATGCGAGGACATTCGCGGACCAGTTCGGCGTGGGCTATCCCATCCTTCTCGATACCGATGGCGGCGTGGGGCAGGCCTACCGGGTGAGCCGGGGGCTCCCGATCAGCATCCTGGTGAGTCCGGCCGGTGTGGTGCAACAGGTGTATTTCGGGCGAATCACGGCTGACGATCTCACGAAGATTGCCGAGGGGCTGGGCTGATGGCCGTGGAAGCGAGCCCCGCGACGCCGGCGCCGGCGCTGAAGCCGGGCGGACTCGATCCCCTGCGCTGGGCCTGGAACCTCCTGACCAACGTGAAGTTCGCCCTCCTGCTCGTCGGGCTGGCTGCATTTGCGGGGCTCATCGGCGTGGTCATCCCGCAGATGCCGGGCCCGATGCGAGCGAATCCTGCGGCCAGGCGCGCGTGGCTCGAACTTCGCCGCGAAGACTACGGCATCTTCACCAACACGTTCGACCGCCTGGGCTTTTTCGATGTCTTCCACACGGCGTGGTTCAACGGCCTCTGGGTGCTGATTATCGTGGCGGTCACGGTTTGCACGGTGAGCCGCTTCCGGCCGACGTGGAAGGGGGTGCATCGTGCTCCGCGGACGGTGGGAGAGGCATATTTCGAGCGTGCGCACCACCGGGCCAGCTTCTCGCACAAAGGCGGGGCGGAAGCGGTCGAGGAGATTCTCCGGAAGCGGCGCTACCACGTGGAGCGCGTGAAGGCGGAGGGTGAGACGACCTACCTGTTTGCTGACCGCTTCGCATGGAGCCATTACGGGACGTTCCTGAGCCACCTCGCGCTTCTCATGCTGCTCATCGGTGCGCTGCTGACGACGCTTGCGGGCTTTGAGAAGACCTTCGTCCTTGCGGAGACGACATCGGCGGCGCCGGTTTTCGATTCGCCCGGGCCCGGCCAGATCTTCGTCCGGATGGTGGACGCGGTTCGTGGCAAGGACGCTGCCGGGAACATCATCGACTTTCGCTCGAAGCTCGAGGTTCGGCGCGGTGAGCAGGTGATCGACTGCGTCGCGACGGTCAACGACCCGTGCCGGGCGTTCGGGTACAAGATTCACCAGGCGGCGTTCTTCGATGACATCGCCCGGCTGCGGATCCTGGGCCCGAACGGGCAGGTGGTGTACGACGATGTGCTCGACTTCGACAGTGAGTCGACGGCCGTGCCGGTGATGAAGGTGACGACGCCTGACGGCAAGGTGCTCTTCGACCAGGAGGTACCACAGATGGCGACCGACCCGGGCACGGCGCCCGGGCCGGAGGATGACCTCGCGCTGGCCCAGCTCGTCTTCCCGAAGGCGCCGGGCTCGAAGGAGATGGCCGTCTATGCGCTCGCCTGGCGGGTGAAGGGAAGTAGTCTCCAGGTCACCATTTCGGGGGCCGACACGACTGGAATGGCTCCCCGGGAACTCAAGCAGGGTGAGTTCGTTGCCGACGGGGGGTTTCGCATCAGTTTTGAACGGCCGGCGGAGATCCCGGCGATCAAGGTGAATGACATGCCCGGCTCCATCGGCGGCGATGGTGCGACGGTGCAGATGCCGGCCGGTGGTGACGGCCGGCCCTACCTGTTCATCAGCGGTGTTGACCAGGACAACCTGATCGTGACTGATGGGGCGCCGCGGGTCTCCGCATCGGGCTACTCCTACGGTTTCCTGGGGCGTGTTGAGGCATCGGGCGTGAGCGTGAAGCGTGACCCGGGGAGTGCGTTCATCTGGATCGCCGTTGCGATGGCGATGGTGGGGCTGGCGATTACGTTCTACGTGCCACGGCGGCGGCTATGGGTGAAGGTGACGCCGGAACGTACCTGGCTGGCCGGTATCGCGGAGCGCACGACGCGCTTCAGCCGGGAGTTGCGGCGGCTCGGGGCGGAGCTGGGCTCGAACGATGCGCTGCTGCCGGAGGATACCCAGGAACCGTGAGCCGCGACACGGATCTGTAAGCCACCCGGGCACTGTTGCAAAGGGGAATTGGCCCCTATGGCGGTATCGTGGGCGCATGCGCGGAGACAGAATGCGGAAATGAGCGACGACCAGGCGGACCGCTATGAGCGAGCGCTGCACGAGGCAGAAGTGCGGCTCTGGGTGGAGGAGCGGGAACTCGAACTCCTCGCTGATGGCACACCCGAAGCCGTGCGAGCCGACCTCGAGGCGGAAGTTGCGCGCCTGCGAGGGGTGGTGGATGCAAGGCGGGCGGATGTCGAACACGAGCACCAGCCCCATTGCCGGGAGCGGTAGCGACTACTCTGAGCGTTGGTGCCCTGCGCGCTCACCGCGCCCCGCAGGCGAGCCATTGATGTCGCCGGTGTGCTGATCGCTGTGCAGGTTGCCGAGGTGGTCTTCGAGGTGGTCGATAAGGCGGCCGAGGTCATCGACGCGGCGGTCGAGCGCATTGAGCCGTTCCCATTCCGGGTCGGGGAGGCGCTGGATGGCGCCGTTCGAATCATCGTGGAAGGCGACGATGTGGCCGGGGACGCCGACGACGGTTGCGTTCGCCGGGACGTTGGTGACCACCACGGACCCGGCCCCGATACGCGCGTTTTCGCCCACCTCGATGGCGCCGATGAGCCGCGCCCCGGCGCCGATGGTCACGCGGTCGCGAATCGTTGGGTGTCGCTTGATCCGGCGCGTGCTCGTGCCGCCGAGTGTGACGCCCTGGTAGATGGTGACGTCGGCGCCGATTTCGGCCGTTTCGCCAATAACGACGCCCATGCCATGGTCGATGAAGAAGCGCGGCCCGATGGTTGCCCCGGGGTGGATTTCGATGCCGGTGAGGAAGCGGGCGACGTGCATGATGCCGCGCGGGAGGAGTGGGACGCCGCGGCGCTCGAGCGCGTGGGCCAGGCGATGGGCGAGGCGCGCATGGAATCCCGGGTAGAAGAGCACGACCTCGAGCGTATTGCGTGCTGCCGGGTCGCGCGTGAGGGTGGCCCGGAGGTCGTCGCGAATCTCGGAGAGGGTGCTCACGCCATTCACCTTAGCCGACCCCGGGGGCGGGTGGAAACGGACGAGCCGTCAGGCGTCGTGGCCGAGCTGGCGCCGGATTACCGCGATGTGTGCGCTCTCTTCCAGGGCCGTCACCCAGTGGAGTGCCTCCCAGAGTGATGCTCCCCGGGCGTAGGCCCCGTGCCCGCGGAGGATGACCACGAGCCGGGTCGTGAGTGCATGGGCGATCTGTTCGGTCGCGTGCGGGCCGGCGTCGACGACGGGAACGTCTTTCAGGTGGAGCTGCCCCTCGAGGTCGCCGGGGACGAAGCAGCCGGTTTCGAACGAGAGGGCGATGGCGTGGCGGGGGTGAGCATGGACGACGGCGCTCGCTCCCGAAACGGCGTAGATAGCCTGGTGGAGGACGGTGTCGCTCGAAGGCGGGGGCCCGTCATGATGGCCGTTCGGCGATACATGCGTGATGTGGCGCTCATGGAGGCGCCCGAGCATGGTGCCGGTGCCGGTGATCCACATTCCAGCCTGGTCGCGTACGGAGAGGTTGCCGCCGTGGGAGGTGACGAGGGCGAGATGGAAGAGGTCGCGTCCACACTCCTGGAAATCGCGGAGAACGTTGGGTGGGATGGCCATGGGGCTAGATTACGCGGTGATGAGCCGGGAGTGACAATGGGAAAGCGAGCGTGAACCCGGGCCGGACTGTCTGGTCTGCGCGGCGCCGAAGGCGCACACTCATCGGTATGAACTCGATTCAACTCCTCAGTGCCATCCTCTTCCCGGTGGTGATGGCGATTGGCGGTATTGCCGCGTGGCGCGCATCGAAGAGAGAGAATACCGTCGAGCCGGAGAAGCCCGGCTGGCGGGACACCTCTCTCGATGATTGGCGGAAGGAACGCGAGCAGCAGGCCGAGCAGGAACGGTCGGTCCGGGCCAGCCAGCCAGAGCAACTCTCCGGCCAGGCGGAAGAGCAGAACGTAGAGAAGAAGCACCAGCGGATCGGTGGTTGATGATTGGCGATTGCCGATTGTCGATTGGCGATTGGCGATTGGCGATTGCCGATTCACGAGTGGTGATTGGCGATTGGGTGCGAGGGAGAAACGGGCGGTTGGGGATTTCTTCTGTGTCCGTTTCCCTGTGAACCGGTAACCTACCGTCATGGCTGACCCGACCTGCCATTACTGTGACCGTCCCGCGGTGGAGGAGTGCCCCACGTGCGGGCGGTTGTACTGCCAGGACCACGGCGAGGATGTCTGCCTGCGGTGCATGTCGCCCGAGGCAGCGACGCCGAGCGTGATGGTCTTCCGCGGATCGATCGTCGCACTGCTCGTTGCATCGCTTGCGGCGATCTTCCTGGTGATCCGCCCGCCAGAAAGCAAGAGCACGAGTTCGCAGGTGCGGACGATCAGCACGCCGACGCAGCAGACGAGCCCGACGGCGACGCCAACACCGCCGGGTAGCGGACCCTCGCGCACCGCCACGGCTGCAGGTGGCACCGCGAAGCCTGCAACTCCTGCCACCAGTGCGACGGGGACGGGTGGTACCGGAACCGCTGCTGCGAGCCCGAGCGCCGCCGCGAAGACATACACCGTCCAGGCGGGCGACACGATCTCCTCGATCGCGGTTGCGCATGGCACTGACACTGAGACGATCCTCGGCCTCAACCCCGATGTGAAACCCGAGACACTCCTGCCGGGGACGGTGCTGAAGCTGCCATGAGCTGGGAACACGATCCGGAGATCATGGCGAGGCTCATCGAGCACCGCGTACGCAACGGCCTCATCCGGTCGGCAGTCATCTGGACTCCGCTGTTCCTCCTCACGGCCGGCGGCTGCCTTTTTTACATGACCGACAGGGTGTTCGGCCTCGGCTATGGGGGCACCTGGTTCCTGGTGGTCGTGCTCGGTGTGCTGGGGGCGCTCTTCGGCTTCCAGGCGTTCCAGGCACTGCTCGACTTGCGGACGAAGCCGAGGGAGGAGACGGGGACCGTGTCACGCCGCTGGTCGCGGAGTGATTCGCTCGTGATGCGGAGCCACTACATCCGCGTCGGCAGTCACATTCTCCGTGGCGATGTCGTGTTGCTCGATGGGGTGAAGGAAGGGGATGAGGTGCGCGTGCGCTACTTCCCGCATTCGGCGGTGCTCGTAGCGGTCGAGAAGGCAGGGAGAACGGGCGAGGGCGTGTAGGGACGGCGCCCACGCCTGGCGGGTCGCGGCCAGGGGGTGTTCGTGCGCCTGCGGCGCTGAGGGCGCGTTCTAACGGGATTCTGACGAGAGCGGCGACAGGGGTTGTCTCGTTACCGGCCGAAGCTGTTGCCCGAGTTCACTGAAGAGGAAAGCGGGATGCGATATTCTCATCTCCCTGTTGGCCGGGGGTGGCTGGTGATGCTGCTGCTTGGCCTGCTGGCGGTCACTGCCACACTGGTTGTTCGCCCTGACGCCCGGGCGGCGGGCGACCCCGGCACGACGATGGTGACGGGCAAGCTTCGCGCCATCGATGACCCCGAGGCAACGTACGCACGGGCGAAGGCGGCTGGCGCGATCGCTGCCACCGTATTCCCGCCCGATGACCGCTTCTACGTTACTGATACGACGCGGCCCGGCTGGCGGACGATGGCGCACCTCATCCTCGTCGACGACGCTGGCGAGGTCGAAGGCGAGTGTTCGGGTGTCATGCTGAGCTTTGACGTGGTGCTGACGGCCGCTCACTGCCTCTACAACGGTGGATTGTGGGAGGGCGGGATACTCGTGGCGCCGGGTGATCACCCGGGCCCTGCTCCGTTTGGGGTCGGCTTTGGGATCGACATGGGCGTCCCGAAGGGGTGGGTGAGCGGGGTTGGCCAGTTCGACCCGGACGGGCCCGTTCCGCCTTCACCGTACGATTACGCGATAGTCCAGCTCGAGACGCACCCATGGGGTGACCGGCTGGGGCCGTACCTGGCGGTCGCGAATGTACCTGACAGCTACCTCCGCCGTGCCGACGTTGCCCTTGCGACCGCGGGGTTCCCGGGCGACAAGCCGTTCGCGACGATGTGGGCTACATCGACGTACCTGGGATCCGTCGATGCGACCTATCTCTATACCGACCTCGACATCGCGCCGGGGCAGAGCGGCTCACCGATTTTCACGCTCTCGGAGGCTGACGGTGTGGGTTACATTTTCAGCGTTGTTTCTGGCGGCAACGCCTACTTCAACCGGTCGGTGCGATTCACCGCCGGGGTGGTCTCGGCGCTCCACGCGTTCTGTGAACCGCGGGGCTGCAGCTTTGATTACCGCATGATTTCGGAAGCTCCACCGCCAACGCCCACGGCCCGGCCGGCCACACCGACACCGGTACCGACGCCGATGCCGACGCCCACTGCTGTTGCGGCAACCCCGGTTGCGAGCCCGAGGGGCGCCCACCACGTCGCCGCAGTCGTTCGAGGTGGGAACATGGTCGGTGGCCCGACTGTGACGGACGTGAGTGTCGCGCAGTTCCTTCGCTGCGTTCCGGCCGATGCGTGGGATGCGCTCTACACCTGGTCGGCGGGTGAACAGCGGTGGCTCGCATGGTTCGGGGCCTCGGTGCCCGCCTATGTGAACCGCACACCGGAGGGGCGGGCGACGATGATTCCGCGCTACTCCGGGGTGTACCTGCTGATGAACGGGAGGACGCCGGCGAACATCGTACTCCTCGATTCCGGCTCTTCTTCCTGTTCCTGACCGGATAGAATGCCCGGCGATGGACGACGAGGGGCGCAGCCGCGTTTACCGCACGATGCGTGAGTTCGCCGATGACGAGCGGCCACGTGAGCGGCTGATCGAGCACGGTGCGGAGGTGCTCTCCGAGGCGGAGCTCATTGCCATCGTCGTCGGGTCGGGGTTGCAAGGGGAGAACGTTATCGACCTCTCGCGGCGAATCAGCGAGAGTGTCGGCGGCATGGCGGGGCTTGCCCGGGCCGACACCCGGAGCTTGATGCAGATTCGAGGGGTGGGGCCGGCGAAGGCCGCGCAGCTCTCCGCGGCGATCGAGCTCGGCCGGCGTGTGCAGCGCATCGACCCTGATTCGCGGCCGTTGCTGACTTCGCCGGAGCTGGTCTACCAGCTCCTCGGGCCGCGGCTCATCGGGAAGCGCAAGGAGGTCCTGTTCGCGCTGGCGCTGGATACGCGTGGCCGGTTGCTCGGTTCGGTACAGCCGGTGAATGGTGGTGGCGTGGCGGGTGTGGCGGTCCGGGCGGCGGAGGTCTTCCGCGAGGCGATCCTGCTGGAGGCGTCATCGGTGATCCTGGCTCACAACCATCCCTCGGGCGACCCGCGGCCGAGCCCCCAGGATGTGAGCGTGACGCGGGAGCTGGTGCGGGCCGGCGAGTTGCTCGACATCGAGCTCCAGGACCATGTGGTCATCGGCCAGAACAGCTTCGTGAGCCTGCGGCGCGAAGGCATGGCGTTTGAACGGCAGCGGCGTTAGCGGGCTATTTCGGGTCTCGCACGGTGAGGAGCTGGAGAAGTGAGCCGATGTCGTTCGCACCTTCGTTGGGGTGGCGGAACGGGAGATCGGGGTGCACTTCGTACTGGTTGCGGCGGCCCACCCTGGTACGGGTGAGGTAGCCCTCGTCGACGAGGTCGGCGACGAGGCGCTGGGCGGCGCGCTCGGTGATGCCGACCCGTTCAGCCACCTCGCGCAGGCGGATACCGGGGTCGTTGGCGATGCAAAGAAGCACGTGCGCGTGATTGGTCAGAAACGTCCATTGCTCCATTGGCGCGTAGCCTAAACCGAGGGTGGCCTTTGCCGCCACACGCATGCCACAGGTGTCTCCGTATCGGGGGCTACAGGCGGCTGGCGACGGTTTGCCCGAGGGCGCGTGCCTTCTCCAGGCGCTGCGGATCGTGCATGTTGGTGATGGCGACGGTGAAGTAGTGGCCGTTCTTGTAGACGTGGACCTGGGCCACGGGTGCATCGAGTTCGACAGCGAACGCATCTTCGCCGAGCCCACTGAGCGGCCTCGCATTCGAGTAGGTTCGCCTGGCCAGGTCGAATGCGTCGCGCTCGACCCTGCCGCTGCCGATGTAGAGGTAGACGACCTCGGTGCCGTCGTTTCCGCTCGAAACGTAGGTGCATTCGGAGCGCGTCCCGTTCTTCTCGTGGTGGTCGAGCTTCACCGCGCTGGCGATCGCTGCAGCGGCTTCGGCGCTGGTGATGAGCGTACAGGCGTCGAGCTCGCCCCTGGCCACGACCGTCGAGCTGCCTGGTGCAGGCGATGAGGCGGCCTGTGGGGTGGGGTTGGTGGTGGTCGAGCCTCCGCCGGTGGAGGTGTTGCCCGCCGCGGCGTTCCCGGCGCCGGTGCGGTCGCCGGATGTTGCGCCCGGGGTAGGGGTGCGATCGCCGGTTGCCGCGCCCCCGGCGGGTGTACTGTCGCCGCCGCAGGCCGCGAGGGCGATGGCTGTTGCGGCGGCTGCCGCGAAGAGGCGGACGGGAAGAGCCGGGAGGCGAAGCTTATCGTTCATATGCGAGTCTTCGGCGGGAGAGGGTGAGTGCTTGAGGGGCGAGCGCAACACGGCGGGGGCCGCTATGCTCGATAGATAGAGCCCCGAGTTGATGAGGCAGCCCGTTACCGTATGACTGAACGTGACACCTCCCGCTTTGCGACCGCCGAGTCCCTGCATATCGGGCTGATCTCCGATACGCACATCCCGGAGGCGCGCTATGAACTCTGGCCGCAGGTGTTCGATGCGTTTGCAGGTGTCGACTGCATCCTCCACGCGGGTGACATCCACGACCTGGTGGTGATCGACCAGCTTTCGGACATTGCGCCGACGTTTGCGGCGCGCGGGAATGGCGACGATGGGTCGGGCGGGCGGCCAATCCAGCCGTTCGACAACCGCCTCCGAGAGGCCTGGCTGCTCACGCTCGCGGGGCTGCGCGTGGGCCTGACGCACGACCTCCCGATCCCGGAATACCCTCCGCACATCACGCTCGACCGGGCACTCAACCGGTACTTTGGGACGACGGAGCTTGACGTCATCGTCTTCGGCGATACGCATGTGGAGACGGTGGAGCGGATGAATGGCGCGCTCTGCGTGAATCCCGGATCGCCGACCTATCCGCATAATCTCGACACGCAACTGGGGACGATCGGGTTCCTGGAGATCAGCGGCGGCCAGGCCGACGCGACCATCTGGCAGCTCACCGAGGATGGCATTGCGCCGTTCGACTGGACGCGCTGGAAGCGTCCCTGGTGAGCCGGGGACGGGCGCGTTCCTAACAGTGGGAGAGAGGGCGTTCGCCGGGGAGTAGTGCGGGTTTCTAGAGTTCGGCGAGGCGGGGGCGGGTCCGGGCGAGGCGCGTGGCGAGCCACCAGCTGAGGACAACGACGGCGACGCCGAGGGCCATATCGAAGAAGAAGTGGTTGGCGCTGGCGACGATCGCCCAGCCCATGACGGCGCTGAGGGCGACGGCGATGACGCGGAGCGTGCGGCTCTCGGTATTCACCCAGATGGCAGCGGAGGCCATCACGATCCAGCCGAAGTGGAAGCTTGGGATGGCGGCATAGTTGTTGAGGAGGAGTGACGGCTGGCTGTAGGTAACGGCCGTATTGCCGCCAAAGACGGTATCGACGAAGCCGAGGTCGTGGCCATGGGCGGCGAGGAGGCGGGGCGGTGCGGTGGGAAGGAGGTAGTAGAAGCAGAGCCCGATGACCATGGAGATGAACATGGTGTTGCGCATCTCGGTGAAGCGCTCGCGGCCCCTGAACCAGAGCCAGACACCGACGACGATGAGCACAGGGAAATGGAGGTAGGCGTAGACGAAGTTCGCCACCTCCTGGGACCAGTGGTAGTGGATGGACCAGGCCTGGATGGTTGGTTCCCAGAAGATGTGGAGCCACCGCTCGGAACGGACGAGATCCCAGGCGACGCCCACGGCGAACGTGTCGTTTCCGGGCGCCTGCCCGCGAAGGACGAAATAGACGAGGATAACGCCGACGACGATGCCGAAGTCCTTGCCGAAGGGGGCGACCCACGTGAGGCGTGCGCCGATACCCTTCGCCAGCGAAGGCGTCCCGGTTCGCTTCAACTCGTGTCCGCGGACCGTCATCCGGGTCTCCTCTGATTCACGATGCGTGTAATGCTCGTAGCTATCCTAGCCGTTGGGGGCGTGCTGTGGCGACTCATGGGCCAGGCCATGTCGCGCATCGACGGGCCTGGACGCGGTCTCATTTTCGGGCATTTGCCGGGAATGTTCTGTGAAGGATGCCACGTATCATGCCGCTGCCCCTGCATCGCACCCCGGCCCGATCGAGGGGCGAGGGGTGCGATACGGGACAGGGAGACGGAGCGGCAAGGTTGTTAGCCGGCGGGCTGGATGCGGTTGATGAGCGACTTGAGGGTCGCCTCATCCTCTTTCAACCCGTTGCGCATCGCCTCGTTCTCGGTCTTGTAGATCTCGGAGCGAAGGTCGCCGAGATAGCGCTCGAGGACTGATCGCAAGAGGACGGCCTCGCGGGGTTCAACGTCGATCTGCATCGTTCACCTCCTCTGGTGGAAACGGCGCGGGCTGGCTCAGGGGAGAGCGGCGAGCGCCTTTGATAGCCGCTCCTTCGCTTCCATTGCCACTTCGTGGACGGCGGGGTTCTGGACGATACCCATCGCGGCCTCGGGGTCCATCGCCTCGACGTACACGGTGCCGTTCTCTTCGCGCACGACGACGTTGCATGGCAGGAGCATGCCGACTTCGGGTTCGGTGCTGATTGCCCTGTGGGCGAGCGGGGGGTTGCAGGCGCCGAGGATGATGTAGGGCGCCATGTCGGCGTCGAGCTTGGCTTTGAGTGTTGCCTTGACATCGATCTCGGTGAGGACGCCAAAACCCTGGTCTTTGAGCGCGGCGCGCACCTGGTCGACCGCCTGGGCGTAGGGTGCGCTCACCTGGCGGCGCATGCCATAGGTGCGTTGTTCGACAGTCGGTGTGGTCATCGGGAGCCTCCAGGATGAGTGTAGGGCGTCCGCCCGCCGTCGCGAAGACGGGGGAGAACTGCCACGTGAGACGATTGTCTCTCAGTTCGCTACAAACCGGTTGATCAGAGGGTCGCGAGGAAATTCCGGATTAACCTGCGGAACTCTGCTGGCCGTTCGAGGTGGATCCAGTGGCCGGCCTCGAGGACCTCGGTTTTCGCGGAGGGAGCGGCGCTGGCGATGAGCGCGTGATACCCGGGGGCTGGCTGTGCCTCGACAGAGAGGGAGGGCTGGTTGGCGAGTGCGCCGATGAGGTCGCTGCTGCGCTGTGCCATCTCGCTCTCGGAGAACTCGAAGAGTGCAGCCCAGAGGCCGAGGGCGACATCTATGGGTGTCGCCTGCTTGAGCGTTTCGAGGATGGCCCGGCCGGCTGCGGGCATGAGGGGGCTCATCATCGACTCGAGCAGCTGTATCCGAAAGGCCATGTGGCTGTCCGGTGAGCGGATGACGGTCTCGAGGGACCGCATCTGGGCGGCGAACCCGCCGAGTTCCAGCGACTGGTCCTCTATGACGATGGCTCGTGCGAGGCCGGGGAAGCGCCGCGCTGTTTCGGCGGCGAGGTAGCCTCCATAGCTGTGCCCGATGAGCACGGGGTCTGTTACGCCGGCGGCCTCGCAGAGGGCGGCGATGTCGTTCGTCAGCGCTTCGGCTGTGAAGGCGTGGTCGCGCGGGATGCCGCTCTGGCCGTGGCCGCGCATGTCCGGGGCGAGGCAGCGGTGGCCTGCCGAGAACTCGGCGATGGTGCTCGCCCATGATGCCGAGCCATCGCACCAGCCGTGGAGGAAGATGAGCGAAGGGCCGGCGCCGGTGTCTTCATAGTGCAGATCGACGGTGGGGCGCTGGAGAGTTGGCATGCAGGGCCTCGGGCGGGAGTTTCGGCAGGAGTGTGCGCCCCGGTGCGTGGCGGCGCAAGGTGACGCGGCCGGGGCGGCAGCACATGGTGGCGCAGAACTCCGGCCGGGCTATACGTCCTGGAAGCGGGCCACGGAGAAGGCGAGGAGTGAGGGGACGGTGATGGCGAATGCGATCAGCAATAACGTCAGCATGGTGAGGATGGAGCCGGGGGTTTCGTCGTGGATGAAGACGAATTCGATCATGCCGGCGATGACGATGTAGGCGAGCATCGCCCATTTCCAGATCTGGAAGAACGATCGCCAGGCGAACTCCCTGAGGCGTGCCATGAGGACGCCGGCGGCGACGAGGAGTGCGGCCGAAAGCACGAGGAGGACGATGGCCGGCCAGGGGATATCGGTTTTCGGGACGCGGGCGGAGACGATGACGCCGGCGGCGAGGGTGCAGATGAGCGACGCGACGCCGAGCTCCATGACGGGTGGCAGCTTTGGGTCTCCGTGGGGTTTGGCGGTCATGCCGTGGCCAGCCGGGTCATGATGATGAGCGTGGCGACCTGCATCGTGCCGGTGATCGCTGATGCCCAGACGAAGCGGCTCATGAGTTGGGCGATTCGTTCGCCGTTGGGTTCGGGTTTGCGCAGTTCGAAGAGCACGGCGATGTTCGCCGGTTCGAGCACGCCGAGAGCGACGACGGCCATGACTGCGACGACGATGTACGAGGCGACGGCCCAGGCGTGGTACGGGTAGCCGGAGTTGACGAACCCTTCGTACATCCCGAGCTGCCAGCCGGCGGCGAGGGTGACGGTGACGAGGGTCGGCATGATGAGCATCATCTTCGGCATGAAGCGGGCGGAGAACTCGGCACGCGCGGGGATGGAGAGGCGGGCGAGGATTGGGCCAATGACGAAGCCGACGAAGAGGTCGACTGCGGTCCAGGTGGCGCCACCGACGACGTGGAAGAAATCGAGTGCCCAGAGCTTGTTGCTGAGGATGGCGGCAATGAGGCCAACCAGGACGACGGCGACGATCGGGATTCCCTGGAGGGGGACGATGGTGTGCGGGATGAGGGTCGCCGGCCGCACTGGTTCGGCCTGCGGCGGCATCGGAGCCATGTGTCCGCGGGTAAGTTCAGCCATTCTCCTGTCCTCCTTCGAATGACTGGCAGCGACGGATACCCATGAACCATCGGTGTCGCCTGCATCCTAGGAGCCCCGTTCATGGCTCGTCAATCGAGTGTGCGGTGGCGGGGGCGGCTGTCAGCGAAGGGAGGCAGGGATGCGTTCGTTCTCGATGATCTGGTCGAAGCGCTGGCGTTCGCGGATGAGCTCGGTGGCGCCATCGTGGACGAGGACCTCGGCGGCCAGGCGGCGTGTGTTGTAGTTCGATGACATGGCGGCGCCGTAGGCGCCGGCATCGTGCAGGACGAGGTAGTCGCCGACGCGGGCGGCGGGGAGGCGGCGCGTAACGACCACGCCGCCTTCTTCCTGGGTGAAGACATCGCCCGATTCGCAGAGGGGGCCGCCGACGATGACATCGAGCTCTTCCGTGAGCTCGCGGCCGTCGCGCGGGACGATGGAGATCTCGTGGTAGGAGCCGTACATCGAGGGGCGGACGAGGGTCTCGAAACCGGCATCGGTGAGGTAGAAGGTGTTGCTACCCTGCTTCTTCACGGCGCGGATCTCGGTGATGAGGGAGCCGGCTTCGGCGACGAGGTAGCGGCCGGGCTCGACTTCGAGGCCGATTTCGTGCCCGATGATGTCCTCGATGGTGCGGCGGGCCCTGGCCCAGAGGGCGTGGTAGGCGGCGATATCGATGCGGTTCTGCTTGTCCCTGTAGGGGATGGGCAGTCCGCCGCCGGCGCTGATCACTTCGAGGCGGGGGCCCATCTCGCGGGCGGCTTTGACCATCGCATCGCAGACGGTGGCGAGGTGTTCGAAGTCGGTGCCGGAACCGATGTGCATGTGCAGCCCATGGATTTCGACGCCGGCGCGCTCGCCAAGCTCCAGACAGTCCTGGATCTGGGTGTACCAGATGCCGTGCTTGGAGAGGTCGCCGCCGGTGTTGGTTTTCTTCGAATGCCCATGCCCGAAGCCCGGGTTGATGCGGAGTGTGACCTGCGCGCCCGGGCAGACCTCGCCGAGCTGGGTGATCATCTCGGGCGAGCCGACGTTCACGGGGATGCGGTGTTCGGCGATGAGGTCGAGGGCGTCGCGGTCGAAGAGATCGGCGGTGTAGACGATCTCGTTGCCGCCGCCCTGGTAGCCGGCGGCGAGGGCGCGGTAGATTTCGCCGGCCGAGACGGCATCGACGACGACTCCGTTGCGGCGCATGAGGGCGAGGATGGCGATGTTGGAACACGCCTTCTGGGCGAAGCGGACGGTCTCGAAGCAACGGACCTCGGCGATGCGCTGCTCGATGAGGGCCTGGTCGTAGATGAACGACGGGGTGCCGAAGCGCCCGGCGAGCCCGGCGGCCGAGACACCGGCGATAGTGGAGAGGACGTGCTGCATGGAGGGATGGTGCCGCACGCGGGTTCAGCGCGCCAATGGCTACTCGGGGACGCGGAGCCAGCTCACCTCGGACCAGGGTTCGTTGGCGAGGAGCGCGAGCCCCCGGGGTGGCTGCCAGGCGGCTGTCCAGTGGCGGACGGCGAGGTCGAAGACGACGATGACGTAGTCGTTGCCGCGGGCGCCACGAAGTTCGTGGCTGCGGCGGCAGACGACGATGCGGTCGGTGTCGTGTTCGCGGGCGATGCAGACACCGCTGGTGGAATCGAGGATGACGTCGCGGACGCTGCGCAGGTAGGCGGCGAGGGTGAGGTCGTCGGGCCATTCATCGCCATAGAAGGCGTGCTCGAGGTATGAGGCTTCGCCGGGGGGCATCTCCTCTCCTGCCTGGAGTTGCCGGCCGCGCCATGGGCAGCCTGCGAGGGATTCGGGGAGGATGACCCGTGCGGCGGGATTGAAGCCTGCTGCAGCGATATCGGAAAGGGCGAGGCGGATGACGTGTTCGGGGACGGGATCGTAGCCCTGCTCCATGGCGTAGAGAAGGACGGCGACGTGGTCACGGAAAGGGGGCATAGTTAACACTATGCCCCCTCGGCCGTGAGCGTGCGCCCCGGCTGATGCGGGGCTACTTCCGGCCGCAGTACTTCGCGCCGATGAAGTGGCCGCCCCAGGCCGGTGCGACGGGGCAGAGGTTGAAGACTCCGGCTGCGATCGGGACGAGGCCGAAGGCAGCGATGGCGAATCCGACGGGTTTGGCGACGACGAAGAGGCCGAGGCCGATGAGCGTTGCGCCAAGGACGACGCGGGCGAAGCGGCCGTAGGGGCCGGCCATGAAGCGGGCGAAGGTGCTGCCTTCGGGATCATCGAACGTGGTCATGGATTTCCTCCGGTTCTTTCGTGTGTCGGTGTGTGGGGTACCGGCGTGCCGGATCGCCGGCGGCCGCAGCGAACGAGCAGCCGGCGGCCGGCAATTGCATCAATGGGCGAACCTGACGTTGGGGAGGAGGCGGCCGGCCCAGGTTGGGAGCCACCACGCCTTGCGCCCGGCGAGCTGGAGGACGGCCGGCACGAGGACGAGCCGCACGAGGAAGGCATCGAACATGACGGCGGTGCCGAGGATGAGGCCCATCTCCTTCATCGGGAGGGGGCCGGCGAGGGCGAAGGTGAAGAAGACGGCGATCATGACGCCTGCGGCAGCGATGATGGGGCGGCCCGTGTGGGCGATGGAGCCGACGACGGCGTCGCCGGGGTCGTTGGAGCGTTCGAAGTGCTCCCGTGCGGAGGCGAGGAGGAAGACGGTGTAGTCCATGGAGATGGCGAAGACGAGGGTGAAGAAGAAGAGCGGGGCCCACGAGGTGAGGTAGCCCTGGCCCTCGAAGTTCATCGGTCCGGAGGCCCAACCGTGCTGGAAGGCGAGTGCCCCGACGCCGAACGCGGCGCCGACGGAGAGGAGGTTGAGGATGACGCCGGCGAAGGCGATGAAGACTCCCTGGAGGGCGATGAGGAGGAGGGCGAAACCGAGGGCCAGCACGACGCCGATGACGAGTGGGGACTTATCGCGGAGGGTCTGGTCGAGGTCGTGGTTTTCGGCGACGGGGCCACCGACGTGGACACCCGAGGGGAGTTCGCTTCGCAAGCGGGCGATGGTGTCGGCCGACTCTTTGGCGGAGGGATCGGTCTTCGCGATGGCGGTGATGAGCGAATAGCCTTCGGCGCCGGGCTGGGCCGGGAAGGCGGCGGCGATGTTGGGGTCGCTGGTGATCGCCTGGCTGACGGCATCTGTATCGGAGCCGGGCGGGACGACGACCTGGATGGGCCCGGGTCCGCCGGGTCCGAAGGCCTGCGCAAGGAGGTCGTAGCCGACGCGGGCAGGCTCCTGCTTCGGGAGGACGGAGATGCTGGGCATGCCCGTTTCGAGGCCGAGGAGTGGGGAGCTGAAGGCGAGGAGGACGGCGGTGACGCCGACAGCGACGAGGACCGGCTTCTTGATGAGGCGCTCGGCGAAGGCGGCGAACTTCGGGCTGCGGTGGTCGCCGATGGAGTGCCAGGGCATGGCGCCCTTGTTGACCCAGCCGCCGAGTACGGCGGGGAGGAGGGTGAGGGTGGCGAGGAGGACGAAGGCGACGGCGAGCATCATGCCGGCGGCCATTGAGCGGAAGGCGGGGATCGGCACGAGGAGGACGGCCGAGAGGCTGATGAGGACTGTGAGGCCGCTGAAGAGGACTGCCTTGCCGGCGGTATCCATGGCGACGCCGACGGCCGGGTTCACGCTCCCTTTTTCGGCGTGGAGGGCGGCCCGGAAGCGGGTGACGATGAAGAGCGCATAGTCGATGCCGAGGGCGAGGGCGAACATCATCGCGAAGTTGAGGGTCCAGATGGAGAGGTCGGTAGCGCGGGTGATGAGGTAGAGGACGCCCATGGCGGAGATGAGGCCGGCGGCCGTGAGGAGGAGGGGCAGCCCGGCGGCGGCGAGCGACCCGAAGGCGACGACGAGGATGATCGCCGTGACGGGCCAGGTGATCATCTCGGACTTCATCATGCTTTCGCGGTTGAGGGCGTTGAAATCGGCCCAGAAGGCGGGCGAGCCGGTGAGGGCGACCGTCATGCCGTCGCCATCGAGCTTCTTGATATCGCCGCTGATACGTTCGGCAGCGCGGACGGCGCCGGTGGGGTCGACGGTGGAGCCAGCCTGGAGCATGACGGTGTGGCCGTCCTGGCTTACCTGGGCGGGGGCGGCCGGTGTGTAGGCGGTGTCGCTCGCGAGGACGGCGGTGGCTTTTGCGATGCGATCCTGGAAAGCAGGGTCCTGGGCGGTGAGGGTGTCGCTGTGGAGGACGACGACGCCGGACTGGGAGGAGAAGCCGCCGAAGTTGTGTTCGATGAGCTGGCGGGCGGCGAGCGAGTCGCTGCCGTTGACTTCCCACATGGCGCCGGAGAGGGCGCTTTCGAGTTTGGGGGCGAGGAAGCCGAGGCCGATGGCGATGACGGCCCAGGCGGCAACGACGGACCACCTGTGTGCGTGGGCGAAGCGGCCGAGGCGGGCAAGGGGGGCGTTATTCAACTGGATAACTCCTTGAGTATGAAGCGATGTATGAGCCACAGAGGCGCGAGGGGAGGGGGACGCCGGCATCGAAGAGGAAGGGGATGGCTGGCGGGGAGAGGTTCGGTGAGGCCCTGCCTTCGCTGTGGCTCTCGTGGTTGAGTCAGCGGGCTCCGACGATGCGCGCCTCCTCGTGGGCCTGATCACGGAGGCGATCGCAGACGATGTCGCAGAGGCGGGTGATGGAGTCGTCGGCGACGTTGTAGTAGGCCGAGGTTCCAGACTGGCGGCGTCGCACGACTCCCGCATCGTGGAGGATGCGGAGGTGCTTGGAGACGTTGGCCTGCCCGGCGCCGAGGGAATCGACGATCTCACCGACGTTCATCTCGCCGCGCTGGAGGAGGAGGCGAAGGATGGCGAGGCGGGTTGTGTCGCCGAGGACGCGGAAGCGTTCGGCGACGTGCGAGAGCATCTGTTCGGGGATCGCTTCGGACATGCCCCGAACTGTATAACTACGAAGTAATGAAGTCAAGAAGGAAGCGAGGGGGAGGCGCGCCACTGGCATGGCCTCCCCCGTATGGCGTGGGGTCTCGGATGGGTGTGGCGGCCCGAGGGGGCCGGTTCGGCAGGCGGGATGCCTACAGGCGCCCCTCCATGATGCCCTTCCAGTACATGGCGGGGAGGGCGCGGGCCTTGAACTGGTACATACTCCAGCGCTCTTTCGACTGGTCGAAGGGGAACGACTCCTGCTCGTTGCCGTCGTAGTCGAACTCGGCGAGGACGAGCTTGCCGTAGCCAGTGACGATGGGGCAGGCGGTGTAGCCGTTGTAGGAGGCGGGGAAGGGGAGGCCGTTGCGGTGGGCGAGGAGGTTCTTGACGAGTACGGGGGCCTGCTTGCGGATGGCAGCGCCTGTCTTGCTCGTGGGCAGGGAGCTTGCATCGCCGAGGCTGAAGATGTTGGGGTAGCGGACGTGCTGGAGGGTCGCCCGGTCGACATCGACCCAGCCGTCGGTGTCGGCGAGCGGGCTGCGGCGGACGAAATCGGGTGCGGATTGCGGAGGGGTGACGTGGATCATGTCGTAATGGATGGTGACGCGTTCGCCGCTATCGAGGTTTTCGAAGATTGCATCGCGGGATTCGGGCAGGATTTCGACCAGGTTATGGCGGAAGCGGAGGTCGATCTCCTTGCGGGCGGCGACTTTGCGAAGGGTCCGGGTATAGCGTTCGACGGCGAAGAGGCCGGCGTTGGCGGTGGCGAAGACGAGGTTGGTCTTTTCGCGCACGCTGTTCTTGCGGAAGGCGTCGTCGGCGAGGTAGGCGATTTTCTGGGGCGCGCCGCCGCACTTGATGGGGGTTCCCGGCTGGGTGAAGATGGCCGTCCCACTTTTGAATGACGAGATCGCCTGCCATGTCTTTTCGACGGTGGCGTAGCTGTAGTTGCTGGCGACGGCGGGGTCGTTGGCGAGGGCTTCTTCGAGGCCGGGGATGGCGTTCCAGTTGAGCTGGATGCCGGGAGCGACTACGAGGTAGCGGTAACCGATGCGGAGACCGGTCTCGGTGAGGAGGCCGTCGGAATCGGGGCAGAATTCGCTGACGCGCTCGCGGATCCAGGTGACGCCGTGGGGGATGACGCTGGATTCTTCGTGCTCGGTGACCTTGCGGGGGAAGACGCCGCCGCCGACGAGCGTCCAGAGTGGCTGGTAGTAGTGTTTTGTGGATGGCTCGATGACGGCGATATCGATCTTGGGGTCGGCGCGATGGAGGCGGGCGGCAACGCTGATCCCGGCGTTACCGCCACCGACGATGACGACATCGTGGGTACGGTCGGGCTTCTGAACGGTGCTGGTAGCAGAGGGGTTCACGGGTAAGCTCCTGCGAGATGTGGCCGGTGCGCTCTCGGCCGCCGGGGCTCGCGTTTGCGGGCGTTCGGGCAGCAGGGGGGTGACCGGTACAATTCTTGACTAAGACGCTAGACATTATAGATAACTCCTGGCTGGATGGAAACAGCGTGGGCGTAGGTGCGAGGTACGCGCCGCCTTGCATTCGCTATGAGCGGGGACGAGAAAGCCCCGGGCATTGCCGGGGCTTCATCGCCAGGTGGATGGAGGAGGCGGGGTTACCAGCCGCGGGTCGCGAGGAGTTCCTTCTCGGGGAGGGTGCCAACGGCGATGCCGGGCATGGCTTTGCCAAGGCCGGTGCTGACGCGTGCGATGACATCGGCATCCATGTAATGGGTGGTGGCCTCGACGATCGCCTTCGCGACGAGGGGCGGGTTTTCGCTCTTGAAGATGCCGGAGCCGACGAACACGCCATCGGCGCCGAGGCGCATCATCAGGGCGGCATCGGCGGGAGTGGCGACGCCGCCGGCGGCGAAGTTGACCACGGGGAGGCGGCCTTCGCGCTTGACCTGTTTGACGAGTTCGAGGGGGGCCTGGAGCTCCTTGGCGGCGGTGTAGATCTCGTCATCGGAGAGGGTCTGGAGGCGGCGGATTTCGTCCTGGACGGTGCGCATGTGGCGCACGGCCTCGATGATGTCGCCGGTACCGGCTTCACCCTTGGTGCGGATCATTGCGGCGCCTTCGCCGATGCGGCGGAGGGCTTCGCCAAGGTTCCGGCAGCCGCAGACGAACGGCACCTTGAAGAGGTGTTTATCGATGTGGTGGGATTCATCGGCCGGGGTGAGGACCTCGGACTCGTCGATGTAGTCGATACCAAGTGCCTGGAGGACGTCGGCTTCGACGAAGTGGCCGATGCGGGCCTTGGCCATGACGGGGATGGTGACGGCGTCGATGATGCCGCGGATCATCTCGGGGTCGCTCATGCGGGCGACGCCGCCGTCCTTGCGGATGTCGGAGGGGACGCGTTCGAGGGCCATGACGGCGCA
>CAZDUX010000013.1:91815-97056 GCA_964508715.1 uncultured Anaerolineaceae bacterium | reverse complement strand
GGCGATCGTCGAGGAGCAGCTCGGGCAGCCGTTGACCCAGGTCTTTACGTGGTTCGATGACACTCCGCTCGGGGCGGCTTCACTGGCGCAGGTGCACCGCGCGACGTTGCACGATGGGCGGCCAGTGGTGGTGAAGGTGCAGTACCCGGAGGTGGGTGCGCTCGTGCGACTCGACCTGCGGAATCTGCGGACGATCGTGGGGCTGGTAGCGCGCCGGGAACCGAACTTCGACTTCCGGGCGGTCGTCACCGAAATTGGGCAACAGGTGCCGCTCGAACTGAACTTCGTGCGCGAGGCGGAGATGACGCGCCGCGTGGGAGCCAACCTCGAGGAGCTCAATGACATCGTCGTGCCAAAGGTGGTCAACGAGTTGGTACGGGAGAAGGTGCTCGTCACGGAGTATATCGACGGGAGCCGGATCCTGGAGCACGACCGGCTCGCGGGGTCGGGAACGGATCCGGTGAAGCTCGCGCAGAGCATCACGGCGGCATTCGGGCAGCAGATCATGGTCGACGGGTTGTTCCAGGCGGATCCTCATCCGGGGAACATCCTTGCGCTGGAGGGTGGCCGGGCAGCACTCCTCGATTTCGGACTGACGAAGGAGCTTCCGGAGCAGATGCGCATCGGTTTCGCACGGCTGGTAGTTGCATCTGGCAACCGTGACCCCGAGGCGATCCAGGCGGCATTCGGCGAGCTGGGTGTGAAGACGAGAAGTGACGACCCGGGCGAGGTGGTCCGCCTGATGCGCCTTTTCTTCGAGGCTCGCCCACCGGGAGAAGAACGGGTGACGATCGGTGCGCAAAGGGGGGCGCTTGCGCGGAACCCGGTCGAAGCGATCCCGGGCGACCTCGTGCTGTTGGGACGCGTCGTCGGGTTGCTTCGCGGGGTCTGCGCATCGTTAGGGGCGCCGTTGAGCCCGATGCAGATGTTGAGGCCGTTCGCCGAACGTGCACTGGCCGCCGAGCGGGAAGCGTCAGCGGCCAGTGGGGGAAACGGTTAGGGAAGGCGCGGGATCAGGCGGCCTTCTCGTCCGAGTGGGGCTCGGGCGCCATCATCGCGGCGACGATCTCCTCGAGTCCAGCCTGGGGCGGGAAGGGCTTCGGCTCCATGACGGGCAGATCTTTGATGAATTCGAACGAGCGGGAGATCGCTGAACCGCGGGAGACGGGCCCATGCCCGGTGGCGATGACCGAAGGGTTGAGCCGCTCGATCTTGCCAACCTCGGCCGCAAACTTCGCCGGGTCGGCAAGTTCGTGCCACGGCGAGATGTACGAGGCAAAGGTGAAGAGCCCATCGCGCCAGAATTCGGGGTCGAGGTCGCCAGCGTCGTCGGTAGGGCCAATGACGGGCATACCGAAGGCATCAGATGCCCAGTACACGCCGGTTTTCGAATCGTACAGGCCGCGTGTGGTGGGGGAATCGTAGACCGGAGGGCGAATGGCAGTAAGCGTGCGGTCGCCGGCCTGGAAGCTCTCTCCGTTATTGACCCAGCGCATCCGGTTGAGGGGGAGCGCGATGTCTCCAGCGAGGCGTTCGACCATGAACCAGTTACCGATGAGGGTGGCGTTCGGGCAGAGTTCCATGACCTGGCGGAGGTTGCCCACGTGGTCGTGGTCGTCGTGAGAGATGAAGACATACCTGACGTCCTTCGGGTCGACGAGCGAGAAGACGTCGTTGAGCCAGCGTTCGCGGTTAACGAATGTGCCGGTATCGACGATGACGGGTTCCTCACCACGAATGACGAGGGAGTTGATGTAGACGTTGACCGGGGCAATCCCTTCGCCGGTGAGTTCCCGGATGAGGAAGGTTTCGGGGGCGATCTCGAGGGGTTCGTAATGGTTCGGGCTCAGGATCGGGTCCATCGGTGCAGGTCTCCTCTGCTTCGTAGTTCGAAGCGCAGGACCACCGTAGCGGCGCCCGCGGAGTGACATCTGTGCCACGGTTCACACCGGGTAGCCGGGGTGCAGCGGTTGTGCGGAGCTGATCACAGAAGTGGCGGGCGGGGGCCGCCGGGCATAGGTCGAGGGGAGGGCAGGGGAAACCCTCATGTCCCGGGGGGGAAATGCCGATATACCAGATAGGCGTCTCAGCCGGCCGCCGCCGCTGGATTTCATGGCGGCGGCTCCTCATCCGGGGGCGCGGTAGCCTGCAATGCCGCGCCCCCGCCTCTCCCGCTTGCTCGTGCCGGTTTGTCCATATGCTCGCTCTTGCGGGGGTTGGAAGCGGCTGCGTATCCAGATAGGATGCGGCTTGAACAAATACCTTCGATAGAGGGAGAGCCGACATGGGAGACAAGAGCCCCAAGAACGTGGCCAAGACGACCAAGCAGAAAGCCGACCACAAGCCGAAGGCCGGATCGGACGGCGGCAAGAAGTAGGGCGAGCCACAGAGCGTGTGCTCGGGCCGTGATAGGCTTCCTCCCGCACCACCGGGAGGTTCTTGTCTTGCGCCCATCAATCGGCCGGGGTTTGCCGTTCCTGCTTGCACTTGCTGCCCTGTTTGTGCAGGCGTCACTCGTGGGCTGCAGCAGTGATTCCGATGTCGGGAGCGGTGCAAGCAGCGAAGCGCGGACACGTGTGGCGACGGCGACACGTCCGACGGCACTCACCGCGATGGAGCAGTGCCTGAAGGAGGCGGCCCGAGGCGGGAGCTGCCCGAAGGCCGTGACGAAGCTGGCAGAAAGCGCGAAGGCGGATATCGACGAGTTCTGGCAGCAGGCGTTTGAGGGTGGCGGGCGGCGCTACGAACCACCCGGGGACTTCGTTGCCTATGACCGTGAGATCGAAACAGCCTGTGGCCCAACTGAACCGGATAATGCCTTCTACTGTGGGCGCGACCACTCGATCTACTATGACGCCCTCTTCCTCGGACGGGAGTTCGCATCGCACGGGCAATATGCGCCGGTATTCATCATCGCCCACGAATGGGGACACCTGGTGCAGGCGAATCTCGGGGGGATCCTGCAAAACGACGAGGTGTACTCAATCGAGATTGAGTTGCAGGCCGACTGCTTTGCGGGGGTCTACATGCGGGACGCCCAGGACCGGAATATGGTGGACGAGAGGGACCTGGACTCGGCGGTTGTTGCGCTGTTCCATGCCGGCGACGAACTGGGAACAGCATGGAACGACCCGAGAGCACACGGGACGGCGGGGGAGCGCATAGACGCGTTCAACGCGGGGTTCAGTGAGGGAATCGATGTCTGTATGGATTAGGGCATGTACCGGGAGCTGACAGCAGAGGATCACCAGCGGGTTGCAGGGCTCAGGGGCGAGCCTGTTCCGGACGTGCTCGTGATCGTTGGGATCTTCGCGGTGCACCACGGGGCGGAACGGTTCGCATCGTACCTGGAAGAGGCGAAGTACAACGCGCGTTTCCCGGGTTTCCTGGGCCGCTACAAGGGCCTGAACGTGGCGCTATCGGCGGCCTTCGGCGGACCAATGGCGGCGATGCAGGCCCACACCTGGTGCGCCGCGGGGGTTCCAACGGTGGTGCAGGTTGGCTGGTTCGGAGCGCTGCAACCGGGAATGAAGCTGGGCGACGTGCTGGTGCCACGGCATGCCGAACGACAGGACGGCGTGAGCGACTGGTATCTGCCCAAGGGGATCCTAGCGGACTCGACGGCGGACCTGGATGATGCCCTTTGTGGGCGGCTCGAGGCGCGGGGTATCGATTTCGGGCGGCATGGCATCTTCAGCACGCCCGCGCTGCTGGCAGAATCACGTGAGGTGATAGCGGACTGGAGCCGGCATGGCTACCAGGGGGTAGACATGGAAACGGCCGCGACGTTCGCCGTGGCAAAGTCGCTGGGGGCACAGCGGACGGCTGCGCTCATCCGCATCGACGACCTGATCAGCGAGGAGCATAGCGTTGTAGAGCCACTACGTGGCGACCATCGCGCCTTCATGCGAGAACGAGAGTGCGAGGTGCTGCGCGCCTCACTCGAGGCGGTCGCAGAAGTCAGGGAGCGCGGAGGAGCAAGCGCCTGAGGATGGGGTGGGTCCGACTGTCGCAGACTGGTACACCGCTGAGAATGCAAGGTTGAGACGCGCTACTGGCGCGAGCCCGCTTCGCGGAGGAGGCGCAGAAAGGCCTCGTCACCCTGGAGAAGTGCAAGGCGTGGGTCGCCGGCAGCTTCGCGAGCGTAGGAAGGATCGAGGGTAAGCGCCGCCTCGATTGCATGGAGGGCGTCGCTGCGGTTTCCGAGCGTGGCAGAGGCCTGGGCGGCGCCGTACCGGGCGGCAGCATCGGACGGGTCGTGGGCAGTTGCCTGGCGGAAGTCGGCCAGCGCACGTTCGGGACTCCCGGAGTGGAGTTGTGCGAGCCCCCGGTTGACCATGACCGTCGTGTCTTCCGGATCTTCAGCGAGGGCGGCATCGAAGTCGTGGAGGGCGTTGGCGTAGTTGCCGCGGTAGAGGTGGAGCATTCCGCGATTGTTGAGTGCGTCGGCATCGCGCGGGTGGAGTTCAAGGGCGCGGTCGTAGTCGGCGAGGGCCTCGTCGAATTCGGCGGCACGCGTGCGTGCATTGGCGCGGTTGTAGTAGCCGGCGACGAGCTGGGGGTCGAGTTCGATGGCGCGGGTGTAGCGGTCGATCGCAAGGGAATACTGACCGACGTTGAAGTAGACATTTCCCTCGTCGAGGTAGGCATCGGCGCCGCGGCGGGGTGGCGGGATGATTGGCTGGGGGGCAACGTCGAGCAGGGCTTCTTCGAGGGTTTCGGCGAGCGCGAGATCCTCGCCGGTGGCCTGCACCTCCGGGGCTCCGAGCGGGGGAACAGCGGGTGATTCCTGGAGAGCTGGCGGTGTGGGCTCTTCGATGGGCGTGGCGGCGAGTTCCTCAAACTGCCGGACGAGGAGTTCGGCATTGGCTTCAGCCTCGGCGTTTCGCGGCTCTATTACGAGATCGATGGCTTGAAGTGAAGGCTCGGCCGCCGGGGGTCCCATCTCCTCCGCGATCATCTCCGCGGGGGCTGGAATACCCTGGTCCCGGTCGAGGGCAAGCACCTCATCGGGCGTGATCACTCCAGACTCGGTCTGCCGGGCTGGTTCGAAGGGAGCCGGTTCACCGGTGGGGCCGGGTTCCGGTGTCCCGAGCAGGGCTTCGGCGAGTTCCCGCGCTTCCTCAATCTCGGCGGCGGCTTCAGCCTCGAGTGCAGCCTGCTCGGCATCGCGCAGGTGGACGGCGAACTCGGGCTCGGCTTTGGCACGGTCGGCGTCGAGGAGCGGTTCGGAAAGCTCCT